>JAPPNI010000015.1:0-312324 GCA_028873865.1 Chloroflexota bacterium | reverse complement strand
ACTAGGCCGCGCCTCAGTCACACTTTTTGTCCCACAGCCCCCCGCCCGTGGGTGGGGTTTTTTTTAATTTTTTTTTTTTGGGGCTCCCTGCCACGACCTACACTTCGCCACATGACCGTGCGCCCCGCTCCGAAGTTCAGCTGGTTCGTCCCCATCGACGGCGACGGCGACCGCATTGGCTCCCGGCGCGCCCAGCGCGATCCCACCTTCGACTACCTCCGCGACGTCGTCCTCAACGCTGAGCGACTCGGCTACCACTCCCTCCTCATCCCCACCCGCTTCGCCAACGGCTCCTTCGAGCACTCAGCCCCGCTCGCCGAGACCTGGACCACCGCCTCCGCCCTCTGCGCCGTCTCCTCCCGCATCCGCCTCCTGATCGCCGTCCGCCCCGGCATCACCCCGGTCGGTCTCTTCGCCCAGCAGGCCGCCACCCTCCATGAGATCTCCGGCGGCCGGATCGACATCAACATCGTCCCCGGCGGCATCCAGGGTGACAACGAGCGTCTCGGTATCGGCGGCTCCCACGCCGATCGCTACGCCCAGGCCGACGAGTTCATCGACGCCTGCGCCCGGCTCTGGCGCTCTGGCGGCCCGCTCGACTTCGACGGTCAGTCCGTCCGCCTCAACGGAGCAGTCGTCGCGCCAACGCCATCGCCGCCCGCCCCTGAGTGGTACCTCGGCGGCGCCTCAGACGCCGCTCTCCGGCTGGCCGCCGACCGCGCCGACGTCCTCCTCTGCTGGATTCAGCCGCAAAACGCCATGGCCGATCTGGTCGCCCACGCCCGCGACGCCTTCGCCGGCGCCGGCCGCAGCCCGCGACTCGGCCTCCGAACCCACCTGGTCGTCCGCGACACCGAGGCCGAGGCCTGGGATGCCGCAGCGGAGCTGCTCTCCGAAGCCCACCCCGAGGTTCTGGCGCAGCGTGCGGAGGCGGTCAAATCGACCGCCATGGTCGGTGCCGCGGCCCAGGCCCGCAGAGTGGAGGACGACCGCCTCGGCGATCGGCTCTGGAACGGCATCTCCCGCGTCCGCGTCAACCTCGGTACCGCCATCGTCGGCACCCCGCAGCAGGCCGCCGACGAACTCAGCGCCTACTCGCGTCTGGGCTTCGACGAATTCATCCTCTCCGCCTACCCCCATCTCGAGGAAGCCGAACGCATCGCGCGCGACGTGATCCCCCTCGTCGAAGCGACGCAGCGAGTCTGAGGAGCCGCAAAATGGGCTGGCCAATCCATCGACCGGTGGGATTGACGCACCACGAGCCGTCGCGCTCCTCCAAGGGCTACACCCTGATGTGCGGACTGGGCGCGCAGGATGCCGTGCTGCTGGATATCCAGGGTCGCGTCGTCCACCGCTGGCACTTCGAGGATCGACGCCTGTTCAACGTCGAGCTCCTGCCCAATGGGAATCTGCTCGCGATGGTCTCACCGTTGTCGCCGCCTCCGCCTCGGACCGGCGAACAGGTCACCCGCTTCACCCTCGATCCCGGCGCGCCGCCTGACACCTTCAACTTCCTCGGTGGACGCGGCCTCGGCCTGCGTGAACTCGACTGGGACGGCAACCTCATCTGGGACTACGAAAACGAGGCGATTCACCACGACTTCCACCGTTGCGAAAACGGCAGCACGATCTTCCTCGAGTGGGTGGCGATTCCCGAGGAGATCGGCGATGCGGTCCTCGGCGGTGGCAATCTACCCAACCAACCGATGCCGCCGACGATGATCGGGGACGACATCGTCGAAGTGGATGCCACAGGCGCTGAAGTGAGCCGAGTCCACCTGTGGAAAGTGTTGAGTCCCGAGGACGCGCCCAAGTGCCCGCTGGAACATCGCTGGGAGTGGACGCACACGAACAGCATCGAACAGATGCCGGACGGCGGGCTGCTCTTCTCCTCGCGGGACACGAGCATCGTGGGCATCGTCGATCCGCCCGCCGGCGACGAGCCGGCGTCGCTGCGCTGGAAGTTCGGCTGGCCCGAAATTTCACATCAGCATCACGCCAACGTGCTCGCCGACGGCCGCATCCTGATCTACGACAACGGCATGCACCGGCTACAGGACCTGAGCTACTCGCGGATCGTGGCAGTAAATCCCGAGAGCGACCAGGTTGACGTGATCTATCAGGGTGTGCCGAGGGAACAGTTCTTCTCGGCCCACATCTCCGGGGTGTCGCAGCTCTCGAACGCCAACTTCCTGGTCACGGAAGGCGCGGCAGGGCGGCTATTCGAAATCGACGGACGCGGTCAGGTGGTCTGGGAGTGGGTCTCGCCGTTCCAGGTCGAACAACGCGGCGATCTGTGCAACTGGGTCTTCCGCGCCTGGCGTTACGACCCCGACTTCCCGGGACTCGCCGGTCGGGAGCCCGACCCGGAGCGGCACCTCGGCTTCAACCGCCTGCACGGCCTGGTCGAGTAGATGGTCGAGTAGGGCGAGCTGAGAAACCTACGAGCCCGAGCGCGGCGACTTCATCCGCCGGGTGGCGATCAACAGATCGTGCGTCTTGCCGTCGGCGTCGATCACGTAGTCCCAGAGCACGGCCTCGCGCTGGAACCCGAGCCGCCGGAAGACCGACTGCGCCGCCGCCTGGTCGAGCACCATACGAGCAGTGAGCAGCTGAAGCTCGAGCAGTTGGGCGATGGCGTAGATCTCCTCGGCCAGCACACGCCCCAGTCCGCGGCCGCGGGCGTTCGGCGAGAGCAGCAGACGAATCTCGCCGAGGTGGCGGGTCCAGTCGGCGGACGAGTAGTTGAGGTCGCCCTCGCCCAGGAGTTCGTCGCCGTCGAAGCCCAGGACCGTGAAGGTCCGCTGCTCAACGACCTCCTGCATCCAGCGGTCGACGGCGGAGCGCTGGGTGATGTCGCGGCGCAGGAAGAGCAGGTCGTCGGCCGGCAACGAGCGGGCGAAATCGAGGATCAGTTCCTCGTCGCCGGGGGCCATCAGCCGCAAGGAGATGCGATGGCCGTCGCGCAACGACGCAGAGCGGGGATAGCGGACGGCGATTTGCTGGTGGGCCTCGGACACTGAGTCAGCCATGGCGGCGAGCCTCTCGGAGGTTGTGTGTGAAATTCTGCACGAACTCACGCGGTGCGATTGCACAAGAATATAGAGGCAGTGCAGCACAAACAGCGATTGAGCGCCTCCTCCAACGAGGCGCTCAATCGCGTGGTTTACGTTTCCTCCCGCCAGCGACGGGACGAATGGCCGCTAAGCGCGGTCGCCGGGGAAGTCGGGGTGGGTCGTGTCCATCCAGACTTCCCGTCGCCAGTGCCAGCCCTCACGCTCCCAGACGTTCAGGCTGCGCGGCGGAACATTGAGGTACGGCCAGTAGATCCCGGTGTCGATGCCGTTTCCCATGACCGACGATGGAGCGAATCCATCGAGGCCATAGCGCTCATCCTCGCCGAGCAGGATCCACGACACCTCACGCGCCATCTCGCGGCGCTCCTCGGCGTCGAGCGTGACCCGCATTCTTGTGACGATGTCGGTCACGGGCTGGAAGTCGTACTTCTCCCAGTTTTCGCCACCGCCAGGGACGTATCGCGAGTTCCAGGCGGACGTCGGGTCGCCGGTTCCCGCACCCACCCAGATCGGCATCTGGCCGGGGAAGTTGCCGGTCGCGAGCTGGGCGAAGATCGCGTCGTACGGATCGAGCTGAATGTTGATCGTGACGCCGAGCGAGTTCTCATACATGTTGCGATACAGCTCAGACGATCCCGGGTAGAGACCCTCGAAGATATCGGCGACGATCATCGTGTACTCGGTTCCCTCCTCGACGCCGGCAGCATCAAGAAGTTCATGGGCCATTTGAATGTCTTTGTCCTTGTTGGGCCGGTAACCGGGTAGTGTCCGCGTCGTCTCCTGGTCAATCGCCCAGCCGTGGTACCAGTTGAGGTGCTGAATGGTGGACGGGTTGCCCCTGCCGAGGTAGACCGCGTCAATGATGGCGTCGCGGTCCATTGCGACATGGAAGGCATAGGGCACTCGACGGTCGAGCCAGGGGTTGTCTGCCCAATCCTGGTTGTAGTTGAAGCGC
This sequence comes from Chloroflexota bacterium, assembly GCA_028873865.1. Taxonomy (GTDB): domain Bacteria; phylum Chloroflexota; class Dehalococcoidia; order Bin125; family Bin125; genus Bin125. The sequence continues at coordinate 308,292 of JAPPNI010000015.1, read as the reverse complement.
ATCATGAGAGGCAGCACCACGCCGCGGTCATATCTGACATGGTCGGGGAAGTCGGCTTCAAGCCCCTCGATTGCCACGGCATTCAAGCTGATCGTGTCCAGATCTCCATTGCGATAGGCGGTCTCGGCGGCGGTCTGATCGGTCAGAATCACCCAGGTAAACGAATCGAGGAAGGGAAGTTGCTGACCATCTACCGACATCCAGAAATCGGGATTGCGCTCAAGATGCAAGCGCGACTCGGGCTCGAAGATTGTCGGAATAAACGGCCCGCAGCCTGACACCAATTCGACGTTTGTCTGTTCGTCGATCCAGGTGCGTTCCCACAGCTCCATCGCTTCAAGCGAAGTCATGAAGGACCACTGCATGTGGACGGCTTCAAGGTATGTCGCATCCGGACCCGCCGTCTTGCAGATCAACGTGATGTCATCCGGGACATCCATGGACGCGGTGGTCGCATAGATGGTCTGTCGCGGGAATCTGGCATCGGGAACGCCGTCTGCGTCGAGCGCGTCGATCTGCCGCTGGATGTTTGCCTGGGCGTCATGCGCGGTGAACATCCGACCACCCTCGGTCGGGTAGCGGTCCCAGAAGCGCGCGCCCTGATCCATCCGGAAGATGTACGTCTCGTCGTCGGGCACCTCTGGCAGGGATGAAAGATACGGACCATACACGGGACCCGCGTTGTCGTAGATCTCAACCAAGCGACCCATGGAATCGTTGAACACCTGGAAGGGATGGGCCAGGTTGGTGCGGTGCGGGTCGAATCCGTCCCAGTTCGGCGCGGTGTACGCGGAGTAGTTGCCACCGTACTGGCGATTGCCGACGGCCGCCTGCTGCTGTTGTTGCTGTTGCTGGGCCTGTTGCTCGGCCTGTTCCTGTGCGTCGGCCTCTTGCTGGGCCTGCTGCTGCGCCTGCTGTTCGGCCTGTTAATCTGCCTGCTGTTGCTGCATGGCCTGCTGCTGTTGCTGCTGCATGGCCTGCTGCTGCGCCTGTTGTTGCTGCGGTTGATCCTGTTGCTGGACCTGAGCCGCCGCTTGCTGCTGATCGTCATCATCGCCATCACCACATCCGACCAGCGCCAGTCCGGCGGCGCCGACGCCGGCGCGACCCGAGGCTCGCAGGAGGGCACGCCGGCTCATCCGTGATCGGCGCATCCGCTGCCAGTAGTTTCTGCGTTCCATTTGTTCGCTCCTCTCCAAACTCGCTAGAGGCTACCTGACCAGCTCGACGATTTCCCGCTTTCAGGTTTTCAGGTTTTCAGAGAATATTCTGCGCGCGAAAACGACGATCGTCCGTGTATTGCTGGAGATCGTGCCCTCCCGAGGTTCAGCTTTTTTCAGGTTTCTTCAGGTATGTTCAGCCGGTCCTGTTCGGCTCTGTTCGGTTCCGTTCGGGAGAAGCTCGCGACGATCAGCACGGTTCGCTGCCGAGTTCTGTAGACAGCGCCCTAGTCGCCGCCACCGCCCGCGGCCGCCAACAGTCCGACCTCTTCGACCGCGTCGAAGTCGGGCAGACGGGTGAGCGGGGGTCGCTCCGGCTCTTCGAAGGCGGGCATGACCTCGGCGGCGAAGCGTTTGAGCGAGGCGAGGATCTTCTCGTGCGGCACGACCTGGTCGAAGTTGATCAGGAACACCATCCGGTCGACGCCAATCTCCTCCCACTGGCGCAGTGCGGCGATGACGGTATCGGGATTGCCGATCGGCGTGCCTTGCTGGAGCGGGTTGATTACGTCGCCGGGACGGTCGCGGAGCTGGATCGCCGAGGCCTGCGAGCTATAGGCCGGCGAGGGGTAGATGCTGCCCACGCCGACCAGGTGCGCGGCGGCGCTCATGAAGGCCATGGCGCCGGCCCCGCCAAGCGCCATCGCTTCCTCGTCCGACTCGCCGCAGTACATCCAGCCGACGCCGTTGACCTGGTTGTTGACGAACTTGCCGACCGGGTCGGCATTGCGGATTACGCGTCGGTAGTCGGCGATTCGCTGCTCGTACTGGGACGGCGTGCCGATCGAGACGCCGAGCAGACCCATGCCGCGCTCGGCGGCCTGAATTGCGGTCTCGGGACTGGAGACGGCCACCCACATCGGCGGGTGCGGCTTCTGCACAGGCTTGGGGATGACGGCGCGCTCGGGCATCGAGAAGTACTTGCCGTCCCAACCGGCGATTTCGTTGGTCCACATGTGAGGGATTGCGCGGATCACCTCGTCCCACATGTCCTTGGTGTCGTCGGGCTCGACCTGGAAGCCGCCCAGTTCGGTCCAGGTCGCAGCGCGGCCGGTGCCGAACTCGAGGCGTCCGTTGGAGATGATGTCGAGCGCCGCGGCGCGCTCGGCGACCCGGGCCGGATGATTGACCTGGGGCAGACAGAGCGCGATGCCCTGGCCGATGTGGATGTTCTCGGTCATTGTTGCGGCGGCGGAGAGAAAGACCTCCGGGGCCGGCGAGTGGCTGTACTCCTCGAGGAAGTGGTGCTCGACCTCCCAGACCTGGTCGAAGCCGAGCTCGTCGGCCAGGCAGATCTGTTCGAGGGCCTGATGGTAGACCCGCCACTCGGAGGTCTCGGTCCAGGGACGCTGGACGGAGTGTTCGTAGAAGATGCCGAATTTCATCTCAGACTCGCTACTCAACCTGTGGGAATCTGGCTGATTCCCACGGTCCGATCGCACTCGCCGCAGCCGATCCGCGGCGTGCGGAGATGCTAGCATTCTGACCGCGCTGCGACGCTCTGCCGTCCAGCGGGAGGCGAGAGGCAACATGTCGGTCGCCATCGTTTGCGATTCGTCGGTCGACTTACCCGAGGGACTGCTGGAGGAACGTGGCCTGAGCACGGCTCCGGTCGGCTACAGCCTGGGCGCGACGTACTACAGCCAGGGCGATCAGAGCCATGCCGAGTTCTACGACGCGCTGGGGCGGGGTCAACGGCTGACGCTGAACGGGGTCACGTCGGAGGACTGGGAGTCGGTGTTCCTCGCGGCGGCCGAGGGTCACGACGAGGGCGTGATCTGCCTGTGCCAGGCGTTCGGATCGTCCAGTCCCTCGTTCGATTCGGCGGAGTACGCGTCGCGGCGCATCGAACACTTCCATCAGATCGACGCGAGGATTCACCAGACGCCTCGCTCGACGGCGGGTCAGGCGGCGATTGCGCTCGCGCTGGCCCGCGTCTCACAGGCCGGCAGCGATCGGGTGGCGGTCGAGCGCGCGCTCGACGAGGTGACGGCCAGCGCCGACATCTTCATGATCGCGCCCGACGTGGATGGTCTCGATCGGGCCGGCGAGCTGTCGGCGGTGCAGTCGCAAAGCGGGATCGGTCCGCTGGACTTCGGCGTCCCCGTCTTCCGCGCACGCGACCGGATCAAGGCGGTTGAGCTCGCGGATGATGAGGAAGCGGCCGAGGAGATGCTGCTCGACCGAGCGGCGGACATTCTCGGCGAAGAGGCGGCAATCCTCGTCGTCACGCATGCCCTGGCGCCGGAGGCGGCAGCCAGGCTCGGCGACAAGGCGTCGGCGCGGCTCAACGTGGAAGAGATCCAGATCACCGAACTCGGTCCGACGGTCGGCGGATTGCTGGGCGCCGGCGCCTGGGGTATGGGGTTCTGTCACGCGCCGTCTGCCTAGCGCCATTGGATCGATGGGCCGGGACTGAGCGGCCCGGCGGAAGGAAGCATCATGCCAGAATCCGGTCTGATCGACAGTTCCGGCCTGCCCGTCGTCAATGTCGAGAGCGATGCTCCGGAGCCGCCCTGGGAGATCGGCGAGGCGGTCGTCCAGCACATCACGTACGAGATCCCGGTGCCCAGCGCCCGGCGCAACCTGCCCGACATCGTCACGCGCTCGGCCCCGACCTACGGGCGGGTCAGCGTGATCGACCGCGCCGACAGCCCGATCGGCCCCTACCGCGAGGCACTGCTGATGGTGGGCTGCCGAGTCGGGCTCATCCCGGCGCTCTACGTCGTTGACGCGGTGGTCAACTCAGAGGCGGCCCGCAACGCGATCGCGTCGCACTGGAGGTACTTGCCCAGCGTCGGCGAGATCAACGTCGAGCGTGGCGACGAGGCGATCACGTCCAGCTTCGACGCCGGTGGAGGGCTGACGGTGACGCTGCACTCGCCGACGACCGATGCGGCGGCCGTGGCGATTGTGAGATACGACCCGCTGCTCGTGGTTCAGCCGAACGACGGCGGCGGCGCGGCATCGGAGATTCCCTGCCAGCACGACGTACGTCAGGCCTGGCTCTCGCGAGCGAGCACGCTGAGCTACGAAGGAGGCTCGCGCCGCCATCCCTGGATCCAGCTCCGGTCGTCGAACGCGATCACCGCGGTCGCTGCGGTGGAGGGCCAGGTGATCGAGGCAGCCGCGGCGATCGAGCTGCCGAGTGGCTGAACGCCCTACGACCGGCTCTGCAGCCCTGTTCGTAGGCCGATCGGCCGCGGGGCGATAGAATTCCGTTGTTCGCCCACCCGCCGGGCGTTGACCGCACGCCGCTGACGCGCCGATGGGCAGCCTGAGACCCCTGTGATCACCAAACTCCGCAACGCCTACTACGGCTGGTACATACTCGTTGCCGCAGTGATCGGGATGGCGATCGCGTCGGGCGTCTCTTTCTGGGTGCTGGGCTACTACGTCACGCCGCTGGAAGAGGAGTTCGGGTGGTCGCGGACGCTGCTGCAGACCGGCATCTCCGTGTCGTTGTTGATCAGCGGTCTGGCCTCGCCGCTGGCCGGCAGAGTCGTTGATCGTTGGGGCCCCAGGCGCTCGATCATCTGGGGCACGATTTTCACCTGCGGCACCTACGTCCTCCTGGCGACGACCTCGTCGATCCTTGAGTGGTACCTCTACTTCTCGATCAACTCGTTCTTCCGCGGGTTCATGTTCTACATCCCCTTCCAGGTGCTGATCTCGCGCTGGTTCGACCGCAAGCGCGGCCGCGCCGTGGGGATCATGGCGATGGGCTTTTCGCTCGGCGGCTTCCTGATGCCCGCGATGCAGCGGATCATCGACGATGTGGGCTGGGATGTCTCGTTCCTGTTCGCGGCCGCCATCCTGGCTGTGGCGTTTCTCCCACTGGGTCTGTTCCTGGTTCGCGATCACCCGCACGAAAAGGGCCTCGAGGTCGATGGCGAGCCAACGCGGGCAGGATCGGATGCACGCCGCCAACGACTGTTCAGCGGACTGACCGTCAGACAGGCGATGCGCACCTGGAACTTCTGGGTGATCGCACTGGCCTTTGCGACCTTTTTCTTTGCCATGTTCGGCTGGATGTTCAATGGCACGCCGGTCTATGAGTCGATGGGAATCAGCCGGGAGACCATTTCCGTGATTCTCTCGCTGCAGGCGCTGGGCGGCCTCATATCGAGACCGACGTTCGGACTGCTTGCCGAACGGATTCCATCGATCGAGCTGGCTTCGGTCGGGCTGGCGGCAATCATGTCGGTGGGCATGTTCATTCTGCTGATCCTGCACGACTCAAATCTGATGCTGGCGGTCACCCTGTTCCTCTGTTGTTGGATGATCGGTTCGGCCGGCGGACCAGTGTTGGAGCCGCTGATTCTGCCCAAAACGTTTGGGTTGGCCCATTTCGGCGCGATCATGGGCACGCTGTTCATGTTCGAGACGATTGGACAGTTCCTGGTGCCGACCGTCGGCGGTGCGATCTATGAATTCACCGGCGCGTACGACCTGCTGCTCGTGGTCAATATGGGCTGTCTGGGGCTATCGATGGTCTTCTTCACGCTGGCCCACTACATCCCGAATCCGCGGATTCCGAGTCCGTCGCTGAGGTTCGTGCGACCGCTGGTCGCGAGCCTGGTCGCCCGGACCGAGCCGCAGCATCAGTTTGCCAACGGGGCGCGCGCGACATCGGCCAACGGCGCCGAGGCGACGGCTGCGAGGGAGCAGGGGCTTTCGAGTCGGGGTTAGAAGATACCCAGCTCGAACTTGGCCTCGTCCGAGCACATCTCTCTCGGATCCCAGGGTGGCGAGAAGACGATCTCGGACTCGACGTGGTCGACGCCCTCGACGGTCGAGGCGGCCTGTTCGATCTGGGCCTTGATCATCGGGCCGACCGGGCAGGCGGGCGAGGTGAGCGTGAACTCGACCTTGACGCTGTCGTCGGTCGGCGTCTCGACCGCGTAGACGAGGCCGAGATCGACGATGTTGATGCCGATTTCGGGGTCGAAGACCGTCTTCAGCGCCTCAAGCACTTCCTGTTCGCTGGCCATGTCAGTCTCCTGTCCTCAAGGTCGTATTCGGAATCTACCCGCTGGTCACGCGGGTGGGTATGTCGCTGTCGTCGCTGACCGACTCGCCGGTCGCGTTGGCGAGGGCCTGATCGAGCACCTTCCAGGCCAGCAACCCGCACTTGATCCGCACGGGAAACTTGGCCACGCCGGAGAGCGCCTCGAGGTCGCCGAGGTCGACGGCATCGAGGTCGAACGTGTCGTCGGTCAACATCTGTTGGACGTGCCGGGACATCTCGCGGGCCGATTCGAGCGTGCGTCCGGTGAGCGCATCGGTCATCATCGAGGCCGAGCTCTGCGAGATAGAGCAGCCGCTCCCGCCGAATCCCAGCCCGTTCACGGTGCTGTCGACAATCGCCACCGACAACTGGATTTCGTCACCACAGGACGGGTTGAAGCCTTCCGCCGAAACGGTCGCATCTTCGCGTGCGCCGCGATTTCGCGGACTGCGGTAGTGATCGAGGATTACGTCCCGGTACAGGTCGTCCAGGTCGATCGGGTTCTGGGATTCCCGACTGCTCCCCATGCCTATGCTCTCCGATTCCGACTCAACGTGCGAATCCAAAGCGCTCACCGGCCTCCAACAGCCCGTCGACCAGCGCGTCGACTTCGGAGCGTTCGTTGTAGAGATAGAACGACGCCCGCGCCGTGGCTGGCACGCCCAGCGTACGCATCAACGGCTGGGCGCAGTGGTGTCCCGCCCGAACAGCGATGCCGGAGCGGTCGAGGATCGTGGCGACATCGTGCGAATGGATGTCGCGGTAGTTGAAGGCGATCACGGCCGAGCGGTCGGCAGGGTCGGAGGGGCCGTAGATGTCCAGGCCCTCCAGCCGCGACAGTCGCTCGACGGCGTAGTGAGTCAGGTCGGCGTCATGGGCGGCGATCGCGTCCATGCCTACCTCATTGAGCAAGTCGAGCGCCGCTCCGAATGCGATCACGTCGGCGATGTTCGGCGTACCAGCCTCGAACTTGTGCGGCAGCGCGGCCCAGGACGATTCCTCCCGCGTGACGACGCTAATCATCTCGCCGCCGCCGAGGAACGGATCGAGGTCGGCCAGGAGTTCCTGCCGTCCCCAGAGCACGCCAACCCCGGTCGGTCCCAGCATCTTGTGCGCGGAGAAGGCGACGTAATCGGCGCCGAGATCGCCGACATCGACGGGGATGTGCGGAGCGCTCTGGGCGGCGTCGACGATCATGGTGGCGCCGACCGAGCGGGCCATTTCGGAGATCTCGGAGACCGGCGCGATGCTGCCGAGCACGTTGGACATGTGAACGACGGAGACGATCCGCGTGTTGGCGTTGATCGCGGCCCGGGCCGTATCGACATCGATCTGCTGGTCGTCGTTGAGTTCGATGAATCGAAGCACGGCGCCGGTGCGCTGGGTGACGAGCTGCCAGGGCACGAGGTTGGAATGGTGCTCGGCGGCGCTGAGCACGATCTCATCCCCCGGACGCAGCCGCGCGCCGAGGGTGTAGGCGAGCAGGTTGAGCGACTCGGTCGTGTTGCGGGTGAAGACGACCTCGCGGTGGCTGGAGGCGCCGATGAAGGCGGCCACCTGCTGGCGCACATCCTCGTAGGCGGCCGTCGCTTCCTCGGCCAGCGTGTGCAGACCACGATGAATGTTGGCGTTCATCGTCGAGTAGTAGTTGGTCAGCGCGTCGATCACCGACTGCGGCTTCTGCGTCGTCGCCGCGTTGTCGAGGTAGACCAGCGGTCGTCCGTGCACCTCACGCGAGAGGATGGGGAACTGCGCGCGGATGGCGGCGGTATCGAGCGGGGCGCCGGCCCTGGTAGTGGTCATTTCAGTCAACTTCGATCCGGACCTCACCGTCATCGACGGAGACGGCGAAACAACGGACCTTGCCGATCGCCGGCAGAGTCACGGCCCGGCCGCTGGTGACGTCGAACAGCGCGCCATGACGCGGACACTCGATCCGGTCGCCGTCCAGCTCCCCTTCGCCCAGCGGTCCATCGTCGTGGGTACAGCGATTCTCGATGGCGTACAACTCGCCGTCTTCGACGCGGCAGAGGGCGATGCTCTGTCCACCCACTTCGACGACTCGGGCGGTGCCCGGTTCGATTTCGTCGAGACTTCCGACCGACTCGATGCTCATGTCGCGGCCTTCGCCGGTTCCAGTTGAATTTCGACCAGCTCGTCGATCACCTCGCGCATGTGCTCATCCGGTACGCCATCGGCGATCTCGGAGAGGAAGCCGCGCACGACCATGCGCTCGGCGACCCTGGGCGGAATACCGCGCGCCTGGAGGTAGAAGAGTTGGTCGGGATCGACGGGCCCGACGGCTGCGGCGTGCGAGCACTTGACGTCGTCGGCTTCGATTTCCAGCATGGGGATTGGGTCGGCGCCGGCGCCATCGTCGAGCAGCAGGTTGCGCATCGTCTGATGGGCGCTGGTTTTCTGACCTTCAGGCTCAATCCGGATGAGGCCGTACTGGACGGCCTGTGACTCGTCGGTCAACACGCCGCGAATCAGCAGATCGCTGGTTGCCCCCACACCTTTGTGATGCTGGCGGGTGACGTGCTCGATGTGCTGTTTGCCGTCGCCGACGAAGAGTCCGCGGATCTCCGCGAACCCGCCATTCTGGGACAGGTCCAGATCGATGCGTTGCTTGTCCAGGTCTGCGCCGAACGCGGCCGTCGTGACCCGGATCGAAGCATCTCGCCCGACGCGGCCGCGGGTCGTAGAGATCGCTGCCGTCTGGCGGTGCCAACGTTGCACCGAGGCGAACTGCAGATTGGCTCCATCTTCGGCGATCAGTTCCACCGTCGCATGGATCAACGGCGCCTCTGGCAGCTCGGCTCGGCGATCGTCCGCGTCGCCTCCGTCGATCAGTGAGACCTGTGATTCGCGCTCGGCCACGACCAGCGTGTAGTGCCAGTGGTCGCCCTGGGCGACATCCTGTGTGATCAGATAGAAGAGGGACTCGTCGACGATTGCTCCGCGGGGCGCGTAGACAAACACACCCTGGGTCCAGAGTGCGCGACCAAAGGCTTCGTAGCGATCGGCCGGAGCTCCGATCGCGCCCAGCCATTTCTGGATCAGGTCGGAGTTTTCCCGCGCGGCGGCGGCCAGCGGCTTGATGATCACGCCCTGGGCTCGCGCCTGTTCAACGAGGTTGGAGGCGGCGACGCGGCCGTCGATCTGGTGGACCAGACCGGCGTGCGCATCGGGGGCAAAGACATGCTGGGGAACGCTGATCGCGGTGCCGTTTGCGCTGCCGGCCACGCGTCCCACACGGGCGCGCCGCGGCAGTCGTTCGCGCGGAGTCCGACGCCAGGATTCCTCCTGGCCCGTCCACCACTCCATGCCAATGGCCTGCTCGAGACTGGCCAGGCGGAAGGCGAGCAGCCAGTCGGGCTCACCCTTCGAGCGGCTGAGCTCAGCGACCTGAGCGCGCAGCTCATCCGGCTTGATCTCTGCGTCCGCCGGGACCTCCAGCGTTGCTTGCGTCATCGCCCGCCCCTCATGGGCCGATCGGCCCGATTCGAAAGAGCGGCGCGTCCGGCGGGGTTAGCCAATCGCGCCGTCCATTTGCAGTTCAATCAAGCGGTTCATCTCGACCGCGTACTCGAGCGGCAACGACTTGATGATCGGTTCGACGAAGCCGTTGACGATCATCTTGGTCGCTTCCGCCTCCGACAGCCCGCGGGCCATCAGGTAGAAGAGCTGCTCGTCGCCGACCTTGGAGACGGTCGCCTCGTGGCCGATGTCGACGCGCTTCTCGTCGATCTCCATCACCGGGTAGGTGTCGGAGCGGGAGTGTTCGTCCAGCATCAGAGCGTCGCAGCGGACGTTGGAGCGGCAGCCGTCGGCCCCGTCGTAGACCTTGAGCAGCCCGCGATAGGTCGAGCGTCCGCCGTCCATCGAGAGCGACTTGGAGGTGATCACCGAGGTCGTATTCGGCGCGGCGTGGACGATCTTGGCCCCGGCGTCCTGGTGCTGTCCCTGTCCAGCCGAGGCGATCGAGAGCACCTCGCCGTGCGCCCCCGGCTCCATCAGGTAGACGGCCGGGTACTTCATGGTCAACTTGGAGCCGAGGTTGCCGTCGACCCAGGTCATCACGGCGTCCTGATAGGCAGTGGCCCGCTTGGTGACCAGGTTGTAGACGTTGTTCGACCAGTTCTGGATCGTCGTGTAGCGCACGTTGGAGCCGGCCTTGCAGACGATCTCGACGACGGCCGAGTGTAGCGAGTCGGACGAGTAGATCGGCGCCGTGCAACCCTCGACGTAGTGCACCTGCGAGCCTTCGTCGGCGATGATCAGGGTGCGCTCGAACTGGCCCATGTCCTCGGAGTTGATCCGGAAGTAGGCCTGCAGCGGGATGTCGACGGTGACACCGGGTGGCACGTAGATGAAGGAACCGCCGGACCAGACTGCCGTGTTGAGCGCCGCGAACTTGTTGTCGTTGGGCGGAATCACCGTCGTGAAGTATTCCTGCACCAGGTCGGGATACTCGCGCAGCGCCTGGTCGGTACCCAGGAACAGCACGCCCTTCTCTTCAAGGTCTTCGCGGATGTTGTGGTAGACGACCTCGGAGTCGTACTGTGCGCCCACGCCGGCCAGCAGTCCCTGCTTTTCGGCCTCGGGAATGCCCAGCTTGTCGTAGGTGTCCTTGATGTAGTCGGGCACGTCTTCCCACGACGACTCGTCCCGGTCGGTGGCGCGGACGTAGTAGTGGATGTCGTTGAAGTCGATGTCGCCCAACTCGCCGCCCCACTCGGGCATTGGCCGAGCATTGAAGTGGTCCAGCGCCTTGAGCCGCAGCTTGCGCATCCACTCGGGTTCATCCTTGATGTCAGAGATCGTGTTGACGACATCGCGGGACAGACCCTTGGGCAGCTTGAGCAGGGCCTCGACGTCGTCGTGGAAGCCGTACTCATAGTCGCTGCGCCGGGTGACCGGCGCGTCGGATGCCGGTGTGGTCATGAGGTCAGTACCCTTTCCTCGGCTCGCTCCATGAACGGCTCGTAGCCGTCCCGTTCGAGCCGTTCAGCCAGGCTGGCGTCGCCCGATTCCACGATGCGTCCGTCCAACAGGACATGCACGTGGTCGGGCTGAACGTAGCGCAGGATGCGCTGGTAGTGCGTGATCAACAGGATCGCGTTGTCGTCGGAATGGAAGGTGTTCACCCCTTCGCTCACGATCCGCAGGGCGTCGATGTCGAGACCGGAGTCGGTCTCGTCCATGACCGCGACGAGCGGCTGGAGCAGACCAAGCTGCAGGATCTCGGCCCGCTTCTTCTCTCCGCCCGAAAAGCCGTCGTTGACGTAGCGGCGGACGAATTGTTCGTCCATCTGCAGGCGACCCAAGACCTCGTTGAGCACCTGGCGGAACTCGCGAACGGGGATCTCTTCACCCCGGCGGGCGCTCATCGCTCGGCGCAGGAAGTTGATCATCGACACGCCGGGAATGTCGGTCGGATACTGGAAGGCGAGGAACAGACCGGCGCGAGCGCGCTCGTCCGGCGCCATCTCCAGCACGCTCTCACCGGCGAGCCGGATATCGCCGCTGTTGATCGTGTAGCGCGGATGGCCCATCAGAGAGTTGGCCAGCGTGCTCTTGCCCGAACCGTTCGGGCCCATGATCGCGTGCACTTCGCCGGGCCGCAGGGTCAACGAGAGACCGTTGACGATCTGCTTGTCTTCGACCGCGACTTCCAGCGAATCGATCTCAAAGAGTGGTGATGTCATTCACCGGGTGCTTTCTGTTGCAGGAGGCTCGCCCCACTCACGCCCGTTGAGGTCGGGCTAGACGGCCTGTTTGAATTGCGCATCGAGCGAAATCGGCTCCAGGGGGATGATGTAGATACAACCGTCGTCGCCCTTGGCCAGCCTCGCCGTCTGTTCCACTTCGACGCCGAGGAGTTTCTCGATCGCCAGACGGTCGGCGTCACACACGCAAGAGCTGGTGTTGGCCGCGCCGATGTAGGGGCAGGCGTTGTTCACGAGCTTCAGCTCGCTCTCCGTGCGCTGCCAATGATCGAGGATTCCTTCGGGACGCAGCGCGTCAACGACAGCGTCCACGCGCTGTTCCAGCGAACCGCTCGGTACCTCCGAGCGATGCGCATCGGCCACCTGGTCGGCCAGTGCTTCCGATATCGTCGATTGCTCGATCTGCAAGCGGACCATTTCACTCAGCAGCCGCTCGGCCAGCTCAGGTGTGTGGTCGCGCACGGTCCTGACGCCGCTGTCGGTTGCCCGATAGAGATAGGACGGACGGCCCGGCCCGCGCCGCAGCGCTTCGATCTGTAGCAGTCCCTCGGCCTCGAGCCGATCCAGATGCCGCCGGACCGTGGCGTCGGAGATGTCGAGTTCGTTCGACAGCTGTGCGACGGTCGCGCCGCCGAGTTCGACCACGCGCTCAAGCAGACTCGTTCGGGTTTCCCGTGGACGCATCTGTGCTTCCCGTCCCCACCTCCGTCAGCCCGCGGAACAAGCGATGCTGTGCCGCCTGCGGAGTGGTGCTGTTGAGTTTATCGCTATCGACACGCAAAAATGCACAAAATCATTGAAATTGCCTCAATTCCCGCTGCGCCGTCTGTCGTCTGCGACGCAAGCCAGCCGGGATCTGAGACTTCAGCCTCGTTCGCGGGACACCGTGGAGGGCAAGGGCACCAGCATGGGCCGGTCCAGGTCGGGATGCGGTTGCAGCACGAACTCCAGGCCGAAGACCGGGCCAAGGAGATCGGGATGCAGCGCAGTCTCGACCGGTCCTGAGGCAACCAACTTGCCACGATGCAGAACCAGGGCAGTGTCGACGTACATCGCCGCCAGATTGAGATCATGCAGCACCGCGACGACCGCCGCCCCTTCCGAGGCGAGCTCCCGGGCCAGTTGCAGCACGAGATGTTGATGGCGCAGGTCCAGATGCGCCGTGGGCTCGTCGATTAGCAAGATCGGCGTTTCCTGCGCCAGCACGCGCGCCAGGGTGACGCGCGACTGTTCACCGCCGGACAACGTCGGATACGCGCGCACGGCGTGTTCCTGCGTGTCGGTCAGGCCCATGGCGTATTCAGTCAGCTTCGCCCCGTGTTCGCGTTCGCCGCGCTCGCCTTCCCAGGGCGCGCGGCCCATCTGCACGACTTCGCGAGCGGTGAAGAGAAACGGCAGATATGAGCTCTGTGGCATCACTGCCCGGCGTCGTGCCAGTTCACGCGAATCGAAATCGCTCAGCGGACGATCGTCAATGAAGACCGTTCCCTCGGTCAGCTCGAGATCGCCCGCCAAGGCGCGCAGCAGCGTCGTTTTGCCTGCCCCATTGGGGCCGACGATACCCATCAGTTCGCCGCCGTGCACGCCGAGGCTGACGCCCTCAAGCAGCGCCGTGCCGTCGATGCTGACCGTCAGGTTGTCTCCGCGAAGCGCGGCGTCTGCGGATTGCACGTGCCTAGCTTACCTTCATAGGTCGTCAGAAACCGCGCCGGCAGCCCGACTGGCCGTACCGACTCGGCGGCCTCAAAACTCCAGGACAAGGCCATCCTGGGCGACCATGACCGCGCAGTCCAAGACCTGCCGGGCGGCTCTGGCGGCGAGTTCACGGTCGGCGTCGTGCCAGAAATGAGTCAGCATCAGGCGCCGGACCTCGGAGGCCTGCGCGAGTTCGGCCGCCTGCGTCGCGGTCAGATGGCCCTGTACGGGTCCGTCCTCCGGCTCATCGAGGGTCGCCTCGGCAAGCAGCAGATCGGAGCCGCGGGCCAGATCGCAGATCGACGGCGACGGCGCCGTGTCGCCGGTGTAGGTCAGGCTGGATGAGCCGTCGAGCCGAATGCCCCATCCCGGGATGTAATGCAGGCCGCCGGCCAACCGCGCCCGCAGGCTGTTGGCCAGCTCGTAGGATTCGCCAGCCTGGTACTCGCACACCTGCCAGACGACCTCGAAGAAATCACGTGGAAAGCAGACAGCATCCAGGAGCTGGGCCAGAGACTCTCCGCCGCCCGGGGGCAGATGCAAGCATCCCTGGGGTTGCGAGAGCCCGCCCATGTCCTTGGTCACCGCGAAGCGCAGGGGCAGCAGATCGATAAAGTGATCGGCGTGCATGTGAGAGATGAAGATATGGTCGATCTCGGACGCCGGCATCATGCCAACCAGCGTGCTCGCCACGCCGTGACCGCAATCGAGCAGAACTCGGACTCCGGTCTCCTCGACCAGGTAGCCCGAGCTGTTTCCGCCCGCGCCTGCGCACGCCGCCCCGGAACCGAGAACTGTCAGTCGCATCCCGACTCAAACTCTGATCCACGGCGCACCTGTGGCGACGACGGCCGGGTGCGGCTCACCAAATGTTCAGACAATGCTATGCAGGCGGATCGCACGGTTTCAATCAAATCCGCCTCAGAACACACCGAGAACGCACCTGAAACGCCTTGAGAACACGCGGCCTGTGACACTCTCTGACGCGCAACTGGGGCTCTGTGCCCACTGCCGGTGGGCTCGGCTCGTCGGGACCCGTCGAGGGTCGACCTTCCTCCGCTGCGCGCTGGCAGGCGAACATCCGCGGTTCCCCAAGTATCCGCCGCTGCCGGTTCGCCATTGCGACGGCTTCGAGCCAGTTGACAACCAGTCAGACAACGAACCGGCCCTATGATTGGCCCACGGTTCGCCTGGATTCGTTTGCGCTTCCCATGAGCTCGCTGATGCCGCGTTGGTTGCAGACCGTCTCCGAACTGGCCCTGCGAGTGGTCTTCCTCGCGGGATTCCTGATTCTCGTCGGTCTGGCGATCGACCGTCTCCGACTGATCTTCCTGCCCATGCTGGCCGCCCTGATTCTGTCCGCGGCGCTGTTGCCGGCGAAGCACCTGCTCACCCGTCGCGGGATACCCAACGCAGTCGCGGCGATCACCGTCGTCGTCAGCGGGTTAGCGGTCCTGGGATTGATCGGTTACTTCACCATCAGCACGTTGACCTCTGAGTTCGCCGATCTCGAAGTGGACATCGAGGCGGGCTTCACTGAAGTTCTGCAATCAATCGGCGACTGGGCCGGCGTCTCGGACGAACAGGTCGACGAGGTGATCGATGACGTCCTGAACAGCGCCCGCGGCAATGCCGACACCATTGCCGGCGGCGTGTTCTCCGGCGTTCGGCTGGCTGCCGAGCTGTTGGCCGGAATCATCCTGCTGGCGGTGCTGACCTTCCTGCTGGTCAAGGATGCCGAGTCAATGCAAAGGGGCATCGCCCGGCGATTGGGCCGGAACCACCGCCGCAACTTTCTCGTGCTGTCCTCCGGGCTCTTCGACACCCTGGGCAAGTACTTTCGCGGGGTCACCATCGTCGCCTTCATGGACGCCTTGCTGATCGGGATTGGCCTGGTCATCATCGGCATTCCGTTCGCGCTGCCCCTGGCCGTTTTGACCTTCTTCGGGGCGTTCATTCCCGTGCTGGGCGCGGTCCTGGCGGGATTGGCGGCCTTCCTGATCGCCCTAGCGACCGAGGGGGTGACGGCGGCGCTGATCGTCGGCGGCCTCGTGCTGGCCGTTCAACAGGTCGAGGGCAACGTCATGGCGCCCTTCATCCTGGGCCGATCGATCTCGCTGCACCCGATGCTGGTTATCCTCGCCGTCGCCACGGGCGGCGCGCTCTGGGGGATCATGGGCGCGTTCGTCGCGGTCCCCCTGACGGCCATCGCCGTTTCGCTGCTCGATTTCTACACCGGGGCCGGACAATACGCGTCCCGGAAACGCCCACTCGTCGAAACCGCTGCACCGGCCCCCGAGACTTAGTGGCTCGGGTCGGCAGCCTGCCTACGCCAGCAAGAACAGCAACGCGCTCGCTCCTCCATACCCACCGACCAGCAGCGCCCCTTCCGGCGTCCACACGTTTCTGACTCGTTGTCTCGGTCTGGTCATGATTCCGACGATCACCACCATCGTCATCAAGACCGCGATCAGTCCGGAGATGATGTGCACCGTCGACACCGCGGACCAGACCGCTCCGTCTGTGAAGGCGATGTCGTCGAAGAACAGCACAATGCCCATGTTGAAGACGTTGCTGCCCAGGACGTTGGTGATCGCAAGGTCGGGTGCATTGAGCCTCAGGGCGGCAAACGAGGTGCCAATCTCCGGCAACGACGTACTGATCGCCAGGAACTGGGTGCCGACGAAGCTCTCTTCCCAGTGCATCGTCTCCGCAATCTGCTCGCCGGTGTTGGACAGCCAGACGGCCGCCGCCACGACCACGGCGGCCGACAGGGCATAGATCACGAGAGCCCTGGACAGCGACTGATGCGTACGTCCTCTCTCGGACTGCGAGCTCGACTCAGCCGCTTCGGTCGCTTCCTGCATCTGTCGGTCGTGCCGGTAGATCAGGAACATCGCAGCGACGAAGCCCAGGATCAGCACGATCGTGAACGGGCTCAGATACCACTCAGAAGTGACCTCGGTCTCGCTGTAGATGAAAATCGCCAAGGTCGCGAGTCCGATCAGTCCGGCGCCCAACGCCCCGATCATCACGGACGTCCGCGTGACCGCGTTCAGGACCGGACCGTTCTGCCAGTAGAGGTCCGCCAGACCGATGATCATCAGGTTGAACAGATTGCTGCCGAACGCGTCGCCGATGGCCAGGTCCGGGGAGTCGAGCCAAGCGATCGCACTGATCCCGGTCGCCAGCTCCGGCAGTGACGTAGCGGTGGCGAGCATCACCACGCCGATGAACGAGCGCCCCAGCCCGGTTCGTTCGGCGACCGTGTCGGCGGAACTGGCGAGAAAGTGGGCGGCCAGCAGAATGAGCACCGCGGACGCGACGAACTGTAGCCACAGCAATGCCATCGCGTCGGCTCATCCTTCGATTCGGCTCGGGCGAGCCGCCGCTGCTCTGACCGTTCGTGCCGCTGTCGGGTGTATGGCTCGGAGCGGCTCAGTCCCAGCTGGGCTTGGACGGGGCCGACGCGCCGCGCATCAGCTCGCGATCGTGCGGCGCATTCGTGCGTGCGCCGCGGAAGTCGCGGAACGGACCGTCGCGCCACTCGAGCGCCGACTTGAGACCGTCGCGCTGCACCCGCTCGCCCCACTCGCCGGCCTCGGGGCGGTGCTTCGACATCGCCTCGACGTCGGTGCCGGAGATCATCGCGGTCTTGTAGCCCTGGATTTCGTAGGCGCGGTTGACCGAGCGCTTGGAGTACATCAGCAGGTGGTTGTCGATGTGGCCCATACGCTGGGCGAACTCCATCGTGAACTCGTCCAGGTCATCGGCCGGGAGCGCGTAGTTGGCCCAGCCCCAGCGGTACATGTCGGCGCCGGAGTGCGGGTCGCCGAGGTAGGCGAACTCTCGCGCCTTGGCCTGGGGCAGATGCCAGGGCGCCCACATGGCGTCCATTGTGCCCATCGCGCGCACCGGCGGGTATCCGACCTGGCAGTCGTCGGCGATGATCCTCAGGTCGCAGGCCGAGGCCAGTTCGGTCGCGCCAGCGAGGCAGTAGCCGTGGATCTGTCCGATCACCGGCTTGGCCAACTCCCAGATGATGAAGTTGCCCATCACGGCGTGACGAGACCAGTCGTAATGCTGGGGATGCGTCGTGCCGGTGTCCGGCAGCCCTGTCCACTCATTGGTGTGCGGATTGGACAGGTCGGGCGACGGCTGAAGGTCGTAGCCGGCCGAGAATGCGCGTCCCGCGCCCTTGATGATCACAACACCAATCGAGGAGTCGGCCTCCGCCTCCTTCAGCGCATGAAACATCTCACCGCGCAACTCGTTGGAGAGCGCATTGAGTTTCTCGGGCCGGTTCAGTGTCACGGTCGCAACGCGCCCGTCGGTGTCGTAGAGGATGTTGTCGTAAGACATGGAGGTCTCCATTGGTGAAGGTGAAGGTCGAATCGAGTATACGAGCGACGCGGAGCTGCACGACCGGCCGCTAGCCTGCGTGCATCATGCCAGACCTCACCACCGACACTGCCATCTTCGATCTCTCCGACCACATCGCCACCGTCACCCTCAACCGTCCCGAGGCGATGAATGCCCTCGATCCCGACCTGATCGCTTCGCTGGCCGACATCTGGGTCGAGATCCGCGACAACCCCGACATCTGGGTCGGTATCGTCACCGGCGCCGGTGACCGCGCCTTCTGCGCCGGCGCCGACCTGAAGAAGACGATCCCCACGAGGCCGGGCGCCGAGAACATCAACTGGCCCGTCTTTCAGCCCTCGCTGAGGCACACGATCGACGGCGGCATGCAGATCTGGAAGCCGATGATCGCGGCCGTCAACGGATACTGCCTTGCCGCCGGTCTCACGTTGTTGTCGGCCTGCGACCTGAGGATCGCCGCCGAGCACGCGCAGTTCGGGCTGCCCGAGGTAATCCGCGGCATCGTGCCGACGCTCGGCGCGACCCAGCGCCTGACCCGGCAGCTGCCCTGGACGGTGGCGATGGAACTGCTCCTGATAGGCGAACACATCGACGCGCAGCGCGCCCTCTCAGTGAGTCTGGTCAACCGCGTGGTCCCCGCCGATGAGGTGATGCCCACCGCACGCGCCTGGGCCGAGAAACTGACCGCCGGCGCGCCGCTGACTCAGCGGGCGATCAAGGAAGCCGCCGTGCGCGGCCTCTCCCTGCCGATCGACGAGGGCATCCGGATGGAAGAACTGCTCTCGGCCCACATCCGCAAGACCGAAGACTTCAAGGAAGGTCCAAAGGGCTTCGCCGAGAAACGCCCGCCGGTCTACAAGGGCAACTAAGCTCAGAGCGATGCACTCAATCAACATCGTCATACCCGCGCTCGTCGCGGGAGTCTCGCCGATCCGGGCACGGACGTCGAAGCAGATGTTGGGCTGATTGCAGAGACAGAGCGCGGCAATGACAAGCAGTGATTTGCTGAAAGGGACGACATGACCATGCGAATAACCTTTGGGGCGCAGATCCCCGGCAACTCGACTGATTTCTCCCTCATGCGCGACGTGGCCCAGACGATGGACGCGACTCGCTGGTCGTCGGCCTGGACGTATGACCACTTCGTCCCGCCGCTGGTCTTCATGGACGAGACGCAGGATTCGCTGGAGGGCTGGATGACTCTGGCCGCGCTCGGCGAGGCGACCTCCACCCTGATGCTCGGCACCCTGGTCTCCGGCGTGACCTATCGCAATCCGGGACTGCTGGCCAAGATGACCGCCACGCTCGACCACAACACCGGCGGCCGCGCGATCCTCGGTCTGGGCGCCGCCTGGCACGAGCGCGAACACGCCGCCTACGGCTGGGATTTTCCCGAGCTGAAGGAACGATCCGATCGGCTCGAGGAAGCGACTGCGCTGATCCGGGCGCTGTTCCGCAGCGACGGACCGGTGCAGTTCGAAGGCAAGTACTACCGGCTCGATCACGCGCCGTTTGCGCCTCGGGTGCATCCCGATCACCCCGGCGGAGCGATTGAGATCATGATTGGCGGCAACGGCGCGCGGCGAACCCTGCGCACGCTGGCTCGCTACGGCGACATCTGCAACGTGCGCGGCACGCCGGAGGAGGTTGCGCAGATGATCGGCGTGATTCGCGGCCACTGCGAGGATGCGGGACGCGATCCGTCGGAGATCACCCTGACCACCGTGATGCGGCCGGCGCTGGTCGATGAGCAACACAAGATCGATCGCTTGCGCCAGGTCCACGGCGAAGGCATGACCGAGGAGCAGCAAACCCGACTGCCTATCGGCCCCGCTGAGCATCTGGTCAGTCTGTTCCAGGAGTATGAGGCGATTGGCATCACGGGGTTCGTCTTCGAGTCGATCCCCAACAACCCGCGACTCTACGAGCAGTTTGACGAGCTGGTGCTCAGCGCCTTCGACGACTGAGCCAGCTTCAGGCGAGGTTCAAGAATGACCATGCGACTCACCTTCGGCGCACAGATCCCCGGCAACCAGACCGACTTCTCGCTGATGCGGGACGTCGCCCAGACCATGGATGCGACACGCTGGCACTCGGCCTGGACCTACGACCACTTCGTCCCGCCGCTCGACTTCATGGACGAGACCGGCGACTCGCTCGAGGGCTGGATGTCGCTCGCTGCGATCGGAGAAGCGACCTCGACGCTGATGCTCGGCACGCTCGTCTCGGCCGTCACCTATCGCAGCCCCAGCCTGGTCGCCAAGATGACCGCCACGCTCGATCACAACACGGGCGGACGCGCCATCCTCGGCCTCGGTGCCGCCGGCCACGCCCGCGAGCACGGCTTCTACGGCTGGGACTTCCCTTCGATCAAGGAACGCTCGGACCGCCTCGAGGAAGCCACCGAGCTGATCCGCGCCCTGCTCCACACCGAGGGCCGGGTCGACTTCCAGGGCCAGCACTACCAGCTCAACAACGCCCCGTTCGCGCCTCGGGCTCACCCCGACCATCCCGGTGGCTTCGTTCAGATCATGATCGGCGGCAACGGCGAACGCCGCACGCTGCGTACCCTGGCCCGCCACGGCGATATCTGCAACATCCGCGGCACGCCGGAAGAGGTCGCGCGCCTGATCGACGTCATCCACCGCCACTGCGCCGAGGCGGGCCGCGACCCGTCCGAGATCTATCTGACGACCGTGATGCGACCGGCGCTGGTCTACGAGCAGCACAAGATCGACCGCCTGCGTCAGATCCACGGCGCAGGTATGCCGGAAGAAGACTTGCAACACCTGCCGATCGGCCCGGACGAGCACTTGATCAACGTCTTCGAGCAGTACGAAGCGGTCGGTATCCAGGGGTTCGTCTTCGAGTCAATTCCCAACAACCCGCGCCTCTACGAGCAGTTCGACGAGCAGGTTCTGAGCGCCTTCGACGGCTGAGCGCGACGCGCCGCCTGCGTCGCTCCGATTACATTTCCTAGTTCAGCGGGGTTTCAGAATGGAAACCCACGCCAACGGCTACCCGGGCTGATCGTTAATCTTCGGAAACATACATAGGCTCCTGCTATCGACGCCAATGTCTTCGGAGCCAGGAAAGAGGACGGGCCATGAACCGCGCTCTCAAGAAGATCCTTGCGTTCGGACTGCTCGCTTCGCTGGCATTGGGCCTTTTGGCCGCCTGTGGCGACGATGAACCTGACCCACAACAGCAGCAACGGGCTGTTGCCGAACAACAACAGGACCAGCAGGGCACGACCGCCGCCGCGCCGTCCACGCAGCAGCAGGAACAGCAACAGGATCAGCCCGCGGCGCCCGTCGCCGAGGGGCCGCTGAAGATTGGCTTCCTCGCTGACTTCTCCGGGCCGCTGGCCGAGTTCGGTCCCGCGATCCAGACGGGCGTCGAACTGGCGATCAAGCACCTCAACGACGCGGGCGGCGTGCTCGGACACGATGTCGAACTCGTCGTCGGTGACACCGGACTCGACCCCACCCAGGCCACGGAAGAAGCTCGCCGCTTGATCGAGGTCGAGGGCGTCCACGCGATCGTCGGCCCGCTCGCCTCGTCGATCACCCTGGCGGTCACTGAGTCGGTCGCCGCTTCGGCTGGCGTGCCGATCATCTCGCCCTCCGCCACCTCGCCCCAGCTCACCATCGCCGAGGACAACGACTACCTCTTCCGCAGCACAACCTCCGACGCTGCTCAGGGGCCGGTCCTCGCGCAGCTGGCCGCCGACCAGGGCCTCAGCAACGTCGGCGTGCTCTTCCTCAACGACCCCTACGGTCAGGGCCTCGCCGAAGCCTTCGCCGGCGCCTGGGGCGGCGATGCCAACCTGGTCTCGATCGAGGACGGACAGGCGTCGTACCTCTCCGAGCTGCAGCAGGCCGCCTCCAACGGCGCCCAGGCCCTGATCGCCATCGCCTTCCCCCAGCAGGCCGAAGTCTTCCTTCGCGAAGCCCTGGAACAGGGCCTCTTCAACCACTTCCTCTTCGTCGACGGCACCAAGAGCCAGGACCTGATCGACGCGATCGGCGGCGATTACCTCAACGGTATGCAGGGCACCGCGCCCGCCGCTGGACCGGAATCCGACTCGCTGCGCGCCTTCAACGAGGCCTACATCGCCGAGTACGACGAACTCTCGCCGTTGCCCTTCATCCGCGAGGCCTACGACGCCGCCATCGCCGTCGGCCTGGCCGCCGAACTGGCCGGTTCCGTCGACTCCGACGCGATCCGCGACAACCTGCGCAACGCCGCCGTGCCTCCGGGCGAATCCGTTTCCGCCGGGGCCGAGGGCATCGCTGCGGCGTTGGACGCGATCCGCAGCGGCGACCAGATCGACTACGCCGGCGCCGCCACCTCGCTCGATTGGGACGGCAACGGCGATGTGACTTCGGGCTACATCGGTGTATGGCAGTACGTCGACGGGACAATCGAAGAGGTAAGCGTCACCGCCTTCGACCTCAGCGGCGGACCCATGGTCGCCACCCCCAGCGCCTCGGACGATCAGCAATCGGCGGCTGTTGTCGCCGACGAGCCGCTCAAGATCGGTCTGTTGGCCGACTTCTCCGGCCCGCTCGCCGAGTTCGGCCCATCGATCCAGACCGGCGTCGAATTGGCTATCAAGCAGCTCAACGACGGCGGCGGCGTGCTCGGCCATCCGGTCCAACTCGTCACCGGCGACACGGCGCTCGATCCAACCCAGGCCACCGAGGAAACCCGGCGGCTGATCGAGGTTGAGGGCGTCCACGCCATCGTCGGGCCGCTGGCCTCCTCGATCACCCTGGCCGTCGTCGAGTCCGTCGCAGCCGACGCGGGCGTCCTCGTGATCTCGCCCTCGGCCACCTCGCCCCAGCTCACCATCGCCGATGACAACGATTTCCTCTTCCGCAGCACCGTCTCCGACGCCGCCCAGGGCCCGGTCCTAGCCCAGCTCGCCGCCGACGAGGGCTACACCAACGTCGGCGTGATTTTCCTCAACGACCCCTACGGTCAGGGACTGGCCGAAGCGTTCGACGCCGCCTGGAGCGGCGACGCCAACCTCGTCTCCATCGAGCCACGCCAGGCCTCGTACCTGGCCGAGCTGCAGCAGGCGGCCGACAACGACGCCGAAGTGCTGATCGTCATCGCCTTCCCCCAGGAAGCCGAGATCTTCATCCGCGAGGCGCTTGAGCAAGGCCTGTTCGACGAGTTCCTCTTCGTCGACGGCAGCAAGAGCCAAGACCTCGTCGACGCCATCGGCGGCGAGTACCTCGACGGCATGAAGGGCACCGCACCCGCACCGGGACCCGAATCTCCCGCTCTGCTGCTCTTCAACCAGTCCTACATCGCCGAGTATGGCGAGCTGTCGCCCTTGCCCTTCGTGGCCGAGGCCTACGACGCAGCCGTCGCGATCGGCGTAGCCGCTCAGGCCGCCGGATCGCTCGATCGAGCAGCGATCCGCGACAGTCTCCGCACTGTCGCCGGTCCGCCGGGCGATCCCTACGCAATCGGCGGAGAAGGCGTCGGCGCCGCACTGGCTGCCGTCGCCCAAGGCTGGGAGGTCGACCTCGAAGGCGCCGCCACCACCCTCGACTGGGACGAGAACGGCGACATCACCTCCGGCTACATCGGCGTCTGGGCCTATCAGGGCGGCGAGATCGTCGAGATCAGCGTGACTGCCTTCGACCTGGCCGAGTAGTCGGCCAGTCCCATGGGGCCGAACCACAGCCCCGCTCGACCTGATTGAGCGGTCGAATGAGTCGTTCCCTGGTTCTGGCGGCGACCGCTGCCGTGCTGCTTTTCGCTGCCTGCTCGAGCGGTCAGGCACCGGCTGAGCAGGCCGTCGGCGCCGATCCGCAGGAGCAGGCGGAACCAGAACAAGCCTCCAACTTGCCGACCACGCCGCTCAAACTCGGCCTGATGCTCGACTACAGCGGACCGCTGGCAGAGTGGGCGCCGGAGATGCAGAAGGGCTTTGATCTGGCGATCAAACACATCAACGAGGCGGGTGGCGTCTGGGGCATGCCCGTCGAATCGGCGATCGGCGACGACCGCACAGACCCGACGTTCGCGGTTGAAGAGGCGAGGCGCCTCGTCGAGATCGAGCGGGTGCACGGGATCGTCGGTCCAATGTCAAGCGCCATGAGTCTGGCGATTACGGAGTCGGTAACGGCGGCGGCGCAGGTTCTGGTGATCTCACCAACGGCGAACTCCTCTCAACTCACCGTCGCCGAGGACGACGATTTCCTCTTTCGGGTCGCGCTCGCCGATCGCGTGGAAGGCGTCTACCTGGCCCAGCTGACGCGCGATCTGGGCTTCAACAATGTCGCGCTGATCTACAGGGATGATGCGGTTGGCCAGGGCATGGCGGAGGCCTTCCGTGAGAATTGGCACGGCTCCATCGAGACGATCGGAATCAACCCCGAGGCAACCACCTACATCTCCGAGCTTCAGCAATCCACGCGCAGCGGCGCCGAAGCGCTCGTCCTGGTGATCTTTCCGCCTGAAGGCATTGTGATCCTGCGTGAAGCGCTGGAGCAGGGCTACTACGACCAGTTCGTGTTCACCGCCGCCGCCCGCAGTCTCAGCTTGCCTGAAGCGATCGGCGCGGAAGCGCTGGACGGAATGCACGGCACCTATGTGGCGTCGGCCCCGGAGAACGATTCATCGCGCGCCTGGCTCAACGCCTTCACCGCCGAACATGGCGAGCCTCCTGGGCGGCCGTACATCAAGGAGGCGTATGACGCCACGATCGCAATCGCGATCGCTGCTCAGGCTGCGGGATCGAGCGACGGGGTTGCGATTCGCGATCAATTGCGACGGATCGGTTCGGGGCCCGGGCAGATCGTGATCGCGCAGCCGGCGAGCCTCGCCGCCGGACTGGCCGCTGCGGCGGCCGGCGCCGACGTCGACTATGAGGGGGCGGCGGGAACGATTGACTGGGACCGCAACGGCGATATCACGAGCGGATACATCGGCGTCTGGAAGTTCACCGCTGATGGCTCCATCACTGACGTTGATGTGTTCGAATTCGTTGCCGAGTAGGAGTTTTGGATAAGCTCACGTCGAGTTGATCATTTCAATCGCTTCTGGACTCTCTATGCGTCTGATCCTGCTCCTCTGCCTCTCGGCCGTGACTGCCCTACTGGTCGCTTGTGGTTCCGAGAGTGAATCGCAGCAAGCCCAGGTCCAGGCTGAGGGACAAACCGCTGAACAGACGATTCACCAGAGCGCTGAACCGGGTCCGCTGAAGATCGCCTTCCTCGGCGACCTCACCGGCGGACTGGCCGAGATCGGCGTCGAGATGCGCGAGGGCTTCCTCCTCGCGATCGAGCACATCAACGCGGCCGGTGGTGTCTTCGGACAACCTGTCGAGTTCGTCATCGGCGACACCAACACCGATCCGACCATCGCCATCGAAGAAGCGCGCCGCATGATCGAGATCGAGGGCGCGCACGTGATTGTCGGCGCCCACTCCAGCACCAACTCGCTGGCTGTCGCCGAGAGCATCACCGGCCCGGCCCGAGTCCCCCAGATCTCGCCTGCCTCATCCTCGCCCCAGCTCGCCGTCGCTGCCGACAACGACTTCCTCTTCCGCGCCACGCTCAACGACAAGGTCCAGGGACCGGCCCTGGCCCAGCTCGTCAACGAGCAGGGCTACGCCAACGTCGGCGTGATCTATCGCGACGACGCCTGGGGGCAGGGCATTGCCGACTCATTCGCTGAAGCCTTCGTCGAGACCTGGGGCGGACAGGTCGTCAAGGTCGCCGTCACCCCCCAGCAGACCACCTACCTCAGCGAGATCCAGCAATCGCTGCAGAACCAGCCCGAGGCCCTGGTCATGCTCGCCTACGTGCCTGAGGGAACGATCATCCTCCGTGAATCGATTGAGAATGGACTCTACAAGCGCTTCGTCTTCGGACCGACCAGCCGCAATCCGGGCCTGATCGATGCGATCGGCCCCGAATATCTGGCCGACATGCACGGCACCGCGCCGGGCACCGCGCCGGGCACCGAGTCGGCCTTGCTCTGGGAGTCCGCGTTCATCGATGAGTACGACCGCCCCTACGGCTTCCCCTACACCAAGCAGGCCTACGACGCGACCATCGCCTTCGCCCTCGCCGCCGAAGCCGCCGGCTCCACCGACGGCGCGGCCATCCGCGACCAGCTCCGCCGCATAGGCGGCGCACCCGGCCAGGTCGTCCTGGCCGACATCGGCAGCATCCGACTCGGCCTTGAAGCCGCCCGTAACGGCGAAGACCTCGACTACGAGGGCGCCGCCCAATCGCTCGAATGGGACGAACACGGCGACCTCGCCCGGGGCTATGTCGGCATCTGGCGCTTCACTGCCCAGGGCGGTATCGAGGACACCGGCGTCATCCCCTACGGAGAGTGAGCCCCAGCGACCCGATCGGAGCGTTGAGTTGCGTCTGATCACACATCTGCACCCCTTCAGGTTCATCGCCGCGATCACCGCCGTCGCCCTGATCGCGGTCCTCGCATGGCAGCTGGCCAGCGGAGACGGTCATGACCCTTCCGCAGCGACCTCGGCCGGCGAGCTGCGGATCGCGGCTCGTCCCCTCGACGATGGCCGCACCGAAGTCGCCCTGCAACGACGCGGCAGCGACGGTTGGGGCGACTACATCACGCCCGACGCTCGCTTCCTCGAGCCCGGCGCGGAGATCGGCCGCTGGCGCCACAGCACTTCGATCCGCCTCTCCGAAGCGGCAACGAGCGTAGAACCGCTCAAGATCGCGCTCCTGCAGACCGTCCACGGAGCGGCCGTCGACCGCCGCCGGGCGTTCAAACTCGCGATCGCCCACGTCAACGCCGCCGGCGGCGTCTTTGGACGCCCCGTCGTCGGGATCATCGCGGACTTCAATCTCGACGAGGAGTTCATCATCGCCTCGGCTCGGAGATTGGTCGAGGAAGAGGGTGTCCACGCGTTCGTCGGCCCGACCTTCAGCTCCACCTCATTGATCATCTCCGAGCACATCTCCAACCCGCTGCGCATCCCCACCATCAGCCCATCGGCGACCTCGCCCGCCCTGACCGACGCGGACCCCGGCGACTTCTTCTTCCGCACCTCCCCCTCCGACGGCGCCGGCCAGGGAGCCGTGCTGGCCGACCTGGCCCAGGAGCAGGAACATCAGCGAATCGCGATCCTCCACCGCGACGACGCCTGGGGCAAGGGACTGGCCGACGAAGTCCTGCGCAGCTCGACCGCCGAATCGATCGCGCTCCCGATCGATCACGTCAACGGAGCTTCCTACCTGCCCGAGATCCGCCAGGCGGTCGACTTCGGCGCAACCCTTCTGCTGGTCCTCGGATGCTGGAGCGAGGCCGCCACGCTGATCGGCGAATCGCTGCAAAGCGGTTCGTTCGACCGCTTCCTGCTCGGCGACTGCGGGCAGAGCCGCAGCCTCTTCGACGCCCTCGGCCCTGACATCGCCACCGGTCTGATCGGCACCGCACCGACCCTCGGCGAAACGACCGAATCGGCCGGGTTCTTCATCGACGGCTACACCGCCATGTGGGGCCAACAGCCGCCGGCCAACGTCTCCTACGTGCCCTCCGTCTATGACGCGACGATCTCGTTGGCCCTCGCCGCACAGGCCGCCTGGTCGACCGACGGCCCCGCGATCCGCGACCAGCTCCGACAGATCAGCAACGGGCAAGGGATCAAGCTGACCGCCGCCGAACTCGCTCAGGCGCTGGACGCGCTGCGCGATGGCCGCGAGATCGACTACGAGGGCGCGGTCTCCAGTCTCGACTGGGACGAGCGCGGCGACATCACCCACTTCACCATCGGCGTCTGGCAGTTCACCGCCGATGGAGAGGTCGAAATCCTGCGCCGAATCCCCATCAAGCTCACGCCCTAGCAGCCGATTCGTCTGGCTCAACGCGAGACCGCGCTTCGCAGCCGCTGCCAGATCGAACCGGCCCCATCCGATCGATCGTCCGGACCTTCCGACACGAACCGGCTGACCCGATCCCGCTCGGCCAGCAGACCCTGCGGACGCCAGAGCAGGAAGACCACAATCAACAGGCCGATCAGCAACTGCCGCACCTGGAAGACGCGGCTGCCCAGCCAGTCGGGCAAGCTCTCCTGGATTAGCGGCGTACCGAACCAGAAGAAGCCGACCACGACCGCGCCCAGCACTGCGCCCCGGTGATTCCCGCTGCCGCCCACGATCAGCATCGTCCAGACGAAGAACGTTCCCAGCAGATCCGAGAAGGTCAGCGGCGAGATTGTCCCGCTTCGGTGCGCGTAGATCGCCCCCGCCAAGCCCATCAGCATCGCGCCCAGGATGAATGCACCCATGCGGAAACGGACCGTGTTCTTGCCCGACGCCCTGGCCGTGTCCTCGTTGTCGCGGATCGCGCGCAGCGCGCGGCCCCAGGGCGACGCCGTCGCCCGCGAGACCAGCCAGTAGACGGCCAGCAGGACGACCAGCGCGATCGCCAGCTCGACCCAGCGGTAGTCGCCGCCCTGCACCTGGTCCTCGAGGAACCCGTCGACCCCGTTCAGTCCGCGGCTGCGATTGACCAGGCCCTCGACCGAGTTGGCGATGCTGCGTAGGATCGCCGCCACGCCGATCGTTGCGATCGCGAGGAAATCGTCGCGCAGCCGCAGCGTGGGGATGCCCAGCAGGATCGCCAGCACCGCCCCGGCCACCATCGCGAACAGCCAGCCCAGCGGGATCGGGATGCCCCAGCCGGCCACGTAGGACTCCAGTCCCTCCGGCGCGGGCAGGGTCAGCACCGCCGAGACGTACGCGCCCACCATGAAGAACGCCGCCACGCCGAAGTTGAGGATGCCGACGCTCCACTGGATGTTCAGCGCCAGCGCCAGGATCGCGAAGATCGCCACCGTCGTCAGGAAGCCCACCGTCCAGTTGACGGCCCCATCGAACGTGACCAGAGTGACGATCAGGTGCTCCATATCAACGTGCCCTCATCGCTGTTGTCCGAACAGACCGCGAGGCCGCAAGAGCAGCACGACGATCACGATCACGAACGGGATGCCCGGCTTGAGTCCCGTGTTGATCCACTGCGTCGAGACCTCCTGCGCGATGCCGACCGTCAGCCCGCCGATCAGCGCGCCCCAGGGATTGCCGATCCCGCCCAGGATCACGGCGGCGAACAGCGGCAGCAGCAGGCGGAAGCCGGCGTCGAAGCGGACCTCAGCCTGCAGACCCAGCATCACTCCGGCCAACGCGCCCAGGATCCCGGCGATGATCCAGGTGCCCACCCGGATCCGGTCCGTGTCGATCCCCGACGCCTCGGCCAGCCCGGGATTGTCGGCCGTGGCGCGCATGGCCTTGCCGAACCTGGTCCGGTAGAGCAACCAGTAGAGCAGCACCGCCGCCAGGATCGTGACTCCGACGATGAAGAAATGATCGGGCTTGACCTTGATCCCCCCCAAGACCTCGACCGCCGGGTGGATGCCCGGCGTGTAGCGGAAGTTGGACGGACCCCAGATCAGCTGGATCATTGCGCGCAGCATGATCGACATGCCGAGCGAGGCGATGGCGAAGACGAAGAAGCCACCGCCCGAGACCCGCAGCCGCCGGAAGACCAGCCGCTCCAGCACCACCGAGATCAGCGCCACGCCGATCATCGCCACCAGCAGACCGACGATCAGACCCCAGCCGAAGGAGAGCGAGCCGAAGCGTCCGCCGGCGAAGCCCAGGTTCGCGCCCTCCGACGAGACGATGAAGAAGGCCAGGAACATGCCCCAGCCCATCTTGTCGCCGTGCGCGAAGTCGGCGATCCCCAGCACTCCGAAGACCAGCGTCAGGCCCATCGCGCCGAGCGCGATGATCGAGCCGACGATGATCCCGACCGTGACCAGTTGCGCGATTTCTATGGCCCGCTCCCCTCTTCAATCGCGAAGCCCTCGCCCTCGGTCTGGCCGAGGAAGGCGCGGCCGACCTCCGGGCTGGTCAGCATCTCGGTGCCGCTGCCCTCCAGCGCCTTCTCGCCGTCGACCATTACCACCCCGCGGTCCGACCAGACCAGCGCCTCGGTCGCGTTCTGTTCGACCATCAGGATGCCCACGCCAGACAAGTGGATCCGGTAGATGCGCGCGAACAGCTCTCCCCGCGTCGCCGGCGCGAGCGCCGCCGTCGGCTCGTCCAGGCAGAGCATCACCGGATCCAGCATCAGCGCCCGGGCCATCGCCAGCATCTGCCGCTGACCGCCCGAGAGCCGGCTGGCCCGCTCGCCCGGTCGGTGTTCGAGATCGGGGAACATCGACAGCACCTCGCTGATCCGCTGCTGCAGACCGCTGCGCCTCATGTAACCGCCCATCTCGAGGTTCTCGCGGATCGAGAGCGAGGTGAACACGTTGTCGACCTGCGGCACGTAGCCGATTCCGGCTGCGATCATCCGCGGCGTTGGCCAGCCGCTGACGTCCTCGCCCTGGAAGCTGCGCCGCCCGCGCTCGAACGGCAGCGCCCCCACGATCGCCTTGAGCAGCGTCGACTTCCCGGCGCCGTTGGGACCGATGATCGTCAGGATCTCGTCCCGGTAAAGCTCCAGCCCGACGTCGTGGATGATGTCGATCCCGTCAACGTAGCCACCGCTGAAGCCCTCCACCTGGAGGAACGGCTGGCGCTCGCCCGTCGCCGCCTGTGACTGCCCGTCTTCCTGATTCGTCACCGGCGTTGTCCGCTCAGGTAGGCGGCCTGGACCTCGGGGTTAGCCAGCACGTCGTCGGGCGCGCCCACGTCGAGCACCCGTCCCTGCGCCATCACCACCACCGGATCGCAGAGCTGGCGGACGAAGTCGAGGTTGTGCTCGATGATCAGGAAGGTCAGGCCCAGCCGCTCGCGCAAGTCGCGGATGTGCTCTGAGAGCCGCACGATCAGCGCCGGATTGACTCCTGCGCTCGGCTCGTCCAGCAGGATCATCTTCGGCTCGGCCATCAGCGCCCGGGCCAGCTCCAGCAGCTTGCGCTGACCGCCCGAGAGCGCCCCCGCGCGGATGTAGGCCTGGTGGCCCAGCTGGGTCTGCTCCAGCACCTCGTGCGCGCGCGCCTCGAGGCGCTCCTCCTCGCGGCGCACCTGCCCCGGCAGCAGCCAGTTCATCCAGGCCGCCTCGCCCGACTGCTCCTCGCCGGCCAGCATCAGGTTCTCCAGCACCGTCATCGTCTCCAGCCCCTGCGGGATCTGGAAGGTCCGCACCAGCCCCCGATCGAACATCCGATGCGGCGGCAGACCGGTGACGTCCTCGCCGGCGAAGCGGACCTGCCCGCCGTCGGGCTTGAGGAACCCGGCCACGCAGTTGAAGGCCGTTGTCTTGCCGGCGCCGTTCGGGCCGATCATCCCGGCGATCTTGCCGCTCTCGATCTCGAACGTCGCCCGATCG
Organism: Chloroflexota bacterium; assembly: GCA_028873865.1. Classification (GTDB taxonomy): domain Bacteria; phylum Chloroflexota; class Dehalococcoidia; order Bin125; family Bin125; genus Bin125. The sequence goes on along the minus strand of JAPPNI010000015.1, from coordinate 276,901 downwards.
CAGGCGCGCAGACCGCCGAAGCGCTTGTCCAGCTCGCGAACCTCGAGCAGCGCCTCCATCGACTGATCTCAGCGCCTCAGCCCGGAGGCCAGCTGAGCCTGCGGCCGCCGAGCACGTGCAGGTGCAGATGCGCCACCGTCTGCCCGGCGTCCTCGCCCACGTTGACCACCACTCTCCAGCCCTGCTCCTCCAGCCCCTCCTGGCGGGCCACGGTCTGCGCCGCCTGCATCAGGTGTCCCAATAGCGACGCCTCGGCCCGGTCGGCCTCCTGTAGTCCGCTGATCCCGGCGCGCGGGATCACGAGCACGTGCGTCGGCGCCTGCGGATTGAGGTCGCGGAAGGCGATGCAGTGTTCGTCCTCGTAGACGATGTCGGCGGGGATCTCGCCGCGGACGATGGCGCCGAAGACGGTGTCCGACGAGCGCTCCGGGTCAGTCACGGCACCTCCTCCGACCTGATTTCCGGCAAGCGCAGGGTAGCCTGTGCGCATGTCGGCCGACTCGCCCGCCGCCAATCTGGTGCTCGTCCGCCACGGGCAGAGCCAGTGGAACCTTGAGAACCGCTTCACCGGCTGGATTGACGTGCCGCTGACCGAGCAGGGCGTGGCCGAGGCGCACAGCGCGGGGCAGCAGATCCGTGAGGCGGGCATCGAGTTCGACGCGGCCTGGACCTCGGTGCTCAGGCGCGCGATCCACACGCTGTGGATCATCCTTGACGAGCTCGACGCCTCGTGGCTGCCGGTCCAGCGCGACTGGCGTCTGAACGAGCGTCACTACGGCGGACTGCAGGGTCTGAACAAGTCCGAGACGGCGGCACAGCATGGTGAGGAGCAGGTCCGGATCTGGCGACGCTCCTATGACATCCCGCCGCCGGTGCTCGATCACGAGCATCCCGATCACCCCCGCTTCGACCGCCGCTACTCGCGGATTCCGGCGGCGGATTTGCCCGCCGCCGAGTCGCTCAAGCTCACCCTGGAGCGCGTGCTGCCCTGCTGGGAGTCGGAGATCGCGCCCGCTCTGCAGGGCGGTCAGCGACTGCTGATCGCGGCGCATGGCAACAGCATCCGGGCGATCGTCAAGCACCTTGAGTCGATCTCCGATGAGGAGATCGTCGAACTCAACATCCCTACCGGGATGCCGCTCGCCTACACGCTCGACGCCGGGCTGCGGGTGGTCGAGCGCCGCTATCTGGCCGGTGAGGCGGCCGCCGCCGAGGCGGCTGCGGCGGTCGCGGCGCAGGGCCGTTCTTCTTAGGCCGTGACCGCCTCTCGGTACTCGCGGACTGCTTCGATGTGGGCGTCGATGTCGGGCAGGCCGGCGTTCATCGTGGCGATCGAGATTGCCGTGGCTCCGAGCTCGGCCCATTTCTGGGCGTGCGAGACCCAGAGCTCCGGGTTTCCGCCGCGGAACTGGGCCTGGGGCTCCATCGGGAAGCCGTCCGGGTCGCGGCCGTTGTCGGCGAGGTAGCCGCGCAGGGCCTCGACCATCGCGGCCGAGTCGGCGTTGGGCGGACCGACGGGGAACCAGCCGTCGCCGATCCTGGCCGTGCGGCGCAGCTGGCGGTCGTGCCCGCCGCCGAACCAGACCTCGATCGGCTCCGCCGGACGCGGTTCGATTCCGGCCGCCGTGACCTGATGGAATTCGCCCTCGAAGTCGACCAGGTGGTTGGACCAGAGCGCGCGCATCAGCTCGATCTGCTCTTCCTGGCGGCGTCCGCGGTTGTAGAAGTCTTCGCCCAGCGCCTCGTACTCGACCTGGTTCCAGCCGCTGCCGACGCCGAGGCGGAAACGCTCGCCCGAGAGGACGGCGAGCTGGGCGGCCTGCTTGGCGACCAGCGCCGTCTGCCGCTGGGGCAGGACGAGCACGCAGGTGGCCAGACCCAGATTGCGGGTGCAGGCGGCGATGAAGCCGAGGGTGACGAAGACCTCGTGGAAGGGGTGCTCGTCGGTGTAGGGGCCGGACATCCGGTGGACCGACGGATCCGCGCCCAGCACGTGGTCGTAGATCAGCAGGTGGTCGAAGCCCATGCCCTCAACGGCCTGGGCGAAGTCGCGGATTGCGGACGGATCGGCGCCGATTTCGTTCGTCGGCAGCACGGCGCCCAGGGTCAGATCGATAGCCATCGCAAATCCCGTCTCTACTAGCGAACCAATGCGAAAATACTAACCGCAGCCTCCCTGTTTCCTCTCGCTGCGGAAACCCGGGGGCGATGCCGCGGAGTTGGGTGGGGGTTGGGCTGGGGTTGGGTGGGGGCGGGGTCATGTTGTGGTCCAGGTGGTGGGGTGGTTAATGCGGAATTGGCGGTGGCGGGGGATCCTGGTTGGAGGGATGAGTTCGTGCATGTAGCGGTCGGCGTCGAGGAGGTCGTCGTTCTTCTTGCGCGGCCTGGGGTCGGGGTCGTCCTCTCGCTGATCCCAGACGTACTCGCTCATGCGCCGGGGGAACTGGATGAGGTCGGGGGTGTAGAAGGAGGTGGGCGGGTCGGCGCTGAGGCGGTCGGCGACGAGGGTGAGGCCGTAGTGGACGGAGCCGGCGCCGCCGCGCGAGGGGACGACCCTGACGCCCTGGCGCTTCTGGTGGTCGATCCAGGCGGACTGGGAGCGGTCGGCGGACCAGCGGATGGGTCCGAAGCGGCGGCGGCAGTCGCGCTGGAACTGTTCGAGGCGCTGGGTGACGCCGGGTCCGCGGTCCTCGAACTCGGCGAGGCGGATCAGGGTGAAGGCGGGCGGCGGAGCGGGCCGGATGGCGGCGCCGCGAGAGCGCATCCAGGCGCGATCCTCGCGGGTCAGTTGCTCGGCGGGCGCACGGGCGGGTTTGACGAGGCCGGCGACGATGGCGGCGGTGTAGTGGGAGTGCGCGGTCTGGCCGCCGAAGTCGAGACCGCCGATGAAGCGGTGGAAGCGGGGCAGGGGGCCGTCCCAGCGGTGGAGGGCGGGATCGAAGTCGGGGTAGACGCGGCCCATCAGGGCGTCGAAGCGTCCCTCGATGAAGCGGTCGCGCCAGAGCTGGGGCATGAGCGCGTGGTTGAGCTCGGCGTAGTTGGCGGGCAGGTGGGGGTTGTCAGCGATTTTGGCGGGGATGAAGGCGACCTGTCCGCTGGCCTGCCGGAGGGCGTCTTCGGGCAGTTCGCGGCGGACGAACCAGTGCTGGAACCAGCCGGGCCAGGGGTTGGAGGCGGCGACGAACCAGCGCTGGGGCTGGGCGGGATGGCGGAGGCGGGTGAGCAGCATCAGGGCGGCGTCCTCGTCGACCTGTCCGGCCTCGTCGATGAGGACAGCGCCGTACTGCTGTGAGCCGAGTCCGGGCCAGTCGGAGAGGTGTCGGAAGTTGACGGTGGAGGTCTGGCCGGCGGGCCACTCGGGGAGCCGGAGCTGGACGAGCTGGGTGGGGGCCTGCTGTCGGCGCTGGATCAGCTCGGGCGGGCAGACGTCGAAGAACTCCTTCATCGTGGTGGAGGAGAGGTCGGAGAGGTGGTGTCGGGCGACGAGGATGTTGGTGCCGGGGAAGGCGAGGGCGGCGTCGATGGCGAGTTCGGCGATGGCGCGGGTCTTGCCGCCGCCCATGGCGCCGCCGTAGCCGAGTAGGGTGAGCCGGTCACCACCGTTGGGCAGGGTGAGGCGGTCCGCGCCGGAATTCTGACTTTCGGGCGGACAGGGGGCGCTGAGGAGCGCTTCATAGAGTTCGAGCTGGCGATCGGTCGGAAAAAAACCGCGTTCGCCGTGGAGCCGCCCGAGGACGCCGAGCAGCGGGCCGTCAGGATTAGGGTGGTTCGTCCTCGTCATGGTTGGATCCTTCCTCGTCTTCTTCGTCGTTCGTCTTCTTGAAGAGCCGGGCGAAGCTGCCGAGGTCTTCCTCGGTGACTTCCGCGCCGTTCTGGAGTTCGACGACGCGGGCGTAGCCGGTCTTGAGTTTGCCCGTGGCCTCGGCGACCTGTTCGACGACGTCGGCGGTGAGCTGCTCGGCCCGTCGGACGGCGGCATCGAAGGCCTGGCGGCCGATCAGTCGGCCGGCCTCGTAGAGGCCGCTGGTGCGGGCCAGGGCCTTGGTCGCGCTGTGCTGGACGTAGGCGGGTCCGTTGGTGGCCTGGTGGCAGAGCTGGTCGATGATCGCCTGCCGGGTGTAGGCGAGCGGCGGGTTGACCTTGTTGGCGGGCCGGAGGGCGTGGATTGCGGTGACGGCTGACATGGGATGTCCTTTCTGTGAACGGTTGTTTGGGTTGATGGTATATGAACGTGGGTTCCGTTGTTGTGTTCTGGTTGGCTGATGTGGGAATGAGGGAACGGGGGGAAGCGGCGCTGCGCTTAGGTTGGTTCGGGCATAGGCTCAGGCCTGTATTGGGGAGTTGTTGTTATGCCCGTTCCTCGACAGTTCTTCCGGCCGCTGGCGCTTGGCGCTCCTGATCCTCCGCTGGCGATTCCGACGTATCCCTCGCGGATGATCCACTTCTTCGATCCTTCCAACGAGCGGATCCGCAAGCGGCTGCCGCAGCTTGCGCCGACGGTCGACATCCTGCTGGGGAATCTTGAGGATGCGATCCCGCCGGGGGCCAAGGAGGCGGCGCGGGCCGGGCTGATCGAGGTGGGGCGGACGCTGGACCTGGGGGCGACGAAGCTGTGGACGCGGGTCAACGCGGTGGACAGCCCCTGGTTCCTCGACGACATGCTGGAGCTGACGGCGGAGATCGGCGGGGCGCTGGACACGGTGATGCTGCCCAAGGTCAACGGACCGGAGGAGATTCGCTTCCTCGACCTGCTGCTGGCGCAGCTGGAGGCGCGCAACGGCCTGAGCCGGCCGATCCTGATCCACGCGATCCTGGAGACGGCGCAGGGCGTGTCGAACGTGGAGGCGATCGCGCAGTCGAGTCCGCGATTGCAGGGGATGAGCCTGGGGCCGTCCGACCTGGCGGCGTCGCGGCGGATGAAGACGACGCGCGTGGGCGGGCCGCATCCGGGTTACGTGGTGCGCACCGACGCCGACCCGGAGGACGAGTCGGCGGCGCGCACGTCCTACATCCAGGATCCGTGGCACTACACGCTGGCGCGGATGATCGACGCCTGCGCGGCGAACGAGATCTACCCGTTCTACGGGCCGTTCGGCGACTTCTCGGATCCGGTCGGCTGCGAGGACCAGTTCCGGGCGGCGTTCATCCTGGGCTGCGTGGGCGCCTGGACGCTGCATCCGAACCAGATCCCGATCGCGAAGGCGGTCTTCCGGCCGAATCCGGAGGAGGTCTCGTTCGCGCGCCGGGTGGTCGCGGCGATGGAGGAGGCGGGCGGATCGGGCGGCGTGGCGGTGGTCGACGGCAAGATGCAGGACGACGCGACGTACAAGCAGTGCCAGGTGCTGCTGGACCTGGCGGAGATGCTGTCGGCGAAGGATCCGGAGCTGGCGGAGCTGTACGGGGACTGATTGACGGGGACTAGTTGGCTCGACCGCCCTCTAATTCGCTCGGCCGCGGGCGGCGGCTTCCTCGTAGGCCTGGCCGGTGAGTCGGCGCATGATCTGGGCGGCGTAGGTCGAGAGCAGCCACTTGCCGGCGAGGGCGGCGGCGACGGCGACGGCGACGATCGCCCACTCGGCGGCGGAGAGCGGGGAGAAGTCGAAGAAGTTGCGCAGCGGCGGCGTGTAGAGGGTGAGGATGAAGACGCCGAGCAGGGCGACGCCGAAGAAGGTGACGAGGGCGGGTCGCATCAGGTTCTCGCGGGTCGCGCCCTGGTAGCCGATGACCTCGACCATGTAGGCGAGTCCGACGATGCCGATGGTGGTGGAGACGAGGGTGCGTGCGTCCTCGACGGGGCGTCCGAGGATGCCCTCGGTGAGCAGGTGGACGGCGACGGCGGAGACGGCGAGGGCGAGCGAGGCGGGGATGGCGAAGCGCATGGTGGAGGAGAGGAAGTCGCGGCCGGCGGAGCGCGGCGGTCGGGTGAGGGTGATGAAGACGGCGGGCACGCCGAGGGTGAACAGTGCGGTCAGCGAGCCGTGTCGGGGCAGGAAGGGGAACTCGAGGCCCATCATGTTGGAGATGAAGATGATGAGGAAGGCGTAGAAGCTCTTGGTGACGAACAGCTTGGAGAGCTGGGAGGCGTTGCCGAGCACGCTCTGGGCGACGGCGGAGCCCTTGACCAGCGCCTCGAAGGAGTCGTTGCGGAGGACGATCGAGGCGACGCCCCTGGCCGTGTTGGCGCCGGACTCCATGGCCACGCCGACGTCGGCCTGGCGCAGGGCTCGGACGTCGTTGGCGCCGTCGCCGACCATGGCGACGTAGTGGTCGTTGTCCTGCAGCGCGGCCACGATCCGCTCCTTCTGCTGGGGCGCGATGCGTCCGAAGACGGAGTTCTGCTCGACGGCGTCGGCGAATTCGTCGTCGTTGAGGCGTTCGAGGGCGGAGCCGGTGATCAGTCCGCCCGGCAGTCGGATGCCGAGCTGCTGGACGAGGGCGGCGACGGTGGCGGGGTTGTCGCCGCTGATGATCTTGGGCTCGATGCCGATCTCGTCCATCATGCGGAAGGCGTTGGCGATCTCGGCTCGGAGTTCGTCGGCGACGGTGATCAGGGCGACGACGCGCATTGGGGGCAGGGTGTCGGTCTCGGGATCGGGCATGGCGGCGGCCTCGGCGAAGGCGACGCCACGGAGGCCGCGGCGGGCGGCGAGCTCGTACTCGGAGAGCAGCTCGGCGCGCGTCTCGTCATCGTCGCCCTCGCCCTCGCCGGCGCGGAGCAGCCGCTCGGGAGCGCCGAGCACGAAGACGCGCTCCTCGCCGGCCAGATGGAGGCGGGCGGCGCTCCAGCGGCGCTCGGAGTTGAACGGTTCGTCGGCGACCGGCCGGGCGCCGTTGGTCTGGGCGGCGAAGGCGGCCGCGAGCGCCTCGGCGGTCTTGTTGTTGGCCGAGGTCGAGACGGCGAAGGCGCCCAGCCAGCCGGCGAGGGAGCGTCCGCCGGGGGCCCAGCGGACGTCGTCGACCTGGAGGCGGTTGGCGGTGATCGTGCCGGTCTTGTCGAGGCAGATGGTGTCGAGGTAGTTGAGAGCCTCGACGGCGGTGTTGTCCTGGACGATCGCTCCGAGTCGGGAGACGCGCAGGGCTCCGACGGCGAAGGCGACGGTGAAGCCGAGCATCAGCCCTTCGGGGACGACGGAGGTGGCGGTGGCGATGGTGGCCTTGACCGCCTCGTCGAACTCGCGGCCGGTGATCAGGAAGGAGATCAGGATGAGCAGGCCGAGGATGGCGGTGGCGACGATGAGGCCGTCGAGGATGCGCTTGAAGCGGAGCTGGAGCGGGGTCTCGGTGCGCTTGAGCTCGCGGGCGTCGCGGGTTTCGCGCACGGCGCGGGACTGGTCGCCGACGTGCGTGGCCTGGTAGTAGCAGGAGCCGCCGACGCAGAATGCGCCCGACTCGATGGGGTCGCCGGGGCCGCGCCGGACCGAGCTGGTCTCGCCGGTGAGGATCGACTCGTCGAGTTCGGCCTCGTCCCAGACGATGGGGCCGTCGGCGACGACCTGGTCGCCGCTGCGCAGGACGAGCAGATCGTCGGCGACGACGTCGGTGGCGGGGATCTCGCGCTCGAAGCCCTGGCGGACGACGGTCGCGGTCGGCGCGGTGAGGGCGACGAGCTGGCGCAGCTTGCGGGTGGCGCGCAGCTCCTGGAAGGTTCCGACGAGGACGTTGGCGAGGACGACCATGCCGACGAAGGCGGCGTCCTGGAGATGATCGGTCTTGCGCTCGGTGATGGCGAGGATGAGCAGGATGCCGATCAGGCTGAAGAGGACCATGTTGAAGTAGGTGAAGACGTTGGTCAGGACGACATCGAGGTCGGAGCGCTGCTTCGAGGAGTCGCGGTTGACGCGACCGTCCGCCATGCGCTGGGCGACCTCGGTCTCGGTGAGACCGAGGAGTTCCGGCGGTTCGGCGGGCATGGTCCTGGTCGGCGGCTGCGGCGAGTCGGGCTGGTCGGCCGGGTCGGCCAGCGGCGAGGCCGAGCCCGGTGGGGCCGGTTCCAGGGCGAGCGGCGGCGGCGTTTCGGCGGGCGGCGCGGTCGGCCAGTCGGAGAGCCAGCCGCCCTCGGTGCGGCCCTCGATCTCGGCCAATGCCTGAGTGACACGGCTCAGGGTCTCGGGGTCGAGAGACGGCTGTCCCTCTTCCAGAGCAGCGAGGTCGAAGATGGGCGGGGGCGCATCCTCGATGGAGTCGGCGGAGCCGTTACCGGGTTGGCCGTTACTGGGCTGGCCGTTACTGGGCTGGCTGGGCATGAAACGATTCTATGGACGGAGGGACGTTGCCGACTGGTTCCGACTCTAGCCAGTCGGTCAGTCGTTGAGGGAGCGTTCGAGGCCGGCGAGGCGTTGGTATGATCCTTCCGGTATCATGTGATCCAGATGGGGCGAGGTGCGAGATGGTGTCGAGCAGCGAGCAGGTTCCTGAAGCGGATCGCCGTCCGGTTGGGTCCGGAGAGTTCCAGCGATCACTCGGTCAGGTCAATACTCGGATCGATGATCTGAGTAAGAGGATTGACGATCTGAACCTGAGAATTAACGATCTACGCTCGGAGATGAACGCGAGGATCGACGATCTGCGCTCGGAGATGAAGTCGGGACAAGCCTGGATGCGGTGGGGGATCGGGCTGATGCTGGCGCTGACGCTCTCGCTGATGGGACTGATCCTCAGCGGGGTGGGCTGAGGCGGAGCGTCGGACCCTCTGCCTGGTTCCTCAGCTCAAGCCAGGCATGATCTGCCACAGGCCGAGGGTCAGTCGTTGAGGGAGCGCTCGAGGCCGGCGAGGCGTTCGGCTCGGCGGGCGGCGCTGAAGCCCCGGCGCGACTCGATGAGTCCCCAGCCCAGAGTGAGTGCGAAGACCGCTGCCTGGACGAGCACGACCGTCGCTCCCGAGGAAACATCGACGAACCAGGAGACGTAGACGCCGAGGAACCCGGTGAGCGCGCCGATGATCACGGCGATCACGAACATGCGCGGAAACGAGTCGGTCAGCATCCGGGCGACCACGGGCGGGATGACCAGCGCGGCGGCGATCAGCGTGACTCCGAGCACCTGCAGGGCGGCGACGACGGTAGCGGCGAGGGCGAGGGAGAAGATCGCCTCGACCCAGCGGACGGGGATGCCGTACGAGGTGGCGACGTCGTGGTCGAAGGTGATGAAGACGAGCGGCTTCCAGAGCAGGAAGAGGACCAGGGCGATGAGCACAACCATGCCGGTCGTGACGTAGAGGTCCTGGGTGGTGATGCCGAGGATCTCGCCGAAGAGGGCGGCCTCGAAGTCGCGGGTGAAGCTGCGGGCTCGTGAGATGACGGCGATGCCGATGGCGAAGGCGGCGGTGGTGATGATGCCGATGGCGGCGTCGCCGCCGATCTGTCGGCGGCGGGCGGCCTGGTTGATGAGGAACACGCTGAAGGCTCCCCAGAGGCTGGCGCCGAGGAAGAAGTTGAAGCCGATGGTGAAGGAGACGACGGCGCCGCCGAAGATGCTGTGGGCGAGTCCGTGGCCGATGTAGGCGAGGCGGCGGAGGATGACGAAGACACCGACGGCCGCGGTCACGCCGCCAACCAGCGTGGCTGCGATCATCGCCCGTTGCATGAAGCCAAACTCGAACGGCTCAAGCATGGTCAGGGGGTTGGGTCTGGAGCTGGGTCGGGGGTCGGGTCGGAATCCTGGTCGCTGTCGGGGCGGCCGACGACGCTGACGACCTCGGGCGGCGGCAGCGCGTCTCCGTGCGCGCCGGGCGCCTCTTCCGGGACCGGCAGCACGTAGGTCTCGTGGCCGCTCTGCACGACCAGCATGGGCTGGCCGTAGGCGCGTTCGAGGATGCCGGGTTGCAAGACCTCGGACGACGGTCCGTCGGCGAGGACGGTCTGCTCGCCCAGGGCGATCAGGCGCGGCAGGTGCGAGGCGACGCCGTTGAGATCGTGGGTGGTGAGGACAACGGTGACGCCGGCGGTGTTCAGTCCGGCGAGCTGGTGGAGGATCTCGTGCCGGGTCTTGATGTCGACGCCGGAGGTCGGTTCGTCGAGCAGGAGGAGATCGGGCGAGCCGACCAAGGCGCGGCCGAGGAAGGCTCGCTGCTGTTGGCCTCCGGAGAGGGCGCGGATGGGTCGATGGGCGAACTCGGAGATGCCGAGCTGATCCATCACTTCGTGGGCCCGGTCGTGGTCGGCGCGGCTGACCCAGGGCAACCAGCGACGGCTTCGCCAGCGCCCGAGCAGCACGACCTGCTCGACCGTGATGGGGAAGTTCCAGTCGACCGTCTCGACCTGGGGCACATAGCCGACCCTGGTCTGGTCGGCGACCGTGGCGGTTCCCGCGTAGAGTTGGGGCTCGCCGAGCAGCGAGCGCAGCAGGGTCGTCTTGCCGCTGCCGCTGGGACCAACGATGCCGATCAGTTCTCCCGGGGCGATGGTGAGGTCGACATCACGTAGGGCGACGACGCCCTCGTAGCCCAGGGCGACGCCCTCCAACCTGACCAGTGCGTCTACTCCGACGGTTGCCACGTGCTGCTCGTATCGAAACCATCCAGCGCCGATGCGTCGCCGCCGAGGACGGTGACCATCGTGCGCACATTCTCGACCATCATGCCGACGAGCGTGTTCTGGGGATCGCCCGGGGATCCCGGCAGGTCGTCGTCGGAGAGCGTCGAGACCTGGACCGCTCCAGCCTCCTGGGCGATGGTCTCCAACACCTCGGAGGGGAAGACTTCCGAACCGAAGATCGCGGGCACGCCGGCTGCGCGGATCTGATCGATCAGATCGGCGACTTCGCGGGGCGCGGGCTTGGAGAAGTCGGAGGGCTGGATTGCGCCGATGATCTCGAGTCCGTAGCGCGGGGCGAAGTAGGGGAAGGAGTCGTGGTAGGTGATCAGTTTGCGGTGGGGTTCGGGGATCGTGGCGGTGGCCTGGGCGATCGCCTCGTCCAGTTCCCAGAGGCGAGCGATGAAGCGCTCGGCGTTGGCGGCGTAGTAGTCCGCGCCGTCGGGGTCGATCTTGGAGAGTTCGCCGAGCACGATCTCGGCGTACTCGACGGCCAGGTGCGGGGCGGTCCAGAGGTGCGGATTCGGGTTGCCTCCCTCCTCGGGGAAGGAGAAGTCGAAGACGTATTCGTCGGGGGAGACGGCGAGGTTGCCGAGCAGGACGATCGGCGTGTCTTCGGAGGCGTTGGCTTCGGCCAACTCGAGTGTCGGCAACTCGAGGTTGAGGCCGTTGATGATGATCAGGTCGGCCTTCTCGAGCTCGCCGACGGCCGAGGGCGGCGGGTCGAAGGTGTGGCTGTTGGTGCCTTCGGGCACGAGCGCGACGACGGTGATCCGATCTCCGCCGACCTCCTCAATGATGTTGCGCAGCGGCGCGACGGTCGTGACGACCAGCAGGCCGTCGTATTCGGCGTCGTCGGCGCAGGCGGAGGCGGTCAGGGCGATCGCGAGGACGAGCGCCAGCAACAACCACGGAGCAAGGACTCTGTGCACGGTTGGGGAGCTTTCCAGGATCGATGGCAGGCTATGCGTGGGCTGGATCGATCGCAACTGCCGGACTAGACGAGGCCGGGGCGGATGCTGTTGCGCGGGAATCCGCCTGCTCCGAGGGTGTGCGGCCAGAGTTCGAAGAGCGTGTCGAGGTCGATCCGGTTGTCGTCGAAGTGCAGGTAGCGTTCGAGCACGGGCTCGGAGAACATTGAGATCCGGTGTCCGCTGGCGCCGAAGATGCGGCCGTTGGCGGCGTCGGACTGGTCGGAGGCGAGCCAGGCGACGATCGGGGCGACGTTCTTGGGGTCGCGGGCGGTGCCGGCGGCGGACTCGGACGGAGCGGGACCGGAGGCGTCGATGCCGCGGCCGCGGTCGGTCATGCGGGTGGACGCGCCGGGCGCGATGCAGTTGGTGGTGACGCCGTAGCGTCCGAGGGCGCCGACGTTGGAGCGCATCAGGCCGAGCTTGGCGGCGTGGGCGGCGGAGTAGTTGGGTTGTCCGGCCGAGCCGCGGATGCCAGCGTCGGAGGTGAAGTAGATGATCCGCCGGTGCTCTCCGTCGCGGTTGGCTCGCCAGTAGATCGAGGCGAACTTGGTCGGGGCGAAGCAGCCCTTGAGGTGGGCGCGGACGAGGCCGTCCCATTCGTCCTCGGTCATGTTGAAGATCATGCGCTCGCGCAGGATGCCGTGGGCGCAGACGAGCACGTCGAGACCGCCGAACTCATCGATCGCGGTCTGGATCATGCGCTCGGCGGTGTCCATGTCGGCGACGTCGCCGACGAAGGGGACGGCTTCGCCGCCGGCGTCGCGGATCTCGTCGACGATGGCCTCGACCCTGGAGGCGTCCATGCCAAAGCGGCCCTCGACGTCGAAGCCGGTGTCGGCGACGACGACCTTCGCGCCCTGCTCGCCGAAGACCCGGCAGAGATTGGAGCCGATGCCTCCAGCGCCGCCGGTGATGATGCAGATCCGTCCTTCGAGATGTTTCACAGTCTGTCCGCTCCTGCCAACGAATGGGGGCGTGGTGTCGGAGTCTGGTGTGGTCATGGCGCCTACTTATCGTCTCGTTCGAATCATCGTCGCCGGTTCGTCGAGATACCCGCGGCAAGCGCGGGTATGACGTTGTCGGGGTCTAGGGGAACTGTCGCGGGGGCGGGCCCATGCCCTGGAGCTCGAAGGTGAGCGGAATCAGCTCGAACAGCGTGTCGATGTCCCAGTACGGTTCGACGTTCCAGATCGTCTGCTCCCACTCGGGTTCTTTCCAGATGGTGAGGCGTCCGCCGGTCGTGCCGACGACGCGGCCGTTGATGTCGGCTGAGGCGTCGGAGGCGAGGTAGGTGACGACGGGGGTGACGTTACTCGGGTCCATCATCGTGCCGGCGGCGCTGAGGCTGGGCGCGTCGGCGCTCTGGTCGACGCCGCGACCGCGATCGGTCATGCGCGTCGCGGCGGCCGGCGAGATGCAGTTCGAGGTCGCACCGTAGCGCTCGAGCGCCTCGGCGTTGGAGAGCGAGAGGCCGATCTTGCCGGCGTGGGCGGCCGAGTAGTTGGGCTGGCCGGCCTCGCCGCGGACTCCGGCGGAGGAGGTGAAGTAGATGATCCGGCGATTGCCCTTGTCGCGGTTGGCGCGCCAGTGAATGGCGGCGAACTTGGTCGGGGCGAAGCAACCCTTGAGGTGGATGCGAACCAGCTCGTCCCACTCCTCCTCGGTCATGTTGAAGACCATGCGCTCGCGCAGGATGCCGTGGGCGCAGCAGAGGATGTCGAGGTCGCCGAAGGTGTCGATCGCGGTCTGGACGGCGCGCTCGGCGGTGTCCATGTCGGCGATGTCGCCGGCGACGGCGACGGCCTGTCCACCGTTGGCGATGATTTCGTCGACCACTGCCTGGACTCTGGACGGGTCCATGCCGGCGCGGCCTTCGACGTCGAAGCCGGTGTCGCAGGCGACGACGGAGGCGCCCTGCTCGGCGAAGACCTTGCAAATTTGTGATCCCATGCCGCCGGCGCCGCCGGTGACCAGCGCCACCTTGCCATCGAGGTGTCCCATATCATCCCCATTCCCTGAACGCGAGATACGCATCGAGGCTAGGCGCGAGGGGTGGGGAGGGTCAATCAACTGTCGGCTGGATCGAGAGTCCAAGTCTGCGAGCGGCCTCAGCCTGTCTTCGATCCCAAGAGGCGAACGTCAATGTAGGTTCCTGCGGAATCGACAACGCACTGGCGATCTGGACTGCATCCGCGCCAGAGAGAGGAAAATCGAGAATAAAGCCAGCGGCGTCGAACGCGATTCGCTCGGAGAAATGGACGATCTCGAAACGAGGCCAAAGCGTGCCGAACCGATCTAATGCATCTTGCAGTCCTTGATCGGACAGACGCCGATCCCTCCGAGCTCGCGTGAGCGCCGACATCGTTTCCGGATAGGTCAGGAGACTGGTTTGTATGGCATCAAACCGGGCGATCAGCCTGGCAGCAAAGTCGGCGTCTGGCTCTTCTCTGATGAGGAGTTTGGCAACCGCGCTCGTGTCCAAATAAAGATGGGCTTGGTTCACTGACAGCAGTCACAGCGGCCGAGTGCGCAGACAAGATATTCATCGGTGATGTTGCGACCAAGTGGCTTCCAGGTCATGACGATTTCGGCAATCGTTTGCCCATGCCGACGTCCTCGATATGGCGGATCAACGAGTCCTTTGTCGTACAGCGCTTCCCACACCTCGTCGGGGTCTTCGTCGCCCCAATCGAGCGGTAGACGAGACTCGACGATGGGTTCCCCCCGCGCCGGCTGTCGGATGCTCTCTGGGCCTTGCTCTTCGCTGATCACCGCTGGACCTTGCTCTCCTGTTTCAGGCTATCAACCGAGGCGAGCCTTGGACACAGAGTCACTTCTGACCGAGCCACTCCGGGTCCAGCAATCGGCGGACCGTTTCGATTGCTTCCGTCTTGTCGAAGCGGAGGTAGGACTGGGACTTGGAGACCTGCTGGTCGCCGAAGAAGAAGCGCTCGTACAGTTCCTGGCGGCCGGCGAGGGAGGTACCGACGACGTCCCAGGCGAGGCGGAAGAGGGGGACCTTGTCGATGCCTTCTTCGGTCATGTCGGCGGCGCCCTTGAAGTAGCGCTCGACCGATGGGCCGACTGCTTCGGTGATGGCCTCCATGTTGGCCCCGGATGGGGCGGCCATGAAGTTGCTGCCGCCGATCTGCTTGATGTGGTCGATGATCTGGACGTAGTAGTCGGGGAAGAGGCGGAGGCCGGCGGTGATCGCGTTGGCGTTGCAGTACCAGACGCCGTTGTCAGGATTTTCCACGGCGCCCTCGACCGCCGCGATGGTGATCGACTCGAGCGTCTGGAGCATGGTGACGATCTCGCCGATACGGATCTGAACGTTGATGAACGAGTTGGTCTGGGCGTTCTCGGCGATCAGGTGGGCCAGTCCCAGGAGGAAGCGCGTCTTGGCGACGTTCTTGACGATCACGTGGTGACCGAGGGATTCCTGGAAGCGCATGACCATCAGGGCCGTGTTGTGGATCTTCTCGTCCTGGTAGCCGAAGACGTTCTCCCAGGGCACTTCCACGTCATCGAACACCGCGACGGTGTCGATCTCCTCAAAGCGGCTGGAGATTGGGTAGTCGTGGCTTGAGCGGTTGGGGTCGAAGGAGTCGCGGCAGACCCAGTGCAGTCCGGGTGTGTCGACGGGGATGGTGAAGCAAAGCGCGTACTTGAGCTCTTCTTCGCCCTTGACGATTGGTAGGACCATCGACAGGTTTTCGTCGGAGAACGGCGCCAGCGTGCCCAGGATGCGCGCGCCGCGGACGATGATGCTGTCCGAGGTTCGCTTGACGACGCCGGCGTTGAGGAAGGGTTCCTGTTCGCCGAGCGGGGTCTTGCGGTCGATCTGCGGAGTGATGAAGGTGTGGGTCAGGCAGACGTCATTGCGACGACAATGGTCGAGGATGGCGGCGGCGTGCTCGCCCAGCTCAGGTTCATTCCGTCCCCAGTGATGTCTCGCAGCGGCGACGCCGGCGATGGCGGCGTTCATGTAGTCGGGCGCGCGTCCGAGCTGTCCGCCGGTGTGTTCGGCCCAGGCGGCGTAGGCGGCGCCTCGATCGCGCAGGTCCTGTCTCGAGCGGGGAATCTTGAACGAGCGGTGAGAGCGCTCGCCGTCCTCATCCTCGTAGGAGATGATCTCGCGGTTGGCGGGGTCGCACTGGAAGTCGTAGTAGGCGGCGATGGTATGAGCGGCGTTGGCGAAGCCGGGCGCGGTGGTGACATCTTCCACCAGGGCGCCGTTGTGCCAGATACGGCGTTCGTCCTTCAGCCCGGCCAGGTAGGCCGCGCCGTTGCGCATGGCCATTGATCGATGGACCTAGTCGCCGCCGGTGAAGGCGGGAGTCGGTTCGTCGACGAGGGCTTCGTCGCCCTCGGTGGGGAGGACCTCGGCGTAGTTGAGCGCGCCGTCGATGTCGCCCTCCCAGTGCTCTCGCGGGAGTTCGTAGAGGACCTCGATGCCGTGGCCGTCGGGGTCGTTGATGTAGACCGAGTGGGTCATCCCGTGGTTGATGCGCAGGTTGAACTTGACGCCCCTGGACTGGAGGAAGGCGATCTGCTTGAGCCACGAGTCGCGGTCGGGGTAGTGAATGGCGAGGTGGTTGAGTCCGGGGCGGCGCGGAGCCATTGACCAGTCGCCGGAATCTTCCGAGTCGCCCATGATCTCGGCCAGGGCGAGGTCGTGATGGCTCTCGGAGAGTCCGTTGTAGAAGCGCATGGTCATCGAACGCTCGTCGCGCGGCTTGAGCGATCCGATGTGGCGGAAGCCCATCACGTCGGTCCAGAACTCGTGCGCGACCTCGATGTCGCGCACGTTGAGGACCAGGTGATTGACGCCAACGGGAGTCATCGCGCGGGCAGGTGCGTCGCTCATTTGTGGTTGTCCTTCCGTACGTTCGTCTCTCCGGTCGGAGTGCGATCAAAGGTACCAAAGTGGCGCGCTGCCTAGCGCAGGCGCCTGATCGCTTCGGACAGCGCCTCGCTTTCGACGCCGTCGCGGTCGACGGCTTGGACAACCTCGCGGAAACGGCTGACGGTCTGCTGCAAGCGAATCCGGCGGAAGAGGGCGGCGTCGGCGGTGGAGCCGAGTTCGCCGTAGTGTTCGACGATGCGCCAGCCGAGTTCGGTGCCGTAGGCGTCGACGAGACGGGCGAAGTCGATGGCGGGATCGGCGACTCGCAGCCCGTGCCAACCGGTGACCGCGTTGAGCTGTTGGACCAGTGGGTCGACCAGCAGGCGCTCGACCGCGATGCCGCCGTGGACGAGGGTCGGTTCGATCGTCCAGATCGCATCGTCTTCGAGGAATCGGCTCCACCAGCGCCGAGCCCAGGTGATCTGCGACCAACTGAGCAGCGGGCGAAGGATGGCGAGTGATCGGCGGGAGAGCGCCTCGTGGTCGTCGCGCCACTCGCGGAAGGAGGGCGCGCCCAGGCCGCGGACGCGCTCGACGGAGAACTCGTGCAGTTCGTGGAAGAAGCTGGCGAGGTCCCGGACCAGCCGCTCGCGGTTCTGCTCGACGATCAGATCCGGTCTGAGCGGGCGGCCTTCGGTCTGGCGCGCGGCTCTCCAGTCGCGCTTCCAGTCGGCGGTGTCGTTCGAGCGCTCCCAGATCGGCACCGCGGGACTGAGGAAGCCGCGCAGGTGCGGCATGACCGAGGACATGGTGTTGAGCTGAGTCAGGGCGGCTTCGGACTGGGGAAACAGCGCCGTCCAGTCGTCCCACTCGACCCGCAGCAGGTCGGCGTCCGGCTCTTCGAAGAGTTGGAGACCAGCGGCGGCGAGGTCGGGGAATTGTGCTCCGAGGGCGAAGGCGATGTCCTGTGATCGATCGGTGATTGCAGGCGCTTGCGGCATCAATTGAGTGTATCTGCGGACTGCTCGGACTCCAGAGCAACCGGGGGGAGCGATGGCTGATTTTCGCCCAGCCACTGGACGGGGTCGACATCGATGCCCTGGATGATGACTTCCCAGTGCAGGTGCGGACCGGTTGAGAGTCCGGTGGTGCCGATGTTGCCGAGCCAGTCGCCGGAGGCTACTTCCATGCCCTCGCGGACGGCGACCAATGACATGTGCCAGTAGCCGCTGTAGACACCGGCGCCGTGGTCGACGAGCACGCCGATGCCGTGGATCACCAATTCTCCGGTCCAGGCGACCGTTCCGGGGGCCGGCGCGACGATGGGATCGCCGTGATCGGCAGCGATGTCGTGGCCGTGGTGCCAGCCATCGGACGGGACGCCGTCGTACGAGCGTTTCGAGCCAAAGACGCCGGTGACTTCGCCCTGGGCAGGCACGAGCCACGGTCCCTGCCAGCGAGCGGGGCCGGACACCGAGACGTTGTCGACGAAACGGACGTCGTGATCGCGCTGGATCTCGGCCGGGTCGGCGGTGATTCCGGTTCCGCCGAGGATGACCTCCTCAAACGGGGCAGCGCTGGCCAGAACGATGATCTGTGATGAGATCGATCGAAGCCATGAGCCGGCGGGTCCGTAGAGATCGATGACGACGTCGGTCGAACCGGTGTCGGCGTCTCGCGGAATCGCGATGACTCCCCACCAGAGGCCCGGCTCGGTCTCGATCAGATTCCAGCTGCGCGCGCCGATGGTCGCGGCGACGCCTGAAGCTTCTTCACTTTCGACCGTGATTGAGAGCGCCTCGCCCTGGGTGAGCAGATCAGGTGCGATCGACACCAGCAATTGGGGTTCAGCTTCGGCCTGGTCCAGCGCTTCGGCCTCGGATTGCTCTGATGATTGCTGTTGGCCGGCCTGCTCGACCGCTTGTTGGGACGGTTCCGTCGGCTGAGGTTCCGGTGAAGGGTCTTCCTGCTCGACCGGGGACGGATTCTCCTCGACCGACTGAGCGCGGGCCTGAGCGGCGGGTTGGTCCACCGTGTCGCTCGCCTGGTCAGGCTGAGATTGTTCGGGGGCAGCGTCCGGGACAGAAACGGATTCGGAGGTCGTGGTCGCGACGACCGCGACCTGCGAGACAGTCTGAGGAGATTCCTGCGAGGGCTCAAGCAGCAGGGCGACGGCTGCTCCAATCGCAGCGGAGGCCACGGCCAGCACCAACACCGACATGAACCAGCGAGCGCTCAAACGGGTTCTCCCATGCCGGTTGTCGGCAGAGCCTGCGGAGTCTGTCAAGCGGTGGTTGGTCGTCACCGCTCGCCCTCGTACCCTCACTGTAGTTAGCGAAGCGGTCCAGGCAGCACTGAGGAGACTTCGTGGCCAGTCAATCCGGAGCCTCGGCGGCGCTCGCCGGCCCACCGTTGGAGCGCGTCCCGAAACCATGGGGCGAGGAGCTGATCCTCAACCGCACGGCCGAGACCGTGGTCAAGGCGCTCCGCATTCGCCCCTGGCAACGACTCTCGTTGCAATATCACCGGCGCAAACACGAAACCCTGATGCTGCTCAGCGGCGACGCCATCCTGATCGCGGGAACCAGCGTCGAGACGCTGCGTGAGAATCCCCTTCGAGAGGGCGCCTGCCAAGAAGTCGAGGCTGGAGTGATTCATCGGCTCAGCGCCGGATCGTCGGGCGCCGACATCCTTGAGATCGCTTCGCGACTTCCCGACGATGTAGAGGACATCGTGCGCCTGGCCGATGACTATGGGCGGGTGGACATTCCCGCACGAGTCTGATTGCCGATCCTGTGCCATCGCGAGACCTCTTCCAACGCATCGTCGAGGGGGATGAGATCGCCCTCCGCGACGCATTCCGCGGCTATGGGGCCACGGCCCGGGAGCTGGCTCGACGAATCGTGGGTCCGGTTCAAGCCGACGAGATCGTCGAG
Source organism: Chloroflexota bacterium (assembly GCA_028873865.1). Classification (GTDB taxonomy): domain Bacteria; phylum Chloroflexota; class Dehalococcoidia; order Bin125; family Bin125; genus Bin125. The sequence continues at coordinate 257,613 of JAPPNI010000015.1, read as the reverse complement.
GAGGCGTTCCTGTTGATCTGGTCCGAGCCCGAGCACTGGGCTTCGCCCGCCCTCGATGTCCACATCCTGCGCATCGTCCGCGATCTGTCCCTGGCCGTTCGCCGGCGGGGCGTGACTCCTGAAGTGGCGGCGCGTGACCTGCAGCCGTTTCCGATCACGCCGGATGCGGCGCTGCCAGACGTCGTGCACGACCTGGAACACGACGAACTGCAACGCGCCACCCTGCGTCTGCCCGGGGCGCAGGGGCGACGCCTGGAGGACGCCTGGTTCGACGATCTGCGGGGCGAGGATGAACCATTGAATGCCGCGCTGGAGACGATCGTGGAGGACATCCGCAGCGGGCGATTGAGCAAACGGGCTCCCTGACATGGCAGAGCCTGAAGACCGGACGGCCGAACTACCGCTCGCCGCCTATTACCTGGGACTGTTGGAGGGTGAGGAACGCGAAACGGTGGAGCGGTCGATCCGCTCCGACCCCGATCTGCGGGCCCGTTGCGCAGCCTGGCCGGCCGCCGTCGCCGCGATCACGTGCGCCAGCCTCGTGATCGACCACATGAACGTCGAGGCGCGTCTGGAACAGCGTCTGATCCAACGCGCCCGGATTGAGCGTCCGCCGGCAGTGCACTCGCACCGCAGATTGCGGGCCGCACGGCGCGGTGCGATTCCGATGTTGCTCGCCGGACTGATCGTGATCGCCGCGATCTTCGGTTACCTCGCGTTTCGCGCCGACGATCCGATTTCGGGACGCGCCGTCGCCCTGACCGAGGACGGCGTGACCGGCGTGCTGCTGCCGAGATACGAGGAGCGGCTGTTCGCTCTGATCTTCTGGGGGCTGCCCGAGCTCGAAGCCGGCGAAACCTGGCAACTCTGGCTGGTCCGCGAATCGGGAGCGGTTGAGCCGGGTCCGTTCTTCGCCCGCGATGACGAGGGACGCGCAGCGGTGTCGGTCAATCCGAACGTGCTGGAGTCCGACGATGCGCTGATCGGATTCGCCGTGTCGCGCGACGATCCAGCGGGTCGATCCGAGGGCACGCCGTCGTCGGCTGACGTGCTGTACCAGTTCTCACGGCGATAGCGTCGGATTTGCAGCTCGCGGATAGACTGCCATTGAGAGCCCGAACACCAGTCAGGACGAGTGAGGACGCACGATGGACTTTGAGTTCAACAACGATCAGGAAGCGTGGCGAAACGAGATTCGCGGTTGGATCCGCGAGGAGTTCGGCGAGGACTGGAACGGTCTCGATGTCTCCAACGACGAAGAGGGGTCGGACGAGGCCTGGGAGTTCTCGAAGGGTATCCGGACCAAGCTGGCAGCGAAGGGCTGGACGGCGCCGGCCTGGCCGACGGAGCACGGCGGGATGGGTCTCTCGTTCGCCGAGCAGGCGATCTTCAACGAGGAACTGGCCTACCACCGAGTGCCGGGGCCGGACCTGATCTCGGTCGGCTACGTGGGCCCGACGTTGTTGGTCTACGGCACGGACGACCAGAAGAGCCAGTTCCTCGACGACATCGTCAATTCTCGCGCATCGTGGTGCCAGGGCTACTCCGAGCCCGGCTCCGGCTCCGACCTCGCCTCGCTGCAAACTCGCGCCGTCAAGGACGGCGACGACTATGTGATCAACGGTCAGAAGATCTGGACCTCAAACGCCCACCGCGCGGACTGGATGTTCGCGCTGGTGCGGACCGATCCCGACGCGCCCAAGCATCGCGGCATCACCTACCTGCTGGTCGACATGAAGACGCCCGGGATCACGGTGCGACCGCTGATCAACATGCTGGGCGGACACGGCTTCAACGAGGTGTTCTTCGAGGACGTCCGGGTCCCGGTCGAGAACCGCGTGGGCGAGGAGAACCGCGGCTGGTACGTGGGCATGGCGACGATGGACTTCGAGCGCAGCGCGCTCTCGGGCAGCGCCGCACTGCGCCGCAACTTCGAAGACTTCATCGACTACCTGGGCGAGAATCCGGCAACGACCCGCGAAGCGAAACTGGGTGTCGCCGACACGGCGATCAACATCGAGGTTTCGCGGATGCTGTCGCTGCGAGTGCTCTCGATGCAACAGGGCGGGCTGGCCCCGAACCATGAGGCGTCGGTGGCGAAGATGTTCTCGTCCGAGCTGTCGCAGCGCTTCGCCCGCTTCGGGATCAACACGATGGGCAGCTACGGACAGGTGCGCAAGGGTGATCCGTACGCGCAGATGAAGGGCTGGTTCACCGAGCAGTACATGTCCTCGGTGCCGGCCACGATCGCGGGTGGATCGTCGGAGATCCAGCGGGGGATCATCGCGACGCGGGGTCTCGGGCTGCCGCGCGCCTAGGATTCGGCCGCGCGTTCGTCGACTCGCAGGAGCGCTCGCATGGCCACGCTGTACGACGACTTCACGGAGTACTTCGAAGCGGCGGCGCAATACTCGGAACTCGATCCCCGGCTACTCGAACAGGTCAAGACCTGCAACAACGTCTACCAGATGTCATTCCCGGTCGAGGACGACGACGGCGACATCCAGGTCATCGAGGCCTACCGGGCCCAGCACAGTCATCACCGGTTGCCGACCAAGGGCGGGATCCGTTACTCGACGATGGTCGACGCGGACGAGGTCAAGGGCCTCGCCGCCCTGATGACGTTCAAGTGCGCGATCGTCGATGTACCGTTCGGCGGCGCCAAGGGCGGCGTCTGCATTGACCCATTCACTTCCTCGCCCGAGTTCGTCGAACGCGTGACCCGGCGTCTGGTGATTGAACTGCACTCACACAACTTCATTGGCGCGGCGGTCGACGTGCCGGCTCCGGACTACGGCACCGGCGAACGCGAGATGGCCTGGATCGCCGACACCTATCGCACGCTCAATCCCGAAGACATCAACCACTGGAGCTGCGTGACCGGCAAACCGCTGTCGCTGCACGGCATTCCGGGGCGACGCGAGGCGACCGGGCTCGGGGCCGTCTACGGGATCAATCAATGTCTCGCCGACCCTGAAGCGGGCCACTCGTTGTCGCCCGGCCTTGAGGGGAAGCGCGTAATCCTGCAGGGGCTGGGCAACGTTGGCTACCACGCCGGTCGTGAACTCTCCGAGCAGGGCGCGCGGATCGTGGGGATTGCCGAGATCGACGCCGGCCTCTATGACCCCAACGGACTCGATCTCGAAGACGTGGCCAGGCATCGCTGGGAACATGGCGGCGTCGCCGGCTATCCGGCGGGTCAGGTCTTCGCTTCGTCCCTGGAAACGATTGAGCAGCCCTGCGACATTCTCGTCCCGGCCGCGCTGGAGCACCAGATCACGATCGACAACGCTGAACGGATCCAGGCGAAGATCGTCGCCGAGGCGGCCAACGGTCCGACCACGCCCGACGCCGACCGCGTCCTGCGTCATAGAGGTGTGACGGTCATTCCCGACCTGTATCTCAACGCCGGCGGCGTGACGGTGTCGTATTTCGAGTGGATCAAGAACCTCTCTCACGTTTCGTTCGATCGCATGCTGCGTCGCAACTCGGAGATGCACAACCGCAGGCTGCTCGACACGATCGAGCAGCAGACCGGCACGCGGATTGAGGCTTCAATGCGCTCGAAGCTCGAGCAGGGACCGTCCGAGCGGGATATTGTCTACGATGCCCTGGCGCAGACCATGACCGAGTCCTACGACCGCATCTCCAGTCTGCGCCGTGAGCGAGAGCTGCCCGATCTGCGCACGGCGGCATACCTGTACTCGCTCGAGCTGGTCGCGCAGAGTTACATCGAGCTTGGCTTGTTCCCCTGACCCAAGAGACTTCGACCGAAGGAGAGACAACATGGGCAACCCTGAGATGTACATCGATCTCGCGCCGGAGTTCACCGACGCCGGGACTCCGGTGATCAAGTTCACCAATGACGAGGACGCAAACGCGCTGCTGGCTCATGACCCCAACGCGCTGTTGATCGCGATCGTGCTCGACCAGCAGATCACGACGAACAAGGCGTTCAGCGGGCCTCGCGATCTGAAGCAGCGGCTGGGGCATCTCGATCCGGCGCGGATTGCCGAAATGGATGAGGATGAGTTCCTGACCATCTTCCGCGAGAAGCCGGCGATTCACCGCTTCCCGGCGTCGATGGGCAAACGCGTCCAGGCGGCCTGCGCGACGGTGCGGGACGAGTTCGACAACAACGCCGAAAACATCTGGGATAACCAGCCCGACGCGAAGACAATCATGAAGCGCCTCGGCGGGGTGCCCGGCGTCGGGCCGGCGAAGCAGAAGATCGCGATCCTGCTGTTGGCTCGTTACTACGGAATGGACATCCCCGGTTGGCGCGAGGTGATCCCGGTCGAGTTGCCTGACTGACGGCCGCTATCCTCGACCCACTGTGCGCCCGACCGCTCGGGCGCCCTTGAGGGAGCGATTTCCGATGGCCGTATCGTTTGGCGTTCACACGGGACAGCAAAATGTGACGATGGGCGATCTGCGCCGACTCTGGCGTTGGATCGACGAGCAGGGGATGGACTGGATCTCGGTCTGGGACCATTTCTACGAGGCGCCCCCGGTTGATGGCACGTCCCCACACTTCGAAGCACTGACCTGCATGGCGACGATCGCCGCGGAGACCGAGCGGGTACGGATCGGCTGCCTCGTCTTCTGCGTGCCGTATCGCAATCCCGCCTACCTGGCCAAGTCGCTGATGACGCTGGACCACATTTCCAACGGCCGGATCGAGCCGGGGCTCGGGGCCGGCTGGCACCAGATGGAGTTTGAGGGATTCGGCTACGGCTGGCCGAGCCTGGGGACACGCTTCGAGATGCTCGAGGAAGGCACCCAGATCATCAAAGGGATGCTCTCGCAGGAGCGGACCAGCTTCGAGGGCGTTCACTACAACGCGATCAATGCGACCAACGAGCCGCGTCCGGTGCAGGAGCACGTGCCGCTCTGGATCGGCGGACGGGGCGAGCGCAAGACGCTGCGCATGGCCGCTCAGTACGCCGACGGCTGGAACGTCCCGTACATCGGACCGGAGGAGTTCGCGCGGTTGTCGGGCGTGCTCGATGTCCGCTGCGGCGAACAGGGGCGCGATCCGGCCACCATCGACCGCACGGTCAACCTGCAGTTCAACCTCAGCCCCACGCAGGCGGAGGCCGAGATCGCCCGCCAGAAGTTGGAAGAGCAATGGGGCGAACAGGCCGACCGAGTCTCGGAGGGCGCGTTGCAGGGCACGCCCGACGACGCCTTCGACCGTGTCTCCATGTACTGCGACGCCGGCGCGGCCGGGGTCAACGTGGCGCTCCGGGCTCCCTGGAGCGACGACGCGCTGACCGTATACATCAACGAGGTTGTCCCCGCGCTCCGCGAGAAGTACGGGGCCGTCGACCTCTAGTTGACTGCGGCGCAGCTGTTCGAAGGACTACCCTCAAGACATGAGCGACGAACGCATCGACGACGCGCTGACCATTGACGGCCTGCCGGACGATTTGCGCCGACCGATTCTGCTCCTGGCCTTCTTTGGCTGGAACGATGCTGCCGAAGCCGCCACCGACGCAGTCAAGTTCCTCCGCAATCTCGAGCCGGCCGCGCCCGTTGCCTCGCTCGACCCCGACGAGTTCTTCGTCTTCACCGAGCATCGACCGACCGTGAAGTGGGTCGACGGGGACAATGCGCGCCGCGAGGTCGTCTGGCCGGCGACGGAGTTCACCGTGTTACGCCGACCCGAAGCGGAGCACGACCTGATCCTGGGGTTGGGCACCGAGCCGGACCTGCGCTGGCGTCGCTATTGCCGCGCCGTGCTGCAGGTTGCCCAGATGGCCGGGGTCGAGGAGGTCGTGACCCTCGGCGCACTGCTCGCCGATGTCGCCCACACGCGGCCGACCAGGGTCTCGGGAGGCTCCTCAAATCCCGAGCGGCAGAAGCAGTTCGGGTTCCAGACTTCGCGCTACGAGGGACCAACCGGCATTGTCGGCTCGGTCGGCGACGCCTGCCGGATCGCCGAGGTGCCGCACATGGGCTTCTGGGCGTCGGTTCCGCATTACGTGACCTCGAGGCACAACCCCGGTGCGACAAAAGCGCTGCTCACTGAACTGGATCGGGTCTTCACTCTCGATCTGGACCTGCGTCATCTCGACGGCGCGCAGGAGCGGTACCGGGCCCAGATTGACACCGCGCTGGAGGACAAGCCCGACATCCGCGACTACGTTCGCAACCTGGAGGCGCAGTCGGACGAGGAGTCGCCGCAGGATGCCCCGGCCGAAGCGCCGCTGGACAGCGACGACATCATGGAGGCCGTGAACCGTCTGCTGCGCGGCGACGAGTCCAACTGACATGGTCGAGAACGGGCAGCAGGATCAGGACATCGGCCACGACCACGATCAGGACGATTCAGGCGAGCCGTACGTCAACGAGATCGAAGTTCGCGGGCTGATCGTCGGCGCCTTCCAGGAGAACTGCTGGGTGATCGGCAACCGCCGCACCGGCGAGGCGATCTGCATCGATCCGGGCGAACAGGCCGAGGACATCGTTCACATGGCGTCGGAGATGGGCGTCAAGATCAAGATGATCGCCAACTCTCACGCCCATCTCGACCATGTGCTGGGCGTGCGCGGCGTCCAGTCCGACGACAACGCGACCTTCCTGCTGCACGAAGCCGACCTGGACATCTTGCAGGGCGCGGCCGAGTCGGCGGCTCGGTTCGGGATGGATGTCGAACAGCCGCCCGACCCTGATCATTACATCGAGGACGAGCAGAAGATCGAAGTCGACGGCGTCGAACTTCAAGTGATTCACACGCCCGGCCACACCCGCGGTTCGGTCTGCTTCTACGGGCACGGCGTGCTCTTCTCGGGCGACACGTTGTTCCGCAACAGCATCGGCCGGACCGACCTGCCCGGCGGCGACTACAACCAGGAAATGTCATCGATCGTCGACAAGCTGCTGATGCTGCCCGACGAGACGATCGTGCTGCCCGGACACATGGATCAGACGACCCTGGGCTCGGAGCGGGTGCAGAACCCGTTCATTCTGCAAACCCTGCAGCAGCGCGGCCTCCAGCCGGGCGAGCGACGCACCCCCCGCGGTCTGATCCTTCCAAACTGAACTCAACGAACCAATCCTGGACCGGAGGGTCACGATGACTGACCAGGCATCAACGTTGAATGAGATGGCGGAGGCCAAGGCGTCGCTCGACCAGCGGCTCAACCGCATCGACGAGGCTCATGGGTCGTGGGAGGGTGCGATCGGCGAGTGGTCGGTCGCGCAGATGCTTCAGCATATGCATGGCTGGCTGACCGAAATGACCGCCGCCATCGAGCGGATGAACGCGGGTCAGCGCCCGACCCCGGAGGGCGTGGACTACTCCGATCCGCAGGACTGGAATCCGGGCTTCGTTGCCGAGCGAGGCGACCAGAGCTACGAGGAGGCTCGGGCGGCCTTCGACGATGGACACGAACAGTTCACAGCCGCTGTGGGCGCGGTCGATCCGGGACGTTTCGGCGAAGGCAAGATGATCAATCGGATGGTCGAAGGCGTGGTCACCCATCACTACGTCGAGCACTGCGAAGACCTGGACCGATTCCTCGGCGGCGACGACTAGGCTCCCGTAGCGCCTGAGCCGCACTCGGGCGATACTTGAGCGAGCCCCTGCCCGCCCACCTCGCTGAACAGTCGGCGCTGGAAGAGAGTCAACCATGAGCGATGACGAGAGTCTGATCACTCCGGCGATGGAAGCCGCGATCGGAACCGAGGGCGAACCGCGCGAAGTCACGGTCGACAAAGAACTGGTGCTGCGGCTGATGCACGCGCTGGATGAGGACGACGAGGAGTTGCTCGCGGCGGTCGAAGCTGGCGACACTGCCTATCCGATCCCGACGTACGCGCTGCTCACGACGAGCACCTCGCAGCGGCAGCTTGAAGTTCCCGACACACCGGAGCGGGCGCTGATGGCGGCCGACGCCTGGGAAGTCAAAGCGGACATCCATCTGGGCGACCAACTGACCATCGTGCCCCGGCTGGCCGAGATCCAGGAACGGATCGGCGGGCGCGTGGGGCATTCACTCTTCATCCACCACGAGTGGGTTTACACCAACCAGGACGAGGTTGAGGTCGCTCGAGTCCGGCGCACCGTGACCCACTTCCAGACTCGACATACCGGGGAGTAGCGCAACCATGGCGTACCAGTACGACGAACTCCAGGAAGGCACCGAACTCCCGACCGAACACCGCACTCCGACGACGGACCAGGTTGTCGGCTTCTGCAATGCGACCGGCAACGCCGGTCCGCAGTTTCTCGATCCGGAGTTCGCGAAGGAGAAGATGGGGCTCCCCGGACCGATCGTCCCGGGCAACATGAAGCAGGGCTTCCTTGACCAGTACCTGCGACGACACTTCGGCCGCAATCAGATCACCCGGCTGCAGCTCAATCATCGTCGACCCGACGTGCACGACGCCGAGATGACGATCGGCGGCGAAGTGACTCGCACCTACGAGGCAGATGGGCGGCGGATGGTCGACCTGGAGATTCACATCGACAACCCGCAGGGTGACCGCTCGGTGCGCGGCGCGGCGACGATTGCCTTCGACTAGATCAGTAGACCTCCGTGCCACTGCCTCGATTGGTTGACCTCGGAGAACTGAGCGAGGGCACACCGCTGCCCGAGCGCGTGCTCGCTCCCGACATCATGGATGTCGCGAAGTTCATCGGAGCGGCCGGTTTCGCGATTCCGATCTTCCTCGATCCCGTCGCCGCCCGCGCGACCGGCCTTGAGCGTCCGTTGATTCCGGCCGAGTACAAGTCGGCCTTCCTGCTCTCGTACCTGCGACAACTGGCCCGGCCGGACGGCAAGATCGTGCGGTTGCAATCGGGGTTCCGGCGTCCCGACTACCACGGCAACCGCTTCACGATCGGCGGTCAGGTGACGCGCATCGAGCCGGTCGAGGGTGGCAGAGAGGTCCACCTGGAGTTGTGGATCGAGCAGGCAACCGGCGACCGCAGCGTTCGCTCCTCGGCGGTGGTGCTGCTGCCCGGATGCGACTGAGCGTCAGACCCCGCTGACCGTCATCCGCGACATCCTCAGCGTGGGCGCCGAGGTGGCGCCGAACCACTGGGCGTCGTTGCCGACCGCGTCGATGCGTTGGAACATCTCGAGCAGGTTGCCGGAGACGTTGATCTCCTGCACCGGTTCCGCCAACTCGCCGTTTCGGATCCAGATGCCGGCCGCTCCGCGGGAAAAATCGCCGGTCGTGTAGTTGATCCCGAAGCCCATCAGCGTGGTCAGGTAGAGGCCGTCGTCGACCTCGGCGATGATCTCCTCCGGCGACGTTTCCCCTGCCTCGATTGAGAGATTGCCGCTGCCGATCTGGGGCAGTCCGCCGACGCTGCGCCAGGCTGAGCCCGTGCTGGCCGCGTCGAGCCGTCGGGCGTTGTAGGAATCGAAGAGAAATCCCTGGAACACCCCGCGTTCGACTAACGGGTTGCGTCGCGTGACGACTCCTTCCCCGTCGAACGGTCGTGATCCCAGCCGATTGCCGAGCGTCGCGTCGTCGACGATGGTCAGCAATGGCGCGGCGAGCTCGGTTTGCTGGCGATCGGCGAGGAACGTCGCGCGCCGATAAAGCGCCTCCCCGCTCGCCGCGCCGGCCACGATTCCGGCCAATCCGGCGGCCATCCGCGGCTCCCAGACGACGGGTACCTCACAGGTCGACGCCTTGGATGCGCCGAGCTGGCGCAACGCGCGGGCGGCAGCCTCTCGTCCGACATCTTCCGGCTGATCCAGACGATGCAGGCTGCGCTCGGATGTCGACCAGCCGGCGTTGCGCAGTTGACCGTCTTCTTCCTGGGCCATGACCTCGACCCACATCGAGGCGGAGGTGTCGGCATAGGCTCCGGAAAAGCCGTTGGTGTCGACCAGGGCGAAACTGCTGAAGTTAGTGCTGAACGTTGCGCCGCCGCTGTTGACGATGCGCGTGTCGGCGCCGAGCGCCGCTTCCTCGCAGGCCAGAGCCTGACCGAGGCGGTGTTCGCCATCGACCTCGGGGATCCCCTCGTCGAACAGCGCGAGTTGCGGAGTGTTGCGGGCCTGCTCTCCGGGGTCGGCCAGTCCGGCGTAAGGGTCCGGTTCGGAGACTCGAGCGAGTTCAAGCGCCGTCTCCACGGTCTCGGCGAGTGCGGCGTCGCTGACGTCGCTGGTCGAGACGGTCGCCTGCCGGCCATTGATGATGACGCGCAGGCCAACCGACCGCGCCGTCGACTCTGAGACTTTCTCTACCTGTTGCTTGCGTACCGTGGTGGAGGCATTGGTCGAACTGACCGCCAGGGCGTCGGCCTGGTCGGCGCCCGCCGCCTCGGCAAGTTCGAGCAGGCGAGCTGCGAGTTCGAGCGGTTCGGTCGAGAGCGTCGTGGTCGCCATCAGGCCGACATCCCGGCGCCCGGCCGCATCTGCGTGCCGCCGACGGTGATTCCCGAGACCAGCACGGTCGGGATACCGACGCCGACCGGCACCGATTGTCCCGACTTGCCACAGGTCCAGCGTCCGTCCGACATCTCCAGGTCGTGTCCGACGCCGGTGACTTTGGACAACACGTCGGGGCCGTTACCGATCAGGTTGACATCGCGGATCGGCGCGCTGATCTGTCCGTTTTCGATCAGGTAGCCCTCGGTCACCGAGAAGACGAAGTCGCCATTGGTGATGTTCACCTGCCCACCGCTGAAGGCCTTGCAATAGATGCCGTAGTCCACGCGCCGGATCAGATCCTCGGGCTCGTCGTCTCCAGCGGTCATGTACGTGTTGGTCATCCGCGGCATCGGCGAGTGACGGAACGACTGCCGCCGTCCGTTACCCGACGGGGCGACGCCGAAGTGGTCGGACGAGATCCGGTCCTGCATGTAGGCCGCAAGTTGACCGTTCTCGATCAGCAGGTTGTGCCCGGTGACCTCGCCCTCGTCGTCGATGTTGACCGAACCACGGGACAGGTTGAGCGTGGCGTCGTCGATCACGGTGACCAACTCGGACGCGACCGATTGACCGATCCGATTGGAGTAGTTGGAAGTCTCCTTGCGGTTGAAGTCGGCTTCGAGTCCGTGCCCAACCGCCTCGTGCAGGAGGATGCCGGAGTCGCCGGCGGCGAGCACAACGGGAAACGTGCCCGCCGGAGCCTCGCGCGCCTCCTGCTGCAGCACGGCCTGCCGGGCGGCCTCCTCGGCCAGCGACTCCGGCGAGTGGTTCTCGAAGTAGGCCATGCCCATCCGACCACCGCCGCCCCAGCGAGCGTTGCGGCGTTCGCCCTCGAGCTCGGAGAGGCAGGACACGTTGAATCTCAGCAGCGGCTGGTAGTCGGCGACCATCCGACCGTCACTGCGGACGATCAGGACGCGCTTCTCCTCATCGACCATCGATGCGTCGACGCGGGCAATGCTGGAGTGGTACGCGCGCGCGGCATCGTCGGCTCGGCGGAGCAGTTCGACCTTGTCGGCGAGTGGAGTCGATGTGCTGGGCGAAGCGATCGCGTAGCGATCGGCGGGATACGACTCCGCAGTCACATCGACCGGGTTGGTCTCAGTCGTGCCGTGCGCAATCTGGGCCGCCGTGGCAGCGGCGCGGCGCATCGCGTCGAGCGACAGATCCTCGGTGTACGCGTAGCCGATCGCGTCGCCCTCGACGACCCGGATCCCGACACCCTGCGAGAGCGACGCCTGGGTCGACTTCACCTGTTGATCCTCGAAGCTGAGGGAGCCCGATCGCTTGTGCTCGAAGTACAGTTCGGCGAAGGATCCGCCTCGCCCCAGTGCGGAGGCAAGGACCGATTCGGCCGCCGCTTCGTCGACGCCCAGCTGGGTCGAGTAGAAGCCGATCACGTCGGCTGGTGTGTCGCTCATGAGCAGGTCTTTCCAGGATCTACGTCGGTAACGCCCCGCAGGAGCGGAGTTGAGCAATCTCGTCAACGCTATAGCCGCACTCGGCCAGAATCGAGTCGGCGTCGGCGTTCAGTTCCGGTGCTCGGCCCTGCACCGCACCGGGAGTCGCCGAGAAGTTCCAGGGCAGGCCGGTGACACGTCGAGTTCCGTAGCGCGGATCGGATATCTCGGTCAGATAGCCGTTGGTCCAGACCTGCTCCGAAGCCTCGACATCGGCGTAGCTGTTCACTGGAGCCGAGGGGATGTCGGCCTCGCGCAGGCGGCGCAACCATTCGTCGCGGTCGGCGCTGGCGAAACACTCTTCCAGCAGAGCTTCCAGGTCATCGGTGTGTTTCATCCTGGCCGGCGCAGTTGCGAAGCGGTCATCGCGTTCCCACTCCGGATGACCCATCAGGGCGCAGAGCGCGCGCCAGTTCTTTGGATCGACGACGCCGATCACCAGCCAGCGACCGTCCGACGCCCGGTAGAAGGTGAAGGTCGGCATACGCCGGCGTCGCATGTGCGGCTGCTGACCGTCCTTGAGAAAACCGGTGATGTAGACGGATTGAAGCGCGATCTGCGAGCCGAGCAACGAGACATCAACCTGTTGTCCCTGTCCCGAGTCTTTGGCCGCAAGCAACCCGGCCAACATCGCGATGCAGGCCTGCATCGCGCCGACCTGGTCGGCGAAACCGCCGGGCAGCGTGCGCGGTTCCTCGTCGGGACCGAGCGCCTGCAGCGTCATCACACCGCCGGTCGCCTGGCCGATCACGTCGTAGCCGGGCTCGCCGGCCTGCGGCCCGTCAGCGCCGAAGGCCGAGGCCGAGACCATGACGATTCCTGGGTTACGCTCCCGGAGTCTGTCGTAGCCGAGCCCGAGCCGGTCCATCACGCCCGGACGATAGTTGTCGATCACCCCGTCACAGCGCTCGGCCATGCGCAACGCGGCCTCGACCGCCGCCGAATCGCGCAGGTTGAGAACGATGGAACGCTTGCCTCGATCATGGGCCTCGAAGTAGCGCGAGAAGCCATCGCCCGAGAGATCGGAAGCGCGGCCCGGATCGCCGCCGGGCGGTTCGACCTTCCAGATCTCGGCGCCGAGATCGGACAGCATCACGGTGGCGTAGGGGCCCTGCTGATAGCGGGTCAAATCGAGGATGCGATAGCCGTCCAGCGGTCCCTGCATGATCGCTTCCCGTCGCCTGCTCTACGTGGCCGTCGTCGTACGCGGGCAGGATACCTTTGCCCCATGCCGCCGCGAGTCCGACTGTCAGCCGAGGATGCAGCACGATTACCTGTCCTGCTGGACAGGGTCCAAGCGCTGAAGTCCGCCTTTCCCGAGGAAGCTGACGCTGCCACCCAGGCCTCGTGGATTCGCGAGCGCTATTCGCACGATTCACCGCTGTCACTCAACCTCGTCACGCTGCTGCTGTTTGAGCATGGCGTGCATCGTTCCGTCGACCAGGTTTCACACGACCTCGCTATCCTGCGCGAGGACTCGGACAACAGGCAGAACGAATAGCGGAAGGAACCGAAATGGCACTCGACGCAGCGGACAAGATGGAGATTCTGGAGCTCGCGGCGCGCTATAACCACGCGATCGATTTCGGCGACGGCGAAGCCTGGGCGGGTACGTTCACCGAGGACGGCGTGTTCAACGGCGGACCGCAGCCGGTCACCGGTCACGTCGCGCTGGCCCAGTTTGTCGCCGGCTTCGGCTCGCAGATGGCCGGTGCGCGGCACTGGACGAACAACCACGTCGTCGACGGCGACGGCGACGAAGCGACCCACAGTTGCTATCTGAACCTGATTCAGACCAAAGACGGCGGCAACAGCGTGATCACGGGCCGCTACGACGACAAACTCCGCAAGGTCGACGGACAGTGGCGCTTCATTGAGCGCAACGTCACACCCGACCCGAAGGACTAACTGACCGACCTGCGGACACGCAGACGCGCCCTCAGCTGCTCGCGAAGTTGCAAGCGGCCGAGGGCGCGTCTGGTGTACGCGCCGTCCGGGCGGTTACTCCTCCATCAGGTCGTCGCCGGCGCTGGCGCCGGTCGCCCCTTCGTCCTCCATCAGATCTTCCGTGGTCTCGGTTGCAGTCGCTTCGGAGCCGGCCTCGAGTGCGACACTCTGCTCAGCAGCAACGATGGGGCCGGCGTCGCCCTGGAAGCCGACCGGGATCAGCAACGTGTCGCCGACGAAGATCAGGTTCGAGTCGGCGATGCCGTTGAGCGCCATGATCGCTTCGACCGTGGTGTCGTTGGCGACCGCGATCGCCTGAAGGCTGTCGCCTTCCTCGATCAGGACCGGAGCAATAGTGTGCCAGTTGGTCAATTCGTCGGTGGCTGCCGGAACTTCGGTCACCGCGGCAGTGATGCCAACCGAGTCTCCGCTGACCGCGGCTGATTCGGTCCCATCTTCAACGATCGCGGAAGTCTCAACGATCTCCTCCGCAAAGCCGACCGGGATCACGAGTTGCTGACCGATGCTCAACGTCTCAGGATCGCTGATGTTGTTGAGCGTGGCGATCGCCGAGATCGTGGTGTTGTAGTTCTGGGCGATCAGCCAGAGGGTCTCTCCGGGCAGCACCTGGATCGTTTCGAGGTTGGTCCACGCTGCCAGGCGAGCAGCAGGGTCCAGCCCAGACAGGTCGACGGCCGGCTCAGCAGCCACTGCCGCCGCCGTGGTCTCAGCCTCTGCCGCGGTTGCCTCGGTCGAGACGGCGACGGTCGCGGTCTGCGTCGTGGTTGCCGCGGCGGTCGCTGAATTCCCGGTCTCGGCGGAAACCGAGGCCGCAACCGGGGTTCCCGTTGCGGTCTGGGCTTCGGAAGTCTCCACCTGAGCGGGCGTGGTCGTCACGCGTGTGACCACCGGCGCGGGCTCGGCGTCGCTCCCGAACAGCTGCCAGGCAATCACGCCGGCGACGGCAGCCGGGATCACGATCGCCAGACTGACCACTGTCCACGCGCGTCGGCGAGTGGCGCGCATATCCGGTTCGCCGCTGCCGGCGATCGCTTCCTCTGGACCCACCGAAGGATCGTACGGAGCGCCGAACGGCGAGGTCGGCTCGGCGATCGTCTGATCGACGGCGTCGCCACCCGCGGCGGGTGGGTGCGGCCACTGGGTTTGTTTCGGATCAGACGGTTGCGCCGCTCCCGGATTGAATGAACCCGACGAGGCGGCTTCCTGCAGGGACATCCCGGTCTCCCAACCGAGTCGCCCCGCCGCATGGGGTGCCTGATGGCGCGTCGCTTAGCGGAATTTCGCGGGCCGCTTCTCAAGAAACGCGGCGATCGCTTCCGCATGCTCCGGTGTCTGCATCGCCCACTCTAGCGCCTCGCCCTCGCGCTGTTGCACGAGGCCGATATTCGCTTCCAGTTGATTTTGCGAAAACAGCGATTTCACGCGGCGCATGATCGAATCGGGATTTTGCGCCAGTTCCTCGCCCAGAGCGACGGCGCGGTCAACCAGCTCGTCGTCCGGCGCGACATCGCGAACCAGGCCTGCTTCCAGCGCCTCCTGCGCGCCGACAAACCGGCCGGTCAGGCACCAGTCCAGCGCCCGGCCGACACCGATCAACCGCGGCAGCAAGGTGGTCGAGGCCGCCTCGGGCAGCAGACCCATCTTGACGAAGCGGAACCCGAACTGCGCGCTCTCGCCGGCGATGCGGAAATCGAACGGCAGGATGGTCGTCACCCCGACGCCGACGGCGTAGCCATGGACAGCGGCGATGATCGGCTTGCTCTCGGTACAGAAATCGGTCCAGGTCTCGTCGTGTTCGTCCGCTTCGCCCGCGCGCCGCGAGGCGTCGCCGCTCTGCACCTCGGCCTGTTGTTGTTGCAGATCGAGTCCGGCGCAGTAGGCTCGCCCGTTGCCGGTGAAGACAATGGCCGCCACCTCGGGATCGTTGTTGAAGTTGGTGACCGCGTCCTTCTCCTCGGCCGCCATGGCGCGGCTCCAGGCATTGAGCTTCTCCGGACGATTCTTGCGAATGATGCCGACCGCTCCGCGCTTCTCCACTTCGATCAATTCGTAGGTCATGCGGCAATTCACTCCTGGTTCTGGCCGGGTGCGCTTCATCGTCGTGTCGACAGGGGCCTGTTACGGGCCGCGTTACGTCACTCGTGAGGAAGTTATCACTCCCTTGACGTTCGCCCGATCTGACATTCGCCCTCCGGTGCATAGAGTGACATATGCGCCGCTGCAGAAGATTACTGCTGATTCAGCTGGCCGTCGCATTGGTGGTGTTCTCCGCCTGGACGGGGGCCGGAGGATGGAGCCGGGCGACCGCCGACACCTACACGATCCAGGCGGGCGACACCCTGTGGGACATCGCCAATCGGCTCCAGGTCGGCATCTCGGTCCTGCTGGCGCTCAATGCCGACATCACCTCACCCAACTCGATCTACGCCGGTCAGACGATTCACGTACCGGACAACAGAGCCAGCAGCGACAGCGTGCGCAGCGCCGGCGGAACATCCACCTCGTCGCAGACCAACCAGCGCGATACGGCAACTCCCGGCAACGCTCAGTCGACACGCGAATACGTCGTCGGGAGCGGTGAGTTCCTGGGAACGATTGCAGAGGCGCTGGGAACCGATGTCCAGACGATCCTCTCCCTCAATCCGGGCATGGATCCGAATCTGATCTTTGCCGGCCAGGCGATTGTCGTTCCCGGATCACGGACCCACACCGATCCCTCGCGGCAATCGCTCACGGCCGGCGTCGCCAACCCGCAACCGCAGACTCCCGTCTGGATGACCGCCGAGTACATCGTTCGGCCCGGGGACTCACTCCTCGGAATCGCCGCCAACGCCGGCATCACGATTGAAGATCTCACCCGGGCCAACCCGGCGATCGACTTCGACGCGGTGATCCACCCGGGAGACACGATCAACATTCCGATGCCGGACTACCTGGTGCCGGCGCTCGATCCCGATGACGCGATCGGCGTGTTCACCGCTCAGTACACCGTGCGCACGGGAGACATCGCCTCATCGATCGCTCGGCGGCACGGCATCTCCCTTCCTCAGTTGGTTCAGCTCAACGGAGGCGCCAGCCTCAATCTGATCCAGCCCGGCCAGAGGCTAACCGTGCCCTGGACCGGACCGACCCTCGCCGCGCCGGCCGGTACGCTCCCCGCGGTCGATGTGCGGCGGCGGACGTATCGCGCGCAAGCGGGGGATACGTTCGCCGGCATTGCGCAGGCGCACGGCCTGACGCGCGAAGAGCTGCGCGCCGAGAATCCGTCACTGATACGCGAGCTGGTGGTCGTCGGTCAGCCGCTGTACTTGCCGGGCACGATTGAGCCTCCCGTAGTGTCCGAGGAGCGCACGCTGTGGGACGCGGATCTGGTGCAATACGCAGCGGCAACGCTCGGCGTCACACCCCACACGCTGCTCGCCAACCACGGTTGGCTGGAGCCCGGCCAGTGGCTGGAGGCGGGCACGACCTGGCATCTGCCGCTGCGCGACGGTCTGCTCGTCACGGTGCAGGCCGGCGACACGTTGCGGGACATCGCTGCTCGCCACGGCGTCGACATGGCGGACATCCTCGCGGACCCGGCCAACGGCGTCGACGACCCCAACGCCATCGTGATCGGCCAGGAGATCATCCTCCCGCTGGCGAGCCCGGACTTCGTCTGGCCGGCGCAAGGCGAACTGACCGACCCGTTCGGTCTCTGCCGCAGCTGGGATTGCTCATACCGCCATAAGGGTCTCGACATCGCCCTCGACATGTACGAGCCGATCCTCGCCTCGGCCGACGGTGTGGTGTCCTTCGTCGGCGGCGACGAACTGCTCGGACTCGGCTGGTACGTCGAGATCGATCACGGCAACGGTTGGGTCACTGTCTACGCCCACCTCGTTGAGTTCGCTGTCTGGCAAGGACAGCTGGTGAGCAGAGGCGAGATCATCGGCTACAACGGCAACACGGGCTACAGCACCGGACCGCACCTGCACTTCGAGGTTCAACACAACGACTGGTACGTGGATCCTCTGGTCGTCCTGCCCTAGCCGCGCTCCGGACTCATCGGTCAGGCCAGCCGCGACTGGAGTTGAACACAGATGCTCCGCAGCGACTTCGCGTCCGGCCGAGCGAACACGACCTCAGCACGATCTCGATAGTCGTCTCGTTCCCGCCAACCCGGAGACGCGGCCTCGACCACGCCGTCCAGCTCCGCCGCCGCCGAGAGTGCGATCCAGGCTGCACCGACTCCGTCGCCCTGTCGGGCCAGAGCCGCGCTTCCGCGCCGCGCGGGCATGATCGCGCGCTCCAGACGCGGGACCAGTGCCGCACCGACCTCGGGCATCCTCGCGTCCAGGTGGGATCTCGCCAACAAGTGCAGCGCGTCGATCGCCGTCCAGCGAGCCTCAAGCTCCTCGCTCTCCAGCGCCAGCGCGTCGCTGATCTCTGCCCACAGTCTCGGCAGACGGATCAGACGGGCGGCCGCCCGCACGCGACGCGGCAGCCGCAGGTGGTCGACCGGTTCGCCAACCAGAGCGCTGGCGGCCGGGAAAATGCCCGAGCGCAGGGCCTCGATCGCATCGATCGGACGTCGCCCCGACTCGTAGTCGTCCAGCGCGACGCGGGCCCGCTGCAACGCCCGCCGCGCTCGAAGCTGGCGACCGTCGGCCGAGTGGTAGCGGTCGCGAAAAGTCGCCAACACGTCACGCAGTGTCTGGTCGGCCATGCGCAAGGTGTGCATGTCGGCCAGATGCCCGGCCAGCGGCTCCAGATGCAGCAGCTCCTCCAACTCGACCAGTGAACCCGAAGTGATCGAGTCAACCGCGACCGAAACGCCGTTCTCCTCGACCACACCGCCCTCGTCGATCAACGCCTCGCTGCGATGACGAAACAGGACGATCTGCAGCAGCGATCCCTCCCAGACCTGGTTGCGGGCGTAGTCGCCCACGACCGCGACGCCGCGAATCAGGGAGTCGCGGCCGCGATGGCGGGCGCTGACTCGTTCGGCCAACTGCTGCCAGTCCACGCCGTCGGAATCGGGCATCGAGGACTCAGAAGCCGCGGTATCGGTTGGCGATCGGGAATCGGCGGTCACGCCCGAAGGCGCGGGGCGTAATCCTCAGTCCCGGCGCAGCCTGGCGGCGCTTGTACTCGGCGCCGGTGACCAGGGACATCACGCGCTTGACGTCCGCCTCGTCGAAACCGGCCTCGACAATTTCATCCAGCGATCGATCCTCTTCGACAAACGCTTCAAGGATCGGATCGAGCCGCTCATATGGCATCAGCGACTGCTCATCGAACTGGTCGGGACGCAGCTCGGCGCTCGGCGGCTTGGTCAGGACCGACACCGGGATAACCTCACGGCCAGCCCGCTCATTCACCAGTTCCGACAGCCGATACACCAGCAGCTTGGGCACATCCTGGATCACGGCCAGTCCGCCGGTCATGTCGCCGTAGAGCGTCGTGTAACCGGTCGCCGACTCGCTCTTGTTGGACGTGGTCAGCACCAGCGCGCCCGTCTTGTTGGAGATCGCCATCATCAGCACGCCGCGAATCCGCGCCTGGAGGTTCTCCTCGGTTACGTCCTGGGGCAGACCCTCGAACAGGGGCGCGAGCGTGTCGATGTTGGCCTGATACGGACCTTCGATCGGCAGGACGTCCATCTGGATGCCGAGGTTGTCGGCCAACGCCCGAGCATCGGCCACGCTGCCTTCCGAGGAGTAGCGCGACGGCATCGAGACGCCGCGCACGTGATCCGGGCCCAGCGCGTCAACGGCGACTACGGCCGTCAGAGTCGAGTCAATCCCGCCCGACAGCGCGATCACGACATCGCTGAACCCCGTCTTGTGGACGTAGTCGCGGGTACCCAGCACCAGCGCCTCGTAGACCTGCTCGTCGTCCGCGAGGGCATCGATCAACTCGGCGTCCAGGGCGGGTCCCCGCTCGGCCGGCCGATCACCCGACACGAGTTGCAGATCGGCCTCGGTCTGCGGCAGCCGGCGCAGGCGCGGATCATGCAAACGCGTCTGACGCACTTCCTCGACATCGAGGTCGACGGTGAGCAGATGCTCCCGGAACATGGGAGCCCGAGCGATCAGATCGCCTCCGGGTCCGAACACGGTCGATCCACCATCGAAGATCAGGTGGTCCTGGCCGCCGACGAGGTTGCAGTACAGGGTCAGCACGGCGTTGTCGGACGCTCGCGTAGCCAGCATCTGCTCGCGCTGTTGCGACTTGCCGGCGTGAAAAGGTGAACCGTTGATGTTGACCACAACCTCGGCCCCGGCCAGGCATTGATCCTGCATCGGACCGGAGGAGTACCAGATGTCCTCGCAGATCGTCACTCCTACCCGTGCGCCCGCGATGTCGAAGAGTTGCACGCCGGTCCCTGGTCGGAAGTAGCGCGCCTCGTCAAACACGCCGTAGTTCGGCAAGTACTGCTTGTGATAGGCGCCGGCCATCTGGCCGTCGTGGATCACCGCGGCGGCGTTGAAGATGTCGTGCGCATAGTCGACGAAGCCAACGATCGCGGTCACATGCAGACCACGGGTGGCATCGCAAACTCGGTCCAGCATCGCGAGGTTGTCCTCGACGAATCCTCGCCTGAGCACAAGGTCCTCGGGCGGGTAACCGGTCAGCGCCAACTCGGGAAACGCGACGATGTCGGCCCCGATCGACTCCGCCTCGCGGATCTGCTCGATGATCCTGGCCGCGTTGCCATCAAGGTCGCCGACCGTCGAATTGATCTGCGCCAGGGAGGCGCGCAAGCGTCGCACACAGGCTCCTGAGTCGGTCTCGGTTTGACGGTTCGCAGCGTATCGCACCCCGGATACACTTTGAGCCGTGCCCAATTCCGAGACCGATATCGCGGATTCCCCACTACCGGTTCAGTTGAGCGGAGCCTCCTACATCTGGCAGGAGAAACGCGGCGCCAGAGACATCGACCTCTCGGTGCGGCGCAGCGAGGTCGTCACGTTGTTGGGCCCCAACGGCGCGGGCAAATCGACCATTCTGAAGATGTTGAGCGGCGAGATCGCGCCCCAGCAGGGCATCGTCTCGATCTTCGGCGAACCACACGGCCGCGACGCACGCCGCCGAATCGGTCTCGTCCTGCAGGAGGCCAGCACCGACGATCTGATGACCGTGCAGGAAACGCTGCAGCTCCACGGACAGCTCTTCGGCCTGCGAGGATCAGAGCTCCGTCGGCGATGCGATCAGCTGCTCGATGCGCTCGGCCTCGGCGACCGTACCGGCGACCGCTGCGAGACGCTGTCCGGCGGTCTCAGGCGCAGGCTGGACATCGCCCGCGCGCTGCTGCACGAGCCCGATCTGTTGCTGCTCGACGAGCCGACCCTGGCGCTCGACCCCGATTCCAGCGAAGCCATCTGGGCCGCGCTGCTCGACCGTGTCGCGGCCGGAGTTGCCCTCGTCGTCTGCTCCAACGACACCGTTGAAGCGGAAACGTACGCCCACCGGGTCGTCATCGTGAACGACGGACGTGTGGTCGCCGAGGACACGCCGCGCAATCTGACCTCCGGACTGCTGCCCGACGCCCTGGAACTGGACTGGCCATCGGCCACCAGGGATGACATCGCAGAACTCGAGGGTTGGACGGGCGTCGGGACCGTGTTGTCGACGGAAGATCAGCTCGTCCTGTCGGTTGAGAACTCCAGCGAGATCGTGCCACAGCTGTTCCAGCGTTACGGCACGCAGATCACTGGGTTCAGGATCCGCGAGTCGAGCTTGCGCGAGGCATGGTTCCAGATCGTCGGGCGCCCATTGACCAACGACCACGGGGCCGAGCGATGATCGACGCGGCCCACGCATCGTGGGCGTTGCTCAGCCGCGATCTGCGCGCCGTGGCCCGTTCCCGCTCGCAGCTCTATTCCTCCCTGCTCTTCCCCCTGATGCTGCTGGCGCTGCTCGGCACCGGCGTCTCCAGCGGCCTCGCCCCAACGTCGCCGCGAATCCTCGACGGCGACTACACCTCGTATCTGGCGCCTGGCATGATCGCCATGACTGCCCTGTTCTCCTCGACCTTCTCGAGCGCCGGCTTCTACCGCGACCGCGAGAGCGGCCTGCTCCGCGCCATGCTCGCCTCGCCGCACAGCGCGCAGACCATTCTTTTCGGCAAAGCGCTCGGCTCGATTCTGATCGGCACGATCCAGGCGTTGGTCGTGCTGCTGCTCGCTGTGCTCATCCCGGGAATCGATCTGTCCTGGCAGTTCGGCTGGCTGGGCGGCGTGGCGACCGTCGTGATCACCATCCTCGCCCTCAACTTCATGCTCTCCGGCCTCTCCTTGCTGCTGGCCGTGCGCATCAAGACGATGCAGGGATTTCACCTGATCATGAACCTCGTCTTGTTCCCCCTGTTTTTCCTCTCTGGAGCTTTTTTCCCACTCGACGAAGTACCGGCCTGGCTCGAAGCGATCGGCTATATCAATCCGCTGACCTATGCCGTCGATCTCCTCCACTACTCCTCCTACGCCGACTCTCCCGACGGCCTGATCGGACCGTTGATCGACGGACTGGTGCTCGGTGGTCTGGCGCTGCTGCTGTTCGCCGTCGGGCTGCGGCGCGCGCCCCGGGCGGTGTGAGCAGATGAGCCGTCCGCGTCCCGCGTTCTCCCGCGTCGCTGCCGTCGTTGCGATCGCGCTGACAGCGATGGCCACACTGCCAACGCTGGCCTGCTCCGACTCAGACGATCGGCGCGTCATTACCTCGTCGGAGGCGGCCTTCGTCCCCGTGATCGAGTCGTCGGACATCCACGTCGGCGTGCCTCGCCTCATCCTGACCTTGCTGGAACGCGATACGCAGCCCGACTTCCCCGAAGGCGCCACCTTCCGCATTCGCTACTTCGACCCGACCGAGGACGGAATCAAGTTTCACTCTGAGGCGGAGATCGACCAGATCGATGTCGAGGGTCTTCGTTATCTGGTCGCCAATGACCCGCCGTTCGAGCGGCCCGGACAATGGGCGCTCGCCGTGACCGCCGAGCTACCCGACGGCACCTCGGAAAGCACGCCGCGCCTGCCCTTCCTCGTTCGCGGCGCGGCCAGGGGTCTGGCGCCGGGAGATCGCGCGCCAACCCTGGACACGCCGACCAACTCGGACGGCGTACTTGAGCGAATGGCCGATCCGACACCCGATGGGCTTGGCCTGTACGAACGCTCGGCGTCCGACTTGATCTCCGCAGGCGAGCCGTTTCTGATCGTCTGGGCGTCGGCCGAACGATGCGCCGGCAGACAGGCCTGCGCACGAGCCCTCGAACAGGCCACCACCCTGTTGCAACAGGGCGCGATTGCCGTGCTGCACGTGGAACCGTTCGGCCGACCTCGCCCGCAGACCCTGCAGGCCCTGATCGATGCCGCTAATGAGGCCTGGTCGATCGAGGCGGAGCCGCAATTCTTCCTCGTCGATCAGGACGGCGTCATCGCGGCCCGGTTCGAGATCGTCGTGGAACAGCCGGAACTGGAACGAGCGGTGGAAGCGCTGACTCGTTAGACGAGCACATCTAGTCCAACCGCGGCGAAGACGATGAACAGGTAGGCGATTGAGGCGAAAAAGAGGCGCATCGGCGGTGCCTGATTGCGCCAGACCTGCCAGGCGATCCAGATGAACACTGCCCCGGAAATGGCGCAGGTCGTCTCGTAGCACCAGCTCAGGTGTCCGCCCAGCGGGCCGAGCAAACTCACCGCAACCAGCCCGACCGAGTAAATCAGGAGTTGCTTGCGCGTCTCACGTTCGCCCGAGACGACCGGCAGCATCGGCACGTCGGCTTTGGCGTAGTCGTCTCGGTACTTGAGCGCCAGCGCCCAGAAATGCGGCGGCGTCCACATGAAGATAACCAGGAACAGAATCAACGGCGTCCACGTGACCTCGCCGGTCACGGCCGCCCAGCCGACCAGCGGCGGAATCGATCCGGCCGCTCCGCCGATCACGATGTTCTGAGTCGTCGAGCGCTTGAGCCAGACCGTATAGACGAGCACGTAGAACAGCACCGCAGCCTCGGCCAGCAGCGCCGCCAGCAGGTTGACGGTCAACGCCAGTTGGATCCCGCCCAGAGTCGCCAACAACACGCCCCAGGCCAGCGCTTGCCAGGGCTGGATCACTCCGGCCGGGAGCGGCCGCCCCGCGGTCCGCTCCATGATCGCGTCAATGTCGCGGTCGAACCACTGATTGAAGGTGTTAGCGCCGCCCGCGGTCAGGATGCCGCCCAGCAGCGTGAGCAGGATCAGCACCAGTCCCTCGCCGAAGCCGCCCTTCGGCCAACCATCGGCGGCGACGATCATGGTCGGCACGGTCGTCACCAGCAGCAGACCGATGATGCCGGGCTTGGTCAGATCCCAGAGGCCGCGCGCGAATTCGATCGCGCGATGCGAGTTCGGCAGCGAGGTCGGCCGTTCGAGTGCGAGCGGACGATCGGTCATCCGTGACTCTCATTCTCCGCCGACATCTTGGGGTCCGCTGCGCCGACAGCCTCCAGGTTCCCTCCGGCATGTCCGCGTGTTCGCAGCCCGCCGGCGCGATAGATGGCGAGCAGAGCGGCGCCGGAGACAAGCAGCCAGGTGATTGACCCCATCGAGAGGTGCAGCGCTCGAGCCCACGCGTCGAAGTTGATCCAGATCATCGCCGCGCCGATGAAGATCTGGACGACGTAGAGCGTCGTCGCGCCGTGCACCATCATCGTCAGGCCGCGTGCGCGCGGTCGCAGCATGACCGCGCCCATCGAGGCGGCAAACAGAGCGATCGCTCCGAACAGGACCAGGAATCGATGTCCCATGTTCCACTGAGCGTACTCGCCATCCGGGAATAGCCCGCCGTAACAAAGCGGCCAGTTGTTGCCGCAGGCCGCGCCGCCCGGGCCGACGTGCGCGCCGGCGTCGGGACCCGCCCCGACGTGGGTCACGTAGGAACCGACCACCACCACGGCATAGACGAGCACGGCGGTCAGCAACGCCACCCAGGCGTAGTTCCGAGCCTGCGACGGCGAGTCGGATCCCAGCGGCGCATCATCAGCGTCCGTCACGACCCGCCACGGAAACGTGCTCAACCACGAGAACGCCACCAGCATCAGGATCAGCATCGCGGTGGCCAGATGCAGGGTGACGATCAGCTCCTCAAGCCGCTCGGTCACCGTCAGGCCGCCGAGCACCACCTGCACGGCCAGCATCGGGATCGCGAGCACGGCCGGAAGCCAGATTCGCATGCGATCCCGTTGTTTCCGCCACGCCGCGATCGCGTAGCCGAGAATGATGAATCCCATGATCGCGGCGACCAGGCGATGAGTCCATTCGAGCCAGACCTGGTGCGCGGCAAACTCGCCGAAATCGCCCGACGGGATCACCGCCCCGTAGCAGCCAGGCCAGTCGGGACACGCCAGACCGGATCCGGTCACCCGCACGATCCCGCCCAGCGCTGTCAGCGCGAGCAGGCCGAGCACGAGTCCGAGACCGACCCGCTGAAATCTGGTCATCGACGCCATCTGAACTCGCTCTGCTTGGCGACCGGCACGAGTCGGCGCTGCGCCCTCTAGTGTCTCACTACTTGCCATGTCGGCGAAACCGACAGGGCGTGATCGTTGAATGCTCGCTTACTGATCACCCGGCCGCGGGCCGAGCGTGGGCACCTCGCCGTGTACCCGGATCTGCATATCTCGCACCGCATCGTTGCGCCGATCCTTGAAGCCCTCGCGCTCCGCCCAGTAGTAGACCGTGACGATGATCGCCAGCGCGAACATCATTGACCCCGGCACCCACATGATCCCCGCTCCGATCCGCTGATCCATCAGAGCATCTGGCCCCCACTCCCGCACCGCCGCCGCAGTCGCGTAGGTGTCGTAGATCGGTTCACCGACGTTGATCAGGATCAGGCCGAGCCCGATGTTCTGCAGAATCGCCACGACCAGCAGCGCGCAGCGCCAGACGTGATGCGGTCGCAGCCGCGTCGCATCGACGCCGATCACCAGCCACCAGAGCAGCACCGCCCCGAGCAGGAACACACCATGCTCGACGAAATGCACGACCTCCGAGGCGATCGCGGCATCGTACGCGTCGGGCCAGTGCCAGCTCCAGACGCTGGCGATGTAGATCACGATCGCCGATGGCGGCCAGGTCAAAGCGCGGACGAGCCGGGAGTTGAGAAAGGGAATCAGGTACGTCGTGCGAACCCGCGGCGACGCCGCCCGCAGGGCGAGCGTCGCCGGAGCGCCCAGCAGCATCAGCGGCGCGACGATCATCGTGATCATCACGTGCTGGATCATGTGCATCCAGAAGAGGTCGTCGGAGTAGGTGTCGACCGGCGACATCAGCCCGAGCAGCATGAATACCCAACCGGCCGAGAACGACCATGCATGCCAGCGCGGGAAGTGGAAGTTGGGCGAGTCGCGGCGCAGCCGGTAGTAGCCCCAGGCGTACAGCCCGCCGACAACCAGCACGATCGCCAGGCCCGGCGCGTCGACGCTCCAGACCTGCAGCGCATTGAGCAGGTCGCCCGACTCGGCGTAGCGCCCGTCGTGGGCCAGCAGGAGCGTGGGAACCAGGGCCGCCGCGATGGCGCCGACGACCGCGACCAGCGCCTGCAGCGCTCGCGGCTTCCTCGTCACCGGCCGTTCCGCGTCAGCTGAGGAAGAAGACGAGCGGGAAGATCACCAGCAACCAGACGAAGCCCACGAAGTGCCAGTACAGCGTCGCCGCCTCAATCGCCGTGTTGCGCTTGGCGTCGAAGTGCCCCAGCAGGCCGCGCAACCATTGGGCGAAGATGAACACCAGCCCGCCGATCACGTGCGCGCCGTGGAAGCCGGTCAGCGTGTAGAACGTCGCCGCGTAGGGGCCGTCCGAGATGCCGAATCCGGCATGGCTCCACTCGAAGTACTGGTTGATGATGAACGCCGTGCCCACCACCAGCACGATCGCCATGTTGATCAGCATCGCCTTGCGGTTGCCCTTGCGAATCGCGAAGGCCGCGAACTGCATCGGAATACTGGTCGAAACCAGCAGCACCGTGAACAGGATCGGCAGAACGTGATCACCTTCGACGCGGTGAGCGCCGTTGGTCGGCTCCCACAGCAGGGTGTCGCTGTGCAGAGCCAGCATCGCCGCGATCAGGCCCGCGAAGAACATGATCTCGGAGAAGATGAAGAAGATGATTCCCCACAGGCCGGTCGTCATCGGCTCGTCGCCGACGAGGAAGCTCCGGACCGGGTGGACCCGCTTGTGCGGGATCGCGCTGGCTGCCATGACTAGCCCTCCTCCCGCGCAGACGCGGAGGGCTGCCTGGCCCTTCTGCCACCATTGCCGTTGTGTCCGTTGTTGACGTGATAGTGCGGGTCGTCCTGCAGGCGCTCCCCGAAGCGCAGATCGAACAACGGTCGCTCAGAGCGGATCTCCGGCAGCGAGTCGAAGTTGTGCGCCGGCGGCGGCGAGGTCGTCGCCCACTCGAGCGTCGTGCCTTCCCACGGGTCGGAGCCGGCGCGTTCGCCCCACTTGAGTGAGTAGAAGACGTTGTAGAGGAAGACCATCATGCCGGCCGCCGAAACGAACGCGCCGATCGTCGTCAGCATGTTCATCAGCTCCCAGCCGGGGTTGTCGACGTAGTCGTTGATCCGGCGGGGCATGCCGTCGAGGCCAAGCAGCAGCTGGGTGAAGAAGATCAGGTTGACGCCGATGAACACCAACCAGAAGTGCAGCTTGCCCAGACCCTCGTTCATGAACTTGCCGAACATCTTGGGGAACCAGTAGTAGCAACCGGCGAGGAAGCCAAAGGTCGCCGCGATCGACATCGTGTAATGGAAGTGGCCGACGACGAAGTATGTGTCGTGCAGGGCGAAGTCGACCGGCACCGCAGCGTGGAACACGCCGGTGATCCCGCCGATCAGAAAGAGCATCAGGAAGCCGACGCTGAACAGCATCGCGGTGGGGAAGATGTTGGAACCGCGCCACATGGTGGCGATCCAGTTGAACATCTTGACCCCGGTCGGGACCGCGATCAGGAAAGTCGCGCCCATGAAGAACGGCAGGAACACGCCGCCCGTCGTGAACATGTGATGCGCCCAGACGATGAATCCGAGCAGCCCAATGGCGATCAAGGCCAGGACCATCGATCGGTAACCGAAGACCGGACGCCTCGTGAAGACGCCGAAGACGTCGGAGACGATGCCCATCGCGGGCAAGATCATGATGTAGACGGCCGGATGCGAATAGAACCAGAACAGGTTCTGCCAGAGCAACGGCTGTCCGCCGGCGGCCGGGTCGAAGAATGCGCCGCCCGCGCCATTGCGGTCGATGAAGCCCAGCACCAGCGCGGCGGCCAGCACCGGGGTCGAGAGCAGAATCAGCAGACCCGTGACCAGGGTCGTCCAGGTGAACAGCGGCAAGCGCCACATGGTCATCCCCGGCGCGCGCATTTTGAAGATCGTGACCAGGAAGTTCACGGAACCAAAGATGGACGCCTGGCCCAACAGGATGACACCAACCAACCACATATCCATCCCGGCCCCGGGAGGCTCGGCGTTGTTGCCGGTGTCCAGCGTGACCGGCGGGTACGCGGTCCATCCAGCCGAGGCCGTGCCGCCCTCGGCGGCGAAGCTCAGCGTGATCAGCACGCCGCCAAACAGGAAGATCCAGAAGGACAGCGCGTTGATCCTCGGAAAGGCCATGTCGAGCGCGCCGATTTGCAGCGGCATCGAATAGTTCATGAACGCGGCGCCGATTGGCAGCAGGAAGAGGAAGATCATCACGCTGCCGTGCATCGTGAAGATCGAGTTGTAGGTTTCCGCCGAGATGATGGTGCCGGTCTGGGCCAGTTCGGTGCGCATGACGAGGGAGAACGCCATGCCCACCAGACCGAACGCCCCGGCCGTCCACAGGTACATGATGCCGATCTTCTTGTGGTCGACCGTGGTCAACCATTCGAGGATCACGCGCCAGGCATTCGCCCCGGCATACGTGCTGGTCTGTGCCCCCGCCAGTGTCGCCATCGTGTCGCCTCCCTCTGCGTGTTCCCCGGTTCTCCGTAGAGTTCCGTCGCGCCGTTGGCGGGGCTAGCCGCCGGCCTCGATCAGTTCTGCCAGTTTGCTTGGAATGACGTCTGCCTCGGGCGGTCGCGGGACCGTTTGCAGCCAGGCGTAGATGTCGGCGATCTCTTCGTCCGAAACCTGATCGGGCGGGAACTCGGTCATCGCCTCAAGCGGTTCACGATATTGCGTGATCACCCGGTCCAGCGGGACGACCGTCATCGCGATCGTCGGGCCGACCAGACCCTCGCCCAGGTCGCCGTGGCAGACGTTGCAGCCCATCTCGAAGAACAGCGCCTGGCCGTTGGCCGGGTTGCCGACCGCGCCTTCCTGCTGCGGGACCTCCTCCTCGCCGCCGAAGTCGCCCTCGACCGGCGCCGGAGCTTCGCCTGCCTTGTCCTCGAACCACGCCTGGTAGTCGCCCTCCGACAGGGCTCGCACGGTGTAGATCATGCGGGCGTGATCGCGGCCGCAGAACTCGGCGCACTGACTCATGAAGTCGCCCGCGTCGGTAATCCGCACCCAGAGCGTCTGCACCCGGCCCGGGACCGCGTCCAGCTTGGTCAGGAACTGCGGCGTGTAGAACGCGTGCAGCACGTCCGCCGAAGCGATGTTGAAGCGGATCATCTGGCCCACGGGGACCGTCACGATCGGCGTGTTGTCAGCGGCCTGGAGGCGCCCTTCCGCGACCGTGTCGGTCCCGTTGAAGACGCGTTCGATGGGGCTGCCGGCCGTGTGCCGAATCGGCACCGTGCCGTTGACGGCCCGGTCCACGGTGACGACGTCGCCCGTGCGGGCCACGACGCGCATGTGCTCAATGCCAATCTTGATCGTCATGAACGGCGCGACCAGCGAGGGATCCTCGAGGTGAATCTCGGTCTCAGCCGGGTCGGGAGAAATGCCCTCGGCCAGCTCGGTGCCCAGCGGCACCCCGTAGTTGAAGGCCCAGGCCCACTGGCGGCCCTGCACATCAACCACCGTCACATCCTCATCGGTATCGGCCGCCGCCTGAATGTCCTGCAGCACAAAGAAGGAGACGATGAACAGCACAATCACAATCACCAGCGGAATACCGGTCCAGAGAACCTCCGCCGTCGTATTGTGCGCGACCTGCGTAGGCAACTCGTCGTCCGACTTGCGCTTGTAGCGGAACACGACCCAGAGAATCATCGCCTCGACGATCACGAAGACGACCACCCCAATTGCGAAGACCGCGAAGTACAACGCGCGAATCGAGTCGCCCTGCTCGGTCACCGCCTCCGGAAGCGCCACCTGCGCGCTCGCCAGTCCGGAGAAGACGAGCAGCGCCAGGGCGGCAGCGCCCATGATCAGCGACAGTCGCCCGACCCGGGTTCGCCATAGCCGTACGTATGCCCTCATCCGCCCGCTCCGATCTCTCCCTGGTTCAGCCCGATCTTGATGACTGCGTATGGCCGCCGGCTAGCCGGCGTTCTGTTCAGCGCCGCCCTCGCCATGCATCAGGGGCGCATCAGACTCATGCTCGTCGTGGTGATCGTCATGAGCCGGTTCCTCGAAGTACTGGATGTCCTCCAGGAACCAGCCAACGCCGCCAAACACGATCAACGTGACCCCGGCGCCCAACACCTGATCGGTGAAGACCGCGCCGGCCGCGGTGATCATCAGCCCGGCCGCGAAAATCAACGGCGACAGACTCGGCGGCGGCATGTGAATGCCCTCTGGCGGTGACACATCGGGCATCACCTGAAGCGGCTGCTGACGGAACTCCGCCGGCCCGCCGGCCTCGAAATAGCCCATGTCCTCCAGGTACCACCGCGCAGCCCCGAGGACGATCAGCGTAATCCCCACGCTGAGCAACTCACCAACGAAAATCGCACCCGCGGCCATCACGATCAGGCCCAGGGCGAACAGGATCGGAGCCAGGCTCGGCGGCGGCAGATGCGACTCCGGAGAGTCATGCTCGCCGTGGCCGTGCTCGTCGTCGAGTCCAGAGGGCAGCGCCAGGGTCGCCGCCGGCTGCTCGGCCGGCGCGGCGATCGACGGCACGTCGCCCGATCGCGCCGCGGGCAGCGGCTGCAGATACGAGTCTGCAATCACCTTGCGTTCGTTGCGATAAGCCATCGGTCGGAGCGCCGGAGGCAACAGCCCGGCGATCGGCTTCAGCAGATCGGGGCCGCTGTAGGCCTGTTGCAGATCGATCCCGAAACCCGCCGGACGCTGCCGATACGTCATCAGCTTGTGCAGCTTGATCCCGTTCATCCGGCACAGGCGGATCGCGCGTCCGCTCTGGCCCATCGGCACATACAGAATCAGCGGCGCCGATTGCGATAGCGGCTTCCAGCGCTCGACCGCCGTGTCGTTGGTGACCTCATGCGTCAGCGCCAGATCGGCGGCCATCGCGATGAAGTGACCAGGTTCGTCGGTCACCACGATGTCCGGGTACAGCCAGCCACCCGACCTGACCCGCACGCCCATCTGTTCCTCGGGGAAATTGGTCGTGATCTCGCGATCGGGGAACTCGTCGTTGGGGTAGCCGTACGACGCCTCAGCGATCTGCTGAAGGACGCTGGCGCGCTTCTGCCTCGCCGATTCCAGCGTGGGCATTGCCGTCTGTTCGCCTCTCGCTCAGCCGCTCCCTGTGCGGGACGTACGGTCGATCTCCGATCCTAACCCAGCCCTGCGACAGAGGCTATCCCCCGCCGGGGCAACGTCCACAGGATTCGCGTCGCAGCATCTAGTCCGAGAGCGAGCGAGCGGGTTGGTTGATCGGGATGTAGCGAGGACGATAGATCGCCACGCCGCGGCCGCCGCGAGCGCGCGTGCGCTCGTCGACGATCTGCGCTCCGATGCCGGAGATCCGCGACCAGCCGAACAGAGTCGTGTAGTAGTCGGGATCGGAGAAGCCCAGAGCATTAACCAGGCTCCCTGAAATCAGATCAACGTTCGGGTACGGATTCGACACCCTCGGGTTTTCCTTGAGCGCCCGGATACCGCCCTCGCGCACCGCCTTGACGACCTTGAACCAGTGGTCGTCCGGGCAGAGTTCTTCCCCGACGCCGAGCTGCACCTTGGCCCGCGGATCTTCCTGGCGCAACACCGCGTGTCCGAAGCCGAAAATCAGCCCGCCGTCGGCCAGCCGCTGCTTCAGGATCTGGTACACCTGCTCCGGGTCCTCGCTGTCCACCTCGCGCACCATCTTGAAGGCGTCCTGGTTGGCCATCCCGTGTCGCGGTCCGGCCAGCGCGTTCATGCCCGAGGCCATCGAGCGGTACATGTCGGCCAGCCCCGAGGCCACTGCGCGGCCCGTGAAGGTCGACAGGTTGCCGCCGCCGT
The DNA here is from genome assembly GCA_028873865.1 of Chloroflexota bacterium. GTDB lineage: Bacteria > Chloroflexota > Dehalococcoidia > Bin125 > Bin125 > Bin125. Next base: position 225,478 of record JAPPNI010000015.1, on the reverse strand, counting down.
GGTCGGCGTGCAGGTTGTAGTAGACCGAAAGCAGTCTCGTCAGGGCGTCCTCGTCGCCGCCGGGCATGCCCAGCATGTGGACGAAGTTGTTCACGTAGCCGCGCGCCGGCTCTGAGGGAATCAACTCGCCCCAGCCCTCCCGCTTGCGGAAGATCGCCGCCAGCGCGGTGGGAATGCGTGCGACGAGGTTGAGCGCGTCCTCGTAGTAGTCGTCGGTTTTGCCGGTCATGCCGAGAATCTGGATGCCCGCGCAAAACAGGTCCATCGGATGGCCCGACATCGGCATCGCCGAAATTGCCGCCAGCGCATCCTCGGACACCTCGGAGCGTTCGGCGATGTCATCGGCCACCGCCTGCCGCTCGGCATCGGTCGGCAACGACTTGTTGAACAGCAAATGGATGATGTCCTCGGCCGGCAGGAACGCCAGATCGGCGATCGGGTAGCCGACGTATGACACACCTTCCTGCGGATCGACATAACTGGTTTCGCAGGTGCCGACCGGGTAGCCCCTCAGGCCGGTGTCGAGCTGGTCGTTGGTGATCGTGAACTCAATGGTCGGGATGTCGGACATCGGCATCACTTTCCCCGCGCGCACGCTGAAGAAGTGGATGTTCGCCGCGACCCGGTGCGCGCGGGGCGCGGAGCATCTCGCTCGTTGGTTGTCTCGCTCTGGTTGCTGACCGGTCGGTTCCGGCTAGCCCTTGACCGCGAGCAGGCGGAACCGTTTACGACCGCTTGGGGCCTGAATTTCAATCTGCCGATCGGCAGGTTGGTCAAGCAGTCCGCGGCCCAGCGGGCTCTCGACCGAGATTCGCCGCGCCGCTGCGTTCGCTTCTGTGGTTCCTACCAGAGTGTACTCTCTGGCCTCGCCCAGATGCGCGCCGTCATCGCCCACTTCGACCACCGAGACCCGGCTGCCCAGCTTCGCCCGGCCGGTCGCCCGCTCCTCGCGAACCACCGCGTGGGCAATCTGGTACTCAAGCTCGTCGATCCGCGACTTCAGACGTTCCTGATACTCCCGCGCTGCTTCCAGCGGAGCATTCTCGCGGATGTCCTTGTCCTCCCGCGCCGCAGCGACCGCCTGCACCGCCTCGGGCATCTCCGCGTTCAGCTGTCCCAGCTCTTCGTGCAGCGACTCAAGCCCGTCGGCCGTCATCTCGAACGTCTGCGCCTGCTCGTGTTGGAACCGGGAAGCGTCCCGCACAACCGATGTCGGCCGCTTGATCCGCAGAAAATTGCCCAGGTTCTGAGCGCTGGCATTGCCGTCGGCGTCGACCGTCACGGTGTATTCCTGCTTCCAGCAATAGCGCAGGAACTCCTTCACCGGCTGCAGCCGAGACGCCAGATCCATCGTGTTCGTCCCCACCGTCTCCTGGAAACCCTCCATCGACTTCGGCGACAACTCCGAGATCGGCGTGCTCGGTCCAAAGTGCCAGAGAAAACGCGTGACCGCTTCGCGGGCCGGCTCATCGAGCACGAACGTGCCTCGCCGCGACCGCGGATTGTCGGGCGCCTTGCGCCGCGAGCGCTTGGCCTCGCGCCCCTCTTCCCAGGTGAAGTACTCCATCACCGCCAGGTCCAGCGTCAACGACGGCGGCGGCGCTCCTCCCTCGTCAGGGTCATCGCCCGCACTAGGTTCGTCGAAAAACTCGGTGTCGCCCTCGACCACATCATCCGCCGCTTCGGTCAGCGTGTCGGTTGTCTGTTCGTCGTCAAAGAATGCCATCGGTCGTCTCCAACTATCGAGCAGCTCTCGGGCCGTTCTGCTCGCCGGCACAGCCATGATCGCGAAAGACACGCTCCACGGACAGAGCGTTCCCCGGCTCCGATACCCCTATCCTACTCCCTTGTCGATGCGGTACCTGATAGACGAGCGCCAGATCCGAGCCGCATTGAGCGACGCGGGGCTGAGTTATGTGCAGGATCTCAATCCCCGCCTGACCGCACAACTCGCCGCTTGGCTCAACCTGTTGCTCGCCGCGCCGCGCAATCTCACCGCCGTCCGCGACCCCGAAGCCGCCATCCGCAAGCACGTGATCGAGCCGCTATCGGGACGTCATCGTCTCATCGCCGCAGATCTGCCGATCCCCCACGGCCCGCTCATCGACGTCGGCAGCGGCAACGGCGCCCCGGGCCTTCCCTTGGCCATCTGTGAGCCGAAGCGTAAGACCACGCTCCTCGACTCCCGACGGGGCGCGTCTCGCTTCCTCCAACAGGTCCTGGAGCAGATCGACTCCCCGCAGATCAATGTCCTCCAGCAGCGGGCGGAACAGGCCGCCCACTCCGAGCTCCGCGGTCGCTTCGCCCTCTCCGTCACCCGGGCGGCAGCCGCGCCCACCGTTGCCTTGGAACTGAGCGTCCCCTTCCTCCAGGTCGGGGGGATCGCTGCGGCATGGACCGGCGAACTCTCCCCCGCTGAGAACGAGGCGGTCGCGCTCGCCCTCGGAGAACTGGGCGCTGAGCCGACGCCGATTGATCCGCCGCCCGACATCCTCGTCGCGACCAAGATTCGCGAGACGGACACGACATATCCACGCTCGTGGAACCGGATCCGGCGTCAACCGCTGGGCCGGCGTCGCGGCTGACGCAGACAGGCCTGCCGCCTCCGCCGTACATTGTTCAGGTATGTCCGCCCCCGCTTCCGACTCTGCTTCCGCCACTCCCTCCGCTCTGACCCGGCTGGACCCCCGGCTCTTCCAACGCAACATCCGCGTCTACTACCTGTTCATGGCCTCGACCGGCTTCATGATCTTTCTGCCGGTCTGGATCATCTACCTCATGGACGGTCGCGGCCTCTCACTGACCGAGGTCGGCGTCATCGAATCGTTCTTCTGGCTCACCGTGATCATCGCCGAGGTGCCCACCGGCGCGGTCGCCGATCGCTTCGGCCGACGCATCTCACTGGCCCTCGGCGCGATCCTGTTCGCCATCTCCACGGTGATCTTCTCCCTCGCCGACGGCTTCTCCCTCTTGCTCGGTTCCTACCTCGTCATGGGGCTCGGGATGACGCTCTACTCGGGCGCGGGCGACGCCTTGCTCTACGACACGCTGCGCGTGTTGAGGCGAACCGGAGAGTACGAGCGTCACGCCGGCCGGGCCCATGGCCTGTTCTTCGCGGCGATGGTCCTCGCCACGGCCGTCGGCGGTCCGGCGGCCTATCTGCTGGGCTACACCGCGACGATCCTCGTGTCCTCTGCCCTCTTCCTCGCATCCGCCGTGGCCGCGATGCTCCTGCGCGAGCCGCCGCGCCGGGAGTCGGACTTCCCCCCCGATCCCCTTCACGCGGCGCCCGCCAACGTGCGCCACACCGCCTCCGACATCGCACAGCACGAGGCCAGCGGCGTACCGATCCTCCAGGAAATGACGCGCGGCTTCGGCGTCGTCTGGCGCAACCGGCCGATTCGCTACCTGATCCCGTTCGCCGCGATCACCACGACCCTGTTCGGTCTGCCTCACTTCATGGCTCAGCCCTACGTCGCCCAGCACGGTCTCAACCCGCTGGACGGCGCGGTCGACGGATTCGTCTGGTCCGCCCTGCTGATCCCCGGCCAGATCGGAACCGTCCTCGGCATGCTCGTCGCGGCGCGTCTCATCGCCCGCCTCGGCGAGCGCCGCTCCTTCCCGGCCATCCTCGTCTACGGCTCGGTCTGTCTCATCCCCCTCGCCATCTGGAATCACCTCGGTCTCTTGGGCGCGATCTTCATGGTCAGCATCGCCCAGGCGGCCATCCGGCCGATCACCAACGGCTACATCAACCGCCGCATCACCTCCAATCAGCGGGCCACCGTGCTCTCTATCTTCTCGCTCGTGCACGGCGGCGCGATGAGCATCGCCGTACTCGCCATCCTGCCCGCCGCCGATCTGATCTCCTTCCCGGTCGCCTTCGGCATCGCCTTCCTCGCCGTGGTCACCCTGGGCGCCGGCCTCTGGCTGCTCTGGCATCTCGCCCACCGACGCGACCAGACCGAGCGCATCCGCCGATGGTCCATCTCCGTGCCCAAGCCGCAGGCGCCTCAGTCTAGGCCCCAGGCGCTGCAACCGCCTGACCCGAACGGCCGCAATGGACGCAACGGAGACGGCTCCGCTCTGTACCCCAATGTGCAGAATCTCGACTGATCGGCAAGCGCCGGCGTCCGCAGTTTCCCTACGATTGATCGCGTTGCCGGTCGGAAGTAACCGGTTCCCTCAGCCGACCCAGTCCCATGACCCATCCTGAACGCTACGCGCGCAATATCCCCATCTACTACCTCTTCCAGTTCGCCACTGGATTCCTGATCTGGGTGCCCGTCTGGATCATCTTCCTCCAGGACGAGCGCGGCCTCTCCCTCACCCAGGTCGGTCTCATGGAGGGCGTTTTCTGGGTCTCCATGATGCTCTTCGAGGTCCCCACCGGCGCCATCGCCGACCGCTTCGGTCGACGCACTTCGCTCGCCCTCGGCGGCTTCATCTTCACCGCGGGCACAACCATGTTCGTCCTCGCCGACGGCTTCGTCGGGCTCGCCATCAGCTACGTCGTCATGGCCACCTCCATGACCCTCTACTCCGGCTCCGGACACGCCCTCCTCTTCGACAGCCTGCGCGTCCTCGGCCGCACCCGCGAGTACGAGAAGCACATGGGCCGCTCCGAGGCCCTGATGACCGGCGCGCTGCTCGGCGCGGCCCTCTTCGGCGGGCCGATGGCCGGCCTCTGGGGACTCGAGACGGTCTTCCTCATCGGCGCCGGCACCATGGCCACCGCCGGATTCGTTGCACTCCTCCTGCGCGAGCCGCCGCGCACCGAGGAAGAATTCGGTCCCGACGGTCTCCACGCCGCGCCCGTCTCCGCCGCCGACGCGCATGACGACAACTCCCAGGGCGTGCTCGGCTACGTCTTGGAAGGCTTCCGCATCGTCCTGCGCCAGCGCCCGATTCTCTGGATCATCGTCCTCGCCGGCATCGTCACCGTCGCCTACGAGATGCCCAACTTCTTCGTCCAGCCCTTCCTCCGCAGCCACGGCCTCAACCCCTCCGGCGGACTGCTCGACGGCGCAACCTGGAGCGCGCTGATCGTCCCCGGCTTCGCCGCCATGTCTGCCGGCTCATTGCTCGCCGCCCCCTTCGTCGCCCGCGTCGGCGAGCGCCGCGCCATCCCCCTCCTGATGTTCGGCGGCGCCTTCCTCTTCATCCCCCTGCTCATCTTCAACCACATCAGCATCGTCGCCCCCATCGCCATCCTCGGAGGCATCCACGCCGCCATCCGACCCATCGCCACCGGCTACATCAACCGACGCATCCGCTCCGACCAGCGCGCCACCGTCCTCTCCATCTTCGAGCTGATGATGGCCGCCCAGATGGCCGTCATCGTGCCGCTGATCTCCGCCTCCGCCGATGTCATCGACTTCCGCTTCGCCTACGGACTCTCGATCGGCGTCGTGCTCACCTTCGGAGTCGCCTTCCTCATCATCTGGCGGCGCTCCCACCGCCGCGACCAGGCCGACGTGCTCCGCCGCATCAGCCTCCGCCCCGCGCCCCAGGCTGTGGCCCAGGCCATCGCCGTCGCCCCCGACGGAACCACCATCGGCGTCCACGCAAACGGCGTCCCCACACGTGGAATCCCCACAAATGGCGTCGAGCCCCACGCCAACGGCAATGGAACCTCCCCGGTGCCCGGCCCGACGCCCGACCCTGCGCCAACACGCCAAGACCGCTCGTGAGCCAACCGGCGTCGCCCGACTCGGCGCCGACCAGCGCCTTCGCGCGCAACATCCCCCTCTACTACCTCTTCCAGTTCGTCCGCGGCTTCCACTTCTGGTTGCCCATCTGGTTCCTCTTCCTCCAGTCCCAGCACGGACTCTCCTACGTCCAGATCGGACTCATGGAAGTCCTCTTCGGCATCGCCACGATCGTCGCCGAAGTCCCAACCGGAGCCATCGCCGACCGCTTCGGCCGCCGCGTCGCGCTCGGACTCGGCGCGCTCGGTTTCGCCGCGGCCACCGTCCTCTTCGCCCTGCTCAACTTCCCCGCGCTGATCGTCGGTCACCTCTGCATGTCGATCACCCGAACCCTCATGTCCGGTTCCGACGACGCCCTCCTCTTCGACAGCCTCAGGCAGCTCGGCCGCACCGACGAATACGAGCGCCACGCCGGACGCGCCGGCGCTGTCGGAACCGCCTCGTTGCTGGTCGCGACCATCCTCGCCGGCCCGCTCGTCTCGATCCTCGACTTCCGCGCGGTCATCATCATCAGCGCCGCCGGCATGGGACTCGCCGGTCTAATCGCCCTCGCCCTGCGCGAGCCGCCGCGCCGTGAACAGGACTTCGACGCTGCCGAGTCTCAGCCGCCCGCGCCGCGCGGAGGAACGGCTGTGATCAACGAGATCCGCCAGGGCATGCGCATCTCCTTCCGCAACCGTCAGGTGCTCTGGGCCATCCTCTTTGGCGGCGTCCTCCTCGCCACCCTCGATCTCCCGGAGTTCTTCATCCAGCCCTTCGTCCGCTCACACGCCATCGACCCCGTCGAGGCCCTGACACAGGGACTGACCTACTCCGGCTTCATGCTGCCCTCGTTCGTCGGCCTCATGCTCGGCGCGATCCTCGCCGCTCCGCTCGCCGCCCGTCTCGGCGAGCGATGGTCCCTGCCCGCCGTGCTCATCGCCGGACTCCTCGTCTTCATCCCCTTGCTGCTGGTCGACCACCTCGCACTGGTCGCCTCGCTGGCATTGCTCGCGATGGGCGCCGCCGCCGTCCAACCGCTCGCCGGCGGCTACATCAACCGCCGCATCCCCTCCGACCAGCGGGCCACGGTCCTCTCGATCTTCTCGCTCTGCACCGCCGTGATGATCACCATCGTCATCGGCTCCGCCTCCGCCCTCGTCGACGCCTACAACTTCCAGGCCGGCTTCGCCCTGGCCTTCGCCATCCTCGCCGTCGGCGGACTCCTCTTCTGGACCGGCTGGCGCCGCGCCCACCTCAACACCCCGCCTCCCCCTCTGGAGACTCGCCCTTAATCAAAGTCGGCCCCGCGCAGGCGGGGGCTCCACAGCGCCCAACTGGTCGCTGCGCTCCCGGCCAACCCGCTCATCCCACGATCTCACGCTCCCGCAACGACGCCACCGTCTCCGCGTCATACCCGAGCGACGACAGCAACGCCTCCGTGTCCTGACCGCGCCTCGGCGCGCCGCCGCGGATCCGCCCCGGCGTCCCCGACAGCTTCGGCGCGACCCCTGCCTGTCGCATCGTGCCGCCGTCCGGCGTCGACACTTCCGCCACCATCTCACGGGCGATGTTGTGTGGATCCTGCAGCGCCTCCTCCAGCGACAGCACCGGCTTCGCGCAGACGTCCACATCGTTCAGCAGCTCGTGCCACTCGTCCGCGCTGCGTTGCTTGAAGGCAGCCGCGAACGCCGCCCGGACCTCCTCGCGCCGCGCCGGATCGGAAGTGCCCTGGTCGTCGATGTACTGCTCCAGCTCCAGCGCCCGGCACAGGTTGGCGTAGAAGTACGGCTCCATCGAGCCGACCGAGAACCAGCGCCCGTCCGACGTCTCGTAGACCTGGTAATGAGGCTCGCCTCCGTTGAGCACATGTTGGGCCGGACGCATATCCGCCCCCGCGCCCTCGTACCCCGCCAGCGCCGACGTGATCAGCGACATCGACCCGTCCGACATCGCCAGGTCGATGTACTGCCCCTCGCCCGTCCGCTCCCGAGCCTGGATCGCACAGACGATCGCGAACGCCGCCATCAGCCCGCCGCCGGCGAAGTCGGCGATGATGTTCACCGGGATCGCCGGACGCCCGCCGCTCGCATAGTCGCCGATCATCCCCAGCGCACCGGCCGTCGCGATGTAGTTGATGTCGTGCCCCACGTGAGCCGCATACGGACCCGTCTGCCCGAAGCCCGACAGCGAGCAGTAAACCAGCCGCGGATTGCGCGCCGACAGCGTCTCCCAGTCCACCCCCAGCCGCTTGACCACGCCCGGCCGGAACCCCTCCAGCACCACGTCGGCCTCGTCCGACAGCCGATAGAAGATCTCCCGCGCCTCATCCGCCTTCAGATTCAGCCCGATCGACCGCTTGCCCCGGCCCAGCGCGTACGACGAGTACCGCCGCCGCTCCTCGTTCGGGTCCCGCGCCACATCTCTGCGTCCCCGGGGCCGTCCCGCCTGCTCCACCAGGATCACCTCCGCGCCCATGTCGGCCAGCAACATCGAGCAATACGGCCCCGGCGCCAGGGCCGACAGATCAACCACCCGAATCCCGTCCAGAGGACCATCAAGCACCGTCATCGCACCAACCCTTCGATTCCCGGAACGACACCGCTCAGGCTAGGACTCCGACCCCAGAAATCGCCGCTGCGGAGCGACTTGGAAGATCCACAATGCGATCAGCCCGACGAACGAGATCGGAATGATCACCAACCCGTGCAGGATCGCCGCAAACGCCACCGCTGTCGCCTCCGCGTCCCCGATCTCCAGCCCGCCGACCGTCGGCAGCCAGATCAGCAGCGTCGCCTTGGTCGCCCACTCGAACGGCCCGACCCCGCCCGCGGTCGACGGCGCCGTGATCAGCAGGTTCGCCGCGGCCGCGACCAGCAGATAGACCGGAAACGGCAGGTCCAGATTGAATGCCTGGCCGACCATCCAGTACATCAGCGCCTCCAGCGTCCAGGCGATCAGGCTCGCCACCAGCGCCCCGATCACCTGCCGACGATTGGCCTGCGCCGACATCCCCGTGATCATCGGCGACAGCCACGTCCACTCCCGCTCCCCCTGACCCGGCAACCGGCTCAGCATCCGCCCGATCACCCGCTCTGCCTCAACCGGGCGGCGAGCGATCACCCCGAACACCAGAAACGCCCCGGTGATCCCGAACACCAGGAACGCCATCGCGCCCGTCAGCTCGTCGCCGGCGTCATTCATCCCCTGGAACCCGATCAGGCTCATGATCACACCGATCATCAGGAAAAACGTCAGCATCAACCCGTCGTACACGCGGGTCATGAAAATGCTGGACAGCCCCGACAGCCGCGAAATGTCATGCCGCTGATACAGCACATGAGCCCGAACCAGCTCGCCCGCCCGCAGCGGCAGCACATTGTTGACCCCGAAACCAATCGCCACGATCGGGAACAATCGCCACCAGGCGATCTGCTGGATGTGCAGCAACAGCCAGTGCCAGCGCCAGGCCCGTGCCGCGATCCCCGCGAAGTACACGACCAGCGCCGGCCCGATCCACCAGGCCGAGACCTCCGTGAACGCCCGCCCAACCTGGTGAAAGTCCGCATTGCGAAGAAACAGCACGAGAAACCCGGTACTGCCGCCCAGTCCCAACGCGAGCCGTGCTGCAGAACCGGTTGCCCAGGCCGGAAGCCGTATGCTCATCGCCGAATCCGCCCAAAATCTAGGCGGAGGCTAGCCTGCCTCGATCCGCGGCGGTGGCCAACGCAGGGCCTCCCGCAGCCACTGCGCCGCTCGTTGACCGCTCTGCGCCAACTGCTCGTGCCGCAGAACGATCTGTCCGCGAACGTAGCGACCACCCTCAACAGCCGAGAAGGCAATGCTGGCCACGGCCGCCCCGGCAATGATGTCGGCGATGTAATGCTCGCCCAGGTAGACCAGCGCGAACGCCAGGGCGATCGAGTACAGCACCGCCACGCTGATCACCCAGCGCGAACGCAGCAGGATCCCAATCCCGACCACGACGAACGACGCCGCGAAGTGCAGCGACGGCATGGCCGCGATCGGGTTCGGTTCGGCCATCGCCTCGAACGCCCAGTTGTAGAACTCGACCCCCAGCAGCGCCGGCCCGACGGTGTTCATCCCGCGCACGATGCCGTCCACCAGCCCCTGGTCGGCCGCCATCCACGGCGGAGCGGTCGGCACCGTGAAGTAGAGCAACGCGCCCAGGTAGAAGGTCAGCGCGACGATGATCGTCACTCTCCACGCCATCTTGCGGACGAACAGCCAGGTGCCGAGCACCGCGGCATGGGGAAACACGAACCACGTCCAGTGGATGATCGCAGAGAAGAACGCCGGGAAACCGGGATCGGAGCTGGCGCCCCCAATCCGCGCCTGCAGCCAGGCCGACGGCGTGATCCCCGCAAACATCCACAGCTCCCAGTCGAGCACATAAGCGGTCAGCGTCCGCAGCCCCGTCTCGTCGGCCGCGTCGCGCAGCTGGATGAAGAAGCCCATCGCCACCACATAAGCGACCAGGATCCCCCAGTCGCCCCAGCGCCGAGCCAGGACGAACACCGCCACCACCGCGACCCCGCTGATCGGCGCGAAGACAACCGGCTCAAGCGAAGCCATCTGCCGAAGCAACACGCCCAACACGCCAACCGCCAGCGCGGTCCAGCAGACCGCGCCGATCACATCCCGACGACTGATGCCCCTCACACGATGTACCCGACGCACGTCCGCACTACCCTCCCTGCTCGATTCGCTATCCGATCGACTGTTGCGTCGCGATCCAGCCTACCGACTTTGGCCGTACACGTTAACGATCTCTGCACGAGCTGTCCTCCGGCCCTCCGGCCCTACGACGTCGCGGACAATCGAGCGGAGAGCAGATGGGCGATCCCGTCGATGTCGGTCAGCAGCCCGTCAACCGCGCCCAGGTCGCAGTGCGCCGGCACGCCGTTGCCGCCGACTGCGACGCTGGAGTCGTCCACATCCCGCGTGATCTCGATCGAACTGAACAGGAAAATCAGTTCACGGCCCTGGGCAAACACCAGCAGCGCCGAACGCACGCAGATCCCGCTGTGACCGCGATACAGCTCGATCGCCACCGAAGCGTCGCCAACCAGCGGAGCCGGGAGGAACCGGGCCGCAAACAACCGGTGGTGGGGAACGATCACACCCGCCAACTCCGGCGGCTGCGAGGCCACGTACTTCACCCAGTCGGCGGCCGAATCCTCCGACCGATCGGTGAACACGTGTAACCAGAACGTCTCGCCCGTCGCGCTCTCGTCGCTGGGCGAAAACGCCACCCCGCTCGACGGCAACGCGCGTCCCGGCAGCGACGACAGCACCTCGTCTTCCGACTCCTCCAGCCAGGACGGCAATCCCGCCGCGTACGAACGCTCCTCCAGGTGAGCGCCGACATCCTCGGACGTGACGATCAGTTCCCGAACCGCCAGTTCTGCCTGCTCGTCAGCCGGCTCAGCCGGCGTGTCCTCCGCCTGCCGATCCTCCTGGGCGGCAACCTCGGGCTCAACCGGGACCTCCGCGTCATCGCCGTCTCCGCAGGCCCCCAGGACGATCGATGCAGCCACCACGAGACATGCAGCGACCCATGCAACGACCCGTGCCGCGACCCGTGCGACGACCCTAGACGCGGCGAAGCCGCCCGGCCTCGGCCACGCCCCGCGACCCGCCACCTCAACACAGCTCCGGGCTCGATGGTTCTCCCGCATGGTTCGCCGACACCGCGTTCCGGGCTGACAGCAGCACGATATAAAAAGTGGTGCCGACACCTTGCTCGCTCGAGACGCGAATCTCGCCTCCCTGCGCTCGCACCAGCTCGCGAGCGATCGCCAGACCCAGTCCGGTGCCGCCCTGCGCACCCGGCCGGTCCGATTGGTAATAGCGGTCAAACAGGTTGGGAATCGCTTCCTCTGGAATACCGACGCCCGTGTCGGCGACCGCGATCGACACGCTGCTTCGGCTCTCCTGGCGTGCACTCAACTGTACGTCGCCTCCCGGCGGCGTGTGCCGCAGAGCATTATCCAGCAGATTGCCCAGCACCTGGTCCAGTCGATCCCAATCGCCCAGGACATCGCCCACATCCGACGGCGACACCGTCAGCGTGACATCCAGCTCTTGCGCCCGCAGCGCGAACAGATCGCCAACGTGGTCGAGCAGCACGGCCACGTCCACCGGACTCGACTCCACCTGCACCTGCCCCGCCTCGATCCGCGACAGGTCAAGCAACCCCTCGACCAGACGCAGAAGCCGCCGCGACTCATCCTCGATGATCCGATACGCGTTCTGCTGCTCGTCGCCCTTGACGATGTCGTCCATCAGCGCCTGCGAGAACCCGTTGATCGATGTCAACGGCGTCTGCAGGTCGTGCGAGACATTGGCCAGGAAATCCCGCAACGCCGTCTGTTGGCGCTCGACCTCCTCGGTCATCTGGTTGAAGGAACGCGCCAGCTCCTGCGCCTCGCGCGACCCGCCCACGTCGACCCGCTGCTGCAGCTGCCCCCGCGCGACGCTGCGCGAGGCCGCCGCGACCCGCTGAATCGGCCGGTAGATCGATCGCGACACAAGGAACCCGACCAGTGACGCGACGACCAGTGCGATCACGCCCGCGATCAGCAACTGGGGCGCCAGGTCGCCCGCGATGGCCCAGCGTGACTCCCCCACCAGGATCACGGCGATGCAACAGAATCCCTGGCGCTGCTGCTCTTCCGGCGGCAGGCTGGTCACCACGTAGGTCAGACGCTCGCCGTCGTCGGTCGTCAACTGACCCTGAGCGACGCGGTGGCTGTCCAGTTCCCCCAGGTCAATCGGCAGCGTCTCGCCTCGGAATCGATCGCCCGTCTCCATCACCCGCACCACCTCGCCGCCCGAGGTGATCCCCAGCACCGGCACATCCAGATCGCTCACCAGCGACCCGGTCAGGGTCTGCGCCGCCAGGGCGAAGTCCTGCAGCAGCTGATCCAGGTTGCGCGCCTCGCCCTGTTCCGAGAACAGCTCGGGTCCCCACGCCGTCGCCAGTTCCCGCAACCGCGACTGATCGACCCGATCCTGGTAGCCGCCCAGCAACACGAAGCCGATCAGACCGACCACGATCAGCGTCAGCACCACAATCGCGACCAGGGTCACGTAAATCCGCGAACGGATCGTCTGCAGCTGGAGCACCGGCCAGCTCGGCGCGGGCATCCAGCTGGGCATGGCTCTCGACATCACGTCGGCGCGATCGGCAGCGACCGCTGACAGCCGCTAGTCGGCGTCGCCATTCGCCGCAAGCGACAGACCGTTCGGGTTGTCGCGCATCGTCATCTTGTAGCCCACGCCGCGCAGCGTCTCAATCTGCAGGTCGCTGTCGCGCAGGTGCTGCCGCAGGTGATTGATGTGCACGTCGACCGTTCGTGTCTCTCCGCTGAAGGTGTAGCCCCAGACCAGGGAGAGCAGCTGCTCGCGCGACATCACCGTCTGCAGATTCTGCGCCAGCGCGAACAGCAGATCGAACTCCTTCGTCCGCAGCTTCAGCGAGGTCCCGCCCAGCGCCGCCTCGCGCGTCTGCCGGTTCAGGGTCAGGCTGCCAACCGATACCTCAACCCCCGAACGCGCAATCCCGTCCGCCCGGCGCAGGATCGCCTTGACCCGCGCCACCAGCTCCTTGGGATTGAACGGTTTCGTCAGGTAGTCGTCGGCGCCCAGCTCGAACCCCGCCACCTTCACCGCATCCTCGCGCCGCACGGTCAGCATCAGGATCGGCACATCGGAGTCCTGCCGGATCCCCTTCGTCACCTCGAAGCCGTCCAGCTTGGGCATCATCAGGTCCAGCACGACCAGATCGGGCTGGAGCATCACCGCCTTCTCGAGGGCCTCCTGGCCATCGGAGGCGAACTCCAACTCGTACCCCTCTCGCGAGAGATAGAGGCGGACCAACTCACGGATGTGGGGCTCGTCATCAGCAATGAGTATCTTCATGGCGCGCAGCCTGCCAGCCAACCAAAATCCACTATAGAACCTCAATCTCCCCCACAACTCAAAGTCGGCCCCGCGAAGGCGGGGCCTCGTAGCGCTCACCACGGCGCCCTCCGCTCCACCTCCGCCAACCAGAACACAACAACCGAACCGCCGTTCACATACCATCACCACTGACGAAGACGTGCGGACGACGAGGAGGTACCAACAATGTCGTTTCCCGTGACCTATCAGAACACCATGACCGAAGTCGCCACCCTGGCGATGGACCGCCAAGAACCCGGCTACGTCCGGGTCCGCGCCCTGGTCGCCCTCGTGCGCGAACTCTCGCCGCTCAACCAGCGCTGCGCCGAGGTCAAACGCGAACTCGGCATCGGAGAAGCCGAGGTCTACGTTGACGCTGGAGTCGAATCGCGCGCCTACATGCAAGGCGTCCGCGACGGCATCGCCTCCGTCCAGTGTGACTGCGCCCGCCAGGACGACGATGACGAACTCGGCGACGAGGACGACGACCCCTTGTAATCCCCAACCCCGGCCCCGCGTTTTTTTTCTACGGCCAACTCCCGCTCCGGACGCGGGGGATCAGCCCCGCACACCCAACTTCCAGACCCCGCACCTGATCGGGGAAACCGCCCCGCGCCCAATCCCCGAACCGTTGATAGCCTCATACCAACCGCAACCCAGGGAGCCAGAACATGCCGCGACGCGAAGTGCCCGCCGGAGTCGAAGTCCGAGCCGCCAACGCCGAAGAAATGGAGGACTTCCGCTTCGTCGCCAACCTCGCACTCGGAGAACACGGCAATCCCAAACGGGACCCGGTCACCTTCCTCCAACCCGAGTGGTCGACCTGCGTCTTCGAACACGGCGCCCTCTCAACCACCTTCGGCGCCTGGCCCTTCTCAATGCGCTTCAACGGCGAGCGCGCTCACGTCGCCGGTGTCACCGCCGTCGGCACCAACCCGACCAAACGCCGCCGCGGCTACCTGAGACTGGCGATGGAGCACTCGCTGGACGAGCAGTACGAGCGCGGCCAGTCGCTCGCCGCCCTCTACGCCTCGCAGGCCGGCATCTACCAGCGCTTCGGCTACGCCGTCTGCTCCCGCCGCCACCGCTACGAGCTCGATCCGGCCGACCTCAGCTTCGTCCACGCGCCGACGCCAACCGGCACGCTCAGCGTCTCAAACGCCAAGGACATGCCCGACAACGCCGTCGTCATCCGCGACCTCTATCGCCAGTACATGCAACCCCGGAACGGACTCCTGCATCGCGGCGTCAACCTCTGGAACGCCGAAGTCCTCGACGAACCATCCGACATCGAGGAAGGCCCGGTGCGCGTCCTGCTCTACGAGGAGGACGGCGAAGCGCTGGGCTACATGGTCTACACCAGCCGCGAGGATCAGTCGATCAGCCACTTCAGCGCCCATCAGCGCGATCACCGCATGACGATCCGCGAATACGGCTGGCTCACGCCGGCCGCCTACGTCGCGATGTGGCAGTACGCCGCCAGCCAGGACCTGACCTGGCGCATCTACGTCAGGGACGTCCCGTCCGACGACCCGCTCCAGCACTTCGCCCGCGACCCGCGCACCTTGCGGGTCGAGGTCATGGACGGCATCCTCGTGCGAATCGTCGATCTGCCCCGCGCGCTCATGACCCGCACGTACCCGGTCGAGTCCGAGCTCACTTTCCGGGTCCTGGACGATCTCTGCGACTGGAATCAGGGCACCTGGAAGCTGTCCGTCGGTCCCGAGGGCGCCGACATCCGCCAGGTCGATCAGTCCCCCGAGTTGACGATGGACGTCTTCACCATGGCCCACCTGGCCACCGGAGCCCTCTCGGCCAGCTATGCGCATCGCCTGGGTCGGATCGAAGCCGCCGACTCAGCCTCCCTGATCCGCGCCGATCACATCTTCGCCACCGAGTACGCCATGCACTGCATGAACCACTTCTAGCACTCCGAAGCGGCTCAGACGGCTCAGACGGCCTCGCCGATCAGGTACTGGCCCACCGCCTCTTCCAGCGCCGTCACCTCGTGCGGGTCAAGGTCGCGATAGGGCGGCCGCGTGTGCGTCAACGGAAGGCCGCTCGTGATGCTGACCAACTGCTTCAACGCCCCGACTCGGGGGAAGAGGTTGAGAATGGCGTGCAGCTCATTGAGCTGATCCTGAGGGCGATGAGGCTGGCCGCCTTCGCGATGAGCGAACTGGATCGTCTTGACCAGGGCCGGCACCGCGTTCGCCATCCCCGACACGCCGCCCACGCAGCCCGCCTGGTACAGCGCTGCGTGCGCAGAGTCCGAGCCGGCCATCACCCGAAACTCGGATCCCGGACCTTCCGTCGGCACCTGCGCCATGTAACGCCCGGTACGCTCCGCGTCGCCGCCCGAATCCTTGATCCCCATCAACTGATCAGGGTGCCGCCTGAGCGCCCCGGCCAGCACGTCGTCGGGAATGTCGATGCCCGCCTGCGCCGGCATGTTGTAGAGCAGCGCTCGGCCCTGGGAAGGCAGCGACTCGATCACGGCGGAAAACCACTCGATCATCCCGCGCGAATCGACGTTCTTGAAGAAGAAGGGCGGCAGCAGCGCGACCGCATCGGCGCCTGCGTCGAGCGCGTCGTTGGCGGCGCGAATCGTGTCCGGCAGTGACGGACAGGTCGCGCCGGCGACCACCACGAGTCCGCCGCCGATCCCGCGTGACGCCTGCTTGACCGCCTCAATCACTCGCCGCCGCTCGTCCATCCCCACCGATGGACCCTCGCCGTTGGTACCCAGCGTGAGAATGCCCGTAATGCCCATACTGCGCAGAAACTCGACGTGCGGCCCAATCCAGTCCACATCAACATCGCGCCCACTCTCGGTGAACGGAGTCACCTGCGCCGCCATCAGCCCGTCCAGCCGTTCGTATGCCAGCGTCATCGATCTGCCTCCAACTACTTGCCTGTGGCAGGCTAGCTCTGAACCTTGCCACGCTTCAGCGATTAATCTCAACGCATGCCCCGCCTCTACGTCTGCAGCGCGACCGGCGCCCTGACAACCGATGCCGCCCCGGTGGGCGGTGGTGTCGCCGTGCTGGAGGAACTGGTCCCCCATTTGCAGGACTCCGAGTTCGAGGTCACACTGCTCACTCCTGGCGCAGAGGAGCGCCGAGACGGCATTCGCCAACAGCTTCCCGTTCCGACCCTGGCCCGAGTCGAGCCCGACCGAATCCTCCAGCTCAATGCCCGGCGCTACGCGGACTTCGCCCTTGAATGGGAATCCGCGCTCGCCGACTACTTCTCCGACACCGATCCGGCAGAGGCCGTCGTCCTCGCCAACGACACGGCCGAAGGCCCGCCCTTCGCCCAGCTGCAGGCAAACGGATTCGCCCAGATTGCGCTCCTCCACGTGATCGTCAGCGAGTTCTTCAGCCGCCGATACGTCTCCCAGCCGACCGGCTTGCCGATCAGCGGTCCGCACCTGTCCGCGCTCTGGCGACTCGCCGAGCGCCGCGGGCTGACCCGTCACGCGCCGGACATTGCCCGGCTGGTCTGGGCTAAAGAACGCGACCTCGCCCGGCACGTCGACGCGCCGGTCGCACCATCAGCTCCGGTCGCCAGATCATTGGCCGACTGCTACCCGGGAACCGGCGTCGCTCGGCGCACCCAGATCGTGCCCTGGGGTGTGACCGGCGAACCCAATCCCGGCCTGCGCGAGCATCGACGCGAAACCCTGCGCGAGGTTGAAGCCGACCCGAACCGCTTCACCCTGCTCACACTCAGTCGACTCTCGCCCGAGAAACGCGTTGAACTCGTCATCGACGCGCTCAGGCTGATCGAGCGGCAGTCGCCCGCGACCGCAGAGCGGATTCAGCTGATCGTCGCCGGTGGCGCGGCCTACATGGGTGGAGCATCGTACGAACGAAAGCTCCTCCAGGCGGCGTCGAGACTACGGCGAGCTGAGGTCGTCTTCCCTGGCTACGTCACCAGTGAACAAAAGTGGCGTCTCTTCGCCGCCGCCGACACCTTCCTCTCGCCGAGCTACTACGAGGCCTACGGCCTCACGATCGCACAGGCGCTGGCCAGCGGTGCACCAGTCATCGCCGCGCCCCACGCGGGCGCCCGAGCCACCGTCGACGAACGCCACGGCTGGATCGCCGAGCCCACTCCTCGTGCCTTCGCCGCTGCCATCAGGCGGGCGCTGCACGCCGACGAGAATCGTGAAATCCTGCGTCGGCGGGAAGCAGCCGCACAGTGGGGCCAGGAGCGGCCCTTCGACGTCGCCGCCAGTCGCGTCATCGGGATCGCCCGTAGACTCGCGCATGGCGAACCAGCCGAGGAGGTTCTCTGATGACCCAGCGCGCAGTGCTCTTCGACTTCGGCGGCGTGTTGATCCGCATGGACTGGGATGGCTACGACGAGTTCGGCGAGCGCTGGAATCTACCGGCCGGCACCCTGGTCGACGCCTTCTACCGAACGCCCGAGTGGCACGCGATCGAGACCGGCCGCGGCAACTGGGATACCTGGCAACGCGGCGTCGAACAGAGCCTCGCGCCCTACCTGCGGGGTGACGTGGTCGAAGAGGTCCAGAATCTGCTCGACGCCTGGTACGCCCAGCCCTGGCAGTATCACCACCCCAACTTCGAACTCGCCCACGACCTCCAGGCCGCCGGTCACCGGATCGGCGTACTCTCCAACGCCCCCGACGACCTCCGCGATCGCTTCCTCAGCAATCTGCCAGTCGAGGTCCACTGGGACGCAATCGTCGTCTCCGGAGAAGTCGGCATGCGCAAGCCCGACCCGCAGATCTTCGAACACGCAGCCGAGGAAATCGGCGTGCCGCCCGAGCACTGCTTCTTCATCGACGATCTGGAGGAAAACGTTCTCGGCGCTCAAGCGATCGGAATGGGCGGCTACCACTTCACGAGGAACAACTACCGCGCG
Organism: Chloroflexota bacterium; assembly: GCA_028873865.1. Classification (GTDB taxonomy): domain Bacteria; phylum Chloroflexota; class Dehalococcoidia; order Bin125; family Bin125; genus Bin125. Next base: position 206,924 of record JAPPNI010000015.1, on the reverse strand, counting down.
CTCAGAATCGCCCTGCGCGCCGCTGGCATCGACAGTTAGCCGTCTTCAGCAACGTTCCGATCACGCAGCACCGCGAAGAAGACCGAAGCAAACACCGCGCCCAGACCCGGCGCTACCCAGTAGACCCAGTGGTTGTCCCAGAACCAGGCAATCGCCGCCGGGCCGAAGGCCCGCGCCGGATTCATCGACGCACCCGAAACACTGCCGGCCAGCGTGACTGCGGCGGCGACATAGAGCCCGACCGCGACGGCGAAGACCGTCGCCGAGCGGCCACGCTCGGCCATCATCAGGATCGCATAGACCAGGAAGAACGTGATCACAATCTCGGCGCCGAACGCCTGGATCAGCGGGCCATCGCTGAAGTTCGCCCCCAGCCACGACTCGCCCTCGCCGGTGTGATTGCGAAACAACCCGTGCATGACCGAGGAGGCGATCAACGCGCCGACCAGCTGCGCGACCACGTACGGCGCCAACTTGCCGCCCGGCAGTTTGCCGGTCAGCCACAGCCCCAGCGAGACGGCCGGATTTAGGTGTGCCCCGGAAATCGCCCAGAAGGTGAAGATCATCACCGCAACGCCGAATCCGTTGACCAGCCCGACACCGAGCGCCCCCAGCTCTCCGCCCGACCACCAGTTGACGTGCGCCGATCCCGCGCAGAACAGCACCAGTCCGAACGTGCCCAGCACCTCAGCCATCAGCTGGCGGGCGCTGGCCTGGTTGCTCGCTCGATCGAGGCTCAATGACCCGAGAAGCGGATTGACGACGCGTTCGATCGGAGCCAATGCCTGTTCAATCGGACTCATGATCGGAACCTCCCGGATCACCTCAGGAATTCGACCGAAACGCTAACAGTCGGCTAGAGGCCTGCAGTATCCACGCTGTTAAGGTTGGGCTATGCCAAATCGACTCGCCCGCGAGACCTCCCCCTATCTGCTCCAACACGCCAACAATCCCGTGGACTGGTACCCCTGGGGCGAAGAGGCCTGGGCCCGCGCCCGGGCCGAGGACAAGCCGGTGCTGGTCAGCGTCGGCTACGCCGCCTGCCACTGGTGCCACGTCATGGAGCGCGAATCGTTCGAAAACGAACAAATCGCCGCCCTGCAGAACGATCTCGTCGTCAGCATCAAGGTCGACCGCGAAGAGCGTCCCGACGTCGACGAGATCTACATGGACGCGCAACAGATGCTGCACGGGCACGGCGGCTGGCCGCTCAACGTCTTCTGCACGCCTGACGGTCGCCCCTTCTTCGGCGGCACCTACTTTCCGCCCCAGCGACGGACCGGCATGCCCGGCTGGACCGATGTCCTCCAGGGCATCACCCAGGCGTTCCGCGAACAACGCGACAAGGTCGAGCAGCAGGCCACCGAGCTCACCCGCCACCTCAATCTGCGCGTCGAGCTGGCCGGGGAAGAGATCACCGAGTCCCCCGCCCAGGTCCGTTCACGCGCCGCAGCCGCATTGTTGCAAGCCGCCGACCACACCCACGGCGGCTTCGGCGGCGCGCCCAAGTTTCCGCAGCCGTTCTACCTCCAACTGATGGTCCAGCAAGCACTCGACGCCTCCGCGAGCAATCGCAACGACGCTCGAGAGCACCTCGCCCGTTCGCTGCGCAAGATGGCCGAGGGCGGCATCTACGACCAGCTCGCCGGAGGCTTTCACCGCTACGCGGTCGATGAGATCTGGCTGGTCCCGCACTTCGAGAAGATGCTCTACGACAACGCCCTATTGATTCCCCTCTATCTCGACGCCTACCGAATGGCTGCCGACGCCGACGACGCCCAGCTCTTTGCCCGCATCGCTCGCGAGACCTCCGAATACCTGCTCGAAGGTCTGCAGACCCCGGATGGCGCCTTCTACGCCTCGACCGACGCCGACTCCGAGGGCGTCGAAGGCAAGTACTTCGTCTGGACCCGCGACGAACTCCACGAACTCTTAGACGGTCAGGATGCCGAGATCGCCTGCCGGCGCTGGGGCGTCGACGTCGGCGGCAACTGGGAGGGCAACTCGATCCTGCTGGCCGCACAGTCTCCCGACGACGTCGCCCGCTGGCTCGATCTCACCCCGGCAGAGGTCGAGGCGTCCCTCGTCCGAAGCCGGCGCACCCTGCTCGAACATCGCGCCACCAGGGTTCCTCCGGCCACCGACACCAAGATCATCGCCGCCTGGAACGGGATGGCGATCGACGCGCTGGCCAGGGCCGGCGCAGTGCTGGATGAGCCCCGCTTCATTGACGCTGCTGTCCGCGCCGCCCGCTTCATCCTCGACAACATGCGCCCCAACCAACCGGCGGAGGGCGGCCTGCTGCGGATCCATTCCGCCGGCCGTGCCTCCGTCGACGCCTTCGTCGAGGACTACGCCGCCCTCGCCGACGGCATGATCTCGCTCTACGAGTCAACCGGCGACGAGCCCTGGTACGCGGAGGCCCGTTCGATAATCGACGCGATGATCGAACGCTTCTGGGACCACGAAGGCGGAGGCTTCTTCACTGTCGGACGCGAAGGCGAACAACTCATCGCGCAACGCAAGCCCACCCAGGACGGCGCCACACCGAGCGGCAATGCACTCGCGGCGCGAGCGCTGGCGCGGATGTACGCGCTGACGGCCGAAGGTCGCTACGCCGATCTGATCGAGGCGATGCGCACAACCTTCTCTGCCTACCTGAGCAAAGCCCCCACCATGCTCGGCCTCTTCGTCTCGGTCGAGGACTGGCTGACCGACCACCGCTCAGTCGCGCTCGTCGGACCGGCTGACGACGGGGAGTTAGCGCAGATGCGCCGCGATCTCTGGTCTGGAGAGCCGCGCCCCATGGTCATCATGCAGCGCACGCAGACCGAGACCATCGTCCCTCAGTTATCGGACAAACCGCAGCAAGACGGCCGGGCCGTCGCCTACGTCTGCCAGGCCTTCGCCTGTTCGGCCCCTCTGCAAACTGCGGCGCAGTTGCGAAGTTCACTCGACGATCCCGTGTCTTCGTTGTACCCTGACCCGTAAGAACAAACAGTCGGCATTCTTTCAGCGGCAGACCACATGGTCCCTCACTTGGCGACTCCCGAACAACTCCGAATTCGCTCGTCGTTTGTCGTACAACGGCCGCCGAATTCCGTCGATTTCCGAACACAGCCGAACAAAATCGAACAAATCCGAACAACGCGGACGCCCTTCGCCCCGTAAAACACTGGAATTCCAGCCAACACCGGCACACAACGAAAGGAAATCAGTCGTGCCCCATCAGACCATCATCCCTTCACTGCGCTACGAGGACTCCAACCGCGCCATCAAATGGATGCAGGACACCTTCGGCTTCACCGAACACTTCGTCGTCCGCAATGATGACGGCCGGGTTGAACACGCTCAGCTGGCCTTCCGCGGCTCGCTGGTCATGCTCGGTGACCTGCAAGGCGACCTGCACGACCTCCCACATCGGCACGGCTCGATCAGCCTCACCGCCGAATCGGCCCAGCAGGTCGATCAGGTCTACGCCCAAGCCGTCGACGCCGGCGTCAAGGTCATCCAGCCCCTCACGGACACCGATTACGGCTCTCACGCCTTCACTGTCGAGGACTACGAGGGCAACCACTGGCACCTCGGAACCTACGACGCGCTGGCTGGAGATCAGGGAGTTGGAGACTCAGCATGACCCATCAGACCATCATCCCGGCCTTCCGCGCCAACGACGCCCAGGCCTTGATCGACTGGCTCCGCGACACGTTCGGATTCACGGAGCGCATGATCGTCCCCGACGGCAACGGCGGCATCGCCCACGCGGAACTCGAATGGCGCGGCAGCCTGGTTATGCTCGGTTCCGCCCGCGATCAGGTCGACTCGCTCAACGAAACCATCGGCAAGGCGTCAATAAGCTTGACTGCCGAATCGAACGAGCAGGTTGACGAGCTCTACCGCCGGGCCCAGGATGCCGGGGCGACGATTCCCGTCCCGATGGAAGACACTGACTACGGATCCCACGCATTCATGGCACGCGATCCCGAAGGCAACTTCTGGCACTTCGGCACCTACGACCCGCTCGAACCGCAGGCGGAGTAGGACACACATGAACGTCCCCGAACCGGAACGACCGCAGATGCCGGACAGCTTCGGCTTCAACATCGAGGACTACCCCTTCGAGCCGATGTCCTGGCAGTGGGTCACCGAGCAGCTAGAGGCGGCCCGAAATTACTGGATCGCCTCGACACGGCCGTCGGGCCGCCCGCACTCGGTGCCCGTCTGGGGCGTCTGGGTCGAGGACGCCTTCCACTTCGCCACCGATCCCCGCGGCGTCACTGCCCGCAATCTGCTCGACAACCCGGAGTCGGTCGTCAACCTTGAATCGGGCGACGAGGTCGTCATCCTCGAGGGCCGCTTCGAGCTGCACGACTCCACGCCCGCTATCCAGGCCGCCTTCAATGCCAAGTACGACATGCCCTGGGGCGCGGAGGAGACCATCCCGGTCTTCACACTCACGGTCAAGAAGGCGCTCGCCTGGACCGAAGCCGACTTCCCCAGCAACGCCACCCGCTGGCGGTTCTGACCTGCCTAGGCTCCCGTGAACTCCGCCGTGCGCCGCTCGTTGAAGGCCGCCACCCCCTCCTGCATGTCGTCGGTGTAGGCGAGGCGCTCGAAGTAGAGCTGCTCAATCCGCAGACCCTCATCCAGCGAGGTCTGCATCCCGCGCACCGCCGCCGACTTGCAGGCTCGCACGGCAAGCGGCCCGTTGCGATTGATCCGCTCCGCCATCGCCCAAGCCGCATCCATCAGGGCATCCGCCTCCACCACCTGGTGTACGAGCCCGATCTCGAGCGCCCGCTCAGCCGAGAGAGGATCGCCGGTCAACATGATCTCCATCGCCCGGCTCTCGCCCAGCAGTCGCGGCAGACGTTGCGTACCGCCCCATCCCGGAAGCAGTCCCAGGCCAACCTCCGGCTGACCCATCTGTGCGCCGGCAACTGCAATACGGATGTCGCAGGCCAGCGCCACCTCAAGCCCACCGCCAAATGCGTAGCCGTTGATCGCCGCAATCAGCGGCTTGGAGATATACATCCCCCGCATGATTGATGGCGGCAGTTCGAAGCGCTCCTTGGACGGCTCATCCATCAACGCCGGGATCATGTCACGCAGGTCGGCGCCGGCCGAAAAGGCCCGCTCGCCAGCGCCCGTGATGATCGCCACCCAGGCGTCGTCGTCGTCCTTGAACCGGGTGCAGGCCTCGGCGAACGCCGCATACTGCTCCCGGTCGAACGAGTTCAGCGCCTGCTGCCGATCCAGCACGATCGTCGCGATGCGGTCGGACACTTCGTACGTCACTGCCATGTTCTGCCTCTTCAGCAATCTGGACGCTCGCCGAGGGCGCCCGATGCAGACTATCCGACCTCCTCGACATGTCCGTGCGCATTGCGCCGTTACGCTAATCGGGACAACCGCCAAACATCTTGAACACTGAGGAGCCAACCATGAGCCGACGCATTGGCATGGGATTCGACTGGCAAGGATCGATGGACCGCGAGACATCGCTCAAGCGAGCGCAAATCGCGGATGAAGTCGGGATCGACTCGCTCTGGGTCGCCGAGGCCTGGGGTCAGGACGCCTTCACCACCCTCGTCCAGCTCGCCGAGCGGACCAGCAACGTCCAGGTCGCAACCGGCATCGTCAACATCTACTCGCGCACGCCGGCCGCCTTGGCCCAGCACTTCGCGACGATCGACGAACTGTCCGAGGGACGCGTGATCGTCGGACTGGGCAACTCAGGACCGCAGGTAATCGAGCATTTCCACGGCGTCCCCTTCCAGCCCGCGTTCAAGCGCATGCGCGAGACCGTCGAGATCATGAAGATCCTGTTTTCCGGTGAGCGGCTCAACTACGACGGCGACCTGTTCAAGCTGCAGCGCGGATTCACCCTGCGCTTCGACACCTATCGCAAGCAACTGCCGATCTACCTGGCGACGCTGAATCCAAAGTCGGTCAAGATGACCGCCGAGATCTCCGACGGCTGGCTGCCGATCATGATTCCCATGGACCGGCTCAAGGAGGAGATCGATCAGGTCAACGACTGGGTCCGCGACGCAGGCAAAGACCCGGCCGACTTCACGATCCGCGCGCCGGGCGGAGTCACGGTCGCCAACTCACCCGAGGATCAGGCGCGGGCCCGCGCCGGACAGGCAGGCACACTGGCCTTCTACTGTGCGCGAATGGGCGAGTTCTACTATCGCCAGCTCTCGCGTCAGGGCTACGAGGACGAAGCCAACGCCGCTCGCCTGGCCTGGAAAGACGGCGGCGGTGGAGCGGCGGCACAATCCATCCCCGGCGAAATGCTCGAACAGTTCGGCTTCGTCGGCACGACCGAGGAGTGCGTCGAGCGCCTCGAGCAAGAGGCTGACGCCGGAGCGCTCCTGCATAGCGTCAACGTGATGGAGCCAGATCCCAACGAATTCGCGAAGATCCTCGAAGCGCTCAAGGGCTAGCGAACGTCAATCGCTGCCGTTCAAGCGGCCCACTCGATCCACCAGCCGTGCGGTGATGAGCGGGCCAGGAGCTGGCGGCTGAGTTCTCCATTGGCGAAACGTGTGATCGCGAGAGAAGGCTCCTGCGTGTCGTCGATGTCTTCCAGACGTAGCTCCAGCGTGACCAGCCAGACGGGCCGGTTCATGCTGGTCTCGGCCAGGGTCTGAAAGATCCGTTCGCGCCCGGCTGTCGGGATCTGGTAGAGCGCGACCGTCGAGTACACCGTCAGGGCTGCGTCGGCAGGTGTGTCGGCGATCATCCGGGGGAGCAACTCCGCCGCGTCGCCGGCGCGCAGATCGATCGGTGAACGGACCAACTCGTCTGCAGCGTCGATCAGACGTTGATGCCGCTCGACGTGCTCTGGCCAGATCAGGGCCCGCAACCAGCGCAGCTCTTGTTCGTTGCGTATGTCGATCGGGTTGAGGTCGATCCCGCCACGGAACCAGATGATGAGATTGTCCGCCAACGGAGGCATCGCGCCACCGCCGCGGAGTTCCGCCTCAAGCTCCACTCTGGCCTCCGAGCTGCCCCAATGCGTCTCCTCGCGTCCGCCGCGCAGGTATCGGTAGCGATAGCGATCGACATTCAGGTTGAGCCCGGCGCTGGCACCGATGTCGATCAGCGCCAGGGGAAGTCCCGACTCTCGCTGCACGATCGAGAACGCCGGCAGCAGGCAGGTACAGCGTCGGACGACATTCGTCTGTGTGCGATGGGTGCGAATCAGATCCCGGATGTCCTCATGGTGCGAGAGGCAGAAGTCTCGGAACGCGGGGAACGCGGGTTCCATCGGCCGCTCTGCTCTGGAAACGATCGGGTAGTGGGCCGCCAAGGGATGCTTCGCGTACCCGCCGCCGCTGAGCAGCAGGTACTGCACCGCGCCGAAGAGCATGTTCGGCGCCGGCTGGTGTCGTCGCTTCTGCGCGGCCAGTTCTAAGAGCTCGCGGTCCAGGGAGATGCCGTAGGCCAGTTCCGCGTACATCGGCGACGCCAGGTCGGGCGATTCGATGCGAGCGAACCGGTGAAACACGTCGCGGTAATGCGCCACTCTCCCTGCGTCGTAGGGCGCGTCGAGACCGCTCCGGCTGGACATGAGCCTGTTGCTAGGCCGAGAGGAACTCGCCCACTTTGGCGAGCAATGCCTCCGGCTCCTCGACCTGCGGCATGTGGCCGGAGGCCGAGAACATCGCGACCTCGGAGTTCGGAATCGCGCGGTTGAAGTCCTCGGCGTACTGGGGCGACACCAGGCCGTCCGATGCGCCCCAGGCGATCAGCGTGGGCGAGGTCACGCGGTGAATCCGCTCGGACAGACGCTTGTCGGGAATCGGCCACATGAAGCGGGCCGCCGTCTGCATCATCTTCGCGCGCTCGACGGTCACCGTACGCAACTCGTCCGGATCCTCCGGCGGCGGCGCGGTCATCATCTTTGCCCCCGGGTGCTCGGTGTCGTGGAACAGCGCCGGGACGAGTTCGTTGGGCATCATGGCGAAGAAGTCGGCGACCGGGTAGTCGTCGTTCCAGAGGCCGACCGGAGCGATCAGGACCAGCTTCGAGACGCGGCCAGGCTGCATCGCCGCGACTTCGGCCGCGAACCAGCCGCCCATCGAGTGGCCGACGACGACCACATCGTCCACACCCATGGCGTCGAGGAAATCCCAGTAGAAGTAGAAGACATCGTGGTGATCCATCAGCCACTCGACGCCAGTTGAGTTGGCGGTTCCGGGCAGCTTTGGCGCCAACACGCGATGGTGCTGCGAGAGCTGCTCCAGGAATGGATCCCACATCAGCCCGCCGGCGCCGTGGATGAAGAGCAGGTCCGGGCCCGATCCGGCCTCCATGTAGCCGACGTTGAATCGTCCATTGACGAGGGAAACGGTCTTTTCTTCCATCCTGACACCTCCAGGAACGCACTCGAAGAGGGCCCGCTCAGCGAGTGGGCGCACCAGAGAAGGCTATGAGTCAGCCTTGACCAGTGTCAATCGACCTGCGGCGAACGTGTGCGTCGGCTCCACCAGACGGCGGCGATCACCAAGGCGATACCGAAGGCGAGTGTGGCAGCGACCGCTGCCTCGGTCGACTCCACGCCGCTGAACAGTGCGATCGTTCCGGACACGTAGAAGCCAAGCAAACCGAGTCCCAGTGCCAGCTGGTGCTGCCAGAGGGCGCCCGCGCCCAGCACCGCCAACGACCAGACCAAGCCAATCACAGCGTGAGAGGTGCTCTGCGTGGAGAGAATCGTGGCGCCGACCACGCCGCCGATCAGCAGGGCAGCCTCCCAGATTGAGGCCAGCCAGTGATCGGTCAGGCGGCCAAACAGTCGGGGCAGGAACAGCGCCGAGGCAGTCAGCTCCAGCAGCAAGAGCATGACAACGACCGTGAGTGCGACGCCTGACGCAGAGCCGGTCTCGGACAGTCCGCCGGCCAGGGCTCCGAGCAACAGCAGCGCAGAAGCGGGCAGCAACTCGACCTGGTTGGCACGACGCGCCCAGGTGGTCATCCCGACCGCGACGAGCAACGTCATCCAGTCCGTGATCTCCCGATCGGACGAAGCAGCCAACGCGGCTACCACGATTGCGGTCCCGAAGGAAACACCGAGCCGCGCCCAACCAAGTGGGGTGTCGGTACCGGCGAGCTCATGCCAGCGTCGGGGTCTGGCGAGGGCGGTGAGCGCTCCGCCTCCGACCACTACGGTCGTTGCGAGCGTGCTCCAATGAGCCCAACCGGCCAAGCCCCACAACCCGTCGTCGACGATGTCGCTCGTCGAGTCACTGCCCTGGATCGCGATCGCGAAGGGCAGCAAGGCGACCGCCGCGCTGGCGAGCATGAGCGCCAATGGGGAGCGGGTCAGACGCACCATCACCGCCCCGCTGAGGAGCGCCATGACGCAGACCAGCAGCCAACCGAGCGACAGCTGATCGTCGCTGCCGATTTCATCGAGGAACAGCGCCCAACAGACCGAGAGCAGGACCACCGCCGCAGCGGAGGCGGCATCGGCCAACGATGAGGCCTGCGCGCGGGCGGCCGCGACAGCGGTGTATCCGGACGCGAACGCCGCGACCAGGGGAAACAGCAACCAGACAGGACTGTCGTCAACGGTCAGGCCAACGAGCATCAACACGCCGATGACCACGATTGAGACACCGAGATAGGTCAGCGCGTCGACCAGGCGGCTCCCCGACGAGCGTGCTTCCCGTTCGGCCTCCCAGGCGCGGATCGCGTCGGCGGTCTCGTCACCGAGCAGCCCTGCCTGCGTCCATCGGCGCAGCGCCGATTCCCAGTCGTATCGGCCGAACCAGGACGTCATCTGCCCCCGCCTCCCAGGCGACGCCAGCCTAGAGTGATTTCATGCCGACCAGCGCGATTCCCGCCGAGATCGTCCGCGCCTATGACATCCGCGGCACAGTGCCCGAGCAGGTCGACTCCGGTGTTGCCGAGCAGATCGGCAGTGCGTTTGCTCAGTGGCTCCTTGACCGCGGCGCGGGGGCGATGGTCGTTGGACACGACACCCGGGGCTCGTCTTCCGAGTTGTACGAGGCCGCGATTGCCGGAGCGTTGAGCGCGGGGATCGATGTGGATGCCGCCGGGCTCGCTCCCACGCCGGTGATCGGTTGGGCCGTCGAGCGCCATGGGCTCGGCGGAGGTCTGGTCGTGACGGCGAGCCACAATCCGCCCGAGTTCAACGGGTTCAAACTGCTCGCCGACGGCGCTCAGCCGCTGTTGCCGGAAGAGATTCAACAGGTGGCCGGGCATGGTCGTCGAGATGGGGTTGGACCTGGCAGGCGATCCGAGGTCGACGCCGTCGGGCCATACCTTGAGATGCTCAACGAGAGGTTCGGCGGCGACGCCGACCTTCGAGTCGCGATTGATTGCGGCAACGGCGCGACGACACTCACCGCTCCGCTGGCTCTGATTGACGCAGGGGCACGACTTCACGCGATCCGCACTGCCGCCCGGCCGCTCCAGAGCGACGCTGCCGACCCTCAGAATCCGCAGACGATGCGCGACCTGGCTCGCGTCGTGCGGACCATCGGCGCGGACCTTGGAGTCGGCTGGGACGGCGACGGTGACCGGATTGGGGTGCTCGACCACCTGGGCCAGCGTTACGAGGCCGACTGGCTCACCGCCGTTCTGGCGCGCCCGCTGCTTGAACGTCGGCCCGACGCCGCCGTCCTGGTCGACCTCAAGACCAGTAGCAGCGTGATCGACGACATCCGGCGTCGCGGCGGCAGTCCGCTGACGACCCGGACCGGCTACTCGTTCTTCCGCCGCACGATGCGTGAGAGCAACATCTCTTTCGGCGGGGAGACCAGCGGCCACATCATGTTCGGGCCCGAGTATCGGCGGGGCGAGCACGCCCCCTGGATTGACGATGGCGTCTACGCGGCTTGTGCGCTGCTTTCGTATCTGTCGGAGCGCGGCCGCTCCCTGGCTGAGGAGATGTCGGAGATCGACCCGCGCCCGATCTCGCCGGAGCTGCGCCTGCCCTGCTCCGACGGCTCCAAGGCCGCCGTCGCGGAACGCATCGGAGAGTGGTTTGCGAAACGATATCCCGCCGCGACGGTCGATCGAAGCGACGGGGCGCGGGTGCAGTTGGCCGACGGCTGGCTGCACGCCCGTGCGTCCAATACGGCACCAGTGCTGAGTGTGCGCTTTGAGGCCGTGGACGAGCCGACCTATCGCCGCATGGCCGAGCAGCTTCGCGCCGCGCTTGAGCGGCATCCTGAGGTGACGGGCGCCGAGCAGTTAGAGGAATCGCCGACGATTGGACCGCAACCACTCATCTGACGATGAGTGTGACACCCAGCGCCTCGGCCAGGCGGTCGGTCGACGGCTCGGGCTCTTCTTCTACCACGAGGGTGACACGGACCTGGTCGCTGCGACCGTCGAGCGACAACTCCGCTTCGCGCACCGCTCGCATCTTGACCAGCGTGAAGAGCGCCTGTTGGAGTTCGTGCGGCTCTGCGCCGGCTGGTCGCACCTCGACAATCAACGACTCCGATTGCCCGATGAAGGCGGCGTCGGACTCGTCGCCCGAGGGGAACCAGCGCTCGGTCGTTGCGACGGCGTCCTCTGGCGCTCCGAGGGCATCGCCATTGGACGCTGCCCATTCCTTGAGCGCGCGATGGGCCGAGCTCTCCGGCGTGCCTGAACGCGTCTTGGTCGGGGGCAGGCCGAAGGCGTAGATCCCGATGGTGACCCAGTCGAAGGCCTGCATCGCGCTCAGATCGGCGTCGGTTGCGCCGCCCAGCAGCCCTCGCAGGTCTGGTGCTTCGGGATACATCTCCGAGAGCCGCTCCTGCATTCCGTCGGCAACCGCTTTGAGATCGACGTTGAGATTGGCCGGGAATCGCCTGAGGGCTGCCTCGGCGTCGGCCAACTCGCCCTTGCGAGCCGACTTGGTCAGGAAGCGAAACAGGGTTCGCTGGAGGTCGATCTGGGAGATCTCGAGGGGCATGGCCGTAGGGTAGTGAGCGATGAGCGCCTCGCCGATTCCGCGTGAGATTTTCCGGGCCTACGACATCCGCGGTCTTGCGCTCGGCGCCGATGCGTTGCTAACACCGGACCTGGCGATTCGGGTTGCGCTGGCTTTTGCTGAGCTGGTCGATTCGGCGGAACGGGTGGTGGTCGGCGGGGATCACCGACCGAGCACGCCGGCGCTGCAACAGGCCGCGATTGCGGGGTTGCTTGACGCCGGGCTGGACGTCGTCGACATCGGCCGAGCGCCGTCGCCGCTGGTCTACTGGAGCACCGCGCTGCTGACGCAGGAACGTCCCACCGCCGGACTGGTCGTCACGGCTTCTCACAATCGAGCCGAGGACAACGGGATCAAGCTGCTCCACACAGACGCGATGCCGCTCTCGCCGGGCGAGATCCAGGCGGTCGCCGACCGTGTTGCGTCGGGCGTATCTGCCGGCGAGCGTCAGGGCGAGCGCAGCCTGTGGAGCCCGAGGCCAGCCTATGTTCGCAGCCTGGCCGACTCGTTTGGACTGCGGCGTCCGCTGCGGGTCGCGATCGATCCCGGCAACGGTGTCGCGACCGTGACGGCGGGAGCGGCGTTGCGGGGGATCGGGTGCGAGGTAATCGCGATCAATGATGACCCGGAGGAGCCTGAGCCGCCGCATCCGGCCGATCCGCAGCATGCGGCCAACGTGGCAGAGCTGGCCCGGTTCGTCTCCGATTCGGGCGCTGATCTCGGGTTTGCGTTCGACGGCGACGGCGATCGGCTGGGACTGGTCGACGGGCGTGGACGGCGGGCTGGGCCCGACCAGGTGCTGGCGCTGCTGGCTCAGGACTGGCTGTCCGGGCACCCGCGAGCGTTGATCCATGTCGATGTGAAGACTTCTCGGGCCGTGATCGATCACATCGAAGGGCTCGGCGGGCGAGCCGTGTTTGGTCCGGTCGGGCACTCGCTGGGCAAGTACGCGATGCGGGACGGCGGTATCGACTTCGGGGGCGAGGCATCGACCCATTACTTCTACCGGCTGGATGACCCGCCGCACTACAGCGACGACGCGGTGCGCACGGCCTGCCGGATCGCTCAGATTGCGTCTGGGACCGCGCTTGAACCGTTGCTCGACTCGATCCCGCGATATCCAATATCGCCGGAGGTCAAGATTGCCTGTGCGGACGATCGCAAGCACGATGTGGCGGCTCGGATCGCCGAGGAGGCGCAGGGGCGGTGGCCGACGAATGAGATCGACGGGGCGCGGATCGATCTCTCGGAGCAGGCGGAGGGCTCGTGGTGCGTGATTCGGGCTTCCAATACGACGCCGTATCTGACCGTGTTGGTTGAGGGTCGGGACGACTCGGGCTATGTGATCGCTCAGCGGATTGCGGCCGAGATCCTGGAGGGGGCGGGGCTGGATCCGACGCCTCTGATCAATCAGCCACCGCTTGCGTGAGTTCGGGGCGGGGCAGTTCGAAGACGTCGGCGAGGAGTTCGTAGGAACGGATGCGGGCGGCGAAGTCGAAGGTGATCGTGAGCGCGATGAATTCGTCGACGTCGTAGGTCTGGGCCAGTTGCTCCAGCTTCTCGCGGACGCGCTGCGGCGAGCCGTGGATGCTGCGGTTCTGCATGTAGCCGATGTAGTCGAGCTCGGGCTGGGAGTAGGGGAAGTTCATGGCTTCCTCGACTGAGGGGATGCCGCCGCGGGCGCCGCGATTGCCCTTGATCCGCCAGCACCAACGGCTCCAGCAGAGCTGTTCCGCCTCTTCATCGGTCTCGGCGACGGTGACCGAAACGCCCAACGAGGCTCTCGGCTCGGGGCTGACCGGCGAGGGCTGGAATCTTTCGCGGTACTTACGGACGACCTGCTCGCCGCCTTCGGGCGAGATGAAGTGGGCGAAGCAGTGGGACCAACCGAGCTCGGCGGCGACGTGTCCGCCGTAGTGCGAGGAACCGAGCAGCCAGAGTTCGGGCATCGGCGCTCCTGGCGGGGCGGCTCGGACTTCGCGGTACTGGTGGTCGGGCGGGAGGTCGTCGGCGAGCCAGCCGTAGAGATCGAGGAGTTGCTCGGGGAAGTGGTCGATGCCGAGCGCGCCCGGCCCGTGCACCAGCGCCCGCGCAGTGCGGCCGTCGGAGCCGGGTGCGCGGCCGACGCCGAGATCGATCCGGCCGGGGAACTGGGTCGTCATGGTGCGGAAATTTTCGGCGACCTTGAGCGAGCTGTAGTGGGGGAGCATGATGCCGCCGGAGCCGACGCGGATCTGCGAGGTGCGCCAGGCAACCTGGGGGATTAAGACTTCAGGCGAGGCGCAGGCGAGCGAGCCGGCGTTGTGATGCTCGGCCAGCCAGTAGCGCGAGTAACCGAGGCGGTCGCAGGTCTGGGCCAACTCGAAGGTCTCGTTGATCGCCGTCGCGGCGGTTCCGCCCTCGCGGATGGGGATCTGATCGAGCACGCCAAGTCGGATATCGGGGCGGATGTCGGAAGGCATGGGACGATCCTACAGTGGCGTCGCGCGGGTCCTGCGGCTTTCAGGTTTTCGGCCCAAACTTTCTTCTGGAGGGGTTGGGAGACACGATTTCCAGTGTTTTACGGGAGATCGTGCGTTCCGGGCTTTCAGGTTTTTTCAGGTTCTTTCAGGTTTCTTCAGTCCTGTTCAGGCGGATTGCAGGCTGAAGGCGTTCGGTTCTGTTCGGTTTTGTTCGGATTCGTTCGCTTGCGGGCGGTGCTGTGATGAAAGAGGGAGAGCGAGTCCCCGCCTCCGAGCGGGGGACAGGGAGCGCGGGGCCCAGCTTGCGGCGAATTTTTTCTTCTGAGGCAGAAAATGGGACGAAGTCCAGTGTTTTACGGGAGATCGCACGATCGGGGTGGGCGGAAATGGACAATTGGGGACAGGTTTTGTCAGTTTTGCGCGGGTTTCTGAGGTGGATTGGCACAATCCTGGCAAATTGCTGACCGAGCGAGCGTCCAGGTTGCAGAAGCGCGACCGGCATGTGACCTCTCTTCGTACGCTGCGTTACTTCGCACAAATGTACATCGGTGAGGGCAGCCCGTCGAGGCGGGACCGGAGGGTTGGAGTTGCCCAGACAACATGTTCGAGATGCACGGTTCCAGGTGCCCGGGCAGGCTCTAAGCTGGAAACTTGCCGTGCAACGCTCCGATTTCCAGTCGTGGAGACCGCCATGCCCGACCCGTTGAACGCCCCGCTCGATAGCACCGCCGCCACGGCAGCGCGTGAGGCGTGGGAGCGATTCCCGTCGATGCTGGGCACGAGCATCGCGACTCGGGGGATGTCGGCCGGTAACGCGACCGAGTGGGGCCTGGGCGGGTCGTCGCCGAGGAGCGCGCTGCCCCCGATTTCCCTCGGCGGGGGGATCCCGGACGCGGAGACGCAACCCCGGCACGAGCTGCTGGCGGCCATGAGCCGGGTGCTGGAGCATCCCGGCGACGCCCCACTGGTGTACGGCGGAGCGCAGGGTTTCGAGCCGCTGCGCGACGAGATCGCGAGCTACTTCGCCCGCAACCATCCGGGCCGACCGAGCGCGGACTGGTACCTGCTGACCAACGGAGCGGCGGGGGCGATCGAGTCGATCTGCGCGTCGTTCCTCGACCCGGGCGACGTGGTGATCACCGAGATCCCGACGTTCGCGGGATCGCTGCGGACGATGCGGGGCAAGCAGGCGGACGTGGTCGGCGTGGGTATGGACGAGGAAGGACTGAAGCTGGACGAGCTGGAGTCGACGATCGACCGGCTTGAGGCGGAGGGCCGGCGAGTCAAGCTGATCTACACGCAGCCCACGTTCCACAACCCGACCGGCCTGACGATGACGCTGCAGCGGCGGCTCGACCTGATCGAGCTGGCGGCTCGCAAGCAGGTCCTGCTGATGGAGGATCACGCGTACTCGGAGCTGTATTTCGACGGCGCGCCGCCACCGACGCTGTCGGAGTTGACCGACGGCTACGGGGTGCTGACGGTGGGCACGTTCTCGAAGGTGATCGCGACCGGTTTGCGGGTCGGCTGGGTGCAGGCTCGGCCGGACTGGATCCAGGCGATGGTGCCGGCGCGTTTCGACATGGGCAACAGCCCGCTGCTGCACCGGATGCTGCACGAGTACATGGTGCGGGGCAACTTCCGCGAGCACGTCGAGGAGATGCGGAAACTGTACGCGCTGAAGGCGAAGACCCTGGCGGGCGCACTGGAACCGTACGGCGAGCCGTACTTCGATGTGGTTGAGCCGGCGGGCGGATTCTTCCTCTGGCTCAAGCTGCGCAACGGCCTGACGGGCGACGCCGTCCGCGACTTCGCGGCCGAGGACGGTCTGAGCTTCCCCTCGGGCAATCGGTTCTATCCCGGCAACGATGTCGGAGACGACGGCGAGTCGGTGCGGCTGGCCTACTCATGGCCGCCGGCGGCGAGGCTGGAAGAGGCGGCCGAGCGTCTGAGCCGGGCGTTCCACCGGGCTGCGAACGGCGGCTAGTCGGAGGCGGCCTCGGCGGGGGCCTGGAGGAAGTCGGGGACGTCCTGGCCGGCGTCCTGGAAGGCCTTGGCGAGGACGTCGTTGCGGCTAAAGGAGACGGCTCCGCCGCCAGTGGCGACCCATTGCTGGGTGCCCCGGACCGACTCGAGCTGTCCCTGGAACCTGGGCGCGACGTAGCGGGCGAAGAGTTCGTATGAGCGGCGGATGCCCTCGCGGTTGGCCCACTCGTGGGCGAGCATCATCAGGCCGCCGAAACCGCCGGAGTTCTCCTGCAGGATTTCGATTGCCTTGATCGCGTCGTTGGGGTCGCCGATGATCGCGCCGCCGGTCTCGACGGCGCCCTCGGGCGTCTCGGCGGTGCCGGGGAGGACGGCCTGGAGGGTGTCGCGGAAGTAGTCGATCTGCCAGGCGCGCCAGCCGTCTCGGGCCTCGTTGAAGGCCTGCTCGCGGGTCTCGGCGATGTACATGGGGATGACGAGTCGCCACTTGTTGCGGTCGACGGTCTGGCCTTCGCGCTCGGCGACCTCTTCAACCTCGGCCCACTGGCCTTCGAGGTTGGAGCGTCCGCCGGGCAGGTAGACGCCGATGCTGAGCATGCCCATGCCGTACTTGCCGGCCATCTGCCGGCCGGCGGGGGAGACGGTCGAGGCGACAGCCATCTCGAAGTGAGGCTTGGTGTAGGGCGAGACCTGGAGACGGGCGTCGGTGAGCTCGAACCAGTCGGTCTTCATGTTGACCGGACCGTCCTGCCTGAGCAGGGCGAGGATGCCCTGCAGGGACTCGTCCATGCGCTGGCGCTGGTAGAGCGGGTCGATGCCCATCATTCGGGCGTCGGAGGAGAGAGCGCCGGGTCCGACGCCCATCATCACGCGGCCGCGGGTCATGTGATCGAGCTGGATCATGCGGTCGACGACCATCAGCGGGTGGTGATAGGGCAGCGAGATAACCCCGGTGCCGAGGCGGATGTTGCTGGTCCGCTCGGCGGCGGCGGCGATGAAGACCTCGGGCGAGGCGATCAACTCCCAGCCGGCGGAGTGATGCTCGCCGATCCAGGCTTCGTCGTAGCCGAGTTGGTCGAGCCACTGGACCAGTTCGAGGTCGCGGTGGATCGCCAGCGAGGGATTTTCGCCCACGCGGTGGAATGGCGCCATGAAGATGCCGAAGTCCATTCGTCCGTCCGTTGCCATGTCGTCCCCCATTCGCCATCGGGTGTGTCGGCGTTACCTTGATCGCGAGTGTAACTACCGGCGGCAGGATTGAGTGGCAG
The DNA here is from genome assembly GCA_028873865.1 of Chloroflexota bacterium. Classification (GTDB taxonomy): domain Bacteria; phylum Chloroflexota; class Dehalococcoidia; order Bin125; family Bin125; genus Bin125. Next base: position 189,246 of record JAPPNI010000015.1, on the reverse strand, counting down.
GCAGCACGATGACCACATCCCCGTACGTGGAGCGGCGGACGAGCCGCTTCGATCCGACGATCAACTGGCGCGACGTGTACGCCGAGCGGTTGGGCACGCCGGAGATGGCGGCGGCGATGTTCAACTCGGGCGACCATCTGTGGATTCCGCCGGGGCATGCGTCGCTGCCGATCCTGCAGGCGCTGGTGGCTCGGAGCGACGAGCTGGAAGGCGTTGAGGTGCGGGGCATCGTCGTGCCGGACGCGGGCTGGTTCACGGAAGAAATGATGTCGGCGTTCAGCGTTGCGCCGCAGTTCGGGACGCTGTTTGATCGCGATGCGGTCAATGCCGGTATTGCCGACTACCACCCGTACTGGCTGGTCGGGATTCACAAGGCCTGGGACGCGGGTCGCGAGGACGAGGCCTGGCCGATCGACGTGCTGCAGATTCGCTGCACACCGCCGAACGAGGCGGGCTTCGTCTCGCTGGGCAGCTCGGTCTGGGACGGCGTGACGTCGGCGAAGCGGGCGAAGAGGGTGATCGCGGAGGTCAATGAGAACGTGGTGGAGACGTTCGGCGATTCGTGGCTGCACGTCTCGGAGATCGACTGTTTCGTGCCGGCCGATACGCCGGTGATGGTGAATCTTGAGTTTCCGGAGCCGAACCAGGTCGATCTGGGCCTGACGCACTACGTGTCGCAGCTCGTGCAGGACGGGGACACGATCCAGGTTGGGGTGGGCTCGCACTCGGGCGCGCTGGCGCGTCTGGGGGCGTTCGATGAGCGGGAGAATCTGTCTTATTTCGCGGAGCTGACGACCGAGGGTCTGGTTCCGCTGGTTGAGCGGGGGATTATCACCGGGAAGTACTCGAAGACGCATCCAGACAAGTTCGTTGCCACCGTGATCGGCAACACGCCGGACGAGATCGCCACGGTGCATCGGAATCCTGCGTTTGAGACGTATTCGATTGAGTACCTGCTTGACCCTCGGCAGATTGCGCGGAATGACAACATCGTGGCGATCAACGGGGCGTTGACGGCGGACCTGACGGGTCAGCTTGGGGTGCATACGATCGGTCCGCGCGTGTATGCGGGGGTCGGCGGACACCTGGCGTTTGCGCTGGGGGCTTATCTCGCGCCCAAGGGGCGCTCGGTGACGGTGCTGCCCTCGACGAGCCGCGACGGGACGATCTCGACGATCATGGCGCAGTTCGATCCGGGGCAGATCGTGACGGTGCCTCGCGACATCGCGGATACGGTCGTGACGGAGTACGGGATCGCGCGGCTGCTGGGTAAGACGGTTCGGGCGAGGGCGGAGGAGTTGATATCGGTGGCGCATCCGGACTTCCGCGGGGAGTTGCGCAAGGCGGCGCAGAAGCTGTTCTATCCGTAGCCGGAGGCGTCGGTTGGCCGATGAAGCTGTACACGATCGGCTTTACCCGGAAGTCGGCGCGCGAGTTCTTTGATGAGTTGCTGGGGCCGAGCGGGGCGACGCACGTGATCGATGTGCGGTTGAGACCGTCATCGCAGTTGTCGGGGTTTGCCAAAGTTTCGAAGTCAGACGGCGACTTTCAATTCCTGCTTCGACGCCTGTGCGGCATGGATTATGTCCATCTCCCGGCTCTGGCGCCGTCCGAGGAGTTGTTTACGAGCTATCGGGCCGGTGATATGACGTGGGACGAGTATGGCGAGCGCTATCTCGACCTGCTCTCGGAACGCGGGGTCGAGCGCGAGCTGGATCGTGGGCTCTTTGACGACGGTGTGCTGCTTTGCAGTGAGGACACGCCGGAGCGATGCCATCGGCGTCTGGCTGCGGAGTATCTGCAGGGGCACTGGGGCGACGTGGAGATTGTCCACCTTTAGGAGTGGCTGCGGATCCAGTCTCCGATGTGGTCGATGGCTTGCTGGCCTTCGGGGAGCATGGGGGCGAAGCCTTGCCAGACGTGGAACATGTCGTCCCAGATTTCTTCGACGACCTCGACGCCGGCCTCGCGGGCCCTGGCGGCGACCCGCTCGGTGTCTCGGCAGATCATTTCGACGGCTCCGGCCTGGAGGAGCAGGGGGGAGATGCCGTCGTAGTCGGCGAAGACCGGGGAGAGCAATGGATCTCTGCGGTCCGCATCGCCGGCGTACATGGCGGCCCAGCCTTGCGAGGCCGTGATGGCGACGGTGTTGTCGGGAATGGTCGGGTCTTCGAGTCCGAAGGCCGACAGTTCTTCCGGTCCGGCGGCGAGGTCGGCCCAGGGAGAGAGGCCGATCCCGCCGGTGGGCATACGGACGCCGCGTTCGCGCGCGGCGAGCAGCGTGGCCAGCATCAGGCCGCCGCCGGCCGAGTCGCCGCCGACAAACACGGCGCTGGCCTCGCCCAGCTCAACCGGTCCGTTGGCCCAGATGTACTCCAAGCCGGCGATGGCGTCGTCGACGGCGGCCGGGTAGGGGTGCTCCGGGGCCAGGCGATAGCCGAGGTTGAGCGCGACGCAGCCCGAGGCGCGACAGATATCGGCGACCAGGCGACGGTGCGTGCCGATGGAACCGAGCACGTAGCCGCCGCCGTGGACGTAGAGCAGGCGGCGATTGGGGTCGGACTCGGGCAACACCGTCCACTCGCCGAGCACGCCGTTGACGTCAGCCGCCGTGAGCGAGATGTCGTCCTGGAGCGGGAAGCTGAAGCCCTCTTCCATCGCGGCGCGCTGCTGCTCGACGCTGAGCTCGCCCTCAATCATGCTGGCCGCCTGAGCCTGCATCGCTTCGACGACCTGGTAGTACTCCTGGGATGGCATGTTGATGTCCCCTGAAATCAGCTCGGCGGGATTGGGCTAGGCGTGCTGGTTGATGAATTCGCCGATGCGGTTGACGGCTTCCTGGCCCTCGGGCAGCATCGGCGCGAACTGGTGCCAGACGTGGAACATCTCGTCCCAGACTTCCTCGACCACGTCGACGCCGGCGGCGCGGGCCTTTTCGGTCACGCGAGTCGTGTCGCTGAGCAAGACTTCAGCGTCGCCGACCTGGAGTAGCAGCGGGGGCAGCCCGGCGTAGTCGGCGTAGAGCGGCGAGGCGAGCGGGTTGTCTGCGTCCGCGTCGCCCAGATACTGAGAAGCCATGCCCTCGACCATCGACGCGTCCGTGATCAACGGGTCGGCCTCGGCTCGGGTCTGAATCGTTTCGCCGGTGATGGCGAGGTCGGTCCAGGCGGAGATGCCGATCGCGGCGTTGGGCTGATCGACTCCCTGTTCGCGCGCGGCGAGCAGGGTCGCGATCGTCAGACCGCCGCCGGCCGAGTCGCCGGCGACGAACGTGGACTGGGCCGTGGACTCGCCGTCGGGTCCGTTGGCCTGGATGAACTTGAGGCCCTCGATGGCGTCTTCGACGGCGGCCGGGAACGGGTTCTCGGGCGCGAGCCGATAGTCGAGGTTGAGCACCGAGCAAGCGCCGGCGCGAGCGATGTCCTCGCAGAGGCGTCGGTGGGTGATCGGCGAGCCGATGACGTAGCCGCCTCCGTGGACGTAGAGCAGGCGTCGGTTGGGGTCGGACTCAGGGACCGTGACCCACTCGCCGGGCACGCCGTTGGCGCTGACCGGCGTGACGGTCGCGGCCTCGGTCGTCGGGAATGAACTGGCCTCCATGCCGGCGCGCATCTCGTCGAGGGTGGGGTTGCCTTCGCCGAGCGGGCGTTCCGCGAGGAGTCCGAGGACCTTCTGTAGTTCTGCTGATGCCATGATTGCCTGTCCATTTCTGCTGGGATCGGAGTTGCGAAGGCAAGATAGCGACTTGCGTCGGCGATACTGCGTAGAACGCCAGATTGGACTTGCCGATGCGCATTCTCTCTCCTCCGCTCGCCTCGACGATGGCGGGCAAGCTCGACGCGATCCGACAGTTGGAGGCCGACGGCTTCGCCGGAGCGTTTCTACCGTCAGTCGGGCATGACGCGATGACCGTGCTGGCGCTGGCCGGCGGCGAGACCAGTTCGATCGAGCTGGGCACCTACGTGATTCCCACGTACACGAGGCATCCAGTGGCGATGGCGCAGCAGGCGCTGGCGACAAACGCGGCCTGCGGCGGACGGTTCACGCTGGGGCTGGGGCTGTCGCACGAGGTCGTGATCCGCGACTCGTGGGGGCTGGATTTCAGCAAGGTCGTCCGGCATATGCGCGAGTACCTCGAGGTCCTGCAACCGCTGATGCGCGGGGAGCAGGTTGACTACGAGGGGGAGGAGTTTCAGGTTCACTCGAAACTGGAACTGCCGGACTGTGAGGCGCCGTCGGTCGTGGTCGCGGCGCTCGGCCCTCAGATGCTACGCGTCACCGGGCGATTGGCCGACGGGACCGCGCTGTGGCTGGCCGGCCCGCAGTGGATTGAGGATGTCGTGATTCCCGAGATGGGCGGCGCGGCCCAGGACGCCGGCAGGTCCGATCCGCGGATCATCGCCGGGGTGCCGATCTCGATCACCGCCGATCCGGTTGGCGCGCGTGAGCGCATCTCGAAGGCGTACGCGATGTACAACACGCTTCCGTCTTACCAACGCGTGATCGAGGGCTCGGGCGCGGACGATCCGGCGGGGGTGTCGATCGTGGGCAGCGAGGAGGAGGTCGAGCGGGAGCTGCTGCGCTGGCGGGATGTCGGCGTGACCGACTTCTATGCCGCGTTTGAGGGAGCGAACGCCGAGGAGCGCCAGCGGACGCGGGAGTTCATCGCGGCGCTGACTCCCAACCTCTAGCCTTCGGGCTATTCAACCACCAGTTCAGGAGAACACCATGGCCGTATTCCTTGAAGTCCGACACCGGATCAAGCCGATCACCAATACCGCTTTCGACCTGTTCGTCGACTTCTACGCCGACACCGTCGCGCCGGCGATGGAACGGCATGGCATCGATCTGCTCGGCGCGTGGAAGGTGACCGGCGGCGAGATGGGCTGGGACCTGTCGATCCACCGCTACGAGAGCATGGCGCACGCCGAGGAGTGCCTGGCGTCGCTGGGGCAGGACACAGCACTCTGGTCGGCGGTGGAGAAGCTGCGGGGCGAGGTCGAGATCGAGGAGATCACGAAGTTCGCCAACACGGTCTCGTACGGCACGGAGGAACGTCTGCAGGCGGCGTTGGACGCTGACCCGGACCAGCCGCGTCAGTACATGCTGGCCGTGCTGCAGACGGCGGGCGGCGGGCTGCTGCCCGCGATCAAGACGATCGGCGGACTGGTCGACACGATGGACAGCGCGGGGGCTCTACAGCTCGTCACGGCCTACGCCTCGCGGATCGGTCGCACGGGCGAGTTGACCGACCTGTGGATCATGCCCGGCGGTCCGAGCGGGATGATGGAGTATCGGGCCGGCGATCCGCTGAAGGAGATCATCGGTCCGCTGCGCGAGCATGCGCCGGAGGAGGAGCTGTACTTCCTTAATCCGCTGCCATACTCCAAGTTGCAGTAGAGCCAAACAGCTCCCCCGTCGGGAGTCTTCGCTAGGTCACCATGCGGCGGACGATTTCGTAGGTGAGTTCGACGCCCATGTTGAAGTTTTCGATGGTCATGTGCTCGTCGTTGCCGTGGAAGCCGGCGGCTTCCTCGGGGCTGAGCAGGACGGGGATGAAGCCGTAGGCGGGGATTCCCTGCTGGCGGAGGAAGCGGTTGTCGGTGCCGCCGACGCAGGTTGAGGGGACGACGGTGGCGTCCTCGACGGCGTCGTTGACGACCGCTTCGATGGTCCGGTAGAGCTCGGTGTCCCAATCGACTTCGACTGGTTGTTCCTGGTCCCAGCCGGAGAACTCGACCTCGATGCGGTCGTCGTCGATCACGTCGATGACCTGCTGGCGCCAGTCTTCGCGGTCCTGACCGGGGAGCAGGCGGCAGTCGATGACGGCCTCGGACTTGGCCGGGATCACGTTGGCCTTGATCCCGCTGTTGATCATTGTGACGTTGAGCGTGTTGATGAACATGGCGTGGGTGGCGGGATGATCGACGACGTGCTGGGACAGCTCTTCGGCGTCCCTGATTGGCGGGATGTGGCCTTCTTCGATTAGCCGGTCGAGCCAGACCTGGGTGGAGGGCGTGATCGTGACGGGCCGCTCCCAGGCGGCGAGTTTCTGGAGCGCGTTGACGAGGTGGACGGCCGAGTTGTCGTAGTGGGGACGCGAGCCGTGTCCCGGCGTGCCGATCGAGGTCAGCTTGAGCCAGCAGATGTCCTTCTCGTTGGTGGCGACCGAGAAGATGTTCGCTTCCTGGCCCATCAGCTGGGTCGAGCCGGAGCCGCCCTCGGACAGCTCGAACTCGACGTCGACCAGGTCGGGACGATTCTTGCAGAGCCACTCCATGCCCCAGACCGAGCCGGCCTCTTCGTCGGGCACGCCGCAGAAGACGAGGTCGCGGGTCAGCGGCGCCTCGGTGCGCTTGAGCATCAGCATCGTCATCAGATGCATGATCCCGCAGCCCTTCATGTCGACGGTGCCGCGGCCGTAGATCTTGCCGTCCTCGATGTAGCCCTCGAAGGCAGGCTTGGTCCAGTACTCCTCCTCGACCGGTACCACGTCGAGGTGGTTGCAGAGCATCATCGGCCGCTTGGAGCCGTCCCCACGCAGCCAGGCAAAGATCGCTTCCCGGTTGGGCTGAATCTCGACATACTCAACCTCCATCCCCGCCTCGGACAGGATCTTGCCCATCCAGCGGGCGGCGGGCTTTTCGTTGCCGGGAGGGTTGGTCGTGTCGATCTGCAGATAGTTGACGAAGTAATCCAGCGCCTCGTCAAACACCGGTTGCCAGTTGATCGTGCCGTTCGTGGTCATCTCAACGTCTCCATCGTCTTCAGCCGTACTGTTCGTCAGGTTAACCCTCAGCCGAAGCGCCCTTGAGTCCTGGTCCTCCGCTAAGATACGGAACATATGAGCCAGACCGCCACAACATCCTCCGTCCTCGACGCGTTTCACCCGATGGTTCGGGAGTGGTTCGTCGGGCGGTTTGGCGAACCGACGTATGCGCAGGAGGACGGCTGGCCCGCGATTCGGACCGGGGAGGACTGCCTGATTGCGGCTCCGACGGGGTCGGGCAAGACGCTGACCGCGTTTCTGGCCGGGATCGATGAGCTGATCCGCGAAGGCGAGTCGGGCGAACTGCCCGACGAGGTTCGGATTCTTTACATCTCGCCGCTCAAGGCGCTCTCCAACGACATCCGCCGCAACCTCGAGGAGCCGCTGACCGAGATTCGCCAGCTGGCCGACGAACGCGGCGTCGAGCTGCCCCGCATCCGCATGGGACTGCGCACCGGCGACACGACCCAGGCCGAGCGGCAGGCGATCGTGAAGCGGCCGCCGCAGATCCTGATTACGACGCCTGAGTCGCTCTACCTGATGCTGACGGCGAAGCGCTCGCGCGAAATCCTACGCACCGTGCGCACGGTGATCGTCGACGAGATTCACGCCGTGGTGCGCGACAAGCGGGGATCGCACCTGTCGCTGACACTGGCGCGGCTCGATCACGTCGCCGAACAGCGGCCGACGCGGATCGGCCTCTCGGCGACGCAGAAGCCGATGACTGAGATTGCGTCGTTCCTGACCGGGCTGGACGAGTCGGCGCGGCCGCTGCCCTGCCGCATCCTCGACCTGGGACATCGGCGCGAACTGAAGCTCTGGATTGAGACCACCGACGCACCGCTGCAGGCGCTGGCGACGCACGAACACTGGGGCGCGGTGTACGACCGGTTGGCCGAACTGATTCTGCAGCATCGGACGACGCTGATTTTCGTCAACCGTCGATCGCTGGCGGAGCGGGTGGCGCACGAGCTCGGCATTCGGGTGGGCAAGGAGCACGTCTCGGGACACCACGGCTCGCTGTCCAAGGAGCGCCGTCACGTGATGGAGCAGCGGCTGAAGAGCGGCGACCTGAAGGCAGTGGTGGCGACGGCGTCGCTGGAACTGGGGATTGATATTGGCTCGGTCGACCTGGTCTGCCAGATTGGCTCTCCGCGGCGGATTGCGACCTTCCTCCAGCGGGTCGGACGTTCCGGTCACGCGCTGGGCCTGATTCCGCACGGCGCGCTGTTCCCGACGGCGCTGGATGAACTGATCGAGTGCGCGGCGATGGTGCGGGCGGTCGAGCGCGGCGACCTCGACCGCATCTGCCAGCCCAAGGCGCCGATCGAGGTTTTGGCGCAGCAGATCGTGGCCGAAGCGGCGTCGGAGGAGGAGTGGCAGGAAGACGATCTCTACGCGATGATGCGCCGAGCCGCGCCATACGGGGAACTGGAGCGATCGGCATTTGATGAGACAGTGGAGATGCTGGCCACCGGCATCGGTGAGGGTGGCGGACGCTCGAATCCGCTGCTGCACCGCGACCGGATCAACGGTGTGGTCAAGCCTCGCCGCGCGGCTCGGATGACGGCGATTCTGAACGGCGGCACGATCCCCGAAACCGGCGATTACCGCGTGATCAAGGAGCCCGAGGGGGCGTTCATCGGCACGGTTAACGAGGACTTCGCGATCGAAACGGCCGCCGGCGACATCTTCCTGCTGGGCAGCACCTCGTGGAAGATTCGCCGAGTCGAGAACAAGGGCATCGTCCGGGTCGAGGATGCGCACGGCGCTCCGCCAACGATCCCGTTCTGGCTGGGTGAGGCGCCGGGACGCAGCATTGAACTGTCGGCTGCCGTTGGGGAGCTGCGACGCGAGATCGGGCGGATGGCAGACGATCCGGAGTCGGCATCGCGGTATCTGCAGCGGGAGTGCCACATGCAGGCGATTGCAGCCGAGCAGATGGTCGAGTACCTGGCCGAGGCGCAGGAATCGCTACAGGTGATGCCATCGGATACCGACGTGGTCTTCGAGCGATTCTTCGACGAGGGCGGCGGGCAACAGTTGGTCGTGCACGCGCCGTTCGGCTCGGGCGTCAACCGGGCCTGGGGACTGGCGCTGCGCAAGCGATTCTGCGTGCGGTTCGATTTCGAGCTGCAGGCGGCCGCCAACGAGGAGGGCATCTTGCTCTCGCTGGGTCCGACGCAGTCGTTCCCGCTCGAGGAGGCGTTTGAGTACCTGAGGTCGGACAACGCCGAACAGTCGCTGCGCCAGGCGGTGCTCTACGCGCCGTTCTGGAACACGCGCTGGCGCTGGGCGGCGACCCGCGCGCTGGCCGTCCCTCGACGGCGCGGGGCGAAGGAAGTCCCGCCTTACCTGCAACGAATGATCGCCGACGACTTGCTGGCCGCCGTCTTCCCCGCGCAGGTCGGCTGCCAGGAGAACCTGGCCGGGCCGCTCGAGGTACCCGACCATCCGCTGATCGCACAAACGATGGACGACTGCCTGCACGAAGCGGTCGACACCGACGCGCTGATCGGCGTGCTGGAACGGATCGAGCGCGGCGAGATTCGGCTGCACGCCCGCGACACGGTGACGCCGTCGGGGATGGCGCAGAGCATCATCAACATCAACCCGTTCGGATTCCTCGACGACGCACCGCTGGAGGAGCGTCGCGCGCGCGCCGTGATGACCCGGCGCACGCTGCCCAATGAACAACGCGACCTGGGCAAGCTCGATATCGACGCGATCGAACGGGTGCAGGACGAAGCCTTCCCACCGATCCGGGATGCGGACGAATTGCACGAACTGTTGCTCTCGGTGGTTGCGCTGCGCGAGAGCGAATTGTCGACGCTCTCGCCAGTGCTGGCCGATGCTGGCACGCCGCTGATGTTCGCTGAGTTGCGGGAAGACGGCCGCGCCGCTCGCGCTGAGGGTCCGGAGGGCGCGGTCTGGTTCGCCGCCGAGCACCTGGAATCGATCCGGCAGTTGTTCCCCGACCACGCGGTCGAGCCCGGCTTTTCGGTTCCCGAGTCGGCGCTGATCCTGCCGGCCGATCGCGAAGATGCGCGGCTCAAACTGGTCCGCGGACACCTAGAAATCTCCGGACCGATTGTGGCGGAGGAGCTGTCGCGGCGCTGCGGCCTGTCGGAGCAGGACTGCGGATACGGGTTGGCCCAGCTCGAAGCGTTCGGCGAGATCATGCGGGGCCAGTTCACGCCGACGCTGGGCTCGAACGATGCCGAAGAGTACTGCGATCGTCGGCTGCTGGCGCGGATTCATCGGTATACGATCGCCCGGCTGCGCGCCGAGATCGAACCGGTGACTGTCCAGCACTATCTGCGCTTCCTGCTTCGGTGGCAGCACCTGACTCCTGACACGCGACTCTCGGGCAAGGCGGGCGTTCGCGCGGTGATCGAACAGCTTCAGGGATTCGAGGCACCCGCCGCCGCCTGGGAGCGCGAGCTGATTGCGCCGCGCGTCGCCGACTACCGGGAAGCCTGGCTGGATGAACTTTGTCTCGCCGGCGATGTCGCGTGGGCCCGTCTGACGGCGCGCTCGGCACGTCGGGCGCCGACCAAGACGACGCCGATCGCCCTGGCGTTGCGGCGCGACTTCCGATCGCTGCTGATGGCCGTCCGCCAGCCGGCTCCTCTGGCGGCGGCCCGCGGGCGCTATGCGCCCGAGACACAGCCCGATGTGGCCGAACAACTTCACGCCGACGGCGGCTCGGCGAGCCAGATCCTGCGACTGCTGGAGGAACGCGGCGCCCTGTTCTTTGACGAGCTGGTCGACGGCACGCGCCGACTCGCGACTGATGTCGAGGGCGGACTCCGAGAGCTGGTCGCCACCGGACTCGCTCATGCCGACGGCTTCCAGGGTTTGCGGCAACTGATCCGACCCAACCGCCGTTCCCGGCGTCCTCGCTATGGAGGCGGGGGCGTGTTCATCGGCGAGGGACCGGCCGGCCGCTGGGCGGCGCTACCGCCGACCATGGAGGGTCCGACGGATCCGATCGAGGCCGACGAGCTGGCCGAGCGGGTCGCGGACGTTCTGCTCCGTCGTTACGGCGTCGTGTCGAGGGAGCTGGCCACGAGCGGAGGGCGAGAGAGCCTGACCATCCAATGGCGGGACGTGCTGCGCGCGCTGCGGCGTCTGGAGGCGCGAGGGGAAATTCGGGGCGGCCGATTCATTCAGGGTCTGCTGGGTGAGCAGTTCGCGCTGCCCGCCGCGCTCGACCAGCTCCGAGCCGTGCGCCGTGCCGCTGCGACCGATGAGAAGATCACGGTCGCGGCGAGCGATCCCTGCAACCTGGTTGGCATCCTGCTGCCGGGTCAGAAGGTGCCCGCGAGGTTGGGAGCGAAGCTGACTCTTGTTGACGGCGTGCCGCTGGAGTCGGCCGTGTCTGGCGCCGCCGCGGCGGACTAGTCGTCGACGATCTGCGGCGGTCGCAGATGGGCCTCGACGAGCCGCAATTCCGCCCGGGACAATCGATACTCCAGCCGCTCGTGCAGGTTGGAGACGCTCGCGTCCGGATCGCTGGACAGTAAGCGGCGCACCTCTTGCACCATCTCCGTCGACGGCAGCGCTGGTCCCAGGTCGAGGTCACTTCCATGGCGCATCGCCGTTACGAGGTGGGAGGCGATGGTCGCCGGGGACAACATGCGGCGCTCGGCGATGGCCAGCAGGGTGTGACCGGACTGATACAGCTCCAGCGTGGTCTCCCAGCTCTGCTGCGCTGGCGACTCGCTCGCCTGGACATCCACCGAAGGCTGTGCCGTCGAACCGGGAACGCCGACGATCAGCGCCAGCTCTTCCGCGTAGCGCTCGATCGCGAGCGAGCCGACGCCCTCGACGGCTGATAGTTGCTGAATCGACTCCAGCCGCCGTTCCGCCAGTTGACGCATGGCGGCGAAGGTCAGCAGGTCGGAGGGATCGCACTGCTCATTGGCGCTGATCATGGTTCGCCACTCGGCCAGGGCGTTGAAACGTTGCTGCCAATCCTCAGGCGGTGTGTCCTTGTCGTTCTCGACCGGTGGCTGGGCGAGCGACGGTGACTCAGGTTCGACCTCGGATGCGGTGGAACTTTCGTCGGGTGACTGGGCGATCACCTGCAACAGTGCGGGGCCGTACTTCTCGACTTTTCTTCGGCCGAACCCTTTGATCGCTTCGAGGTCGGCGGGGGAGCGAGGTTTCGCCCTCGCCAGTTCGGCCAACTCCCGGTTGCTCGCCACGACAAAGGCGGAGACGCCTTCATCTCGCGACAGCTGCAGGCGACGCTGCCTCAGGGCCTCGAACAGTCGCTCATCCTCTGCGCTCAGCGGCCGCGGTTGGTCAGAGTCCTGCGAGGTCGACGAATCCTCAAACTCAAGCAGCCTGGGCGCCGAATCGTCTGTCACCGTGTCCTCCGCTCCGAGGCAGTTGTCGCAGTGGCCGCATTGGGAGGACGCGGGCTGTTCGCCGAAGTACTGCAGGATCCTCGACCAACGGCACTGCGTCTGTTCGCTGAAGTTCATCATCGTGCGCAGGCGATTGATTCGCTGCTGGCGCTCGCCGTCGTCGGTGAGCTGGTTGATGAAGAACATCTGCTGATGCCAGACGCCCTTGGTGTAGAACAGCAGGCACTCCGATGGCTGGCCGTCGCGGCCGGCGCGGCCGGTCTCCTGGTAGTAGGACTCGATCGAGGGCGGCATGTCAAGGTGGGCGACGATGCGGATGTCCGGTTTGTCGATGCCCATGCCAAAGGCGATGGTTGCGCAGATCACCGGCGTCTCGCCGCTGAGGAAACGGTCCTGGACGGCGTGGCGATCCTGGCCGTTCATTCCGGCGTGGTAGTGCTCGGCCTGGACCCCGCGTCGTCGCAGGCCGTCCGCGGTTTGCTCGGTGCTGCGCCGTGACTGGCTGTAGACGATGGCGGCTCCGCCCGACAGTTGCTTCAGTCGCGCGGCCAGCCGATCCACGGCCTTGCGCTTGGGCACGACTCGCAGCGTGAGGTTGTCGCGCATGAAGCTGGTGATGTAGGTCTGCATGCGCGGACGGTCGAGCTGGTCGATGATGTCGCGCTGGACCTGCGGGGTAGCGGTCGCGGTGCAGGCGACGGTTGGCACGTCGACGAAACGCTCGGTGAGCCGCCTGAGGACGCGGTAGTCCGGGCGAAACTCGTGTCCCCATTCGGAGATGCAGTGCGCTTCGTCGATCGCGATCAGGGTCGGATTGCGCCGTTCGAGGAGGTCACGGAAGCGGTCGGTGTTGACCCGCTCGGGCGCGACGTAGAGCAGCTTGACCGTTCCCTCGACGACCAGGCGCTCGACCTGCGCCGTTTCCATCGGCGACAGGGTGCTGTTCAGATACTGCGCATTCGCACCCGCCCGCTGCAAGGCCGTGACCTGGTCGTGCATCAGTGCGATGAGCGGTGAGACCACGACGGTCAGGCCGTCGGTGAGGATTGCCGGGAGCTGGTAGCAGAGCGATTTGCCTCCGCCGGTCGGCATCAAGACCAGCGCGTCGCCGCCGTCGAGGACGTGTTCGATCGTCTCTCGCTGCTGCGGGCGGAAGGAGTCGTAGCCGTAAGAGTCCCGGAGCGCGGCTAGTAGAGGATCGGTCGCAGCCGGTGACGCTTCGCTCACAACATCCCCCATCCGAGTCGGTGAGATGAAGACCCGCGGGACACTCAGAACTCAACGGCGAGTGGCACTACACGGGCTCGTTAGTCAAACTCAAACTCAAAGTCGGCAGATGCATAGTCAAACAATCTCAGCAGTTCCTGCACACGCGCCTTTACACCCGAACTGCTCCAGTTCATGTCCAGGTGATAGGGTGAGTCAGCGATCCGTTTAGGTCGGCGGGTGCGAGGAACGTCCTCCTTGTTCAGTACAACGTACGGCCGGTTAGGTCCGCTCCAATCTAAGACCCGGTCGAAGTCACTCGGGTGACGCTGCAGAATGAGCACTGCCAGCTGGTAGAGCGCGTCGTTCCAAGTGTTGGCAACTCGACGATGCTCTCCCTTGAGCCTTATCCCGGTAGGCCTCCCAGCGGAGGTGGAACTCGCTTGCCGTGTTTGCTGGCTTGTAGTCGGAGCAGGAGCTACGGGCAGAGGCGCTAGTGTGGGAGTTCTTCCCTGTCTCTCCGTAGTCGCCTCAGTTCGACGGGGAACCACGATTTTGCTTAGTTCACTCTTGACGAACTCGTAGGCGGGACGTTCACCGATCGCAGCTTCTACATCTTCTTGAACGAGCTCGACGAGCATCTCATTTGGTCCTTCGAGGAGCCGTCGCCAAGCGCGTGGTATCTCGCTACGTACGAGCTGCTCCAGCCTCAGTGCCTCCAGCAGTCCCCTAGCATGCTTCTCGCCTGCACCGCCTATGAGTACTTCGTATCTGAGGCAAGATTCGAGAATCGCTGTAACTTCCTGTACGTCGTCGACACGTAGGTCAATTGCAGCGAACCGCCGTTGTGCAGGATCGCCTCGTTCGCGAGGCAGGTAGAGCCACCACAACACTCCGCTGGTAAGCACGCAAAAGTCGACACCTTTGCGCGCTGCGTAGGTGAGGGGCTGGTCGATATGTGTTGCTAGATCCTCGCGGGGCGCCTTTGCTTCGATCACTCCTACGGGCGAACCATTTGAGTCAAGCAAGGCATAGTCCCACCTCATCTGCCCTCGGTCAACGGAGTATTCGGAACGTATTCGCGCTAAGCCTTCCCAGCCCAACGCAGACAGAATCGGCGCGATGAGTCCCGTCCTTGCATCGGCTTCGTTGATGCCGATTCCGACATCTCGGATCTCTGCCTGGACTCTCGTAATGACGTCCTGTAGCGGCATTCAAGGCCTCCACCGCAATGCTAGCGAGCACCCTTGGCTCATCTTCAGCGGGCGACTTGGTCTAGAAGTCGAGATTCCCAGCCAAGCTGGGAATGACGGAGGACATTGGTGCTTCGAGTCACGCCTGCTCGCCGATTAGATACGGACGAATGCTGCGGACGTAATCGTCGGGGGTCATGCCGGCGGGGATGCCTCCGAATGCTCGATCGCCTTCCCAGAAGCCTTCCGGGATGATGAATCCGCGCATCAAGCGGAGCCGGGGGTCGTCGTGTTCGGTGATTTGCTGGGCGATCTGTTTGAGCAGGCGTCCCAACGCGGTTTCCTGGAAGATCCAGGTGTGCATGTCGCGTTGCGACGGGGGGCCGGCGTCGGTGTCGGATGTGACGGCTTCCTGGTAGAAGGCTCGCAGATCCTCGATCACGAAACGGATGAGCATCGGCGTCGGATGAATCCAGTCCGGACCTGCTGCCGATGCGGGAATCTGGTTGAAGCCGCTGCCTTCCGCTACGGCGACGGCGTATGCCACCAGTTGATCGATCTGCTCGAGCGTGGCGCCGCTCATGCCGAATGTTGAGCGGCCACGACGACGGCGCGCCTCCAGGTAGCGCGGCATGAGCAGGTCAATCTCGGCGCGCAGCGACGCCTCCAGTTCGCTCACTTCAGGGGTTGGCAGTTCAATCGCGCAGGCCCAGACGCCGTCACCGCCGCCGTCCGGCGCGTCGTGCGGATAATCGGCGATCGTGGGCTCCATGGCGCTCTCAAGCAGACCGAGCGCGCTGCGCAGCACGTCGGTCTGGAACTCGGGGTTGTCGGCGACTCCGAGCGGTCGTCCCAATGGGAACGGCACCCACAGCGCCCGCGGTGGATGAATCGCTTCGGACTGTTCGCGGATCAGGCTGATGCTGGTCGTCGCGATTCCGTGTCGTTGGAGGAAGTGGGAGAGCACGCCGACGGCGGCCGTGCAAACCGGTCAAACGGGAACGAGCAGCGCCGCATCGACGCCTTCATCGTGCATGCGCTGGGCCATCTCGGCGGCCGACGGTTCGAGCAAGAACGCCTCCGTCGCGCCGAGAATCGAGTAGTGAGTTAACGAGACCCCGCCGATCTCTCCGGCGTCGGCGAGTTCATGCATTCGCTCGATCGGCAGGACGACGTTGATGTCGCGCTGATAGTGCGTGCGATCGAAGTTGACGCTGATATGCGACTGAACCAGATCATTCGGATCGATGTCGTCGGGGATCGTCCGATAGCCGGAGTCGGCGAAACGGAATGGCGGATCGTCGCGCCGATGCAGCGCGGCGGTCGTGATCAGCGCGATCTTCGAATCCGCGAGCGGCGGCGGGGTAACCCAGGGTGTGGCTTCATGGTCGAACTGGCGGCGCCGCAGTTGCTCGGCGCGTTGCAGCATGTGCTCGGCCTCTTCGGGGTGTAGATCGCTCAGTCGGACCATGACATTGCTCCAGTCAGTCGATTGGCAGGTTAAGGCGCTTCCTCGATCGTCGCGGACAACGAACCCTGGCAGTGCGGGATTCTTGGATCGGGGCCCCAGCCGTGGATCTGGTCCTGGTGTTTCTTGACGGTGTCGTAGTCGGCCGTTTCGACGATTCCCCGACCGTGGCCGTCGATCATGGAGGCGATCGCGAAGGCTTTCTCCTTGGAGTAGCCGAAGACCGCGCCCAGCATCTCGATCACGTACTCGTAGGTGTGGTCGTCGGAGTCGTGCAGGAAGAGGTGAAAGCGCTTCTCCAGCTCACTGCCCCGTTCGGCGTCGACATCGTCTTCGACAACAACATCGGGACGCGGAACGGATGGCTGTGAAGTCACGCGGCGGCCTCCTGGAGCGCGCGCATCTCCGGGGCGTCGGTGTCGCCGGCGGCCCACAACTCGCGTGCCCGTTGGAATGACGCCTTCGCCTCCTCGAGTTCCCCCTTCGCGGTCTGCAGACGACCCCAGCGGAAGAGGTCGCGGGCCGTTGCGCCGCGATCGAGGCGTTCTCTGAGCAGGTTCATGGCCTCTTCGGTCTGGCCGGCCCGCAGCCGCGCCTCGACCAACGTCTCTTCGAACACGTCGCGCTGCGCGTTGGAACCGCCCAGCGAGACCAGCAAATCGCGCACTTCTGCCAGGCCGCTTGCAGCGGACTCATAGTCGCCCTGGCCGAACGCTGAGAGCGCTTCGACGACCGGGGCGACCACGGTTCCGGCGGTCGTGTGACCTCGCTCGGCAGCCTCGTTCAAACCGTCGAGCAGGTTGCTCAGCCCAACTTCGTCGCCGAGCGCGGCCAGCGCCATCGCCCGGTGCACGTCGACCCAAGCGGTTCCCGGACGAGGGAAGGCCGAGTCGGCCAGTTCGGCAATGGCCCGCCAGTCTGGATGGTCGCTGGCGTCACCGCCGACGGAGTCGTGCAGGCGGCAGCGCCAGAGCAGGGAGGCGGCGTCGGCGACTCCGCCCAGCGCGTCGCCGTGCTCATCCGCGCCGGGGCGGATCGTTTCGTCGTGCAGCGCCAACGCATCGGAACGCTTGCCGTTGGCGAGCAGGAAGAGCGCCTGGTGCCAGGTCAGGTGACGATAGAACCCGGCCCGCTCGGGGAACTCGGTCAACCAGTCGCCAAGGAATCCGGCGCCGCCGGTCAGGTCGTGTTCCTCGAAGAAGACGTGCGACATGGCGTGGGCTGCCTGGCCGTTCTGGCGGCGCAGCTCGAGTGAGCGTTGGACCAGCTCTCGCGCTTGTTCGAGCTGATCCATCTCGTGATTGGCGAACGCGTGCCAGCTGAGGAACCACCAGTCGTCGCCGTAGGCGGGCGCGAGGCTGTCGAACTTGTCCAGCATGCGCTCTCGCTTCTCGACTCCGCCACCGTAGAAGTTGGCCCCGAACCATTGCATCAGGATTGGGGCGTCGCGCGGCGTCTCGCCCAGGTGCTCTTCGATCAGTGCCGGAGCCTGCGGCGCCTTGCCTCGGGCCGTTGCTCCGAGGATGGCGACGTGACGTTGCTCGCGCGGGCTCGCCCGCTCGGCCAGCTCATGCGCCTGATTGGCCAGTTGGGCGGCGCGTTTGCCGTTCCCTCGGAAGAGATAGAAGAGTCCGAGCTGCGCATGCGCCAGGGCAAAGCCGGGATCGAGTTCGATAGCTCGTCCCAGCGCGTCCTCGACGCCGAGGGTGTAGGAGAGCATCCGATCGACCCCTAGCCGATAGGCCTCGGCTGCTTTGTCTGATGTTGTCAGGGGCAGGCCCCAAGCGTCATTGGGCAAGGTCATGAGCGATTCCTCAGCGTCGCGGTCTGGGGCTAAGCGTAACTGTCGGCCTGAGGCGGCTGAGGCGCCGGCTGGCTAGGCTGCGATGGCAATGTCAACAGTCAACACTGACGGTATCGTCCGCCGGGCACCCCACCTGGCCGAGTTGATTGGTTCGATTCCGCCTCAACCCATTGACCAGGATCGCGCCAGGGGCGTGCTCCTTGGCCTAGCTGTGGGGAACCTGCTCGGCCTGCCGGTCGAGGGCGCCAGTCGCTCGGCGATTCAACGCGCCTATCCGGACGGCCTGGGCGATATCGACCCGCGAGAGCAGCTTCGACCGATGGATGACGATCTCGCCCAGGCCGTGGATCTGGCCGAAGCGCTCGCGCGCGATCCGGACGTGGCTACCGGATTTGGCGACCGACTCGTGAAATGGCGCTCCGAGAACGGGCGCGGGATCGGGATCATGACGTCCACGGTGATCGACTACCTCGAAGTCGGCCTCGGTGTGCCCGGTGCGGCTAGGGCATTCTGGCAAGAGCGCGGCAGCCCGGAGACTCAGCCCAACGGCGCGCTGATGCGCTGTGCTCCGGTGGCGCTGCGGTATGCGATGGACCCTGACCGGCTGATCGAGCAAACGGCGGTGACCTGCGCGGTCACACACTTCGCGCCCGGTGCGCAGTGGTCGTGCATCCTGATCAATGCCGCGATTGCGATGCTGCTCCGCGGACAAGACCCGAGTCGCGATGACCTGATCTTTGCCGCTACGCAGGACGGCGCACCTTCGGAACTGATCGCGTGGACGCTGGCGATTCCCGAATTCATCGACGATCGGATCGCCGACGAGCGGGTCACGGGGCACACCTATCTCTGCATGCAAACGGCGCTCTGGTGCCTCGATACCGAAGACACCCTGGAACAGGCTCTGATCCGAATCGTCAGCGGCGGCGGTGACACTGACACCAATGCGGCCGTCGCCGGGGCCGTGCTCGGAGCTCGCTACGGCGCATCGGCGATCCCGCGGCGATGGCTGGAGTGCGTTCCCGAACGCGAACGGATCGAGTCGGCGACTCGGTCCCTGCTACATCACTCTTAGCCGGAAGTATCAGACCCGGGCGGTGGCTGCGCCGTCGACGGCGATCGTCTCCCCGGTGATGAAGCCGGAATCGGCGGCCATGGCGACGACCGCCGGACCGACATCTTCAGGTTGGACCAGCGCCTTGGCCGGCAGCATTCGTGCGACCTGGCGGACGGTCTCGGGATCGTCGCCGAACCCGTGCTGACCCTCGTAGAGGCCGACCTGCAACGCGTTTACGGTGATCCCGGAGCGCGCCCACTCCTGCGAGAGCGCCCGTGTCAGGGCGAGGACGCCCGCGTGGGCAGCCGCGTAGGCGGATGTGTTGGCGACTCCGCGTGCTGCCAGCACCGACACGAGGTTGATGATCCGGCCGTAACCGTTGACTTTCATGACTCGCGCCGCAGCGCGGGATGTCAGCGCAGGGGCGAGCAGGTTGGCGGCCAGAATCGCATGCCAATCGTCGGGGGTGAGCTCGTCCAACGGCGCCGCGACCGGCAGATCGGCGGCGTTGACCAAAATGTCCAGACCGCCCAGCTCCGAACTTGTTCGCGCCACAGCGGCGTCAACGCTGTTTGCGTCGGAGGCGTCGAGTGTGATCGCCGTGTTGGCCCGGCCCAATGACCAGATTTCATTGGCGACGGAGTTGACGCGAACGACTTCCTGCGGTCCGGCGCGCAAGCTGGCGACCGCAACGTCGGCGCCGGCTTCGGCCAGCCCGACTGCTGCGGCGCGTCCCAGCGGATCGCCAGCCCCGACGACGAGAGCGACGCGGCCTCTGAGCAGAAACGGGTCTTCAGGCTCTTCCGGGTTGGGAGTCGGGACGAAGTCTGACATCGGCGGCTCTCTCAGGTCGGCTCGGTCAGTCGGACCCGCGGCGCCCAGCCAGTCGGGCCGATCGCAGCCAAACCGCCGCCATCCTGGGCGATCGTTTCGCCGCTGATTCCGGCGGCGGCGGAGGAGGAGAGGAAGACCGCCAAAGGACCCATTTCCCAGGCGACTCCTGCTCGCCCGACCGGAATGTAGCGGCCGCCGCGCCAGCGCTCGAGCGCCTGTGGGGTGTGCGGGAAGATGCCGGGCGCGATGCAGTTGGTTCGCACGCCGGCGGGACCGTAGGTCACAGCCAGCGATCGGGTGAAGTTGACCACTCCGGCCTTGGCCGAGACGTACATCCAGTTGTCGCGGCCGCCGCGCAGGCCGAAGCCGCTGGCCACGTTGATGATCACACCGGAACCGCGCTCGGTCATGTGCGGCAGGACGGCGCGAGCGCAGAGCATCTGCGACGTGAGGTTCATGTCGATGCCCCAGCGCCACTGGTCGTCGGTCAGTTGCTCCAGCGGCGAGCCGTCACCTTCTGCGCCGCCTCCTGCATTGTTCATCAGGATGTCGACCCGGCCGAAACGATCTATGGTCTCGGCGACCATCGCCTCAACGGCGGCACGATCGGTGACGTCGGTGGCGATGGAGATCGCTTCGCCGCCGCGCTCGGCGACGAGTTCGGCGGTCTCCTCAAGCTGCGACAGCGTTCGAGACGCGCCGGCGACCTTGGCCCCGGCGTCGGCGTAGGACAGTGCCATGGCGCGGCCCAGTCCGCGTCCCGCTCCAGTGAGCAGGACGACCTGACCGTCGAGTCGGAAGCGGTCGGGCATGGCCATTGTGGCTAGGTCGTCGCGGCTTTGCGCTGCTGCGCAGCGGCCGAGCCGCGGCCGTCGCCGAAGCGGTTGTCGCGCCATTCGAGCGCGGCCTTGAGGCCCTTCTCGCGCGACATCTTGCCGAACTCCTGCACGGCCGGCGCGAGGTGAGCTCGGGCGTCGTTTTCGGAGGCGAGGCGCTGTAGGGTGCGCGCGCCCATGATCTCGAGGCCTAGGTTGACGATCCGCTTGTTCGCCGAGAGCAGCTCGTGGTCGATCATCGCCATCTTGTTGGCCAGCGCTTCGACTTCCTCATCGAGCTTGTCGGCCGGCACGGCGTCGTAGACCAGGCCGCGCTGGGCAGCCTCGGCGCCCGAGATGCTGTCGCCGGTCAACAGCATCCGCTTGGCGAACTGCGGGCCGCCGTGGTAGAGCCACATGTGCGCCGGCGGCGCGCCCATCGCGCGGACCGGCGGGAAGCCGATCACAGCATCCTCGGCGGCGATGATGATGTCCGACAGCAGTACCAGGTCCGTCCCGCCGGCGAGGCAGTAGCCGTGCACCTTGCCGATCACCGGCTTGTGCATGTCGAAGATCGCCATCCGCGCGCGCTGCGCCTTTTCCATGCCCCAGGTGTCGTCGTCGAAGGTGACGCGGCCGCGGTAGACCTTGTCGTAGGTCTCCTGCGAGTCGCGGGTCGAGCCGGTCAGGTCGTAGCCGGCGGAGAAGGCTCGACCGGCGCCGCTGAGGATCACGCAGTGGACGCCGGTGTCATTATCGGCCTCCCACATTGCCTGAGAGAGCTCGTCCTGGAGCGCGATTGAGAGCGCGTTCAGCTTCTCGGGGCGATTGAGGGTCACATAGGCCTTGCGGTCTTCGACGCGGTAGAGGATGTTCTCAAAGTCAGTCACGGGGACACTCCAGCAATTCGGTGTTGAGCCAGTGGTCGGCGCGGACAGTCTAGCCGAGGCTTTGGTTTGCCTCAGAGATGCTTGAGCACTCCACCATCGACCTGGATTATCTGGCCGGTGATGTAGCCGCTCGCCTCTGAAGCGAGGTAGACCGCCAGTGGGGCGGCTTCCGACGCCTCGCCGAAGCGGCGCGTCGGAATGAACCGCAGCAGCAGGTTTTCGTCCACCGTGGACGGACCGCGACCGGGCGTGGTGTCGGTCCAGCCGACGACGATCGCATTGACCGTCGTGCCGGTCGGCGCCAGTTCCTGGCTTAGCGCCCGAACCAGACCAATCACCCCGGACTGAGCTGCGCTGTAGATGCTGAGATTTGTCAGACCGCGCACTGCCGAGGCGTCCAGCACCGCGATCAGGCGGCCCGGGCGTCCGCGAAACTCACGGGTCGCGCTGCGAAATGCAGCGTATGTTCCGCCCAGATTGCCCATCAGTACGCGCTGGATATCTGCGTCCAACGTCTTGCGGATTGGCGCGGCGTGGTAGAGGTTGGGCACGACGATCGCCGCGTCGACGCCGCCGAGCTCCTTGCTGATCTTGCGGGTGGCCACCTGCACATTGGTCCCGTTGGACAGATCGACCGACTCGTTCGGGCCGCCCGCGGCTGCCTTCTTCAGGCGAAACAGCGACGTGCCGTCCGTGTTGACGCTCGTCACGCCCACGCTTGCGCCTGCCTCGCGCAGCGCTTCGACGATCGCCGTCGCGACGGGCTTCTCTGCGCCGTACACGATCGCTCGTCGACCCGCGAGGTCGAACCCCTGGAGCCGACCCTCACTCACGTCGGGCGGAGTTACGGGATTCTGCAAGCTCATGTTGGAACGCCGCCGATTCCCGACTGCACGTCCCAGCCGGTGGGGGCAAGCCCGCCGGCCAAGCCGCCGCCGTCGATGATGAACGCTTCGCCGGTCATGTAGGCAGAGGCGTCGGAGGCGAGATAGACGGCCAGCGGGCCAAGCTCCCAGGCCTCGCCGACTCGGCCAATCGGTATCCGCGAGCCCTGATTGTGGGCCAGCTCGATCTCGTCCTGATCTTCCAGGGTCTTCTGCAGGATGAATCCAGGAACGATGCAATTCACCCGGATCTGCTGTCGCGCGAGCTGTACCGCCAGGGACTGCGTCATGTTGATCACGCCGGCCTTGGCCGCGCCATCGACGAAGAAGGCGGGCCCACTGCCTCGCAGAGAGGTCCCCGATGAGACGGTGATGATGTTGCCCGGCTTTTCTTCCGCCAAGAAGTGGCGCACCGCAGCGCGAGCGGAATAGAAGACGCTCGAGAAGTTGATATCGACCGTCTCGCGCCAATCGTCGTCACTGATTTCAGTGACGTGCTTCATCGATGCCGGACCGCTCGCGCCGGCGTTGGCGAGCATTACTTCGAATCCGCCCCACTCGTCGATGGTTTGTTGGACCATCGCGTCAACCTGCGAGGAATCGCTGACATCGGTCGGAATGACCAGCGCCTGCCGGCCCCTGGCCTCAATCTCGGCGGCGACATCGGCGATCTGCGACTGCGTCCGGGCGGCGCAGACGATATCGGCGCCGGCGTCGGCGAGGTGCAGCGCCATCTGCCGGCCCAGCCCGCGTCCCGCGCCGGTCACGATGACGCGTTTGCCATCCATTCGCAGCGATTCCAACATGCCGGCAGTCTACGTCGTACCCCGGCCAGCCCCGAGTCGGGCGAGCGCTAACATGTTGCCCGAACCCGTCCACACCGGCTGCGGCGTTGACCGCACCGTGCAATGACCTGAATGGAGTTGGATATGGCAATCGGTCTGACCGTGGAATTCACCATCGGCGAGGGCCAGAACGACGCATTCGAAGCGTTCATGGCCGGCGCCACGGCGAAGGTCAAGGCAGAAGACGCGGGCTGCAACAACTATGACCTGTTCCGCTCGGTCGAAGACGACACCAAGTACATCCTGTTCGAGAACTGGGCGCCCGAGGAAGACCTGACCGCCCACGGCACTTCGGAGGCGATGGCGGGGATGGCCGGGATTCGCGAGTTCACAACCGCGCGACCGGTCCTGCACCGCTACGAGGTCCCCGACTAGACGCCGAACGCAACAAGACCAGAAGAGAGGACAGCAACATGCCAGAACAGATGGGCTCTGAACTCCTCGCCCGACAGATGGTCAACGAGGGGGTCGAGGATCTCTTCTACATCATGGGCGGCCCGATCATTGAGGCCGCCGGATTTGCCGCCGAGCACGGCATCCGCACGATCGACTGCCGACACGAACAGGGAGCGGCGATGGCTGCCCATGGGTACGCTCGCGTCAAGCGACTGCCGGGCGTCTGCATGGCCGCTTCCGGGCCGGCCACAACCAACCTGCTGACCGGCGTCGCCAACGCCTACCTCGACGGTGTGCCGGTGGTCGCCCTGGGCGGCGCGGCGGCGTTCTCGTCGTTCGAGCGTGACGACTTTCAGGAGTACGACCAGCTCGCGATGGCGGTGCCGGTGACCCGCTGGGCCAGCCGAGTGACGCACTCGGCGCGGATGCCCGAGTTCTTCAACCTCGCCTACCGCGAAGCGCAGGGTCCCAAGCCCGGCCCGACCTACCTCGACCTACCCGGCGACACGCTGTATCAGCAGTCGGACGACGATACCGTCTGGTTCCCCGACGCTGCTGCGGCGCGTTCGCGACCGGGCGCAGACCCGGACCAGGTCAAGGAAGCAATCGAGTTGCTGGCCAACGCTGAACGACCGATCATCCTGACGGGGACCGGCATCTTCTGGTCCGACGCCTCGGCCGAGCTGCGCGAATTCGTCGAGACATCGGGCATTCCCTTCTACACCACTCCGCAGGGTCGCGGCGTCGTCCCCGAGGATCACGATCTTTGCTTCATCGCCGCGCGCTCCAAGGCTTTCCGCGAGGCTGATGTGGCGCTCGTGGTGGGCACGCGGCTCAACTTCGTCGTCGGCTCGGGCCTGCCGCCGCGCTGGGCGCCGGATCTCAAGGTGATCCACGTGGACACCGATCCGACCGAGATCGGCCACAACAAAGAAGCGGCGGTCGGCATGGTCGCCGACGCCAAGCGAGCGCTGGTGGCGCTGACCGCCGCCGCGAAGGAGGCAGGACTCAAAGGTCCGACCAATTGGGTGGCCGACCTGCGCGAGTCGGACGACAACCGCCGCCAGCAGTCGCTCGAGCAGGCTCACTCCTCGACCGTGCCGATTCACCCGCTGCGCCTGGCCGACGAGGTCGTCCAACGCATGGACCGCGATGCGGTCGTCTGCGTCGACGGCAACGCGACCCTGGCCTTCGCGCGCCAGTACATCCCCTCGTACGCCGAGGGCGGCCGGCTCAATCCCGGCCCGAACGGCTGCATGGGCGTGGGTCTGCCCTACGTGCTGGGCGCCAAGGCTGCCGCGCCCGAGCGGCAGGTAATCGGCTTCGTCGGCGACGGTTCATTCCTGATGAACGTCCAGGAGATCGACACGATGGTCCGGCACAATCTGCCCGGCGTGATCGTGATCTCCAACAATGCCGGGTGGACTGCTGGCTCGAACGACACACCAGGCCGTCCGCTGGGCTACGGCCAGCGTTACGAGGACATCGCGGTCGCGCTCGGCGGCCACGGCGAGCACGTGACCAAGCCTGAGGACATCGGTCCCGCGATTGAGCGGGCGATGGAATCAGGTCTGCCGGCCGTCGTCAACGTCGAGGTCGAACAGCATGCGATGCCCGGCCAAGCCCGCTTCGGCGGCTACTCAGCGACGCTGAGCCGCTAGGTATCAATCAATCAGGCACAGCCACAGAGGCGGGGTTCGTCCCCGCCTCTGTCATTGGCAAAGGACCGACCCATGGCATCCGTACCGGCCGAACACGCCGACCTCGTTGGCGCGCCCCACTTCGCACACCTCGTCACCGTCAACCGCGACGGCTCGCCCCAGTCCTCGCCGATCTGGATCCGGCCCGAGCGGATCGCGGGCGATGGCTCGGTTGAGTCGATCTTCTTCGTCACGGGTTTGCGCTACCGGAAGACGCTCAACATGCAGCGCGAGCCGCGCGTGGCTCTCTCGATTCATGGGGCCGACCAGCCGTACCGGATGCTCGAGATCGTCGGCACGGTCTCGATGGAACCGCGTACCTCGTGGGACGAACTCGACGCTATCTCCAACACCTATCTCGGCACGGACTATCCCTACAAGGGGGATGACCCCGCCGGCTGGCACGTGACCGTCGAGATTGAACGAGTCACGCTGCCGAACGATGGTGAGCAGCCGCCTTCCGTCGATCCTCCCGCCGCGGGATCCGATCTGCTCAGTCCGCCTCATTTCGCACATGTCGCGACGGTCAGCTCGACCGGCCAGCCGCGCTCGTCCGTCGTCTGGCACCGGCGTCCCGAGGGCGGCGGCGAGAACGACATCGAGTTCTGGACCTCCGCTGAGACGCTCAAGACCCGGCATCTGCGTAACAACCCGGCGATCTCCGTCAGCATCCACGACGAAGTCGACCCTTACCGCTACACGGAGCTGCGAGGACAAGCACAGATCACGCCGATTGACGGTCGGCAGATGGCGGACGAGCTGACTCGGCTGTACTGGAGGCTGGACCAGTTCCCCATAGACGTGGGCGAGATGAACAGCGTCGCGATCCGGGTCGAGACGACCCACCGCGTCGGCTGACATCCGGTCGCAGCGTTGCACTGGTCTGGAGACCCGTATGGCTTCCGTCCCCGTCGAGTTCGCCGACCTCTGCGGCGCGCCGCACTTTGCCCATGTCGTGACCGTCAACCGCGACGGTTCGCCGCAGTCCTCCCCGGTCTGGTTTTGGCCCGAGCAGGTCAACCCTGACGGCTCGGTCGAGTCGGTCTACTTCAGCACCGGCAAGCGTTTCCGCAAGTCACTCAACATGCTGCGCGAACCTCGCGTGGCGATCTCGGTTCACGACGCCAACAATCCGTACCGAATGATCGAGATCGTTGGCGTTGCCTCGTTATCTGCTCGCACGGACTGGGATGACGTTGACGAGATTTCTCGTGCGTACATCGGCCGCGACTATCCGGGCAAAGGGGAAGGCAGCGGCGAGGGCTGGGGCGTCACCGTGAGTATCGAGCGGGTCGTCACGCTGGACTTCACGCCCGGTGATGTCCTCGATCCTCCACAGCCGGGCACCGACCTTCTGAACCCACCTCACTTCGCACACGTGGCGACGGTGAGTTCGACCGGACAGCCGCGTTCGTCGGTCGTCTGGCACCGGCGAGCGACGGGCGGCGGCGAGGACGACATCGAGTTCTGGACGACACGGGCGACGCTCAAGGTGTTTCATCTGCGTCGCAACCCGGCTATCGCCGTGAGCATCCACGACGAGGCCAATCCCTACCGCTACACCGAGCTGCGCGGCCGGGCCTCGCTGACCGAGGTCCAGGATCATCGACTGCTGGACGAACTGACGCCGCTCTACTGGAAGCAGGAGAGCTACCCCGAGGGCGACGACGATCTGTCGGAGGGCGTGGTGGTTCGGGTCGCGACCACGCATCGCGTGTTCTACGGGCAGTAGTGCCGAGCAACTCCGCGACCTGGCGCGTCGCGTCCCTACCTGCCGATCGCGCGGGCCAGGACGGCAAGCGATTCGGTCAGCGCGTCGTGCGCCGGCTCCCGCAGATGCTCGCGAAACTCCCAGAGCATTCCCTCGCAGTCGCGAACCGTGTACGCGCGGGAGCCATAGAACTGGTCGGTCGGCGGACGTACGATTTCTGCGCCGGCCTTGGTCGCATGAGCGCAATGCGCATCGACATCAGCCACGTAGACGCACAGCACGGTGTGCTGCGCCCCGAGTCGCCCCGGAGTGCTCAGCCCGAAGCTCGGATCGGCATAACCGATCAACACCCGCTCGCCGTTGAGCGAGACTTCAGCGTGCGCCACGTCGCCATCGGGCCACTCCAGCATCATCGTCAGCTCGAAGCCAAACACGTTACACAGAAACGACGTGGCCGCCCGCGGATCGTCGTAGTACACGTAGGGCGCGATGTGCTGCGATCCCTCAGGCAGCGGTACATCAGTCATGGCGCGGCCAGCTACTCCTCCGACATTGCGTCCAGGGTGGCCTGGACTTGGTCGCCGGTGAGTCGCTCGAGTTCCTGGTGGAACCACCAGCATCCGCCCTCGGGATCCTCGGCGCGATAGGTCCGGTCGCCGAAGAACTGGTCTTCAGGCTCCTGCAGAATCGTGGCACCTTCGGCCACGGCGCGGGCGTAGTGCGCGTCAACATCGTCGACGTAGACCATCACGCTGGCGTGCAGGTGCGGCAGGCGGCCCGGCCCGCCGAGTCCGCCCTCGGGAAAGGCCGAGGCCAGGGTCACCTCATCCTCGCCACTGAGCAGGGAGGCATGGCCGATGGTGCCGTCGGGCATATCCAGGCGAAACCGCTCGGTAAAGCCAAACGCGCGGCAGAGAAATTCGATCATGGCGGGCGCGTCGTCGTATGACAGCGCGGGCACGATTCGCTGCCTGCGGCCCGCGCTGAGGTCTGTTTGCTCGGTCATTTACTCGACCTCACTCTTCCGTTTCCGACATCGCCGCCATCATTTCTTCCGGGCTGACGTCGCGCACGTGCTGATGGAAGTCCCAGCCGACGCCTTCGGGATCGACCGCGCGGTATGTTCGGTCGCCGTAGAACTGGTCGGCGGGTTCCTGCGTGATCTCGGCGCCGGCCGCGCGAGCACGCTCGCAGTGAGCGTCGAGGTCATCCACGTAGACGACGACCTGCGCGTGTATGCCGCCGAGGGCCTGGGGACTGCTCAGGCCCATCTCGGGGAATGCGCTGGCGAGCATGAGCGTCTCACCGTTCATCTGCAGCTCGCAGTGCCCGACGGTTCCGTCGGGCATCTCCAGCAGCAGCCCCTGTTCGAAGCCGAAGGCGTTCTTGAGGAACTCGATTATTGCCGGCGCGTCTGCGTAGTTCAGGTACGGCAGGATGCGTTGACTGCCTTCTGGTGGATTCTGAACCATCGTCCTGTCCTTTCATTCCGACTTGCGGCTGAGCGCCAGTGGGCGTTCAGTCCGAATTGTTTTTTCAGCACCCGAATCGTACGAAACCCAGTGTTTTACGGGAGATCGTGTGTCGGCAGCTTTCAGGTTTTTTCAGGTTCTTTCAGGTTTCTTCAGGTTCTTTCGGCCGTGTTCATGTGTGTCCAACTGCCTGCGGCTGCATGAACGCCCAGCGATGCCCCTCCAGGTCGGTCGCCTCGTACAACCGGGCGCCCCAGGGCTGGTCCACGGGGCCATAGCGAATGGTCGCTCCGGCCGACTCCGCCCGCCGAAAGTGCGCCTCGACGTCGTCAACGTGAATCAGGACGTGGCTGGGCAGCGCGTCTAGCCCCCTGGGTGATCGGTAGCCGCCGCCATCGAACAACGATGCCAGCATCACCTGCGCACCCTGAAGCGAGAGCGCGGCATGCACAACTCGCCCGTCCGGAATCGTCTGCACATCGAGCGCTTTGAACCCGAATACTCGGCATAGCCAATCGACCGCGGCCGGGGCATCCTCGTAAGCGAGGTAAGGAAAGACTTGCTGCTGTTGGTCTTCTTCAGTCACCGCTGCTCCTCGTCACTCGCGATCTTAAGCATTTCCGCCGCCGACTGGTCATCGGGAACGCTGCGGATCTGCTGTTGGAACGTCCAGCGGTGGCCTTCCAAATCCTCGACCCAGTACGTGCGGCCGCCCCAGAATTGGTCGGCCGGTTCGGCCAGGACCTCGGCACCTTCGGCCTGCGCGTGTTCGAAGTGGGCATCAACGTCGTCGATGTAGACCGTGATCTGTTGGTGGAGGGCGGGCAGGTCGCGAGGCGACATCGTCCCGGCTTCCTCGAAGGGAGAGGCGAGCATGATCTGTTCACCGTGCAGACTGAGCGCGGCATTGCCGATCCGGCCGTCGCCGACCTCCATTCGCCGCACTTCTTCAAAGCCGAAGACGCGGCAGAGCCAGTCGATCGCCGCCGGAGCGTCGGCATAGGTCAACCCCGGAACGATTCGCTGATGATCGAGCTGCGGCGCGTCCGGCATCGCGATCGATCCTCCCCGTCATGGCGATACAGAGGAGATGATAGCGTATGTTTGTTCGGATATACCGGTTGTCACGTACGGCAATAGGAACTTGACATATCGGTTTCCAGAAACCTCAGGATCATTCGACCTCAAGGAAGTCCAGGATGCCATCGGCGATCGCCTGAGCGATGACTTCCCGAGCGGCAGGATCGCGCAGGATCCTGGCGTCCGCCTCGTGCGTGGCGTAGAGCAGCTCCAGTAGCACGGTAGGCATCAGGTTGCCGCGAATGATGGTTCCCGGCCCTGTCTGCGTCTCCGGGACGATCAGATCGATCGGGGGCTCTCCGATCGTGATGTCGTTGCGCCAGAGCCACTCGTTCCGGGCCGGGTCGTACGGGTCCTCCGAGAGGCCCAGTTCGACAGGATCGAACCCCCAGCGTTGCGCCACGTCGGCATCGACGAGCAGGAAGGGAGCCAGCACGTAGATCGGGTCGCAGACGCCGTTGACGAGTTCCCAACAGCTCGAGTCGTAGATCAGCGTCGACGTCCGGTAGCCGTATCGGGCCAGCGCGCGTTGCACATAGGTCAAGAGCGTTTCCGACAGGCGAAGATTCGCCTCGTCACCGTTGCGACGGGGGTAGTACCAGGCCTCCAGCCCACGAATCGGTTGCAGGTAGTTGGCGTTCGAGTGAATCGAGACGAACAGGTCGGCTCTGGCCAGATGGGCCAGTTCAGCCCTGACCTGGTAGTCGGGCCGCCAGAGGACTTGATCGAGATTGAGGTACGGGCGTCCGGGCGCTCGCCGGGTCAGGGCCACGTGGATGCCTCTGGCCTCCAGCAACTCCTCGATTCGCAGGGCGAAGGCCAGATTCGACTCAGCCTCCAGAATTCCGTTGTCCCAGGCGCCGGTTTCGACACCATGTCCGGGGTCGAGCACGACTACGAGCGCGTCGTCGTCCAGGTCCTTGACGACACCGGCCGCCTCCAACTCTTCGTGGAACCGAGGATCTTCGGGGCCGGTGCGTTCGCGAAAGGACCAGAGAGGCGGCAAGGTCGGCTGAGGATGAGGGATTTCCAGGAATCGAGGACGCGCCAGCGTCCATGTCCCGTCGGAGTTCTTGACGCTCGCCTGCCAACGGATCAGTTCATCGGCAGTGCGCCCGCTCCAGCGCATGATCAGCGTGTCGAAGCCACGGGCTCCGATCCGGCTGCTGTCCACCCATGCCTGTTGGTCGAAGGACCACAGGCTCGCTCGGCGGCCATCGTTGGAGCGCAGCAGATACTCCCACTCGTCCTCGTCATCGGCGCCGGGATCGGTGTCGATCCAGACGCGTAGACCGCTGCTCTGGCGGATCGGTCCCCACTCCCCCCGAAACGCGAACTCCGCCTGATGGCGGTGGTCGCGTTGCACCGCTACCGCCTCGATGGTCTGGATGCGCAGCTCCGGCGCGGGGCGAACGGGCAGGGTGATTGCCGGCTCCGGCTGTTCGCCTCGTCGCGTTACGCCGACCGCATAGCTGCCAACCTGAAAGAGGTCCGATCCACCGACTGCGAGCACGGCGATGCCGTCCACGGTTGGTTCAAGGTCGCCAACGACCAAGCCCTCGACGAGATCGAGCGGCTGAAACGACTCAGCCGACGGTGGCCGCACCGCACCGGACAAACCGCCGATCGATCCCCGAACGGACCAGAGCGTGTAACGGTTTCCGCTCGCCACGGGAAACGCGAACCAGTCCACGTCACCGGCCTGGTCGATGAAGGACCGCTCGATCAGGATTCCGCGTTCGTCGAACGCCCCGGCCCGGGCCGTGACCAGATCGGCGCCGACGGCGTCCATGTCGGTGCGGATACTCAACCGGTAGGAACCGGTGGCGCCATTCACTCCCGAGACCTGCACACGCCACGCCCCGCTGCGTGGGGCGGTCCAGACCAACGGTGCGCCATTGCCCGCGGATCGCGCCACCCTTCGCGCATCTGATCCGTCCGTCGCCGGTCGCCAAACGGAGATTCGCGAGGCGTGCAGCGTCCGATGCTCCAACGACAGCACAAAGCTGTCCCCGGTGAGCGCGAAGAGGACAAAGGAATCAACATCGCCTGGCTCGCCAATCTCCCCTTCACGGACGATTGAAACGAGCGAATCGGACGATGCGGACTGGGGCTGGATCGTTCTCAGCCCCAGCGCGGCGGCGGTCAGACCGACGGCTGCGGCGAGCAGGAGGGTCCACCAGGCCGTGCGATGGCCTCGCCCAAATGCGGGAATCCACATGGGTGAAGGATATTCGTCGGGTCCACGGCATCTGGACGCATCCGATTCCGCATTCCAGAGGGCTCGTCGAGCGGCTATCTGGCGCGATACCGACCTATCCGATAGCCTCAAACGCGTTGCGCGCTTCGGCGTGCCCAATCCACAGGCAGATCGGCGGACCCACCCACCCTGAGACGGGCCGCGACGGAGGATGACATGGACCTCGGACTGACCGAAGAACAGGAACTGCTGAAGAATTTCGCCCGCGACTTCCTGACCAACGAGTGCACGGAGAAGCTTGTGCGCGACATGGAGGAGGACGAGCGCGGGTACACCGACGACCTCTGGAATGGCATGGCCAACCAGGGCTGGATGGGCCTGATCACGGCTGAGGAACTGGGCGGCGCCGGCCTCTCCTTCCTCGACCTCTGCGTGCTGCTTGAAGAGTTCGGCCGCGCGCTGGTTCCCGGGCCGTACATCAACACCGTGCTCACCGCCGCCTTCGTCGAGGCGCTGGGCAGCGACGCGCAGAAGCAGCAGTACTGCACCGCTGTCGCCGCCGGTCAGCACGTGATGACGTTTGCCCTGACCGAGCCTTCGGCCCGCTTCGACAGCTCCGGCATCGAGACCACCGCCGCGGCCGACGGCGACGGCTTCGTACTCAACGGCACCAAGCTGTTCATTCCCGACGCACATGTGGCCGACACCATTCTCGTCGCCGCGCGCACGCCTGGGTCAGAGGGCGATGAGGGTGTGTCCCTGTTCCTCGTGCCGGGCAACGCCGACGGCCTCTCGACCACCGTCCTCCAGACGATCGCCGCGGACAAGCAGTGCGAAGTCAAGCTTGACGGCGTCCGCGTTGGCGCCGACGCCGTGCTCGGTGAAGCCGGCAACGCCTGGGGCATGATCGAGATCGCCAAGCGCTACTACACCGTCGCCTACTGCGCCTACCTCGTCGGCCTGGCCCAGCGCGACTTCGAAATCTCGGTCGACTACGCCAAGGAGCGCATCCAGTTCGGCCGCCCGATCGGCTCGTTCCAGGCGATCCAGCACAAGGCCGCCGACATGATCACCGATGTCGACGGCTCGCGCTTCATCATGTACCGCGCCGCCTGGGCGGTGACCGAGGGCGAAGACGACGCCGACCTGCAGGTCGCCATGGCCAAGGCCTGGTGCTCGGACGCGACCCGCCGAGTTGTTGCCCACGGCCAGCAGATCCACGGCGGTATCGGCTTCACCAAGGAGTACATCATCCAGCTCTACTTCCGCCGCCAGAAGATGGCCGAGTTGATGTGGGGCGACGCCGACCACCACCGCGAGAAGGTTGCGGAGCTGCTCGAGATCTAAACGCTCGCGGTCCAGTCACAATGCGAAGCGCACTCCTCAGGGAGTGCGCTTCGCCGTTCTACTCGGATGACTCGATCCGGGAACGCTTGCGCAGGAACCACAAGCCGATCACGATTCCCAACAGGCTGAGTCCCATGGCCACCACGATCGCGGCGATCCACGCCCATAGCGGCGCCGAATAGCGGCTCCCCGACATCACGACCTCTTGAGCCAGGGCCGGGGAGGTCCAGACCAGCCACAGCGCTACTGAGACGATCAGTCCCAGCGACGCACGCATCCGATAGCCTCTGACCATGGCTCGCAGACGACGCCGTCGACCAGCTGACTCAGCCGAACCGGTCGCGCCGAAGACGCGGTCATCCATCGTCCGCCTCTCCTATCCGAATCAGGATACGCTGCGGCTTCGCACGTTCTGGTCGCCCCTACCCAACTGGGCCTATGGCGCGATCCCGGCGGCGATCGTGGCGCTGGTCGCGGTGGGGTTGTTTGGCGGCTCCGACCCGCTGGGAGCTGCTGTTGTCGGCGCCGCCGCCGGCTATTTCGGGGGCGGCATACTCTGGGCCATTCTCGGCGTCGTTGGTGGCGACGTGCTCGAGGTCGACTTCGACCTCGAAGATGACGTGGGGCGCGTCCATCAGTCGATGCTCTGGGTCGTCAATCGGGAGTGGAGTTTCGAGCTCTACGACATTGAGACGATCACGATGAAGCAACAGCGCTCGCGTCCACTGCTGCTTCAGTTCAGCGGTTCGCATAGCGCTCATATCGCCTTCGCCGACGGTCGGTTGATGCGCATCGGCCGATTTCCCACGCATCAGGAAGCGCTGGACGTCGGCACCGCCGTCTCCGACTTCGTCGGCGTGCAGCTGACACAGCCGGACGAGGACGAGAGTCGCCGTCGGGGCCGCCGATGACCGACGCTCTCCGCGATCCCGAGGCGATCCGCGAGCGCTTCGCCACGGCGATGAGCGACCGTCCAGAGAAGCTGCAGAAACACGTCAGGCGGGTTGAACGCGGGGCGCTGCGTTTGGCGGCGATTCACGAACTCGACCGGGATATCTGCGCGGCGGCCGCGGCTGGGCACGATCTGTTCCGCCATTGCAAGGGCCCTGAGCTGGTTGCGCTGTCACGCCACTATTGCGTTCCGATCAGCGAGGATGAACTGGCCGCGCCAATCGTGCTGCACGGTCCACTGGCCTCCGCATACGCCCGCGCGACGCTGAACGTCGAGCACGAGGAGATCCTGTCAGCCATCGCCTATCACACGACCGCGCACCCGGAATACTCACTTGAGGCGTTGGCCGTCTTCATGGCCGACAAGATCGACCCGCGCAAGGTCCAGCGAGACCCGGGCCTGACGGCCGTGGCTGCCGCGGCTGAGCATGACCTGTACGCAGCTGCGGCGATGTTCCTCGAACGACGGCTCACCAGTCAGCTCAACAGCGGACAGCCGCTCCACCCGCTCGCGGTCGCCAGCCGCAACGCATTTCTGCGACGCGCACTATGACTAGCCAGGACGCCTCCGGTGAGGAAGGCTCGGCCGTTGGACGGGTGATCGATGCGGCCGAGAGCGACATCGACACCCACGATCGCGCCCTGCGCCCGACCAGGCTTGACGAGTTCGTCGGTCAGTCGACCGTTCACGAAGCGATCCACATCGCCGTCGACGCAGCGAAACAGCGCGATGAGGCGCTGGACCACCTCCTGCTCTACGGCCCCCCGGGACTCGGCAAGACGACGCTCGCGCGTATCGTCGCTCGAGAGCTGGGCGTGAATCTGAGACCGACCAGCGGCCCGGCGATCCAACGCGCCGGCGACATCGCGGCGATCCTCACCACCGTGCAGACCCATGACGTGCTCTTCATCGACGAGATCCACCGGGTCCCTCGCTCGGCGGAGGAGGTGCTCTACTCGGCGATGGAGGATTTCCGATTGTTCATGATGATCGGCAGCGGGCCGGCGGCGCGCAGCGTCCAGCTCTCGGTCAAGCCGTTCACGCTGATCGGGGCGACGACTCGCTACGCGATGATCTCTCCGCCCCTTCGGGATCGATTCGGTATGGTCCAGCGGCTGGACTTCTACAGCACCGGCGAACTTGAACAGGTCATCGTCCGTTCGGCAGAAGCACTGGACGTCGAACTTGATCCTGCGGGAGCTCATCTCCTCGCGGCGCGAGCGCGAGGCACCCCGCGAATCGCCAACCGACTGTTGCGAAGAGTTCGCGACTTCGCGGAGGTTCGCGCAGACGGCGTGATCACAGATTCCGTCGCGGACGAGGCGCTGCGCGGCCTGCGAGTGGACGAACTCGGTCTCGATGAACATGACCGCGGCCTCTTGCGCGCGTTGATCGAGGGTTTCAATGGCGGTCCGGTCGGCCTGGACACGCTCGCGGCGGCCGTCGCCGAGGATGCCGACACCGTGATGGACGTCTACGAGCCGTATCTGATCCAGCTGGGCTTTCTTGCACGAACCCCGCGCGGCCGGGTCGCCACGCCGGCCGCCTGGAGCCATCTGGGGCTCACGCCCCAAGGATCGGCGGCCGATCAGGGGTCGCTATTCGAGACCGGTTCCGGGTAACGCGATCCGCGGGAGCGGATTTTCAGCCGTCAGTCGAGCGACAGAGCCGGTTCGCTCTGCTCCGTCGAGGCGGCCGCCCTGTTCGTGCCGTTGCGCCCGTTCGCGCTGGTTCGCTCTCGCATCCGGTCGAGCACTGCCAGCGCCGCATCTTCGTCGAATTCGACCGACTCCTGCGCGGCGTACATCATCCGGTAGAGCTTGGCGTACTCGCCGTCGAGCGCCAGCAGCTCATCGTGCGAGCCCTGCTCCAGAATCCGACCGTACTCCAGCACGATGATGCGGTCGACCGAGCGGATCGTCGACAGACGGTGCGCGATGACAAATGCCGTCCGGCCTTTGAGCACACGTGCGATCGCCTGTTGGATCAACGCCTCGGTCTGTGAATCGACGTTCGCCGTCGCCTCGTCGAGGATCAGGATGCGCGGGTCACTGAGTATCGCGCGGGCGAAGGCGACTAGCTGACGCTGTCCGATGGAGAGGTTCTGCGCCCGTTCGGCCAGCGGTGTGTCGTAACTCTGCGGCAGACGCTCGATCCATTCGTCCGCGCCAACGACCTTGGCCGCTGCGATCGCCTGCTCGTGCGTCGCCTCGAGGTTGCCGTACAGGATGTTGTCGAGGACCGTGCCTGAGAACAGGAACGGATCCTGCAGCACGACGCCAACACGTTGCACCAGCGAGGCGCGAGTCACTTCGCGAACGTCGTGTCCGTCGATCC
The DNA here is from genome assembly GCA_028873865.1 of Chloroflexota bacterium. GTDB lineage: Bacteria > Chloroflexota > Dehalococcoidia > Bin125 > Bin125 > Bin125. The sequence goes on along the minus strand of JAPPNI010000015.1, from coordinate 152,908 downwards.
GGACCGCCCCCTCAGTGACCTCGTAGTTGCGAGTGATCAGGGATGTGATGGACGTCTTACCGGCGCCGGTCTCACCGACCAGCGCGACCGTCTCGCCAGGTTGCACTTCCAGATCGAGGTCGAACAGGACCCGAACGCCCTCGACGTACTCGAGGGAGACGTTGTCGAAGTGGACATGTCCGGCGATGTCGGGCAAGTCCCTCGCGTCGGCTGAATCTTCGATCTCCGGCTCGGTGTCGAGCACCTCGAAGACACGCTCGGCGCCGGCCATCGCGCGCTGGAACATCGTGTATTGCAGCACCAGATCGCGGACCGGGTCGAAGAATCGCTGGATGCCGATGGCGAAGGCGATGATGGCCGCAACCCCGGCGGCCTCGTCCAGCCCGCCGCCGCTGAGTCGCATAGCCGCGACGACGATGATCAGGGCGGTTGCCAGCGCGATCAGGATCTCAACCAGCGGCATGATCGCGGCCGAGAGCAGTCCCGCTCTGCGGGTTGCGCGCAGATTCCAATTGTTGATCCGGTCGAATCGCTTGGCGTTCTCCGACTCACGATTCAGGCTCTGCACGACGCGAACGCCGTTGAGATCTTCGTTCAATGTGGAGTTGACGGCGGCAATGGCGACCCGTGTCTCGAGGAATGCCATTCGCGCGCGCTTGCTCCAGATCGCCATCGAGACGATCAGGATGGGCAGTACGGCGAACGAGACGAGGGCGAGTTGCCAGTCGATGAAGAGCATTACCGCCATGATGATCACGAGACCGAAGATGTCGCCGATCACGGTGAGCACGCCGGATGTCAGCATCTCCTGCAGCACCTGCACGTCGGAAGTGACGCGGGACATGATCGCGCCGACTTCGCCCCGGTCGTAGAAGCGATGTTCCAGCCGCATCAGGTGATCGAACACCTCCTGCCGCATTCGCCGGAGGATCGGATGGCCGACGTTGGCCATGAGCCACTGACGCAGGAACTCCGCTCCCCAGGAGACCAGCACGATCACGCTGAACGCGATCGCGATCCGGTCCAGTTCGGAGAGGATGCCATTCTCCAACGCTCCCTGGAGCGCCTGATAGACGACGAGCACCTGCACGTTGAAGGCCACGGCGAAGGTCGCATTGGCCACAATGGCCGCGCCTAGACGCTTCTTGTGCGGACCGATGTAGCGGCCGAAGCGGCGCACGAGGTTGGGGTTGTAGAGCGACCCGTATTCCTTGTCCCAGCCGTCGGCCATCGAGGCGGAACTGGCCCAAGCGCTGCGCGGACCATGTCCGCCGCCGCCCAGGTTGGAGGTCCAACCACCGGCCATACCGCCACCCATCATGCCCATCTAGCCGCTCCCGCCCGCTGCGGCGACAGCCTCCGCCGGTTCCTCGGCCAGTGCCTGGGCCGACTCCTGGTCGCGCAGCTCCAACTCGTAGATCTCTCGATAGAGGCCGCCCTGCTCAAGCAACTCGTCGTGCTTGCCGCGCTGGACGATGCGTCCCTGGTCGAGGACCAGGATTTGATCAGCCTCGCGCAGGGAGCGAAGCCGATGGGCGATCACGAAGGTCGTTCGTCCTCGCATCAGCGCGGCCATCGCCTGTTGGATCTCAAACTCGGTCGCTGCATCGACCGAGGAGGTGGAGTCGTCGAAGATCAACACGCGCGGGTCCATCAGCAATGCCCGCGCAATCGCGATGCGCTGCTTCTGCCCACCGGAGAAATTGGCGCCGCGCTCACCGACCCAGGTGTCGTACTGCTCCGGCAGCCGGCTAATGAAATTGTGGATCCGGGCCAGCTTGGCTGCCGCCTCGATTTCCTCATCGGTGGCGTCGGGCCGGCCGTAGGCGATGTTCTCCTTCAACGTGGCAGCGAACAGGAACACCTCCTGCTGGACAATTGCGACCTGCTGGCGCAATGCCTCCAGCGGCCACTCGCGCACGTCCTGGTCGTCAAACGTCACCCGGCCGGTGCTGACGTCATAGAAGCGCGGGATGAGATTGACCACGGTGGTCTTGCCGCTGCCGGTCAAGCCCAGCAGCGCGATCAGCTCGCCCGGCCTAGCCTCGAAGTCAATGTTTCCCAACACCGGCGAGCGTGGGTCGTAGGCGAAGCTGACACCCTCGAATTTGATGTGGCCCTGAGGACTTTGAGGAGTCACCGCGTCCGGGTTGTCCTGCACTTCCGATTCCTGGTCGAGGATCTCGAAAATCCGCATCCCGGCTGTGGCCGCCCGCGGCACCATCATCACCATCCAGCCGAGGCCGCGAATCGGCATCTGCAGGATGGTCAGGAACATCAGGAACATGGTCAGTTCACCGACCGTGAAGTTACCGTTGACGACCTCGCGGCCGCCGTACCAAATGGTCAATACGATCGCCGCCGCTCCCAGCATCGTCATCAGCGGCATATTCACCGCCTGCACCATTGACGCGTCGTACGAGCGTTGCTGCAACCAACCGGCCGCGCGGCCGAACTTCTGGCCCTCGAACTCCGAGCGGCCGAACGCCTTGACCACGCGAATCCCCGACAACGCCTCCTGCAGCACCGTGCCCAGCTGCGCCTGCGATTCCTGCACGTCGTTCCAGATCGGACGCAGGCGACGAGCGACAAACGCCGAGCGCGCCGAAATCAGGATCATGATCCCCCAGACCATCAGTGCCAGCGGCCAGTTGATCAGCAGCATGATCACCAGCGTGCCCACGCCCAACACCAGCGTGAACGTCAGTTGCACGCCGCCGAAGTTGATGAACATCCGCACCACTTCGACATCCTGCGTCGCGCGGACCATGATCTGACCCGTTTCGGCGCCGTCGTGGTAGCGGAACGACAGCGTCTGCAGGCGCTGGTAAATCGCGTTGCGCAGGTCGTAGGCCACCGTCTGTCCGACCCACTCGGCCAGATAGCGCTGGACGAACATCGAGGTCCCACGCAGTACGGCCGCACCGACCAACGCCAGACCGGCCACAGCCACCAGCCAGCCGGTGATCGCGATCACTGTGTCCCCGTTGACAATGTCCGTTGAGATCGCGGTATCGATCGCCCAGCGCAAGAGCCAGGGCGTCGAAATCGCGAACGCTGCCGTTGCCAGAATCGCGATTGCGGTGACCGAGAGTCCCTTCCAGTACGGCAGCGCGAAACGCATCACGCGCCCGAGGATCAGCACTGACGTCGGCATCCGTAGCCGTCGCTGAGGCTCGAGTTGGGCGATCGAGGTGGTCAATTTCGGCTCCCGACCGGGCGGCTTTCGGGCATCGCCCCGGCGTCGGTGCGCCGCTGGAACTCAGTCATAACTCGACTGCAGTATAGTCGTGAGCCATCTGGCGCACAGTTGTCCGTGTTGCACGGGCCTACTCTGACTCATGCCGCACCAAGCGGGCAAGCCCAGCACGATGTCCGACCACCTGCTGCTCCGACCGATGACGCTCGATGATCTTGACGCCGTGGCCGACCTCGATGGCCGCGCTTTCGGTGAGTCCGGCTGGAGCCGGCGCTACTTCGCCGGCGAGCTGACCCAGTCGCCGATCAGTATCTTCTACGTTCTCGCCGAGCAGGGGGAGCGTATTCTCGGCTATTTCGGCACCTGGCATGTGGTCGATCAGCTGCACCTGTGTACCTTTGCCGTCGATCCCGAACATCATGGCCAGGGGCTCGGTGCGCTGTTGCTCAACTGCGTCCTCAGGCTCGCCCAACGACTCGATTGCTCAGTGATTCAGCTTGAGGTTCGCGAGTCAAACGAAACGGCGAGGTCGCTCTATCACAGTCGGGGCTTCGTCGACGAAGCCCTGCGCCGCAACCTGTACTCGAACCCTCGCGAAGATGGCGTCCTGATGGGTATGCCGACGCCCAGACAGCTCGACCGTTCATCCTGGGAACGGGTCGGCGACCGCTGGCCGGACGGCCTTCTGCTTCACTGGGACGATCGCGGGGGCGTCATGCAGGAAGTCTGGGCGGAACGGTGACCGGGCTGCGATACACTTTGCGCCATGAACCTGAACGATCAAATCGAAACGCTGCTTGAGCGGTCGCGCTACATCCGGGCGATTGGTCCGACGACCGAAGACTTCATGCGATGGCGGGACTCGACTGAAGAACTGCTCGCCGACGCGGTCGGCGACGATCATCCGGTCATGGCCAGTTACCACGAAGCGATCGGCCCGCGAGAATCCCTCGACGCCGAAGGGCTGCAGATCCACGGCCCCTACGGCATGGCGCCGCGCCTGAGCGCCGCCGAGGACGTGCTTCGAGGCCTGGTTACCTAGAACCGGCTCAGACTGCCGCCGCCGCTTTCTTCTCCACCACCTCAGCGATCAGCTGGGCTGCCTGCACGTAGGTCAGGTGCGTCGTGTTGATCACCACGTCGTAGAGCAGTGGTGACCACACATCGACCTTCCAGAACTTCTGGTGGAATCCGGCGCGGCCCTTGTTGAACTCTTCAATCGATCGCGCCGCCTGGATCTCGTCCACGCCCTCCCACTGCTGGACCCGCTCCAGCGCGACCGCCGGGTCGGCGACCAACTGCACATGGGTCGCGTCAGGCATCTCTCTGAGCACCATCTGACTACCGCGGCCGATGATCACGACGTTCCCGCGTTGCGCAATCGATTCCATGATCTGCGAGGTGGTCGCCAGGATCGCGCGGTCATCGACCACCCCCGAGCCGCTGTCGGTCAACTCCTGATAGCTCTGCGACAGCATCAGCTCCAGGTTGCCTGAGCCCAGCATCGGATCGATCGCGCCACCGGCAGCCGATCGTTCGAGTGCGCGCTGGAGAAAGTGGCCCAACCGAGCCCGCAGCGAGTCGGTCCGCTCGTCCTTCTCGGCTACTTCCGACACCGTTCGGCCAAGTTGACGCGAAGCGTCAACCAGCACCGTCTGGTCGATGTATTCGAGGCCGAGATCGCGGCTCAGGCGCCGCGCCACATCTCGCGCGCCCGCGCCGTACTGGCTGGATACAGTCACGACTGGCATCGCACACCTCCCCGACTGACGTTATGGCACGGTCAGAGTACTCCAATGGCCAAAAGCAAGATGAACGTTCCGTGAGACGTCAGAAGTCCGCCATCATCGCGCCGAGTGGCAACGACCGTCTGAGCGACCAGCCTGATGGCCCGTCGGTCTGTTCAACCGCATCGAACACACCGACGTGGGTGACGACCAGGAAGTAGCGCTGGGCCGACAGCGACTCGGCAGCGCTGAGGGCCTCGGCCTCGCGGCGGAAGCGGCCCACGGTCAAGGCCGTTCGCTCGAGCGGCGAACGAGAGCGGATCAGCGCGTTTGGCGTCTGCTCGGGATACAGATCGCGATAGACGATCGAAGAGATCCGCTGGGCGTCCTCCGCGCCCTGCTCGGCGACCATCTGCAGCAGATGCTCCCCGTCGTCGTACCACGACTGCGGGGCTCCCAGTTCCAGCATGAAGGGATGAAACAGGCCAAGGATGATCTCCAACATCTGCTGTAGATCTTCAAGCCCGTAGTGATCGTCGAACTGGTCGGTGAGCGGGATGTGAGGCGGCGTCGCGTCCACCCGTTCGCGGTCATAGAGCGCGCGCACCAAGTCGATCTGAGCGCGGGCCTGCTCGTCGGGGACCAGCGCCAGCATGCGTTGCACCATGCGATCAGGTTAAACCACGGTGGCTCCCCCGCCTCTCGGGGGAGCCACCGTGCCGCCATTGGCTGTGCCTCCACGACCGTGCAGGACACCCGCCTAGTTGCCGTTGATCTCGATCTTCTGCGCCTGGTCGGCTTCCGCACGCGGCAGCTCCAGATGCAGCACGCCCTTGTCCAGCTCGGCCTGGATCGCGCCGGCGTCGAAGCGGTCACCGATCTCGAAGCTGCGCTTGGCCGTGCGACGGAACACTTCGCGGTAGCGGTAGCGGCGATCCGTGTGGTCGTGGCCCGAATCCTCGCAGGACTCCACATTGTGCTCGGCCCTGATCCTGAGCCGTCCCGACTCGACGGTGACTTCGATGTCGTCCTTGTCGAATCCTGGCAGCGTCGCGTCGATCGCGATCCCGGTCTCCGTCTCATAGACGTTGACCGGCATGCTTGTCGCGTTCATGCCCCGGCGACGGGCGAACGGAACGAACGGGTCTCGGGTAATGAGGTGAGTCATTGCCGATGTCCTTTCCTCCGCCGGGGTTCTCTTCCGGCGGCTTGTACGGCCACCCTATGCAGGTGCCAGTGACATGTCAATAAACTTAACTGTGTCACACTCAACTATCCAGCTCCACAGGACATCAGCAATGATATCATCAGCGGTAGACAGGAAAACCCCGGTATGACTCAGGACTTCTACCAAATCCTCGGCGTGCCTCGGAACGCCTCTGATAAGGACATTAGCTCCGCATATCGCAAACTGGCCCGCCAGTATCACCCCGATGTCACCGGCGGCGACCGCGACGCGGAAGCACACTTCAAAGAAGTCAATGCCGCCCACGACGTGCTCGGCGACCCCGACAAGCGCGCCGCCTACAACCGGTGGGGCGACCAGTGGGAGCACGCCGAGCAGCTCGAAGAGATGCAGCGGCAGCGGGGCGGTACGGGTGGCTTCGGCGGCTTCGGATTCGGAGGCGGGCAACCCTTCGGCGGCCAGCACGGCAATCAGGGCAATATCCACTTCGACTTCGGCGAACAGTTCGGCGACCCATCTGATCTGGGTGATCTCGGCGACCTCTTCGGCAACCTGTTCGGAGGTCGCTCCGGCGGTCCCAGCGCCGTGCCCCGTCAACCCGCCCGCGGCCGCGACATCGAGCACGACATCACCGTCTCCCTGCGCGAGGCCTTCCATGGCACCACCCGAACCCTGCGGCGCGGCGCGGCCGGCTCGCGGCTCGAGGTCACCATCCCACCCGGCGTCGGCGACGGACAGCGAATCAAGTTCACCGGCAAGGGCGAGGATGCGCACGGCGGACAGGACGGCGACCTCTTCATCGCCGTCCACGTCGACGACGACCCGGTCTTCGAGCGCCGCGGCGACGACCTGCACGTGCCGGTCGACGTCTCCGTCACCACGGCTGCGCTGGGCGGCGAAGTCGCCGTGCGCTCGCTGGGCGGCAGCGGACGACTGGCCCTGCGCATCCCCGCCGGCACGCAGAACGGTCGCGTCTTCCGACTCGCCGGCCAGGGCATGCCCAGATTCAAGCGCGACGGCAGCGGCGACATTCTCGCCGAGGTCCGCCTGCGCATGCCCGACCCGCTGACGCCCGAGCAGACCGAGCTGTACCGCCAGCTCCGAGACCTGGAAGCCGGACCCGAATGAGCAACCAGCCCGTCTACACCATCCGCATCGCCGCGCAGCTCGTCGGCGTCCATCAACAGACCCTGCGCACCTACGAGCGCGAGGGCCTGCTCACTCCGGCCCGCTCGGCCGGCCGACAGCGCCTCTACAGCGAGCAAGACATCGAACGCCTCAGACTGATCCGCCGCCTGATCGACGAGCTCGGCGTCAACCTCGCCGGCGCCGACATCATCCTCCGCCTGCGCCACCGGATCACAGAACTGGAACAAGAGAACCAGCAACTCAAACACGAAATCCAACGACAGCGAGACCAACAACTGCCGGCCGTCCGACGCCCGCAGTTCGACCGACAGGAGCGACGACGATGATGCGACGAGACCGATTCACCAACCAGGCCCAGCAACTGCTCGAGGCTTCGCAGCAACTCGTGCGTGAGAAGCGACACGCCCAGTGGGACGTCGAGCACCTGCTCGCCAGCATCGCCCGCGTCGAGGATGGACTCGCCAACGATCTGCTGAACGCTCTCGAGGTCGACCGCGCCCGGCTGCGCGCCGACGCCGACACTGCGATCGACGCTGCGCCGAAGCTCAGCTACGACGTGGTCCAGCTCACCGTGACGCCGCGAGTGGTGCAGTTACTTGAGCGCGCCAACGTCGAGGCCGAGCGCCTCAACGATGAATATGTGGGCGTGGAGCATCTGCTGATCGCCCTGACTGGCGACTCAGGCGGACCGGCCGCGCAGATCACGCGCTCACACGGGATCACCGCCGAGCGGCTCTACACCGCGCTCCAGCAGATCCGAGGATCCCGCCGCGTCGACCAGCCCGACGCGGAATCGCACTACGACTCGCTCAACCGCTACGCCACCGACGTCACACGCCTCGCCGCCGAGGGCAAGCTCGACCCCGTGATCGGCCGCGATGTCGAGATCCGTCGCGTTCTCCAGATCCTCAACCGCCGGACCAAGAACAACCCCGTGATCATCGGCGAAGCCGGCGTGGGCAAGACCGCCATCGCCGAGGCCCTCGCCCAGCGCATGGCCGCCGACGACGTGCCCGACAACCTGCGCAGCAAGCGACTGATGTCGCTCGACATGGGCGTCTTGCTCGCCGGGGCCAAGTTCCGCGGCGAGTTCGAGGAACGCCTCAAGTCCGTGATCGACGAGGTCCGCGAATCCGAGGGCCAGGTCATCCTCTTCATCGACGAACTGCACACCGTCGTCGGCGCCGGCGCCGCCGAGGGCGCGATCGACGCCGCCAACATGCTCAAGCCGCCCCTCGCCCGGGGCGAACTGCGCGTCGTCGGCGCGACCACCCTCGACGAGTACCGCAAGCACATCGAGAAGGACGCCGCGCTCGAGCGCCGCTTCGCGCCCGTCTACCTCGATGAACCCTCGACCGAGGACACGGTCGAGATCCTCACCGCCCTCAAGCCTCGTTACGAGGCCCACCACGGTGTGACCATCGGTGAGGACGCGATCAAATCCGCCGTCCGACTCTCCCAGCGCTACCTGACCGAGCGCCGACTGCCCGACAAGGCCATCGACCTGATCGACGAAGCCGCTTCGCGACTGGTGATCGACAATCAGTCGCCGCCCACCCGAGTCGTCGAGCTGCGCCGCCGGGTCGACGAGCTCAAGCAGGAGCAGGAAGCCGCCGCCCAGCGCGAGGACTACGAGACCGCCGCGCGGATCAAGCAGGACCTGCTCGCCATCCAGGACGAGGTTCAGGCCAGCCGCGACGACTGGGACGCCGAGCACCAGCAGCGCGACACCGTCCACGAGCGTGACATCGCCGAACTGATCGGCGAGATCACCGGCATCCCCGTCAGCCGCATGCTCGAAGACGACGAGGCGCGCCTGCTGCACATCGAGGAGGAGCTGCACGAGCGCGTGATCGGACAGGCCGAAGCCGTCAGCGTCGTCTCCGACGCCATCCGCCGCGCCCGCGCCGGACTCAAGGACCCCACCCGGCCGATCGGATCGTTCATCTTCGTCGGACCCACCGGCGTCGGCAAGACCGAGCTGGCCAAGGCGCTGGCCGAGTACCTCTTCGACTCGGAGGACGCCCTCGTCCGGCTCGACATGTCCGAGTACCAGGAGCGCCACACCGTCAGCCGCATCGTCGGCGCGCCTCCCGGATATGTCGGCTACGACGATGGCGGCGGTCTGACCGAACTCGTCCGCCGCCGGCCCTTCCGCGTCGTCCTGCTCGACGAGATCGAGAAGGCCCACCCCGACGTCTTCAACCTCCTCCTCCAGGTCCTCGACGACGGCCGCATCACAGACGGACAGGGCCGCACGGTCGACTTTCGCAACACGGTCGTGATCATGACCAGCAACCTTGGCACCACCGCCCGCATGGACACGAGATTGGGCTTCAACGGATCGCACGACGAACGCGCGCGCGACTCCGAGCGAGCGCTCAAGGACTTCTTCCGCCCCGAGTTCCTCAACCGCGTCGACGAGATCGTCTGCTTCGATCCGCTGTCCGAAGCGGAGCTACTGGAGATCGTTGACCTGATCGCCAATGAGGAGCGCGGCAGACTCGCGGACATGAGCCGCAGCTTCGAGCTGACCGACGCCGCCCGCCGCCAGCTCGCCAGCGACGGCTACGACCCGGCTTTCGGCGCCCGGCCACTGCGCCGTGTCTTCCAGCGGCGGGTCGAGAATCCGCTGAGCAAGCTCTTGATCGCTGGAGAGTTCGCGGAAGGCGACACCATCCAGGTCGACTACGCAGACGACGAGTACACGTTCACCTGCGCCGGCGCTCGCGAACCCGCTGCCGCTGGCTGAGCCAGTGACCTCCTTTCGGAGCCTTCCGCCAATCTCCTGACTCGATCGGGGTCAGTTCGCTGGCGTGGGTGGTGCCCAAGCCAATCGAGGAGCAGGGCGCCCGCCTATACACTCCTCAGGACAGCAACCATCTGGAGGCCCTATGACCACCCTGACCGCTCCCGCGACCGAGACGCTCCTGTATGAGGAGCGCGGACACGTCGCGATCATCACGCTCAACCGACCCGAACGGCTGAACGCCATCTCCGGCGAGATGCTGGAAGCGCTCTCGGCCCAGCTGATCGCCTGCCAGCGCGAGCCCGACATCCGCGTCGTCGTCCTGACCGGCGCGGGCCGCGGCTTCTGCTCTGGTCTCGACCTGGTTGACCAGCAGCAGCGCATGTCGACCGGCGAGGGCCGGGCCGGCTACAACCTGTTCGACCTGCGCGACGCGCCGCCGGTCGTGCTGCAGAAGATGGACAAACCGGTGATCTGCGCGCTCAACGGCGCGGCCGCCGGCTACGGCATGGACATGGCGTTGCTGGCCGACATCCGCATCGCCTCCGATCGCGCCAAGATGGGCGCCGTCTTCGCCCGCCGCGGTGTGCTGCCCGAGTCGGGCGGCACCTGGATCCTGCCACGGCTGCTCGGCTGGGCCCGCGCCGCCGAGGTCGCCTTCCGCGGCCGCGTGCTCGATGCGCAGGAATCGCTCGACGTCGGCCTGGTCAACGAGGTCGTGCCCCACGACGAGCTGATGACCCGCACGCTCGAACTGGCCGACGAGATCGCCGCCAACGCCCCGCTCTCCGTCCAGGCGACCAAGCGGATGATGCGCCTGGGCATGGACGAACCATTCGAGGCCGCCGTCGACCATATCTACCTCCAGCTCCTCCCCCTCTTCCAGTCCGACGACTTCAAAGAGGGGGTCCGCTCCTTCATGGAGAAGCGGGAACCGAATTTCCAGGGCCGCTAAAGGGCTCCCCCTCTGGGGGAGCTGTCGCGGAGCGACTGAGGGGGCCCGCCTGACGAAAGGCGACCTACATGCCGCAACGATCGATCGACAACGACGAGATCCAGCGCGTCTCCAGCTACTTGCTGACGCAGGGCGAGAAGTACAGCTGGGTCGAACTCTGGCCACGAGTCGTCGACGCCCGCATCGATTTCCTCAACACGCTCAACCGGGTTTCGCCCGAGCAGGCCGCCTGGAAACCCGGTCCCGACCATTGGAGCATCGAGGAGGTTGCCCAGCACGTGCTGGACGGCTCGAAGCGCTGCGCCGACCTCGTCGCCCAGCTTTCGCAGGGCAGGGACCCCACGCTCACACCGCAGGAGATCGGCGCGATTGATCCCGCCCAGCGCCCCGCCGACCAGCCCTTCCCGCAGTTGGTTCGCGACCTGCTGATCGACTCCCGAGAGTTTGGCAATGTGATCGAGGGCCTGCCTGAACCGCCAGCCTTTGAGCCCACGCGGCCGCATCCCTTCTTCGGCGAACTGCACGGCCGCGCCTGGTTCATGTTCCAGCGCGTCCACGACCTCGACCACGTCAACCAGGTCAACGAGATCAAGGAAACCGAGGGTTATCCCGCATGAGCAGGCAGCCAATGCGGGTCGCCATCGGCATGCACCGCGACGGAATCAACGACTGGGACTCGGCGGTTCGCTACGCCCAGGAGGCCGAGCGGCTGGGCGTCTACTCCTTCTGGTCGGCCGAGGCCTGGGGCCACGACGGAATCACACCACTCGCCTACCTAGCCGGCAAGACCGAGACGATCAAGCTCGGCACCGGCATCATCCAGGGCGGCACGCGTTCGCCCGCGCTGGTCGGCATGACCGCGATGACCCTGCAGTCGATGTCCGGCGGCCGCTTCATGCTCGGACTCGGTACCTCCGGTCCGCAGGTGGTCGAAGGCTGGCACGGCGTCCCCTTCGCCGGCGCGGTATCGCGGCTCAAGGAGACCGCCGAGATCGTGCGCATGGTCTGCAGCGGCGAGCGCCTCGTCTACAACGGCCGCCACTACACGCTGCCGCTGCCTGGCGGCGAGGGCAAGGCGCTCCGCTCCGGCGCGCCGCCGACCGAGCCGCCCGGCATCTACTTCGCTTCGCTCGGACCCCAGAGTCTGCGCATGTGCGGTGCAATCGGCGACGGCTGGCTGGGTACCTCGTTCATTCCCGAGACCGCCGACGTCTTCTTCGACGACATCCGCGCGGGCGCGGAATCAGCCGGACGCAGCCTGGACGACATTGACCTTGAGACCGCCGCCGGGATCGAGTTCACCGACGATGTGGAAGAGGCCGCGGCGCGACACGCGCGCGGCATCGCCTTCACGCTCGGCGCGATGGGTTCGGCCAAGACCAACTTCTACAACGACGCCTTCTGCCGCCAGGGCTGGGCCGACGCCGCCAAGGAAGTGCAGCGACTCTGGGTTTCGGGCGAGCGCGACCTCGCCCGCGAGCGGGTGCCGGTCGAACTGGCGCTCAAGGTCAACATGATCGGCAACGACGCCGACGTGCTCGAGCGCCTGCGCGTCTACCGCGACGCGGGCGTCGACACGATCCGCGCCGGGATCGCCGGCGACACGGTCAACGACCGCATTGCCAATCTCGAACGCTTTATGCACCTGGTCGGGGAGCTCAACGCCGAGGGGTAGCGCTGTCAATCAGCGTCCCGGCGAGCAAGCGTTGCGAGGTTGGCCAGCAGCCAGGCGGAGGCGGCGCATAGCTGCAACCAATCACCGCCCGTCTCGATCCCGTAGACCAACATGCTGACAATCCAGCAGAGGCTGGCCGCGGTTTGGCCCAACCACGTGATCCGCAGCGCCCGGGCCAGACGGCTGCGCCGTGCGCCGCCGGGATGACGGTTCACGATCAGCATGCGCACTGCTGGCCGCAGCAGGAGAGATCATCGAGATACATCCCCCACTTGCGGTACTCCTCCAAGTCTTCCGCCGGCAATCCGAGCGAGGTTGCAATCGCCTTGGCGACCACGGCGAACCGCTGGCGAAACTTGAAGATGAAACAGAAGATGTGATCGTTGTGACGAACGGCGGGGCCGCTGAGGAACATGCCCGGCGTGATGGTCGATTCGTCGTCTTCGCTGAGCAGCAGAGATCCGTCCTCGCGCTGTTCAAACAGCTCCGCGATCAAGTGATGGCTGCCCTCAAACCCACCAGCCAGCAACGGTTGCGTGTTGCTGTAGTACCGAAGCCCGTCCTCAGTCGCCACCACATAGCGTCCATTGAGGCATGTGACTGACTCGACTGCCGTGTTTGGATGCAGCTCGACCTGCTCAACGAACGGTTGCTCGCGCATGCGCTCGTGCGTAAACGGAGCGAGCGCGATGCTCGGGTCCGAGCTCTCCTCTCCCACGGGCAGGCCAGGTCGAACACCCGAACCCGCTTGTCGCGATAGGCCAGATGGCAGGCCGCGTCGATACCGCTCTCGTAGCCGCCGACGATGATGAAGTCGTCGCCGTCGAGCGCGTCGTAGCTGGGCACGGTCGCGGTGTGGCGGCACAGCTGGCTGCCTTCGAATCCGCCAAGCTGCGGATACTGGAACTCGCCGGCGGCCCAAATGACGTGCCTGGTTTCCATCACTTCGTCGACCGTGTGGATCCGAAAGCCGTCATCGGTCGCCCCGACTTGCACCACATCGACGTCGTCGCGTACCGGCACTTCAAAGAATCGGGCGACGCCGCGCAGATACCGCGCGTAGTCCTGGCCGGTCGGATGCTCGACCTCCAGGCTGTAGGCGGGCGACGTGCCGATGGCAATCGAGTTCAGGTCGAGCATGCCGATCGAGTTGGTCGCAAATGAGGGTGTGATCAGGCGGGTCTCCGTCGGCCACGACGCGAACGACGAGCCGACGCCACGCCGATCAAGCACGACGAAGTTCTCGATGCCGGCGTGCATGAGCGTGACCGCAATACCCACCCCGGCCGCGCCCGCGCCGACAACCACGACGTCGTACACGTCTTCGTTATGACTTCCAAGCATGGGGAGATCGATCTAGGCGGACTGTGTGTTCCCAACGGCCCGTCCGCGAGGCCTTTGGCACCGCCGACAGATGCTCGGCGGACGTCAAGCGCTTCCAGACCCCATCCAGCCTCCCATCCAGTCCTGGCCCTACCGTAGCGGAGGCGCGCGCCGCTGCTCTGCCGCTCTCGTGACACTTCCTTCAGAGCGGACAACCGCAACCGACTACGGGTTCAACACTTCGTAGCCCGATTCGCCTTCCACGACCCGAATCCACGAGTCGGCCGGCACGTCATTGAGCGTCGTCACCAGGCCGCTGGCCGGCCAACGGATGACTACGTCCGCCGACTGCGAATCGGCCAGGCCAAAGTGCAGCGCATCTTCGCTCTGACCGAGGAAGTGGGTCGACACGCCGGCCTCGCGAATCTGCTCGGGCAACCCCACTCCGAACACCGACACCTTCGCGCCGAGCCCCTGTCGATTGCTGGTCACTCCCTCGAGGGTCACACGCAACCAGCTCCCGGCGCCGCGAGACTGGTTGCGATAGAAGAGCGGCTCGGAGGCGTTGTTGACTATCAACACGTCCAGAGCGCCGTCGTTGTCGGCGTCGAAGACGAGCAGTCCTTTGCCATCCGCAATGTCATCCAATCCGACTTCGGTGCTGCGGCCGCGGTAGCGTCCTGATCCGTCGTTCTCCCAATAGCGAGTGGCGTCGGCATCGAAGCCCGGCATCATCTCCATACCGTTGGTCATGGTCAGATCGAGGTCGCCGTCGTTGTCGGCGTCGAAGAACGCGGCGCCCCATCCCCACGATCCGTTGCGCACGCCGGCGCTATCGGTGACGTCGGTGAATCGCCGATCGCCTTCATTGCGAAACAGGCGGTTGCCGTCGCGCAGACCCTGCTCACCCGAGCCGGGACTGCCGCTGCGGAAGGAGAACACGGAAGTGACGAACCAGTCGAGGTCGCCGTCGGCGTCGTAGTCGCCGAACGTCGTGCCCATCGCGTTCTGGGCCGTGCCGACTCGCGCGGCCAAGGTGCCGTCGCTGAAGGTGCCGTCGCCGTTGTTCCAGAACAGACGGCTGGTGCCGAAATCGGAGGCGACCGCGAGTTCGGGCCAACCGTCGCCGTCGAGATCAACGAACGTCGAGCCGAATGCGAAGGTTCCCTCGGTGAGCTGATCCTGGGTCTGAGAAACGACGCCGCGCATCTGCACGCCCGCCGCCTCGGTGACATCCTCGAAGTAGCCCGGCGCGTCCGAGCCGAGGTTTCGCAGCAGGCGGACGCCGGCAACGGCTTCGCCGACCAGCTGCGACGGCCGCCACTCGGTTACGTGGAGATCGAGGTAGCCGTCGAGGTCGTAATCGCCGAAGGTGGCGGAGAATCCAATCCGGCGATCGCCGGTGTCGACGGCGACGCCGCGCTCCATGCCCTGTTCCGTGAACACGCCGTCGTCGTTGATGAACAGATAGTGCCTGGTATCGCCGACGGTCGTGATGAACAGGTCGAGGTCGCCGTCATTGTCGATGTCGCCCCAGGCAGCGCCATTGGATTGCAACTCCCAGCGCGCCAGACCGGTTTGTCCGGAGACCTCTTCGAATGTTCCGTCGCCACGATTGCGGAAGAGCAGGTCGTGACCGTCGAGCCGAGTAACGAGCAGATCGGTTGCGCCGTCGCCGTCGAAGTCGGCCGCGGCTGCGCCGCCGGTCATTCGCTCTGCGTCGCAGAGCATGCCACGCTGCTCTTCCTCTGTCGGCCGCGACAGGTTGTCGAAGAGGCAACTTCCGGGTTCGTTGATCGCGTGCTGAACGTAGCTCAGGCCGGCGTGTTCGGTGGTCTCGAGAAAGAGCGTTTCCGACGGCGCGACCTGGGTGACTGGTAACTCCGGCTGATCCGGGATGTCATCGCTGCACGCCGTCGACAACAGCATCGCCAGCACCGCTATGGCGCTGAACAACATCACTCGTAAGCCGACCATGACAGATACTGCCTGCATTGTTCTCCAGAGACCTCTTCCCGGCGTCCGACCGTGCGCCATGACTGCCACTAGTGCGAAAGGGTAACGACCATGACCAGCACCCACGACGGTTCGCCTCACCGGGGTCCGTTGAATGGTATTCGGGTTCTTGAATTCTCTCAGATTATTGCCGGTCCGTTTGGCTGTCAGAACCTCGCCGACATGGGCGCCGAGGTGATCAAGGTCGAGCCGCCCGAGGGTGAGGCCTGGCGTCAGTTCTCGCAGTTCATGCCGGGGGAGTCTAAGTGGTTTCAGTCGCTCAACCGCGGGAAGCGGTCGCTGGTGCTGGCCCTGCGCGATCCTGAGGCGCAGGCGATTGTGCACCGGCTGGTTCCTGAGATCGACGTTGTGGTGATCAACTACCGGCCCGATGTGGCCGCACGGCTGGGGCTCGACTACGGCACGCTGCGCGCGATTCGGCCCGACCTGATCTATGTCGATAACACGGCGTTCGGGCGGCAGGGGCCGTGGGCGCAGCGGCCGGGGTACGACATCGTGGCGCAGGCGGTGACGGGGCTGATGGCGCTGGACGGCAAGCTGGACGACAACGGAACGGCGCCGTCGCCGGTGTCGGCTCCGGTCGCCGACTACGGCACCGGCATTGTGATCGCGCTGGGTGTTTGCGCGGCGCTGTTCCACCGTCAGCAGACCGGCGAGGGTCAGATGGTTGAGACGACGTTGCTGAACACGGCTCTGGCGATGCAGGGCAGCAGCGTGATGCAGTTGCCGCTCGCCGATGAGCTGCCCGAAGCGAAGATGGCTCGGATCAACGAACTGCGGGCGGAGGGAGCTCCCTATGCCGAGTTGCAGGAGGTGTACAAGGATCGGGGCGCGCAGGGGGCGCTGAACATTTACTACCGCTGCTACGAGACGTTGGACGGCGCGGTGGCGATTGGCGCGCTGTCGGCGTCACTGTGGACCAAGGTTCGGGCGGCGCTGGAGACGGACTTCCTGGGCTTCGCCGACCCGAATCTGGATCCGACCGACCCGGAACAACTGGCCCATGCCACGGCCAGAGTGCGCGAGGTCGAGGCGCATGTGCGATCGCAGCCGACGGAGTACTGGCTGGCTCGATTCGAGGAGCATGGCGTGCCCAGCGGACCGATCCAGTTTCCGGAGGAGCTGGCAGACGACCCGCAGATCGAGGCGAACGAGATGGTGGTCGATCTGAACCACGACCTGTCCGGTCCTCAACGCCAGGTCGGGCCGTTGCTCAAGATGAGCGCGACGCCGACGGCGGCGCAGGGTTCGTCGCCGCCGCTGGGTCGGGATACCGACGACATTGTCGCGAGTGCGGGCTACAGCTCAGAGGAGATTGCGGACCTGAGGTCGCGGGGGATCGTTGCGTAGCCGGACGCGCTCAATGCCGGACGCGCTCAATCCCGATGGTGCACGCTTTTGCGGTGTTACGCTGGGGCTGGAAGCCTGACGTGACGGTACGCCGCCTGGCTCAGGCGACCAGGGCGGGCGAGCAGACGCAGGTCGTTGTCGACGTCGGCTCGCCCTAGCGCGGGGGCGGCTCATAAACGCCTCCCGCGCTGCGCCCAACCTATCAGCGGTTCCCAGGCCACACTCCCTACAGGACGCCGTCCCAGGCGGCGATTTCTTCTGCTCGGAAGTTGTTCTCGGTTCTTGCGGATTCTCCGAGCACGACCGTCTGACGGGTTTCGGGATCCCACCTTGGCCAAGGGAGGTTGCCGGTTGAGGGATCGCCGGTCTTGGCGAACGCGAGCCAGGTGTCCATGGTGAGCTCGGCCAGGCCGTTGGCGGCGACGCCCTCGCCGGCGAAGGCCGAGGCGACCCTGTGGGTACCGAAGACGAAGGGGATGTCGAGGGCGTGGCAGGAGCCGAGCGCGCCGTCGAGCATGGGCGATTTCCAGTCGAAGAGGTAGCACCAGGTCTGATCGCTGTGTTGCGCCTGGGCGTCGAGCAGACGCATCGCGGGGACGCGGAAGAGTTCGTCGCCGGAGGCGGCGGTCTGGATCTCGTAGGGCGTGGTTAATTCGCCGCGGGCTTCGCGGGCGGCGCGGTAGATGTCGTAGAGGCGGCGTCCGTCGCCGTGGAGGCCGTCCATGACGGCGATGGCGTCTTCCTCGTTGGGCGGTTCGGTCGGGACCATGGCGGCGAAGAGCTTGCTCTCCTCGTCGAGGCAGCCGATCAGGGCGGCGACGCCTTCAGCCTGTCCGGCGCGGACGGCGTCGATCGGCATCTCGGTGAGGAACTCGCCGTCGATGACGGGTCGGAAGGGCATTTCGGGCTGCTTGCCGGCTTCCATGGCGACGTAGAGCATCTGCTCTTCGAGCTTGGCCTGAGCGGCGACGATGTCTTCGACCGAGGCGGACTGGAGCGCTTCGGCATCGTCGGGGTCGACGCCAAGGTGGTCGCAGAACATGCGGCCGTGCTCGACGGCCTGGACATCCTCGATGCCGTGGTGGCCGGCGCCGGACTGGGGAATGGCCTTGTGGAAGAGTCCGGTGGCCTCGGGGGAGCCCATCAGGGAGGCGACGGACATGCCGCCGGCCGACTCGCCGAAGATGGTGATGTTGGCGGGGTCGCCGCCGAAGCTGGCGATGTTGTCGCGGACCCAGCGCAGCGCGGCGACCTGGTCGCGCATACCGAAGTTCGATTCCTCGAGGGCCGGGAGGTGGAGGAATCCGAGCGCGCCGAGGCGGTAGTTGATGGTGACCACGACGACGTCGCCTCGCGAGGCGAGGGTGGCGCCATTGTAGAGGCCCTCGCTACCGGAGCCGATGGTGAATGCGCCGCCGTGAATCCAGACCAACACCGGCCGGGCGGCTGCGTCCGTACCCGGGGTCCAGATGTTGAGGAAGAGGCAGTCCTCGGACTGCTCCTGGGGCGCCGCGCCGATCATGGCGTCGAGGGCTTCGTTGGGGATCTGCGGGGCTATTGCCCGGAAGGATTCGCAGTCGAGCACATCGTCCCAGCCGGGATGGGGCTGGGCGACGCGGAAGCGGAGGGCTCCCACCGGCGGGGCCGCGAAGGGGATGCCTCGGTAGACGCTGAGGCCGTCCTCGGATGAGCCGTGGACTCGCCCTGACTCTGTCTGAATGATCGCCGCCATGTTGTCGCTCCCACTGTGGTCGAAATCCGTACGCGGCGCAGCTTAGCCGTTGGCGACGGGCGGGCGGCGCGCAGGTCGATTCGGGGAGCGGGGGCGTCGCCGGAGGCGGAATACCGGGCGGCGCGCTGGAATTTTCTGTTCCTAGACGTCGAAGTGGCGTGAAATGCTGGGAATTGACCGGTTTTCTGTTCGGTCTTGTTCGATTTTGTTCGATTCTGTTCGGTTTTGTACGGAATTCGTCGGTCGATGTACGGATTTCGACGGCGTTTGTACGGGGTTGTACGGGTTTGGAGGGTGGTTGACCGGAATCGGCGGTCAGGAGGCCGGCGAGGGCGTGGACGAGCAGGTCCTCCGCGAGGGACTCGATGATCTCGCTGCGGCGCGCCTCGAACTCGCGGACGTAGAGGGCGGCGGTGGAGGTTGCGCAGCGCATCCGCTCGCCGATCCGGCGGTAGGTGAATCCGCGGCAGCGGAGGTCGTGGGCCTGGACGAGCCTGGCTCGTCGGGCTGGGTCCAGACAGTGCGCCCTGGTGGAGTCTGCTCTCGGATTCATGAGCGCCATGGTACACGAACTCGTGTGCTATGTGGTTATCACAAGCAATCGCCGGCCGAGTGTGAGGCGATGATGACGCCGTGCTCCGATCGGGGTTGGGCGCCCTGGGCGCCGCGTCGGGGCGCGGGGCATCGGGGGGTGAGCTAGTTAGCGGTGAGGGCGGCGGTGCTGAAGACGACTCGGAAGGGTTTGCAGTAGATGATCACCGAGTTGATGTCGGCGGGGTCGAGGTCGGCGGGGAGGACGTAGTTCTGGTTGCCGACGTTGCCCTTGAGGCGGGCGAGCTCGGTGTAGCCGGCGTCGGAGATGTCTCCGCGGCCCTCAGGATTGGGGTGGGGACTGACGAGCACGAAGAGGGCGGGGCCGTTGGTGACGCGGAAGTCCTCGAAGCGGAGGACGTGGGAGCCGTCCTCGAGCTGGTAGATGGTGGCCGCGCCTTCGCCTTTGTGGAAGGCGTCGCCGTCGACGAAGGAACCGGTCTTGACGACGGTCGCGGCGGACATGGCGTCGGTCATCGATTCCTGGACTTCGATTTCGAGCTTTGAGGCGGCGGACATCATGACCGTGGCCTCGTCTTCGGTCAGCTCCTCGGGAATGGTGGCGTCGGCGCCGAGGGGGAAGGCTTCGTCGACGACGGTGTCGACAAAGAGGGGGCGGATGAGCCAGCCGGCCAGGAGCAGCAGCGGGATTGCGGCGGCGATCAGGCCGACAAGCGTGATTCGGCCGTTCCTGGTCGTCCAGAGCCAGTTGAGTATTCGTTTGAGAAGGTTGAATGCCTGTCTCATGGCGTTCTCCTGCTGCTCGGCTCAGCGGCCTTCGAGCGAATGGGTTACTGACAAACGTACGCCCGTTGCAAACCTGTGGGGTTTAGAAGACGCCATCCCAAACAGCTCGTTCTGTCGCGCGCCATGCAGTTTCGACGCGGAGAGCGGGGCCCAGCATCGCTTGCGCTCGCGATTCGGCGTCGTAGGGCGGCCAATCGAGGCCGTCGACAGCGGGATTGCCGGTACGGGCGAAGGTGGTCCAGATGTCCACCATCGTGTCGGCGAGGGCGTCGGCGGCGGGTCCGGTTCCTGCGAAATCGGGCGCGTCCGCGTAGGTGCCGAAGGCGAAGGGGATGTCGAGCGAGTGGCAGGAGCCCAGCGCGCCGTCGTTCATCGGCGATTTCCAGTCGAGCGTGTAGCCGAAGGTCGGCGCGCCGCCGCGGGACCAGGCATCGGCGAAGCGGAGGGAGGGCATGATCTCGAGGAAGTCGCTGGCGACGGCGTCGAGGATGTCGTCGGGAGCGGCAGGCTCGCCGCGGTCCGCGCGGGCGTCTCGGTAGGCGGCGTAGACGCGGTCGGCGCCTCCAGGAATTGCTGCGAGGCGGGCCAACACATCTGCCTGGCTGAGCACTTCCGGGAGCATCATCGCGCGGATGAGCTTCATCTCTTCGTCTGGGTTGCCGGAGAGGAAGGGGATACCTCGTTCGGCGCTTACCTGAGCAGCGGTGGCGAGGGGCGGTTCGGGGAGGAAGGTTCCGTCGATGACCGGTCCGTACGGGAGGCGCAGCGACCACATTTCGTTCATGTTCTCGAAGGCGGCGGCCTCTACCGCGGCCTGGGCGGCGAGCAGGTCGGAGAGGGGCAGGCTGCGGAGTTGAGCGGTGGACGGCTGATCGATACCGAGCTGGGTATAGAACCGGTCGGTGGTCGGCCGGGTTCCGTCGAAGAGGATGCCGTGGTCGCCGGCGGTGCTCATGCCGATGGCTCGGTGGAACAGGCCCTGGGCCTCAGGCGAGACGAGCAGGCAGGCGACGGCGGCTCCGCCGGCGGATTCGCCGAAGATGGTGACGTTGTCCGGGGGCCGCCGAAGTTGGCGATGTTGTCGCGGACCCAGCGCAGGGCGGCGATCATGTCTCGCATGCCGAAGTTTGTTTCGCCGAGGGTGGGCTCGTGGAGAAAGCCGAGAGCGCCGAGTCGGTAGTTGATGGTGACGAGGACCACGTCTCCGCGCCGGGCGAGGTTGGTTCCCGAGTAGAGCGGCTCGCTGCCGGAACCGAGCGTGAACGCTCCGCCGTGGATCCAGAGCATGACGGGGCGGGAGGCGTCGTCGACGCCGGGGGTCCAGAGGTTGAGGTAGAGGCAGTCCTCGCTCTGAGGTTGGGGCGGGGAAGGGAAGAGGGTGTCGAGGGCGTCCATGCCTTCCTGGGGGGCGATGGGGGCGAACTCGGTGGTGTCGCGGACGCCGTCCCAGCTGGGATGGGGCTGGGGCGCGCGGAATCGGAGGTCGCCGATTGGGGGCGCGGCGTAGGGGACGCCTCGGAAGACGGTGATGTCGTCCTCACGAGCGCCCTGGATGCGTCCGGCGGTGGTCTGGGCGATGGGGGGCATGGCTCGCTGGTTCCTGGATTCGGAGGTTGCGTGGCGCAGGGTAGGGGCTGTCCGAGTGGAGGCGAGCACGATGTCCTGGATCGATCCGGTTGTGGAGTTGGTCGTGGTCTTCATGACCCAGTTGATGCCGTCGGATACCTTCGACTTTCGAGGTGAGCTCAAGCAACTGCTGTATGGGGGCTGGCCTGACGACCTGGACTTCCGACGAAGGAAAGCGATGCGCACCATGACCGCGACTGTTGGCAACACGGGCATTTCGATTGACTCGCTGGCTCGGCTGGATCGGCACTTGCTGGCTCGGTACATCGAGCCCGAGAAGATTGCGGGTTGTCTGACGCTGATTTCGCGGCGGGGGGAGATTGCTCACCTGTCGGCGATGGGGAGTATGGATCGCGAGCGCGGGAAGCCGATGGCGACGGATACGATTTTCCGGTTTTACTCGATGACGAAGCCGATCACGTCGGTGGCGCTGATGCAGCTGCACGAGCGGGGGATGTTCCAGCTGACCGATCCGGTGAGCCGGTTTATCCCTCAGTGGCGCGATCTACAGGTGATGTCCGATCCCGGCGGTCCGGTCACCGACACCTGTGCGCCGGTGCGTCCGATGTCGATGCGCGACGTGCTCTCGCATCAGAGCGGTCTGACCTACGGGTTCATGGAGGTTGCGGGGGCAGGGCTGGAACGGGCCTACAACGAGGCAGAGGTGTACTCGGCCGGGACGATGAGGGGCCGCGACCTGCAGTCGATGATCGACCGGCTGGCGGAGCTGCCGCTGAAGTTCTCGCCTGGAGACAACTGGAACTACAGCGTCTCCACGGATGTCTGCGGCTACCTCGTGCAGACCATTTCGGGCCAGCGGTTCGACGAGTACCTGGATGAGCACATCTTTGAGCCGCTGGGGATGGTGGATACGGGGTTCGATGTGCCGGCGGAGAAGATTGAGCGGTTTGCGGCCAACTACGAGCGGGGTCCAGACCGTCGGCTGCGGCTGCTGGACGATCCGGCGACGAGCCATTACGCGGAACCGCAGACGTTCTTCTCGGGCGGGGGCGGTCTGGTGTCGACGGCGCATGACTATCACCGGTTCTGCCAGATGCTGCTGAATGGCGGCGAGCTGGACGGGGCTCGGCTGCTGGGTCCGAAGACGATCGAGCTGATGACGATGAATCATCTGCCGGATGGGCAGGATTTGTCGGAGCGGGCGCTGGGCAGCTTCTCGGAGACGGCGAACGACGGGGTCGGGTTTGGCCTGGGCTTTGCGATGATCGTGGATCTTCCGCGGACGCAGAACGTGGGCTCGATCGGCGAGTACTACTGGGGCGGCGCGGCGAGCACGATCTTCTGGATCGATCCGGCGGAGGAGATGATCGTGATTTTCCTGACGCAGTTCATGCCGTCGGGGACGTTCAATTTCCGCGGTCAGATCAAGCAGATTCTGTATCCGGGTCTGGTTGACTAAACGGCTAGACTTCTTCCAAATTCGATCTGATTGAATCTGGAACAGGCATGCCCGACGTACCCGACCAACTCCCGACTTACGACCAGCTTCCGTTCAAGGCCGGGAATCCGGCCAAGACGGCCTGGGGGCTGTTTGGCGACGATGACCAGGTGGGGATGTTCAACCTGCAGACTCCGGAGCGGATTGTGCAGGCGGCGTCGCTGATCAACAAGGGCAAGATGTTCCCGATGAACTGGGACCAGTCGCAGCCGAGTCCGCCGCTGTACAACCGCGGGGCGGTCCGGCATACGGTGATGCGTCGGGCGGGGTTTGGACACCACGGCGACGATGTGCTGGACAACTTCTACACGCAGCAGTCGTCGCAGTGGGATGCGTTGACGCATGTGGGTGACTTTGAGCACGGTTTCTGGGGCGGCGTGACCAACGAGTGGCTGCTCGAAAACCGGGACGCGCCGAAGCTGGGGATCGAGCACTGGGCGCGACGGGGGATCGCCGGGCGCGCCGTGCTGCTGGACGTGGGACGGTGGTTTGAGTCGCAGGGGTCGCCGCTGCCGATGGACGAGTACCGACCGATCACGGCGGACGAGCTTGAGGCGTGCCGCGAGGCCCAGGGAGTTGAGCTACAGGCCGGCGACGTGCTGCTGATCCGGATTGGCTGGATCGGCTGGTATGAGCAGACGGACTTCATGACGCGGCAGTCGCTGTCGCAGATGCCGAACCTGGCGTTTCCGGGACTGGGCTGTTCGGAGGAGATGGCGGCGTACATCTTCGACCATCATCCGTCGGCGGTTTGCTCGGACAACCCGGCGCTGGAAGCGTGGCCGCCGCCGAACTTCGCCGATCCGGATGGCTTCCTACACCACTGGATCATCGGGCGATTCGGCATGGCGATCGGTGAGATGTTCACGCTGGATGCGCTGGCCGACGACTGCGCCGAGGACGGCGTGTACGAGAGCTTCTTCGCCGCCGCGCCGCTGAACGTGACCGGCGGCACTGGTAGTCCACCGAATGGTCTGGCGATCAAATAGGTCGTAGCCTCAGTAGAGCGACGAGCGACCGCAGTCGAATCCGTCGGGCGAGATTCCCGCTTGCGCGGGAATGACGAGCTAGGGCAGAGGGCATGACCGACTCGACGATCGAAGTTGTCCAGGGCGACATCACCCAGCAGGAGGTGGACGCCATCGTCAACGCGGCGAACAACCATCTCTGGATGGGCGCGGGCACAGCGGGGGCGATCGTCCGGGCCGGCGGTCGCGAGATTGAGGATGAGGCGATTCGCCAGGGTCCGATCGAGGTGGGCGAGGCGATCGTCACGGGTTCGGGGGATCTGTCGTGCAAGCACGTGATCCATGCTGCGGCGATGGGCCAGGATCTGTACACGTCGGCGGAGAAGATTCGGGCCTCGACGGATAACGCGCTCAAGCGGGCGGAGGAACTGGGCATTTCGTCGATCGCGTTTCCGGCGCTGGGTACCGGCGTTGGCGGCTTCGACTACACGCAGGCTGCGGAGATCATGCTGACCGTTTGCTACGAGCATTCCGGCGACGACCGCAGTGTCCGCACGATTCGTTTTGTGCTCTTCGATCAGGGCGCGTTCAACGCGTTCGAGCAGGTCTGGAAGAATCTCGAGGCCGCTGCCGAAGTCCAGTAGCAGACACCGACCAACAGGAGACTGCCATGTCCCGCCGCATCGACCATTGCTCTCTCGAGGTGCAATTGAGCCCAGGCTCGGACGAATGGACCGCTGTCACGGGGCTGAGCGAGGCCGAGTGGACGGGCTTCGCGCCGGCCGGCTGTGGGGTGGATCAGGGCCGGGTGATTGCTCTGCCGGATGAGGCCAAGTCTCGGTTGCTGGATCCGAACGCACCCGACCAGAACTGGCGACTGCTGGACTCCGATGGCGAGCCGCTGTTTCAGTTCCTCGGCTACGTGGACGATCGCCGCCCGCGCAAGCAGGGGTTCATCGTGCTCGGGATCAGCACGACACCCGAGTTGCTGGGCGCCTGGACCGAACTTCAGGCGGCAGCGGTCGACTGAACCCCGGCTGCTCGCGGATACCATTAGCCCATGCCGCACTACACCCGCTCCGGCGACGACGGCTCCACGACCCTGTGGGGCGGAGGCCGGATTGGTAAGGACCATCCTCAGCCGGAGGCGTACGGCGCGATCGACGAGGCATCGTCGGCGCTTGGGCTGGGCCGGGCGTTGTCGACGGACTCGAGGACGCGCGATGTCGCGATTGAGATTCAACGGCGTCTGTATCTGATCATGGCCGAGCTGGCGGTGGCCCCGGGCAAGCCGGTCCCGGAGGACTTTGTCACACAGGCGGAGGATGTCGACCAGCTGGAGACATGGGCGGCGGAGCTCGAGCGACTGGCTCCGCCTCCGAACGAATTTGTCTTGCCGGGTGGTTCGCCGGGTTCGGCAGCGCTCGACCTGGCGCGCACCACGATCCGACGCGCCGAACGCGAAGTGGTGCGTCTGCGGGGCCACGGACATCCGGTCAATGACGATACGATCCGCTATCTGAACCGCGCCTCGTCGGTGCTGTTCGATCTGGCGCGCTACGAGGAGCAACAGGCCGGGGTTGACGCGATTCGTTCGCGAGCGTCAGCGCAGAGCGACGTGGCGGCTCAGTGAGTGCCATGACGCCGCTCGCGCTGATCTCGGAAGACGCTTCGCTGCGTATCGCCCAGATCGGCGGAGCGGGCGGCGACTGGACGGCCGAACTCGTGACGCGGCTGGACATGAAGTCCGAGGGCATGGTCTTCATGTGGCCGTCGTGGTCGCCGGACGGCGAACAGATCGCGGTATCGGCGTCGTCGCAGCGACGCGAGGATCCGAAGCTTGAGCTCTGGTGCGGTCCGCGCAACGAGGGGCCGACGGAGCCGATTTTCAAGAATCCCCGCGACGGTCGGCAGGTGATCGCAGCGGGTCTGGCCCATTACGTCAACTGGGCGCCGTCGGGACGCGCACTGGCCGTGGTCGGCAACGTAGGCAGCGGCCTGGCGGTCAACCTCGTGGCGGCCAGCGGGCAGGGGCAGCCACGCAGACTGGTGGACGGCGCGCCGCTCTACTTCGCCTGGGCGCCGGACGGCCGAGCGGTGATCGTGCACCGGGCGGCGCAGCTGGTCCTGTTCGACCTGACGGCTGGGTCGGAGGGGCCGATTCAGATTCAACGGGTGCGGCCCAGCTTCCGCTCGCCGGCCTGGTCGCCGGACGGCTCGGCCTTCTATTTCGCCAAACCTCGGCCGGGCGGCGGCTCGATCATCGTGGGCGCCCGGCGCAGCGAGGTCGGGACGGGCGCCGAACACGAAGAACTGATGGAACTCACCGGCCCGGCCTCGTTCGTGGCGTCGCGCGACAGCGATCGGCTGGCCGTACTGACCCTGTCGCAAGGGGACTCGGAAGGGCGCAACCTGACGATTCTCGATCCCGTAACCGGGGTTCAGCAGCCTGTCGTCGACCGAACGATCAACGGTGTGTTCTGGTCGCCCGACGGGCGGGCGGTGTTCGCCTTTGAACCGCAGCCATCGAGCACGATGATCTCTTTGACCCGCTATGACCTGAGCCGCGACGGAGAGTGCACCGGCAGTATGCGTCTGGCTCGGTTCCAACCGTCGGCCGAGTTTGCGACG
Organism: Chloroflexota bacterium; assembly: GCA_028873865.1. Classification (GTDB taxonomy): domain Bacteria; phylum Chloroflexota; class Dehalococcoidia; order Bin125; family Bin125; genus Bin125. The sequence goes on along the minus strand of JAPPNI010000015.1, from coordinate 125,825 downwards.
ATGCTCAACTTCCACGATCAGTTCGCACACTCGCATGAGATCGTGAGCCCCTGCGGCTCGTGGATCACGTTTGCCGGCCTGGCGCTGGGCAACGGTGGTTCCGGTCGACGAGGCTTCGGCCCACAGAACGGTTGCTACATCGTTCCGACGGATGGATCTGCGCCGCCGCGCCGAATATCGGCGGGTAGCATCGCGTTTTTTCCACCCCAGGTTCCAGAGGAAGACAACTGAGACTCATAACCAGGACGCCCGAGTCCCGGAAGATGCCGCAGAGTGAGGAGTGTGCCGTGTGATTACGACCCCGACCGCTCTCAGCCGCCATCACGAGGCAGTGCAATCGGAAATGCGGGCGGCATTTCCGAATGTCGACCTGCCGATTTACGACATGGCCCGCTACGCTCTGGGCTGGCTCGACGAACAGGGCGGTCCGGCGAGCGCGTCGGGGAAGGGCGCTCGCGCGGCATTGACGATGCTCGGCGCAGAGGCGATCAGCGACAGTCCCGATGCGCTTCGGCGAGCAGCCGCCGGAGCTGCCGCGGTCGAGATTGTCCACAACTTCTCGCTGGTGCACGACGATGTGCAGGACGGGGACATTGAGCGCCGAGGCCGTCCGACGGTGTGGAAGATCTGGGGTGTGGCGCAGGCGATCAACACCGGTGATTTGATGCGCGAACTGGCCGATGCCGCGCTGCGGCGGGCACTCGAACATGGTGCGAGCGCCGAGTCTGTGATTGAGTCCGTGCGTCGCCTGAACCAGGCGACGATGTTGATGATCGAAGGTCAATACCTGGATATCACCTTTGAGCAACGCACCGATGTCACGGTCGGTGAGTACCTCGCCATGGTGGAACGCAAGACCGGCGCGATGATGGGAGTTTCGCTCTCAATCGGGGCGACGCTCGCAGGCGCTTCGACGGAACAGGCCGAGGCGTTGGATCGGGCGGGCAAGCGGCTGGGACGTTGCTTCCAGATGCGCGACGACTGGCTCGGCATCTGGGCCGACCCGAACGCGCTGGGTAAGCCGACCGACGCCGACATCCGCAGACGCAAGAAGTCGTACCCCATCCTCTACGCGCTTGATAACGCTCCCTCTGAAGCCAGAAGGGAGCTGATGGATATCTACCGCCCCGATCTCGGCGATGGCGGCACTGACTTGCCCGAGGCGCAAGTCGACTGGGTGCACAATCTGCTGGGTGAGCTCGGCGCCGACGAAGCGACCGACGAAGCGGCGCGAGCGGAGTACGAAGCGTTCCATGTTGAGCTGGAGTCTGCACATCCGCGCGCCGCGGCGGTGGGAGATCTTGAAGCTCTGGCGCTCTTCACCCTTGAGCGAGACCGCTGAGGGGCGGCCATGGCCAGTACGGCTTCGATCCCGCTCAGCGACGGCGCCCTCTCGCATTCGATCAAGCGGGCCACCGACTGGCTGGTCGAAGAGCAGGACGCCGCCGGATTCTGGTGGGGCGAGCTGGAGTCGAACCCTTCGATCACCGCCGAGTATCTGCTGTTGACTCATCACCTCGGGATCGGCGACCGCCAACAGTGGAATGGGATTGCCCGCTACATCCGCACACAGCAACGGCCCGAGGGCTTCTGGGCGCAGTATCTCAACGGTCCGGGAGACATCTCGACGTCGGTGGAAGCGTACTTCGCGCTCAAACTCGCTGGTGACGATCCTGATTCTCCGCACATGACTCGCGCCCGTGAGTGGATCCTCGATCAGGGCGGGATCGTGGCCGCCCGTGTGTTCACCAAGATCTGGCTGGCCCTGTTCGGCGAGTTCGACTGGGATCGTCTGCCGGCGATGCCTCCGTGGATCAACCTGCTACCCAGCTGGCTGCCGATCAATCTCTATGAGTTCGCCAGTTGGGCCCGAGCGACGATCGTGGGGATCACGGTGATCATGACGCTGCGGCCGACAGCGGCGCTGCCGGCAGGGGCAGGCGTGCCCGAACTCTGGGTGAAACCGTCGGATCGCCGCAAGTTCGCGGTTCCTCCACCGAAGAATCCGTTCTCGGCCAAGGGAGCATTTTATGTCTTCGATGTGCTGCTTCGGTTTCTTGACCGAAACAGAATCCGGCCGTTTGAACATCGCGCGCTCGCCTTCTCCGAACGCTGGCTCCTCGACCGACAGGAGGCGGATGGCTGCTGGGGGGGCATCCAGCCACCCTGGGTGTACGCGATCCTCGCGCTGCGTGCGATGGGCTATTCCCTCGACCACCCGGTCATTCGCCGGGCGCTGAGCGGCTTCGATCGATTCACCTGGAATCAGGCTGGTCCGGAGGGGGAGCAGATCTGGACTGAGAGCTGCCAGTCGCCCGTCTGGGACACCTGCCTGGCAGCGGTGGGACTGCTGGATGCCGGGCTCGATCCGCAGCACCCGACGCTGCAGAAGGCTGCCCGCTGGATGCTTCGGGAACAGGTGCTGAGCGGCGGCGACTGGCAGGTCAAGAATCCGGATACCCCACCGGGAGGATGGGCATTCGAGTTCGACAACGACGTGTACCCCGACGTCGACGACACGGCCGTCGTGCTGATGGCGCTGGAGCGGATCCCCATGCCTGGTCTGGAATCGGAGCGCCAGCTCGCGCTCGACCGCGGACTGCACTGGATGCTGTCGATGCAGTCCTCGAATGGCGGTTGGGGCGCGTTCGATGTCGACAATGAGAAGACCTTCCTCGCCGATATCCCGTTTGCCGACTTCGGCGAACTGCTTGATCCTCCCACTGCGGACGTGACGGCGCATGCATTGGAGTACATCGGTCAGCTCGGTTACAGCGGCCAATATCCGCCGGCCAGCCGCGGGCTGCGATTCCTGTACGACCTGCAGGAGCCTGACGGCTCGTGGTGGGGTCGCTGGGGCGTGAACTACATCTACGGGCTGGGGGCGGCCCTGCCGGCGCTGCAGGCGCTGGGCGAGCCGATGTCGGCGCCGGCGGTGCGCAACGCTGTCGAGTGGCTCTTCCGTCGCCAGCTCGAGGACGGTGGCTGGGGCGAGTCCTGCGACACCTATGCCGACCCGTCGCTGCGCGGCCTGGGGCCGTCGACGCCTTCGCAGACGGCGTGGGCGCTGATGGCGTTGATCGCAGCGGGCGAGGCGGAGCATGAGTCGGTGGCTCGGGGGATTCGCTATCTCGTGGAACGGCAGCGTGAGGACGGGACCTGGGACGAGCCGGAGTTCACGGGAACCGGCTTTCCCAGCGACTTCATGATCAACTACCACCTGTATCGTCATTACTTTCCGTTGATGGCACTGGGGCGCTACGAACGAGCCGTCGCGGCGCGCTAGGCCGGACTGTCGGCGACAGAACGAAACCCCCAGACGGCTCTGTGTCATGCGGAACGGCTAGCATGACAGATCATCAAATGCGCGTCGTCTTGTGCGATGCATGGCCAGGGAGGGGGCGGCATGACTACGTCATCAGAGACCAACGTCGATATTGAGATGCATCAGCTGCCTCGCGATCTGCGGAGCGGCGAACGCACGATCCGGCTTCGCCATCTGGCCAGCGACGACGGCAATGCGCTGCTCGAATTTGGCCGGCGGCAGCCGAACGAAGATCTGCTGTTTCAGGAGCGGGACATCACCAACGTCGCCGACATAGGCGACTGGATCCACGAGACCGAGGCCGGGCGGATCCGTTCGGTCGTGGCGGAGGAGCACGGGCAGATTATCGGCTACACGACGATCGAGCGCGGGCGGCTGCGCTGGACTCGGCACGTGGCTGAGATCCGGGTGATGGTCGACGTTGGCGCGCGACGCGTGGGTCTGGGTCACGTGCTGCTGGGACTCGCGTTCGAGAGCGCACTAAACGATGACGTGGCCAAGATCATCGCGCAGATGACGCCCGATCAGGTGGGCGCGCGGAAGATCTTCGAGCGTCTGGGCTTCGTCGAGGATGCGGTGCTGACGCGGCACGTGGCGTCGGCGGACGGCGAGCTCCATGACCTGGTCGTGATGCGCTTCGACACGAAACAGCGGCTGATTTGCCTGGAATGCGGCCAAGCTGTGTTGACCCTGATACCGCTGCAGGGCAAGCAACTCTGTTGGGCCTGTTACGAAATCCTTGATCTCGAACTCGGAGCGGGGTAAATCCAGAAGTAGAAGGATACGGAGGAAGACATGGCAGAACATCGAGATCACACATACAAGATCATTGAACTCGTCGGCTCCTCGCCGGATGGCGTCGACCAGGCGATTCGCAATGCGATCGAGCGGGCCGGGGAGACGCTGCACAACCTCGACTGGTTTGAGGTCCGCGAAATCCGCGGGCCGATTCAGAACGGCGAGATCGGGTGGTTCCAGGTCAAGCTGGGAGTCGGCTTCCGCATCCTTGATCCGGCCGACCTCGAGCAGGACTAGGACTCGGCAGGCATCGACCGCCGATGACCAGCGGCGCGACGGAGAGCACGTTCAGCGGCGACTCGGCCGACGCGCTGCAATGGTGCCAGCGCTACACGAGGCGACACGGCGAGAACTTCACCGTCGTGAGCTGGTTTCTGCCGCGTGAGTTGCGTGCACCGATGTTCGCGGTCTACGCGTTCTGTCGTTTCACCGACAACCTGGGCGATGATCCGGAGGCCGAACCGCCTGAGCGTCTGCAGCGCCTTGACACGTGGCAAGCCGACCTTGAGCGCGCGTTCAACGGCGCCCGGCCTCAGCATCCGATCAACTTGGCGCTCCAGCATGTTGCGGAATTCAAACCTCTGCGTGCCGATCCATTTCGGCGGTTGATTGAGGCCAACCGGCTCGACCAGCGCAAGTCGCGCTACGAGACGTTCCAGGATGTGCTGGGCTACTGCGACCTCTCGGCCAATCCGGTTGGGGAAATGGTGCTGGCACTCTGGGACATCGATACAACCACCGACGAGGGGCGATATCGGCTCGATCTGTCGAATGCGACCTGCACGGCGCTGCAGATCGCGAATCACTGGCAAGACGTGCGGCGTGACTATCTTGATGCGGACCGGCTCTATCTGCCGCTGGACGAGCTACAGGGGTTCGGGCTCGCTGAGGAAGACATCGCCGAGGGGATTCGGCGTCGGCAGTGTCCGGACGCCTACCGGACCATGATGCGCTTTCAGGTGGACCGGGCCGAGGTCTGGTTCCGAAAGGGAGAGCGCCTGATCGACGAGGTTCCGCCCGAGTTGGCCGTCGATTTGCGGCTGTTCACCGACGGTGGGCGGGCGGTTCTGAAAGCGATCGAGCGGCAGGGTTATGACACCCTGTCTCGCCGACCCAGAGTTGGGAAGGGCACGCGCGCCTGGCTCGCATTGCGCGCCGCAGTTCAACTGAAACTAACCTGACGGCATCATGCAACGACGTTCCGATCCATCGGTTGCCGAGGCATACGACGAGTGTCAGGCGTTCACTCGCCGGCGCGCTACCAACTTCTACATCGCCTTCTCGGCATTGCCCAAGGACAAGCGGCAGGCGATATACGCCGCCTACGCGTACGCGGGCACGGTTGACGATGCGGTCGACGACGCGGGAACTCAGGATGAGCGCACGGCTGCGTTGAGTCAGGCGCACGATCTGCTGCATGCGGCATACAGCGGCGGCGAAGCTGAGCCGGGCTGGCTGACCGCCGGTCTGGCCGACGCGATTCAGCGCTATGACATCCCGCGCGACCATTTCGAGGAACTGGTCCGCGGAATGGAACATGACCTGACCTACACGCGGTACGAGAGCTGGGCCGATCTGGAGCAGTACTGTTATCGCGCCGCTTCGGTGATTGGTCTGATCTGCATCTGCATCTTTGGCTATGACCGTAGCCAGGCTGAGCTGGCAATCAGCTCGGCCGTGGCAATGGGCAAGGCTCTGCAGATCACGAACATCATGCGCGACGTCAAGGAAGACGCCGAACGCGGGCGGATCTACATCGCGCAGGAGGACCTGGCCTTGCATGGCGTCACCGAGGACGAGATTCTTGGCAGCGACTACAACGACCGGTTCCGGCGTCTGATGGCCGACTACGCCCAGCGCGCGTACGCCTTCTATCGCGAAGGGGACCAGCTGATTCCCTTGCTGGACGGTCCGCGCAGCCGAGCCTGCTGCAATGGGCTGCAAGGGGTTTACCGGATGATTCTCGACGCGATTGTCGCGCGCGATTACGACGTCTACAGCCAACGGATCTCGCCCTCGAAGGTGGGGCGCGTGGTGCGGATGCTGGAGCTCTGGCTGATGGGCGCGATGCCCAACGTTGCCCGCGTTGGCTGACACCACCGTGAACGATCACGGCTCCGAGGCTCCGATCGCCATTATTGGGGGTGGCCTCGCGGGACTGAGCGCCGCGCTCGATCTCGTCGACGCCGGCCGCAATGTCGTGCTGTTTGAGCGTCGGCCATACGCCGGCGGCAAGGCCTATTCGTTCAAGGATCCCAGCTACGAGGTCGTGCTTGACAACGGCCAGCACATCACGATGCGCTGCTGCACCGAGTTTCAGGCGTTTCTGGAACGGATCGGTTGTGCCGATGTCGTTCGCTATCAGGAGCATCTTGAGGTTGCCGTCATCGACCCCGATTCACGGGGCCATCATGTCAGCGTGATATCGGCGAAGCTGCCTCTGGGACTGAGCAGAGGGGGACGGCGACTGCTGCCGGCGCCGCTGCACATGTTGCCGTCGATGCTGACCTACGAGCATCTCGGAGCCAGCGAGAAGGCGCGCCTAGCATTTGCGTTCGAACCGATCCGCAGAATGAGCGAGTTTGAGCGTCTGAGCCTTGACCGGCAGTCATTCGCAGACTGGTTGAGCGACCACCGTCAAAGCGAGCGGGTGATTGAGCGATTCTGGGACCTGATCATCCTGCCGACCTGCAACGACCGTTGCTCCGATGTCTCCGCGACTCAGGGCATCCAGATTTTCCAGGAGGGCTTCAGCAGCGAGACGACGGCCGCCGATATCGGCCTGTTCACTGCGGGTCTCGGACAGGTTGCCGATACGGCGGTCGATCAACTACGGCGGCGCGGCGCACAGGTCCAACTCAACTCGAGCGTCGACGAGATCTTGACCGACGAGGCCGAGGTCGCCTCGATTCGCTACGGCCGTGGCGAACAGATGGAAGTGAGTGGCGTCGTTCTGGCCTTACCGCCGAAGCCGGCGTTCGATTTGATCCCGTCGCCGTGGCGACGACGCGAGCCGTTCTGGCGACTGAGCCGGCATGAAGTGAGCCCGATTATCAACGTGCATATGCAGTGGGATCGCGAAGTGATGCGGCGCGATTTCGTCGGCGTACTTGATCCCGATGCGCAGTTCATCTTCCACCGATCCCAGATTCACGGCTGGCCGACTCCCCCGCATTGGATCTCGGTATCGATCAGTGGGGCCCACGACCTGGTCGATCTGTCACAGGCGGAGATCGTGGCGCGGGTCGAGCGCGCCGTGCGCCGGGCGCTGCGGCGGACCGAAGGCGCCACATTGTTGGCCACGCGGGTGGTCAAGGAGTCGGAAGCCACGTTCCGGCCCAAACCCGGGATGAATGCCCATCGGGTGCGGCCGCGGACTTCGATTCGGAACCTCGTGTTGGCCGGCGCCTGGACCGCCACCGGCTGGCCGGCGACGATGGAATCAGCCGTGCGCAGCGGGCGCGCCGCTGCGCGAGTACTGCTGGAGGAACAGGTTCAGTCGCCATGACCCAACGACAGCGAACGTCATCAGGTGGACCATTCGAGGAACGCTTCGCCTATTGCCGCGCGGTGCGCGTTGGCAATCAGATCCATGTCAGTGGGACGGCGGCCGTGGAACCGGACGGATCAGTCACGCCCGGCGGCATGGGAGCGCAGACGGCTCGCTGCCTGACGATCATCGGCGACGCGCTGTCAGACCTGGGCGGATCGCTTGCCGATGTGGTCCGGCTGCGGATCTACGTCACCGACATCAGCCAGTACGAGGCGACCGGCGAGCATCTGCGGGCCGCGTTCGCCGACTCACCACCAGCCTCCACGATGGTTGAGGTGAGTGGGCTGATTGATCCCGAGATGATGGTCGAGATCGAAGCAGAGGCGATTATCGACGCAGTGGATTGATGCCGTGGCGCTCGCGGATGGCGTTGGCGGCGGCCCAGAGGTGCGTTTCCGAGGCGAACAACTTCGTCAGCTGGTTTGACGAACAGCCGAGCAGCGAGGCGCAGTCGGCCGTCGAGCCCTGGACCGTTTCGAAGAGATCGAGCAGCGGACCGACCCCGGTCCAGAACTCTCGGTGCTTTGGGCCGATCCGCTCCTTGCGCGGTGTTTCAGTCTGGACCGATCGGGGCAGGATCCGCTGTAAGGCGGGCGGTGGGTGATACGTGTCCAGTTGCAATCCGGATCTGACTTCCAGCGCAATCGCGCGACGCAGGCGGGCCAGCGCCTCGGAGCGATTCTGGCGCTGCGAGCGTCGCTCGGAGGCGAAGCCGACGACGCCGGTTGGCTCGTGCGTGAGGCGAACGGCGGAGTCGGTCTTGTTGCGGTGCTGACCGCCGGGTCCTGAGACTCGAAAACGCTCGAAGCGGCACTGGGCCAGGAGCTCGTCGTCGTCAAGCGCCAGCCAGCCCATAACGGTCCACTCAGAGATCGACCGTCGCCGGCGGCGGGGCCAGATCCGGTGATTTGGAGATTTCGAAGCTGATGTATTGCCAGTCGGAGATCCTGGTGTGATTCACCCGCAAGGCCATCTGGTTGAGGAGTACCAACCCCAGGTCACTGAGCTCGTCGCTGTCGGCCTGCATGAGGTCGTGGGGAACGTTGGGCATTTCCACGTCTCTCGCCTCGGAGCGATCGGTGACCATCACGTCGATCACGCTGTCGTCGGGCGATACCTCGATGCGCATCGTGCGATCGGGGTCGCCCTGCTCTGCCAGGTAGGTGAATACCTCTTCCAGGCACAATTCCAGATGATTGGCCGCGCGCGCCTGGAGGCGCATCGACTCCGCCGATTGTTGTGTGAACTGCAGTAAGCCTGGTAGCTCCTCGGCAGCGGCGCGTCCGCGCCAGCGGTAGCGGCTGCGCGGCGTCAGGCGGAAGAGGGCGGTCAGGGCGACGGCCAGGACGGATGAGGCGGAGATCGAGTTGCCGGCGATTGGCTCAAGGGCCTGGGGGATTTTGTCCATGAAGAAGAGACCGTTCTGGGCGGCGAATCCGCCCCAGAATGCGACCCCGATGATCAGCGTGGTGCGGCCGTTGATGCCGCCGGAGACGGCGAGCTGCAAGCCCATCACGAAGAGGACGAGCATGGTGACGAAGGTGACCGCGCCGATGGCGGCGAGCGGCAGGTCGAGGACGAACCCGGTCAGCACGGGGAAGAAGGCCATGATGACCATCAGTCCTGCGCCATACAGGGCGACCCAGCGCGAGGCGACGCCGATGATGGGGATCATGCCGGTCGGCGATGAGTAGGTGGTGTTCGGGGTGGTGCACATGATTCCGGCGAGCGCGTTGCCGACGGCGTCGGCGTTGAGCGAGCCGCGCACGGACTCATAGTCGACCCGCCGGAAGTCGCGCTGCGAGACCCTCTGCACGGCGATGGCATCACCGACGGTTTCAAAGGTTCCGGCGAGGGTCGCGATGATGAATGCGCCGAGCACGGCGAAGGCTTCTGCGGTTCCGGGGAAGGTCGGGGCTTCCCACTCGCCGATGGGGAAGCCGACGATTGCCGCCTCGCTGGTCTGGGTGAAGTGCCAGTCGCCGGTCGCGAGCGCGGTCAGGGAGCCGGCGGCGAGTCCGAGGATGGGCGACCAGAGACGATAGCGAGACGGGGCCCAGACGATCATCGCGATCATGACGAGCGCGGAGACGGCGCCGATCAAGAGGAACTCCGACGAGCCTTCTTTGCCCTCGACGAAGGCGCCTTGCCACTGATCGAGGGCGATCGGTACGACGAGGACGGCCACGGACATCACGACGACGCCGCCGACGGTCGGCGTGAAGATGTTGCGGAGCACGCGGAAGAAGTGTGCGACGAGCCACTCGGTGGGCGCTGCGATCAAGGCGAGCGCGGCGACGAAACCGATTCCGGCGAGCTCGATCGCGTCCATGGTGGCGGCGAAGAAGGCGCCCGAGGTTCCCATGAAGAGCATGTAGCCGGAGCCGACGCGGCCGATGCGGATTGCCTGCACGGCGGTCGAGAGACCAGCGGTGAGGAGGGTGGCGGAGACGAGGAAGGCGGCCTGCTCGACGGTGACGATGTCGAGCGAGCGCATCAGGATGGGGAGGAAGATGGCGCCGGAGACGACGAAGAGGGCGTTCTGCAGGCCCAGTCCGGCAGCTATGAACAGCGGCGGACGCTCGTGGACGTCGTAACGGAGTGTGGGTCCGCGCTCGCGCATGGCGCGCGTAGTCTATAGGCAACCCCCATGCCGGGATGCAGGAAGTGAGGCCGCGCCTTGGCAACCGGACAGACCGCGACGGTGAACGGACTCGAACTGCACTACGTGGATCACGGTGGTGCGGCTGATGTCAGCGCGGTCGCGTTGCATGGCTTCGCGCTGAACTGCCACTCGTTCGACGAGGTGGCACCGGCGCTGTCCGACCAGCTTCACTGGTACGCGCTGGACCAGCGCGGACACGGACATTCCGACCGGGCGGCGGAGCTGGGCGACTATTCGCGCGACCACATGGCGGACGACATCCGGGCGTTCATCGAGGCGCAGGGACTGGATCGGCCAGTGGTGCTGGGTCACTCGATGGGCGGGATGAACGCGATGACGTTTGCGGCGCAGCATCCCGACTCGCTGCGGGCGCTGGTGCTGATCGATGTCGGGCCGGGCGCGAGCGTCGATGGCGTGCAGCAGGTTCGGCAGTTCGTCGCCGGGCCGTATGAGCTGGACTCACTCGATGCGTGGGTCGAGATGACGCACCAGTACTACCCGTTCCGCTCGAAGGAAGGGATCCGGAAGCGGCTTGAGGTCTCGCTGCGTGAGACACCTGAGGGCAAGATGGCGAAGATGTTCGACGAGCGCTTCCGCGAGGCCGACTTCCGGGGCGTCGCCGATGCTCGCGCCGGGATCTGGGAGACGGCGAAGGCGCTGACGGTTCCGACGCTATTGCTGCACGGGGAGAAAAGTCCGGTGCTGAAGCGAGAGCAGGCGGAGGAGTTCGCGGAGCAGGTCCCGGTGGTGCGCCTGGTCACGATTGCAGAGGCCGGGCACTCGGTGGCCGGCGACCAGCCGGAGGCCTTCGTCGGAGCGGTGCGCGACTTCCTGACCGATGTCCTCTAGTCAGACGCCGCGGCGCTCGGGACGGCGGCGACAGTCCTCCTCGCTGTTGATTCCGATCATTGGCGGGATCATCGGCTTTGTGGCGGCGCTGTTCCTGCTGCGGGAGCTGGACATCTTCGAGGGCGATCCTCCGCCCCCGGAACCGGCGGTCAACGCCGACTGCACGTATCCGGTGGGCAGCTACTACGACCAGCTCTGCAACCTGGTGGCCCGGGCGACGGTCGAGATCCAGACGGTGATCGATCCTGAGACGGCGACGCGTTGCGTCGATGCGAATGCCGACTGCCGGGTTCATCGCGAGAACCTGCGGCGCGGACTGCCGACGACGGAACGCTTCCGCGACGCGCTGTTCGATCTCCAGCCTCCCGAGAAGGCCGAGGACTGGCACCACCGCTATCTGACGGGCATTTCGCTGTTGCATAGCGGCTACAACGCCCAGTTTGTCGCTCTTCAGGAGGCGGATCGCGAGGCGTTCCTGGAGGCTCATCGGCGAACCGTGGATGCGGCCTCGGAGGCCGGGAATCTGTTTGAGGACTTTCGGATCGCGTTTACGGACGAACGGGAACCGTGAGTCTGCTGTGCGACGGCCCGTATCAAGTGCGGGACAGGCTTTCCCCCGGGGGGAAGCGGATCGGGGGTGGATTGAGGCGGTTTAGCCGGCGGCTTCGGCGTAGATCGCGGGTTGCTCTCCTTTCGGGTCGGTGAGTTGGTCGAGGAAGTGGAGGATTTGCTCGGGGGATTGGCCCTTGAGGTGGGGGAAGTGCTGGACGGCTTCCTCGATCAGGGCGTCCTGGTCGGGTTCGGGGGGAATTTTTTCTGCTGGGGCCTCGGATTGGACGATCTCCTGCTGTGGACTGGAGATCGTGGAATGGGGCTGGTCAGGTTTGGTTAATTCTGGCGTGGTTTTGACAGGTTTCGGCTGTTCCTGGGGTTGTTCCTGGTAGAGATCGGGTTGATCGGGGCGTTGCTCGGCTCGCTGGTGGACCTGCTGGACGGTGCGGCGGATCTCGCGGGCGAGGGCGTTGAGCCGGGTTTCCTGGTGGTCGCGGGCCTTGAGGTATTCGGGGGCGGTGAGGCGGGCGGCGTTGTCGGCGACTTCGTCGTTTTTGAGGGCGAGTGCGAGCCGGAGTTGGAGCAGGTGGAGTGACTCGAGCAGGAGGTCGTCGGCGGCCGGTCCGGCGATCTGGCTCCAGTGGGTCTCGACCAGCTGCAGGTCGTCGCGCACGGTGGCGCGGGAGATGTCCATCTGCTCGGCGATCTGTCGCTGAGGGAGGCCGCGCTGGGCGAGGTAGTGGGCGCGCATGGCGCGGCGTCGGCGCCTGGGTGTGATGTGCATGGTTCGTCCTTTCGTGCGATACTCATGTTCTGTCACTATAGGGAATGAGTGTTCGGTGTTGTGCGTCGTGGTTGACGGAATGTGAACAGGGTTGGGTCTGCGATGGCCGTAGGGGTTCCCGCTTTCGCGGGAATGACGGAGAAGGGAGCGGGAATGACGACGGGGGGTGTGCTGGGCTAGCGGTCTTCGAGGATGGCTTTGAGCTGGCCGAGCTCTTTGCGCATCTGGCGGGTCATCATCCACCTGGTGAGGGGCCGGAGCAGGATGAACATGATCGATGTCGCGATGTGGTCGCTGCCGGCTTTCATTGAGTTGGTCAGGATGGTTGAGGAGCCGGAACGTTGCAGACTCAGTCGGCCGGTGAAGGGGAAGGGTCCCTGCGAGGCTTCAATCGCCAGCTCCCGGCCTTCGCGGAACTCGGTGATGGTCATCTCGACCGGGCCGTCGTTGCCACCGTAGGTGTAGACGGCTTGGATCTGCGTTCCGCGACCGATTGGTCCGTCGCCGACCACTTCGGAGTTGGACATGCCGTCGACCCAGTGGTCCTGGTTGGTGACGTCGGAGACATATGCCCACACATCGGCTGGCTCACGATTGATTGTGACCTCGGTGGAGGCGGTCAGGCTGACCATCAGGCCTGGAGTCCCATTGCGTGTCGGAGATGTGAGATTTCCTGTCGCAACATCCGGTTGGCGACGATATTGCCCAGTGGCCGGAGCGGACCCATGACGATCTTCATCAGGAGCGCGGTCGGATACAGGGTGACGTGGTACTTCATCCGCGAAGTGGTGTCGTCTCCAGAGCAGGTGATCACCGTGACGAAGGGCGTGTGGCCGTCGGTGTTTTCCCAGGAGATTCGCGTTGGCGGTTCGAACTCGGTGACGTTCATCGTCACCCGCAGGGATTTGCCTTGCTCGGTCGAGGTGCCTTCGATTACCGCGCCGACGCCGACTTCTCCGCCGCCGACCACCTCGGAGTCTGACATGCCGAAGACCCAGTGATCCTGGTTGGGCACGTGAGACACGTACGACCAGAGATGATCCAATGAGCATTCGAAGTCGGCGTCAATGCTGAACGCGGCAGCCATTGGTATGTCCCTAGCGGAAGAGGTCCATTTCGGCGGGACGGACGAGCGATGTGTGGTCGTACTCTTCGACGGGCACGTTGAGGCCGCGGACGACGGCGACGGGGACCTTGTCGAGCTTGTTCATCACCGGTTCGGCGGCGGAGGCGAGTTCGTCGACGATCGCCATTTCCGTGACTTGCAGGTCGTAGCCTTCGGCGTCGACCTGTCCGACGTAGGAGCGGATAGGGTTCATGCCGCTGACGCCGATGGCGACGTTGGTCAGTCCATTGCGCCAGGGGCGGCCGAAGGTGTCGGTGACGATGATGGGGACGTCGACCTGACCTCGGGCGACGAGGCCGCGGCGGATTTCGAGGGCTGAGGCGGAGGAGTCGACGGGCAGGAGCGCGACGGCTTCGCCGCCGCCGACGTTGGACTGGTCGACGCCGGCGTTGGCGCAGACCCAGCCGTGACGGGTTTCGGAGAGGATGAGGCCTCGCGTCATGCGGACGATGCGCTTCGACTCGCGGAGGACCAGTTCGACCGCGCGGGCGTCCTTTTCCCAGTCATCGGCCCAGTCCTGGGCGAACCCGCCGGCGCTGACGTCGTCGAGGCGGATGACGCGTCCTTCGGCCTTGGAGACGATCTTCTGGGTGACGAGGAGGACGTCGCCGGATTCGAGCGGGGTCTCCTGGGCGAGCAGCGCGGAGTGGATCAGTTCGGCGAGGTCGTCGCCCTCGACGACCTCAGGGATGCCACCGACGGCGAATACGCGGTACTCGGAGGGTGGGGCCATCAGTCGATTCCGACCATGCGGACGGCGGCCTGGGTCTTGTAGCGCATGTTCATGCCGATGATCAGCGCGGTCAGGTCTTCGACGAACTTCGACATCGAGAGCGGCCCGGCGTCGATGGGACGCAGATCGGGCATCTTGCCGACCAGGTCGACGACTTGCTGTTTGGCGTCGGCGTCGTCGGCGGTGATCAGGACGTCGCCCTCCATCGGGTCGGAGAGTTTCTGCAGCTTGCGCGCGCTGAGGTTGTGGAATGCGCCGACGACACGGGCGTCGGGCAGGAGCGCCTGCGCCTGTTCGGTGGCGGAGCCCTGGGGCACGTCGGAGATGCCCGGTATGCGATTCTCCATGGTCAGCGGCACGGCTGCGTCGATGACGAGCTTGTCGCCGATTGCGTCGCGGAGGTCGTTGAGCGTCGCTTCGTGTCCGTCGAAGGGGACGACGATGATGACGACGTCGGATTGTTCGACGACATCGCGATTGACGCCGCCGCCGGCGTCGGGGGTTCCGCCGGCTGCGCTGACGGCGTCGCGGACGGTCTGGGCGGCGTCTTCCGCCCGCTCGATCCGGCGAGAGCCGATGAGGATGCGTTCGCCGGCCATAGCCAGGCGCATCGCCAGTCCCAATCCCTCGGGTCCCGTGCCGCCGATGAAGCCAATGGTCGCCATGCCCGCTCCCGATCTACGCCTAAACTGAGGATTGCTCGCGCGAGACGCAACTGAGGGTTGCTTGTACGTCACGCACCCGGGGTTGCTCGCACGACACGCAACCCAGGGTTGCTAGCGCGAGACGCACAAGAAACAGGCTAACGCCAATCCCTGCGAACGCCGTGACCAGTCCTACCGACAGCTCAGCTCCCGCGACGCCGCTGGTGATCAAGCATCCGATCGAACCGGATGCCGAGCCGGCGGTGCGGCTGGAGGGCGTTCACCTGACCTACGAGACGAAGCAGGGCGCCCTGCTGGAGGCGGTGCATCCGACGAGCCTGACCATTCGCGCCGGCGAGTTCACGGCGCTGGTGGGACCGTCGGGTTGCGGGAAGACGTCGCTACTGCGGATGATCGCCGGGCTGACTGCGCCATCCGGGGGAGCGGTGTCGATCTTCGGTCGGACGCCGAAGGAGGCACAGCGTCACAAGCGGCTAGGGCTCGTCTTCCAGGAACCGGCGCTGCTGGCCTGGCGCAGCGTTGAGGACAACGTCCGGTTGGGGCTGCAGCTCAATCCGCGGGAGACTCACTCGCCGACCAATGTGGATGAGTTGATCGAGATTGTCGGGCTGAGCGGGTTTGAGCGCTATCGGCCGGCCGAGTTGTCGGGCGGGATGCAACAGCGCGCGGCGCTGGCTCGGGCGCTGGCGATCGATCCTCCGTTGTTGCTCCTGGACGAGCCGTTTGCCGCGCTGGACGAGATCACGCGTGAGCAGATGCGTTACGAGCTGCAGCGATTGTGGAGCGTGTCGCACGATCCTCGGGATCCGCCGCGGTCGGCGGTGTTCGTGACACACTCGGTGGCCGAGGCGGTGGCGATCGCGGACCGGGTGCTGGTGATGTCGCCGCGGCCGGGTCGGATCATCGCCGATATTCCGATCACCGCGCCACGGCCTCGCCAGCCCGAGCATGAACACTCGGACCGGTTTATCAACGACACGGCGATCGTGCGTGCGGCTCTGCGTTCGCCGACGACGCCTGCCGTGCCGCTGGACGCTGCCTGAGTCCGCCATGATTTCCGAGCCGATCCGCGACCTGGACCATCTCGAACCGACAACGGGGCGGATCCCGCTGGCAGCGCCGGATGTGCGGCCTCTGCTGGGGTGGATCGTGCCGCCCCTGGTGGCGCTGCTGATTGCGGCGGTCGCGATCGAGGTCTGGGTGCGGGTCGCCGAGGTCTCGGTGTGGGTGATGCCGCGCCCGACCGGGGTGATTGAGAACTTCTTCGCGGACTTCGGCCGCTACTTCAACGAGGGCCTGAAGACGCTGGGGGTGTCGCTGGGCGGACTGGCGATCGGCACGGCGGCGGCCACGCTGCTGGCGGCAGGCGTGGCTCACTCCCAGTTGCTGGAGCGGGCCGTGCTGCCGATCGCGATCATGGTCAAGGTCACTCCGGTGGTGGCGTTGATCCCGCTGTTCATCATCTGGTTCGGCCACGGATGGAATCCGAAGATTGCGATCGCGGCGCTGATCACCTATTTCCCCGTGTTGATCAACGCCATTGCGGGATTCCGCGACGTTGATCCGCGGATGCATGACTACTTTCGGTCAGTCGATGCGTCGACCTGGGAGATATTCCGGCATCTGCGCCTGCCGGCGGCGGTGCCGTATCTGTTCGCTTCGCTGAAGATTTCCGTCACGCTGTCATTGATTGGCGCGGTCGTGGCCGAGTTCTTCCTCTCGGGACAGGGCGGGCTGGGCGCCGTGATCTGGATCGAGCAGAACAACCTGCGGCTCGAGCAGGTTTTTGCGGCGGTGTTGATGCTGACGCTGATCGGCGTCACGCTGTCGACGGCCGTGGTCGTGGCCGAACGACTCTTTTCCTGGCGCCTCGACCAACCCGTGACTGCCTCTTAAGCTCAATCACTGGAGCAGATATGACTACGCCCGATCCAACGCCCGAGGATGCCGAAAACACGGACTATCGGCTGCCTCGACAGCAGCAAACCCGCGCGGCCGACGCCGTGGTGATCAAGTTCTCGAACGACGGCTTCGTGCTGGAACTCGAAGGCGACGACGTCGACCTTGGCACCGATCTGAAGGTGCGCAACGAACACCGGCTGATTGCGGAGTTCCGTCGCGATGCTGTCGACGGCTGGTGGTTCAAGTCCTCGGTGATCAACGAACCACGGAGCTTGCACGGCGAGGAGTGATCCGCGCCGACGCTCTTACTTGCCCGATACCGACACGATTCATAATCTGGAAGCGGTCGCTATCGCCGTGGCAACCCCACGGAAGCGGCTCCGGCTAGCCGGCCCGGCAAGAAGAAGCGCCCGGCGTCCGAACAGCCAGAGGAGCCCTGCGCCCATGTTCCAGATGTCCGTTTCCGTTCGCACCAAGCTGTTGTTCGTTGCCGCGCTCGTCGTTGGCGTGGCGGCGTCGCTATCGATCGCCTGTTCCGGCGACGACTCCGACGACGTCCTGAGGATGACCTACATGGCCGGCTTCAAGGAGCAGGCGAACCTGCCGTTCGTCGCGGTCTATGTGGCCGAGGACCAGGGTTTCTTTGCCGACGAGAGCCTCGAGGTTGAGATTCAGCACGCCGGCTTTACCGGGGCGCACAAGGGTCTCGTGCTCTCCGGTGAGGTCGACATCACCACGCTTCCTGCTTCCGAGATGCTTCAGATCCGGGCCAACACCGGGGCTCCATATGTCGCGGTGATGCTGTTTGGTCAGCGCGGAGATTTCGGTTACGCCGTGCTCGACTCGTCGGGCATTGCGTCGCCGGCGGACTTTGCCGGGCGGGATGTCGGGTTCAAAGGCATCGTCCAGGCGGAGTTCCATGCGATGCTTTCGGCCCACGGCCTGACCACCGATGACATGAACATGATCGACGTCGGATTCAATCCGGTCGTCCTGGTCGAGCAGCAGGTCGAGGTCTACCCGATCTTCCTCTCAAATGAGCCCGACACGCTAACTCGGAATCTGAACCAGGAGATCACGGTGTTCGAGGCGGCCGACTACGGCGTGCCGACGCTCGGCGTCGTTTACCTGGTGAGCGAGGAGTTCCTTGAGGACGAGAGCAATCGAGAGAAGCTGACGCGATTCCTGCGAGCCACCGTGCGCGCGTTCGAGTTCTCGGTTGATGATCCGGCTGCCGCCATCGATTCAACCGCCAAGTTCCTGCCTGAAGACCCGCCGCCGGATCTCGTGCATGAGCGGTTCATTCTTGATGTCGAAATCGAGAACGCGCTGAGCGACCTGACTCGCGCCAACGGCGTGGGCTGGTTCACTCAGCAGCAGTTCCGTGCGCTGACCGATATCTTGCTGGAGTACGGCGCGCTGGACAACGACATTGACCTTGAGGCGGCGCTGGACCGCTCGTTCCTTGAGGACATTCACCAATAGGGGATTTTGGGGACTTGCGCTGAGACAGTTTAAGTCGGCCCCGCGCAGGCGGGGCCCGACGGCGCAGGTCCGGACGCGACGCCCCCGCCTTCGCGGGGGCGACTTCTACACGGCGTTATGCGCGGGTGCGGAGGAACTTTTCCTGACCCGGAGTTGGCTTGTCGTTCGGGTAGTGGAGCTTCTTGAGCATGGGCCGACGCGGGAAGATGTGGACGGCGTCCCAGCCGCAGGACTGCTCGCAGAGGCGGCAGCCGGTGCAGTTCTTCTCGATTACGACGGCCTGTCCGAAGAAGTCGGAGGCCTCGTTGGTGAAATCGAGTTCGAGGGCGTCGAAGGGGCAGACGTTGATGCAGATCTCACAGCCGGAGCCGATGCACTTGTCGGGGTCGACCTCGGCCTTCGGCCACTCCTTTTTGGCGAACTTGCGACAGATGTCGCCGTCGTCGTCGAGGATGCATTCCACGGGGCAGACAGCCCCGCAGGCACCGCAGTCGATGCAGAGCGCCGGGTCGATGTAGTGGATGGTGTTGCGCTCGCCCCAGATGGCGTTGGTCGGGCAACGATTGGTGCAGGCCGTGCAGCCAATACAGGTCTCAACGATGTCGTAGGCCACGACCAACTCCTCAACGTTCCCCGTTTGCGCTCTGAGAAGTATATCCCCGGCGGTTCCCAGCATCCAATCAGAGGAGCCATTTCCGCCGTTACCGGACATTGCTCCTATAGTGAAGACGAGGCGGGCGGGATTAGGTGCTCCTATGTTGGAATTATCTGAGCGTGTCCCCCGCGCCGTAGTCGGACTTCTCGCCGGTGTTTCGCTGGTTGCGTTGACGGTCGTCGCTTGCGGCGATGACGGTCCGGAGGAAGTGGCGCCGCAGGCTCAACAAGAGGCTGCCGCCGACGTCCAAGAAGCCCAGCAAGCGCAGCCGATCGACGCGGCGGAGCAGGAGAGCGCTCAGCAGGAGCAGGCTGCGCAAGCGGCCCAGCCAGATGCTCAGTCTGAGCCGTCCGAGGCCGAGGAGGATCCGGCTGAAGACGAGCCCGCCGAACAATCCCAGGAGACCGAGGACGCGATCAGCGACCCGAACCGGGACACGCTGAACGACGGTGAGTTCTTCAACTCTTCGATCGGGCCGGACGAGACGGAGAAGCTGTTCAAGTTCCAGGCGGCGACGGGCGCGTGGCTGCGCATCTTCGTTGACGGCAAAGGGGGCATGGACCCGGTCGTGACGCTGCTGCAGCCGGACGGTGTGGAAGTGGGCGTCAACGATGACCTCTCGACCACCAACCGCGACTCGCTGCTCATTGCCCAGGTGCCGGTCGAAGGGCTGCAGTTGATTCGCGTGCAGCCGTTCGATTCCAACGGTATCGGCGACTTCGTTATCCAGGTGCAAACAGTGACCGTCGGCTCCGACGACGACAACGCGATCATGGCCGTCGGCACCAGCACTGACGGACGACTGAATACGCCCGGGGATGTCGACGTCTTCGAGTTCCAGGCTGAAGTTGGACAGCAATTGTTCGTGCTGGTCGACGGCGACACCGGCGTAGATGTTTTCACCCAGCTCTTCCAGCCGGACGGCAACCTGCTGCAAATTGATGACGATGGCGGGCATGGATTGGACTCGGAGATCTACTTCACCGCCGAGACCGCCGGGCTCTGGCGAGTCGAAGTCTGGCCGGCGTCGAACAAGGCGGGCCAGCGCCAGTTGATCGGCGCCTACCGGATCACCGTGGAGGAGGGTCTGCCGACCAGCGCAGTGAACGAAGCGGTCGCCTCTGATCTTGCAGGCGCAGCATTGACCTTCCTTCAGGCATTGCGGGACGGCGACTCGGCCACCATTCTCGCCCTGGCCGGACCTGAGGCTCTGACCATCTGGGGCTGGGATGACGCGGCTGACGTCGGCCGCGACATTCAGAAGATTCAGTCCATCGACCTGGGGGACGAAATCCTGCAGTCAGTGTCCTACGGCGACGTGCTGCACTCGGCCCGCGGCCGCGTCTACTTCCAGTTTTCGGAGAGCGACTGGATGCGGATGGAGCTGATTCAACTCGGCGGCCACTGGCTGGTCGACGACTGGGCCCACAGCATCGGTCCGCCGAGCTGATTCCGACTCAGCCCCGTTGGTCGCCGAGGCTTCGTTGCGCCCTGCTGATATCGTCGTTCTCGATTCAGTTGTCAGCGCTCTACGCGTGGGGAGCATTGCATGTCAGCACAACGCTCTGAGTCCGAGGGTCCGCTCGACGGCGTGATCGTCATGACCGACGGGCAGGTCGCCGAATGGTCCAATCACCGCTCGGGGATGGCCATTCAGTTCGGCGTCTCCGGCGAGTTGTCCGGGTCCGAAGAAGTGTTCATGACTCGCCAGAAGATTCCGCCCGGGATGTACTCGACGCCGCACTGGCACGTCAACTGCGAGACCGCGATGTACATACTCCAGGGGCCGATCGTGATGTCGTACGGCGAGCAGCTTGAGCACGTGCACGAGGTTGAGACCGGCGATTTTCTCTATGTGCCGCCGCGCGCGATCCATCAGATCAGCAATCCGCGAACCGATCGTGATGCCGAAGTCGTGCTCTGCCGCAACGCGGCGGAAGAAATCGTCGCCGAAGTGGACATTCCTGGAGCGCCGGGGTGCTCCCCTGCGCAGTGATCAGTTGGCCTAGCCGGCGGCCATGGCCAGCGCGCGCTCGGTCTGCAGTTCTTCCAGGTAGGTGAGCATCGCCGGGATTGCGTCGTGCGCTCCACGTAGCGCAGTGACGACCAGATCGGCGCCGATCACGTTGTCGCCGCCGGCGAAGACGCCGGGCCGGGACGTTCGACCGTGTTCGTCCACGATCACTTCGCCCCAGTCGCTGATGTCGATGCCTGAGTCTCCATAGACCTCGCGGCCGACGTCGTAGCCGACGGCGACCACGAAGGCGTCGCAGTCGATTACGAACTCAGAGCCGGGCATTGGCTGCGGTCGTCGCCGACCGCTCTCATCTGGTTCGCCGAGAGTCATCCGCACGCACTCGATTCCGACCAGCGCACCATCTTTGCCAATCAGGCGAACGGGGGTGGTGAGATATTCGAAGGTGACGCCTTCTTCGCGGGCGTGCCGCCGTTCTTCCTCGCGACCGATCATCTCGTTCTCGGTGCGGCGATAAAGGAGGGTCACGTCGTCAGCGCCTAGGCGGAGCGCGGAACGGACGCAGTCCATTGACGTATCTCCGCCTCCCACGACCACGACCTTTCGTCCGACGTGGGGGCGGCTGCGCAGTGCAGCGGGCAGGACCTTGTTGTCGAGGTTGGCCCTGACCAGGAACTCGGTCGCGCTGTAGATGCCGGCGAGCCGCTCGCCCTCGAGACCGAGCCGCTTGCCGATGCTCGCGCCGTGGGCGAGGAAGACCGCGTCCCACTGGGACAGCTCATCCCAGCCGATATCCACGCCGACGCGGGTCTCGAAATGGAACTCAACACCGGCTGCGGCCAGCGCCACAGCCTTCTCATCGACGATGTCCTTGGCAGTCTTGAAGTTGGGAATGCCGTAGCGCAAGACGCCGCCGGCCGACGGCCAGGCCTCGAAGACGGTCACATCATGCCCGGCGGCGCGCATCTGCTCGGCCACGGCCAGTCCGGCCGGTCCGGCCCCGACGATTGCCACTCGCTGGCCTGTCTCAAGGTCGGGCTGGGGAATGGGGAAGCCGCCGCGCTGTTGGCGATCCCAGTCGCCCAGGAATGCCTCCAGCTTGCCGATTGCGACTGGCTTGGCGTTCTTGCCGACGACACACGAGCCCTCGCACAGAGCCTCCTGTGGGCAGAGCCGGCCGCAGAGTTCGGGCATCTCCGATGTCTGGCGGAACACTGCCGCGGCATCGGCCAGCTTGCCCAGCTCGAGGAAGGCCAAGGCGCCGGGGATGTCGTTGTCGATCGGACAAACCTGGATACACGGGGCCGCCGGACACTGAATGCAGCGCTGGGCCTCGAACATTGCCGGACCGGCGGTGTAGCCGAAGTAGACCTCGTCCCAGTTGTGGACGCGGTCATGCGGTGTCTGCTTGGTGACGTGGTGTGGAGGGATCCGCAGACGCTGGCGCCTATCGATCGGCTGACCGGCGCGTGTCAGTTGAGGCTGTTTCCTGGGTCGGGTTCTGGTGCGCTGCTCTGGTGGTTCCTCAGGTTCGCCGATACCGCGTTCTGCTGTCTCGTCCGGCATCTCAGCTCACACGCTCCTCGCTCCGAACCGTGCGAATTGCTTCCATCATACGTCCGTCGGCCCATGTCCTGCCTGCTAGCCTCGATTCATGGGTGAAGATGTGACGCAACGTTTGGTAAAAGATCACGATCTGGCCCTCGCCCGTCAATTTGGCGCGCTGGCCAGGGGCAGTGAGCACGCCATCCGCCTCGACCTGTGTTGCTTCCTGATCGGCCGAGTCGTAGAGCCCGAGTTCAACCAGCTTGCCGCCCTCGTCCGGCTGGAAGAACTGGCAAGCGAAGTGAGGGGATTCGAGGAAGCGACAGCCGAGGCGCAGGTCGAGCGGTTACGGCAGGTGCTGTTCAACGATTATCAGTTCAGAGGCGACACGGCTACGTACTACGAGCCTGCGAACTGCTGTCTTCACTCCGCGCTCGAGACCGGCCAGGGTATGCCGATCACGCTGGCTGTGGTGATGATCGAGGTCGCTCGCCGTGCAGGACTTGAACTGCACGGGGTTGGCGCCCCGTTCCACTTCCTGGTCAAGTATCTCGATCCCGAGTCGGAGCGCGAGCGCTTCCTCGATCCATTCCATGCGGGGCGCGAGATTGACCGCGAGGCCTTGAGCGAGCGCCTGCGTGCCACCAATCGAGGGGCCGGGCCGAATCCCGACTCGTTCCTCGCCTCGGTCACCAAGCGACAGATTCTCCAGCGCATCCTGACCAACCTCAAGGGCGCTGCGGTCCGCAAGCGCGACTATCTCGCGGGGATCACGGCGACCGATTTCCTGCTCGCGCTCACGCCCTGGTCGCTGGAAGATCGCCGCGACCGGGGATTGCTTTGCTACCAGACGGGTCAGTACATCGAGGCGCTGGACGATCTGCAGCAGTATCACGAACACTCAACGGGCGCTCCCGACGCTGATCGGGTGGCCGACTTCATCGAGCGAGTGCGCACGCGGATCGCAGAGGGCAGCAACTAGGCCATTCTCCAGATTCGCGATGATGTCCGGGTGTGGGCAACATCGGATCGTTTTCCGCTATATTCAGTGGTGGCGGTCACCGGGAATGCTGCAACCAGTGGCGCCGAACTCATTCTGACATCCGATCATCTCGCAGCCTGAGAAACCAAAGGGGAATGGCCAACGCGACAGCCCTGCGCAGTGTCAACGGGGCTGTGAGCAAGAGCGCAGTGCCTGCCGACGCCTTCCGTCACGTTCACGACGAACTCCGGTATCGCACCGAAGATGGCCCGTCGTTCCGTGACATCACCGACGAGGTGCGAGCAATCGTTCACCGCTCCGGTGTGGGCTTCGGACAGGTCTCGATCTTCTCGCAGCACACGACAGCTGCCATCATCTTGCAGGAGCACGAACCACTGCTCCTGGACGACCTGCGCGATCGCCTGATCGCGTTCGGTCCGCCGGAGACCTACTACCGGCACAACGACTTCGAGATCCGCACGGTCAACATGCACGAGAACGAGCCTGAGAACGGCCACTCGCATGTCCAGCACATGATGCTGGGCACGTCCGAGACGATTCCCGTGCTGAGCGGCGACATGCACATCGGCGAGTTCCAATCGATCTTCCTGGTCGAACTCGACGAATCGCGCGACCGCCGCGTCAGCGTGACCGTGCTGGGAGTTCCCGGCGAGTAGGTCGGACGTCTCGATCAGTCCCAACCAACGACCGCCTCGGCGCCTGCCGGGGCGGTCGTTTCTATACTCACCCAATGACCCGAAGCGGCCCGACCATCTTCAATCCGTTGGCCGTTGCCCAACAGATCTCCGACACTCCTTTGGCTGGAATCCTCGCTGATCACATTCAACGGACCGGCCCGATCAGCTTCGCCGAGTGGATGGAGGCCTGCCTCTACCACCCAGTGCACGGCTACTATCGGCGAGGCAAACCAACGGTTGGGCGAGACGGAGATTTCCTCACCAGCCCCGAGATACATCCGATCTTCGGGGCGGCCGTTGGACATGTGGCGATGGAGTTGTGGCGCCAACTCGGGCAACCGGATCGATTTGAGATCGCAGAGGTCGGGCCGGGAACGGGCGCGCTGGCAGAGTCACTGCTCCAGCACTTTCATACAACTGCGCCCGACCTGGCCGCTGTCACTCGCTACAGCCTGATCGAAGCCGACACGGGCGCCTCCCACCGACAAAGGGAGCGTCTGCGCGCCCTCCTTCCGCCATCACAGATCGACAGCATCCCGCACATTGACGAACTTGCCGGTGGATACCATCTCGTCCTCGCTAACGAGCTTCTGGACGCGTTGCCTGTGCATCGCCTGACCTTCAGGGACGGTGTCTGGCAAGAGGTTTATGTCCAACATTCTGCTGTGAACGGATTCCATGAAATCGCAGGCGACGTGAGCGACCAGGCGCTGTTGCTGCCGCTCCAGGACGTTGGGCCCAGCGAGAATCAGATCGTTGAGGTCGCACCGGAACGGGCCTCGATCGTGAGGAGGCTGGCGCACGTCGTCGGCGACCCAGGTCTGCTGCTGCTGTTCGACTACGGCTACTCGCGAGAGCGGCTCTACGCCTCGTGGCGGCGCGACGGAACCTTGATGACCTTCCGCAACCATGTCCCGAGCGATGATCCGTACGGGCATCCGGGCGAGCAGGACATCACCGCTCATGTCGATATCGATCAGATCAGCGATGCGGTGCAGGCATCGGGCCTGACGCCGTTGCCGCGTCTGAGTCAGGCTGAGTGGCTTCACCGGATCGGGGCCACGGTTTTGCCGGCGGTAGCCGACGCCGAAGTCGACACGAGCAGCTATCTCGCGGCCAGGCGTGCGATCGAGACGCTCGCCGACCCTGCGGGGCTAGGCAGAGTTGCCGTGATGGGATTCACTCAGGGACCGATCGGTTCGCTGCCGGGCTGGACCACACCATGATCGAAGTCGGCGATCAACTCCCCGACACGGAACTCAGCCTGCGCGATTACCTGTCCGACGGTCCGCTGCTGATCCTGTTCTATGCAGAGGCGAACACACCTCTCTGTACACAACAGTTGTGCGCGTTCCGCGACGACGAGGAGATGATCAACGAGCTGGGCGCGGCCGTTGTGGCTGTTTCATCGGATCCGCCGTGGGACCTGGAGCGGTTCAACGACGAGCATCGCTTCCCGTTCCCGCTGCTTTCCGATCCGGCGCTTGAAGCGGCTGCGGCGTTCGGCGTGGTCGACGAATCTGGGAAGCGGGCTCAGCGCGCGGCTTTCGTCGTCGACGCCAACGGGCTGATCGGGCTCACCATTCCGTTCTATCAGCCGAACAATCTCGAGCATTACCAGGAGATTTTCGCGGCGCTCGGGTTGGACATCTGATGTTCGACCACTTCGATGACGATGCAGACACCATCCTCGAGGAGCAGATCAGGATCTGCGAGATCCCTGCCCCAACCGGTCAGGAATCTGCGAGAGCCGCATATGTCGCAGACGCCCTGAGCGCGCTCGGTCTCGACGTTCATCAAGATCATGTCGGCAACGTCATCGCTGAACATGAACTGGCGACCGGCAGTCCGGTCGTGCTCAGCGCTCACCTCGACACGGTGTTCGGACCCGAGCAACCTGTGCGTGTCGCCCGACCCGGTAAGGCCAACCCGTATCGAGACAGCGAAGCAGTGCCTGAGGGCGAGTACCACGCTCCCGGTATCTCTGATGCAGCAGCCGGCCTTGCGGCGATGCTGACGATTGCGCGGGCTCTTCAGCGGACGCCGCAGTCCCCACACGTGGTCTACCTCGCGACCGTCGGCGAGGAGGGCCGCGGCGATCTGCGCGGTGCACGACACTTCTTTGAGTCGGAACTCGGGCGCTCTTCCCGTGCCTTCGTCACCATCGACCACTCCGATCCCGAGGCGGTGGTCAACGGTGGCATCGGGTCTCGTCGTTACAACGTGCGGTACCGCAGCAACGGTGGACATAGCTGGGCCCACTTTGGCCGTTACAACCCGGCCTTCGCCCTCTCCGCCGCAGCCGATCGTCTGGCTGACATCCGGGTGCCGCGCCGTCCCCGCACCTCGTACAACGTCGGCGTCGTCCACGGCGGCGAAACGGTCAACGCGATTCCCGAGCTCGCCCAAATGGACATCGATCTGCGCAGCGAGTCGCCGGAGCAGCTCGATCGGCTGGACGAAGATGTACAGGAGATTATCCAGCGCGGACACCAGCGCGAGTTGCGTCGCCGTAGCAAGGGGGCGCTAGACCCGGTGATCAGCAGGATTGGCGACCGTCCGGCTGGGGTCACGGCAGTCGATTCGCCACTGGTGCAAGCGGCCTGCCGGGCTCTGCAAGCGGAGGGCTTTGCGCCCCGCACGATCGCAGCCTCGACCGATGCGAACGCGGCCATGGCCGCCGGCGTGCCGGCCGTCGCGATGAGCTGGGGCGGTCGGTCGGACAACCAGCACAGCGTCCGCGAGTGGTTCGACCCGGCGGATCGGAGCCGCTCGCTGCGGGTGATCACTCGCATGCTGCTGGAACTGGCTCAGCAAGACGCTGACTAGACTGAAGCCATGCCGAGCGAAGATTTGCGCGCCTACAGCGACATCGTGATCGACCACTTCCAGCACCCGAGGAACGCGGGGGTGTTGGACGACGCCAACGCGGTCGGCGAAGACCGCAATCCCGTCTGCGGCGATCACATGAGATTAATGCTGCGGATCGAGGATGATGCCATCCGGGAAGCGCGGTTCCAGACACGCGGGTGTCCCGCCGCGATCGCGACGAGCAGTATGGCGACGGTGGTCCTGACGAACATGCACATTGATGACGCGGCGGCACTCAAGCGTCAGGACTTTGTCGACGCAGTCGGTGGACTGCCGAAGGCAAAGATCCATTGCTCGGTGCTGGCCGCGGCCGCGCTTAAACGGGCGCTGACCGACTACCGCGAGCGAGCGGGCGCGGGCCGATCCGAGTGAACGAGCGCAGCCTGCCCCTGCACCAGACGGTGCTTGACCTGCAGACCACGGGTGAGAACACGCTCAACGACTGGTTCTTGATCGGCAACTCCGTCTCGACCATCCGGATCTGCCTGGAGGATCCCCAGCACAATGCCCTGGCCGCGGCGCTGATCGTGCTGGACTGCTATCTCACACTTGCCGACGGGGACACTGCGCGGGTCGATGAGCGCCTGCTCGCCGAGGGCGGCGTTGACGTTGACGGACGAGATGGTGCGACATCGGCCGAACAGCTTTGTATTCCCCGGATGCCCAGGGGAGCGCAGACTGCGATGGCGGCGGCCAAAGCGAATCCGGGGGTGAGCGCCGCCGCCCGACTGTCGCTCAACGGCGACGCTGCTGTCATGCTGGTCGGCGTTGCGCCTCACCCGGTCCGCGCCCGGCAGATCGAGTCGGTCGTGCGAGGCCGGACACTGAACGATCAGGTCATCGACCTGGCTGCGCAGACGGCCAGGTCGGAAGCGCAGCCCTACGGCGTCGGCGATCTGACCGACACCGCCTCTGTTGACGATGTCGAAGACGCGGTGCGCCGGTTGTTCCGACGCCTCCGTGACCGTTTCGACGCCGCCCAGCTACAGGTCCAGCCCGATGAACGCCGCCGTCCTGCTCGCCGCCGGTGAGTCGACCCGGATGGGTCGGCCGAAACAGCTGCTCGACTGGCATGGTCGACCATTGATCGTTGCCCAGATCGAGACGTTGCTCAATGCGGGCTGCCGGCCTGTCGTCGTGGTCCTCGGAGCGCACGCGAACAGCATTCGCCCAATCCTGCCATCACGACCAGAGGTGCAGGTAACGACCAATCGCAACTGGCGCGAGGGACGAGCGTCATCAGTTCGGACGGGCGCCCGCAGCGTCCCGCCGACTGCGGACGGAGTGGTAGTCACTTCCGTCGACCAACCGACCGAACCACCGGTGATTGAGCGGCTCCAACAGAGGCTTAAAGTAGCGCGCGATGCGCTCATCGCGGTCCCGCGCCACGGCGGCCGCAACGGTCACCCGCCCATATTCCGTTCCGAGTTGCTGCCTGAGTTGAGAAAGGTGACCGAACGTCAAGAGGGTCTTCGACAGGTCAGGCGGCGGCATGCGGAGCGGACTATCTTCGTGGAGATGGACTTCCCGATCGTGACGCTGAACCTCAACACTCCCGAGGAGTACCGACGAGCGCTCACACTCCTCTAAACTGCAACAGGTGCAAGAATCCAGCACACTCCTCCGAGCCGATTCTGTGGAGCGAGATTCCCGCCTACGCGGGAATAACGGAACTCTCACCAGATAGAGTGGACAACCAATGGCCACACCCCTGAGACAGACGATCCAGGTCGGCAAGTATGTCGTCGGACAACAGTTGCGGCGCACCGAACGCTACCCGCTCGTGTTGATGCTCGAGCCGTTGCTGCAGTGCAATCTCGAATGCGCTGGCTGCGGCAAGATCCAGCATCCAACCGACATCCTCCGCCGTCGTCTTTCGCCGCAACAGTGCTGGGACGCGGTTGAGGAGTGCGGCGCGCCGGTCGTCGCGATTGCCGGCGGCGAGCCGTTGATCCACAAGGACATCGTCGAGATCGCCAAAGGCTTCACCGATCGCAAGAAGTTCGTCTACCTCTGCACCAACGCCATCTTGCTCGAGCGCAAGCTGCAGGACTTCGAACCGAATCCGTACCTGACGTTCTCGGTCCACGTTGACGGCTACGAGCAGGACCACGACGACTCGGTCTGCCGGGACGGCATCTGGGACGTAGCGATCCGCGCGATTGAGGCGGCCAAGGAGCGCGGCTTCCGCGTGACCACGAACAGCACCTTCTTCCTGGGCGCCCAGCCCAACCGGATCCGGATGATGTTCGACAAACTGATGGAAATCGGCGTCGATGGACTGATGATCTCGCCGGGCTATCCATACGAGAAGGCACCTGACCAGGAGCACTTCCTCGCCCGAAACCAGACCAAAGAACTCTTCCGCGACATCCTCAACGACCCGCCGAGGCACTGGAAGTTCAACCACTCGGAACTGTTCCTCGACTTCCTCAAGGGTGAGATCGAGTACGACTGCACTCCCTGGGGAAATCCCACGTACACCGTCTTCGGTTGGCAGCGTCCCTGCTACCTGATGGACGAGGGCTACGCAGAGAGCTGGCAGGAACTGATCGATGAGACCGAGTGGGAGAACTACGGCGTCGCGTCGGGCAATCCGAAGTGCGTCGACTGCATGGTCCACTCGGGCTACGAGGCGTCGGCGGTGATCGACGCGACTACGAATCTCAAGGCCGGTCTGCGCAGCTT
This sequence comes from Chloroflexota bacterium, assembly GCA_028873865.1. Lineage (GTDB taxonomy): Bacteria > Chloroflexota > Dehalococcoidia > Bin125 > Bin125 > Bin125. Next base: position 95,974 of record JAPPNI010000015.1, on the reverse strand, counting down.
CGTCGGCTCAATTCGTTAAGCATCACGCCCCTCGCATTCCACGAACCTGCCACGCTGCGCCGGTGCGGCGCCGTGTTGCGGTCTCGACGTTTGAGAAGGCCTCGCTATGTCAAATCGAGAACCAGGCACTGAGCCGATCGCGGAGGCACAGCCGCCGACAGAGCTGGCCCCGGCGATCCCGCTGGAGGAAGTCGGGCGGATCGCCGAGCGCGTCTAGGACCTGATCGCTGCCGGCAACGAAGCGGCTGCCTGGCAACGACTGCGCCAGCTGCATCCCGCCGACGTCGGTCTGATCCTCGCTGGACTGCCACGCACCAGCAGTGAGGCGTTGCTGCAGATCATGTCGCCGCAGACCGTCACGTGGATGTTGCACCACATGAATCCGGTGGAGGCTAGCCGACTTGGCGCTCGATTGAGCCTTCAGACCCTCTCGTTCGTGCTCGACCAGGTCCATCCACGTCACGCACTGACGGCTCTGCAGCGCTTGCCCATCCGACAGGCGCAGGAAGTGGCCGAGCAGTTGGACCAACCGATCGCCGAGAGCGAGCTGCTCAGCCAGGCTCCGAACACGGCTGGCGCCCTCATGAGCGACCGCTTCGTTGCGGTCGACGCGGACGCCGGCATTGCCGAACTGCGGGCGGATCTAGAGGAGCTACAAGAGGATCGGAACCGGCTGACGTACCTCTATGTGCTCGACGCGCAGGGCCTGCCGGAGGCTCAGATATCTATGGTCGACCTGGCGTTGGCGGATACAGACATCACCGCGTCCTCGATTGCCTCGCCGCTGACCGCTGTTGTCTCGGTCGACACATCCGCCCAGGAATGCGCGCGGCTGCGCCGCCACTACAACCTGACGCAGCTACCGGTGGTCGAAGGCAACGCGTTGATCGGCGTCGTGCTTCCGGATGCACTACTCGGAGTCACGGTCGAGGAGGACACCCGGCAGGTGCTCCAGGTGGCGAACGTCCCGGGTGAACGCGCCGATGGGCCCATGGCGCTCTCGATTCGCACGCGCCTGCCGTGGCTGACGATCAATCTGGCGACCACATTCCTGGCGGCCGCCACGATCTCGCTCTTCGAGTCCACGCTGACCCAACTCGTCGTGCTGGCTGCGTTCCTTCCGGTCGTCGCCGGACAAGGGGGCATCGGTGGCACCCAAACGCTCACTCTGATCGTTCGCGCCATCGCCCTGGGCGAGCTCGTTGGCATCCGGGCGAAGCGGTTGCTGGTCCGAGAGGCCACGCTCGGCGTCATACATGGCATCTGGCTAGGATTGCTCGTGGCCGTGATCGCGATCATCTGGCAAGGCAACTATGGACTCGCGCTGGTCCTCGGTTTCGCCATGCTGGGCAACATGCTGATCGCGGGGACGGTCGGAGCGGGGGTGCCGCTGCTCATGCGACGCGTAGGCATCGACCCGGCGGTCGCGTCGGCCGTGGTCGTCACGACGTTCACCGACGTGTTCGGCTTCCTGCTCTTCCTCGGCATTGCCCAAGCCGCGATCAGCCTGCTCGTCTAGACCAGCCGGAAGCGGACTCCGCAGAGCATCACAACGGATTCGTCCTCCGAGACTTCGAGGTCGTGGTGCCGCGCCGTTGTCACGACGTGCCCGCGATCGACGGTTGCCATGTCCAGTCCGCCCAAACCTTCTCCGCGGCCATCTGTCGCCTCGACGAAGCGCAGGGTCGCATCATCCAGCGCGATTGTCGGGTACCCGTCGCCGTCGGTGCCGAGTGGGATTTCCAACACCTCCGACCATCGCGCCGCCATGCCGGACGGGTCATCGCTCTGCAACTCGGCCGCCGTCATCGCGGTGACCACGTGTTCGCGCTTCGCCGGCAACCAGTGATCGCCAGCCGGATTCCAAGGACCGTCGAGCCGGTCGTCGCCGGTGTTCCAGCGCAACTCCGCGATTGCTCCGGGGACATCCTTGGGGTGGAGTTGGATCCCGTCGGTCTGATCATTGCCTGAGTCCGTGATCAGACGGATTCCCAGATTGGCAACGTGTTCACGTCTCGCCGCGATGTCGCCGCACTGCATGATGACCATGTAGCCGCCGTCGCCGCCGCGACGCCGGAGGTAGCGGCCGCCGGCCGTCCCAGGCGTCATCGGGGAGACGACTTCAAGGAACGCATTGCCCACGGGCATTAGAAAGTTATGCAGGCCAAAACGTCCGACGCCGGGATCGCGGTGACAGACCTCCAGCCCGAAGACGCCCCGCAGGTGCGCCTCAATCATGTCGAGATCTTCAGCGACCAGGCAGATCTGCCGCATTCGCAACATGGCGCACCTCTCTCGGTCTGTTGGCCTCAGCAGGCCGCTCGACTCACCGTCCTTTGAACACGGGACGCCGCTTCTCAACGAACGCTCGGCGTGCTTCGATTGAGTCCTCCGTCTCGCCTACGCGACGCATCCGATCCGCCTCGCGCCGCACGGCCTCCGAGAGCGGGATCGTGAATGCGTCGTTGAGGTTGTTCTTGATTTCGGCCATCGCGCCGGGATGCGAGTCTCGCAATTGGGCGGCGACCTGGAGCACATTGGGCATCAGTTCTTCAGGGTCGTAGACCCCGTTGGCCAGGCCCAGCGAGAGCGCCTCTTCCGGATGGACGCGGTCGGGCAGCAGGTACATTTCGCGCGCCTTACCCATTCCGACCAGTCGGGGAAGCGTCCAAGTGCCGCCGAAGTCGCCGGAGAAGCCAACCTTGAGGAACGCTGTGTAGAGATATGCCGTCGTGGACATGTAGCGCAGGTCGCAGGCCAGTGTGAGCGAGCAGCCGGCGCCGGCTGCGCCGCCGTTGATCGCGGCGATCGTCGGCTTCGGCATCTGATGCAGGAGCACGGAGGCGCGTTCCTGGTTGGTGAGTGAATAGATGCTCTGCTCGAGGTTGCGGATATCGCCGCGGCCGGTGTCCTTGAGGTCGCCGCCGGCGCAGAACAACCGGCCTGCACCGGTCAGGATGACGACGCGCACGTTGTTGTCGGCGGCGGCCTGTTCGCAGGCCAGCGGCAGCTCATTCAACATGGTTCCGTTGAGGGCGTTGAGGGACTCGGGCCGATTCAAGGTGATCGTGCAGATGCCGTCTTCGATCTCGTAGAGGAGCGTTTCGTACATCAATCATCCTTTGGGGTGGGATTTTGCGGCGTCTTGTCTGCAGTTCAGTTTAGTCATCGCTCTGCCACCTCCAACCAATCCTGAGCCACTCGTTCAATTCTCGTGCGACTTGCATAACCAAGCGGGGGAGGACTGGATTGGCGAGGTCCTAACCTAAACTGACTCGCATGCTTACGATTACCGCCGCATTGCCCTGGGAGGCCAAAGCTGCACGAGCGGGACAGGCGATCGCTGGTCGCGGCCGCGTGCGCATTATCACTTCTGGTGTTGGTCCGCAGCGCGCTCGAGAGGCAGCAGAAGAGGCCGTCGAGGAGTATCCCGACTGCGTGATCAGCATTGGAGTCGCGGGTGGTTTGACGAATAACCTGCGGCGACCTTCTATCACGCTTCCGACCAGCATCATCCGTCAGAGCGATGGCGCCGTGTTCGAGGCCGACGAGCAGCTGCGGAAGCAAACCATCAGGCTGCTCAACAAGGCCGACATCTTCTGGCAGTCCGTGACCAGCATCACGACGCCGGAGATTCTGTTCACCAGGCCGGAGAAGCGGGCGGCCGCCGATTCCGGCGCCGAGATCGTGCAGATGGAAGACGCCGAATGGGCAGAGGTCTGCGCCGAGGCAGATATTCCCTTCGCCTGCGTTCGCGTTGTCATGGACGCGCTCGACGACGACATCCCGAACGAGGTTGTCCAGTGGCGGGGCAAACCCTCGGCGCTGGACATTGCGATCGGCGCCTTCCGCCGGCCTGGATTGCTGCCTGAACTGCTGTCCCTGGGGTTCCAACGGGAGTCGGCCATTCGGGAGTTGGAGCGCGCGATGACGTTGATCATCCCGGTACTCGTCAACGAGGACGGCGGCTAAGGCCGCACTCGGCTGCTGCGTGAGACGAGCTCTGGTCACCGGCGCCAACGGATTCATTGGCGCCCATGTCGTGCGCGCCGCGCTCGCGGCCGGGGCAGAAGTCCGTGCGATGGTCCGGCGGGGCAGCGACCAGCGCGGTCTGCACGGGTTGCCAATTGAGATTGTGCATGGCGATCTCACCGACTCCGCGTCACTCGCGAACGCCGCAGCGGGAGTCGACACGCTGTTCAACGTCGCCGCCCGCTACGACTTGAGTCGACGCGCCAGACGAGATGCATATCGAGCGAACGTCGACGGTACGCGAGCGCTCATGTTGGCTGCCTTGCGAGCGCAGGTTGAGCGAATCGTCCATACCTCGTCAGTCGCCGCGATCGGTCCGCCGTCCGATCCTTCACGTCCCGCCGATGAGACTCAGTGGGCCGCGGTCGACCAGGCGCCGGGACCATACGAGGAGACCAAGATTCTGAGCGAGCAACTCGTCCACGAGTTGGTTCGGACCGAATCACTGCCTGCAGTCTGCGTCTTGCCCACCGCCCCAATCGGACCACTCGACCTGAAGCCCACACCGACCGGCCGCCTGATCCGCGACGCCGCGAACGGCTCGATGCCCGCCTACACCCGCACGGCAGGACTGAACGTCGTTCATGTGCAGGACGTTGCGGTCGGACACATCAATGCTGCAACCAATGGGCGAATCGGAGAGCGCTACATCCTCGGTCACCTACAGGGCAACCTACCCTTGCGCGAGATCATCGAACGCGCGGCGTCTTCAGGTGGCGCATCAACTCCAAGATTTGCTATGCCATCGGCGATTGCCTTCGCAGCCGCCGTGATTGACGAGTTTCTGATCGGCGCTTTGACCAGACAGCAGCCACGGGCGACTATTGCAGGAGTCCGGCTCGCCCGCCAACGGCAGTTCTTCGATTGCCGCAAGGCGATTGAGGAACTGCGATTGCCGCAGACCGATCTGGACGAGACATTCAACGAAGCGGTGACCTGGTTTCAGAAAGTCGGCTGATGAACGAACAATCAACACCTCCTGTGGTCCTGATCACGGGAGCCAACAGCGGCATCGGCAAGGCCGCCGCGACCGAGCTTGCCCGTCGCGGCTGGCAGGTATTCGCGGCGGCCCGTTCGGTCGAGCGAGGACAGGCAGCGGTGTCTCAGATTCAGCGTGACAGCGGTTCGATCGCGGTCGAACTGCTGGAACTGGACCTTACCTCGTTTGCCTCAGTCCGACGGGCCGCTGATGAGCTACTGGAGCGCACTGGTCGGCTCGACGTCCTGGTCAACAACGCCGGGCTCACACTCAATGACCGAACGCTCACCGCTGACGGCCATGAGACAATGATGCAGACGAATCACCTCTCACCCGTCCTCCTCACCTCGCTGCTGCTGCCGACGCTGCTCGAGTCGGACGATGCGCGCGTCGTCAACGTCAGCTCGCGGGTGTACGAGCGGGTCGAGGCGATGCCGCTGGACGACCTCAGCTTCGAGCACTACTGGGGCGGGATCCGGCCGTATTGCGCGACCAAGCTGGCCAACATTCTCTTCACCAACGAACTTCACCGACGCACGCGCGACCTCGGGCTGGCGACCTTCTCGGTCCACCCCGGCGTTGTGGCAACCAACTTCGCGCAGAACTTTCCCGCCCCCCTTCGGGCGGGCCTCAAGCTCCTGCGACCACTGCTGCGCAGTCCCGAGCAGGGCGCAGCGCCGGTCATCGAGCTGGTCGCCGAGTCAGACCGACGCGCCGACGCCGGCGAGTACTTCGATCGTCACACCCGCACACAGCAGCAGCCGCAAGCGAGCGACCGTCAGGCGGCCGAACGTCTCTGGGAGCTGTCCAACGAGATCACCGGAGCGGAATGGCCGGCCTCATGACGATCTCCAGCCGCGAAGATCTGATCGCCGCGCTGCAACAGGACAGCGAGGAGTTCCAGGAGGCGGTCGCTCAACTGCCCGCCGAGGCATTCGAACGCGGCGTCTACGAGCAGGGCTGGAACGCCCGCCAACTCCTCGCGCACATTGCCGCCATCGAGTGGACCTACCCGCGCCTGATCGAGCGGGCCGAGCAACGCGCCGGCGGTGAGGATGTCCCCCAGGGCGGAGGCGCCGGCTTCGACATGGACGCCTACAACGCGAAGCAAGTTGCGCGCCGGGACGACCAACCGGTCGAGCAACTGCTGACCGAGTTTCGCCGCAACCGGGCCGAGACGATCGATGCGATCCGTGCCACCGACGAGGAGTTGCTCAAACAGCCGACCCGCTCAGCCGGAGGCGTCGAGGGGACGTTGCTGGATGTGCTCGAGGGCGTCGCCGTTGGCCACGTGCGTGAGCACGTTAACGATCTGCTCCGGGGCGCGCGCTCAGACTGAGACCGTTCCTACTGACGCGGCAGTTGTAGACCTCTCGTGGCGATGATGTTTCGTTGGATCTCGGAGGTGCCGGCTGCGATCGTGCTGGGCACGGTCGACATGTAGGCTCGGCCGATTCTTGCAGCGATCGGGGCGCCCGGGTCCTCGGGGTCGATGCGCTGCGAGTGCAAGCCCATCATGTTGACTCCGAATCGGGCGACTCGCTGGCCGAGCTCGGAGCCGAACATCTTCGACATGGAAGCCTCGTGGTTGGGGACGAGTTCCTGCGACTGCATCCAGACCACCCGGTAGGAGATCAGCTTGGAGATCTCGGACTCGATCATCAGGTTGGCGAGGCCGTTACGGACGCCCGGGTCGTCGATCAGCTTCGAGCCGCCACGGCGTCCTGCTCGCTCGGACGCGTATTCGGTCATCAGCTCGACACTCTTGCGCGACGTCGCTGACCAGGCCACGCCCGAGCGTTCGAAGTCGAGCAGCGTCGCCGCGACGTACCAGCCGCGGTTGTACTCGCCCATCATGTTCGAGGCGGGCACGCGCACGTCGGTGAAGTAGACCTCGTTGAAGCTGTGCTCGTCGAGCATGTTGATCAGCGGTCGCACTTCGATGCCCGGCGTGTTCATGTCGAGCAGGAAGTAGGAGATGCCGCGGTGCTTGGGCGCTTCGGGGTCGGTGCGCGTGAGCACGTGGATCCAATCGGCGTGCTGCGCACCCGACGTCCAGATCTTCTGTCCGTTGATGACGAAGTCGTCGCCATCGCGCACGGCGCGGGTCTGTAGGCCGGCCAGGTCGGAGCCGTTGCCGGGCTCCGAGAAGCCCTGCGCCCAGTACGAGTCGGCGTTGGCGATCCGCGGCAGGTGCTCCTGCCGCTGCGCCTCTGTGCCATGCAGCATCAGACAGGGGCCAACCATCGAGATGCCCTGGCCGCCCGAGCCGGGCGCTCCGCGGTAGGCGGCTTCCTCGCGGTAGATCATCTGCTGGATGTGGCTCGCGCCGCGGCCGCCGTACTCCTCCGGCCAGGCCATCGTCAGCCAGCCCTTGGACGCGGCGCGCTTTTCGAAGGCGCGCTCGGCCTCAAAGCCGGCGTCGGGGTTGTCGTCCGATGCGGACGCCGGCACCCAGTTGTCGTCGATGAAGTTCACCACCTCGGAACGAAAGGCGTTGTCGGATTCGGTGAATTGATAGTCCACTGTCGGCTCCTCGGGCTCCTGCACACCAACCTACGACCTGCTCGCAGGCGCACAAAGTATAGACAATCATCTGGGAAGCGGCGGTACGCTGCTCGATGATGTCGGGCAATGTTCTTCAGACATGGGATGTCGTGGTGATTGGGGCGGGACCGGCGGGCGCGACCGCTGCCCGGCGGCTGAGCGACGCGGGCGCGTCGACGCTGCTGTTGGAGAAGCAGTCGTTGCCCCGCTACAAGGCGTGCGGTGGCGGAGTGCCGGCACGGACGCTTCAGTTGCTCGACCATGTTGATATCTCGCCGGTCAGCGAGGGCTACGTCGAGACGATCGACATCTCGCGCTTCGGACGTCACCAGTTCCGCAAGACGTCGAAACGGCCGCTCGCCTGGATGGTGATGCGGGACCGTTTCGACGGGTTCCTGACGGATCTCGCATCCGAGGCCGGCGCGACTGTCCGAGATGCGACGCCTGTCCAATCGATCATCGAGGAGGCGGGCTGCTACGCAGTCGAGACTCCGGCCGGGATGGTTCGCGGGCGTCATATCCTCGCCTGCGACGGCGCGACTGGACCCGCGGCTCGCTGGCTCGGCATCCCATCCGCGTCGACCCGGAGCGCGGCCTACGAGGTCGAGGTCGATGCGCCCACCATGGCGCTGGAGCACTGGCATCAGGCTGCCAATGTCGACGTTGGCTATCGACCGTGGGGGTACGGCTGGGTCTTCCCCAAGGAGGGGAAGCTCTCCGTTGGAGTCGTGATGGCGCCCCAGCGGGGGCGTTCGATCCGCAAGCAGACCGACCGGTACCTGGGCCGCCTAGGACTCGCGGACGCCGAGGTGATCAACGTGCAGGGACACCCGATCCGTTATCGGCGCTCCGAGCGTGAACCGGTCGCCAAGGGACGCGTGCTGTTGCTCGGGGATGCGGTCGGACTGGCCGACGAGTTCACGGCCGAAGGGATCGCGTACGCCGTCCACTCCGCCAACCTGGCCGCCGACGCAGTGCTGAATGGCGACGAAGCAGCGACTATCTACACACGTGCCGTCAACCGGTACATCCAGCCCGAGCTCGACGCCGCCCGCACCATCTCCCGCCTCTACTACTGGTGCGTCACGACCTGGCCCTGGCTGGCGCTGGCTGTGTCGAAGTACGTCAACTACCTCTGGCGAGCCTTCTTCCGAGTCATGCGCGGCGACTCCACCTATGCTCACGAGCTTTCCTTCCTGCCCTTTTCCGGAGCAATCACTCGAACCCTGAGCGGACACGCGTGATGCCACGCCGACACCCTCAGCCCAATCCGCTCCGAGCGACTGCAGGTGTGAGACCCTGCGGAACAACGCCGTTGACGTCGGGAGCGGCTGCACGGAAGCCCTGGACCTGAACTGGAGCCGACTCGTCTTGGATCACGTCCCAGATGTGATCGTGACTCGGCATTGGGAAATGTTCTTGATCGTCATTCCGCTTGTCGCGGGCGTCGTTGGGGCGTTGATTGCGTTTCGCCTCGGCAAATCGTTGTGGGTCGGCTTTGTGATCTCGGGATTGCTCCCGCTTCTTGTCACCTGGCTATACCTAATCTGGGTAGGGTGATGAGCTGATGTCGCGCGGATGTCGATCACCTATGCCGCTCCGACCGACCACAGGTGTGAGACTCCACAGAACAACGCCGTTGGCATCGGGAGCGCTCGCATGATAGACCCGTCTGTGATCGCCGCCTGGCCCGTGTTGAACGGACAAGGGATAGGAATCTTCGTCTTCGCAGCCTTGATTGTTCTCGGCGTCCCGCTCGCCTCTGGAGCAGTGGGAGTGCTGACCACGAGGTTCCTAGGCTATTCAGGCTTAGTCTCAGGCCTAGTCGGCTTTCTGATTGGAGCTGTGCTCGCAGTGATTGGGCTGATCATCTTTTATCTCTCGTACGCCACCGAGTAAGCCGCATGCCACGCCGACGCCGTACTCCCAGACCTCTTCGTCCTACTGCGATCATCAATCGGCTGATCCGTGAAGCTCCGCTCACTCCCTGGCGGGCGACCAATGATCCGGTTACTGAGCTGGTGCTCACCCTGCTCTCTCAGAACACCTCGGACACCAACTCGGGACGGGCCTTTCAGCAGCTTCTGAAGCGATATCTGGACTGGGACTCCGTGCTGGAAGCTCCGGTTGAGGAGTTGGAGGAGACGATCAGGCCGGGCGGTCTGGCCAGAACCAAGGCTCCACGGATGCAGGCGCTGCTGACGATGCTGCGTGAGCGGCTGGGTCCCGACTGGGACGCCTCGCGGCTGGAAGACATGCCGATCGATGAGGCCAAAGCGTGGCTGACCGAGCTGCCCGGCGTGGGACCCAAGACGGCGGCCTGCGTACTGCTGTTCTCCCTGGGGCGGCCAGCTCTGCCGGTTGACACCCATGTGCACCGCGTTGCGCAACGGCTTGGGCTGATTGGCTCGAAGGTCGCTGCCATTCCTGCACATGACATGCTTGAGGCCCAACTCCCGGCCGACAAGTACTACGACTTCCATGTCACGCTGATCCGCCACGGGCGTCGCGTGTGCCACAAGCAGCGGCCGAAGTGCGGTGAGTGCGTGCTGTTTGATCGCTGTCCGGGCGCGGACGACTTCATCTACTCCTGACTGAGATGGTCCGATACCCGGCGCTTGAGGCGGGATGACCGATCCGGGCTCTCTTTGTGGCAGGAAGTTGTAGCCTCGTTTCGATTTGATGCGTGAGTGAGGAGAGCAGACATGAGCGCCATCGCCGACACCGCAGCCGGTCAGATTGAGGGCACCGAGGAGCATGGACTCTGCGTCTTCCGCGGGGTGCCATTCGCCGCGCCGCCCGTCGGGGAGCTTCGCTTCAAGGCTCCGCGACCTATCGAGCCGTGGGACGGCGTGCGCGAGGCCAAGTCGTTCGGGCCGATCTCGCTGCAGGCACCCAACGAGATGCTGGAGGCACTGCTGCCGGTGTCCGATCCGCCGCAGCTGCAGAGCGAAGATTGCCTTTACCTCAACGTCTGGACACCCGGCCTGGACGGCGCACGGCCAGTCATGATCTGGATTCATGGCGGGGCGTTCACAATCGGTTCGGGCAGCGAGGACTACTACGACGGCGCGAACCTCGCCTCGCGGGGCGACGTTGTGATCGTCACGATCAACTACCGCCTGGGCGCGCTGGGCTTCCTCAACCTGCCGGCGCTGGGCGAGACCAACTTCGGTATGCGCGACCAGGTCGCTGCCTTGCAGTGGGTGCAGGCGAACATAGCCAACTTCGGCGGTGACCCGGGCAATGTGACGATCTTCGGCGAGTCGGCCGGCGGAATGAGCGTGGCTTCGCTGATGGCATCGCCGGAGTCGGCCGGACTGTTCCAGAAGGCGATCCCGCAGAGCGGCGCCGGGCACAACGCGCTCAGCGCGGAGGAGACCAACGCGACGGCGTTCAAGTTCTGCGAGGCGCTCGGCGTCGACCCGGAGGATGTGGATGCGCTGATGGCGGCCGACCCGGCTGACATCCTGGCGGCCTCGGTAGCCGTCGATCCGATCGCCAGCGCGGAGTCCTCGGGCGACATGGCCGAAGCCGGCGCGTCTCCGACCCCGCAGATGCCCTTCCAGCCGGTCATTGACGGCGCGTTTCTCTCGTCTTTGCCAATTGACCACATTCGCAATGGCTCCGCCGACGGCGTGGCCACGCTGGTCGGATCGCTCGACGAGGAGCTGAAGCTGCTCGCCGCTGCGGGGCCGGCCGAGCCGATGTCCGAGGAAGCGGTGACCGCGATGTTCGGGATGATGCACCCCGATGCGGGCTCCGCGTATGGCACCTATCGGGCGGCACGGCGCGAGCGGGGTGAGGACGACTCGCCCGACGAGATCTTCGTGGCGGCGATCGGAGACATCATGCTGCGCGTCCCCGGTCTGCGGCTCGCCGACGCGCAGACATCGCGCGCGCCGACCTATGCGTACCTGTTCGACTGGAAGTCGCCGGGCATGAACGGGGCGCTGGGTTCCTGCCACGCGCTGGAGCTGCCGTTCGTCTTCGGTACGCACGCCAGCGCTCCGGAGTTCTGCGGCAGTGGTCCTGTCGCGGACGCGTTCGCCGAGCTGACGATGGACACGTGGCTGAACTTTGCCAAGACGGGCAGCCCGGCCGGCGACGGCGTCGACGCTCCGGCGTGGGATGCGGAGGCGAAGCCGATCCAGGTTCTCGGGGACAACCCGAGAGTCGAGCACGACTGGCGCGGACCCGAAGTCGGCGTCTGGGACGAAGTCATTTCGTAGGAAGGTTCCATCATGCCTCTGACTCCGATTCGCAAGGACCAACTGAGCAAGGTGGGGGTCGGCGTTCAGCGGCCCGAGGATGTCGTTGTCTCGCGCGACGGCCGGGTCTGGATGTCCGACCAGGCTTCGGCTGCGGCGGAGGCTTTGCCCGACGGGACGCTGAACCGGGTCGGCAACGCCGGTGGATCGCCGAACGGCAACAACATGGACACGGCGGGGCGGATCATCATCGCCAACGTAGGCGGACTGGAGGGCGACGGCGGCTCCGGGCCGGTTCAGCGCCTCGACGTTGATACGGGCGAGATCGAGATCCTGGCCGATCAGATCGACGGCATTCCGCTGGTTGCTTCCAACTATCCGCATGTTGACTCGCAGGGGCGGATCTGGGTGACGCACTCGACCTCGCGCTCGGGCGGCGATGCGTTCTCGGGCGAGCCTGACGGCTTTCTGTTCCGGATCGAGACGGACGGTTCGCTGACGATGCTGGCGACGGAGATCGAGTTCGCCAACGGGATCACCCTTGACCCGCGTGAGGAGCATGCGTACGTGTGCTCGACGACCGGCTGTCATGTTCTGCGCTATGCGATCAACTCCGACGGCTCGCTGGGGGAGCCGGAGGTGTATGGGCCGCAGCTGGGCAAGACGGTTGCGGACCTGGCGGCGATGCGTCCGTTGACGGCGGAGCAGCGAGGGGAGCTGGGCCTGACCGACGGCTGCGGGTTCGACCAGGAGGGCAACCTGTGGGTGACGCTGCCGATGTCGAACAAGGTGGTCGCGATCACTCCTCAGTTCGAGGTGGTGACGATGATCGAGGACCTTGAGGGCGAGATCATGCAGGCGCCGACCAATGTGAGCTGGGGCGGCGAGGATATGTGCGACCTGTACATCGGCTCGATCCGGAGCGACTACGTGGTTCATGCGCGGTCGCCGATTCCGGGTGAGCGGCTGGTCCACCAGCGCTAGGTCGGGTTTCGGACTTCGCCGTTACGGGCATGGCGAAGCCGGGAGTCGGTTGGCCCCGGAAAAGAAAAAAACGGCGAGTGGCGGTCGGCCCGACTACAAGGGGTCGTCGTCTTCCTCGGGGGTGTCTTCGTCCAGGGGAACGGGACCGCGCCCCTGGTCAAAGCCAGGGGGCGCCTCGGGGGCGCCCCCCTCCGCCCCTTGCGGGGCGCCTCCCCCGGCGGGGGAGGTGTGAGGTCCGTCGTAGAGGTCGCGGAGCTTGTGGCAGGCGACGTCGTAGGGGTCGGTGGCGAAGTAGAGCTGGTGGTTGAGCCGGGCTCGCTCAGTCGGCGCGTAGAGGTCGCGGACCAGCGTCCCGAGCGCCTTGACGCGGATGTAGCCCGGGTTGTGGTCGCCGGATTGTCGCCAGAGGCGGTCGATGTGGGCTCGGTAGTGGAATTGGTTTGGCATTGGGAACACTCCTTGTTCTGTTAGGTGTACGTATGTTCTGATTGTAGCACGAATATACGTGCATGTGTTGGGGAGCGGGCAAAGGGTGAGGCGAGGGTTACTGTCCTGCTGCGCTCGGTGATCGAGGTCTGGGCCCCACCTGCGGGGGCCGACTTGATTGAGTTGGGCGCAGGTCTCCAAGCGGGGAGTCGCGGGGTCCTGGGGACGTGCTCGCTTAGACTTCGCTGTTGGGTTGTGTGGGGTCGGTACGCGCCTCCTCGGACCTCAGCCGGGATTGGGACATGGGCGACTGCGACGTGGTTTCGAACGGCCGATTCAGCGGAGCGGCTACCAAGTGCGCCTAGCGAGGTCGCCGACCGGGCGATTCGTGCGGCCCTCCCTGCGTCCGCGACCGCCGCGGTATGGGCTCGACGATCTACGAGGCGACCTGATCGGCGGGCTGTTGGCCGGGGTGACCTCGATTCCGTTCGCGATCGGGTTCGGGATGCTCTCCGGGCTGGGACCGGTGGCGGGGATGTACGGGTCGATCGCGCTGGCGCTGAACTCGGCGATCGTCGGCGGGGGGCGGGGGATCCTGATCTCGCCGGCGCTGGTGGTTTCGATGATCTTCGCCCAGTACAGCAACTCGCTGGCCGAGGCGGTGGCGATTGGTGTGCTGGCGGGAGTGATCCAGATCGTGTTCGCCTCGCTGGGTCTTGGGCGTTACATCGCGTATCTGCCGCACTCGGTGCTGACCGGTTTCTGGTCCGGCCTGGGGATCCTGCTGTTCTTCAGCCAGATCGGCCACGCGATCGGGATTGAGCCGGCATCCTCGGGCGTTGTTCCGGTGGTCGATGAAGTGGTCGAGCAGTTCGGTAGCCGGAACAGCGACGCCCTGACGCTGATCCTGATCAGTCTCGGGGTGGGCCTGCTCTGGCGGGGCAGGGTCGCGGTCAAGCTGCCGAGATCGTTGATCGTCCTCGTCGTCGGGACGCTGCTAGGGGTGCTCTGGCTTGATGGCGCGCCGCCGGTGCCGTCGCTCGAGTTTGAGTCTCCGCGACTGGAGTTCTCCGGCCTGTCGCCCGATCTGTTCGCCTCGATCATCGAACCGGCGATCCTGGTGGCGCTGCTGAACAGCCTGGCGACGCTCGTGGGGGCGATCAACTGCGACCTGGTCAGTGGCTCCGACCATCAGCCGAACCGGCTCACGTTCGGGCTGGGACTGGGGACGGTGGTCACCTCTGCCGTCGGCGGCCTGCCGGGAGCGATTGGACCGGCGAGCCTGGTGTTCACCTACAACGGGGGACGCACGGCGATCGGTTGCCTGGCGGTGCTGCTGGTCGTGGTCGCGGCGGTGACCGTGCTTGAGGGGGTGATCCAGCAGATCCCGCTGGCGGTGATCGCGTTCATCATGATCGTCACGGCGTGGCAGATGGTCGACTGGCGCTTCCTGCGCTGCATTCCGCAGATGGAGAAGTCGTACGCGTTCTGCATGGTCGCGACGATGCTCTGCACCGTTTTCGTCAACTTCGTCGACGCCGTGCTGGTGGGGGCGATCCTGACGCTGATGCTCAACTCGCGTCGCGACGAGGATCGGGAACTGAGCGGGCTGATCTCCGCGCCGCTGCTGGACCGGGTGTTGTTCCGCGGTTCGGAGGCCTCGGAGCGGGACCCGTACGACGCTCACTGCGGTCTGATCGTGTTGCCGGAGCGGGTGACGACCGCATCGGCGCGGCAGATCAAGCGGTCGCTGCGGCCGGATATCGAGGGACACCGGATCGTGATCCTGGACGGCTCGCGGACGAAGATCATTGACGACTCGGGGGCGACGATGATCGCCGAGCTGATCCGGGTGGGACAGCAGGGCGGGCATCTAATCGTGATCGTGGCGTCGCTGGCGCCGAATGTCGGCCGCCTGCTTCGCGCGATGATCGAGCAGAACCGGGCGCCGGACTCTCACTTCGCGGCCAGCACCGAAGCGGCTTATGAGATCGCGCGATCGGAACTGCTCGCGATTGACGGATCCGCCGTCGGCGAGCCGGGGCGAGGCCGGTAGCCGGTTCGTCGGTCAGGCGGTCAGGCGGCGAGTTGACGCTGTTCGATCTGCCATACTGTGCCTACCGCGAACAGCGCTCTGCACTCTGAAGGAACTGCCATGCATGATCTTGTCATCCGCAACGGACTCGTCGTTGACGGCACGGGCTCTCCGGCCCGGCAGGCCGATGTGGCGATTGACGACGGCGTCGTCTCGGCGATCGGTGAAGTGAACGACCTGGGGCGCGAGGAGATCGACGCTGCGGGCCTGCTGGTGACGCCCGGCTTCGTCGACATCCACACGCACTTCGACGGCCAGATCACGTGGGATCCGCTGTTGACGCCTTCGTTCTGGCACGGCGTGACGACGGTCGTGTTCGGCAACTGCGGGGTCGGCTTCGCGCCGGCCGCTCCGAACCGGCGCGACTGGCTGATTGGTCTGATGGAGGGGGTGGAGGACATCCCGGGCTCGGCGCTGGCCGAGGGGATGCAGTGGGGCTGGGAGTCGTTCCCGGAGTACCTTGACTTCCTCGACACGCTGCCGAAGGCGATCGACATCGGTACGCAGGTGCCGCACGGCGCAGTGCGCGCGTATGTGATGGGCGACCGGGGGGCTCGGAACGAGGACGCCAACCCGGAGGACATCCAGGAGATGGCGGCGATCGTCAAGGAAGGGCTGAAGGCCGGGGCGCTGGGCTTCACGACCTCGCGGACGCTGGCGCACCGGGCGATCGACGGCGAACCGGTGCCCGGCACGTTTGCCGCCGAGGACGAGCTGTTCGGGATCGGGCAGGCGCTGAAGGAACTGGGCACCGGGATCTACGAGGTCGCCCCGGCCGGGGTGACCGGCGACGACGCGAATGCGCCAGAGCTGGAGATCGCGTGGATGCGGAAGCTGTCGGCGGAGATCGAGCGCCCGGTGAGTTTCGCGATGGTGCAGTTCGACAACGAGCCGGAGGCCTGGCGCGATGCGCTCGACCGTTCGCTGGAGGCGCTTGAAGACGGCGCCGAGCTGTACCCGCAGGTCGCCGCGCGCGGCATCTCGATCCTGCTCACCATGCGCGGACGTCACCCGTTCATTCACTCGCCCAGCTATCGCGAGTTGGACGAACTCGACTGGGCTGAGCGAGCCGAGGCAATGCGCGACCCGCAGCGCCGGGAGAAGATCCTGGGCGAGGTCGAGGCGCCGGACGCCGCACTGGGCTTCGTGATGTGGAACAAGCTGTATCCGATGACGGATCCGCCCAACTACGAGCCGACGGCTGAGGAGTCGGTGGCGGCGCGGGCCGAGGCGGCCGGTCAGACGGCGCTGGAGTTCGCGTACGACTTCCTGAGCGAAGGCGACGGTCAGAACGTGCTGTTCGCGCCGCTGTTCAACTATGCGCACAACAACCTGGACGCGACGCGCGAGATGATGATGCATCCGCGGGTGGCGATGGGTCTGTCGGACGGCGGGGCGCACTGCGGTGTGATCTGCGATGCGTCGATGCCGACGTTCATGCTGACGCACTGGTCGCGGGACCGGTCGCGCGGCGAGAAGCTGCCGCTGGAGTGGGTGGTCAAGCGGATGACCAACGACACGGCGGAGCTGTACGGACTGGGCGACCGTGGGACGCTCGAGGTGGGCAAGAAGGGCGACGTCAACGTGATCGACTACGAGGCGCTGCAGCTTGAGCCGCCTCAGGCGGTCCACGACCTGCCGACGGAGGCGATGCGCCTGATCCAGAAGTCGCGGGGTTACGTGGCGACGATCGTGAGCGGCGAAGTGATCAGCCGGCATGGCGAGGAGACGGGTGCGCGTCCGGGTCAGCTGATCCGGGGCGCTCGCTGACGTTTCAGTCCTCGCAGTGCTTCGACCGCCCTCTCGTTGAGAGGGCGGTTGACGTTTTGCTCGCCTCGTCGGTGGCTTGACGAGATAGTCGAACTTGTGTATCGTACAGATATGCTACAACTATCTCTCTTCGATGCGAATCCTGCTCCGAATCGGCCTGCGACTCAGGGGTCGGCCGATGTGATCTATGCGGACAGCACCGCCATCCTCGCCCGGCCGAGCGGCAAGCTGGAGTGGTTGGACTTCACGCTCAACCCCTATCAGGGCTGCACGTTTGCCTGCACTTACTGCTACGCCGCCTTCTTTGCCCCAGAAGAGGAGCAGCGCGAGCGCTGGGGACAGTGGGTGCGGGTGAAGACGAATGCGCTCGCCAAGCTCAGACATTCGAGACAGGATGTACACGGCAAAACCGTGCTGATGAGCAGCGCGACCGATCCGTATCAACCGATTGAGGCGAAGCTGGAGCTGACGCGGTCGCTCTTACCAATTCTCGCCCAGCGTGGGGCGCATCTCTCGGTACTCTCCCGCAGTCCGCTGGTGACGCGCGATATCGACCTGTTCCAGACGTTCGAGCACGTCAACGTGACGATGAGCATCACGACGGACTCGGACGAGGTTCGGCAGCGCTTCGAACCGCAATGCGCGAGCATCGATCGGCGCCTCCAGGCGATCACGCAGCTATCGAATGCGGGGTTGCGCACTTCGATCAACGTCGCGCCGCTGTTGCCGCTCTACGACGCCCAGGCATTCGCCCAGCGGATCATCGCCAGCGGCGTCTCGCGCGTGCATATCGGGACGTTCCACGAGACGAGGGGACCGTTCGCGTCAGGTACTCGTCAGCCGGCTCTGGCGATCGCGAGAGAGATGGGCTGGACGGAAGAACGCCGTGAGCTGGTTGCAGCGGAGTTGCGAGGCTATCTGAACCAGGCGACGCATCATCGCTTCGCAGCCTGAACGGCGCAGGCCTAGAGGCTGGCGTAGACGGCGTCGATCATGGGCTTCCAGCGCGGATCGGCGCCGAGGCCGCCCGACATCTGGTTCATCACGTAGCCGAAGCCGATCTGGGCGTCGGGGTCGGCGAAGCCGAGTGATCCGCCCGCGCCGGAGTGTCCGAACGTGCGGGGGTTGGGGCCCCACTCGTAGCGTCCGCCAGCGGTGCTGAGGATGAAGCCCAGGGAGCGCCGGACGAGGAAGCCGAGGACCATGTCCTCGCGGGCCGCGTGCTCTGTCGCGCCACAGGTCTGGATTGCTTCTCTCGACAGCAGGTCGCCGCCGGCCCGCGCGAGGGACGAATAGATCGTCGCGAGCGAGCGTCCGTTGCCGTGTCCGTTGGCGGCCGGCAGTTCGGCGGCGCGCCACTCGCGCGAGTTGACGGTTCCGGCCAGTCGCGGAGCGGCCAGACCGAGCGCCCGGGCGGCCAGGTTGTCCTCGGTGCTGACGCCGAGCGGCGCGGCTCCGGGAGCAGCGATGAGGTCGGCGGTGCGGGCGTCTTCGGACTCGGGCAGGCCGATGAAGAAGTCGACGCCCAGCGGCGCGGCGATCTCGTCGCGGACGAATTCACCGCAGGTGCGGCCGTCGATCCGGCGGATGATCTCTCCGACCAACCAGCCGTAACTGATCGCGTGGTAGCCCATGCCTTCGCCGGGAGTCCACATGGGCGCCTGACGTTCCAGCGCGCCGATCATGTGGTTCCAGTCGAGGACGGCGCCGTCGGGCAGCTCTTCGTCGACGCCGGGCAATCCGGCCTCGTGCGTGAGCAGGTGACGGACCCTGATTTCGGACTTGCCGGCCTGGCCGAACTCCGGCCAATAGCCGGTGACCGGGCGCTCGACGTCGAGCTGGCCGCGGTCGACGAGCATGGCCGCGGCGGCGGCAGCGATGCCCTTGGTGGAGGAGTAGACGTTGGCGATCGTGTCCCGGTCCCAAGCGCGGGTTCGCCCGGCGTCGGCGTGACCTCCCCAGAGATCGACGACGGTCTCTCCGCCGACGATGACGCAGAGGGAGGCGCCGACCTCATCGTGATCGGACCAGTTGGCGGCGAACGCGTCGCGAACCGCGCCGAAGCGCGGTTCGCACGTGCCCTGCAGATCGACTGACGTCATGAAGTCAGTCGGCCGGGACTGCTTCGGCTGCCGGTCGGCCGGAGAGCTCTTCCGGCATCGTGCCTTCGAGCTCGTGGATTGCGGGGAGCACGTCAGAGGCGAAGAGGCGCATGCTGCGCTCGGCGGTCTCGGCGGGCATGCCGCCGGAGATGCGGAAGTTCATGATCATCTCTTCGGCGGCGGTCATCTGCTGGATGTGCTTGAGCTTCTCGATGACCTGGTCCGGCGTACCCCAAGCCTGGGGGGTGGCGGCGAAGCGGGCGCGCTGCTCGGGCGAGGTCCGCTCGTTGGTCTTGCCGAACTCGGCGTAGTACTTGTAGCCCTTGGTGGCGGCGAAGCGGGCCGACTCGGAGAAGTGATAGTGGCGCTCGACGCTCTCCTGGAACTTGCCGGTGTGCTCCAGCATGACGTCCCAGGCCTCTTCCTCGGTGTCGAAGCAGGCGACGTTGGCGACGACGGTGGGCTGTTTCGGTTCCCAGCCGTTGGCGACGCGGATCTGGTTGAAGTGGAGGACGTCGGCCTGGTACTCCTCCCACTTCTTGGAGTTGGTGAAGAGCATGCCGAGTCCGGCGTTGGCGGCGATTTCGAGGGTCTCGGGGGAGATCCAGGCGACGCGCATCGAGTCCAGGAGTCGCTGCGGGTTGCGCGGGCGCGGGCGGATGGTGGTCTCGGGGATGGTGTAGAAATCGCCCTCGTGGGAGAAGAACTCCTGGGTGAGACCCTTGCGGACGACCTCGAGCGACTCCATGAAGCGGTCGCGCGACTCGCCCATGGGCGAGCGGAAGGCGTCGAACTCGCGCTTGGCTGCGCCACGCCCCAGACCGAGGGTGAGCTGGCGGCCCTGGAGCATGTTGTCGAGCACGGTGATCTGTTCGGTGATCGCGACCGGGTCGTACCAGGGCAGCACGATCACCATGGTGCCGAAGTCGATCCGCTCGGTCTTGCCAGCGAAATAGGTCAGGTTTTGCAGCGCCCCGGAGGTCATGATGTAGGGCGAGAAGTGGTGGTCGATGCACCAGTAGGAGTCGTAGCCCAACGGCTCGACGAGGCTGCCCAAATGCAGTTCCTCCTCGTAGACCTGCTGGTCGCTGATCTGCTGGTCCTGGGAGACGGCCTGGGCCTCGAAGCGGTCCCAGTCGCTGTAGTTCTGGTAGTTGAAGTGGACGCCGACCTTCATCAGGGTTGCCTCGTTTCCGGGCGCCGGGATACGCACGCCGGGTTTATGGGGGGCGCGGGCTACCGCGCCGGACTGGAATAGGCGCAGGATACGCGAAACGGGCCAGCCGCGCCGCCAGCGGAGCAGCCGAACCCGTTCGGGGACATGTTTATGTGGATTGGCGGCTAGGTGAGGACTTCGTCGAGCCGCTTGGCGAGATCGCTCTTGGGCCGGAAGCCGACGATCTGTCCGGCGACCTCGCCGCCCTTGAAGACCAGCAGCGTGGGGATGCTGCGGATGCCGTATTCGGTGGCGATGCCGGGGTTCTCGTCGGTGTTCAGCTTGTAGAAGGCGACGCGGCCGTCGTACTCGTCGGAGAGCTCGTCGACGATCGGGGCGACCATGCGGCAGGGTCCGCACCAGGGGGCCCAAAAGTCGACCAGGACCGGCAGATCGTTGTCCTTGACGTCTGCCTGGAAGCTCGCGTCGGTTACTTCCTGCGGCTTTGCCATCTCAATCCTCCAAGCGAATTACGAAATCAGCGGTACTGACGAGTCAAATGTATCGCATCGGTCAACCGGCTCGTCAAGAATCAGCGGCGTTCGTAGCGCCAAGTGTCGCTCACCTGACCATCGCGCTGTGGTGGAGGAGGCGGATCATCGAGATCGTCGTCGTCGACCGGGGCGGTGCCGGCGACCGCATCACGAATCGCATCGACGACGCCGGCCTCGACGACGCTGCGGGCGGAGCGAATGCCGCTGGCGACGGCCTCGGTGTTGGCCCGTCCGTGACCGACGAGCACGGCACCGTCGATGCCGAAGAGCGGGGCCGAGCCGACCTTGGCGTAGTCCCAGTGGGCTCGCAGGCCCTGGAATGCGCCGCGCATGAGCCAGGCGCCGGCCATGTGGATCAGGCTGGCATCGATGCTGCGCTTCAGTTCGCCGAACAGCTGCTCGGCCACACCTTCGGTCAGCTTGACGGCGACGTTGCCGGTGAATCCGTCGGAAACGATCACGTCGGCCGCGCCAGCGACCATCTGATTGCCCTCGATGTTGCCAACGAAGTTGGTTTCCTGACGCTCGAGCACGCGATAGGTCTCCTGGTGCAGACTGGTGCCCTTGACCTCTTCTTCGCCCACGTTGAGCAGGCCCACGCTGGGGTTGCGATGTCGGAGGACGCGCTCGACGTAGGCGCGGCCCATGGTGGCGAACTGGGCCAGATGCTGGGGGCGGGCCTCGACGTTGGCGCCGACGTCGAGCAGGAGGGAGGTGGCGCCGCGTCCGTTGCGGAAGAGCGCGCCCAAGGCGGGTCGGGCGACTCCGGGAACGCGTCCCAGGGTGAACAGAGCACCGGCCATGACTGCGCCGGTGTTTCCGAAGGAGAGGAAAGCGTCGGCCTCGCCGTCCTTCAACAGTTCCAGACCGACCATGATCGAGGAGTCGCGCATTCGTCGCACGGCGGTCGGCGGGGCGTCCATGGTGATCGCTTCCGAGGCCTCGCGGATGCGCAGATTGCGCTGGGCGGCGGGCAGGTGGCTGCGAATCTCTCGCCCGCGACCGACGAGGATGATGTCGACATCGAGGTCGCGCGCGGCGCTCAGTGCGCCGCGGACGATATTGGCGGGCGCGTTGTCGCCGCCCATCGCGTCGAGGGCGACGGTGATGGATCCCCGGCCTGAACCTCGCGTGGCGGATCGTTGCGTCACACGTCGCTCCGCTGCTGCGTCTGCTACTCGTCCCCGGCTGCTTCCTCTGCATCATCCTCGCCGTCGGCGGTGCAGCGGAAGCTCTCGATCAACGGTAATGCTACGGATTCCGGGTCATCGGGGTCGAGCACGTGGAGGGAAAATTCGCGGCCGCCTTCGCGGCAGTACCAGGCGAACGAGCGGATCTTCATGACGCCTTCGCCGAACTGGGTCTCGGTCTCGCCGGTGCGGGCGGGTTGGCCATCGATTTCGCCCCAGTCGCGCTGTCCTGTGACGTTCTCGATGCCCAGAGAGTCGCGCAAGGACTGCTGAATGGCGGTGTCGCCGTCGTAGAAGGCTTCGCCGAGGACCTGCCAGGTGAGGACCGCCTTCAGCGCGGTGGTCGACTGGAGGACGAAGATGCCGGCCTCGGCGCTCGGTGGGTTGCTGGTCGGCTGTCCGAATTCCTGCGAGACGTCGGCGGTGTCGTAGCGGATGAGGAAGCCGAAGCGGTCGTAGCGTCCGGGCTGAGCGGTGATCTCGAGGGGCAGAATGAAGGATGAGACGGCGCGCTCGAGGGCGGGGGCGACCGCTTCGTAGTCCTCGAGCACGGCGCCGGCGCGGAGGATGATGGCGATGTCCTGGATGCGGATCAGGAGCACGTGCCAGCGGACCTGGAATCCGCCTGTGGCGCGGCGATCTTCGTCCCAGTTGAAGCGTTCGGCGGCTTCTCCGGTGACGGTGGTGGTCGGTTCGATGGAGGAGAACTCGACGTTGTCGGGGAGGGTGAGCGACGACCTGAGCAAGGTCTCCGAGTCTGAGCCATCGTCCTCGTGGACGTCGACGCCGATCAGGGCTCTTCCCGTCTCGGAGAGGAACGAGACTCGATCGATGCCGTTGGAGTTGGGGTCGCAGAAGGGCGAGCAGATCAGCTCGAAGGAGTAGCCGTAGCTGGGATTGGTGTAGCGACGGACGATGTCGTCCGAAGTGTCGAGCGGGGCATCGCGAGCGGGGGTTGCCTGCTCGTCCTGGTCCTCGTCCGGCTGTTCGTCGGCTGTTTCCTGCTGAGACGATTCCTGGGCTTGGGTCCCCTGGTCGGCTTCGGCCTGTTGCTCCTGGTCGGCTTCTTCTGTTTGATCCGTGGCCTGCTCTTGGTCCTGTTCGGATGGTGCGTCGGTGGCGGATTGCTGCTGTGAGTCCTGCGTCGCGGCCGGGCGGAAGAACTCGTTCGACTGCACATGTTCATTCGGATTGGAGCCGCAGCCGACGATCAACATGGCTATCAAGAGAGCGGCGAATGCGGCGGCGGCCTTTGCGATCGTCATGACGCGGCCTTCGCGAGCACGATCAGGCGGTCGCCGTCGCCGGCGGGGGCGAGGTCCCAGGAGCCGAACCAGTCGATGGGGCGCAGCCCGGATTGGGCGAGCAGGCCAGCCATCTCGCCGACGGTGAGATTAACCCGCAGGGGGAAGCGAGCCAAGGTACGGCGGAGACGCCCGACTTCATCGACGGCGTCGTACTGGTACGTGATCCAGGCGACGGACAGTGCGCGATCGAGGGCGTCGCCGCAGGTGCGGTTCTGGGCCAATTCCTGGCCCGCGCTCTTGGTCACCATTTCTCCGGAGTCCGAGCGGCGGAGCCACTCCAGTTGCATGAACGGCGGTGACGGATCGATGTCGTCGGGTCGCGGCGCTGTCCAGTCGATCAGCAGCCGTCCACCAGCGTCCAGATGGCGACGGGCCGCGCCGAGGGTTGCGAGCTGATCCTGCCGTCGAAGCAGGTGCTGGAATGTCGACAGGCCGATGACGAGCAGATCGAACTCTGCTCCCAAGTGCAGACAGCGCATGTCGGCGGAGACCACGTTGACGCCGGCCTGCTTCAAGCGCGGCTCGCCGACCGCCAGCATCGCTTCCGAGGAGTCGACCGCGGTGACCTCGCAACCCATCTGCGCGAGCGGCGCGGCGATCCGGCCACTGCCTGCGCCGAGCTCGAGGACGCGCTGACCGGCGACCGCCAGGCCCTGGAGCATCTCGACATCGTCGGTCAGGGGGCCAAAGTCGAGGTCGTACCAGGGGGCGATGGCGCGGAGCGCCTGCTCCTGATCGTCCGCCGACCAGTTGAGAGGATCGTCCACGCGGCCTCCGCTCGCCCTCGGCACCTGAGAGCAAGCGTACCAGCGACGGGGCGGTCTACCGCGACTGAAGACCGCGACCGCTAGTACGCTGAATTCATGACCGACACTCCAACCGCTCATGATCTGGTCGCGCAATACATCCGCGCGATCCCCGACTTCCCCCAGCCCGGGATCCTGTTCCGCGACATCACTCCACTGCTGGCTGAACCTGCCGCGTTCGCCCAGGCGCTGGACTGGTTGACCGAGCACTGCGACGGCGCCGATGCGGTTGTCGGGATCGAGTCGCGGGGCTTCATTCTCGGCGCGCCGATCGCCCAACGACTGGGTCGTCCGTTCGTGCCGGTGCGCAAGGCGGGGAAGCTGCCGGCCGACACGATTGCCCGCTCCTACGACCTTGAATACGGTTCCGCGACGATCGAAATGCACGCCGACGCCCTGGGCGCGGGGGCGCGTGTTGCGCTGGTCGATGATCTGCTCGCCACGGGCGGCACGGCCGAGGCATCGTTGCAGCTCCTGACCCAGGCCGGGGCCGAAGTCTCCGCCGTGGCGTTTCTGATCGAACTCGAGGCGCTCAACGGACGCGATCGTCTGATGCCTCACGAGATCGTCTCGATGCTGGTGTACTGAATTCACAAGGACGCGACATGACGAGTGAACGACCGACCGCCCAACTCGCGGTCATCGGAGGCTCGGGCTTCTACCGGATGCCCGGCTTGAGTGAGATCGAGCGCTGGAAGCCGACGACTCCGTTCGGGGATACGTCGGACGAGATCGTGATCGGCGTGCTGCATGGAAGGCGGGTCGCGTTCCTGCCGCGACATGGCGTGGGCCACCGGTTGATGCCCCACGAAATCCCGGTGCGGGCCAACATCTGGGCGCTCAAGGCGCTCGAGGTGCAAGGCATCCTGGCCGTGTCGGCGGTGGGATCGCTGCGACAGGAGATCGTGCCGGGCCACATGGTCGTGCCCGACCAGATCATCGACCGGACTCGCGGCGGTCGCCCGACCACGTTCTTCGGCGACGGGATAGTCGTGCATGTCGGTTTCGCCGACCCGTTCTGCGCCGATCTGAGCCATCGGCTGGTCGAGAGCGCCGGACGGGTCGGGCAGACGGTCCACTCGGGCGGGGCGTACGTGGCCATGGAGGGTCCGCTGTTCAGCACGCGAGCGGAATCGCACCTGTATCGCTCATGGGACGCATCGATCATCGGGATGACGGCCGTGCCCGAGGCCAAGCTCGCGCGGGAGGCGGAGATCGCCTACGCGATGCTGGCGACGGCTACGGACTATGACGTGTGGCACGAGTCGGAGGCGGATGTGACGGCGGCTGCGGTTGCAGAGATCGTGGCCCAGAATGTCCAATCGGCCCAGCGGATCATCGCCGATCTCAGCCAACATCTGCCCGACGACTGGAGGTCGACGGCGGATGGCGCGCTGTTCGGCGCGATCATGACCGATCCCAGCCGCATTCCGGAAGAGACGCTGGAGCGCTACGCATTATTGATCGAAGGCCGGTTGACGTGACGGTCGATCTGGCGGTCGTCGGGGCGGTGGCTCTGGACGAGATTCACAGCCAGGCCGGGGACATCGACCAAGCGCTGGGCGGATCGGCGGTGTACGCCAGCCTGTCCGCGTCGTTGCTGGCCCGGGCCGCGCCGATTTCGGTGATTGGCGATGACTTCGATCAGTCTCTCCTGCAGCCGCTGATTGATCGCGGAGTGAATCTCCGGGGGATCGAGCATGCGGCGGGTCCCAACTTTCGCTGGGGCTGTCGGTACTCGCCAGACGGCGACGTTCGCCAGACGCTTTACACCCACGCGGGCGTCTACGACACGCATCCGATCGTGGTTGCGGAGCCGATCCGGCACGCCCGCTATGTCCTGCTGACGGCCGGGAACCCGGAACAGAATCACCGCGCGATCGAGCAGATGGTCGAGCCGGAATTGGTCGCCATCGACACGATCGAGCGTGAGGTGGCGGAGCGCCGCGAGGAGTTCCGCGCGCAGCTTCGGTACGCGGACATCGTCTCGATCAACACGCTCGAGGCGGGCCACCTGATTCAATGGCCGGGCGACGAGGACGATCCGCAGTTGCCGGAGGCTGCCTGGAGCGAGATTCGCTCGCTTGGTCCGTCGGTATTCATCCTCAAACGGGCGTCACAGGGGGTGGAGATCTTCGAGGGCGATCGGCGCACCGCGGTGAGCGCGGTGCCGAATATCCGGGCCACCGATCCGACCGGCGCGGGCGACACCTTTATCAGCGCCCTGCTCAGCGCCGTATCGCGTGGCTGTGATCTGATCCAGGGGGCGGTCTGGGGCTGCGCCACCGCGTCGTTCGCGATCGAGCAGTTCGGGATCCTGGGCATCCTTTCGGCGACGCCGGAAGCGGTCGCGGCCAGAACTGCGCTAATCACGATCGACGGCGTTCCCGTGTCGACGCACTTCCCACCGACCCGCTAACGTTTCCGCCATGGCTCTCTCTCTGCGGCTTGGAGACGCGCGCTCAACCGTCGAGATTGTCCGCGCCGACGATCGCGAGGCGCTCGGCGCTCGTCTGCGGGCCGACCGCTATAACGCGGCGTACGCGCTCGCTCAGCTCGACGACGACGCCTGGCCCGAGGCGGAGTTCTACGTCTGTGCGACGCAGCGCGGTGAGTCGGTCGTCTGCCATTCCCGCGGCGGTCTGGGCAACGCCACCACTCTGGCGGGACCGGCTGAGGGCGTCGCGGCGATTCTTCTGCTTCATCCGGGATATCCGAACACGTTCGCCATCGGCGATCCTCGTCATGTTGAGGCGCTGGAGACGGTCTATAGCTTCCGCCAGATCAAGCGCATGATGCGGATGCTGGTGACGCGAGACACGTTCCAACCGCACAACGGCGTAGCGCAACCGATGCTGGGCGCTCATGTCGATCTGCTCAACCGCCTGTACAACGCGGAGGGCGATCCGACGCACTACCGCCGGGAACACATCGCCGATGGCTGCTACTGGGGTGTGATCGACGAGGAGCGGCTGGTCGCCGTGGCCGGGACACACGCGATTGGCCGAACGCATAACATCGCGATCCTGGGCAATGTCTTCACGCATCCGCGATTCCGCGGTCGCGGGCATGCGCGGACCGCTACCTCGGCCGTGACGGCTGCCCTGCTGGAGCAGGTGGATGAAGTGGTGCTGTCGGTCGACCCCGAGAATGCTCCGGCGGTTCGGGCGTATCGGGCGTTGGGCTATCGACACGTGGGGGAGATTATCGAGGCCTCTGCAACGCGGCATGCCGGTACGCTGATTACCGCTGTGCGTCGATGGGCCGCGCGCCGTCGCGGTCCGGACGGAGAGCGGGAGGTCGTCAGCACGTGAGTCAAGCAGCCTGCGATATCGCCGACCGCCGGTTGGCCGAGTACGGCGAACAGCGGATCGCGTGGGCGGCTCGTGAGATGCCGGTCACGGCTCAGATCCACGAGCGTTTCCTCGCGGAGCGGCCGTTCGACGGCCTGCGCATTGCCGGCTGTCTGCACATTACGTCGGAGACGGCGAATCTCGCGTTGGCGCTGCAAGCAGGCGGCGCCGAGGTGACGCTGTGCGCCAGCAATCCGCTGTCGACGCAGGACGATGTCGCGGCTGCCCTGGTCGAGCGGGCCGGGATTACGGTGTTTGCGATCAAGGGCGAGTCGAACGAGACCTACTACGAGCACATTCATCGCGCGATCGACACGCGACCGCAGGTGACGATCGACGACGGCGCAGATCTTGTTTCGACCCTGCATAGCGACCGCCGTGATGCGCTCGACGGCGTGGTCGGCGGTTGCGAGGAGACGACCACCGGCGTGATCCGGCTGCGGGCGATGGCGGCCGACGGCGCGCTGGCGTACCCGATCATGGCTGTCAACGACGCGGCGACCAAGCACTTCTTCGACAATCGTTACGGGACGGGGCAGAGCGCGCTCGACGGGATCATCCGGGCGACGAACATCCTGCTGGCAGGCAAGACGGTGGTCGTGGCCGGCTACGGCTGGTGCGGCCGGGGCGTGGCGTCGCGGGCCGATGGATTGGGCGCGCATGTGGTCGTGACCGAAGTCGACCCGCTGCGGGCGCTGGAAGCGGTGATGGACGGTTTTCGGGTGATGCCGATGGCCGACGCGGCTGCTGAGGGAGACATCTTCATCACCACCACCGGCGACATTCACGTGATCGACGAGCCGCACTTCGCGGAGATGAAGTCGGGCGCGATCATGGCCAACGCCGGGCATTTCAATCACGAGATCAACCTGGACGCGCTGGCTGAGATGACCGAACAGCGGCGCGAGCTCAAGCCCTATGTGACTGCTCACTCGACGGCGGACGGTCGTGAGCTGCTGGTCCTGGCAGACGGCCGGCTGGTCAATCTGTCGGCTGCGGAGGGACATCCGGCCAGCGTGATGGACATGTCATTTGCGAACCAGGCGCTCGCGGTGGAACACCTCCTACGGGCCGATCCGCCGCTGGGGCCCGGTGTCCACGAGGTTCCGGATGCGATCGATCAGAGCGTCGCCCGGCTGAAGCTGGCCAGCATGGGGGTGGAGCTGGACACGCTGTCGGATGAGCAAGAGCGCTATCTCAATTCCTGGGATGAGGGCACATGAGCATCAGCGAACGGCCAATACCTGCACAGATGATCAACGGTCTGTGGACCTCCGAGTCAGTGACTGAGGGTCATCCAGACAAGGTGTGCGATCAGATTTCCGACGCAGTGCTCGACGCCTGTCTGGCCGGCGACCCCGAGTCCCACGTGGCGTGCGAGACGGCGGTCTCCTCGGACCTGGTGATGGTCTTCGGAGAGATCACGACGTCGGCCCAGATCGACATCGAACAGATAGTCCGCAGCACGTTGTTGCAGATCGGCTACACGGACCGCGCCTGGGGGATCGACGCCGAGACATGCAAGGTGGTGCTTTCGCTCAACCGGCAGTCGCCCGACATCGACGCCGGTGTCCGCGGACTGGCGGGCGAGGCGTCGCACGGCGGGGACGACCCGTTCGACCGTCATGGGGCCGGCGACCAGGGGATGATGTTCGGCTTTGCCTGCGACGAGACCGAGAGCCTGATGCCGCTGCCGATCGAGCTGGCACACCTGCTTACCCGGCAACTGAGCGTGGTCCGCCGGGACGGAGTCGCGGACTGGTTGCGACCGGACGGCAAGTCGCAGGTCACCGTCGAGTACGCGCACGGCCGACCCAGCCGGATCGACACGATCGTGGTGAGCACCCAGCACAGCGATCTGGTCGGCCAGGATCGGATCGCCAGGGACATCCGACAGCACGTCATCGATCCGGTGATCCCGGCTGAGTTGATCGACAACGAGACGCACATTTACGTCAATCCTTCGGGCCAGTTCATCACCGGCGGGCCGTTGGCCGATGCCGGTCTGACCGGTCGGAAGATCATCGTCGACACCTACGGAGGGATGGCGCGGCACGGGGGCGGCGCGTTCTCGGGCAAGGATCCGTCCAAGGTCGACCGGAGCGCGGCCTACGCCGCGCGACACGCCGCCCGCAACATTGTGTCGGCGGGGCTGGCCGAGCGGGTCGAGTTGCAGGTCAGCTATGCGATCGGCAAGGCGGAGCCAACCAGTCTCGCCGTGCACTCCTTCGGCACCGGTCGAGTGTCAGATTCCGAACTGACCGCGCTGGTTTCAGAGTGCTTCGACCTGCGTCCGGCCGCGATCATTCATCACCTCGACCTCAAGCGTCCGATTTACCAGCCTACGGCGGCATATGGACACTTCGGCCGGTCGGACCTCGACCTGCCCTGGGAGCAGAATCATCACGCGGCGAGCCTGCGCGAAGCGGCGGGGCTGGACGACCAGGGGAATCGTTAGCGCTTGGTGTACTGGGGGGCCTTGCGGGCTCGCTTGAGACCGGGCTTCTTGCGCTCCTTGGCGCGGGGATCGCGAGTCAGCATGCCTGCCTGACGCAGTGGGCGGCGGAGAGTTTCGTCGCTGGCGAGCAGCGCCCGGGCGATGCCGAGCCGAATCGCTCCGGCCCAGCCGTTGATTCCGCCACCGGTGCAGCGAACGACGGCCGAGAAACTGTTTTGCATACCGGTGTGACGCAGCGGCTCCTCGATCATGCGGCGCTGTTCGGGCCGGCGGAAGAGATCGTTGGCGTCCTTGCCGTTGATCGTGATCTGACCGTTGCCCGGGTAGAGGCGAACGCGGGCGATTGAGGTCTTGCGACGGCCCAGGCCGTAGTAGTAGTTTCCTGCGGTGGTCATCGATTACTCCGCTTCCGCTGCAGCGACGAGGCCGGCGAACTGCCCTGCGTGGGGATGGTCGGATCCGGCGTAGACGCGCAGGTGCCGATACTGGGTACGGCCGAGGCGATTCTTGGGCAACATGCCGCGCACGGCGTGCTCAATCACGCGCTCGGGACGCTTGGCCAGCATGTCCTTGAGCGTGGTCTCCTTGAGATTGCCCAGGTGTCCGGAGTGCCGGTAGTACACCTTTTGCTCGAGCTTGCGGCCGGTGACGGCCACCTTGCCCGCGTTGACGACGACGACGTAGTCGCCGACATCCTGCGAGGGATGAAAGGCCGGCTTGTGCTTGCCGCGCAGCAGGGTGGCGATCTCAGTCGCCACGCGACCCAGCGGCCGATCGGCAGCGTCGATCAGGTGCCAGGCACGTGGCACCTGATGGGATCCAAGAACAGTCGTCGACATCCTTCAATCTCCCTCAACGTCCCACTGTTTGGTTCAGGGGCAATGGTGTGTATCGAACAGGTGCGGATCGAACAGGGGCCGCTCGTACTCGACCTCGATCAGGGTGAGACCAGCGGCTGGCGCCGTGGGCCCCATGGAACCCGGTCTGGCGACCGCGAACGCCTGGGTGAACTCGCCCAGGCTGGTTCGGCCGCGAGCGACCTCGACGACCGCTCCGACCATTCGGCGCACCTGATGTTGGAGAAACGAGTCGGCCCGGAAGCGGATCCGGCATGACTGTCGGCCGGTGAGTAATGAGGCTTCCCGCATGGATCGGAACGTCGAACGCGACCCGGTTGGCGGCGTGAAGGCTGCGAAGTCGTGCTCGCCGAGGAGGACCGACAACGCCGCGCTCGCCACTTCGCAGTCGAAGGGCGGGGCGACCACCCAGGCGCGGCGTTCCCACAACGGCTGGCGCTGACTGGACAGCCGCAGATTGTATGTGTAGGTGCGCGAGACGGCGTCGCGCCGCGGATCGAAGTCGGCGTCCACCGGGGAGGCGGCCTGAACGGCGGCCGACGAAGGCAGAAAGTGGTTCAATCCTCGGACCCAGCGGTGAGCCGGCATCGCGCCGACCGACTTGTCCGTCACGAATGAAGCGACTTGCCCCGTTGCGTGGACGCCGGCGTCGGTGCGACCGGCCATGGACACCTGGCCCGAAGATCCGGTCAACGACTGAAGCGCGGACTGGAGCGCTTCCTGCACTGTCGGACGATTCGGTTGCCATTGTGATCCTGCGAACTCCGTGCCGTCGTATTGGAGCAGAAGCGCCCAACGCTGGCTCACTGAGCTGAACTCGACCTATTCGTCCTGTGCGTCTTCAGCGGCTTCGTCTTCGACCTC
Source organism: Chloroflexota bacterium (assembly GCA_028873865.1). Classification (GTDB taxonomy): domain Bacteria; phylum Chloroflexota; class Dehalococcoidia; order Bin125; family Bin125; genus Bin125. The sequence goes on along the minus strand of JAPPNI010000015.1, from coordinate 64,283 downwards.
AGGCGCAGCGCGCTCGACGAGCTCGATGTGGGCCATTTGCGCGCCATCGCCACGGCGCGGTCCGAGCTTGATGATCCGTGTGTAGCCGCCGTTGCGTTCGGCGAACCTGGGGGCGATGTCGTCGAACAGTGTGCGCAGGACCTTGCGATCGGTCAGGACGGCGCCAGCCTGACGACGGGCGTGCAGGTCGCCCCGCTTGCCCAGGGTGATCATTTTCTCGGCCACGGGACGGATCGTCTTGGCCTTGGCCTCGGTGGTGACGATCGCTTCGTGGCGCAGCAGGTCCGTGACCTGGTTGCGGACCAGGGCGGAACGATGCGATCGGCTGCGACTCAGCCCGCGACCGCTCTTTCGATGCCTCATCGTCGACTCCTGAAGTCGCTGCCGGGCAGGGCGAAGTGACGCTGCCCGCCCACTCGCTTACTCATCAACACTGCTGCCGGCCTCACGCAGGGCTTCGAGCAGCGCCGCGCCCAGCGAGCCGGTGATTTCCGGATCTTCGTCGCCTCCGACCGCAGCCTCCTGCTCTCCCGACGATGCCGCGGCCAGTGACGGTACGGCTGAGGGTTCTTCGGGGGCGGGTGGAAGTGACGTCATCGGCTCTTCGCTGCTCGGCGCGAAGACGCCGTCTCGAGCCCGACGCACGCGCGGATCATCCTCGCTGATCAGGCTCAGATCGAGGAGCTTGTCGATCAGCTCGATGTAGGACTTCTCGCCGAAGTTGCGGAGGGTGAGCAGTTCGTCGTCGCTCTTCTCGAGGATCTGGCCAACCAGCATCAGGCCGCTTCGCTTGAGGCAGTTGTGGGCCCGAACGGAGAGCTGTAGCTCCTCGATTGGCATGTCGTACTGTTCCGCGGTGAGTCCCACCCTGGCATGGGCCGGTAGCTGACGCGCGGTGATGGGCTGACCCATCGTCTCGAACAGTTCGAGTTCCGTGCGCAGGGAGCGGGCGGCGGACTGGACGGCGTCGATGCCGGAGATTGTGCCGTCTGTCCAGACTTCGATCAGCAGCTGTTCGTATTCGCTGCCGCGTCCGCCGGATGCGGGCAAGACTTCGTAGGAGACCTTGCGCACCGGAGTGAAGACTGCGTCCAAGGGGATCACGCCGAGCGGCTGCTCGCCGTTCTGGTTCTGTTCGGACGGCTGGAAACCGAATCCGGTTTCGACATCCATCACGACGTCGAGCCGACCCGCGTCACCGTCGAGGGTTGCGAGATAGAGGTCGGGGTTGACGATCTTGTAGTCGCCGGGCACCTCGATGTCGCCGGCGGTGATGCGAGTGGCGCCGGTGACGTTCAGGTGCATCTCAGCCGGACGGTCGGCGATGGCGTGGATGCGGATCTCGCGCAGATTGAGGAGGAACTCGGTGGTGTCTTCCTTCATCTCGGGGATCGTGGAGAACTCATGCTGGACCTGGTCGATGCGCACGGAGGTGATTGCCGCACCGCGGATTCCGCTGAGCAGGACGCGTCGCAGAGCGTTGCCCTCGGTATGCGCGAATCCGCGCCTGAGCGGCTCGACGGCGATGCGCACGTAATCGTCGCGCTCCTCTTCGATCGAGAGTTTGGGAGTTTCGGTAGCCAAGATCACGTTGTCGCGTCCCTCCCTGGGACTGTGGGTTGAGGTGGCTCGCCGGATTTAGCGCGAGTAGTACTCGACGATGGCGTTCTCGTCGACTCGCATATCGATGTCTTCACGGGCGGGCACGGCGGTCAGCTCGCCCTCCAACTGAATCGGATCGATGCGCAGCCAGCCGGGCACCTCGCGAGAGCCCTGCCAGGTGCGGGCCATTTCGTAGAACTTGCTCTTGCGGCCGCGCTCGGTCCAGCCGATCTTGTCGCCGATTCGTGTTTCGATCGAGGGGACGCTGGCCTTGCGCTCGTTCAAGGAGATGTGGCCATGATTGACCAATTGCCGCGCTTGCGCGCGAGACTCTGCGATGCCCAGCCGGTAGACGACATTGTCGAGCCGTAGTTCGAGCATCTGCAGGAGATTTTCACCGGTCGCGCCGGGGCGGCGATTGGCCTCGGCGAACATGCGCCGGAACTGGCGTTCAAGCACTCCGTAGCTCTTGCGCACCTTCTGCTTTTCCTTGAGCCGGTCACCGTAGTCGGAGACCTTGCGCCGGCGCGGCGAACGCTGGCCGGGCGGCTGGTTGCGCCGGTCGATCGCACACTTCGGGCCTACACAACGCTCGCCTTTGAGCATGAGCTTTTCGCCGGCGCGCCGACAGATTCGGCAGACGGGTCCGGTGTATCGAGCCATTGGCGCTTCTCTCTGTCCGTCGTCGTGGTTAGTGGTTGCTCGTCGTGGGGTATTGGGGAGTTGCTACACGCGTCGCCGCTTGCGCGGACGACAGCCGTTGTGCGGAATCGGTGTCACGTCGCGGATCGACAGGAGAGTCAGGCCCTGCGCCTGGAGCGCCCGGACGGCGGACTCGCGGCCCTGTCCGGGTCCCTTGACGTAGACGTCGACCTGGCGCATGCCGTGTCCCATTGCCTTTTGCGCCGCATCCTCGGCAGCCAACTGAGCGGCGAAGGGCGTGCCTTTGCGGGAACCTCGGGTGGCGGCGGTGCTGCCGGCCGAGGCCCAGGCGACAGGATTGCCGGCCAGGTCGGTCATGGTGATGATGGTGTTGTTGTAGGTCGACTGAATGTAGGCGCGGCCGTGCGGCACGTTCTTGCGCTCACGCCGGCGGCGGCTTCGTTCTCGTCTTTGGGTGCTCATCCCGTACCCCTCTGTTGTGCGTTTCCGCTTGGCAGCTATCCGTTAGCGCTTGATAGCTATCCGTTAGCGCTTCACAGCGCGGCGTCGGCCGGCGACTGTCTTCTTCGTGCCGCGGCGCGTTCGAGCGTTTGTCCTGGTGCGCTGACCGTGCATGGGCAGGTTGCGTCGGTGGCGCTGGCCTCGGTAGCAGTTGATGTCAATGAGACGCTGGATGTTTCCGCGCACGACGCGCCGCAGGTCACCCTCGACGAGGTAATCGCGGTCGACGATCTCACGAATTCGCGCCAGTTCAGCGTCGGACAGATCACGGATGCGCTGGTCAGGGTCGATGTTGGCCTTGTCGACGATTTCCCCGGCTCGCGTCGCCCCGATGCCGTAGATGTAACGCAGCGCGTAGGGCGCCTTCTTGTTGTCGGGGACGTCGACGCCTGAGATTCTCGCCATGCCCTAGTTCCTCTCGCTTTCGGCCCGTGAGCGGCCTGGAGATGGTTGCGTCCTTGCGTTGCTCAGCTCTTGAAGCGGTAGACGACCCGACCGCGAGTCAGGTCGTATTCGGAGAGCTCGACGAGTACACGGTCACCGCGCAGAACTCGAATGTGATGTTGCCGCATTTTTCCGGCCAGGTGGGCTAACACCTCGTGGCCATTGGGCAGTTCAACCCGGAAGGTGGCGTTGGGCAGCAGTTCTTTGACGACGCCCTCGACCTCGATTTTGTCCTGCTTGGGGGGCGGCGAGGGCGCCGGCGCGCGCCGGGGTCGCCGTCCTGAACCAGTGTTTCGATTTCTCGCCACCAAGCCTCCGTTGCCTGCGTACTCAAGCCTGAGTCAGAATTTCCGCCGGCCCGCTCTCGCGCAGCGCGACGGTGTGTTCGAAATGGGCCGACAGACTGCCGTCTGCGGTGACGACGGTCCAGCCGTCGTCGAGGACCGCGGTCGCCGGGTCGCCGACGGTCGCCATGGGCTCCAACGCGACGACCATTCCACGACGCATGGTCATGCCGGAGCCAGGACGGCCATAGTTGGGCATATTGGGCGGTTCGTGCATGTCACGTCCCACGCCATGCCCGACGTAGCCGCGGACGACTCCGTAACCCGCTGATTCTATCACTTCCTGAATCGCGGCACCGATATCGCCTTTACGCACGCCGATACTGGCCACGGCGATGCCGGCGTGGAGCGACTCGGACGTGACCTGGAGCAATCGTTGCGCTTCCGGCGAGATCGAACCCACGCCGATCGTGATCGCCGAGTCGCCGACCCAGCCGTTGATCGTTGCGCCGAGATCGATGGAGAGAATGTCGCCCTCTTCCAAGCGACGTTCCGTGGCGAATCCGTGCACGATCTGTTCGTTGATCGACGCGCAGATCGTATGCGGGAAGCCCTGGTAGCCGAGGAACGTGGGGATCACGTCGAGGCGTTCGAACTTGTCCAGCACGTACTGGTCGAGTTCCGAGAGCTTGCGCCCGGGTTTGACCATCTCGGAGAGTTCGGCCAGGGTTTCGCCCACCATCCGGCCGGACGGCCGCATCTGTTCGATTTCGGCCTGGGTCTTGAGAATGACCTGTCGCGGACTCTGGGATGTGGACATCGCGGTTTCCGACTCTAGCCGCTGGCCGCCTGCAGGGCAGCGAGCAGATCCTCGCCGACGGCATCCGGGGATTGCTCGCCGTTCACCGACGAGAGTTTGCCGGCCTGGGTGTAGTAGGCAACCAAAGGCTCGGTCTGATCTGCGTAGACCTGCAACCGGTTGGCGATCGCGTCGGGCTTATCGTCGTCGCGCTGGATCAACTTGACGGTTCCGCAGCAAGGGCTGCCGGCGTTGGGTGGGTTGAAGATCTCGTGGAAGACGCTGCCGCACGTGGCGCAGCTGACACGTCCGCCGAGCCTGCGCGTGATCTCTTCGTTGGAGACGTCGATCAGGATCGTGACAGCAATCTCATCGCCTTGCTCGGTGAGCGCCTGGTCCAACGCTTTGGCCTGCTCGACGGTTCGGGGGAAGCCATCGAAGAGGCACCCGGCTCTGGCGTCATCTCGTCCGATGCGTTCGAGCAGCATGCGGATGGTGACGTCGTCGGGGACGAGTTCGCCCTTGTCCATGTAGGTCTTGGCCAGGTTGCCCAGGTCGGTGCCGTTGCGCAGGTTCTCGCGGAACATGTCGCCAGTGGAGAGATGGAGCAGGCCGGTGCGCTCGGCGGTCTGCACCGCCTGCGTTCCTTTTCCCGCTCCCGGCGGGCCCAGGAGGATGACGTACATGGTCTGGTCGGACATGGTTAGCGGATGAACCCTTCGTAATTGCGCATCAGGAGTTGCGCCTCAATCTGCCGCATCGTGTCGAGCGCCACGCCGACGACGATCAAGAGACCGGTTGACGAGATCGTGAGCGCCGTGGAATCGGGGATGAATTCGGTCGCGAGGAACGGGACCACGGCGACAAAGCCAAGGAACAGCGCTCCCGCCCAGGTGATCCGCGCCAACACGCGGTTGATGTAGTCCTGTGTGGGTCGGCCCGGCCTGATCCCGGGGATGAAGCCGCCCTGCTTCTGCAGGTTCTCGGCGAGGTTCTGCTGCTGGAAGGTGACGAAGGTGTAGAAGAAGGTGAATCCGACGACGAGGATGAACGACAGTCCCCAATAGGCCGGACGTCCGGGCGAGAGGTTGAGCTGGACCCAATCCGCCGCACGGATGATCCATCCGGGGCGTTCGCCGAGCGTTTGTCCCTCGGCGATATCCGGGGTCAGTGGGTTGTCGACTGGATCCTCATGGGTCTTGATCTCGGAGACGGCGATGAAGTTGCCATCGCGGTCGGCCAGGCGAATCGGTTCTTCGGAGATTTCGTTCGCATCGATTCGCCACGCATACAGGGTTTCGCCCGAGACGGGATCGGAGGTCGTTTCTACCTGGGTGAGCACGTTGGAATCGGAGTTGGAGTTGATTCGGTCGAGGACGGTCTGGAAGGTGTCTTCTTCCCGGTTCCACTCGATGATGCCTTCGTTGACCACGAATTCTCCGGAGCCGGCGAGGTCCGGCAGCAGCGTGGCCAAGGGCTCGTCGGCGTCCTCACGCGTGAAGGGCAGTTCAACGGCGACCTGCGTCTGTGACTCTTCGCCGGCGGCGCCGGTGATCCAGCCAGCCAGGACCGAAGGGAAGATGATGATGGAGAAGGCGAAGATCAGCGGGATCATGCCGGCCGAGTTGACCCGTAAGGGCACGTAGGACTGACCGCTCTGGCGGTACATCCTCCCGCCTCTGAAGACCGACCGGGCGTATTGAACGGGGATCCTCCGCTGGGCCTCCTGAAAAAAAACAATCAGGGCGACCAGGGTGATCGCGATCGCGATGACGACGGCGATGCCCGACCAGCCGATGTCGGAGAGCCGGACGGAGTTGAAGAGCGTGGGGAAGCTGGCCACGATGCCGGCGAAGATGATCAGTGAGATGCCGTTGCCGACGCCTTTCTCGGTGATCAGTTCGCCCAGCCAGATCAGGAACATGGTGCCGGCGGTCATGGTCATCAGGGCTGAGATCGTGGGCAGCCACTCCTCGGCGCCGAAGCCGATTCCCGTGATGGCGCGGGCGTTTTCCAGCAGGAGCAGCTGTCCATAGCCCTGGACGAGGGACATCGGCACGGCCAGCCAGTAGGTGTAGAGCTGGATCCGGTTGCGGCCCGACTCTCCCTCCTGGGCGAGCGCCTGCAGCTTGGGAATCATCGGCTGCATCAGGTTCATCACGATCGAGGCGGTGATGTAGGGATACACGCCGAGGGCGACGATTGAGAGGTTGTCGAGTCCGCCGCCGGAGAACAGGTTGAGGAAGCCGAGGACCGGGTTGTTGTCCAGGGCGTTTTCGAGCTGCGTCTTGTTGATGTCGGGGATCGGAACGTGCGCGACCAGCCGGAAGACCACCAGCATGGCCAGCGTGAAAGCGACCTTTTGGCGGACGTCCGGCTGTCGCCAGGCGTCGACCAACGCCTGCAGCAGCTTAGGCCTCGTCGGCCCCGCCGCTGTCTGCGTTCTCTGCATTGATGACCTCAACGCTGCCGCCCGCGGCAACGATTTTCGCTTGTGCGGCGGGAGAGATTCGTTCCACGCGCAGATGCAGGGCGCAGCCGATTTCGCCACCGGCCAGCACCTTGAACCGCTGGGTCGCACGCCGGAGGAGACCCGCAGCGACGAGCGCGTCTGCATCGACCGTATCACCGTCGGCGAAGCGGCGGTCGAGTTCGACGACGTTAATCGGCTGCGCTTCGACGCGGAAGGGGGCCTTGAAGCCTTTGCGACGAGGGAGGGTACGCATCATCGACATTGCGCCGCCCTCGAACACGGAGTTGTAGTCGCGGCCCGCGCGTGAGAGCTGACCCTTGAGTCCGCGTCCGGAGTAGGTGCCCTTGCCCGAGGCGTTGCCCCGGCCGACGCGCTTTCGCCGCTTGCGCGACCCGGGCGCCGGGCTCAGATCGTTGAGACGCAGAACCATTAGGCGTCCTCGATTTCCGTGACGGTGACGAGGTGCGAGACCTTTTGCAGCATCCCACGGACGTCGGGAGTGTCGTTCTTGATGGTGCTCTGACCCAGTTTGCGCAGCCCCAGCGAGCGGATCGTATGACCCTGATCGGAGCGGTAGCCGATAGCCGACTTCGTGTATGTGATCTTGAGCGATGCCATGTTGCTTTACTCGCTGGTTCCGGCCGCGACGAGTTCAGCTTCCGCTTCGGTCGACTCAGCCGGTTCCGCCGCGGGTTCGTCCGGCAGTATGCCCGCGAGCCGCAACCGCTCGCGCCGGGCCTGGACCGGGTCGCGGAGTTCCAGGAGGGCGCGTCGGGTCGCCTGGACGACGTTGACGACGTTGTTGGAGCCGAGCGACTTGGAGAGCACGTTGCGGAGGCCGACCGCTTCGAGCACAGCGCGCACGCCGCCTCCGGCGATGACGCCGGTTCCGGGCGCGGCGGGCTTGAGCAATACCTTCGAGGCGCAGAACTGAGCGGTGATCGGGTGAGGGATCGTGCCGTTGCGGATGGGGACGGAGATCATATCTCGCCGGGCAATCGTCGAGCCCTTGCGGATCGCGTCGGGCACCTCGTTGGCGCGACCGATGCCGATCCCGACGCGGCCGTTGCCGTCGCCGACCACGACGACCGAGGTGAAGGAGAATCTTCGGCCACCTTTGACCACCTTGGCGACGCGCGACACGGAGACGACCTTCTCGATGATGTCGTCCTGCGGTTCGTCGCGGTCACGGCGTCGCCCGCGCCCGCGTCCGCCGTCTCGTTGTTGAACCATCTGCTGCTCCTGCTCCCGATCGAGCGTTGGCGTCGTTCCTAGAAGACCAAGCCGCCTTCGCGGGCGGCTTCGGCCAGGGCGCGAACGCGTCCGTGGTAGAGATATCCGGCGCGGTCGAAGACAACGGTCGAGATGCCGGCTTGCTGCGCGACCTCGGCCAACTGGCGGCCAACCGCGCGGGCGCTGGCCTGCTTGCCTGCGCCATCGTCGTCGCCGACCGCGGCCGCGTTGGAGCCCAAGTCGGAGGCGCTGGCCAAGGTGACGCCCGAGTCGTCGTCGATGATCTGTCCGTAAATGTGGCGGGCCGAGCGGTACACGCAGAGTCGAGGACGCCGCGCCGTGCCGTGTACGCGTTTGCGCACGCGCAGATGCCGACGCTTGCGGGCAGCCCTCGTCGTGCGCCGCTTGCTGCGAACCGTCATCTCATCTTCTCCACATCGTCCAGCGCCGTAGTCGGGGATTAGCCGATGGCGCTCTTGCCCTGCTTTCTGCGGACCCACTCGCCCTGGTAGCGAATGCCTTTGCCCTTGTAGGGCTCGGGCGGTCGGACCGCGCGGATTTCTGCGGCCTGCTGGCCGACGACCTGCTTGTCTGCGCCGCGCACGTGGACCAGCTGACCCTCGACGGAGAACTCGATCCCGTCGGGCGGGTCTTTGCGCACGAGGTGCGAGTACCCGACCCGCAAGACCAGAGTCTTGCCGTCCATCTCGGCGCGGTAACCGGTTCCCTGGATTTCCAGGGTTTTGGACCAACCGTCAGTGACGCCGGTGACCATGTTCTGGATCAGCGCCCGGACCAGGCCGTGATGGGAGCGGTGCTCGCGGCGATCGCTGGGACGCGTAACGATCACCTCGTTCTCGCCCAACGTGATGTGCAGGTCCCGATGGACATGCTGGTCCAACTCTCCGCGTGGGCCCTTGACCGAGACATGGCCGGGTTCGATGGTGACATCGACCCCAGACGGTACCGGCACGGGCAGACGGCCTACTCGACTCATCGTCCCGCTCCCATCCTGTTCTTGTGGCTCGTTACCAAACGAAGCACAGCACTTCTCCGCCCACGTTCTCGCGTCGCGCCTGCGCGCCGGTCATGACACCTCGCGGGGTCGTGAGGATGGCCACGCCGAGACCGCCGTACGGTCGCGGAATCTCACGCTTCTGTACGTACACGCGCAATCCGGGGCGAGAGACACGCTTCAGCCCGGTCACGACCGATGTTCCTTCCTCGTCATACAGCAACTCGACATCGATGTCGCGACCGGTGCGGCCGGCTCGATCCTTGATTTCAAACGAACGAATGAATCCTTCTTCGGCCAACACGTTGGCGATCGAAATCTTCATGTTCGAGGCCGGGATCTCCACCCGCGGGTGTCCGGCGTGGATGGCGTTGCGAATGCGTGTCAGCATGTCGGCGACGGGGTCAGTCACTGGCATTGCGATTCCTGCCTGCTCGCACAGTTCCTGCTATTCATTGCTGTCTCTCACTGGTTTCGCTCGAAGGGGAAACCGAGCAGCTCGAGCAACCGCCGGCCCTCGGCGTCGGTGCGTGCGGTCGTAATGATGTTGACCTGCAGCCCGCGCACCTTGTCGACGGTGCCGTAATCGATCTCGGGGTAGACGATTTGCTCGCGAATTCCCAGCGAGTAGTTTCCGCGACCGTCGAATGCGGTGCGCGAGACGCCCTGGAAGTCGCGAATACGCGGCAGGGCCGCGTTGATCGTGCGGTCGAGGAACTCCCACATGCGCGCTCCGCGCAAGGTGCAGGAGACGCCGACGTTGTTGCCTTCGCGCAGTTTGAAGTTGGCGATCGACTTCTTCGCCTTATTGACGACGGGCTTCTGGCCACAGATCGTGGTCATGTCGGCGACGCAGTTCTCGAGGATCGCGGCGCCACCCGGTCCGAGTGATTCGCCGACGCCAGAGTTGACCACGACTTTGAGCACTCGGGGTACCTGCATCACGTTCTCGTAGCTGAACTCCTCGAACAGGCGAGGAGCGATTTCGTCGTTGAAGCGCTGCTTCAGGCGGGGAGCGGTTGCCGTACCGTTCGTGGTCATCAGTCGATATCCCCATCGCATTTGCGGCAGACACGGGTCTTGAAGCCGTCGGCGCGGAGGCGGAATCCAATGCGCGATGGACGGTCGCAGCTCGGGCAGACGACGCTGACGTTCGATTCATGCAGCGCTGCTTCGCGCTCGATGATGCCGGCCGGCGCGCCCATCTGGGTCGGGCGCATGTGCCGCTTGACCATATTCACGCCGGTCACGATCACGCGGTCGTTCTTGGGGAAGACCTGCCGCACCTGGCCGCGGCGGCCGCGATCTTTACCGGTGCGGACCTCGACCAGATCGTCTCGTTGCACACGGCGCATCTAGACCACCTCCGGAGCGAGCGACACGATGCGCATGAAGTCGCGCTCACGCAGCTCGCGAGCGACCGGACCGAGGATTCTGGTGCCGGTTGGGTTCTGACCGTCGGCCGCCAGGATGACCGCTGCGTTGTCATCGAAGCGGATGTAGGAGCCGTCGACCCGGCGGTATTGCTTGGCCACGCGCACGATGACCGCGCGGACGACCTGACCGGCCCGGATTTCGCGGCCGGGATCGGCTTGCTTCACGGTCGCGACGATTGTGTCGCCGACAGAGGCATAGCGCCGCTTGGTCCCACCGAGCACACGAATGCACTTGATCACCCGAGCGCCGGAGTTGTCGGCGACGCGCAGGGAAGATTCCTGCTGGATCACTCGGAGTCCTCACTTCCGGCGGCCGCTTCCTCCAGGGACGGGGCACCGATTTCCTGCGGCTGAATCTCCGCGACCTCGCGGCGCTCCAGGATCTCAACCACTCGCCAGGACTTGCGTTTCGAGAGCGGGCGGCATTCTTCGATCACGACACGGTCGCCGATCTTGCAGTCGTTGCCCTCATCGTGGACGAGGTAGCGCTTACGGCGGCGCATGATCTTCTTGTAGAGGGGGTGACGCACGGTTCGCTCGACACGCACCGAGACAGTCTTGTGGCGCGCATCGGCGACGGCGACTCCCATACGTCGTTTGCGGGCCATCGGCTACTCTTCCTCGCTCGCCGCGTCGTCGCTCTGTTCTTCGACGGACTCGGCAGGTTCTTCGATCTCTTCGTCATCGGCGATCCGGGCGAGTGGCTCGAGCGGCGTGCCTGCCGCCTCGGCCAAGTGCCGCTCACGCAGGATCGTCCGCAGCCGCGCAACCTGGCGCCGGGCCTGGCGCATCGCCATGGGATTCTGCAGCTGGCGCGTGCCGCGCTGGAATTGCAGATTGAAGACCTCTCGGTAGGCTTCGTTGATCGCTTCGCCGAGTTCGCTGTCGGTCATCGATCGGGCCTCGTCGGCCAGTGGATTAGGCATCGCTAGACGACCTCCGCCTCTCGCACAACGACGCGCGTGCGCACCGGCAGCTTGTGACTGGCGCGGCGCAGGGCTTCGCGCGCATCCGCCTCAGGGACGCCGGCGAGCTCAAAGATCACACGGCCCGGCTTGACTACGGCGACCCACTTCTCCGGCGCGCCCTTGCCCTTGCCCATCCGCGTTTCGGCCGGCTTCTGGGTCACGGACTTGTCCGGGAACACGCGAATCCACACTTTGCCGCCACGCTTGACGTAGTGCGTGATCGCGCGACGCGCGGCCTCAATCTGTCGTCCATCGATCCAGGCGGCCTCGAGGGACTGGAGCCCAATCTCGCCGAAGGCGACGGAGTTGCCGGACTGCGCCATTCCGCGGCGTCGACCGCGGTGATGCTTGCGCCACTTGACTCGCCTGGGCTGCAGCATCAGCGCCCTCCCCGCCTGCCGGCGGCTGCCGGATCAATTGCCTGTGCCGGACCACCGGATGTCTCGGTTTCTGCTTCGAAGGGCAGAATCTCGCCCTTGTAGATCCAGACTTTCACACCGATTCGGCCGAATACCGTTTTGGCCTCGGCGAAGCCGTAGTCGATGTCGGCGCGCAACGTGTGCAACGGCACCCGACCCGACATCTCCTGCGCCTTGCGCGACATCTCGGCGCCGCCCAATCGACCAGAGATGATGATCTTGGCGCCCTCTGCCCCGCGTTGCATCGTGCGCTGGACGGCCTGTTTGATCGCGCGGCGGAACGCGATCCGCCGCTCCATCTGTTCGGCCACGTTGCGCGCGACCAGTTGAGCGTCCAACTCCGGCACACGAATCTCTGAGACATCGACGCGCAGTCGAATCGGCCGGGAGATCAGCGTCTCCAAGTCGCGTCGAAGCTCCTCGACATTCTGTCCGCCTCGCCCGATTACGATGCCCGGCTTGGCGGTGTGCAGTTTCACGCCCAGCTGGTTCGCGTTGCGCTCGATGTCGATGCGCGAGATCATCGCCTCGCTCATTCGGTCGTTGATGAAGTCGCGGATCTTGCGATCTTCGGCCAGCAGCTCGGCGTACTGCTTATCCGAGTACCACTGTGAGCGCCACTCGTAAATGGTGCCGATGCGGAAGCTGGTCGGATGTACTTTCTGGCCCATGGCGTTGTCCCGTCCTCCGTGTCCTTACTCGTCATTGCCGTCGGACACGACGACGGTGATGTGCGCGGTCCGTTTCAGAATTCGCCCGACCCGACCGCGGGCCTTGGCCCGGAAGCGACGCAGCGTTCGTCCATCGCCGGCGTGGATCTCCTGGATCTTCAGGTCGCGCACGTCGAGACCGTAGTTGTTCTCGGCATTGGCGACGGCGGAGTCGAGTACTTTGGCCACATCGCGGGCGATCGGCTTGGGCGTAAACCGCAGTTGCAGGCGAGCCTCCTCGACCGGCATTCCACGCAGACCCTGCATCACCAGCCTGACCTTGCGTGGTGACGTGCGAACGAACTTGGCGCTGGCCTGGACTTGCATCAGAACACCCGCGTTCCGCGGTCGGAGCGACCGATATGGCCGCGGAATGTTCGGGTTGGCGCGAACTCGCCAAGCTTGTGGCCGACCATGTTCTCGGTCACGAAGACCGGAACGTGACGGCGGCCGTCATGGACCGCCACGGTCAGGCCGACCATTTCGGGCACGATGGTCGAAGCTCGCGCCCAGGTCTGAATCACGGTGCGAGCGCCGGAGGCGCGCACCCGCTGCACCTTCTGCATCAACTTGTGGTCCACATACGGACCCTTTTTTGTCGAACGTGACATCGCGCAAACCCTCTGATTTCTGCCTTAGCGCCGTCGGCCGCGACGGCGAACGATGTACTTGTCTGATTGCTTCTTGCCGCGGGTGCGGCGACCCAGCGTGTACCAACCCCAGGGGGACTTGGGGCCCGGCAGCCCAATCGGCGCCTTGCCCTCGCCGCCGCCGTGGGGGTGGTCGACGGGGTTCATGACCGAACCGCGAACCTGTGGTCGTCGTCCACGGTGACGGTTTCGTCCGGCCTTACCAAGCTTGATGTTCGAGTGTTCGACGTTGCCGACCTGGCCGATCGTCGCGTAGCAGACCGAGCGCACGCGCCGCATCTCGCCAGAGGGCAGACGCAGCAGCGTGTAGTTGCCTTCCTTGGCCATGATCTGCGCCGAAGCTCCGGCGGAACGCACCATCTGGGCCCCACGACCCTCGGTCAACTCGACGTTATGCACCTGGGTGCCATTGGGAATCGCCGACATCGGCAGCGCGTTTCCCACCCGAATCGGCGCGTCGGGGCCGGACATGACTTTGTCATCCACTCTCAGCCCGTTGGGGGCGACGATGTAACGCTTGACGCCGTCGGTGTAGAAGATGAGGGCGATTCGCGCTGTGCGGTTGGGGTCATATTCGATGGCCGCTACCCGGCCTTCGATCCCGATCCGGTCGCGTCGCTTCCAGTCAATGATCCGGTAACGGCGCTTGTGTCCACCGCCGCGGTGGCGCACGGTGATCCGGCCCTTGTTGTTGCGGCCCGACTTCTTCTTGAGCGGAGCGAGCAAGCTCTTCTCCGGCTTTTTCTTGGTGATCTCGTCGAAGGTGTGACCAGAGGAGTTTCGTCGTCCCGGGGAGGTTGGCTTGTAGTTCTTGATCGCCACGTCAGACCCCCTCGAACAGGCGGATCTCGTAGCCCTCTGCGAGGGTGATGATCGCCTTCTTCCAGTCGCGCTCGCGACCGGGCCGTCCGCGTCCGATCCGCCGCGTCGCACCACGCACGTTGATCACGTTGACCTTGCGCACCTGGACCGAGAAAGCAATCTCGATCGCCTCCCTGATCTGTAGCTTGTTGGCTCGCGGATCGACCTCGAACACATACTTGCCCTGCTCGGCGAGCTCGGTCGATTTCTCGGTAATGATCGGCTGCCGCACGACAGCGAAGGGGTGAATGTCTTTAGGCATTGGCATCCTCCTCACCGCTGTCCCTACCCTCGACAGCCCACATCGCCTCGCAACGCCTGACGGCCGCCTCGGTCATGATCAGCTGGTCGTGTGTCAGAATCAGATAGCTGCTGAGCGTCTGGGCCGGCATTGCCTGGATGTTGGGCAGGTTCTGGGTCCCGCGGACGAGGTCCTCGTCGACTCCGTCCGACACGACCAGCGCGGTGCGCTCAACACCCATCGCCTGGCAGAGGTTGGACATCGCCGACGTCCTGGGTTCGAACTCGACATCCGCCGCGGTCACCACCACGCCACCCTCGGCTGCGCGCTGGGAGAGCATCGAGCGGATCGCCAACCGCCGCATTCGCTTCGGCAATCGCTGCCGGTATGAGCGAGGATGCGGCCCGTGCGCTACCGCGCCGCCGATTCGGGTCGGCGAGGACGGCGTGCCCATCCGAGCTCGACCGCCGCCTTTCTGTCGGCCTGTCTTCTTTGACGCCTGACGGATGCCGGAGCGGTCGAGGGTTGAAGCGTTGCCCTGTCGCGCATTCGCGCGCTGGGCGGTTACCGCCTGATGCACGACCGCCAGGTTCGGCTCGATGCCGAAGACCGAGTCGTCGGCATCAATCTCTCCGGCGGCATTGCCCTGTCTGTCGATCAGCGGAAGTTTCATCGCTTGCCGCCTCGCCGCTTGGTTTGTCGGATCCGAACCAAACCGTTCGTCGCGCCGGGTACCGACCCCTTGACGAAGACCAGATGTCGATCCGCGTTGATATCCACTACCTCGAGATTCATCGAGGTGGTCGCCTTACCGCCCATTCGGCCGGCCATTCGCGTGCCCTTGAGCACGCGGCCAGGCGTCGTACCGGCTCCAACTGAACCCGGGGCGCGGTGCCGGTCGCTCTGGCCGTGGGTCCGCGGGCCACCGCGGAAACCGTGCCGTTTGACCACGCCGGCAAATCCCTTGCCCTTGGAGATGCCCTGGATGTCGACCCGGTCGCCGGCCGAGAATACCTCGGTCGCGTTCACGACCGTGCCGACTTCGACATCGGACAGCTCATCCGCGTCGGTGTGGAAGACGGCCAGATGCCTGAGTGGGCCATTCGCCCCGGTGTGTCCGCGCTCGGCCTTGGATATTCGCCAGGCAGGGGCCTCACCGAAGCCAACCTGGACACCTGAGTAGCCATCTCGCGACTCGGTCATGATCTGCGTTACGGGGCATGGACCGACTTCGAGGACGGTGCAGCCGACGACCGCTCCGTCCTCGCCGATCACCTGGACCATGCCCAACTTCTTACCGAGGAGTCCGGGAATCGCCATGGCTAGAGCTTGATTTCGACGTCGACGCCCGAAGACAGCTGCAGCCGCATCAGGGAATCGACGGTTCGGCCGGTGGGTTCAATGATGTCGATGATCCGCTTGTGGGTGCGGATCTCGAACTGCTCGCGGCCGTCCTTGTGGACGAACGGCGAGCGAATCACCGTGTACTTGCGGATTTCGGTGGGCAGCGGAATTGGCCCGGCGACACCTGCGCCGGTCTTCTCGGCGGTGTCGAGAATCTGCGCGGCCGACTCATCGAGAATTCGATGGTCATAGGCCTTCAGGCGGATGCGAATCTTTTGCCGAGCCATATTGCCGTCTCTCTGCCCTGCGGTACGTCCGGTTCGGCGCTATTCGATGATCGAGGTCACGGCGCCGGCGCCCACCGTCCGGCCGCCCTCGCGAATCGCAAAACGCAAGCCCTCCTCCAGCGCAATCGGCGAAATCAACCGCACCTGCATCTGCACGTTGTCCCCAGGCATCGCCATCTCCACACCCTCCGGCAAGCCGATCTCCCCCGTCACATCCGTCGTGCGAATGTAAAACTGCGGACGATAGCCGGGGAAGAACGGACTGTGCCGACCGCCCTCATCCTTACTCAGGATGTAGACCTCCGCCGAAAACGCCGTGTGCGGCGTGATCGAACCCGGCGCCGCCAATACCTGGCCGCGCGCAATCTCGTCCCGGTCGATGCCCCGCAACAGACATCCCACGTTGTCCCCCGCCTCGCCCGTCGGCAACGTCTTCTTGAACATCTCCACCCCCGTCACCACCGTCGTCCGCGTGTCCTTGATCCCCACAATCTCAATCTCCTCGCCACTGTTGACGATGCCCCGCTCGATCCGGCCCGTCGCCACCGTTCCACGGCCCTTGATCCCGAACACGTCCTCAATCGGCATCAAAAACGGCTGCTCCACCGGACGCGGCGGCGTCGGCACGTACTCGTCCACCGCCGCCATCAACTCCCGAATCGAGGCGTACTCCTCAGCCTCCGCATCCGTCGAATCGCTCTCCAGCGCGGCCAAGGCCGAACCCCGAATCACCGGAATGTCGTCCCCCGGAAACTCGTAGTCGCTGAGCAGCTCCCGCACCTCCAGCTCGACCAGATCCAGCAACTCCTCGTCGTCCATCTGATCCACCTTGTTCAGGTAGACCACCATCCGCGGCACGCCCACCTGGCGGGCCAACAAGATGTGCTCCCGCGTCTGCGGCATCGGTCCGTCCGGCGCCGCCACCACCAAAATCGCGCCGTCCATCTGCGCCGCGCCCGTAATCATGTTCTTGATGTAGTCCGCGTGACCCGGCGCGTCGATGTGCGCGTAGTGCCGCGCCTCCGTCTCGTACTCCACGTGCGCAATCGCAATCGTGATCCCGCGCGCCCGCTCCTCCGGCGCGTTGTCAATCGAGTCAAAACTCGAAAACGCCACCCTCTCGTCGCTCAACGCCAAGGTCTTCGTAATCGCCGCCGTCAACGTCGTCTTGCCGTGATCCACGTGACCAATCGTCCCAACGTTCACGTGCGGCTTCGTCCGCTCGTATACCTGTCGCGCCATCGTCGTTTCTCCTACCTGTCGCCTGTTGGCTTCCTCTGTGTATGTCTGCTGTGCCGAGTCTTGAGCCTTAGCGAGCCTCCGCCAGGACGCTCTGCGGGACTTCCTCGTAGTGGTCGAACTCAATGCTGGCCGTCGCCCGCCCCTGAGTCATCGAACGGAGGGCCGTGGTGTAGCCAAACAGGTTGGCCAACGGCATCTGCGCCTGAATGATCTGTGCGGCGCCGCGCTCTTCAGTGCCATGCACCGAGCCGCGACGGCTGGACAAGTCTCCAGCAACCTCACCGAAGTACTCTCGCGGGGTCGAGATCTCGACCCGCATCATGGGTTCCAGTTGCACCGGCGAGGCCTTACGCAGGGCCTCCCGGAAGCCAATCGACGCTGCCGTGGCGAACGCCATTTCATTCGAGTCGACCTGGTGGTAGGAGCCGTCGGTCAGCGCCACCTTGACGTCGACGACCGGGAATCCTCCGACCACGCCTGAGCGCATCGAATCCTCGACACCCTTACGCACCGAGCCAATGTACTGCTGCGGCACGACGCCGCCCACGGTCTCATCCTCGAATTCAAAGCCTTTGCCTGGTTCATTTGGATCAACTCGCAACACCACATGGCCGAACTGACCACGACCACCGGTCTGGCGGACGAACCGGCCTTCGGCCTCGGCGCTGCGGCGAATCGTCTCGCGGTAAGAGACCTGGGGGCGGCCCACGTTGCACATCACGTTGAATTCCCGACGCAGCCGGTCGGCGATGACCTCGAGATGCAACTCGCCCATGCCGGAGATCACGGTCTGTCCGGTCTCGTCGTTGTACTCGACCTTGAATGTCGGATCTTCTTCGGCCAACTTGCGGAGCGAAGCACCGAGACGGTCCTGGTCGTCAGCGCTCTTCGCCTCGATGGCGATCGACACGACCGGCTCGGGGAAGGAGATCTGGTCCAGCAGAATGGGCGCTTCTCGAGCGCAGAGTGTATCGCCGGTAAACGTTTCCTTGGGGCCGACGAAGGCCGCGATGTCTCCGGCGGAGACATGATCGATGTCTTCGCGGTCATCGGCGTGGACACGGAGCAGGCGTCCGACGCGCTCGTTTTCGTCGCGCGACGAGTTGTAGACGCTGGCGCCGGCCTTGAGCGTGCCGGCGTAGATTCGCACGTAGGCAATTCGGCCGACGTAGGGGTCAGTCACAATCTTGAATGCGAGCGCCGTCAGTGGCTCCGAGGGGTCGGCGAGCCGAGTCTCAGGACCGTCGTGGCTGACGCCTTCGACCGGGGGCACTTCGTCCGGGGCGGGCAGATAGTCAACGATCGCATCCAGCAATCGCTGAACGCCGACGTTCTTGAGCGCCGAGCCGCAGAGCACCGGCGTGAATGAGTTGGTGATCGTGCCGCGGCGCACGGCCTTGACGATCTCTTCAATGGAGAGCTCGTGCCCCTCGATGTAGGAGATCATGACCTGCTCATCGAACTCCGCAATCCGCTCGATCATCGTCTCGCGCCAACGACCGGCGTCGGCGACGTAGTCATCGGGGATGTCGCCCTCGACGGGCGGAGCGTCGCGGTCGGAGCTGAAGAACCAGGCGCGCTCGCGAATCAGATCGATGACGCCCTGGAACTTGTCCTCGGAGCCGATCGGAATCTGCAGCGGGACGGGAATCATACCGAGGCGGTCGCGGATCATTTCCATCGTGCGCCAGTAATCGGCGCCGATTCGGTCCATCTTGTTGACGAAACAGATGCGCGGGACCTGGTAGCGGTCGGCCTGCCGCCAAACGGTCTCGGATTGCGGCTCGACGCCGGCCACGGCGTCGAAGACGACGACGCCGCCGTCGAGTACACGGAGCGAACGCTCAACTTCGACAGTGAAGTCGACGTGACCCGGTGTGTCAATGATGTTGATCGTGTGTTGGCTCCACTCGCAGGAGGTCGCTGCGGCCATGATCGTGATGCCGCGCTCGCGTTCCTGCTCCATGAAGTCCATGACGGCCGTGCCCTCGTGCACCTCACCGATCTTGTAGGTTCGGCCGGTGAAATAGAGGATGCGTTCGGTCACGGTCGTCTTGCCCGCGTCGATGTGGGCAATGACGCCGATGTTTCGGAGCGATGAGATGGGCGGGTCAGCGGGCATGTATCGCGTGTCCTCTGCTCAGCTCCGTTGTCGATCTCGCTGGTGGGCAATCCGCGCGATCAACTGGCGCGGGTCTCTGCGGTCGGTATCCGTCGTTGCTCGTTCAGGCGTCTGGATTCTGCGTTGACGACTACCACCGGTAATGGGCGAAGGCGCGGTTCGCCTCAGCCATGCGGTGGGTCTCTTCGCGGCGCCGCACTGCGGCTCCGCTGCTGCTGTAGGCGTCGAGTAGTTCGTCGGCCAACGACAGATGCGCCGGGCGTCCCTTGCGGGACTGCGCGGCGGTCACCAGCCAGCGAATGCCCAGCGAGGTTCGCCGGTCGTGACGAATCTCTACCGGGACCTGGTAGGTAGCACCGCCGACGCGTCGGGGGCGAACTTCCATTTCCGGGATGATGTTGTTCAGCGCCTGATCGAATACTTCGAGCGGGTCCTGGCGGACTCGTTCTTCAAGGACATCGAGGGCGCTGTAGACGATCTTCTCTGCGCGGCCCTTCTTGCCGTTGCGCATGAGTCGATTGATCACCATCTGGAGACGCTGTGATCCATAGACCGCGTCGGGCCTGATTTCGTGTCGGTCGGGCCGTCGTCGTCGCGGCACGTCGTTCAATCCATCTCTAACGCAGGAGCTTCTCGGCAACGGCCGAGATGGCCTGCAACACTAAAACGACCACCCGTCAGTGGGTGGCCGCGGTGGTCAGTCCTGCCGTCTTGCGGGTTCCGTACTTGGAACGGCCGCGCTTTCGATCGGCAACGCCGAGGGCATCGAGCGCGCCGCGTACGACCTGATAACGGACGCCGGGCAAGTCGCGCACGCGGCCACCACGAACGAGTACGATCGAGTGTTCCTGCAGAGTGTGACCCTCGCCCGGGATGTAGGCCGTGACCTCAATCCCGTTGGTCAGGCGCACCCGGCAGACCTTGCGCAAGGCAGAGTTGGGCTTCTTTGGCGTGACGGTCCGCACTGCCGTGCAGACGCCGCGCTTCTGGGGCGAGCCAGAATCCTGCGTCGTGCGGCTGGTCAGCGCGTTGTAGCGGAAACGCAGCGCCGGCGCCTTGGCCTTCTTGCGGGATTTCTTGCGGCCCTTGCGGGCGAGCTGATTGATCGTCGGCACGGCTGCTTATTCCCTGCTCGCTGTCGGTTCGCGACGGATGCACCGGTTGCATCGTGGCACGAATACAGGGTCAAAGCCGCTGGCTGAACGAACCGGCAGCGAGCCGGTGGTCTTCAACCGCAGGTCGGCCTCGACCCTCCCACACGCCAGACCCCGTCGGCGACAGGCGTGTGAAGCACAACGATATCTCAGATCGGGCCAACCCTGCAAGATTCGGCGTCTGCGGCTTCGGCACTGCGGCTCCCCAGTGTTGCTCACCTGTCAAACAGAGCAGTCGGGGAATCGACTAGACGCCGGCATAGGAGTGCAGTCCGGAGATCCACAGATTGACGCCGAGGTAGGTGAACATCACGGCGAAAAAGCCCAACACGACGATCCAGGCCTTGCGAGCCCCGCGAAGTTGACGCAGTCCTCGCCCGTGAATGTAGGTGGCGAAGATCAACCAGGTGACCAGTGCGGCTGTCTCCTTCGGATCCCAGCCCCAGTAGCGGCCCCAGGCGTCGTTGGCCCAGAAGGCGCCCAGTGCGATCCCGGCGGCGAGCAGGGGGAATCCCACCAGCACAGCGCGAAATGTCAGTTCGTCGCAGCGTTCGGCAGAAGGAAGCCATTCGTATCGCCCGCCCGACCGTTCCACGCGCAACGGAAAGCCCTGTACCAGGTGCATCGCGGCGGCTCCGAACGCGACCGCCAGCACCGCGTAGGAGAGGATCATCAGGGCGACATGAATGCTCAGCAGGGTTGGACTTTGCAGAGCAGGGACGAGGATCTCCTGCCCCTGACTGGGGAAGGCCAGCGCCGAGCCATAAAGGCCGCAGGCGACGGGCAAGACAAATGCCCCGGCCAGCCGGGTGCCGGAGCGCAACTCGAAGATGCCGTAGAGCAGCACGATCGCGATGCCGAAGGACATCGAAAACTCGAACAGGTTGCTGTAGGGCGCGTGATCAAGCGCGATCGAACGCATCACCAATCCGACTACACCTAACGCGGCCGCCGCCCAGACGCTCAGCGTCGCGACTCCGCCGAGGGTCGGCGAGCGAACCGGGCCTGGTTCCGGTGCCGGTAGGGGTGGTTCCGTGGCTTCTACGCGCCTGATAGCCCAAGCGAGCCGAAGTCGCGGTTGTAAGGCATACATGACCGATGTGACGGCCGCACAGCCGGCGGCCACGAAACTCGCCCAGAGCAGGAACAGCACGCCCTCAGCCATCGGACGGCTCCGCCTGCTCCGCATCTTCCCGAGCCTTCGCCTCTGCCTTGAGGGCATCTGAACGACGCGGCGATCGAGCCTCTCCGAAGGTCAGCCGGCGGAAACCCTCCGACCATGGGATCCGACCGGCGCGAGCCGCCTGCTGTGAGCGGTTGCGCATCCGCTTGACCATCTCTTCCCGGTTGGGGGCCTGTATCTGGGACGCGTGCCGCAGGAGCGCGTCGATGCGGCGTTCCAGCTGATCGGACACATCGACGAAGAAATTCGGCTCGTTGCTGCCGGCCAGCAACACCGTGTTGACGCGTACGGGTTCCACGCCGGTTGCCACCTGTTCGGCGTATGAGTTGGCATTGCGTGCCAGTGGAAAAACAGCGTCGAGTGCAGCGATCCCCACTGTTCGATGATCGCGATGATTGAAGCCCCGATAGCCGTCCCAGGTAATCATGAGCTCGGGACGCACCTCGCGCAGCACGCGGACTAACTGTCCGCGGAACTCCGAGCCGTCTTCGACGTGGCCATCAGGAACGCGCAGGAAGATGCAGCGTTCGATCCCCAGTTCCGACGCCGCAGCCTCCTGCTCCGCCTCGCGCAGTGCGCCGAGGTCAGCCGGACCGAGCATCGGGTCCTTGGTACCCTTGTCGCCGCTGGTGACGAGGCAGAAGGTGACGTGCCAGCCGTCGTCGGCCAGTTGCGCCACCGTACCGCCGCAGGTGAACTCAATGTCGTCGGGGTGGGCCATCACGACGAGGGCGCGGCGCGGATCCGCTGGAGCTTCAGCGTCCGGCATCATCGCACCTCGTCCGATTGTTCAGGCAGTTGGCTAACTGGCTGCCACCAACAAGGACTCGACCGGGTCGGGGCAACAGGATTCGCGCTGCGCGCCGGAGATGTCCCGCTCGCTCAACAGGTCCTCGTACACCCCGAGAATACTCCGAGTCACGCTGCGCCAGGAGAACACCGTCATCTCCGCTGCGGCCGCCACTCCCATACGCTGACGCAGGGCCTCGTCGGCCAAGAGTTGGTCGATGGCAGAGGCGAACCCTTCGGGCTGTCGATTGCCTACGAGGAGCCCCGTCTTGCCATGCGTAATCGTGCTTGCCAGTCCGCCGACCCGTGTCGCCACGGCCGGGGTCCCCGAAGCCATCGCCTCCACCGCCACAAGACCGAACGATTCGTACGCGGAAGGAACTGCGCAGACCGCCGCACTGCGATAGAGATCGGGCAGGCGGCGGCGGTCAACGGCGTTGACGAACTTGACCCGATGCTCAACCCCGCACTCGACCGCCAGCGCCCGAAGCCTCGCGCGTTCATCTTCGTCCCGCTCATCACCTCCCACGATCCACAGAGAAGTGGACGGCTGACTCTCAATCAACGGCAGCGCACGGACCAACAGGTCCGCACCTTTCGCCTGTTCGAGTCGCCCGACGAAGAGGATGCCGGGACCGTTTTCAACACCGAGTTCGGGCAAGGCAGCGGCCACTCGACGGCGAGATTCATCGACACCGGCGGGGTGGAAGGAATCAAGGTCGATCCCGCAGGGGACCACCTGGACGCGGGAGGCATCGGCCTGGTACTGACCGATCAGGAAGGCACGCTCGTGCGATGTCGCGCCGATGACCGCGTCGGCGCAGGCGATGACCCTTCGCTCGCCAGCGATCCGAAACGGGGGTTCAGGTTGTTGGAACACTTCTTTGACTGCCCCAAGTGTGTGGAACATCACCACGTGCGGTACCTGCCACTGCCGCGACAGTTCGATCCCGCTGAGGCCGGCGACCCAATAGTGGGAGTGAATCAGATCGTATGGCTCTCGCCGCGCGACGATCTGCTCGACACCGGAGGTGAACTCGGACACGTGGGCGCCGATCTCAATTGGGGGCAGTCCGACCGGCGGCCCGGCGTCGACGTTGAACAGCCGAGCTCCTGGCGCCAGCTCTTCGACGTCGGGAGCATCGATTCGGTCGCGGCGCGTGAACACATCGACTTCCCAGCCCACATCCGCAAGGTGCCGCGAGAGGTCGGCCACATACACGTTCATCCCGCCGGCCTTGGTCGTGCCGGCCCGCGCCAACGGAGACGTATGCGTCGACATCACGGCCAGTCGGCGGCGTCTCAACATCAGGAGCCCTCCCGCGTCAGGCGTAGCAGGTGAACGACGGCGTCCTTGCCGCCCAGCTCGTATTTGTACGGTTCGTCACCACGCAGGAAGTTCACGCTCGACATGCCTCGCTCCACCGCGTCGCGAATGCAAAGCACCTTAGAGGCCAGCCCGGCGGACAGGTCGCGAAACTTGGGGGCATAGCCACTGTTGTACAGCAGCAGTTGATTGCGCGCGACGAAGCACAACACCATTGCCGCCGGCTCACCGGAAACCGACATCACATACAGACGAAGGCGTCCGGCTTCCGAGAGCGACGCGCTCAACCGCTCGAAGAACGTGCGCATTGCATCGGTCAGGAAGACCGCCTTGTCGCCGCGCGAATCGGCCATCATCTCCATGAATTCGGGCATGTGGCGAGAGACATCGCCTGGCGAGTCGACGGAATCGAAGCTGACCGCACCGCGCAGTTGCCTCAGCGGACGCAACTTGCGCCGAACTTCGCGCCGATCGCGAGAGCGGAGCGAGGCGAGGTACTCCTCCCAGCCGCCCTTGAGTTCGACTGTGGGACAGACAGCCTCTTCGTCGACCTCGACGGTCCAGCCTCGTTCGGCGGCGGCCGCGAAGGCCTCCGCCCACTTCGAGCCAGGCTCGATTCCGCGGAACTCGACCGAATTCGCCCCTGCGGCGTCCAACCGATCCAATACAGCGGAGACCAGCTGCGACTCCTGGCCAGTCTTCGCAACCGGACCGAGATAGTCCGAGACTTCATGATCTCCGGCGAACGTCCAGTGTGCGCCACCGCGCTTGAGCGGTGCCAGGCCGACCAGTTCCCCGGTGCCGTTTTCCAGTCCGACCAGTTCCAACTCGGTCTCACTTGCTTCACCAAACACGGACCACCATGCCTGTCCGAATTGCGGCGTAGAGAACGGCATCGCATCGGTGGCGCGGCACAGGTCGCTCCAACGCTCGCCCAGTTCGGCGAAACCCCCTCGCACCACCGTCAAGCTCACAGCCGTTGCGTCCCCACCAGCGAGAGGAACTCCGCACGCGTCTCTTGCTGTTCGAGGAAGCTGCCGCGCATCGCCGAGGTCAGCATTCTCGAGCCGGGTTTCTTGATGCCCCGCATCTGCATACAGAGATGTTCCGCTTCGACGGCCACCGCCGCCCCCTGCGGTTGCAGGGTCTTCATCAGCATGTCGGCAATCTGGGCGGTGAGTCGCTCCTGGAGTTGAGGCCGGCGTGCAATCGCGTCAACCAAGCGGGCCAGCTTGGAAAGACCCACAACTCGGCCATTGGGCACATAGCCGACGTGCGCGACGCCATGAAAGGGCATCAAATGATGCTCGCACATCGAGAAGAACGGCACGTCGCGGAGAATCACCATTTCGTCGTGGCCTTCTTCAAAGCCAACCGAGAGCAACTCGGGAATGTTGACCTCTCGACCGCCCAGGGTCTCTTCAAATGCAGCCACGACACGTCTCGGGGTGTCAAGCAAGCCCTCGCGCTCAGGGTCTTCACCGAGGGCTTGGAGCAACTCACGAACCGCCGTCTCGGCCCGATCCCGATCGACTAGCCCACTCATTGCAGCCCCTCTTCGATCGCCGCAACCGCCTGAGCGAAATCCGAGTCGATCTCGACAACATCCGCCGTGACAGACTCGACGGCGCGCTCAGGATCCTTCAGTCCGTGACCGGTGATCGTGCAAACTACGCGTTGTCCGGCCAGCGAACCATCACCGTGACGAGCCAGCATCCCAGCCACAGATGCCGCAGACGCGGGCTCACAGAACACACCCTCGGCATCAGCCAACATTCGGTACGCGTCCAGGATCTGCTCATCGGTGGTCGAGATTATCGCGCCCTCCGATTCGTCACGCGCAGCGATCGCGCCATCCCATGACGCCGGAGCACCAATCCGGATTGCTGTGGCGATGGTTTCCGGTTTTTCGACTGGATGACCGTGGACCAGAGGCGCCGCTCCCGCAGCCTGGACCCCCAGCATCCGCGGCCGCCGAGATGCGATTTCGGCGTGGAAGTATTCGCAGTAGCCCTTCCAGTAGGCGGTGATGTTGCCGGCGTTGCCGACCGGGATACAATGCAGATCGGGTGCATCGCCGAGCGAGTCGACGATCTCCATTGCGGCCGTCTTCTGACCTTCAATGCGATATGGGTTGACCGAGTTGACCAGCGCCAACGGCAACTGATCGGTCAGTTCCTGGGCAAGTCTCAGGGCATCGTCGAAATTGCCGTCTACAGCCAGAACGCGGGCTCCGTGGGCGGCGGCCTGGGCCAGTTTGCCCTGGGCGATCCGTCCTTCCGGCACCAGGACGAAGGCTCGCAGGCCGCAGCGTGCGGCATAGGCAGCCGCCGAGGCGCTGGTGTTACCTGTGGACGCGCAGAGCACAGCCGACGCGCTCTGTTCCACTGCTTTCGCCACCGCCACGACCATCCCGCGATCCTTAAAGGAACCGGTTGGGTTGCAGAGTTCCAACTTCAACCACACCTCATCGGCGCCCGTCGCCCGTTCCAGGCTCTCGGCGCGTACCAGCGGGGTACTGCCTTCGCCCAACGTGATGCACGGTGTCGCCTCGGTCAGCGGCAGCCAATCGGCGTAGCGTTCCAGCACTCCGCCGCCAATCGAGAGGCCAGTCCGCAGGGCGTTGCTAGCCATCGCCCCGAACTCGCAGGTACGACTTCAGCTCGCGGATCTCCTGCTCCAGTTCCTCTATCTGTCGTCGTCGAATCTGCTCTTGCATTGCGACGAAGCGGTCCTGCTCCTGCGCGGACAGCGTCGACACGCTCTCGATCTTGTCGCCCAGAGAAGCCACGGCCCGCTCGCGACGAGCGTCGCGAGCCCTCAGCTGCTCGCCGACCCGCTCGACGTTGCCAATTCGCTCCTCCAAGGCCTCGAACCCTCGCTGCACAGAGGAGACGACTGCTTTTGATGCATCCAGCGCCTGCAACGATTCTTCCACTCGCCCCCGCAACGCTTCGACGTTGTTGCGCAAATCGTCCCATTGTTCGGCCGTCTCCTGGACGCGGCGGAGATTTTGATATGACAGGTCGACCCGTTCGGTCAGTCCAAACAGCTGTCGCTCCATGGCCTCGACGCGAGTTTCGAGGGAGCTTTCCTCGCTCGCGGCGCGGCGCAGTCCGTCCGCGTTGGCTGAGATTCTCGCGCCGAGTGCCACTTGGCCGTTCTCAATCTGCGAGAGCCGGTGGGCGATCTCGCCACCCTCAGTGTTGGTTCGACGGATTGCTTCGTCGAATACAGCCAAGCGCTCTCGCAGGTCGTTGAGAGCCTTCTCACTCGCTTGCAACCTTCGGTTCGAGTCGTTGCCCGATTCGCGTTGTCCGTCGACCTCCTGGCGCAGCTGGCGGATGGTCGCATCGGCCAGTTCCTTGTTCTCATCTAACTCGCTGTTGAAGCGGTTGACCCGTTCACGCAACGCATTGAGCTCATCCAACTGCCGCATGGCGGCACCGATCTCGGAGGCCAGCGAGATTGCTCTGCCCTCCAGTTCCCGCAGGCGCTGGTCCAGGTTGTTGAGCTCTCGCTCGTCGCGCACGTGCGACTGGGCCAGCTCGGAAGTGCGATCGCGCAGCCCCGCGACTGTCTCCTCGAGCCGCAGCCAGCGAGTGTCGGCCCCTTCAACTGGATCAGTCGTTGTCACAGCCATCCTCGATCCGAATCCGTACCCCGAGTTCGATTTCGGAGTCGGAACGATCCAGTCCTTGCAGGACCCGATCCAGGGCGCCATCGCTGCACGCGTGCGTCGTCACTATCAGATCCGCCGACTGGCTCCGCTCAGGATGCGGCGTCTGGAGCACCGACGCGATGCTCACGCCCTCGGCAGCGAACGCCGCACCCAATTCTGCCAGCACACCTGCACGATCGGGGACTTCCAGGCGGAGATAGGTCCGAACGTGAATATCGGCCAGTGAGGCGAACCGCGGCGATTGGTCGATTTGCCGCAGGCGCCTGGGGGTCTGTCCAGAGACCAGGCGGCCAGCGACCTCGAGGATATCGGCTACCACAGCGCTCGATGTGGCCCCGGCACCCGCTCCCGGCCCCTCGAGGACCACGGATCCGATGGGCTCTCCGGACACCGACACTGCATTAAGTACGCCTTCGACCCCGGCCATCGGATCCTCGGTCGGGACCAGAGTCGGATGAACGCGGAGGTCGAGACCTAAAGGTGTTTGCCGAGCGGTCGCCAACATGCGAATCGAGTAGCCCAGGTTACGGGCGTGGAAAAAATCTCTCGCGGTCAGCAAGCGGATGCCTTCGCAATGCACGTCCTCGGGACCGATCTGCGAGTGAAATGCCAGCGAGGCAAGGATTGCCAGCTTGTAGGCGGCGTCAATGCCATCGACGTCGTTGGTCGGATCGGCCTCGGCATATCCCAGGCGTTGCGCGTCAGCCAGCGCATCCTCGTAGCTCATCCCGTCGCGCGACATGGCGGTGATCATGTAGTTCGTCGTGCCGTTGATGATCGCCCGGACCGATGACACTTCATTGGCCTGAAGATCACGCTGCAAGACGCCAATGATGGGAATCCCGCCACCGACGCTCGCTTCGTACCTCAGCTCCGCCCCGCATGCCTCCGCCAGCTTCAACAGCGCCGGTCCGCTCTTGGCCATGACTTCTTTGTTGGCGGTCACCACCGACTTGCCAGCCGACAGCGCCGCCTCGATACAGCCGGTCGCGGGCTCCTCACCACCCATCAACTCCACCACGAGGTCGATGTCAGGCCGGGTCGCGACGGCCCTGGGGTCAGCGACGACAGACAGGCCAGCCGCGGCCAGCTCTGCTCGAGCCGCAACATTGCGCACCGCTGCGGCGCGGACTTCGAGGCGACGGCCACCACGCGCCTCATAGGCCCGGGCATTGCGCTGCAAGGCCTCGAGAACGCCGCGTCCGACGACGCCCAGACCGAGCAGCCCGACCCCAAGCGCTTCCTCCATCAGTCGCCGGATTCCTCGTTCGGCGCCGCTTCCTGAGCTTCGTCAACCCGGGGCTCAACTGCCGGGGATTCGGGTTCCGTTGGTTCGGTAACCAGCGTTTCTGCCACCGCCGTTTCGGTTGCAGGTGTTTCGGCCACCGCCGCTTCAGCTGCTGGCGCCTCGGCCGCTGGCACTTCAGTTGCAGACGCTTCGGCCGCTGGCGATTCAGCCGGCGCAGATTCCGTGGCCGACGGATCGAGCGCGGCTCCGCCTTCCTCAGGTTCCGAGGGGGGCGCGTCGTCAAGTTCGGCTCGCATTGCTCGCTGCGCCATTCGGGTGACCATGCGGAACCGCGATGTCTGACGCATGTGCTCGGCCGTGTATGGCAGCAGAGCGACCTGGCGCGCTCGCTTGATTTCGCGTGCGATCTTGCGCTGATCTTTGGCCGTCAGACCGGTCTTACGCCGTGGCTCGATGCGTCCGCGATCGGAGAGCAGCTTCTTCAGCCGGTCCACATCCTTGTAATCGATCGTCGCCACTTCCTGCGGAGTAAACACGGGCGCCCGTCGACGGCGTCCCCGTCGCCGCGTCCGCTCGATCATCTGTGGCAGCCGCTCGCCCGATTCGGGCGAGGGCGTGATTCTCGGCGCCGGTGAGGGAGCCGGCGCCGCTTCGATCGCTGGTTCTGATTCAGTCGTCATCTAACTCTCCACAAATCGGTCTGTGTGCTGATGGATTACTCGAACGGCAGATCACCCGCGTCGGGGCCTCCGCCGAAATCGTCTGGTGCATTCTGATAGTCACCACCACCGCCGCTGAAGTCCCCGCCGGCGCTGTCGCCTCGCCTACCCAGGAACTGGAAGTTGTTGGCCACGACCTCCGTCATGTATCGGGTCTGGCCCTGCTGGTCTTCCCATGACCGGGTCTGAAGCCGACCCTCGACGTAGACCTGTGACCCGCGCTGCAGGTACTGTCCCGCGATCTCCGCTTGACGTCCCCAGCAAACCACGCGCACCCACTCTGTTTCATCTCGTTGCTCGCCGTCGCGAGTCGTGTAGCGACGATTGCAGGCGACGCTGAAGTTGGCCACCGCCTGGCCGTTGGCCGTGAACCGCATCTCCGGATCCCGGCCCAGGTTGCCGATGATCATCACCTTGTTCAGACTCGCCATGTCAGCACCTTCTGCCGTCTTCGCTGGGCAGACTAATGGTCTCGGCGGACGATCAGATGGCGCAGAACCTGCTCGTCGATCAGCAGTGACTGCTCCAACTCATCGCCTCGGGCGTCCGCTCCGCCTTGGTAATGAGCGATCAGGTAGTGGCCTTCATACGACTGTCTGATCGGGTAGGCGAGTCGTCGACGGCCCCAGTCGATCACTTCAGTCACGTCGTTCCCGTGTTCGGCCAGGGTCCCGCGCAGATGCGCCATGCGCTCTTCCACCTGCTCACCCACGATGTCGGGGTGCAGGACCACCATGATCTCGTACTCGGTTTCACCTTGCGCCATAGCTCGCTCCTCTGATCGGATCTGGTCCGTCAACTATCTCTGGTCGCCGATGCCGGGAATGGGGAAGCCCGAGGCCAGCTCGCGCACTTCGGCACGCACGCGGGATTGCTCGGCTGTGTCGTTGATGTGATCGAGCACCCGGCTGATCAAACTGGCGACGCGACGCATTTCGCTCTCGCACATCCCCCGGGTGGTCAGTGCCGGCGTCCCGATCCGGATCCCCGAGGTCACCGTCGGCCGCTGACTGTCGTATGGAATCGTGTTCTTGTTGACCGTGATTCCAGCCTCGTCCAGCGCTGCTTCGGCTGCCTTGCCGGTCAATCCCTTGACTCCAACGTCCAGCAGCAGCAGATGATTGTCGGTGCCGCCCGATACGAGCCGCCAGCCTTCCGACTGCAAGCCGTCCGCGAGGGCTCGAGCGTTAGCCACAATCTGCCTCGCGTACTCGCTGAACTCCGGCGTCGCCGCTTCCTTCAGGGCAACGGCCTTGGCCGCAATCGTGTGCATGTGCGGACCGCCCGAGGTGCCGGGAAAAATCGCCCGATCAATCGGCCGCGCCATCTCGGAGTTGGTCAGGATCAACGCCGAGCGGGGTCCGCGCAACGTCTTGTGCGTCGTGGTGGTGATCACGGGGGCATAGGGAACCGGCGAGGGATGCACGCCACCTGCAACCAGGCCGGCGACGTGCGCCATATCGACCACCAACACCGAATCAACTGACTCCGCAATCTCGGCTGCCCTGGCGAAGTCATACACGCGCGGGTATGCCGTCGCGCCAACCACAATCACCTTGGGGCGGTGCTCGCGCGCCGCCGCTGCCATTGCGTCGTAGTCAATCTGCTCGGTCTCGGGGTCGACGCCGTAGGAGACGAACTCGAACCAGCGACCGGAGATGTTCACCGGGAGGCCGTGGGTCAGGTGGCCGCCGTGGTTGAGTTCCAGTCCCATCGCCGTGTCACCCGGCGAGAGCAGGGCGAAGTACGCAGCGATATTCGCCTGGGTCCCCGAGTGCGCCTGGACGTTCGCGTGATCTGCGCCGAACAACGACTTGGCCCGCTCGATTGCGAGCTCCTCGACCACGTCGACGAACTCACAGCCGCCGTAGTAGCGACGCCCCGGATAGCCCTCGGCGTACTTGTTGGTCAGCACCGAACCCATGGCCGCGAGCACCGGTTCGGACGGGTAGTTTTCTGAGGCGATCAGTTCGAGTCCGTCGCGTTGCCTGCCCGCTTCCGACTCGATCGCGGCGGCAATCTCTTGGTCGACTGCACCGAGGGCAGCCCCTGCCAGCGTCAGCGCCATTTCACACCCATTCGCGTTGCGGAGACCCGAGCCAGTCGGGCCGCTACCGAATCAGACGCCCGGCAGCACACGAATCACAGTCGACCTCAGCTTACACGCGGTCAAGAACGCAGAGTCAACCAGACAACTCTCGCCGCGTCCAGGCCTGATCGATCCCGGCCAGCATCCCGCCGGCGACCAGTGAGTGCCCACCCATCAGGGCCCTATGCGGTGCAAGGCCGCGAACCAGATCCCGCAAGCGAGCATCCGCTATCTCGTCCCAACGGCCCATGTCCGACCAGAACCGATCGCTGCGAGTCGGATTCCAGCCGAGGTGCAAAAAGAACGGCCGCGTGTCCCAGAGCATCGAGTCGCACACAGCGCTGAGACGCGTCACGAACCCTTCCGTACCGGCGTATTCATAGAGTGAAGCCAGGAGCGACCGTGCGGGCACTCCCCGAGTTCTCAGGCCCCGCTCCTCCGAGAGCACCCGCACCCGGCACGACGTATCCCGATCAACCACCGACCAGTCGGATCCGCTGACCCGCCCGCTAATCATGAGTTCAGCTTCGTGTCTGGTCATCACCTCAAACGCCTCAGCTGCACGATCCACGGCAGGTCCGAGCAAGTCCCACCACTGCCCAATGACAAGGCGGAGCTCGGTTCCAATCTGCAGAGACCCCACTTCGGAACAGGCTGCGAGCACGGCAAGGTCGGCCGGCGTATCGAGATCAAACAACACTCGCGGCGAGCGCTCAAACAGGAGAACTTCGACCGCGGATTCGTCGCGCAGCCTTCGGGCGAATCGGTTATCTACCTCCTCCTTTTCTGCTACCGCCAACATCCGAGCGCTGGGCACGCCGACCCAATCGCAGGAGAACATCCGATTGGACACTGCTCGTCCGTCTTCGAGCAACGTGATCACCTGCGACCAGTCCTGGCTCGACATCGCCGGCATCCCGCTGCCGGCGTAGCAGACGGGAGTTTCGAGGCCAGCGGCGGCCCGCGAGACGATGCTCCCGACTGGTTCGTCCGGCCGAGTCCGTTCGACGGGCAGCCCGTCTATCTCAACCGTCGAAAACACCCTGACGCGATGAAACCCGGCCTGGCGGGCTCGACTTGCCGTGTCGCGAACGACCGCGGCACGTGCTTCGTCGACCATCCGGACCACCTCAGAGTCGTCTCCAAATGGCCGGTAGCAGAGCCAGCATTCCGCCGCCCGATTTGAGCTCATTTCAGTCCGCTCGTGCGGCCGTCCAGGCGTCAACAACCGTCGCCCCGGCCGCGAGCAGCGTCCTCGCCGCCTCGGATAGCGTCGCCATCGTGGTCGACACGTCGTCCACCAAGAGGACGCCGCGCCCGTCGACTCGGCCTTGATCAGCGACGAAGGCCCCGGCCACGATGCGGCGTCGGTCAGCGCGCGATTGCGCCTGCGCCTGCCTCGGACCCCACCATCCCCGTCGACGCAGGGCTCGAGCGTCGACGGGCAATCCCGTCCGCTCGGACACCGCTCGGGCCAGGCGTTCGGCCTGATTTCCGCCTCGTCGACGTTTGCGCAGCAGCGGAATCGGGATCGGGACGATGAGATCGATATCCGGTGCCGGACGAATCTCGCTCGACATACCGACCAGAATCCCGGCCAACCCGGTCACACTGCGGTGCTTCAGGGCCAGCACCGCGGCTCGCGCCGGTCCGTCGTAGACAAACTCCGAGCGCAACTCCCGGACAGCCAGCGGTTTCGACAGACACTCACGGCAGACCGGCTCCGCCGAACGCATCCAGCAGTGCCGGCAACGATTGCCATCGGCCAGTTCTAGCAGTCCCCTGCAGGCGCGACAGAGTAGATCACCCGCCGACCCACACGACGCGCAGTGCGACGGCAAGATGACTTCGGCAAGCGTCTCCAGCGCGTCGAGCGCGACACTGATCGGTCGATAGACTGAGTTCATGCGCCTCACCGTACAACTCTTCGCCAACCTCGCCGAGACCTGTGGCGCCCGGCAGATCGAGCTGTACGACCTGCCTCAACCGCTGACGGCGGCGCTGGTGATGGATGCGTTCGTCGACCGTTTTCCTCAGCTCGACGGCATGCGCGATTCGATTATGTTCGCAGTCAACGCTGAGTATGTTCCGGCCGATCACCCGGTCTCTGCCTGTGACGAAGTAGCTCTGATCCCACCGGTCAGCGGCGGCTCGGACGATGATTTCTTCAAGATCACAGATGCTGTCCTCGACCCGACGGCACTGCATGACCTGGTGCTGTCGCCGCAGGCGGGCGCCGTCTCTCTGTTCGTCGGTGTGGTCCGCGACAACAATCTGGGCCGTGACGTCGATTTCCTCGAGTACGACGCTTATCCCGCCATGGCGACCAAGGTCATGCGCCAGATTGCCACAGAGATCCGCGATCGCTGGGATGTCCTCGATATTGCCATGCACCACCGCGTTGGACGGCTGGAAATCGGCGAGGCCTCGGTCGCCGTAGCCGTTGCCTCGGCCCACCGCGGCGATGGCATCGAAGCCTGCCACTACGGCATCGACCGGCTCAAAGCGATCGTCCCCATCTGGAAAAAAGAGGTCTGGGCCGACGGCGAGGAGTGGATTGAAGGCTCACTCACCGCCGCCGCCGAGGTCGACGCCTCGGCTGATTGACGACTATCGCCGGCTGGTCCGTCCGATAGTCCTTGGCCTTCACATAGAGCACCGTGCCGCGTTGGCTGTCCATGAGCCGTGATGCCAGTCGTGGATCGAGGCTCTCGGGCGCCACATTCGTGGTGATCAGCGTCGGTGCGAGACGCAGATAACGCGACGCGCAGAGCTGATACAGCTTCTCATTCGCCCACTCTGTCGCCTGGTGAGCCCCGAGATCGTCAAGTATCAGCACGTCAACGTTCTTCAGCCAGTCGAACGTCTCCTCGAACGACGCTTCCCCGTCGTCCCGGTACGAGGCTCGTAGCGCGTCAAGTAGTTCAGGCACGACCGCGAAACAGACCCTGGCGCCGACCGCCAGCCGGTCGTTGGCGGCCGCGGCCGCGAGATGCGTCTTGCCCACTCCGGTACCGCCGATCAGCGTCAGCCAGCCCGCCGGGCGTTCCGCCCATTCCATCACTGTGGCTTTCGCCCGGGGCAGATTCTCCGCTTCACCGTGTCCGCCTAGACCTTGCTCACGGAAACTGTCGAAGGTGTATCGGGACAGCACCGCCTCAGTCATCCCACCGAACTCCCGGTAACGCGTTCCGGTCGCCGTGCCGCCCAGGTCCAACCGCACCAGGTCCAGGGTCAGGAATGATTGCAAACCGATCGCCGACAGATCGGCTCTCTCCGACACCAGCACCGTCCGCCGGCCGCTGTTACGCCGGTGATTGAGCAGTTGGAACAGCTTCTCCCGCGCCCAGTCAGTCGGCGAGATGCAATCCAGATCGTCGAGAATCAGGAATGGCGCGTCGCGGACGTGCTCAAACAGCAGCGCGTACGAGAAATCGCCTCCGCTGGGCGCATTCATCGCCGAGCGCAGCCGATCGAGCAGGTCAGCCGCGACAAAGTAGAGCGCCGGCCGACCCTCGGCAATCCGCCGATTCGCCATCTCCGCCGAAAGTCTGGTCCGGCCCGAGCCGGCACTACCGGTGAGCAGCAGCCAGCCGGACTCCTCGTCCGGCGAGTCGGCGAATGCGCATCCAGAAGCCGCCGGCTCCTGTGAGGCCTCGTCTTCCGACAACCTCGCATCGGACAGCGGGCCCAGGTTGCTCAGACGCTGCAGCCGCGCTGCGATCAATACCGCCTGCTCGGCCCGGCGGCACTCACACGGTTGGACGCGCCCGAATTCGGGATCGCCTATCGGCCTGGAGACCCGTACGTAGCCTGCGCCTCCGCACGTCTCGCAATCCGCAGAGCCTTCTTCAATCCAGAGCGATTGGTCACGGGTGAGCTCTTCAGCATCACTCCCGGAAGAGGTGTCGGTAGCGGGATGTCTCAAACCCGCCAGCAGCGGTCCGAGCCGTTGCATCTCCGCCATCGCGTCCCTCCGTCTCCCAGCGTTCGAGAATCGCCTGGACGTAGCGCCAGCTACGCGCGCCGTTGGCTGCAGCTTCGGAGAATGCGTCGTGCAACCAGTCCGAGCCGTAGCGCGCTTCCGCCGACTTCAATTCCTCGGTCAGGATCGCCGGCATCGGCGTCCCAAACGCACTCTGCCAGATTTCGGGCGCGGTGCTGTACACGGATTCCCGACCGTACACCGGAGCCGAGGCCGGTGGCATCGATGCTGCGTCCAATGCCCGTCGTCCGTCGCCGTCGTTGAGCGCAAGCCACTCCACCCAACGGCCGTCCTCCACCGAGCGTCCGATCAACAGCGCGCCTCGCCCGATGGCCGCCTGGAGTCCGGCGTCGAACGCCTCGTCCACATCGCGCGGAGCGCACATGTTGGCCAGCGCCTCGATCATTGGCCGAAGCTCGCGCAGGTCATGGCACTTCAGGCGTCGCGGAAAGCGTCGCACTCTGGCCAGCGCTTCAATCGCATAGAGCGTGACGATCAGCTCGGCCGGATCGCTCATTGCCGGCGCCAGATCGCGCAGCAAGGCCTGCGGTAACGGCGTCATCGGAGCGCCCGAGGGAAATCCGTCGAAGCTCATCAGAATCCGTCCTCGTCGGGCTCGGGCTGCGCGTAGAAGTCCTCGAACTTGGCCACAGCCGGCACGAATCTCACGTCGACCCGGCCCACGGCGCCGTGGCGATGTTTGGCCACCAGCAGTTGTGCAATCTCGTTGCGACCTTGATGAACGGCATCCGCCACGAGGTCATCCTGGTACTCATCCCGGTCGTACATGTCCTCGCGATAGATGAAGACCACCACGTCGGCGTCTTGCTCGATTGAGCCGCTTTCGCGCAGATCCGACAGTTGAGGCACCGGGGGATGGCGCCGCTCGACGGCACGCGAAAGCTGCGACAGCGCCAGAATCGGAATCTGAAGCTCCCGCGCGATCTCTTTGAGCGTCCGCGAGATAAGCGAAATCTCGCTGACACGATTCGTGTCCGCCGGCGCTCGCGAAAATCCATGCACCAGCTGAATGTGATCGACGATGATCAGGCCCAGTCCGTTGTGGCCGTTGCCCCGTCGGTGAGCCTGTTCCTGCAACCTGGTGTGCAGATTTCGCGACTTGGCCCGAATTTCGGCCAGCGTCTGTCCGGCCGTGTCGTCGATGTGAATCTCGGCGCGGCTGAGCAATCCGATCGCTCGTGAGATTCGTCCTTCCTGCTCCTCGGTGTGACGTCCCACACGAAGCCGAGCACTCTCCACACGCGACTCGGCGGAGACCAATCTGCCGGCCACCTGCTCTGCCGACATTTCCAGGGAGAAGATCGCCACCGGTAGCTGTTGACCGATCGCCGCATTGCGCGCGATCGTCAAGGCCAACGCCGATTTCCCCACCGACGGTCGCGCCGCCAGCACGATCAGGTCTGAGGCATGCATCCCTTCGTTCAACAAGGCATCGAGATCCTGGAACCCGGTCCGCGTCGGACCGTCGACGCCGGCGTCTTCCTCGCTTCCGTCGCCGAGCACGTCGCTGAGCAGGTCCTGCAACAGACGAAAATCCTGCCGACGATCCGCTCCGCGAACCCCGTACAGCAGCTCCACCGCCTGAGTCAACGATTCACCGATATTGGGATCGGCTCGGTACGCGAGCTCTCCTATCTCGCCCGCGGCGCGGATCATGTCGCGGTAGGTCGAGGCTCGTTGAACCAGCCGTGCGTAGTGCTCGGCGCCGACCGTCGCCGGCAGCTCGTAGACCAACTCGTTCAGGTAGGCCTGTCCTCCGGCCTCCTGCAGACGGCCTTGTGCTGAAAGCTCGGCCGCTACGGTGATCTGATCGATCGCCTCATAGCGATCGAACACCGCGAGCACCGCAGCAAAGATCGCCTG
The DNA here is from genome assembly GCA_028873865.1 of Chloroflexota bacterium. Classification (GTDB taxonomy): domain Bacteria; phylum Chloroflexota; class Dehalococcoidia; order Bin125; family Bin125; genus Bin125. Next base: position 26,928 of record JAPPNI010000015.1, on the reverse strand, counting down.
ATGCCGCGGATCCATGAAGTCCCCGGGCTCGAGCATCCCCGCGAGGCGTTCGTAGACACCTTGCTCGGCGAGAATCGCGCCCAGAACCGACTCTTCCGCCGCCTGATCCTGTGGCACGCCGCGCGGGGCCGAACGCGAGCGGCCGTTCTGACCGTACTCGTCGGCCAATTCGTCATAGGTTGGATCGCTAGAAACCACGGCCGCCCCCCTCCGGGAGCGGGGCCGTGGTGGCCGCAACGGACGCGGCTAAGCTTCGACCGGTTCCGCTTCCTCGGCGGTCTCGACCTCGACGGCCTCTGTCTCCGCGGCTTCCGCCTCGTCGACTTCGGCAACGATCTCGTCGAAGCTCAGATTGGCGCTGTCGGCGTCGGGCTCGACGATCACCGTTACCTGGGCCGAGACATTGCGGGTCAGCCGGACCCGGACTTCCTCGGTACCCAGCGACCGCAGCGACTGCGGCAGCAGCACCTGCCGATGTTCGATCGTGGCGCCCGGCACGGAATCCGCAGCGATCTCGGTCAGCCGCTCGGCGATATCTCGGGCCGTGATCGAGCCGAACAATCGGCCCTGCTCGCCGACCCGAGCCTGGAAGGTCATCTCTGCTCCAACGATCGCCGTCGCCACCGGAGTTGCTTCGCCGTCCAGCTTCTCCTGGCGAATCGCATCGGCCTGGGCCAGACGCTCGGCCCGGACCAGGTTGTTGTGCGTGGTTGGGCCGGCCAGTCCGCGCGGCAGCAGATAGTTGCGCGCGAATCCGTTCTTGACTTCCTTGATCTCCCCGACCAGCGCGGTCCCCTCGACCTCTTCGAAGAACACGACCTTCATCTGATTGCTCCACTCGATCCGCCGGGTATGCCCCAACACCATACCGACCCATAGCGAACGACCCAACACATACAGACACAGAAGAACCTGAGTTCACTATAGAAAACCTGTGCGTCATTTACAAGCCGGCCGCGCTGTCGCTCGTTTGCCGAACAGTGTCCGGCGGCTCGGCGATCCTCACACTGCCTCGCTCTCCCAACGCCCCGGAGACCACCTGCACCACCTGGTCATTGGCCTTCAGCCTCCACTCGTCGGAACAGACCAGCACGTCCACTCGGTCGCCTGAACGGATACGCAGAAAAATCGGATCGTCACCAACGTGCATCATTTTCATCGCGGTCAGCCCACCCTCGAGTTGTTCCATTAGCTGCCGGTCGGCCGCTTCATCTCCCGACTCATCGATCGTGATCCACAGGGCCGATGCTGCAGCGTCCGGCGACGTCTTCGTGGCGGGCGTCGGTATTGCTGCAGGCTCCTCGGCATCAGCCTCCTCTCTCCCTGCCTGGGTCAAATGCAGCGGTTCACGAGGCTTCGACATCCACGGTGGCGGCGGTGCCTGTTTGATCGCCGGGATCACGACCGCACCAGTTCCACCCAGCGGCTCCCCGGCGCCGGACACCGGCGAGGTTGACGGCTTGGCCATCTGGTCGCTCCACGGCTCCACCGACTGCACCGCCAGCGTCAACCGATCCATCCGCGTCCGAATACTGACAGTCGTCACGACGATCTGATTAGGCTCCCAGATCTGTTTCGTGAGCGCCCATTGATCCGGCCAGACCGTCACTTCCGCCGTACCCGACAGGTCCTCCAGCATCACCGCCGCAAACGGATCGCCCTTGCGGGTCGTCAGCTGTCGCACGCCGTTGACCAACCCAGCCACCGTCTGCGTGTTGCCCGCCATCTCCTCGGTCAGCTCCGAGAGCTGAGCATCCACACGACCCTGCAGGGCACGGGTCGCCGCCTGCAGAGGATGCTCCGAGACGTAAGCCCCCAGCAACTCCCGTTCCCAGTTGAGTTGCTCGTGGTGCGTCGCGTCCACACCCTCTTCCAGCTCGACCGTTGGCGCCGGCGTAGCGACCTCGGTGCCGAACAGGTCGAACATCGAGGTCTGACCACTATCCCGAAGCTCCTGCGCTCGACGCGCTCGCTTGATGATGTCCGCCGCCGCCGTCACCATTGCGCCGCGTGACTCGATCGAGTCGAATGCGCCGGCCTTTGCCAACGCTTCCATCGCTCGCCGGTTCATCGACTTCGAATCAAGTCGCTCCGCAAGATCACTCGCGTTCAGGATCGGGCCGCTCCGCTTCCGTTCCTCGATCAACGGCTCAACAGCCGCCCAACCGACGTTTTTGATGGTCCCCAGGCCAAAGCGGATCGCACTGCGGCCGTCCGCCATCTTCTCCAGCGTGAACGTCGCCTCCGAGCGGTTGACGTCTGGCAACAGCAGGGGAATGCCTAGCCGGCCGCACTCGGCCGCGGCCTCCCGCACCCGATCGCTGTTGCCCGCCGCTGCCCGCAGCACCGCTGCCATGTAGGGCGCCGGATAATTCGCCTTGAACCAGGCGGTCTGATAGGCGATCGCCGCGTACGAGACGGCATGCGCCTTGTTGAAGGCGTAGCCCGCGAACGGCTCGATCAACTCGAAGATCGTTTCCGCATCCTGCTCGCTGTAGCCGTTGCTCAGCGCCCCCTCAAGGAACTTGCCCCGCTGAGCCTTCATTACCGACGCGATTTTCTTGCCCATCGCCTTCCGCATGACGTCGGCCTGGCCCAAGGTGTAGCCGGCAAATTTCCGCGCGATGTGCAAAACCTGATCCTGGTAGACGATCACCCCATAGGTATCGTCCAGGATTTCGCCCAGATCATCGTGCGGATAGGTGACCGCCACCCGTCCGTGCTTGCTCTCGATGAAACGTGGAATGTGCTCCATCGGCCCGGGCCGGTAGAGGGCCAACAGGGCGGCCAGATCGCGGATCGATGTTGGCTTCAGATCCTCGACGACCCGGCGCATCCCACCTGACTCAAGCTGGAACACGCCGAACGTGTCTCCAGTCGCCAGCATCTCGAAGGTCTTTTCGTTGCCGTCAGCCAGATTGACGTAGTCGACTTCGACGCGCTCGTGCTCCCGGCAGAGCGCCACCGCCTCCTCGAGAATCGTCAGGTTGGTCAGTCCGAGAAAATCCATCTTCAACAAACCGACCGCGGCCACTTCATCCATCCCCCACTGCGTCATCGGGATCCAGTCCTCATCCGAGGATTCATTCACCGGACGCCGCAGCGGCACGTTCTCCGCCAGCGGCTCTTGCGAGATAACCACTCCCGCGGCGTGAGTCGACGTGTTCCGCACCACCCCGTTCAGCCGCTGCGCGAACCGCAAGAGTTCATTGATCGTCGAGTCTTCGTTCTTCGCCTGCTGCAGATCCTGCGACTGTGAGATCGCATGCTCGACCGAGATGTTGAGCTGGTTGGGCACCATCCGCGCCACGCGGTCGGTGTCGCCAAGGGGTACGCCCAGCGCCCGGCCCGAGTCGCGGATCGCCGCCTTCGCGCCCAGGGTGCCGAAGGTGATGATCTGCGCCACCCGGTCGCGCCCGTACTTCTCTGCCACGTAGCGGATCACCTCATCGCGGCGGTTGTCGGCAAAGTCCATGTCGATATCGGGCATCTCGCGACGCTCGAGATTGAGGAATCGCTCAAACACGAGGTCATGGGCCATCGGATCGATATCGGTGATGTCAAGGCAATAGAGCACGAGACTCGCCGCCGCCGAGCCGCGCACCGCCCGTGCGATGCCGCGGTCCCGGGCAAAGTGCGCGAAGTCCATCACGATGAGGAAGTACTCGGCGAATCCGGTCTCCTCGATCACGTGAAGCTCATATGCCAGCCGGTCCTGATGACTCTGCGGCGGATGACCGTAGCGCTGCTCCAGACCCCGGTACGCGATCTCGCTCAGGTGCTGAAGTGCCGTTTTGCCTTCCGGAATGTCCGGCTGCGGAAGCCGAAGCCGGTCGAATTCAAGCTTGACCTCACAACGCTCGGCCACGAGCTGCGTGTTGGTCACGGCCTCGGGCAGATCGTTGAAGTTCTCCAGCATGTACTGCTCCGACGTGAGGTAAAAGTCCTCTCCGTCGAAGCGGAAGCGCTTCTCATCGGTGCGCACCGCGTTGGTGCCGATACAGAGCAGCAGGTCGTGCGCATCGTGATCACCTGGCTCGCAGTAGTGCGCATCCTGCGTCGCCACCAGTGGCACGCCCAACTCCTGCGCAATCGAGACCGTCTGCCGCAACTGAGGTTCGAACTGCGGCAGCTCGTCGTGGCGCTGGATCTCGAAGTAGTAGCGATCGTCGAAGACTTCTCGATACCAGTCGATCACCCGATGCGCCTCGGCCAGGTCCTCTCGTTGCAGGGCCCGCTGCAACTCCGATGACGGACAGCCAGAGAGGACGATGATCCCCTCCGAATGGGCCGCCAACAGCTCGCGGTCGACGCGGGGCCGGTAGTAAAACCCTTCAAGATGCCCGCGTGTCGAAAGTTGGATCAGGTTGCGCCAGCCGACTTGGTTCTGGGCCAGCAGAACAAGATGAAACGAGTTCGAGGCTGCCTCGCGCCCGTCCGAGCGATCTCGGCGATCACCCGGCGCCACATAGGCTTCCATCCCCAACACCGGCCGGATGCCGGAGTCCTCGCAGGCCTGATAGAACTCGACCGCCCCGTACAGATTCCCGTGATCGGTGATCGCCAGCGCTTCCTGGCCCAGCGCCTTCGCCCGCTCAGCCAGGGCCTCAATCTTCGACAGCCCGTCAAGCTCCGAATACTCGGTGTGCGTATGCAGGTGCGCGAACATCGATGCCGACCGTTCTGTTCAGATCATCGCACGTTGAACACGTGAAAGAGTCGCGACTCACCAATGTCAACGAAAGGGTAGGAATGCGAATTCGTGGGCAAGGGGTGGGAGCGACGTGGACGATTCGTGGGCAACCGCGGCGGCTCGTGGACGGGCCTAGACCTCTTCGTCCAGACGGAACGCAGAGTGCAGCACTCGCACCGCCTCTTCCCCTCGATCCGCCTGTACCAGACACGTGATCCGGATCTCCGAGGTAGTGATGAGCTCGATGTTGATTCCGGCTTGGGAGAGCGAGCGGAACATCGTTGCCGCGTAGCCGGGCCCCGACTGCATGCCGGTACCGATCAGCGAGACCTTGACCAGGTCACGCTTGAACAACACATCGGCCGCTCCGAGACCCCCCGCTAACGGCCGGCTCAGCTCCTCGGTCTGTTCGAAGTCGCCCCTTGAGACCGTGAAGGTGAGGTCCGTCAGGTTCAGCTCCGACGCGTTCTGCACGATCGTGTCCACCGAGATGCCTGCGTCGGCCAGCGGACCAAACAGTTGCGCCGCGATTCCGGGGCGGTCGGGCACGTGACGCAGCGTCACCGACGCCACATCGCGGTCTAGCGCGATCGTTCGCACTCGATTTTCCGGTTCCATCTGGACCTCCCTGCGGATCAGCGTGCCGCCTCCGGAGCCGAACTCCGCCTGCGACGACGCCACCAGGATCGGCATGTCGTACAGCAATCCCAACTCGACCGCTCGGGGATGCATCACTCCGGCGCCCTGCTGCGCCGCCTCGAGCATCTCCTCCGAGCCGATGTCCCTCAGACATCGAGCGCCGGGCTCAACCCGGGGATCGGTCGTGAAGATTCCCTCAACGTCGGTGTAGATCTCAACCTGCTTGGCCCGCAACGCCGCGCCGAGCGCAACCGCCGAAGTGTCCGATCCTCCGCGTCCCAGGGTCGCGTAATCCCCCTGCGGACTCTGCCCCTGAAAGCCTGCCACGACCACGACGTGGCCCTCGGCGAACTCTTCCTCCATCCGCCAGGTGTCAATCCCGCGAATCCGTGCTCGGCCAAAGGTATCGTCGGTGAACACGCCAGCCTGCGCGCCGGTCAACGCAACAGCGGAACAACCCATGTCAACCAGCGCCATCGTGAGCAGCGCGCTGGACACCATCTCGCCGGTCGCCATCAGCAAATCGGTCTCTCGTCGCGGGGGCCGCGGATTCACCTCACGCGCCAGCGAGAGCAGCTCGTCCGTGGTCTTGCCCATCGCCGAGACGACGACCGCCAGATGTTCGCCGTCAGCCGCTCTCGCTGCGACTCGACGCGCAACGTTCCGCAACCGCTCGACTGAACCGACCGACGTCCCGCCGTACTTCTGAACGACCGTCACAGAATTTGCGCCCCGCCCGCGTCGATCCCGGTGATGAACGCTTGCCCGACGATCTCACGCGCCGCCGCCGCCGACACCCACGCCGCGCTCACATCCTCTGCACAATCTTCGTTCGCCAGGGCCATGAGGGTAGAACCACCGCCCGACAGGTAAGCAGCAAAGGCGCCGGCCGATTCCGCCGCCGCGAACAGCTCGAACATCGTCGGAAACAGTTTCGAGCGCGGAATCTGGTGCAACCGATCATCGGTGGCGGTCTTGAGCGCATCCCACGAGCCGGTCGTTAGCGCAGCCACCAGGAGCGCCGAACGGCACGAGTTGTGCACAGCGTCCTTGCGCGACAACTGCTTCGGTAGCAGCGCCCGGCCCTTCTTCGTCGACATGTTGAAGCTCGGGGTGAAGCCGACGAAACGCAGCCCGTCAGAGACGGGGAGCGCGACGCGCGTCACCTGCTCGCCGCTCATCGCCACGATCTGGCAGCCGCCGAACAGCGCTGGAGCCATGTTGTCGGCGTGACCCTCAAGGTCGGAGCCGATCTCCAGAATTCGGTGCTCCGACAACGGGCTGCCGAGCAAGGTGTTTGCAGCTACCAATCCGGCGCCCCGGCACGCTGCGCTGGCGCCGAGACCCCGGCCCAGCGGGAACTCTGCCTCGACCGAAACCTCGATCTCTTCTGAATCGGGACGCTCGCGATCCAGCTCCCGATACACCTCTCGGACCGCTTTGCGCACATGCCGGGACATCGGCGAACGTTCGCCCTCGTTGCCCGAGCCAACCGAGACAGTGATCGTCGCATAGCGTTGCAGAGCCACCCCGGCGGCGTCGAAACCGGTACCCAGGTTGGCGGAAGTTGCGGGGACACGGACCGTGATCGGCCCAAGCGGCTCAACCGTGTCGGAACGTTCAGGCCATGTCTCAGCAGTCATCGGGCAACATTCTATGAGTCGCCGGCGCGTGCATCCAACCAGTCATTCACAATCCGGAACGCGTCAACGAATACAGTCGACGCGTCCCGCGAGGCGTCTATCACAACGATACGCCCGCCATCCTCTGCCGCCAGCGCTCGAAACCCGGCATTGACCCGCTGGTGAAACGCCAGATCTGCGTCGCCGATCCGATCGGCGTCGGACGAACGCCGACGCGTCCTGGCCAACCCGACCTCAGCCTGAACATCGAGCAGCAAGGTCAGATCGGGCGTCAACCCCCGTGTGGCTTCCGCGTTCAGGCTGCGCAGTCGATCGATATCCAACCCGCGACCATATCCCTGATAGGCCAGGGTCGAGTCGCTGTAACGATCGCTGAAGACCAATTCCCCTGAGGCCAGCGCCGGCTTCAGGACTTCCTCCACATGTGACGCGCGGGCGGCCAGAAACAACCAGGTTTCGTCCCAGTCACCCATCTCGAGTTCCGGATCGAGGACGAGCGAGCGTAGCCGTGCGCCAAGTGCAGTCCCACCCGGTTCAAAGGTCAGCCGCACCCGCTGGCCCGATTCAGCCAGGCACTCGGCGAGCGACTTGACTAATGTCGTTTTCCCTGCGCCCTCACCGCCCTCGACGGTGATGAACGCGCCCCCCTCCGCCGAAACGTTGCGCTCACCCGGCATGGATCCGCACCCGCCGGTTGGGCTCACGCCCTCGGCTCACCGACTCCAGCGCCTGGTCACTGGCCAGTTGATGCTGAAGCTTCCTGATGTAGGGACCTTGAGGAGCGAGGTCGATCGACGATTGCCGCCCCGAATGGATCTGGGAGATCGCCTCCTCCGCCTCGGAGAGCGCGGCGGTGACGGCGTCATTTGGCGACGCGCCCTTGGACAGCGCTCGCAGGCTCTTTTCCATTTGCAGAACCGTATTGTGCTTGAGTACCACGACCGGCATACGCCGCGACTCCGCCAGCCGCAACTCCGGAGGGCGGCGGCGGAATGCCGCTCGCAGGGTGATCAGCACATCCGCTTCCTCGATCCGCTCGGCGATGGACACGTTCGCCCCCGTCTCGCGAATCGCCTCACGCAGGCGTGAGAGCGACACCCCCAGCGGATACACCTTCTGATGCGGGCCCGGAGTCGCGTTGCGTGGCCGCGACCCCATCCGCCGGCGCAACGGAGCCTCATGCGACGACCCGTTACCGAAACTCGCTCGGCCGCCCGCTGAAGACGCCGACCTGCGCTCGAACAGCTCGCTCAATGAGCTCTCGAAGCCCGATAGGCCACCGTCGGCAACCACGGATTCGACCGAATCGGTCGAAGTATGTACGGTCCCGTCGTCGTCCACCTCACGGATCTCTGCCGCCACGGATTCGCCGCGCAACAGCGCGTCAACCGTGTTGTCCAGGTCGGAATGCACCGCGACCCGAGTGAACGATTGGATTTCCACCAACGCTTCAAACGTCGGCGGCGCCTTGCGTTCCAGGACCGATTTTCGCGTTCCTCGGCGACGAGCTTCCTCGTCTGAGAGCGTTACGGTCTGAATCCCGCCAATCAGATCAACCAGCGTGGGATTCAGCATCAGGTTGGCGAGCGTGTTTCCATGTGCCGTAGCAACCAGCTGAACGCCTCGCTCGGCGATCGTGCGTGCCGCCTGCGCTTCCAGCTCCGTCCCGATCTCGTCGATCACGATCACTTCCGGCATGTGATTCTCGACTGCCTCGACCATCACCGAATGCTGCAGCTCGGGGCGCTCCACCTGCATCCGCCGAGCTCGACCGATCCCGGAATGCGGAATATCGCCGTCGCCGCCGATTTCGTTGGATGTATCGACGATCACGACACGTTTGCCTTGCTCGGCCAGAACCCTCGCCGCCTCGCGCAGGATCGTCGTCTTGCCGACTCCCGGCCGACCCAGCAGCAGGATCGATGAGCCGGCTTTGACGAAATCCTCAATTACGGCCACCGACCCGGTCACGGCCCGGCCGACTCGCATCGTCAAGCCGACGACGGCCCGCTGCCGGTTGCGGATGCAAGCGATGCGGTGCAGCGTTCGCGGAATCCCTGCCCGGTTGTCGCTGCCGAACTCGCCGAGGCCGGCCACCACCAGCTGCAGCTCGGCATTCGTAACCTCGGTGTCTCTCAGGACAACCTCGCCCTCGATGAATCGAGCACAGGGCTGTCGCCCCAGGTCGAGGACGATCTCGAGCAGCTCGCTCTCGTTCCCGTGATCGGTAATCGCGTGACGAATTGCTACCGGTAAGGTCGAGAGCAGCGCGTCAAGGTCATCGCCCTGCGCCCGGCCGGCAATCTCGTTGCTAACGGTTGACAAGTCCGACATCTACCCCATTCCACTGCGGAGTCCGCGCGACCTGCCACTCTCCATGCCACAGTGTCGGTTGTTCGGCGTCAGTCTATCGCTCCAGTTCTGCCGGTACAGTTCCGCCTACGCGGTAGCGATGGCCGTCTCGAGCTCGTCCACCTCGCCACCGCCGGCCATCAGGTAGGAGAGGCTCTCCAGCGTCAGTGTCTCGCTGCGTCGATCCTCGATCAGGCGTCCACGCTGGAAGACCAGGAAGCGATCGCCCACCCAGAACGCGTGCTGTGGTTTCGGCGTGACCAGCACCACCGCCGTGCCGCGCTGTGCGGCGCGCCGGATCAGCCGCAGCACCGCGCCCGACTGTCGGACCCCCAGTGCCGACGTCGGCTCATCGAGAATCAGCACACGCGCCCCGTAATACATCGCTCTGGCGATCGCCAGTCCCTGCCGCTCACCGCCCGACAGTGTGTGAGCGGCGCGATCCGGGTCGCCCAGATTAACGCCCAGCTTCTCTAGCTCCCGCTGCATCGCCTCCTTGGCGTATCCGACGTCGAAGCGCTGGAAGATGCCCCAGCCCTTGACCGGCTCGCCGCCCATGAAGAAGTTGCGCCACAACGACATCATCGGCGCCAGCGCCAGGTCCTGGTAGACGGCGACAATCCCCTGTGAGCGCGCCTGCCGAGGCGATGCGAACTCCGTTACCCGGCCGTCGAGCAGGATCTCGCCTTCGCTCGGCCGGATCAGCCCGCAGAGCATCTTGATGAACACCGATTTGCCCGCGCCGTTGTCACCCACCACGCAGGTCACCTCGCCCGCGCGCAGGGCCACGTCCACATCCTGCAGCGCTACCACCGAGCCGAATTGTCGGCCCAGCCCGCGGACCTCCAGCACCGGCACATCGCTCGCTTGCTCGGCGACCGCCGACGAATCGGATTCCGCCGCAGATACTTGTTCAGTGGTCATCTCAGGCTCCGACCTGCTGACTCCAATGCGTTAGCCCGATCGCGCTGTACGCACACGTTCGCCAACGATGTGATTGATCAGGGTCGCCAGCAACAGCAGCACCCCATAGAACGCCCAGCGCCAGTCCGAGTTCCACCCGGCGTGCGGGATACCCACAAACGCGATCCCCCAGATCAGTGCGCCAATCGCCGGACCGATTGCCGAGCCCCGCCCGCCCGACATTGCGCAACCACCGACCACCGCTGCGATGATGTAGAAGAACTCCGCGCCCACGCCTTGCCCCGCCTGCACCGACGTGTAGCGCACCGCGTTGCTCACCCCGACGAACCAGGCCGCGCCGGCCGTCAACATGAACAGGCCAACTTTCGTCCCGTTGACCGGTACGCCCACCGCCCGGGCTGCCTCTCGATCGCCGCCGGTCGCGAAAATCCAGTTGCCGATCTTGGTCCGCCACAGGATCCACGTCGCGATCAGCGTGAAGCCGCCCCACCAGAGCAGCGATACACGAAAATCGGACGGCGCCGTACCGAACACGGTCGCCACGATCGCGTGCAGCGAGTCGAAGCCGGCCGCCTCGTCAATGTTCTCGATCAGCGCGTCGCCGGTGAAGTACTTCGACAGCGCGACGTTCGCGCCACGCAATCCGAAAAAGGTGCCCAGGGTGATCACGAAAGAAGGCAGTCCCGTCCAGACCACCAGCAGGCCATTCCACAGACCGAGCCCCAGGCAGATCAGCAACGACAGCAGCAACGCCAGCCACAGGTTCATCCCCCACTCGGTCGCCATCACCCCCAGGAGCGCTCCCGCCGTCCCAACCATCACACCGGTCGACAGGTCGAACTCGCCACTGATCATCAACAGGCCGACGGCCACGGCGATGATCCCGTAAGGCCAGGCCGTGTCCAACACACGGGCGAGCGTCGGAATCTCCAACATCGCGCCGGAGCTGGCAATGCTGAAGAACGTCAACAACAACACCGCGGCAACCAGGGAACCGAGCTCCGGTCGCAGGACCGCCGTGCGCACCCATGGTCGAGCCTTGCCGAACGCGGGCAGCTGCAGCAGTGACACCGATTCCCCTCCTTGCCGATCTACGGCAGGTTACTCCGTTACCTGCTCGCTCGCGTTCGAGCTGGTCCGCAGGCTTTGCATCGACTCCCGCACCCGCTGCGCATTGTGTGAGTCGACGAAGCCCGGCCCCAGCAGAACGCCTCGTCCGGCGATCCACTGCAGCAACGCGTCCGCCAACTCATCGCCCTGGGTCAGCTCCGAATACTGCACCAGACGGGAATACGCGACGGGCAGATAGCCCTGCAGGTATGGCTGCTGATCGACGGCGAACGCTACCCGGCCATCCTCGATCGCATCGAGCACCACCTCGTTCAGCTCGAACACCGCATGAACCACCGTCCGCCCGCCGCTCTGGGAGCCCCGAGCCGTCTGCAATGCCGCCAATGCATCGTTCATCACCCTCGTGTTCATCGTCAGCACCGCGTCGATCGACTCGTCCGCAGCCAGGGCTTGTGCAATCTGCGACTCGACCTCGCTGTTCGGTTCGACCTGCAACGTCGTCAATTGGTCCAGCCGCGACCCGGCTCGATTGCATCTCGTCTCCAGCGCCACGTTCTGCGCCTCGTGCTGAACGCACAACAGGTGAGTGCCGCCCGCCTCGGCGAACCGATCGCCAACCGCCAGGCCCGCCACCGTCTCCACCTGGCCGAAGTAGGAATCCGCGCCCAGCTGAGCGCCAATCTCCGCCCCCACATTGACGATGTAGACCGTGATACCAATCAGCGCGGCGTCACGGACGACATCCGACATCGCCTCTGGATCGGAGAGCGTGACCACGAGCACTTCGAATCCCTGCTGCACCACTTCATCGATCAGTCGAACTCGCTCCTCCGCGTCGGCCGTCGAACGCCAGAACAGGTTGACATCGAAGGCCCGGGCCGCGTCTTCCGCGCCGGCGCGGACATCCTCCCAGAACGGGTCGCCCTCCGCCCCATGGACAATCATCGCCACCGAGATCGGCGGCGCCAGGCCCAGACCCAAGCGCTCGCGCGCTGCTTCGGCGCATCCAGCGGCAACGAATCCAACCAGCGCCACGAGCAACGCCGCCAGCAGCGCGCTGGAGATTCTGGGGAGGCTCATCATCAGTCCTTCCCCAACTGTGGGAACCGGCGGGCGTTCGATTGGTCAACGAAGCCTGGCCCGGTCACCAATCGGCCCGACGCGGCCCAGCGCTCCATACCCGCCAGGATCCCCGCCGTCGATGCGTCCCCCTCCAGCGAACGGAAGTAGGCGAAGGCGATCGGCAAGAACCCCTGCAGATAGGCCTGCTGGTCGACCGCGAAGAGCACCTCCCCGGCCTCAATCGCCTGCAAAATCGTCGGCGACACATCGAAGGTCGCCAGCTTCGCTTCCGACCCGGAAGCATCGATCGCCGCCATCGCCAGCTCAGCAATGCTCGAGTTCAACGCCAGGATGCCGTTGATGCTGGGATCGGCCTGCAGCACCGCCGTAATCTCACCCGTCGTCGAGACCCGGTCCGCCGTCCCGATCACGAACAGACGCTCCATCGACCCGCCCGCAAGCTCCAACGCCAGCCCGGCATTGGCGCAGCGCGCCTCCAGTCCAACGTTCCCCGCCTCGTGAATCAGGCACAGCAGTTTGCTCACTCCGGCCGATACCAGGCGCTCACCGGCGCCCAGCCCGGCCACGCCGTCCGGCTGACCAAAGTGAGTCACCGCTCCGAACTCGCGGCCGCGTTCCTCGCCCGAGTTGATCGTCATCACCAGCACGCCCGCCGCCACCGCAGAGCGGATCGATTCCTCCAGCGCGTCCGGATCGGCCAGCGAGACGATCAGCACGTCATAGCCCAGCGCCACAGCATTGTCGACCAATCGCACCTGCTCGCTGACATTCCCGTCGCCGTCGTAAAACAGCTCGATCCCGAACTCCCGCTGAGCGGCAAAGGCGCCCGCGGCCACCTCGTCCCAGAACGGATCGCCGATCCCGCCATGGGTCACCATCGCCACTCTCAGATCTGTCGGCGGCAGCACCCCCGTGCCGCCCTGGATCGAGACCTCCTCATCCACCCGGCAGATGTACGCGGCGACCATCGCCAGCGCAATCACCCCGCCCAACACCAACCAGCGGGGCCAGCCCTCATTCGCCAGACGCTCGATCCTACGCGCCAACACGCCCTGGCTCCCCCGTCCCCCGTCGAACTACGCGACCCGGAGATGATTCGCTCCGGACCGCGCAGCCGGTCACGCTAGGCTACCAACCATGCGCATTGGCCTGATCTCCGACACCCACGTCCCCGAAGCCGGCACCCAGCTCTGGCCCCAACTCTGGGATCGAATCAAGACGGCCGACGTCCTCCTCCACGGCGGAGACATCCACGACATCGCGCTGATTGACAAGCTCGAACAGGTCGCGCCGATCTACGTCGCCCGCGGCAACGGCGACGACGGCTCCGGCGGTCGCCCGGTTCAACCCGAAGATCCGCGCCTGCGCGAGGCCTGGTCGCTCGAGTTCGAGGGCTTCACCTTCGGACTCACCCATGACATGGCGCTGCCCGAGTGGCCGCCCTACCGCACCGTCGAGTCGATGATGGACCACTACTTCGGCGGCCCACGCCACGTCGTTGTCCACGGCGACACCCATGTCGCCTCAATCGAGACCATCCGCGGAGTACTGCTGATCAATCCGGGCAGTCCGATGTATCCCCGCAACCTCGACACCAGGCTCGGCACGCTCGGGTTCATCGAGATCAACAACGGCCGCCTGCATGCCTGGCTGGAGCAGCTCGATGAGGACGGCTCGCACGTCGTCCGCGAGCAACCAAAGTACGCTTACTAGCCGGCCCTGAACCCACTTTGACCCGCCTGAACCCGCCTGAACCCGCCTGAACCCACATGGCGCCGCCAGCGAATACGCTACGCACATGGCTGGCATCTCGGTTCTGGTTCCCTTCGATCGCTCGCCCGAAGCCAGGCGCGGCCTCGATGTCGCCCTGCACCTGGCCCGAGTCGATCGGCGCAAATCACGCGTCCTGCCCATCTACGTCGTCGAAGTCGAGCGCTCCCATCCCGTCGACAGCGACCTGCCCCAGGAGTCCGCCCAGGGCGAAGCCTGCCTCGCCGAAGCCGAAGCCGTCGCCCGCCAGGCGAAAGTCTCCTGCGAGGCCATCCTGCTCCAGGCCCGTAGCGCCGGACCCGCCGTGGTCGATGTCGCCGCGACCGAAGCCATCGATCTGCTCGTGCTTGGCGTCTCGCACGCCAACACCGTGCACGGCGGCGGCGGTGAGCAGACCGCCCTCGTTCGCCGCTCCGGCGCCGCCATCGATCTCGGACACACCGCCGACTACATCCTCTCCCACGCGCCCTGCGAAGTCGTGGTCGTCCGCGAACCGGCCCTGAATCGCGCTGGTCCCGTGAACAGCGGTTTCATCGACGACTAGCGGTTGAAAAAGAGCGGACAGGCCAAACTGCAATGCGCGTCGTGATCATGGGCTGCGGACGGCTGGGCTCCACCCTCGCGCGCGAGCTCGATCACGAGGGCCATGACGTGACCGTGATCGACATCGACGCAGCCGCATTCAACTGGCTGGAAGACGATTTCCGCGGCGCCACGGTTGTCGGCGCCGGCGAAGATGTCGAGGTGCAGGAGGTGGCCGGTGTGCCCCGCGCCGACATCTTCCTCGCCCTGGCCAATGGCGACAATCGCAACGCCATGGCCGTCCAGGTCGCCAAGCACATCCATCGCGCGTCGCGCGTCGTCGCCCGCATCTATGACCCCGAACGGGCCGAGGTCTACCGTCAGCTCGGCATCAACGTGGTCAATCCCACCACGATCCTCGATCAGATGGTCCGTGAAGCCGCCTTCGCCACCGAAGAGCCCGATCGGCAGACTCGCTAGCCATGTACATCATCATCGTCGGCGGCGGCAAGGTCGGACGCGGCGCAGCCCGCGACCTGATCGACATGGGCCACGAAGTCTGCGTCGTCGAACGCGACGCCAACACTGCCTGGTCGATCAATAACGAACTCGGCGAGGTGGCGCTGCTCGGCGACGGCGCCGAGATCCACGTCCAGCGCGCCGCCGGCATGAACCGCGCCGATGTCGTCGTCGCCTGCACCGGACGCGACCAGGCCAACCTCGCCGTCGCCCAGACCGCGCAGACCCGCTTCAACGTGGCCAAGGTCATCGCTCGGATCAACGATCCGCGCAACGAGCGCATCTTCCAGGCCCTGGGATTCAACTACACCATTTCGGCAACCACTGCGATCGTCAATGCAATCGAGCAGGAGGTCAGCGCCGGCCTCACCCGCTTGACCCAGTTGCGCTCGACCGCCTTCGTCCTCGCCGAGCACGTGATCCCCAGCCTCGCGCCGTGCGTTGGCTGTACGGTTCGCGACCTGGACCTGCCGCCGCACACCGTGCTGGCGCTGATCCTGCGCGAAGACGACGAACCGGAGATTCCCGGACCCAACTCCACGATCCATGCAGCCGACGTGATCATCGCCGTCACCCAGCCGGAACACGAACCGGCCCTCCGTCTGGCCCTCACCGGGGAGAGCTGAGCCCGTTCGCACCTCTCGAATGACCGCCGGCAGAACCCCGGACTCTCCCCCTTGACTGTTTGCGATCAACGCAGTACGTTTGTCCTATGGCACAGCGAGCGCAGACAGATCTCTTCAAGCCACATGCTCCGATCAAACTCATCAACCCGAATGCTCCAGCCAACGCTTCGTCGCTGCCCGACCGCCCACGAAACCTGCGCAAACCTGACAAAACCACTCCGAAATCATGCAAAACTGTCCACCCGTTTTGGACGATCTCCAGCAAAACACTGGATTTCCTGCCAGAATGCCGCCTCAGAAAAAATTCCGCGGAGATCACAGAAGTCCGCTGCCTTGGGCTGGAGCATCAGCCCCGAACAAGACCGAACGGAGCCGAACGGAACCGAACGCCCCGACCACGCGATCCTCGATGTTTTACAGGAGATCCACCCGCAGCGAACCCAGGCGCCGAATTTCCCCGAGCGATCTGAACAGACCGTAACCTGATGACCAACGTGGACAGCTCAGCCAGTCGAATCGCCTACCTCGGCCCCGCCGGCACCTTCACCGAGCAGGCGGCCGTGCTCTTCGCCGGCGAGAATGCCCAGGCCGAACTCGTGCCCTATCCCAGCATCACCGCCTCGGCCCAGGCCGTCGCTCAGGACGAAGCCGATGTCGCCATCGTCCCCTTCGAGAACTCGCTCGCCGGAGCGGTCGGCGAAACTCACGACCTCATCATCCACCAACTCGACCTCTACATTCGCGACGAACTGGTGATCCCGATCGAACATTGCCTGATTGTGGCTCCCGGCGCCGACACCTCGGAGATCCGCGAGATCTACTCCCATCCGCAGGCGCTCGGGCAATGTCAGCGCTATCTCGCCCGCCGCTTTCCCAACGCGCGCACCGAGGCCACGCTGTCGACCGCCCAGGCCGTCGCCCGGGTCGTCGAACTCGGCGACCGGGTCGCCGCCATCGCCCCCCGCCGTGCCGCCCAACTACACGACGCTCAGATCCTCGAGTTCGGCATCGAGGACGACCATCGCAACGCGACCCGTTTCGTGGTGCTGGCCCACCAGGACCACGAACAAACCGGAGACGACCGCTCGACCCTGCTCTTCAGCACCGCCAACAGACCCGGCGCCCTGTTGAACGTGCTGCAGCACTTCGCCGAAGCCGAGATCAACCTCACCCGGATCGAATCTCGGCCGGCTCGCGAGCGTCTCGGTACCTACCTCTTCTTGATCGATTGCGACGGACATCGCACCGACCCCGCCCTCGCCAACGCGCTCGAGCGCATGCAGCCCCATCTGCAACAGCTGCGCATCATCGGCAGCTACCCCAAGGCCCCCAGACCCTGACGATTCGCCTCCCCGATGCCAGAGATCCCCGAACTCCAACACATCGCTCAGGTCTTGACCGACCGACTGCGCGGACGGCCGATCGCGAACGTTGACATCCAGAAGCCCATCGTCATCCGCCTCCCGCGCGAGGATTTCGAAGCCGGGTTGCTGGGGGCAGAGGTCCACACCGTCGAGCGAACAGGCAAATTCCTGCTCTTCCACACCAATCGCGACAGCGTGATGGCCGTCAATCCAATGCTCACCGGCCGTTTCCAGTGGATTTCCGCTCCACACGGCAAGGGGAAGGCCCACGCCCGAACCTGTTTCACCCTGAATTTCGAAGCCGCCGAAGAAGAGTTGGGCATCCGCTACATCGACGAGCGCTACCTCGGCAAGGTCTATCTGGTCGATGCCGACGACCTGGACCAGATACCCGTCCTCAACGAACAGGGACCGGACGCCCTCGATCCCGCTCTCGACCAGGATGAATTTCTCAAACGGCTCAAGCGCTACCGCGGACAGGTCAAGAACGCGCTCGTCAATGCCAAATTCGTCGCCGGGATCGGCAACGCCTACTCCGACGAGATCCTCTTCAACGCCGGCATCCATCCCTTCACCAAGATCTCAACCCTCCCCGAGGAGCGCCGGATCAAGCTGTTCCACGCCATACAAGAGACACTCGATTGGGCCGCTCAGATCGCCGCCAACGAGATCGGCCTGAAGATCGACAGGAAGCCGCGAGGGTTTCTCAATGTCCACCGCAAGGGCGGCGAGCCCTGCCCGCGCTGCGACAGCCCCATCTCCGAGGTCGCGCCCAACCGCCGGATCACATCCTTCTGCCGCAACTGTCAGCCGATGTAACCGCCTGATCGCTCAGTCGCCCGACAGCCCGCGTTCAGCTCCGGGGATGAACGGCGCCCAACCCGGCTGGCTCTCCAGATACTGGCCGAACAGGTTCACCGGCGTCACGGTCGGTCGCCTCGGCTCGCTCCGCAACTTCATCCGCGCCTCGCGCGGCGTCCGCCCGGCCTTGCGATGGTTGCAACCTCGGCAGGCCGAGACCAGGTTCTCCCACGTATGGCTGCCCCCGCGAAAGCGGGGCAACACATGGTCCAGGGTCAGGTCCTTCAGCGCGGTACGCCGGCCGCAATACTGGCACATGAACCGATCGCGATTGAACACCTCGCGCCGGGACAGCCGCATCACCGGCCGCGGCCGACGGATGAAGTACACCATCCGAATCACCGAAGGGACATCAATCTCGCCGCTGACCGTCCGCAGCAACGCTTTCGCCCGATCCAGCCGATCGATCACCTCAGCCTTGCCCCGCGCCACCAGCACCACCGCGCGACGGACGTTGCACACGTGCAACGGCTCGTAGTTCTGATTCAGCACGAGGACCGACTTGTTCAGAACCGACATCACACCGACGTGATCGTACCACCGCGTCCGGCGCGGGCGCGTTTACGTCAGGTTAGTCAGATTCCTGCCCGGGAGTCGGTTGGCTCAGCCCCCGCCGAGCGGACCTTGCGCGCCATCCACCGTCGACCTCAACGCGTCCACGTCCGCCACGAACTGCTGGATCGCCAGGTCAAACTCTGAAGGCAGCAAGGCCCTGACCACCGGGACGTTGTCCATCATCACCCAACCGATGACCGACTCACCGACCTCGCCACCGGCATCGTCCAGCCCGGCCAGCACGACGATCGCGATCGTTGCCTGGGCCAGCAGCAGACCGAACAGCACCCCGAACAGGGCGCCCGCGGCGCGATCGGCCCAGCCCAGCAGCAGCAGCGACGCCACGCCCCGCAGGAACGTGCCGATCACATAGCCCCCGACCGAGACCAGGGAGAGGATCACAATGAAGCTCGCCGCCCGCATCGCTCCGGACGGAACTTCCGCAATGGCCAGATCGACGAACACTCGCTCGTGGTACATCCCTGCGAGCAGCACGCCGGCCACGATCGCCAGCAGGGCCACACTGGCCCGCAGAATCCCCATCCGCCAGCCCCCCACGCCGATTCCGATCGCCGCCAGGATGATGACCAAATCGATCCAGCTCAGACCAAGAATCAGACCGGAATCACTCACGAGGCTCACTGTACACAGGTCCAGCCTGGTCACCCTCAAGCGCGATAGCCGGGTCGGTCCGGCTCACCCACGTCCCTGGACTCCGGGGCTTCATCGTTCAACAGCCCCAGTCGCGCCATCGACGCGTGGTCCGAGCGCGTCACGATCACATGGTCGAGCAACTCAATCCCCATCGTGCTCGATGCCGCTTGCAGATCGGCCGTCATTTCGCGGTCGGCGCGCGAGGGCACCGGCGAACCTGAGGGATGGTTATGGACGACGATCATCGCCGGTCCCTGATGAATGATCACCGGCCGCAGCAGCTCCGCGACCCGGACCGACGCGCCATGCACCATTCCCTTGTAGAGCCGCTCCTCGCGAATCAGACAATGCTGCTGATCCAGGACCAGCACCCACACCTCCTCATGCACCAGGTCGCCCAACAATCCCCGATAGCGCTCGAACACCTGCTCCGCCGAGCGAAACGGCTCACGCGCCGGCCACTCGTCATCCGCCAGTCCCCTCGCCGCCAACTCAACCGCAGCCTTGATCCGTGTGACCTTGGCCACTCCCAACCCCGACACCTGCTTCAACTCCTCGACTTCCGAACGCAACAGGCCAACGAGTCCGCGTTCCTTCAGCAGGCTGCGTGATTTGTCCAGGACATTCTCCTCGCGGTCGCCGGTGCTCAGCAGGATCGCAACCAACTCGGCGTTCGACAACGCCTCCGCGCCAAGCCGAACCAACCGCTCTCGCGGGAGGTCTTCCTTGTCCATGCGCTCCGCCAGGCGAGAGCCGGATTTCCGTGGTTTCGATTTCGGAACTGGAGCGGTGTCCGCTTCTTCACCCAACCTGGTGCGCTCGTCGTCTTCCTCTGCCCAGGCTGCTTTGAGATCCGCCAGGTGATCTCGCACTCGCCTACTCGTCGCGGCTCTCACCGAACGTCGGCAGGTCGACCCGCTCCCGGCCCTGCGTCGCTTCTCGTTCCCGTTCGAGTCGACGTTGCTCCCAGGCATCCTGGATGTCACGCGACCGCTCTGCCTCCAGCACCGCTTCCTCAGCTTCCTTCTCCGTGCGCGGACGCTCCTCTTCCCCCAACGGCCGCCAGGAGATGAGTGCGTTGGTGTGCGGATAGTGGTTCAGATACACCCACCCGCCGGTCTCCGGCATTTCGTCATACATCAGGCGCGGCACCCGAAACACTCGGCGCGCAACCAACACGTAGTGGGCGCGAAAAAAAATAAGCAGATCGAACTTGCGCCATTTGCGGGCTACCTGCCCGGTCGTCTCCATCGGCTCGGAAAACCAGTCGCGAAAGGCGGAAAGCGCCGAAAACCCCGACAGGAGACCGATCAACGCGAATAGGGAAAACCCGAACCAGGCGCCCCCGTTGCCGCCCAGCGCATCGACCATCATGTAGACCGCGCCCACCGTCAGCAGCGCAAACGCCGGCGTCCAGATCAGCATCGAGCGCAGGATGCCTCGTCGCGCCCGATCGTGGTCGGGCGATTGCGTGCCGCGCAACTCATGGAACCTATCCGCCGCCACGACCGCTCTTTCCGTCGTCAGCCGAGAGTCCCGACTCCTCAGCGACCGCCGGCGCGTCCCATTGCGGTATCGAGAGCCACTCGCCGGGGATCAAGATCGAGTCCTCCTCCAGATGTGAATTCCACAGCAGCAAGTCCGGCACCGTCAAGCTCCAGGCGTCGGCAATGGTGTCCAGGGTCTCCCCACGCTTCACCTGGTACTGCTCAAACGAGCTCGGCAGCGGCCGGAGGCCGAAAACGGGAACCTCACCCACGACGCCGACTGGGGTTGTCCCCTCCGCCAGGTCGGTCTCCAGCCGTGCGACTTCCGTAGCGCTGGGCATTGCAGAGCGTTCCGTTTCCGTCGAGGCGACCGTCCGCGCTTCGAGATCGTTTGATAGCGGTGCAGCATCTGCTGGCGGACTCGCCGGTACCGTCCCGGACTGGTCGACCGACCCTACGGCGGGCGCTTCAACGGGAGTCGAGGACGATCCCCACGCCGCCGCCACCACCACTACCGCAACCGCCAGCGATACGACAAGTCCCAGTTCCAGCACGCGAGAACCGCGCAGCCAACCACCCGAAGGAAGATTGAGGACCGGGTGATCAAGCGCCATCGCGTCCCCCGGGAGCTGCGCCGACGCCCGCAATCGCCCGCAGCTGTGAAACCGGGGTTAACGATAGCGCAAGTGAGAGACGCTGTTGCCGAGTCGCTGAGGCGCACGATGGTGCTGCAACAACTTGACAGTCTTCGACCGGACGCGGAAACGACTACTTCAGTTCGACCGTCGCGCCGGCCTCTTCCAGCGACGCCTTGACGGTCTCCGCTTCGTCCTTGGGCAGACCTTCCTTGACGGTCTGCGGGGCCGACTCGACGAATTCCTTCGCCTCGCGCAGGCCCAGGTCGGTCACGGCGCGCACGGCCTTGATCACATTGATCTTCTTGTCGCCGAACGCCTGCAGGACCACGTCGAACTCGGTCTGTTCCTCGGACGCCTCGGCCGTCGCTGCGGCGGCGCCGTTGCCGGCCGCGGCGACCGCAGCGACCGGAGCCGCCGCCGTGACGCCGAACTCTTCTTCGATCCGCTTGACCAGGTCGCGCGCTTCGAGAATCGTCATCGCGCTGATCAGTTCAAACGCTTCGTCAACCTTCGACATGTCAGTCTCCGCTCAATTCGGCCGTCGAGGCCGTCTGTTCTCTGATTCTGCGGTCGGGCCCGCGGCCCGAACCCGTTTGCTGCTACTCGGCTCCCGATTCTGCGCTTTCGAGCTGCTCCGCGCGAGCTTCGACGATCGCCGCCACGTCGCGGAACACAGCGCTCAGCACACCGGCCAGACCGGAAATCGGACTGTTCAGGCCGCCCGCAACCTTGGCCATCAGCTCGGGACGGCTGGGCACGTCGGCCAGCGCTGCAACCTGCGAGCCATCCTGCATCTGGCCTTCGACGTAGACGCCGTGAATCGGCAGCTCCAACCGCTCCGCGCGGATGTATTTCTGCAGCGCCCTCGGTGCCTCGGTCAGATCGCCGAAGCCGAACAGCATCGCCGTCGCCTCCTGCGCCAGGTCGGCAGCACCCGGCTCACCGGCCCCTTCCGACGCGCGACGCCAGAGCGTGTTCTTGATCACGCGAAGCTCGGTCTCCGGCGCCTCCGCCCGGATCCCGCGACGCAGTTCCTGCATATCCTTGACGCTCAGCCCGCGGTAGTCGATGCCGATCGTGATCGACGCGCGGCCGAGGCGCTCTTCGAGCAGCGCCACCTGTTCCCGCTTGCGTTCCGTTGCCATACCACCCCCAACAAGTCTGTCGCTTCCACCGCTTCGACCCGCTCGACCACCAGACCTGCAACCACACCATGGCCCGCTGCGTCGCGAGCCCCGTCTCGGCTGCTGCCTGCGCTGGGCGTTTCGGGACCTCGAGGTAGAGGTCCGCCAGCGGTCTCGGGCGGCGATGTTTCCCTTGTTCGATTTCTAGCCTAGTCCAGGCTCCCCATCAGCGTCAGTCGCGCACGCGACCGACGAACACACGCTAGTCAACCTGGAGCGCCAGGGTCGACTGCTGTTCCAGCTTGACGCCCGGTCCCATCGTCGAGGCGATGTTGAGCGAGCGAATGTAGCTGCCCTTCGATCCCGACGGACGGGCCTTGACGATCTCGGAGACCATCGTCGCCAGGTTCTCGAGCAACTGGTCCTCGCCGAAACTGGCCTTGCCCAGCGGCACGTGAACCGACGCCTCGCGGTCGGTGCGGAACTCGACACGGCCGGCCTTGGCCTCGCCGACCGCCTTGGCCACGTCGTTGCGATCGACGACCGTACCCGCGCGCGGGTTCGGCATCAGACCACGTGGACCCAGCACGCGGCCCAGGCGTCCGACCTTGCCCATCAGATCGCGTTGCGCGACGGCGACGTCAAATTCAGTGAATCCGTCCTGGACCCGCTCGATCAGGTCGTCCGAGCCCACGATCTCGGCTCCGGCCTCGGTCGCGGCGGTGGCCGCGTCGCCCTCGGCGAAGACGGCCACCCGGACCTCCTTGCCCAGCCCGTGCGGCAGGCGCGCGGTGCCGCGCAACTGCTGGTCGGCATGGCGCACGTCGAGTCCGGTGCGAATGTGCAGCTCAACCGTCTCGTCGAACTTCGCTGTCGCCATCTGTTTAACCAGCGCTACCGCTTCAACCGGCGGGTAGTGCGATTCCTTGCTGTACGACTCCAGCGCGCCGCGGTAGCGCTTGCCTCGCTTCGGCATGGTTAGCCCTCGACTTCTACGCCCATCGAACGCGCCGTGCCGGCGATCATCTGCATCGCCGCGTCGACATCGTTCGCGTTCAGGTCTTGCATCTTCTGTTCGGCGATCGCGCGGACCTGATCCGAGGTGATCGATCCGACAACCTCGCGCCGCGGTTCCGAGGCGCCCTTCTCCAGTCCGGCTGCACGGCGAATCAGGTCCGACGCCGGCGGGGTTCTGAGCTCGAAGCTGAACGAGCGATCCTCAAAGATCGTGATCTGCGCCGGGATCAGCTCACCCGCGCTCGACGCGGTGCGCTCGTTGTAGCTCTTGACGAACTCCATGATGCCAACGCCGTGCTGACCCAGCGCCGGGCCGACCGGCGGCGCCGGACTGGCTTTGCCCGCCTCCAGCTGCAGCGTCAACACTGCACGTACACGCTTCGCCATCCAACCATCTCCCTCTTCCGCCGCCGGCCAACGGCCGGTGGCGCGCAGACGTAAGAACTCAGCCTACCGTGTGCCTGAAACTCCGCCTATTGCTTCTCCACCTGGTCGAAGTCGAGTTCCAGCGGCGTCTCGCGGCCGAACATCGAGATCCGCACGCGGACCTTGCCCTTCTCGACGTTGATCTCCTCAACCTCGGCGACCATGTCCAGGAACGGCCCATCGGTCAGGCGTACGGAATCGTTGACCGAGAATCCCACGCGCACGCGCGGCTCCTCGACCTGGGTCTGGCCAATGATCTTGGCGACCTGCGCCGGCGGCAGCGGGATCGCCCGGTCGCGCAGGTCCTCACGTGTGCCGACGAAACCCGTCACTCCAGCCGTGCCGTTGACCACGTGCCAGGACTGGTCGGAGAGTTGCCCGGTATCCCGGTCCAGCCGGATCTGCAGCAGCACGTAACCGGGCAGCAATTTGCGCTCGACCTCGCGTCGCTTGCCGCCGCGAATCTCGACCTCCTGTTGCGTCGGTACGAGCACAAAGCGCTTGTCCGCCATACCTTTCTTCGTCGCCCCGGCCTGCTCTGGCCGTAGCTCGACGAATTGCGCCTCGGCGTCCATGTTGCGGATGCGGAGATCCAACGCGTCGCGAACGCGGTTCTCGTGCCCGGTGTAGGTATTGATCGCGAACCACGCGGCGTCGGTCTCCTGGATGCCTTCCAGCGAAAGCGCCTGCTCCGCCTCGTCATCTTCCGCTTCGTCCCCTTGCAGGAAGGAAGCGATCGGCGTCGCCTCCTGCTCGACCGGACGATCGAGACCCAGCTCAACCAGCGCCTCGGCGGCGGTCGTGTCGATCTCCGCCTCCTCGGCCGCCGTCTCTGTTTCGAGCCCGAGCGCGCGGGCCGTGGCCAGCACCTCCTCCAGCTCGCGCTCGGCCGCCGACATCTCTCGACGTCCGAATCCGCTATCGCCGGTTTGTGGTTCTTCCGTATCTCGTGAAGTCGTCATCAGGGCAACAACGTCTCTTCAACTACGCGATTCAACCCGAAGTCGATCGCCCCCAGGAATATGCCGACGGCGATCGCAACGACCAGAACAACGACGGTCAGGTTGGCCGTTTCCTGCCGGGTCGGCCAGACCACTTTGCGCAGCTCGTCGATGATCGCCAGGATCGCCCGCGGATGCGTCAGTCGGTAGAGCAGGCTCTGTACTCGCGGCGCATCCTCGGTGGTCGGCCGGGAAGCCGCGATCTCTCGGCGCGGACGAGCCGGCAACGCCGCCGCTTCGGCCGCCCCGCCCGACAGGGCCGGACCGTCCGAGCCCGCCGCCGCAGGTTCGGGACGGGGCACGCTGGAGCGCGTCGGACGCGGCGTCGCAGAGGCCGCGCGCGGCTGCCCGCTGCGACGACCTCGTCGCCGGCGGCTATCTCGCGATCGGGCCACGGATCACCGCGTCTCTCGGTACGCCCGGCGCCCGCGACAGGACGGGCAATACTTGGTCAACTCCAGACGATCCGCATCGTTTCGACGGTTCTTCGTCGTGTGATACGTATGCGACTGGCACTCGCGGCAGCGCAGCGTGATGAACACGCGGTCACCCTTCGCCATGGCCAGTTCCCTTCCTCAAGCGCCAACCGCACGTGTCGGTCAGGCTGAACAACTCCATCTTCGCACGATTCGAGTCCTCAGCGCTATTCGATGATCGAGGTCACGGCGCCGGCGCCCACCGTCCGGCCGCCCTCGCGAATCGCAAAACGCAAGCCCTCCTCCAGCGCAATCGGCGAAATCAACCGCACCTGCATCTGCACGTTGTCCCCAGGCATCGCCATCTCCACACCCTCCGGCAAGCCGATCTCCCCCGTCACATCCGTCGTGCGAATGTAAAACTGCGGACGATAGCCGGGGAAGAACGGACTGTGCCGACCGCCCTCATCCTTACTCAGGATGTAGACCTCCGCCGAAAACGCCGTGTGCGGCGTGATCGAACCCGGCGCCGCCAATACCTGGCCGCGCGCAATCTCGTCCCGGTCGATGCCCCGCAACAGACATCCCACGTTGTCCCCCGCCTCGCCCGTCGGCAACGTCTTCTTGAACATCTCCACCCCCGTCACCACCGTCGTCCGCGTGTCCTTGATCCCCACAATCTCAATCTCCTCGCCACTGTTGACGATGCCCCGCTCGATCCGGCCCGTCGCCACCGTTCCACGGCCCTTGATCCCGAACACGTCCTCAATCGGCATCAAAAACGGCTGCTCCACCGGACGCGGCGGCGTCGGCACGTACTCGTCCACCGCCGCCATCAACTCCCGAATCGAGGCGTACTCCTCAGCCTCCGCATCCGTCGAATCGCTCTCCAGCGCGGCCAAGGCCGAACCCCGAATCACCGGAATGTCGTCCCCCGGAAACTCGTAGTCGCTGAGCAGCTCCCGCACCTCCAGCTCGACCAGATCCAGCAACTCCTCGTCGTCCATCTGATCCACCTTGTTCAGGTAGACCACCATCCGCGGCACGCCCACCTGGCGGGCCAACAAGATGTGCTCCCGCGTCTGCGGCATCGGTCCGTCCGGCGCCGCCACCACCAAAATCGCGCCGTCCATCTGCGCCGCGCCCGTAATCATGTTCTTGATGTAGTCCGCGTGACCCGGCGCGTCGATGTGCGCGTAGTGCCGCGCCTCCGTCTCGTACTCCACGTGCGCAATCGCAATCGTGATCCCGCGCGCCCGCTCCTCCGGCGCGTTGTCAATCGAGTCAAAACTCGAAAACGCCACCCTCTCGTCGCTCAACGCCAAGGTCTTCGTAATCGCCGCCGTCAACGTCGTCTTGCCGTGATCCACGTGACCAATCGTCCCAACGTTCACGTGCGGCTTCGTCCGCTCGTATACCTGTCGCGCCATCGTTCTGTCCTCCTGATGACTGCTGGAGCGCTTCGCGCTGTGGGAGCCGGGTGCACCGGCGGATGGAGCCCGCATCCAGATTTGAACTGGAGACCTCGTTCTTACCAAGAACG
>JAPPNI010000002.1 GCA_028873865.1 Chloroflexota bacterium | reverse complement strand
GCTGAGGACGCACCGCTTCTGCTGGTCATCGACGAGTTCGGCAAGAACCTCGAAGCGATTCGAGGCGGCAGCGATGCCGATCCCTATCTGTTGCAGCAGCTTGCGGAGGCGGGGCAAGGATCGGGCCTGCCGATCTTCCTGCTGACGTTGCAGCACCTGTCGTTCGAGGACTATCTGACCGGCGCCGACGGTCCACAGCGTCGCGAATGGGCCAAGGTGCAGGGCCGCTTCGAGGACATCGCCTACGTCGAATCGGCCCGTCAGACCCGTGCTCTGATCGGGACCGTCTTCAAGGTCGGCAATGAGAAATTGCGGAACCGGATCGTTCGCTGGGCCGAGCCCCATGCCAAGGCGTTCCGGTCGCTCGGCATCGCCGATCTGGCAGACCCGGAGTCAGTGGCTTCTTGCTACCCGCTGCATCCCTTGACTGCGATGATGCTGCCCGAGTTGTGCAGTCGCTACGGACAGCACGAACGAACGCTGTTCTCGTTTCTGGCTGGCCCGGACCCGGCGGGTACCGCGTCCTTCCTTTCGACCACCAGACTGCCGAGTCGCGGTCCGCTCCCTTCCCTCGGCCCCGATGCTGTCTATGACTACTTCGTGGCCAGCGGCACACTGGCGGCAGTGTCCGCAAGCCGTTCAAGCCGGTGGACCGAGATCGCCCTCCGGCTCCGCGACATCCACGGTCTCTCGTCGCGACAGACCCGTTTGGCGAAGGCTGTCGCCTTGCTCAATCTGGTGTCGACAAGTGGAACGGTCCGGGCGTCTTCACGAGTGCTCTCACTCGCCGATTCCGCTTCGGGCGACACATTGGCTGAGCTCGAGGAAGCTGGAGTCGTCATCTACCGGGCTTTCGCTGACGAATACCGGATCTGGCAGGGCACCGATGTCGATGTCCGCGGCCTTCTGGAGCTCGCCTACCAGAGGACGAGACGGCAGCCGCTCGTCGAGATTCTGTCTTCCCTGGATCAGCCCTTGCCGGTGGTGGCAGCGAGACACAGCGCGGAGCACGATGTGCTTCGGGTGTTCGCCAGACGCTACGCGGTCGGCGGCCGGCATTTCGAGCCTCCGGACGCATTCTCTCCTTACGATGGTGAAGTGCTGCTCGTCGTCGACCCGGAACGGGAACTACCGGGATTGGCCGATCCGGCGGCAGCGGCGAAGCCGGTCGTGGCGGCAATCCCGAACGACTTGGCCACGCTCGACAGGATTGCCAGGGAAACTGCGGCCGTCACCATCGTGTCGAAGGATCCGACGGTTGAATCCGATTGGGTGGCCCGACGCGAGATCGGTGAGCGACTGGCCGAGACGCAGGCCGCCCTTGATCACGCCATTGACGCCACGTTCAGTGCCGGCGCATGTCGGTGGATCCTGCTCGACGCCTCCGGCAAGAAGGAACTGTCCGCAGGTCGGGGCAGTGCCGTGTTGTCCGAGGTGGCCGACCTTGCGTACCCGTACACTCCGGCGGTCGGCAATGAAATGCTCAACCGAACGGACCTTACCTCCCAGGGCGCCAAGGCCCGGCGTCTCCTGATCGAGGCCATGATCCAGCGTGGCACCGAGAAGAATCTCGGGCTTGACGGCTATGGCCCGGAAGTGGCCATGTATCGCGCGTTCCTGCAAAGGACCGGGCTCCATGGGCGCGACCCCCGCCACGAGATCGGTATCTTTCGCGAGCCTCTCGATCCCTCGTTGCTTCCGGCTTGGGGAATTCTGGAAGACGAATTCAAGCGCGCCAAGGTACGCCGCATAAGCCTCAAGGACATCCATGCCGCACTGCTCCTGCCGCCGGTCGGGATGAAGGCCGCGGTCATCCCGGTATTCGTGACTGCGGCGTTGCTTGCCCTCAGGGACGAGATTGCGATCTATGAGCACGGCACATTCAAACCGCTGCTGACACCCGACCTTTCGGAGCGAATGGTCCGAAACCCGGGCCACTTCGACATCAAACATTTCGCGAACACCACCGGCGCCCGCCGGCAAGTCATCGACGCACTGGTCGAACGCCTCGATGTTCGGCCAAGATTCAGCGGGCATCGGGTCGCGAATGTCCTTTCCATTGTCGGTCATCTGGTCTCGCAGGTCAGGGACCTCGACAGTTACACGTTGCGGACCCGCAACCTGCCGGCCACTACCCGGAAGGCTCGGGAGGCCATCGTGGCAGCCGTCGAGCCGGACACGCTGCTCTTCGACAGCCTCCCGGATGCCTTGGGATTCGCCCCCATCTCCGTTGACACGAATACCTACGGGAAGGCCGCCGAATATGCACAAGGTGTCGACGCGGCGCTGCAGG
>JAPPNI010000013.1:606-2617 GCA_028873865.1 Chloroflexota bacterium | reverse complement strand
TGGTGATCTGGGACAACCGGACGGTCAACCACGCGCGCAACGACTTCCCCGCCGAAGAGGACCGGCTGCTCAGGCGCTACACCGTCTCCGAGCCCGGCTGATCGGGGGCCGGCCGGTGTTCGTCCGCAACAGCTGGTACGCCGCCGCCTGGTCCGAAGAGGTCGGCCGGCGAGAACCGCTTTCGCGTACGGTGATCGGCGAGCGCCTGGTGCTCTACCGCGAACCGGACGGCGCGGTCGCCGTGCTGGAGGACCGCTGCGCGCACCGCTCGATGCCGCTCTCGCTCGGGCGGATCGCCGACGGCGGCCGCCTGATCTGCCCCTATCACGGGCTCGCCTATGACGGGACCGGCGCCTGCGTTCAGGTCCCCGGCCAGGACGATCCCGGCGGGATCCGCATCCGCGCCTACCCGGTCGAAGAACGTGCGGGGGTGGTCTTCGTCTGGATGGGCCCACCCGGGCAGGCCGACAAGGCGCTGCTGCCCGATTGCGGCTGGCTGGAGAAGCCGGGGTGGCACCGGTCCGACCTCTATCGCCGCGCCAGGGCGAACTACCTGCTGCTCAATGACAACCTCGCCGACCTGCTGCACGTCGCCTTCCTGCACATCCCGTCCGGCGGCGGCAACGAGGACATGGGCGACGCCGATATGACTCTCGAGGTCAACGGCTTCGGCTACGACTTCCAGCGCCACAGCCGCGACATACCCGCGCCCGCGGGCTACCGCCGGCTGTCCAACGCCGAGGGCAATATCGACCGCTGGCATGTCGTCGAGTTTCGCGGTCCCAGCTTCTGGCGCATCCATACCGGCGTCGCCGAGGCGGGCAGCGGCGGGCCCGACAGCGCGCTGCCGGCGGGGGCGGGACGTTGGGCGATCCGCCCGCATCACTTCGTCACCCCGGAGACCGAGGCCAGCACGCATTACTTCCAGTCGGTCGCCCACGAAACGCCGCCCTCCTCGGATTCCTGGAACTTCCTCAACAACGTGATCGAGGAGGACGTCTGGGCCATCGAGCACCAGCAGGAGGCGTTGGACCGCTACCCCGACATCCCCATGCACACCCTCCCGAGCGACGAGCCGACGCTGGCGATGCGCGCGATCGTGGAGAGGATGACGGCGGCTGAGGGGCGTGAGACGGGTTGACGCGCAGCAAGCGGAAAATTGGATCGCATTGGCTGCTTGGAGGCTTGAATCGCGCGGAATGGCTGGCTACAGTTACATGTAACCAGTATCGGGAACAGTTCATGGCAAGCGCTTCGAAGAGTCCGAGGACGCCTTCCGACAAGGTTCGGAGGCATCGTGCCAGGTTGCGCGCACGAGGGCTGAGGCCCCTGCAAGTCTGGGTACCCGACACCCGCGCCCCTGGATTTGCCGAGGAAGCTCGCAGACAGTCGGAGGCCGTGGCCGCTAGCGAACACGCCGAGGCGGACCAAGCCTTCATCGACGCCATCAGTGAGTTTGAAGTCGAGTGAAGCGGGGGGAATTGTGGATTGCGGCGGGTGGCGGCGACTATACGGGCAAGCCCAGGCCGGTGGTAATCGTTCAGGACGATCGGTTCACAGGGTCCAATTCAGTTACGGTCTGCACGCTGACCAGCGATGAGACGGAAGCGCCGCTGCTTAGAATTCCTCTCGTTCCCACGCCGGAAAACGGTCTTCACGCGGCGTGTTCTGTGATGGTGGATAAGATCACGACCTTGCGCCGCCGGCGACTTACCCAGCAGATAGGGGTACTCAGTGCTTTGGACATGCGACGGATCGAGCGGTCTCTTCTGGTTTTTCTCGGAGTTGCGGGGTGAGGCACGAAATCTCGGTCCGCAGTATCGTCGCGGAAAATGCGAACCGGAGCAACGGAATGACAAAATTCATCGTCTCGCCGCATATGCGGCTGCATGAGTGGGTGGCCGAGGAGAAGGGGTTCTTCTCCGATGCCGGGCTCGACTACGTGTTTCGCGAGCAACTCACGTCGCGCGACGGCAGCTATCACGACCTCGGCGACAAGGTCGGCGCCTAC
>JAPPNI010000013.1:0-541 GCA_028873865.1 Chloroflexota bacterium | reverse complement strand
GCTCGAGCAGCTCGTCGACGGCAAGGCGCCGGCGGTCAGCCTGTTCAGCGGCCCGTTCTACCTCGCCGAGCAGCTCGGGTTCCGCAAAATCGTCGACACCAGCTTCATGATGGCCTCGATGATCACCGGCGACCCCGATCCCGGCGACGTGGACAAGTACTTCGCGGCGCTGCGCCGCGCCCAGGTCGAGATCGACCTCAGGCTCGAGCTCTATCGCCACCACTACCGAAAAGAATTCCCGGAACGCTTCCACGACGTCATGGACGTGCGCCGCTTCGGACCCGGCGAGCGGCTGGTGTTCGAGCCCTATACCCAGGATATGTTCGAACGCTCGCAGAGCTGGGTCACGGAGCGCGGTATCTTCCCCGAGGATGGCCCGGGCGACGCGTCCTACCGCGAGTCGATTTACGCCGCCGCCTGACCCCGCCTAGCCGCCATCGCCCAGCAGCATGCGCGGGCCGAGCTCGTAGATCTGGCGGCGGTCCGCGTCGCTGCAGTCGAGCGAGTCGATCACGTCGATCGTGCCCTTGAGGTTGAGCAT
>JAPPNI010000026.1 GCA_028873865.1 Chloroflexota bacterium | reverse complement strand
CGCCTTGCCTGATGGGCCAATCGGGACCTGGCAGCAGGTCATCCACGAGCTGATCACTCGGCAGGCGGACCGATCCGGAATGGTCCTCCAACGCGTCACCACCGAACTCGACCGCGGGCCCACGGTCACCTGGGCTGAGTACCCGATTCGCGGACCCCGGTTCGATCACCTCTGGGACGAGTTCGGACACGACCCCGAATCCGAGACCCCGCTGTTCCACGCCATCCGCGAGGCCGGCGCCAGCCGCGAGCCATCCTTCATTCTCCAGTCGCTCCAGGCAATCGCCTCCAGCCGAGCGGACATCGGCCCGGACATCGCAGTGGGATCGGACATCACCGCCGCAGTCGAGGCGGAAATGAACCAGCTCAGGAGGTGACGGTCACTCGTTATGTCGAGTGTGGACGCTGTGAAAAACTGTTTACCCGCTTAGTCCGTTGACGATATGATGCCGGTATGGCAGACCCGGATCTTCCGGTCTTGACCCCCACGATCGTCGAACCTCGTTCGAACGAGTTGTTGCCCGCCATCCGCGAAGATCTGGCGCCCTTCCTGCCCGCGCTGCGCAGCGCCGCCCAGCTCATCGCCGCCGCCACGGTGCTCGAGTTCACCGCTCGCTATGCTGCACCCGCGATGATTGACCAGGTTCGCCAGATCATCGCCCCGGCGCCGCAGCACCAGCAGACGATCCTGGTCGAGGAACAGACCACTGTTCGCCGTAAGGTTACGGTCGTTTCCTAGATTCGTAGCCGCGCTCACCCTCACCACTTTCCTGTTCCCATTCGGCAACAACGACGGTTTCACCTACGCATCCCACACCCCTCGACTCGTGATCAGCGAAGTGCACCCAAACGCCGCGATCAACGGCTCGTCCGCCGAATCGAACGAGTGGGTCGAAATCCACAACCTCAAGCACCACGCGGTCAACCTCAATGGATGGACCATCGAAGACGCCCAGGCGATCGCCCGACTCCCCGACGTTGATCTGGCGCCGGGCGAAACGGCGCTGATCGTGGGCAGCGCCGCAGACATCGCCGTTCCGGCCGGCAAAACACTGATCATTCTGGAGCGCTCCAGGATCGGCACGGGACTACGCAACGCCGGCGATCGGGTAGCCCTGATCAATCCTCAGGGTGTCCGTCATGACGCCGTCAGTTGGGGAGACGTGCGCTCCCCGCGATCAAGCGAACCGCCCACCCCACAGCAGTCGATCGTCAGGACCGCTTCCGGCGGTCAGTCCCTGACCGCCCAGTTGACCCCCTGGACTGTTGGAGAGACGCTGAACGCGACGCCGGAACGACACCAGCACCCTCAGCCCGATACCGCCGTGCGCTTCCTCAGCGCCCTGATCGACCCGCTCCCGGGAGATGCGGAGACGGTTACGATTCGCAACACCTCCAACGAACCAGTGCTCACGGTGAACTGGACCCTGACCGTCAACAACTCGCTGGCCAAGCTGCGCTCCGTACGAATAGAGCCAGGCGCGTCGCACGTCATCCAGGAAGCCGATGGCACGATCGGCGGCGGACTGTCCCGCAGAGGTGGTCATCTGGTGCTCCGCGACAGCAAGGGCAACTGGCTCTCAACCGCGAGTTGGGGCGACGATCACACGTTTCATCGCCTGACCCCGCCCGTTTCGGGCCAGGAGTTACGGTTCAATCCGCTCACACGGGTTCATCCACGCACTCCGTGGTTTGAGGAGTTGGGCTCCGGCAATGGCCGCATCCTCAGCTCCGTCTTCGAACCCGAGTCACCCCAGCCGACAAATGCCGCCGCGAACATCACCCGCGAACGCCCGGAGTCCCCGACCCAACAGGAATCCGAGGAGGCTGCAGTCTGGATCAGCGAGGTCTACCCGAACGCCGGGCAAGGCCGTAATGATCCTCTCTTCGAGTGGTTCGAACTCACCAACTCCACGGGCGCAACCATCGAGCTTGATGGTTGGTCGGTAGCCGACAACACCTCATCCGACCCGCTGGACGGCGTAACTATCGGGCCGAATACATCAATCGTCATCGCCGCTTCCGCGGAGGCAAACCCCAGAGTCGTGGTCGCGATCAGCGACGGGCGCATTGGCAACGGATTAGCCAACAGCGGAGACCAGCTCCGACTAATCGATCCAGCTGGCCGCGTCGTCAGCGCGATCAGCTGGGGCGACGACAACTCCCACAACACAGTCCGAGCCTCCGGTCCAGACGAGTCAATCCACCGCGCCGCACCCGCCGATCCTCCGGTGGTCGCACGACCCTCAGCCGGCACGCTGACGTTGTTCAGCTCGCCAGCGCCGCCGGCCAACCAGTCCGAATCTTCCGGGACCCAGGCAGCGTCCACGGCGACCGCCCAGGGCGCAACCGACGCAGCTGAGACCGAACCGCCGTCTGCAGCTGCCGTCGCCGAATCTGTACCGACGCTCAGGATCACAGAGATCCTCCCGGCTCCGCTGGCTGGTCAGGCCGAGTGGGTAGAGATTCACAATCCAACCGATCAGCCCATCGATCTCTCCGGATGGACCATCGGAGATGCCGAACGCCGGACGGAACTTGCGGGCACGATCGGCCCTGGCTCGCGCTTTGTGATCTCGACCCGGGAACTCGATGCAAAGACGGTCGGGCTCATCGTCGATCGAATCGGCAACGGCCTCAACAACGACGCCGACACCGTGTCGGTCTTCGCGCCCGATGGCACGCTCGTCCACGAAGTGCGCTATGGAAGCGACCGTCTGCCGGCTCCCGAGCGGGGACTCTCGATCGCGCTCGAGCCCGAGCGCTGGGTGGTCACGGCACAGCCGTCCCCGGGCTCGGCGGATGTCACGCCCCTGCTCGGCAACGCGTTCCGCTCCGCATCGATCAAGCCGCCCATCGCCGATGAAGATCGCCTGCCCATCGTGCAAGCCAAGGAGCAGGGCGGCGTCAACGCCTGGATGATCGTCAGCTTCGCCCTGATCGGCGTCGTCCTCACCCTGGTCATCCGCCGTGTCCGTCCCGAGGAAACGCCGCTTGAACCGAGGCCTGAACCGACCAACTACACGGGGCCGACGGCCGCGTCGTCACCTGGCCAGATGATCGAGCGCCAACGTGAGTCTGAGGGCGAATGACTGACTCCGATCGCGTTCGCATTGCCGTCGCCGTTGCTCGCAGCGGCATCGCTTCGAGGCGCGCCGCCGAGAACATTGTTCGCCAGCGCCGGGTCACAGTCGACGGCCGGATAGTCACCGACCTCTCTCTGCGGGTCAATCCCGCCACCGAGGAGATCACCCTCGACGGCCGACCGCTGCCCCACCGGGAGCCACTGCGCTACTACGCCCTGAACAAGCCGCGTGGCGTGCTCTCAACCGCTCGAGACGATCGAGGCCGTCGGACGGTCGTCGAGCTCCTTCCCGCAGACGCACCGCGTTGCGTTCCGGTTGGCCGTCTCGATCTCGATAGCGAAGGCCTGTTGCTCCTGACCAACGATGGTCCCCTGATCGACGGCTTGCTGCATCCATCCCGCGAAGTGCAACGTGTCTACCTGGCGGAAGTTATCGGGCAACCGTCAGACCAGGCGCTGGATCGTATCTTCGAAGGCATACGGAATGAGGGCGAGTTGCTGCGCGCGAAGCCCGCTCGTTCGAGACGCCCCGGGCGGCGACTTGCTGATCGCCGATCCACGTCGTGGCTGGCGCTCACCTTACATACCGGACGCAAACGGGAGGTACGTCGCCTGTGCGACGCAATCGGCCATCCCGTCGTAACGCTGAGGCGAGTACGGTTCGGTCCGCTGCTGCTTCGAGACCTTGCGGAAGGCGCGATTCGGCCGCTCAACCGCCGCGAAGTTCGATTGCTGCGACGCGCTGCCGGGCTCAGTGACGACAGCGCCGATGCTGAGTCGTAGCCGGGCCAGCACTAGTATTGGTCTGTGACCAGAACCCCGAACCCAGACCGCCGCCAACAGCTCGTTGCCATTGATGGACCGGTCGCTTCAGGCAAGACCGCCGTCGGCCGAGCATTGGCGCAACGTCTGGGCTGGAAACTGTTCGACACCGGGATCATGTACCGCGCCGCAACCTGGCAGGCGCTACGCAAGGGCGTTCATCTGGACGAGGAAGACAGCGTCGCCGACCTGATTCGAGAGTCGAAGTTCCAGCTGTCACCCCAACCAGGCACGGATTCGGTGGAAATGGATGTCTTCGTTGACGGTGACGACGCGACTCCTCACCTCCGCAGACCGGAGGTGGAATCGGGTGTTCCAACCGTGGCCGCTATCGCCGGTGTGCGCGTGCTCATGGTGCAGATTCAACAGGAACAGGCGGCCCAGGGCTGCATGATCGTCGTCGGAAGAGACATCGGCACCGTGGTGTTGCCCGACGCGCCGGTCAAAATGTTTCTCGACGCGAGCGAGGAAGTCCGTGCCAGGCGCCGGGCGGCCGAGCAAAACGGCGGAGCCGACGAGGCCTCAGTGCTCAGGGCGACGCGTCGCCGCGACGCACGGGATCGAGGTCGCGAAGCGTCACCGCTGACTGTCGCCGCCGACGCAATCAGGCTCGACACCTCTGAACTGACGCTCGAAGAGGCAATCGATGCCGCGGAAACGATCGTCCGCGAGCGGATTCCCGAGACCGCCGAGGAAGAAGCGACCCGAACCACGCAATCGAGATAGCAGATGCGACGACGCGCCTACCGCTGGATCACCAGGCAACTGACGCGCCTCATGTTTGGCGAGTACAAGGCACTCGCCGACATAGGCATGATGGGCATGCCCAATGCCTCGCGGGTCTGGTTTCTCGTTGCCGGATTCTTCGCACGACTGGCCTTTCTGAGGATCGTTCGCTGCGAGTGGAATCACTTCGACCGCATTCCCAAGGGCGGCGTGATTATCGCCTCCAATCACGTCTCCTCAGCCGATCCCGCGATGATGGCATCGGCGATCTATCCGCGTTCGCCGCGTTACATGGCAAAGGTTGAACTGTTTCAGAAAGAGCCGATACTCGGTTATCTCTTCGCCCTCTCCGGCGCCTTCCCCGTGCGGCGCGGCGCCGGCGACCGACTGGCCATTCGCGAGGCCGAGCGCCTCTTGGCTGACGGGGCCGTCGTAGGTATGTTCCCCGAGGGTCATCGCTCCGATACGGGCGCCCTGATGCAAGCGCACTCGGGTACCGCCCTGCTGGCCCTGCGCACTCAGGTACCCGTCGTGGCCGTAGGAATCACCGGATCCGAGCGTATGCGGGCTGGCTGGCGCGCCTTGATCGCGCGAACCCAGGTGCGGATGACCGCATCACATCCCTTCGTGATCAGGCCCAAGGGCAAGCGGGTGACGCGCGACGACATCGATGCCGCGCACATCACTATCATGCGAGCCATTGCCGAACAGCTACCCCCCGCGTATCGTGGCGTATATGCACACTTGGTCGACGACGACCAAACGGACGAGAGCGACCGAGCCGGCAGCGACAGACCTGGAGCAGCAGCATGAAAATTCACCGCGCCAGCGACATGGGCTTCTGCTTCGGCGTACGTCGTGCCGTCGACATGATGAAAGAGGCGGCAGCAAACGGCACCAGAGTCACGACCCTCGGACAGGTCGTACACAACCCTCAGGTCGTGGCCGAGCTTGAGCACACCGGCATCATGGTCAAAGAGGATCGTTCGGCCGTCGATGTGGAGACCGACACGGTCGCAATCACGGCGCACGGCGTCGGCGAGACCGTCGTCCGCGACATTGAAGACCGCGGTCTCAGAGTAATCGACACAACCTGCCAATTCGTTTCCCGCTCCCAGCGCGCCGCCCGGAATCTGGCCGAGCGCGGCTTCACGGTCATCATTTTCGGAGATCCTACCCACCCCGAAGTCAAGGGCGTTCTCGGCTGGTGCCGAGGGCGAGGCATCGTAATCAAGGACGAATCGCTCGAGGAACTACCCGACTACCTCCCGTCCAAGATCGGCGTGATTTCCCAGACAACACACACGCCCGAGCGGTTCGCCGCGTTCGTCTCAAACCTCATGCGCGCGCGGATCGACCAGATCACCGAGATCCGTGTGGTCAACGTGCTCTGCAACGCCACTACCTCGCAGCAGGCCGCGACCCGAGACCTCACCCAGGACGTCGACCTGATGATCGTGGTCGGCGGCCACAACTCCGCCAACACGAGGCACCTGGCTGAGCTTTCGCGAGCCAACGGAGTCGAGACATACCATGTCGAGACCGCCACCGAACTCAAGCTCGAATGGTTCGACGGTCACGAGGACATCGGCGTTACCGCCGGTGCGTCGACCCCCGACTTTTCCATTGACGCCGTTGTCGAACGCATCGAGGAGATCGACGCCGCGCTGTCCGCCACTGTCTAGCTTCAGCCACCAGGGTCTCCAGACAGCGAATGTCCCGACCGCGCCGTTCCGCCGTTCCAGCAGGTGCCATCAGCGCTGTTGAGCGCGATTCACTTGCCGACGAAGCTGGTCTTCGGCCCGGCGATCAGGTGCTCGCGGTCAATGGTCAGCCGGTCCGTGACCCCGTCGACTATCGATTCCAGACCACGGACGACTTCGTCGAGCTCGAAGTTGTGCATGAGGGTGAAGTGGCAGTTGTTGAGTTCGAGAAGCCGATTGATGAGCCGCTCGGCATCGAGTTTGACGACGAGGCGTTTGACGGCACGCGCATCTGCAACAACAAATGCTTCTTCTGCTTTCTCAAAGGTCTACCCAAGGGTCTACGCCGCCCGCTCTACATCAAGGACGACGACTATCGGCTCTCGTTCCTGCATGGCAACTTCGTCACCCTGACCAACCTGTCAGACGACGACTGGATCCGGCTTGAGGAACAGCGCCTGAGTCCGTTGCACGTCAGCGTCCATGCCACCGACCTCACGCTGCGACGACAC
This sequence comes from Chloroflexota bacterium, assembly GCA_028873865.1. Taxonomy (GTDB): domain Bacteria; phylum Chloroflexota; class Dehalococcoidia; order Bin125; family Bin125; genus Bin125. The sequence continues at coordinate 130,318 of JAPPNI010000026.1, read as the reverse complement.
TTGTTGGGCAACCGCAACGCACCCGACATTCTTGAGCAATTGCGCCGGCTCGCCGGCATGCGCATCGAAGCGCACACGCAAGTCGTTCTCTGCCCCGGCGTGAACGACGGTGACGCCCTCGATCAAACGGTCGGAGACCTCTTGCGACAGGAGAACGTCGTTTCGATCGGCGTTGTACCCGTCGGTTCTTCGCTCGAGGGTGAAGAACGGATCAAAGACGCGGGGATGCGCGCACATACGAAGGCGGAGGCGCAGCAGGTGGTCCGGCAGTTGCGGCGGTGGCAACGACACGCTCGGTCGCTACGAGGAAACTCCGTAGTGTTCCCCAGTGACGAGTTCTACCTGACCGCCGACGCCCAGATTCCCTCAGCTGGTCGCTACGACGGCTACTCGCAGTGGGAAAACGGCATCGGCATGACGCGCACCCTGATCGAGGACTGGCGAAAGACCCGGCGCCGGATTCGCGAAGGCCGGCTTAAGGTTCCCGCGACATCGGCAATGATCGCCTGTGGCACGTTGATCGCACCCACACTTCAGAACCTGTGCGATGAGGCCACCGCCTTGACAGGCATCGAGTTCACAGTGATTCCCGTGACGAATTCGCTGTTCGGCGAACGAGTCAATGTCAGCGGGCTGATCCCGGGCAGCGATTTCGCCTCAGCACTATCCCCTCGCGATCTGCCGGAGCGCGTCTTCCTGCCCCGCGCATCACTCGACTACTTCGGCGCCAAATTTCTTGACGATCTCACACCCACCGAACTCGAGTCCGCTCTCAATCGTCCGATTTCATTCGTCTACACCCTCTCGGAGCTCATAGAGTCAATGGCAGACGGCGACGGCCATACCGGTCCGGCAGACAGGCAGCCGCAACCGAACCTGCGTTCCAACGGACGCAGCTGGACGACGCCGGTGGCGGGGTAAACGCAGGGAACAACATGTGCGGCATCGTCGGCTACGTCGGTCATCAATCGGCCGGCCCGATCCTCCTCGAGGGCCTGCAACGACTCGAGTACCGCGGATACGACTCCTCCGGCATCGCCGTCATCGACCGTGACGGCGCTCTGGCGGTGATGAAACGCGAGGGCAAACTCCGCGACCTTCAGGCAGCGATTCAGCAGATGCCGTCGGGTGCGACCGGCATCGGTCACACCCGTTGGGCCACGCACGGACAACCCTCGGATCGCAATGCGCACCCCCATGCCTCGTCCTCGGGCGATGTGATCGTCGTCCAGAACGGGATCGTCGAGAACTACCGGGAGCTACGGGCAGAGCTCCAGGATCAGCTCGACGCTGAAGGGCGCTCATGGCACTCCGACACCGACACCGAGGTCATCCCTGAACTGATTTCGAAGGAACTGATCGCGGGCAGGTCCTTTGAGGACGCGCTCGCCTATGCCGTCGGTCGTCTACGCGGGGCCAACGCGATCGCTGCCGCGCATCGTGGAGACCCGGACAGGATCTATGCCGCGCGCAAGGGTTCGGCCGGTGGAATCGTGATCGGATACGGCGACGGAGAGATGTTCGTTGCCAGCGATTTGCCGGCGCTATTGCCGCACACGACAACCGTCTATCACCTCGAAGACGGCGACATTGCGGTCATCGACGATCGCAGCGTCAGGATTCGCCAGGAAAACCGGACATCGTTCCAGCCCACGCCGGTCCAGGTCGACCTTGACCCGGTTGCCATCGCTCGCGGCCCCTACCGCCACTTCATGCTCAAGGAAATCCATGAGCAGCCGCGCGCCCTCTCGGACACCATTCGCGGCCGCGCCCGTCTCGAACCACCCAGCGCGCTCGCCGATGACCTGGAACTCCCCATCGAGACCCTGCGAAGCATCCAGCGAGTCTTGGTAATCGGCATGGGCACGTCGCTCCACGCGGCCATGATTGGACGCTGGTGGATCGAGCAGGTTGCCGGGATCCCCGCGGACTTCGACAACGCGTCCGAGTTTCGTTTTCGGGCGCCGCTGCTCGGACCGTCGACGCTGGTCGTCGCGGTCACGCAGTCCGGAGAGACGATCGACACGCTGGGAGCGATGAATCACGTACGTCAGCATTGGGGAGCGCCCCAGGTGGCGGTCACCAACGTCGAAGGCTCCGAGGCTACGCGCCAGGCGGATGCCTCGATCATCTTGCGCTGCGGTCCGGAGGTCGGTGTTGCCTCGACCAAGACGTTCGTCGGGTCGCTGGCGGCTCTCTACCTGCTCGCCTGCCGAATCGGGCACGCCCAAGGCCGGTTGAGCCCGCACGTTCTGACCGACCGACTCGAACAGCTGCTCACCGCGCCCTCACTGGTCGAACGCGGCATCCAACGGGCCGAGCGCTGCGCCGAGATCGCCCAACGGTTTGGCACGGCGTCGAACTTCCTCGTGCTCGGCCGTGGGATCGAATACCCGCTTGCAATGGAAGCAGCGCTCAAATGCAAGGAGATCTCCTACGTACACGCCGAAGGCTACGCCGCCGGAGAGATGAAGCATGGGCCGATCGCGCTGTTGGACCAGGAGTTCCCCGTAATCGCACTCGCGCCCCGAGGTCCGTTGTTCGACAAGATGACCTCGGCGATTCAACAGGTCAGCGCCCGTCGGGCGCCAGTGATCGCCATCGGCGATGAAGGCGACAAGGACCTCTCCGAGTTGGTGGATCACTTCATCGGAGTGCCGCCCGCTCCGCCACTGTTGACGCCGTTTTCGCTGACGCCGGTGATCCAACTGCTCGCCTATCAGATCGCCCTGACCCGCGGTCTGGACATCGACCAGCCTCGCAACCTGGCCAAGACGGTCACCGTCGAGTAGAACTCACCGCTCCCGTTGGAGAGCGTGGTGATAATCAGAGACAGTCGAGTCTCGTTAACGCGGTGATATCCTGCCTCCGCGAGCCGTGAACGTCCCAGCCAGCCCTCGCGGACTTCCTTCATGATCTCTGACTCCCAACACATCGTCTGGTTCGCCGAGGTCGGACGAGATGCCGTGCCGTTGGTGGGTGGCAAGGGCGCCAATCTCGGCGAGTTGACCCAGGCCAAAATCCCGGTTCCTCCGGGCTTCGTCGTCACCACCCGCGCATACCGCGAGTTCATTAATCACAGCGGACTGGACCACATCCTGCGGCGCATTCTCGACGGTCTAAACGTCGACGATGACGAGCGGCTCAACGCCACCGCCGATGCTGTCCAGCACGCCATCGAACAGGCCGAGATGCCGGCCTCGATGCAGCAGGAAATCACTACGGCGTACGCACAGCTGGGCGAAGGTCCGGTCGCGGTGCGCAGCTCGGCCACCGCCGAGGACCTCGCCGAGGCCTCGTTCGCCGGCCAACAAGCGACCTTCCTCAACATCGAGGGTGGGCTCAACGTCGTCGAAGCGGTTCAGCGCTGCTGGGCCTCCCTGTTTGAGGCTCGTGCCATCTTCTATCGCGAGCAGGCGGGCTGGGGACACCTCGACGTCGACCTCGCCGTCCCTGTGCAACGGATGGTGCAGTCTGAATCATCCGGCGTGATGTTCACCGTCGATCCCATCACCAACGATCCCAACCGCATCGTGATCGAAGCCGCACTCGGGCTTGGAGAAGCCGTTGTCGGCGGATTGGTTTCGCCTGATCATTACGAAGTCAACAAAGCCTCCGAGCAGATCCTCCAGCGGCAAATCTTCACTCAGGATCGGCGTCTGGTTCGCTCTCCTGACGGCGTCGTCGACCCGGAACACGGCTCCAATGTCTGGCAGGATCTCTCCGAAACCGAGGGTGCGGCGCCGAAGTTGACGGACGAACAGGTCATCGAGCTGAGTGCAATCGGCAAGCGCATCGAAGCACATTACGGCTCACCACAGGACATCGAATGGGGCTGGGCGAACAACCAGTTTTACCTGCTGCAGACCCGCCCCATCACCACCGTGGCGCCATCGGCCAAGACCAACGGCGACAACCCGGCCCCGACGCCGACTGACTCGCCGATCCTCGACGGTTCGCCTGCCTCGCCTGGGGTGGCGACCGGCCGAGTTCGCGTCATCCTCAACGCGCGAGAAACCGCGAGCATCGGCGAGGGCGACGTACTCGTTGCTGAAATGACGACTCCGGACTTGGTCCCGGCATTGAAGCGCGCGGCCGCGATGGTCACCGATCGCGGGGGCCGGACCTGTCACGCAGCAATCATCTCCCGCGAGCTCGGCGTGCCCTGCGTCGTCGGCGCCGCCGGCGCCGCCAAGCTCGACGACGGGCGGGAGGTAACCGTCGACGGCGCTGCAGGACTCATTTACGACGGCGTCCAGACCGAACTGCTCAACTGGTGGCACGACCGCGAAGAAGAGCTCTACGCGCCGATCGCGACCGAGACCAAGCTCTATGTCAATCTGGCCGAGCCGGAAATCGCGGATCGTGTCGCAGAGCGCGATGTCGACGGCGTCGGTCTGCTGCGGGCAGAGTTCATCATTGCCCGCCTGGGCGAGCATCCGCGCAACTTCATCAACACCGGCCGCCAGGACGAGTACGTACGTCGCCTCTCCGAAGGTATGCGCAAGATCGCATCGGCCTTCGATCCGAGGCCGGTCGTCTACCGCGCCACCGACTTCAAGACCAACGAATACGCCAACCTCACTGGCGGCGACATCTACGAGCCCGACGAAGAGAATCCGATGATCGGCTATCGGGGCGCCGCTCGGTACATCCGCGAGCCGGATCTGTTCGAACTGGAACTCCGCGCTCTCGAACGAGTACGCGAGGATCACCCCAACCTGCATCTGATGATCCCGTTTGTCCGGACGCCAGACGAGATGGCGCAAGTCGTCAAGCAGGTAGACGACTACGGTCTCGAGCGCAACGCCGACAAAGCCGGCGGCTTTCAACTCTGGATGATGGTTGAAGTGCCTTCCAACGTTTTGTTGCTCGAAGAATTCATCGACTGTGGCATCGACGGCGTTTCGATTGGCTCCAATGACCTGACTCAACTCACCCTCGGCATCGACCGAGACTCAGAGCGGTTCGCGGACACATTCGACGAGCGTAACCCCGCTGTTCTTCGGGCGATCGAACACGTCATCACTACCGCCAAGAAGCGAGGCATCACCGTCTCGGTCTGCGGCCAGGGGCCGTCGGAACATCCCGACCTGGCGCAGCGTCTAGTTGACTGGGGGATCACCTCGATCTCCGTCACACCTGACGTGATCGAACAGACGCGTCACCTGGTCGCCAACGCCGAGGCGCAACGCCAGCGATAGCCCGCCCGGCCCGAGCGCGAGATAGAGTGACGGCGAGTCTGACCGCCACGGCAAGGGGCATGCTCGTCCGCCGGTCGAGCAGGGCGCTGGAGACGCATGGGCAGCCGAATCGGCTCTATCGCCATCCTCCTGATGATCGCCGCAATCGTCGTTGCGGTCATTGTCGTCATCAATCGACTCGATTTGCTCGACACGGGTGAACCTGACGCGCCGGTAATGGTGGTCTCGCTCGACGAGGGTGAGTTGCTTCTGCTCAACGAGCCCCGGAGCATCACCGTCACGATCTCCTCCGGCAATCCGATCGCCACGTTGGAGCTGTTCGTCGACGATGCCAAGATCGCCGATGTCGTGCCTCCCTACTCGCAGGACCGCGGCGCATGGATTGGCTCCTTCGTCTGGACTCCGGAGCAACTGGGCTTCGCCAATGTGCAGATCGTCGCGCTCGACGCCGAAGGAGTCGAATCGGTCCGGCAGATCCGCGTGGAAGTCACCGACGATGAAGCGCGGGTCGCTGCCGCTCTGAGAATCACCATTCTCGGCATTTCGCCGCTGCAACAGTTTCCTACGGGCACGACCATCCTCCTGGCGATTTCGGCGACCGGCAGCCAGCCAATCGAGCGCTTCGAGATGCTGGTCAACGACAATTTCGTCATCGCGATTACCCCCAAGCGTGATGAGTCCACGGGCCGTTACGTTGCGAACATCGAGTGGAAGCCGGGCGAGAGGGGCGAGGTTAACGTCACCATCAACGCGGTCGACGCGGCCGGGCGGACAGAATCCCAGACCATTCCGGTCGTCCTGATCCCCCAGGACGGGACGGCTCCCGCGGCGGATTCCGACGATCAGGAGAGTCAAACTTCGACTGAGGAGGGAACTTCAAGCGACGATTCGAGCGACGGCGAGATCGGAACAGCGAGAATCGAGTCTCCATCCGACGGCGAGCGCTTCACCTACGATTCCGACTTCGAGCTTGACGTGAGCCTTGGCGCGCAGAACGTGGGCGCCGTCGCGAGCGCGCTGCTGTACATGACGCCGATTTCGCCTGACAACACGCTCGGCAATTCCGTCCTGATTCACTCATCAGAAGACCATTCCGCCGGCGACTATCGGGAGCGCGTCACCGACGTGGAGCGATTCGTCACGAGCTCAGGCTCGTATGAGCTGCAGCTCGTTGTCTTCACGCCCGAGGACGAGCGCTACGACCACCGCATCGTGATCCACGTAGTCGCCGTCGCTGGTCAGGACTCCGACGAGGGACAGGAGGACGAGCAGGACGGCGAGCCGTCAACGAGCGACGACATCGACCTGGCGATCGTCACCGCCCGACAGGCGGACGACGACCGGACCCGCCTCAATGTCTCGATCACCAATGCCAGCACCGTCGACATCGAGCGCACCGATGTCTTGATTACTGTCGTGGACGCGACAACAGGCGCCGAGCTGGCCTCGGCAGCGGTCACCTTGGGCATCGCTTCGGAGGACCTGTTCACCATCCCGCTCGAGCTCGAACTGGATCCTGGAGAGCGGGTCGAAGCGCTCGTCCTGCTTGAGGCCGGCGTCGATACCAACACCAGCAACAACACGTTCCAGATATCCCTCGCCCCACCTGAAATCAGCGCCCAGCAAGAGACAGAGCTGGCCACCGAAGCAGACGAACAGCAAGACCAGCAGCAGTCGACAACTCAACCCGAGCAAACGGGCCCAAGCCCAGACCTGTCCTTCCTCGACGCTCAATCGACAAACGACGGCTATGTACTGCTGACTGTCATCAACACCGGCGATGGACCGGCCGAGACGTTCTCCATCATCATCTCGGACGAGTCGGGGGCGCAGCTTGAGTTGATCGGCCGACGAGCCGCCGACTCGCAGCCCCTCGGCCCGGGAGAGACCGAAATTCTGACGAGCCTGCAGCCCCACGCCGGAATCATCTCGATCGCCATCGTCGCCGGAGGCGATGTCGCCGAGCGCAATCTGTCGAACAACGCGATCACCCTGGAGATCGGCGGCTAATCCATCCAATTCTGAGATTCGTTTGTGCCGTCATTGAAAAATATTCCGCATCAACGTAAATTTGCCGTATGCCCGCGCCCGTACCCCTGAATGCCACGCCTGGTTTCCGCGCATGTCGGTAGCCGAGGAAATCAAGGCGAAGATCGACATCGTCGATCTGATCGCTGCCGAGGTCACGCTCAAGCGAAGCGGATCGACCTACAAGGCGCCGTGTCCGTTCCACGCCGAAAAGACTCCTTCGTTCATCGTCAATCCCGACCGCCAGACATGGCACTGCTTCGGCGCCTGTTCCGAAGGCGGCGATGTCTTCAGCTGGGAGATGAAACGACACAACGTCGATTTCCGCGAGGCCCTACAGCGGCTCGCGCCCCGGGCGGGCGTCCAGCTCCGGCCGAGGACGGACGAGCAGGCGCGACAGGACGAGCAAAGGCAGCGGCTGCTTCGCGCCAACGACGCCGCGCTGCACTACTGGCGCAGCCGCCTCCAGGATCCATCAAGCGGACGTGAGGCGCAGGAGTACTTGCGTGAGCGTGGCATTTCGGCCGAATCCACTCAGCGTTTCAACCTGGGCCTCGCTGGGTCGGAGCACGACGCATTGGTCCACCATCTCTCCGCGCGTGGCGTCCATCTGGAAGACGCCGTGGCGGCGGGTCTGGTAGTGAGCACGGACAACGGACCTCGCGACCGCTTCCGCGATCGTCTGATCTTCCCCATCCGCAACGCGCGCGGCGAGACGGTTGGCTTTGGCGGACGAACACTGATCGGTGAGCCGGCCAAGTACATCAACACGCCGGAGTCGGACCTGTTCCGCAAGCGCGACCTGCTCTACGGCCTCGACCTGGCTCGACCTGCGATCCGCGAGACCGGTTCCGTGATCATCGTCGAGGGCTACACCGACGTGATCAGCGCCCACGCATTTGGCAGCCCGAACACCGTCGCCTCCATGGGCACCGCGCTCACGGAGACCCAGATCAGTCTGCTCAAGCCGTTGGCCACTGACGTTCGCCTGGCGCTGGACCCCGACAACGCCGGCCAGGCCGCAGCGCGACGCGGTATCGACACGGCGAGAGCAGCGATCGGGACTGAACAACGGGTCTCCACCGACTTCCGTCGAGTCGGTGCGCTGCAAAACCAGCTCACGAACGACATCCGAGTCATTCCCCTGCCGGATGGACGCGATCCGGACGACCTGATCCGCTCCGAGCCCGAACTCTGGCGGACGTTGGTCGATACGGCGCCGACATTCCTCGACTGGCTCCTCGATCATGTCCGTAGCCAACACGACCTCGATACACCTCGTGGCAGGGCGGACTTCCTCGATGAACTGATGCCGGTCATCCGCTCCATTGGACATGCAGTGCTGCGAGAGGAATACCTCAGGCGGGCTGCCGCCTGGGCTCGCGTCGATCCTGAGTCCCTGCCCAGCCGCCATACGCCCACCGGACCACGGTCAGGCGCCACGCGGACCGATGCCCCGCAGCTGCCCAGGCGTCACTCAGACCGTCAGCAGACCTTCCTCGTGCAACTCGCGCTGAGCCATGAGTCAAGCCGGAAGGTACTGCAGTTGGGCGACATCGAACTGATCGAAAACGCTGAAGACCGGGCGATTCTGATAGCCCGGATCAACACCACCGACGATTCCTGGTCGGACGGCCTGACCGACTCCGCCGATCGCATTGCGCAGCTGAAACGTGACGGCAAGCAACTTCCGCCCTACAGTGACGCGGAAGCCGCCGAGGCGATGCTCGACGCCGTCGGACGGATTCAGCGTAAGCGCAGTAAAGAGAGCCTTCGCCTGCAGAATCTGGAAATCGGCGAGCAAGAGCGCGAGCTCGGCGTTGACGAGCTCGCCCGCGCTGCTGCCCAACTGGAAAACGCTGAAGCTTGCGACCCCGACCTGGTCGAGGCCGCCAGCTCAGTCGTGGACGCGCGCGACGCGGCTCGCAGCCTGCACCGGATCTCGCCGTCTACGACGGCCTGACCGCCTCAACCGAACAGTGAACCGCGCTGGGGGACCACGCTGAGAGAAGGGACCACGAATATGGTGATCGCTCGTAACGCAGCCGCCGAAGCCCCGGCGGAGCAGTCGGCTTCTCCAAATGGGGCCTCAACGGAACCCGAGCCGGCCCCGGCGACCGGGCCGGCCTCCAACGGCGCCGGCCCCTCCACGAGTCAGCAGAGCCCCGCCCCAGCGTCGGCTCCGCCGTCCGACTCCGTAGCCGGATCGACGCCGACGGCATCCTTGCTTGCCGTACGCGCACGCGAGGCGGAAGTAGCGAACCATAGCGTTGGCAAGCTTCGTCAACTCGTCCGTGATCAGCTCGGCGACCGCCGGGTCACCGCCGAGGCTCCCGGACAGCGCAAGCCGCGCGCCGTGGCCAAATCGGAAGAGGAGGCACGCGTTCGCGCCTTGACGGCGCCAGTCGACGAGTTCTCGATGCCCGCCGGCCGCCGCACGATCAACCTTGCCGAGCAGCCGAAGCGGACGACCAAGAAGTCGACCAAGGCCGCGCCCACGCCGAAGAAGGCCGCCGAACGCCGCAACCTGGCCAAGATGCACGAGGAGCGGCAGATTTCTCACGCCTCGGTCGCCAGCTTCATGCTGACCGGGGAAGAATCGGCTGAGGAAGTCGACTCCCTGGGCAAACTGCTCAGCGTGCTCGATCGACCGCTGCAAGCCAAGCCCGAGCCGAAGCCCAAGAAAACCGGCCGCCGAGGCAAAGCTGGCGGCAGATCGCGCGGGCGCGGCAGAGGCAAGGGCAAATCCGAGCCGGAGACCCAGCCCAAGCCATCCGTCGATCTGTACGGCAGGAGCAAGGAAGTCAGCTCTCGCCGGATCATTGAAATGCGCAAGGAGGGCCGACAGAGCGTCCACGAAGAGGCGGAAGGAATCGACGATCCGGTTCGCATGTATCTGCGCGAAATCGGCCGAGTCAACCTGCTGACCGCCGAGGATGAGCGATACCTCTCTCGCCAGATGGAAGAGGGCAACTGGATTCGAGACTTCGAGGAAGAATGGCGCATCCTCAACGGCCGTAACCCGAACGCGATCGAGGTGACGATCTTCCTGCTGCTCCAGCTGGAGTCTCTGCTCCCTGAGATCGCCGTCATCGCCGACGAGATCGACAAGTCAAATCTCTCCCTGTTCGACCTGACCAAGGACAGCGATTTCCGCGAACGCGTTGACCAGGAGATGGACCCCGAGCTGCGCGAGGCGCTGATCAAGCGGTTTCAGCCCATCGATGAGGAGTATGACGAGGCTCGCGCCGAGGAACGCCTGGTGCAGGTCTCGGTGGTGACCCACATCTTCGATCAGCGCCACGTGAGGCATCTGCTGCGCGCCGCCGGCGGCCTCGAGCTGCTCATGCCCTGTCCGCCGGACCTCCACGAACAGCTGGAACCGATCTCGCTTCGTTGCGAGCGCCACATCGGAGTGCTCAAAGAGGATGCCTACCTTTCCGAGAAGCGCCTGACCGAAGCCAACCTGCGGCTGGTCGTGTCGGTGGCGAAGAAGTACATCGGCCGCGGCATGTCGATGCTCGACCTGATCCAGGAAGGCAACATCGGCCTCGTCCGCGCGGTCGAGAAGTTTGACTACCGCAAGGGCTACAAGTTCTCCACCTACGCCACCTGGTGGATCCGCCAGGCCATCACCCGCGCCATCGCCGACCAGGCCCGAACGATTCGTATCCCCGTGCACATGGTCGAGACGATCAACAAGCAGGTTCGTGTCTCACGGCGCCTGGTGCAGGAACTTGGCCGCGAACCCACTTACGAAGAGATCGGACAGGGGATGGGCGTCGACGCTCAGCGCGTCAGGGAGATCATCAAGGTCTCGCAGGAGCCTGTCTCTCTGGAGACGCCGATCGGCGAGGAAGACGACAGCCATCTCGGCGACTTCGTCGAGGACGAGAAGATGGTCGCTCCCGACGCCGCCGCTGGTCAACAGTTGCTCAAGGAGACGGTCGGCGCGGTGCTTGGCTCGCTCTCGGCGCGCGAGCGCCAGGTGCTCGAGCTGCGCTTCGGCCTCGGGGACGGACGGGCCCGGACGCTGGAAGAGGTAGGACGAGACTTCGATGTCACTCGGGAGCGCATCCGCCAGATTGAGGCCAAGGCCCTGCGCCAGCTCCGACACCCGACTCGCGCCACTCGCCTGCGCGACTACATCGAGTAGCCCGGCGCGATACGACCCATCATGTGGCAAGACGTCGTCAACCTGCTCCGTCGGATCGGCTTGCTCAGGCCGATGGAAGAGTTTGCGCTGCGGCTGACCGGCTTTTCGATCATGGGTCGGATGATCACCTGGAACGAGGGCGTTCCGTACGTCGACTCGCTGATGCTTCGCTCCGTCGGCGCGAAGTCCGGCGACCTGCGCGACGCGGTGCTGTTCTATGTTCCCGATGGCGACAGCTGGGTGATCATCGGATCGGTCGGGGGTGGACCGAGGCATCCTTCCTGGGTCCACAACCTGCGCGCCAACCCGCATGCCTGGGTGTTCGTCGATCGCAAGCGACATCCGGTTGAGGCGGAGTTCCTCGAGGGCGAGGAGCGGGAACGGCTCTGGTCGGCTGCAGCCGAGGTCTGGCCGCCTTATGTTCAGTACGCGGAGCGCGCCAGGCCCCGCGAGATTCAGGTCATCCGACTGAACCCGAGCGCCTGACTAGAGCGTCGGCGCCAGCGAGCCCAGGAACTCTTCCGTCCGCGAACGTTCATCTTCGGAGCCGAAGACGACGCCGACGAAGTCGGTCGTGCCGGCGTCCTGCAGCTGCCGAAGCTGAGTTTCGATCTGCTCTTCAGTGCCGAGGACGGCGACGTCCTCGGGGTGGGCGGCGCCCTGCTTGTCGAGCATGGAGCGGTAGGAGGGCAGGCGTTCGTAGTTGGCGAACTGTTCGGCCGCCGTCGCACGCGCGCCATCAACGTCTGAGCTCAGCATGATCGGCAGTCCGACCACGATGCGTGGGTGGGGGCGTCCGGCTTCGTCGGCGGCGGCGTTCATGGTGGGGGCGATGTAGGACTCGACGACGCTGGCGGCGGTCATCCAGAGGATGGTGCCGTCGGTTCGCGCGCCGGCGAGGCGGAGCATGGCCGGGCCCATGGCGGCCAGCATGCAGGAGACGGGCTTCTCGGCGTCGGGGATGTCCAGGCTGACCTGGCCCCGGTAGTGTTCGCCGTCGGTCTGGACCGGCTCGCCGTTGAGCAGCGGCAGGAGCACGTCGAGGTACTCCTTCATGTGCCGCGCCGGGCGGTCGAAGGAGTAGCCGAACATGTTCTCGATGACGATCTTGTGCGAGAGGCCGATGCCCATCACGAAGCGCTTGCCGCCGGCGGCCGCCTGGACGGTCAACGCCTGCTGCGCCATCGCGTGCGGGTGGCGCGGATAGGTCGGCACGACGGCCGTCATCAGCTCGATCCGCTCGGTCTGCGCTCCGGCGAGGGTCAGCGCGCCCATGGCATCGTGCGAGAAAATGTTGGCCATGCTGAAGGTCGAGAATCCGGCCGCTTCGGCTCGCTGGGCCTGTTCGACGATGTCTTGCACGCTGGGCGCCGGACCAGCGCCGCCGATGAAGATTCCGATCTGCATGTGATGCCTCCGGGGCTGGACAGGTTATGAGGGACGAACGAGGATGCGGCCACGGACGCCTCCGGCGAGGATCTTCGAGGCTGCCTCGGGCACTTCTTCCAGCCCGATTCGAGACTCGACCAGGTCGAGGAGGTTGCGATCGCGGAAGTCCTCAGCCATGCGCGACCAGAGCCGCGGCCGATCGGCGCTGGGCCAGAAGACCGACTCGATGCCGACCAGCGACACGCCGCGCAGGATGAACGGCATCACGTTGGTCTCGACGCCGACGCCGCCGGTCAGCCCCGACAGCGCCACGACGCCGCCGTACTTCGTCTGCCTCAGGATCGACGCCGTGGTCGAACCGCCGACCGGATCGACAGCGGCCGCCCAGCGTTCCCGCTCGATCGGCCGTCGCGACTCCGCCGCCAGTTCCTCGCGGTCGAGGATTTCGGTTGCGCCCAGGGCGCGGAGGAAATCGTGCTCGGCAGACTTGCCGGTGCTGGCGTGTACCTCGTAGCCGCGCGCGGAGAGCATCGCCACGGCGGTCGAGCCGACGCCGCCGGTGGCGCCGCTGACGATCACCGGGCCGGCATCGGGACCGACGCCGCCCTTCTCGATCACGTCGACCGACATCGCGGCGGTGATGCCCGCCGTGCCCAGCACCATCGCCTCTTCCGAGGTCATGCCGTCGGGCAGCGGCGCCAGCCAGTCGGCGGGGACGCGGGCTCGCTCGGCGTAACCGCCCGGGTGGGCGGCGCCGAGGTCATAGCCGGTCGCGACGACCGAGTCGCCGGCCGAATAGCGGGAATCCGACGAGTCGAGGACGGTGCCGGCGAAGTCGATGCCGATCGTCATCGGGTACTTGAAGACCACGCGGCCGTTCGGCGTGCAGGCAAGGCCGTCCTTGTAGTTCAGGTCGGACCATTCGACCGCGACCGTGACATCACCCTCGGGGAGGGCTGACTCGTCCAGGGTCTGCACCGACGCGTCGAAATCGTCATCGTCTTTGTTCACCACAAACGCTCTGTAGCCCACGGCATCTCCTGTCCCGGTCGTGCAATCGGGCCTGATGCGAGTCTACGGGTCGGCAGATTTATGGGAACGGGGCGACAGAGGGGATGGCGAGCGCAGGACATCGGAGGTGGTAGGAGGGTACGGGCGTCGGGTTGTTAGCCGGCGGCTTCGGCGTAGATCGCGGGTTGCTCTCCTTTCGGGTCGGTGAGTTGGTCGAGGAAGTGGAGGATTTGCTCGGGGGATTGGCCCTTGAGGTGGGGGAAGTGCTGGACGGCTTCCTCGATCAGGGCGTCCTGGTCGGGTTCGGGGGGAATTTTTTCTGCTGGGGCCTCGGATTGGACGATCTCCTGCTGTGGACTGGAGATCGTGGAATGGGGCTGGTCAGGTTTGGTTAATTCTGGCGTGGTTTTGACAGGTTTCGGCTGTTCCTGGGGTTGTTCCTGGTAGAGATCGGGTTGATCGGGGCGTTGCTCGGCTCGCTGGTGGACCTGCTGGACGGTGCGGCGGATCTCGCGGGCGAGGGCGTTGAGCCGGGTTTCCTGGTGGTCGCGGGCCTTGAGGTATTCGGGGGCGGTGAGGCGGGCGGCGTTGTCGGCGACTTCGTCGTTTTTGAGGGCGAGTGCGAGCCGGAGTTGGAGCAGGTGGAGCGACTCGAGCAGGAGGTCGTCGGCCGCCGGTCCGGCGATCTGGCTCCAGTGGGTCTCGACCAGCTGGAGGTCGTCGCGTACGGTGGCTCTGGAGACGTTGAGCCGTTCGGCGATTTGTCGCTGGTCGTTGCCTCGCCGTGCGAGGTAGTGGGCGCGCATGGCGCGTCGTCGGCGTTTGGGGGTGATGTGCATGGTTCGTCCTTTCGTGCGATACGAATGTTCTGTTGACTATAGGGAATGAGTGTTCGGTGTTGTGCGTCGTGGTTGACGGAGGGTGGTGAGGAGAGGGCGGGCGGAGATGAGGGTCGTACCAGGCAAGGCGAGATTCCCGCGGCAAGCGCGGGAATGACGGAGCTGGGGTGCGGGGATGACGGCGGGGGGTGGGGGGCTTACACCGCCTGCGCGGGGGCGACTTGTTGGTTGTGGGGGCGCTGGGGTTTGGGCTTAGTGGAGGCGGGCGGCGAGCATGGGGCTTGCGGTCTGCGGATCCGATTCTGCGCCGTCGTGCATTTCGTGGCGGACGATGACACCGTCGGCGCTGAAGTCGACGATCGTCGCGCCGCCGGAGTGTCTGGGCGCACCCGGGTAGTAGGCGGGCACGGTGCCGTCGCCGACTCCCTCGTGCACGTCGATGTGGCCCAGCGCGACGTAGTCGGCGTCGAGCGACTGAATCTCCGACGAGTGAATCTGGTAGGAGTAGCGCGATTCGCCGGTTCCGACGTAGTAGCCGTGGGCCATGGCCACGCGCCAGATGTAGCGGTCTGAGGCGTCGGACCAGGCGGGTTGAGCGGATGCCGGGGAGAAGTCGTTGTAGCTCTCGTGCGCCTGCCCCCAGAACTGGACGCCGTGCTCTTCGAGCAGGATTAATTCTCCCTCGGCCGAGGCGATGATGTGGACGTTGGGGGGGAAGGCGTCGGCGAACTTCTGATAGATGCCGTCGGGCATGTGCGGGTCGTGGTTGCCGGGCAGGACGACGACGGGCCGGCCGACGGCCTCCATCAGTTCGCCGGTGACCTCGACGTAGGGGCGCTTGACGCGCACGTGATCGAAGAAGTCGCCGGCGATGGCGACGACATCGACATCGGCTTCGACGCCGAGTTCCAGCACGTGCTTGAACGCCTTGAGCGCCGGCTCCAGCGTTTCCGAGCCGTCCGGCTCGGTCTTCCACGGTTGCGAGGTGTATGCGCCGAGGTGTACGTCCGAGGTGTGCAGCATTCGCAGCGGGCGAATCTCCTCCGACACCTGAGACAGCCCGGCTCGCGGCGAATAAACGTCAGTACTCATGCAGTGCACACATCCCCGACGCCGCTCCCGCACGGCGCAATGCTTCACGCAGACTAGCAGCAGACCAGCCGCAGACCAGCCGCAGACCAGTTGTCGGGCGGGTCTACACTGACCTCCATGACGACCGAAACCGCGCCGGAGACGACCACCGCATACGAGACCGTGATCGGCCTTGAGGTCCACTGTCAGCTGCGCACGCAGAGCAAGATGTTCTGCCGCTGTCCGGCGGACTATGCGTCGGCCGAGCCCAACACCTATGTCTGCCCGCTCTGCCTGGGGATGCCAGGGACCCTGCCGGTGATCAACCGGACGGCGGTCGAGTGGACGATCCGCACGGCGCTCGCGCTGAACATGAGCATTCCGGAACTGTCCAAGTTTGATCGCAAGAACTACCCCTATCCCGACCTGATGAAGGGCTACCAGATCTCGCAGTACGACATGCCGCTGTCGGAGGGCGGCTGGATGGATGTCGAGACCGAGGAGCTGGGCAGGCGGCGGATCGGGATCACGCGGGTCCACCTGGAGGAGGACACGGCGCGGCTGCTGCATCGGGAGAACGAGGCGGGCGAACGGTTCTCGCTGGTGGATGTCAATCGGTCGGGCGTTCCGCTGATGGAGATCGTGTCGGAGCCGGACATGCGCTCGCCGGACGAGGCTCGGACGTACCTGGTCCAACTGAGGCAGATGCTGCGTTACCTGGGCGTCTCGACCGCCGACATGGAGAAGGGATCGTTCCGCTGCGACGCGAACGTGTCGTTGCGGCCGGTTGGTTCGTCCGAGTTGGGCGCCAAGGTTGAGATCAAGAACATGAACTCGTTCCGTGGCGTGCACAGCGCGCTGGAGCATGAGGTCAAGCGGCAGGCGGAGGTGCTGCGATCGGGCGGCAAGATCGACCAGGAGACTCGGGGCTGGGACGAGGATCGGCAGATCACGCTGTCGCAGCGTTCCAAGGAAGAGGCGCACGACTACCGCTATTTCCCGGAGCCTGATCTGCCGCCGCTGTCGATCTCAAGCGAGGAGGTCGAGGCGCTGCGCAGCCAGTTGCCGGAGCTGCCGGACGAACGCCGGGCTCGGTTCGAGTCGGAGTATGGTCTGGGAGATTTCGAGGCCAACCTGCTGACGGAGGAGCCGTCGCGGGCGGACTACTTCGATCAGACGGTCGCCGCGCTCAGTGACGCGGCCAACGCCAGGGAGGCGGCCAACTGGATCACGGGCGACCTGTTTGCGCAGATCAACAAGGATCCGTCGCACCCCGACCTTGAGGACCAGCCGATTCGCCCGAAGCACATTGCGGAGCTGGTTGGGCTGATCGTCGTCGGCGACATCTCGCGCAGCCAGGCGAGGACGGTCTTTGAGTCGATGTACGAAACCGGCGACGATCCTGCCAGGATCGTCGAGGCCAAGGGCCTCTCGCAGATCAGCGGGGAGGACGCGCTGTCGCCGATCGTCGAGCAGGTGATCGGCGACAATCCCGACGCGGTCAACGACTACCGGTCGGGCAAGGAGGCGGCGCTGAAGTACCTGGTGGGCCAGGTGATGCGCCATTCGCGGGGTCAGGCGAACCCGGCCCAGGCGTCGGAGTTGCTGGTCGCTGCCTTGACGGAGTAGCGGCCTGGACTAGCGACCTCGGCGGGCTCCGGTGGCTCGGTTGACGTGGACGACCTGGTCGAGATTCTGGTAAGTCGGGACTCCGACTTCGTCGAAGATCTGGTTGATCCCGCTGCGGATCTCTTCGGTCAGCTTCCAGTCGGTGGCGGCGACGTTCTCTTCGAGCTCACGCTCGTTGCGCATTCCGACCAGGGCGCAGCTGACGCCGGGATGGTCGAGCACCCAGGCGATGCCGAGTTGCGCACAAGTCTTGCCGTAGCCGTCGGCCAGTTCGGAGAGTCGGTTGGCGATCTCGACCTCCTGCCGGAAGCGCTCTCGCTCGAAGAGCGGCAGGTTGAAGGCGACGCCGTTGCCGCGCCAGTCGCCCTCGTCGAACTGGTGGTCCGGCTGGAAGGCGCCGGTCAGCAGGCCGAAAGCGAGCGAGCCGTAGGACATGAAGCCAACGCCGTTGGCCATGCACCAGGGCAGCACGCGCGATTCCATCCGCCGGTCGAACATGTGGTAGCCGACCTGGTTGGCGACGATCGTCCCGTGACGCTGGCACTCCTCCATCATGTCGATGTTGAAGTTGGACACGCCGTAGTGGCGAATCTTGCCGGCCTGCTTCAGTTCTTCCAGGCCCTCCATCGTCTCGTCGAAGGGTGTGTCGTGGTCGGGCCAGTGGATCAGCATCAGGTCGACGTAGTCGGTGTTGAGCCGCCGCAGACAACCCTCGGTGTGCTCGATGATGTGATCCTTCTTGGAGTTGAGACCGATCACCTGCGGCACGTCGTTGTAGTCGAAGCCGACCTTGGTCACGAGGACGACCTCGTTGCGGCGGTTGCCCAGACCCTCGGCGAGCAACTCCTCCGAGTGGTTCGGTCCGTAGACCTCGGCCGTGTCGAACAGGGTGATGCCGCGGTCGATGGCCATGTTCACGGCCCGCGCGGCATCGGCGCGGTCGATGTGGCCGTACATGTTGCCGCTCATCTCCCAGGTGCCGAAGCCGACCGCGGAGGCCACCAGGTCGCTGTTTCCGAATCGTCGCTGTTCCATTTCAGGGTTCCTATCTAGTTGGCTGGATGCGTGGTTCGCAATGGAGCCCTTATGCAGCGACTACGCTACCGCTTTCTCGGCCAGCGGCACTATAGTGACGTTATGTTCCGCCTGCGCCGAGGAAACAGGTCCGGCCCGGCCAGGTTTGGCGGTCAGGGCGCCGGCAATGGCGCACGGACCGAGTGGCACCTGCGCAAGTGGCTCGCGCCGGGCATCGGGATCAAGCGCTGGTTCGTCCTGCTGCTCTTCGGCATGGCCGTGCTCGGATTGGGCGTCTCGTTCCTCGCCCGCGAGCTCTATCTGACCGTCACGCTGCCCGGCGCCTTCTACTACATCACCCTCCAGTTCCTGCCCTACGCCGTGCGCGGCGCCGTGTTGATCGGTCTGGCCATCCTGTGCGTCGGCATCGGGATCGGCAAGTTCACCTCGGGGCTGGTCGTCGCGGCGCGCTCCTCCGACAGCAGGACCGGCGGCGAGGAACCGCTGGTTGAGTTGCTGCACCGACAGCGTTTCGCCGGACGCGGCATCCGCATCGTCTGCATGGGCGGCGGCACCGGCCTGTCCGTCCTGCTCCGAGGGCTCAAGGTCTACACCGACAACCTGGCGGCGGTGGTCAGCGTCGGCGACGACGGCGGCTCGTCTGGCCGCCTCAGGCGCGATCTGGGCATCATTCCGCCCGGCGATCTGCGCAATTGCATCGCCGCCCTGGCCGACGCCGAGCCGTTGATGACCCGCCTGTTCCAGTACCGATTCCCCGAAGGCTCCGGCAACGGACTCGAAGGCCATTCGTTCGGCAACCTCTTCATCGTCGCCATGTCCGACGTCGCCGGCTCGATGGAGGAGGCAATTCACGAGACCGGTCGCGTGCTCGCGGTGCAGGGCAAGATCCTGCCATCGACCCTCGAGAACATCCGCCTCGCCGCGACCACGGCCGAGGGCGAACGGATCCGCGGCGAGTCCTCGATCACCGAGGCCGGTCAGCGCATCGCCCAGCTCAATCTCGAACCGCAGCATCCGGCCGCCTACCCGGAGACCGTGAACTCGATTCGCAACGCCGACCTGATCGTCGTCGGCCCCGGTTCGCTGTTTACCTCGGTTCTGCCCAACCTGCTCGTCCCCGACCTGCGCATCGCGTTCCAGGAGTCGGCGGCGATGAAGCTGTACGTCTCCAACGTGGCCACGCAGCATGGCGAGACCGACAACTTCTCGGTACAGGACCATGTCCGGGTGATCGGCGAGCACATTGGCGGACTGCCATTCGACGCCGTGGTCGCCAACAACAACAGCAAGGCGAAACTGCCTCGCGGCTGGAAGTCGGAGCCGGTGCGAGTCGCGGAATCCGGCGGCGATGCCGATCTCACCGACTCCGTGCGGATCATCGAGGCCGACATCGTCGACACGGGCAACCGCTACCGTCACGACAGCGCCAAACTCGCCGACGCGATCATGACCGCATACCATGAGGGCCGAGAAGCCGGGGTGCGGCCTCGCCGCCCGCAGCGTGTGACGATTCCGGAATAGCCCACAAGCGGACAAGTCAGGTACAACAGAAGCGTGAGCACGTCTGAACTCCTCAACGTCATTCAGATTCTGATTGCGCTGGTCGTGATCGGCGCGGTGATCCTGCAGGCCAAGGGCGCGGGTCTGGGCAACATCTTCGGCGGCGCCGGCGCTGAGTCTTCGTACCGGACACGCCGCGGCCTGGAGCGCACCCTCTTCCGAGGAACGATCGTCCTCATGCTCATCTTCGTCGGCCTGAGCATCGCCGCGACCCAGGTCTGATTTTTCTCGACGGCTTCCCGGCAAAACCATGCCCGACGCACCGCGAGTCCTGTTCTACGGATCGCCGGACTTCGCCGTGCCGACGCTGCGTGCGCTGATCGAGAGTCCCTATCGGCCGATTGCCGTCGTCACCCAGCCCGACGCACGCGCCGGACGCGGCCGGTCGCTCCGTCCGCCTCCGATCAAGGAGCTCGGGGCGACGCACGACATTCCCGCGCTGCAGCCGGCACGGCTGCGAGATCGCGCGGCGATCGCGCAGATCGCCAGTCTCAAGCCCGATCTGCAGGTCGTTGCGGCCTACGGTCAGATCATTCCCGTCGAGATCCTGCAACTGCCGAGGCACGGATCGCTCAACGTCCATGCATCGCTCCTTCCGCGCTGGCGAGGCGCATCGCCGATCTCCGCAGCCATCCTGCACGGCGACTCCGAGACGGGCGTCACGATCATGTTGGTCGACGAGACCGAGGACACGGGCGACATCATCAGGCAGCGACGGACGCCGATCGGGCCGGATGAACACGCCGGGCAGCTCAGCGATCGGCTGGCTGAGATGGGAGCGGAGCTGCTGCTTGAGACGATCCCCGAATGGATCGACGGGGCGATCACACCCGCCCCGCAAGATTCAAACCTCGCGACCAGGGCGCGCCGCGTGAACAAGCGGCAGGGTCGCATCGACTGGACGGCCCCGGCGGAGCTGATCGGCCGTCACGTCAGGGCATACACGCCATGGCCGGCGGCGACGACCACGCTGGACGGGACCTCGATCCGAGTGACGGAGGCTGCCGCGGGGTCCGACGACGCCTCGGAACTGCCGGGCACGATCGTCGACGCCGCTGAGAGCATCCGTGTCGCGACCGGATCGGGTGTGCTCGAAATCCGCCGCCTGCAACGAGCTGGCAAACGGGAACTCAGCGCCGAGGAGTTCTCTCGCGGCACGCGGGACCTGGTCGGCCAGCGCTTCGGTGCCGACGATGACTGACCTGCTCGAACTCGACCGCGGCGAACTCGCGCAACTGATCGAATCGCTCGGCCAACCGGCTTACCGGGCCCGACAGATCTGGCGTCAGATCTACCAGCGCGGGGTCACCGATCCCGGTCAGATGTCGGACTTGCCGGCCGAGTTGCGCCGCCGCCTCAGCGCCGACGCTGAGGCGCTCGCCGAGCCGATCGAGCTGCAGACCTCGGCCGACGAGTCGACCAGCAAGGCCTTGCTCCGTCTCGACGACGGTGAACTGATCGAGACCGTGCTGATTCGCTCGGAGCCGCGCGACACGGTCTGCCTGTCCTCGCAGGCGGGCTGCGCCATGGGCTGCGTCTTCTGCGCGACTGGGCTTCAGGGACTCAGGCGGCAGCTCACCACCGGCGAGATCATGCGACAGGCGATTCTCGCTCGCTCCTGGTCGCGGGACGAAGGCCGCGAACTGACGCACGTTGTCTTCATGGGTATGGGCGAGCCGCTCGCCAACTATGCCAACGTCAGCGAGGTCATCGAACGCCTGACTCACCCGGACGGCTTCGCAATGTCGCCCCGCCGAATCACGGTCTCAACGGTGGGAATCCCGCAGAACATCCTCCGGCTGGCGAGCGATCATCCGCACGTCAACCTGGCTGTCTCGCTGCACGCCCCCCAACAGAAGCTGCGCCGGGAGCTGGTCCCGGTGGCCGGAGCGTCCGTCGACGACATTCTCGACGCGGTCCGCGAACACAATCGACAGACCGGCGGCCGGGTGACCTTCGAGTATGTGCTCCTACGCGACGTGAACGACAGCCGCAGCCATGCGCGTCGGTTGGCCGAACGGATTCGCGGGCTGCGAGCCCACGTCAATCTGATTCCGCTCAATCCCTCTCCCGGCGTCGTTGGCGAACGGCCGTCGCGGCGAGCCACGCTCGGCTTCCAGCAGGCGCTTCAGGACTGCGGGGTACCGACCACCATCCGGGTCGAGCAGGGACGGGATATCGCAGCCGCCTGCGGACAGCTCCGCGGCGACCGGCTCCAGGAGTCCCGTTAGCGGGACTCCTCTTCGTCCGCCGCTTCTTCGCCCTCCGTCTCGGCCTCCTCGAGCAGCGCCTCTTCGGCCGCCAGCTCCTCGGCTTCCTCTTCCTCTTCGGTCACCCTGGGCGCGAGGGCCGTCGCGACGGCAACGGCTTCGTCGGTCAGAGCGATCACACCGTCAGGCAGGGTGAGATCGCGAACGAGGACGGAGTGACCAAAGTCATCGAGGACGGAGATGTCAACCTCGATCACCGACGGCATATCCGTCGGCAACGCCTCAAGTACGAGGTGCTCCAGCGACTGCACCACGGTGCCGCCCATGGACACCGCCTCGGAGTCCCCGATCAGGAGCAGGCGCGCCTCCGAATGAATCCGCCGGGTGAGATCGACCTGGTAGAAGTCCAGGTGCAGCAGGTTGCGGGTCACGGGATGGCGCTGGATCTCGCGCAGCACGACCGGAATCGTCTCACTGGTGCCGTCGATCGACATCGACACAACGGCGTTGCGGTCAACGGCGCCGAACACACGCTGGATCTCGGCCAGTTCCGTTTGAATTGCGCGCGATTCCTGTCGGCGGCCGTAGACGTTACCGGGCACCCAGCCGTCGCGGCGCAGTTGCTTGACCTTCTTGCCCAGGACGGCCCGAGTCTCCGCTTGCAGTACCAGTTCAGCAGCGTCGGACATCGTCACCCATCCATTTCAGCAAGAACTCGGCGGTCGGCAGTGAGCTTATCAACTGACGCTATGAGCGCATCTCAGGGCAGTCAAGCAAATCGCACACGCCTCGTAGACTGGCACGACCATGCCGACCAGCGACTCCGGATCTCCCGCACAACGCCACGACCAACTGCTCGGAGTCGATGTCGGCGGCACGTTCACCGACTTCGTTTTCCTTCGCGACGGCGCGATCAGCATCGCCAAGCGACCCTCAACCCCGGACGATCCGGGCCGCGCGATCATCAACGGACTCGCCGAGTTCGGCTGGTCGCCGGAGGAAGTGGTACACGGATCGACCGTCGCGACGAACACGCTGCTCACACGCACCGGAGCGCCCACGGCGCTGATCACGACCAGGGGATTCCGTGACACCCTCGTCATCGGACGGCAGGCTCGGCCCGATCTGTACGCGCTGCATCCGCAGCGTCACGAACCGCTGGTTCCACAGCGGCTGCGGTTTGAAGTCGAAGAACGAATCGCCGCCGACGGCGACATCGTGACGCCACTGGACCTCGAACAACTCGACCGAGTCCTCGACCGGATTGAACGCGGCCGGGTTCGGAGCGTCGCGATCTGTTTTCTCTTCAGCTTCATCAATCCCGATCACGAAGCAGCGGCCGCTCAGCGCGCCCGCGACCGAGGCTTCAACGTCTCCGCCTCCTACGAAGTGCTGCCGCAGCACCGAGAATTCGAGCGCATGAGCACCACCACCGCCAACGCCTATCTGTCGCCGGTCATGGCGACCTACCTGGACGCCCTGGAATCGAGACTGAGCAACGACGGCGCCGACGACGTCCGTCTGCGGATCATGCAATCCAACGGCGGCTCGCTCTCGGCCGGTTCCGCCGGGCGCAACGCGGTCCGCACCGTCCTCTCCGGTCCCGCCGGAGGCGTCGCCGGCGCCTTCGCCGCCGCCGAAACCGATGGATTCCCGCATGCGATCACCTTCGACATGGGCGGCACCTCCGCCGATGTCGCGCTCTGTCCCGGACGCCTGCTTGAGCGCACCGATCTCGTCGTCGACGACATGCCGATTCGCACACCGGCGGTCGACCTGCACACCGTCGGCGCCGGCGGCGGCTCAATCGCCTGGTTCGACGCGGGCGGAGCGCTACGGGTCGGCCCGCAGTCGGCCGGAGCCGATCCGGGACCGGCCGCCTACGGGCGTGGCACGCTGCCCACGGTGACCGACGCGCACACCGTCCTCGGAAGACTGCGGCCGGAGCAGCAGCTCGGCGGAACGGTCCCCCTGGACCTCGACCGCGCTCATCGGGCCATCGCCACCATCGCGGAGCCGTTCGGCTCCGTCGAGGCCGCCGCCCAGGCTGTAATCGATGTCGTCAACGCCAACATGGCCCGCGCGCTCCGCGTGATCTCGGTCGAGCGAGGCTACGACCCCGCCAACTTCACGCTCGTCGCATTCGGCGGCGCCGGACCCTTGCATGCCTGCGACCTCGCAGACGCCGTCGGCATTCCCCAGGCGCTCGTTCCCTCCGCTCCCGGCGTGTTGTCGGCAGCGGGAATGCTGATTTCCGACATCACCAGAGACGCCGAACAGGGAATGCACCTCGCGATCGAACCAGACACCCGAGGCAACATCGCCACGATCGACGACACCTTCGCGAACATCGCCGCGCAGGCCAGAGCGGCGATCGCCGAGGACGGCTACACCCAGGGCGTGGACGTCGAGTACGCCGCAGACCTGCGCTACCGCGGCCAGTCCCACGAACTCACGGTCTCGCTGAACGAGGGTCACGAGGCTGAAGCCGTCCGCGATGCGTTCCACCGCGCGCACCGTGAGCGCTTCGGCTTCGCTTCGCTCGACACGCCGGTCGAGGTAGTCACCGCCCGAGCCAAAGCTCGGCACGCCGGCTATCGAGGAGACATGGGCGTGACCCAAACGCCGGACGGCGCAGGATCGCGGACCGCCGCCGTCGTCTGGGACCGCCCCCGAGACACCCGGATCTGCAAGCGCCACTCTGTCACCGAGCTGGTCGCGGGGCCGGCGATCATCACTCAGATCGACACGACCGTCACCGTCCCGCCGGGCTGGACGGCCGCCCCGCTGCCCAATGGCAGCCTGCTGCTGAGTCGTCAGGCTGAAGGGACGCGCGAATGACCAGCGTGAACATCGATCCCGCCCGCCTCGCCATCTTCGACTCGTTGGTCAGTTCGATCGCCGAGGAGATGGGCGCGGCGCTGAGACACACGTCGCTGTCGCCCAACATCAAGGAGCGCGCCGACTTCTCCTGCGCCGTCTTCGACCGCGAAGGACAACTACTGGCCCAGGCCGCGCACATCCCGGTGCACCTCGGCGCAATGCCCGAGTCGGTTCGCGCCGTCGAGCGGCTGGCGCCCTGGCAGCCCGGCGATCTCGCCATCCTCAACGACCCGTTCCTGGGCGGCACCCATCTGCCCGACGTGACCATGGTCTCGCCCGTCTTCGTCCACGACGCACCGGTCGGCGCAGAGCCGATCGGCTACGTCGCCAGCCGCGCTCACCAGGCCGACATCGGCGGGATGGCGCCCGGTTCGATGCCGGTCGCGCGTGAGTTGATCCAGGAAGGCATCGTCATTCCCCCGATTCGCCTCTATCGAGCCGGCCAACTGGTCGAGGAGGCGATGGACCTGATCCTGCGCAACGTACGCACGCCCGACGAGCGCCGCGGCGACTTCAATGCCCAGATCGCCGCTCAACGGCTGGGCGAGCGCCGAATCGCCGATCTCCACCGCGACTACGGCGACGACGCCTATCTCCAGACCACCCGGGCCCTGCTTGACTACGGCGAGCGCCTGACCCGGGCGGCGCTTTCGGACCTGCCTCACGGCGCCTGGGAGTTCAGCGACTCCCTCGACGATGACGGGCACACGCCCGACCCGGTGCCGATCCAGCTGAAGCTGACCCTCGCGGAAGATCGCGCGCACTTCGATTTCTCCGGGACGGCTCCTCAACGAGCCGCCTCGATCAACGCCGTCGCTCCCGTCACGCGGTCGGCCTGCTACTACGTGATCCGCTGTCTGCTGCCTCCCGACACGCCGATGAACTCCGGCCTGTTCCGCCCGATTACGTTCACCTTGCCCGAACGCAGTGTGGTGGCTGCTCAATCTCCCGTCGCCGTCGCCGCCGGCAACGTCGAGACCTCCCAACGCATCGTCGACACCGTCTGGGGCGCGTTCAACCAGCTCTTGCCCGATCGGATGCCCGCCGCATCGTCGGGCACGATGAACAACCTGACCGCCGGCGGCATCGACCCGCGCAACGGCCAGCCCTGGGCCTACTACGAAACGTCCGGTGGCGGACTCGGCGGCGGTCCGCAGGGCCCCGGCCTCGATGCGGCTCATTCGCACATGACCAACACCCTCAACACGCCCGCCGAAGCGCTGGAGCTGGCCTATCCGCTGCGCGTCGTCGAGAACAGCATCAGGCCTCGATCGGGCGGCGCCGGACAACATCGCGGCGGACACGGATTGGTTCGCCGCACGCAGTTCCTCGGCCCGGCCCAGTTGACGCTGATCACCGAGCGCCGGACTCAGCAGCCCTGGGGCTCGCAGGGCGGAGCGCAGGGAAGATCGGGCCGCAACAGCCTCGAAACCACCTCCACGGGCGGAAAACCGGTGCGCCGCAAGCTGCCCGGCAAGGTCACGATCAGCGTGGAACCGGGCGATGTCGTCCGCGTCGAAACTCCCGGCGGAGGCGGCTGGGGCGCACCCTCCTCCTAGGGGCGGGCGCTAAACTGGGGACAACGGGCAGCGGAGGAGCGACCATGTCGGACGGTTCAGACCGACTCGAACGCGACGTTGAAGAGGTTCTGTCGAACATCGAGGATTTCGACTGGCGACGCCGTCAGTCTCGCCGGCCGGGACCGATCCGAATCGCCATCCAGCGATTCGCGTCGGCGCTCGTCAATCGGGTCACCGCGCTCACGCCCAACCATCTATTGCTGCTGGGCGCTGCTCTGTTGATCATCGGGCTGGTCTTGCGCGGCGGCGGTCTCTGGCTGGCGGTCGCCGGCATCGTCGTCTTCGTGATTGGACTCTTCTGGACCTCGCGCGGCGGCAATCCGCAGGCCAACCAGCCGCGCGGCGGCTACTGGCGCGACCGCTATATCAGCTACGAACAGAGCAACCAGAATCCGCTACGGCGTCTGTTTCGCCGCAACCGCTAAGCCCGTGCCGCCGCCGTGCTGACCCGGCTCCTGCCCCTCGGCCTCACGTTTGCCCTCCTTCTCGTCGCCTGCCGCAGCGACGACGCAACGCAACCTGTCGTGGTCCAGACCACTGAGCAGGCCCAACAGGCAACCGAACAACAGCGGAACCAACCAACCCGGAGCGATCCATCCGATCGCGCCGAAGACCCGACCGACTCAAGGGCCGGGCAACAAGGGCAGGCAGCTCAACAGGAAGAGACTGAGCCGGACGAACCGCCCTCACAACCGGTCGAGCAGGAAGACCAGCCACAATCTCTCCCGGTCAGACCCGGAGGCCCGCCGGAGCCGGAATTCGACTACGACATCGTCGTCGGCTATCTCAACCACCTCGCGGGCACACTCGGACCGCGCGCCTCGGGAACCGAGCAGGAACAGGCAGCCGCCGATTACCTGGCCGAGACCTTCACCAGCCTCGGCTACGAGGTCGAGATCCAGAAGTTCGACTACACCATGCAGGCAGGGATCAGCCGGATCGATACCCCCGACGGATACCGCAGCTTCGCCTTTCGCTTTCCCGGCTCGGCTGACAATTCGGTCAGCGGGGAACTGGTCAACGTCGAGGGATTCGGTGAGCCTGCCGACTTCGCATCGGTCGATGTGCGCGGCAAGGTCGCGATCGTTGATCGCGGGCTCATCGAGTTTCGGGAGAAAGGCGCAAACGCCGTAGCGGCCGGCGCTGTCGCCCTGATCGTCGCCAATCGAACACTGAGCGAGACGATCGGCGGCACGCTGGGCACGGACACCAGCGCGATTCCTCTTCTGCAGGTCAGCGAGGAAGCTGGCGACGAGCTTCGGAGTCGCCTGGGAACCATCGTCTCGATTCCCGAGGCCGCGCCAAACAAGGGCGAGTCGCAGAACGTGATCGCCCGCAAGCCCGGCGGCGCATGCCGGGTGGTCGTCGGTGGTCACTACGACACGGTGCCCGAGGTTGACGGCGCCAACGACAACGCTTCCGGCACCGCGCTGACGCTCGCCCTGGCCGAGATCTGGTCCGAGCACCCAAGCGCGAACGACATCTGCTTCGCCGGATTCGGCGCCGAGGAACTCGGCCTGCACGGCTCCCGCTTCTACGTCCGGCTTCTTCGCCTGGAGCAGCAGCTCCCCCCGGAGGAACGTCCCCCAGAAGTAACCGCGATGCTCAACCTCGATGCAATCGGCGATGGCCGTCCGCCCTACCGCATCGTGGCGTCGTTCCAACTGCAGGACATCACCGGCTCCGTCGCGGCTGAACTGCAGATCAACGCCGGATCCGGGAGTCCGCCGCGGAACCTGGGCTCGGACCACTCCAGCTTCGCCAACGTAGGAATCCCCGTCGTCTTCGTCTTCCCGCCCGGCGCCATCCTGCACACCCCGCTCGACAACCTCGACAACGTCAACCATGAGCTGTTCGAGGACATCTCCCTGCTCAACCACGGCATCCTCGCCTGCCTGCTGGAACGCGCGGGCAGTCCCATCTCGCCGACGATCTCATGCGGCGCCGAATAATCAGCTTCCGCACCACGTGCGACACTAGAAGTGTGATGCTCCACCGGTTCCTCGGTTCGTCGATCGGACTGTCGCTTGTCCTGGCGGGCGCAATCGTCGCCGCTTGTACCGATGCCGCAGAACCGGTCGCCGAGGTCCCCGAACCGGTGACCACATCCGAACGAACGACGATCGACGAAGACATCCCCGTCGAAGCGTTGCCCGATCCGCTGCCCGCCCCATATCTCTTCCGCGACGACGTCGTCTTCGAGGAAGCGCCAATCACCGAAACGATCTACGTCGTCCAGCCCGGCGACACGCTGGCCACGATCGCCACCCAGTTCTGCCTCACCGTCGAGGAAATCCAGCGGCTCAACAACATCGTCGATGTCGACTCGCTGAGCATCGGCCAGGAGCTGCGCATTCCCATCCGCGAGGGCGGCTGCGGCGTCGCCTCCCCGGCCACGGAGGAAACGGAAGAGCCGCAAGGCCCGCAACGACCCCCCGGCGAGATCTACATCGTCCAGGAGGGTGACACCCTCGCCGACATCGCCTTCGCCCATGGATTCACCTGGGTCGACTTGATGAACTACAACGGTCTGACCGAAGCCCAGGCAGCCAATCTCCAGATCGGCCAGGCCCTGATCATCCCGCCGCCTCCCGAAGAGATCCAGGAGCAGGCAGAAGAAGCTGGGCCCAGCGAACCACCCGGATAACGCCGGTCGCCGGCTGAGCCGCGTTCGCGCTTGATTGTCCGCGCGATACCCCTGTTGTAGCCTCAATCCCTGCGGAACCTCGTCCAACAGGGTCTCTTCCGACCGATCGACAGGTGACTCATGGTCTCTGAACCTGCCCGGCAATCCTCGCAGACAGTCACGCAACGCGGCATCGATTTCCTCCTCGAGGAAGTCGCCCAACGACGCCTCAACGGCAACGCCAACGAGGCCCGTTCCGCCGCCATGGAACGACAGCACGGACGCGGCAAGCTCAGCGCCCGCGAGCGCCTCGACATCCTCTTCGACGCCGGCTCCTTCACGGAAATCGATCCCTTCGTCAAGCACCGCGGCACCGGCTTCGGCCTCGAGAACAACCGCCCTGAGGGCGACGCCGTCGTCGTCGGACACGGCACCGTCGACGGACGCACCGTCTTCGCCTACGCCCAGGACTTCACCCTGTACGGAGGTTCGGTCTCCGAAGCCGCCGCCGAGAAGATCGCCAAGATCCAGGACCTCTCGATGAAGGTCGGCGCGCCCATCGTCGCCGTCAACGACGGCGGCGGCGCGCGCATCCAGGAAGGCGTCACCTCGCTGCGCGGTTACGGCGAGATCTTCCTCCGCAACACGCTCTCCTCCGGCCTCGTTCCCCAGATCGCCGTCTGCGCCGGGCCGGCCGCAGGCGGCGGGGTCTACTCACCCGCGATCATGGACTTCATCTTCATGGTCCAGGGCACCGGACAGATGTACATCACCGGCCCCGACGTGATCCGCGCCGTCTCCGGCGAAGAGGTCACCCACGAGGAACTCGGCGGCGCGATGACCCACGCCACCAAGACCGGCGTCGCTCACTTCTGCATCCCCGGCGAGGAAGCCACCCTCAACAGCGTCCGCCAACTCCTCACCTTCCTCCCCCAGAACAACATGGAGGACCCCCGCTGGACCGACACCGGCGACTCCCCCGAGCGCAAGCTCGACAGCCTCGTCGACATCGTCCCGGCCGACTCGACTCGCCCCTACGACATCCGCCGCGTGATCCGCGAGATCGTCGACAACGGCGAGTTCATGGAAATCCAGGCCCAGTGGGCGCGCAACGTCTCCGTCGGATTCGCCCACCTCGGCGGCTACGGCGTCGGGATCGTCGCCAACGACCCCGACACCATGGCCGGCGTCCTCGACATCGACGCCTCGCGCAAGGCGGCCCGATTCGTTCGCTTCTGCGACTGCTTCAACATCCCTATCGTCACACTCGTCGACGTCCCCGGCTTCCTGCCCGGCACCCAGCAGGAATACGGCGGGATCATCGCCCACGGCGCCAAGCTGCTCTACGCCTACGCCGAGGCCACCGTGCCCAAGGTCGCCGTCACCCTGCGCAAGTCAATCGGCGGCGCCTACGTTGTGATGAGCAGCAAGCACCTGCGCTCCGACATCAACCTTGCCTGGCCCACCGCGCAGATCGCCGTGACCGGCTCCGACGGCGCGGTCAACATCATCCACCGCCGACGGATCGCCGCCGCCGCCGATCCGGACGCCGAACGGGCCAAACTGATCGCCGAGTACGAAGCAGAGTTCTATCGCCCCTATCAGGCGGCCGAGCTGGGCTTCGTCGACGACGTGATCCATCCGCGCGACACCCGCACCGCCATCTTCCGGGCCCTCGACATGCTCGCCGACAAGGTTGACACCTCGCCGCCGAAGAAACACGGCAATATCCCTCTCTAAGCTGATCTGCAACGGCGATCACCGCCCCAGGCATCAGCACCGAACTGGACCCCGCCATGGCTATTGAACCCGACGCCCTCCAGCGCATCGACGAGGCGTACGCAAAGCTGCGCGACGGCATCGACGTCGCCCGACGACGCATCGACCGCCCCCTGACGCTGGCCGAGAAGATCCTCTTCGGACATTTCACCGACCCGGCCAACCAGCCGATCGAGCGCGGCGTCGATCACGCCGCGCTGCAACCCGACCGCGTCGCGCTGCAGGACGCCACCGCGCAGATGGCGCTGCTCCAGTTCGAACTCGCCGGCCTCCAGCGCGTGGTCGTGCCCACCACCGTCCACTGCGACCATCTGATCCAGGCCCGCATCGGCGCCGACACGGATCTTGAAGTCGCCATCTCGGAGAACGAAGAGGTCTACGAGTTCCTGCGCAGCGCCGCCGCCCGCTACGGCGCGGGCTTCTGGAAGCCCGGCTCCGGCATCATTCACCAGGTCGTCTTCGAGAACTACGCCTTCCCCGGCGGCATGATGATCGGCACCGACTCCCACACCCCGAACGCCGGCGGCATGGGCATGATCGCGATCGGCGTCGGCGGAGCAGACGCCGTCGACGTGATGGCCGGACTCGGCTGGGGCGTCACCATGCCCAAACTGATCGGCGTCCACCTGACCGGCGAACTCGACGGTTGGACCGCGCCCAAGGACGTCATCCTCCGCGTCGCCGATGAACTGACCGTCAAGGGCGGCACCGGAGCCATCGTCGAGTACTTCGGCCCCGGCCTCGACTCGATGAGCGCCACCGGTCGTGGCACCGTGACCAACATGGGCGCCGAGATCGGCGCAACCACCTCGCTCTTCCCCTTTGACTCGCGCACCGCCGACTACCTGCGCAGCACCGACCGCGCCGACATCGCCGAGCTGGCCGAGGCCAACGCCGAGTACCTGCGCGCCGACGACGGCGTCGCCGACGCCCGCCACGAGATCTTCGACCGGGTCATCGAGATCAACCTCAGCGAGCTCGAACCGGCCTGGGTCGGACCGCACACGCCCGACCTGCGCAACACCGTCGCCGAGATTCGCGGCTTCATGGAGGACCAGGACTACCCGCTCAACGTGACCAACGCGCTAATCGGTTCCTGCACCAACTCGTCCTACGAGGACATGAGCCGCGCCGCCAACATCGCCCGGCAGGCCGCCGAAGCCGGCCTCGAGCTGCGCGCCCCGTTGCTGGTCACGCCCGGCTCCGAGCAGATCCGCGCGACAACGAAGCGCGACGGACAGATCGATGCCTTCGAGTCGGCCGGCGCGACCGTCCTCGCCAACGCCTGCGGACCCTGCATTGGACAATGGAAGCGCGAGGATCTTGAGGGCGACGAGCAGAACACGATCGTCACCTCGTTTAACCGCAACTTCCCCGGCCGCAACGACGCCAATCGCAACACGCTCGCCTTCATCGGCTCGCCCGAGCTGGTCGTCGCCACCGCATTCGCCGGCGAGATGGGCTTCGACCCGCGCAGCGACGCCATCGCCACCGACGCCGGCGAGTTCCGCTTCTCCGCCCCCAGCGGCGACGAGTTGCCGGCCCAGGGATTCGACGTCGGCGACGAGGGCTTCATCGCCCCGCCGGAAGACGGCAGCGACGTCGACGTCATCGTCAGCCCCGAAAGCGACCGCCTCCAGCGGCTCACCCCGTTCAACGCCTGGGACGGCGACGACTACACCTATATGTCGCTGCTGCTCAAGACCCAGGGCAAGACCACGACCGATCACATCTCGCCGGCCGGCTCCTGGCTCCGCTTCCGCGGCCACCTCGAGAACATTTCCGGCAACCTCTTCAGCGGCGGTGTCAACGCCTTCACCGGCGAGACCGGCACCACCCGCAACCAGATCAGCGGTCAGGCCGACCAGTCAATCAGCGAAGTCGCCCGCGCCTACAAGGACGCCGGCATCCGCTGGGTCGCGGTCGGCGACGAAAACTACGGCGAAGGCTCCAGCCGCGAGCACGCCTCGATGGAGATCCGCTGGAGCGGCGGCTACGTCGTGATCGCCCGCTCGTTCGCCCGCATCGCCGAGACCAACCTGAAGAAACAGGGCATCCTCGCCCTCACCTTCAGCGACCCGGCGGACTATGAGCTCGTCGGCCAACTCGATCGCCTCAGCGTCCTCGGCCTCGCCGACTTCGCCCCCGGCCGCCCGCTCACCCTCCGCATCGACCACGAGGACGGCTCAAGCGACGAAGTCTCGGTCAACCACAGCTACACCGACGAGCAGATCACCTGGTTCCAGGCCGGCAGCGCCCTGAACAAGATCGCCGCCTCCCACTAGCGACAGCGCCTCCGCCATTCACATGGCAGACGCAAAGCGGTGCATCGGATAACAATTGGACAAGCCCCGTCACTTCCACACGGGTATGGCTGCCCGTGCTCAGAAAGGTCCGAAATCATGCGAACGAAGGTGACTGTCATCGGAGCCGGAAACGTCGGCGCCACCACCGCCCAGCGACTCGCCGAGCGTGGTTACGCCGATGTCGTCCTCGTCGACATCGTCGACGGCCTCCCGCAGGGCAAAGCCCTCGACATGTACGAAGCCTCTCCGGTGATCGGCGTCGACTCCTGCATCACCGGCGCCACCGACTACGGTCCCACCGCCGGCTCCGACATCGTCGTGATCACCTCCGGCGTCGCCCGCAAGCCCGGCATGTCCCGCGACGACCTCCTCCAGATCAACATGGGCATCGTCGACTCCGTCACCCGCGCCGCCATCGCCGAATCCCCCGACGCCACGATCGTCGTCGTCTCCAACCCGCTCGACGCCATGTGCCACGTCGCCTACGACGTTGCTGCTGAGGCGGGCATTCCCAGCTCACGCGTCGTCGGCATGGCCGGCATCCTCGACACCGCCCGCTACCGCTCCTTCCTCGCCGAAGCGATCAACGTCTCGGTCGAGGACATCAACGCCTTCGTCCTCGGTGGCCACGGCGACACCATGGTCCCGCTCGCCTCCTACACCACCGCCGCCGGCATACCGATCACCAAACTGCTGCCCCAGGACCAGCTCGAGCAGATCATCCAGCGCACCCGCGACGGCGGCGCCGAGATCGTCAACCTGCTCAAGACCGGTTCCGCCTTCTACGCACCCTCGGCCGCCGTCGCCCAGATGGTCGACGCCATCGCCCTCGACAAGCGCCGCATCCTCCCCTGCGCCGCACTGCTCAACGGCGAATACGGAGTCGACGGCCTCTTCATCGGAGTGCCGGTCATCCTCGGACGAAACGGCATCGAGCAAATTCTCGAAATCAACCTCACCGACCAAGAGCAAGCCCAGCTCAAGCACTCCGCCGACGCCGTCCAGGGCCTCGTCGACGACATGGCCCGCCTCAGCCAGAACAACGGCGCATAGTCCCGAACCAGACCGAACACAACCGAACAAGACCGAACAGCCAGAACGCTCAAACCCCGTCGAGGACTGAACATGAGCCAGATCAGAGTCGAATCCGACACCATGGGAACAATCGAAGTTCCCGCCGACCGCTACTGGGGAGCGCAAACCCAGCGCTCGCTCGAGAACTTCAAGATCGGCGGCGAGCGCATGCCCCGCTCGATCCTCCGCGCCATGGGCATCGTCAAGCACGCCTCGGCCAGCGCCAATCAGAAGCTCGGCCGCCTCGACGCCGAACTCGCCGACGCCATCCGCGCCGCCGGCCAACAGGTCATCGACGGCGATCTCGACGATCACTTCCCTCTCGTCGTCTGGCAGACCGGTTCCGGCACGCAGTCGAATATGAACGCCAACGAGGTGATCTCCAACCGCGCGATCGAACTGCTCGGCGGCGAAATCGGATCCAAGTCGCCGGTTCACCCCAACGACCACGTCAACATGTCGCAGTCGTCCAACGACGTCTTCCCCGGCGCCATGGCCATCGCCACCGCCGAGCAGACCGTCCAGCACCTGCTCCCCAGCTTGCGCTACCTTCACGACGCGCTCCAGGCCAAGGCCGACGAATGGTCCCAGATCGTCAAGATCGGCCGAACCCACTTCATGGACGCCGTCCCCCTCACGCTGGGCCAGGAGTTCAGCGGTTACGTCCAACAGGTCGCCTACGGCATCGCCCGCGCCGAACAGACGCTGCCACGCCTCTACGAACTGGCCCTGGGCGGCACCGCCGTCGGCACCGGCATCAACTCCCACCCCGACTACGCGGTCAAAGTCGCCGAGGAAATCGCTGACTACACCGGACTCCCCTTCGTCACCGCGCCCAACAAGTTCGAGGCGCTCGCTGCCCACGACGCCCAGGTCGAACTCGCCGGCGTGCTCAACACCATCGCCGTCTCGCTAATGAAGATCGCCAACGACGTCCGCATGCTCGGCTCCGGCCCCCGCGCCGGCCTCGGCGAACTCGTCCTGCCCGCCAACGAGCCCGGCTCCTCGATCATGCCCGGCAAGGTCAACCCCACCCAGTCCGAGGCGCTGACCATGGTCTGCGCCCAGGTCATGGGCAACGCGGTCGCCGTCTCGGTCGGCGGCTCCAACGGCCACTTCGAGCTCAACGTGTTCAAGCCCGTGATGGCCTTCAACAACCTCCAGAGCATCAAGCTGCTCGGCGACGCCGCCGTCTCCTTCACCGACAACTGCGTCGTCGGGATCGAGCCCAACTACGGCCGCATCGACGAGCTCATGCGCTCCTCCCTCATGCTCGTCACTGCGCTCAACCCCCACATCGGCTACGACAACGCCGCCGCCATCGCCAAGAAGGCCCACGCCGACAACGGCACCCTCCTCTCCGCCGGCCTCGAACTCGGCCTCCTCACCGAAGAGCAGTTCGCCGAGTGGGTCAGGCCTGAAGAGATGACCCGCCCCTAGACTGCCAACATCCCAGGACCTGAATCGGAGCACCCATGCCCAGCCGACGCAACATGATCGCCATGACCGACGAGGAAGCCAAAGAATTCATCGAGACCGGCTGGACCCTCCAGGTCGCCTCCAACGGCAACAACGGATTCCCCCACCTCGTCGCCATGTGGTACGGCGTCATCGACGACAAGATCCACTTCACCACCTACGCCAAAGCCCAGAAGGTGCTCAACCTCAAGCGCGACCCGCGCATCACCGTGATGCTCGAGTCGGGCGTCGAGTACTCGAAGATCAAGGGCCTCGTGATCGAGGGCGAAGCCGACGTGATCGAGAACGACCCGCACCTCGTCATGGCCGTCCAGGACGCCACCGGCGAAAAGCGAAACCCCAATGCCCAGGGCCGCTCCTCAACCCCCATGGACGACGAGCAAAGAGTCCGCCAGGCCTCCAAGCGGGCCGTCGTAAGAATCAACCCCACCCGCGTCTACAGCTGGGACCACAACAAGCTCGGCGGCGTCTACTGACCCGCTCCCATCTGGCTAGAATGGCCGCATAATCAGGCGGAGGTACCGACATGGCAACCGCCAAACCCACGGACGATCAGCAGCCCAATGCGCGGCCCCCTGAGACAGAGCGGGAACTGGTCCGCTTGTTTGGCGTCGAGCCGCCTTGGACGCTGTACTTCATCGTGCGAGACTGGTGGCGAGAGCGCAAAGCTAAACAGCGAGAATCGCGGCAACTGCAATAGAAATCGCGGTCGCGGCTGTGAGTAGCAACGCCGCGCCCACCAGCATCGATTTGACCCTCAGCACCCTGTTGTTGCGTCGCTCAGCAAGTGCCAGTTGCTCGGCTAAGTACTGCGACAGTTCCTCGTTTCCCGCGCTGGCAGCAAACTCCGGATCCTCAACGCCTGGACCTATGTCTTGTCCGCCAATGAGCAACGCCGTCGTCGAGACGACGATGTTAGCGATAAAGAGTCCAGCTGCCGAGATGACCGCCGTCCCAACGCCTCCCTGTTCGACTGGCGCGGCGAAGATGAGCGCCGATCCGAGCAGGGCAATCATGGCGGCGCTGAGCGCGAAGGCACTGCCAATTTTGGTGTCGAGTGCCCGACCATAGGCAATCTGCTCCCGCAGATGCCACAGTGCGATCTCGCTCGCCAGCTTCGCCCCAGACGAGTCCTCAGCCATCACCCCACTCCGGACCCGTGCTCCCCACCCTTGGGCCCGTAGAACACCACCCACACTGCCAGGTCGTCGCTGAACTCCTCAAACCGGTGCCGAGCCCCCGCGCCGACGAAGAACGCGTCTCCCGGACCACACGCCATCCGCTCCTCGCCCAGCGCGAACACGCCCGTGCCTGAAGCCACGATGTACACCTCGTCCTGGTCATGCGGACTCTGCTTGTCCACCTCATGCGGCGTGTACAGGCCCACCGACATCGTCCCGTGCCGCAACATCTCGCGGTATTCGTCGGGCTGGACTTGGCTGGCCATGGCAGTCTCCTCGCGCTGAACGCTGCGCTCAGCTTATGATCGACAGGCGTCCCAATCAGGAAGAGGACAGGTCTGATGCCGCTCTCGCAACTGGAAGTGATCCAGGAAGGCCTCGACGGCATGCACGCCATGCTCGACCGTGCCGTTCCCGACATGACCGCCGACCAGTGGAACGCCCGACCCGCCGGCGACGGCGTCAGCGCCTTCTTCTCCCTCTGGCACTACGTCCGCACCGAGGACAACATCGTCAACTGGGTCGTCCATCGACGCCCAACCGTCTGGCTCGACAACGGGTGGGACCAGCACTTCGGCCTGCACCGAACCTCACAGGGCACCGGCATGACCAAAGAGGAAGCCGACGCCGTCCAGCTCAACGATGTCGACGCCTGGCTCACCTACCAGCAGGGAGTCTGGGTCGTCACCCGCGAATGGGTCTCGACCCTGACCGAGAGCGACCTCTCCGAGGAGATCGTCATCCGTCCTACACCCCCCATGTCGATCTGGCAGGCCCTCACCGGAATGCTGCTCTACCACGGCTACCGCCACGTCGGAGAAGTCGAACACGCCCGAGGCCTCCTCAAACTCGGCGGCCTGACCATCTGAATCCCGGGCAGACCGGGGGCAGGCGATATCCTCAGTCCCGAAACCTGGGAAGCACACAGACAGGACACAGAATGACCGACTTCGGCGTATCGATGTTCCCGACCGACTATGCGATCCAACCGCCCGAACTCGCCCGCGAGGTCGAGGCCCGCGGCTTCGAATCGCTCTGGTTCCCCGAGCACACCCACATCCCCACGTCCCGCGTCTCGCCCTGGCCCGGCGGCGGCGACCTGCCCCAGGAATACTGGCACACCCACGACCCCTTCGTCTCCCTCATGGCCGCCGCCGCAGCCACCGAGACGATCAAGGTCGGCACCGGCATCCTGCTCGTCCCCGAGCACGACGTCCTCGTCGCGGCCAAGTCCGCCGCCTCGCTCGACATGATCTCCGGCGGCCGCCTCATCCTCGGCATCGGCGCCGGCTGGAACGCGGAAGAACTCGAAAACCACGGCTGGAACTTCAAGGACCGCTGGAAGGTCACTCGTGAGATCGTCCTCGCCTGGCGTGAACTCTGGACCCAGGACGAGCCCGAGTTCCACGGCGAGTTCATCGACTTCGACCCCGTCTGGAGCTACCCCAAGCCGGTCGACGGCGATGTCCCGATCCTGCTGGGAGCGCAATCGAAGTGGTCCTTCGACCGGGTCGTCGACTACTGCGACGGCTGGTTGCCGATCAACGGTCGCGGCGACCTGCGAGCCGACATGGAGCAGCTCCGCGCCGCCGCCGACAGGGCCGAGCGCGACTTCGAGACGATCCAGCGCAGCGTCTTCGGCGTCGGACCCGACCCAAAGCTGGTCCAGGACCTGATCGACATGGGCTTCCAGCGGATCATCTTCGGCCTGCCCCCGGCAGACTCGGGAACCGTGATCCCGTTGCTCGATCGCTACAACGAGGTCAAGGCCGAGTTCAACGGCAGCTAGATCCGAGAGGCAAGCGGCGGGCGTCGTGGGTGACGAGGAACCAATCCAGCGACTCACGCGCGCGCGCCTGCGCCAACTGCAAAAACTCAAGACCGCTCGCCAACGACGCGAGCAGGGTCTGTTCCTGATCGACGGCGAAAAGCTCGTCCGCGAAGCGATCGACGCCGGCGCGCCAGTCGTAGAGCTGCTCTCAACGCACCCCGAGCAGTGGCTCGGCGCCAGGCAATCCGTCACGCAGTTGAGCCGGGCCGACGCCGAGCGCCTCTCCGACACGCGAACGCCGCAAGGCCACTTCGCGCTCATCAGGAACGAGTTGGGAGGATCTGAGCCACCGCAAGGCGATCACTGGCAGGTCGTCGCCCTCGACGCCATCCAGGACGCCGGCAACGTCGGAGGCATCATCCGCTCGGCGGCGGCCTTCGCCACCGATGCAGTTCTCGTCGGCCCCGGCAGCGCCGACCTCACCCATCCAAGGGTCACGCGCGCAGCCACGGGCGCATGGTTCCAGGTACCGATCACCCGCTCGACCGACCTCGCCTCAGACATCGACAAACACCGCAATCAGGGCGGGATCGTCCTCGCAGCCGATCAGAGCGGAGACCCGCTGGGCCAGCTCTCACTGCCCCCAAAGATCGTCTGGCTGTTCGGCAACGAAGGCGCAGGAATCTCCGAAGAGCTCGCCCCGCTGATCGACGCGCGCGTCGCCGTCCCCATCGACGACGGCGTCGACTCCCTCAACGTCAACGTCGCCGCCGGCATCATCCTTCATCATGGATACCAACAGGCTCGTGAAGGGAGCGGCCGATGAAGATCACGACCTGGAACGTGAACTCGATCCGGGCCCGCGAAGACCGCGTGCTCAACTGGCTCGACCAACACCAGCCCGATGTCCTCTGCCTGCAAGAGCTCAAATGCACCGAGGAGCAGTTCCCCTTCGACGGCTTCGACGCCCTCGGCTACAACGTCGTCCTCCACGGTCAGAAGTCGTACAACGGCGTCGCGATCCTCTCGCTCGACTATCCGGACCGGGTCGAGGAAGCTGTCCCCTGGCCCGAGGACGATCAGTCACGCGGCATCGCAGCCGAAGTCAACGGCGTCCGCGTCGTCAGCCTCTACTGCCCCAA
Source organism: Chloroflexota bacterium (assembly GCA_028873865.1). Classification (GTDB taxonomy): domain Bacteria; phylum Chloroflexota; class Dehalococcoidia; order Bin125; family Bin125; genus Bin125. The sequence goes on along the minus strand of JAPPNI010000026.1, from coordinate 90,365 downwards.
CGGCCGCGAGGTCGGTCACGAGATGTACCGCTACAAGCTGGAGTGGTTCGACCACCTGCGCGCCTGGCTGGACGGACAGGACCAGGCCGGCGATCTTGTCCTCACCGGCGACTACAACATCACCTTCGACGAACGCGACGTCAACGACCCCGAGTTCTGGCGCGAACGCATCCTCTGCTCGACACCCGAGCGCGAACGCCTCAATGCCCTGATCGACTGGGGCCTCACCGACGCCCTGCGCCTCTTCGACGAGTCCGCCGGCGTTTACACCTGGTGGGACTACCGAACCGGCGGAGTCCAGCAGGACAAGGGACTGCGCATCGACCACCATCTGATCAGCGAGCCGCTGGTCGAGCGCGCCGTCGCGGTCGAAATCGACATCGAAGAGCGGCAGATGGAGGGCGACGGCGACAAGCCCTCCGACCACGCACCGGTCACACTGGTGCTAGAGGACTAGCGTCGTTCAGCTCGGCCGCCTCCAGTACGGCCGCGCAGCGGATAACGGTGGCGTCGTTCCCCTCCCGCGCCATCAGCTGCACCGAGATCGGCAGGCCGTCCCGGTCAAGCCCCGCCGGCATCGCGATCGCCGGCGCCTGAATCAGATTCGCCAGCGGCGTGTAGAGGATCGAGATAGTCCACGGACTGACCGACGTTCCCGCGATCTGCTCGATCCTCGCCCCGTGAGGATGAGCAGCGATGGCGCTGGTCGGAGTCAGCAACACGTCGAACTGGTCAAACCAGGCGTCCATCAGCCGATTGAGCCGATCGAGGCCCGCATAGGCCTCGGCGACCTGGATCCCGGTCAACGCGCGCCCGCGCTTCAGGCTGCCTCGGGTGTAATCGCTCAGATCGTCCTCCCGGCCGATACACAGCGACCCGTAGTTCGCCGCCGCCCCGACCGCCGAGAGCGTCGGGAAGACCTCATTCGGATCCGAGATCTCCGGCGTCGCCTCGAACACTTCAGCGCCGGCGTCCCGCAACATCTCTGCCGCGACCCCGACCCGTTCGGCAATCTCTGGCTCACAGGGAGTCGGCCAGCCGAGCCGTGTCGTCGAGGCGACACGCAGCCCTTGCAGATCGTACCGACGTTCGTATATCGTGGCATTGGCCGGCTCGGAACTCGTGTTCATGGTGTGATGAGTCCTTTCGCCCGAGCCGGCCATCACATCAAGCATCAGGGCTGCGTCGGCCACGGTTCGCGCCAGCACGCCGTCCGTCGAAATCTGCGACATCCCGGCCCCGCGCTCCCGGCGAGGTATCAGTCGGCCGGTTGGCTTCAGCCCAACCACACCGCAGTAGGCCGCCGGAACTCGCACGGAACCTCCGCCGTCGGTGCCGTGATGCAGCGGTCCGTAACCCGCCGCGCAGGCGGCGGCAGCGCCGCCGCTCGAGCCTCCCGCCGTCCGCTCCAGGTTCCAGGGATTCACCGTCGGGGGACCAAGCCGGTTCACCGTCTGCGCCGCAAGCCCGAACTCCGACGTATTGGTCTTGCCAAGCAACACCGCTCCAGCCTCGCGAAGGTGCTCGACGAACAGCTCGTCACGCGGCGCGGGCTCGTGATCGGTGACCCGCGAACCCATCGTCGTCGGCGCGCCTGCCACATCAACCAGGTCCTTCACGGTCACCGGTACACCCAGCAGCGCAGACCTCTCGCCCACCTCCGCTGATCGCCAGCGACGCTCGGCCTCCTGTGCCTGGGCCACCGCGAGGTCGTAAGTTCGGGTAACGAAAGCGTGCAACGACGGCTCCAGCGCATCGATCCGTTGGAAGATCGATTCCACGACCTCCACCGGCGACAGCGCTCGCGATCGGTACGCCGATCGCAACTCCGCAGCAGAAAGTTCGTGGATCTCCGTCATCTACAGATTCTCGATCTCGACCGGCTCAATCTCGCCGGCCGGAGAGAAGCCGAAGATGCGTCCATAGAAGTCCAGCTCCGCCTCCGTCGCCCGTTGGATGTTGGCCGCCTGGCGGAAGCCGTGTTGCTCGCCCTCAAAGGCGAGGTAAGCGACCGGCAACCCTTTCTGGCGCAGCGCATCGACCATCCGCTCCGCCTGGTTCGGCGGCACGATCTTGTCCTCCAGGCCCTGGAGAAAAATGATCGGGCAGGACAGCCGGTCGACCGCATGGATCGGCGAGCGCTGTTCGTACAGCTCAGCCCGCTCCGGATAGGGACCGATCAGGGAGTCGAGATAGCGAGATTCGAACTTGTGCGTGTCTTCGGCCAGGGCAGCGACATCGGAGACTCCGTAGTACGAAGCCCCGGCGGTGAAGACATCGCCGAAGGTGAGCGCGCCCAGGGTCGTGTAGCCGCCGGCGGAGCCGCCGCGTATCGCCAGGCGCGAGCCGTCAACGTCGCCTCGCTCCACGAGATACCGGGCCGCCGCTTCGCAGTCCTCTCGATCGACGATGCCCCAGTTCCCGTTCAGCGCTCGTCGATATTCGGTGCCGTAACCGGTCGAACCCCGGTAGTTGACGTCGACCACCGCGAACCCTCGGGTGGTCCAGTACTGGATCGCGAGGTTGAATCCAGGATTGGTCGCGCTGGTCGGTCCACCGTGAATGAACGTCACCAGCGGCGGCAACTCGCCCTCCGGTGCCTCGAAATCCGGATTGCGCGGAGCGTAGTAGTAGGCGTGAGAGGTTCGTCCTCCCGTCGTGGGATACGAGATCGCCTCGGCTTCGGAGAAGTATTCAGGATCAAGCTCGGGCCCGGAAGATGCACGCAGAGTCTCAATCTCGCCGTCGTCGACGTTGATCGCAACGATCGCCGCGCCGACATCCGGTCCAGCCGCGGCGCAGATGGCCCGCGGGCCAACCGCGGCGGTGAAGAACCCAAAGGTGTTGAACGGCGTCTCAAGCTCTCTGAGCTCACCTTCCTCCACGTCGATCACGGCCAGCCCTCGGCCATCGGCGTTCCCGTACTGCGCCACGAGGCAGCACTCGTCCATCACCGCGTAGGTCGACATCGAGAATTCCCACTGCGGTTGGCCGAACTCCGCCTCCATCGTCAGAACGGCTGTCAGTTCGCTGCCATCCCAGCGTTGGATATTCCACCAACCCGACTCATCCGAGACGCAATACAGGGTCCCGTCCGGTCCCCACTGCGGCTCGGTGATCGAAACGTCGCCCTTGGCGTCCCCGGCGATCCGCCGCGGCGACAGGAGCGCCCCGTCCGTCGCCACTTCCGCCAGCCACAGTTCTGTGGCATCCCAGGGCATGTTCGGGTGGTTCCAGCAGATCCAGGCCAGCCGGCGACCATCGGGGCTCAGCCGAGGGGATGAACAGAAGTCGAATCCTTCATGCAGCCGGACGATCTCGGTCGAGTCGGCGGCGCTGCCGTCCGTCGGGATCGACGCCAGGTAGTTCTCGGCCTCCAGACCCTCACGCCGGTGGTCCTCAGCCACACAGATCAATCTCCCCCGAGCCTCATCGATCGTGGCGTCGGCGTAGCGCACGGGGATCTCAGGAGTCAGGAGCAACGGTTCCTCGGAACCGTCCACCGATCGGCGATACAGCCGCTGATCACTGAAGTTCGAGTAGTATCCAACGCCGTTGGACACGGCGAACGAACCGCCGCCATACTCGTGCACCAGCGTGCGAGCGCTATGGTCCGACGGCGTGACCTCCGTCATCTCGCCGTCCGCCGAGTAGCGCATCGCCGCGTAGCGGCCGCGTTCGTCCGGACGTGACTCAACCCAGTAGAGATCGTCTCCGTCCACATCAAGTTCGTCAAAGCGCAGCGCGCCAGCCGTCAGCATCTCGGTGGCGATCGGGGATTCCCATGCGCCATAAGGCGCAACTCGCCGGGCGCCATAAGGCGCAACTCGCCGGGTGCCATACGGTGCAACTCGCCGGGCGCCGGACGGTGCCGTAACTGGTTCGTCGGACTGTTCACTCATCGTTGCCCATCCCTCGCTGAAAACCTGCAACAATCGTATGCGACGTGCCGGATCTGGCCCTCAAGAGTGGGCGTCACGGATGGTGTCACATGGTGGGTTCGCCTGAGGAACACGCGCAGGCTTCTACTCCAACCACGCCGCGCCCGAACCACGATCGAGCCAGGGTCGATGCACCGCTGGCCGCCGACGTGCGACTCCTCAGCAGTCTGCTCGGCAACACGATCCGCACGGTTGACGGCGAGGAAGTGTTCAATGCCGTCGAGGAGCTTCGCGGCCTCGCCCAGCGACGCCGCGGAGTTCGCCAGGAGCCCGAGCCCCAACTCACGGCTGAGATCGTCAGCCTGGTCAAAAGCTGGCCGCTCTGGCTCGCTGCCGAGGTCGGCAATGCCTTCCTCACCTACTTCCTCCTGACCAACACGGCCGAGGAGACGCACCGCATCCGACGCCGTCGAGTCCGCTCCAGCGACTCGCAGATCGCGCCGCGTTCGATCCCCGCGGTCGTCGAACAACTCCTCGCCGGCGGCATCGACGAGGACACGATTCGAGCGCAGGCCAGCGGGATTCATCTGCAGCCGGTGTTCACCGCCCATCCCACCGAATCACAGCGCCTGACCATGCTGACCACACTGCAGGATGTGCATCGGCTGCTGCTGGAGCGTGAACGGGCGATCCCCTCGGAACTCGACGAGATCGACTCCGCGCTCCGTACCCACATCGAGGGTCTCTGGCAGGCCGATCACCTGCGCTACCGCCGGCCGACCGTGCTCGAAGAGTCGCGCCTGCTCCTGCGCACCTTCGAGACGACTCTGTGGGATGCCGTGCCGGCAGTCACGAGCCGCTTCCGTAGCGCCACCGGAGCGCGCCCGGAGGATTCACCCGCGCCGATCGTCCTCGGCTCCTGGATGGGCGGCGACGCCGACGGCAACCCCAACGTGACACCGGACCTGACCTGGCAGACGGCCCTCACGATGCGAGCCCAGGTACTCAGGCTGCACCTGCAGGCAGTCAGAGATATGGACGGTTTGCTCCTGCACTCGGTCCGCAGAGTGGCGACCTCGGCGTCTCTGGAGGAATCGTTGCAGCGAGATGCCCGTCGGATGCCGCGCGTGACCGAGCGTCTCGAGCGGCGCAACGCCGCTGAGCGCTACCGGCACAAGATCCGCTACATGGCGGCCCGCCTGCAGGCGACCCTTGAGGCCGACTACGCCCTGCTCGACACGCGGGCAGTCAATATCCACGACGCTCGCCTGGCCACCACCGAACCCGACGGCCTTCCCTACGACTCCGCCGCCGACTTCGTTGAAGACCTCGAAGCGATCGCCGGAAGCCTGCGGCTTCACGGAGCCACCGCCGGCGCCGAGACCGTCGTCCAGCCGCTGATCGACCGCGCGCGGGCGTTCGGCTTCCATCTCGCGGCGCTCGACATCCGCGATCACGCCAATCGCTTCCACGAGGCAGCCGACGCGGTGCTGCAGGGCCTGGACATTCAACCGCCGGGCGGCAGCTATCTCGAGCTCAGTCGCGACCAGCAGGAGGCGTTCCTCGCCGGCGAACTGGACCGCGACTACTTCCCCGTCGGACACGCAATGTCCACCCACGACGACGACACCCTGCGTCGCTTCCGCACGGCTCGGAGGATTCAGCGCATCTGCGGCGAGGAGGCGATGCAGACCTGCATCGTCTCGATGTCCGAACACGCCGCCGACGTGCTCGCCCCGGTGCTCCTGGCACGTCAGGCCGGTCTCAACGACATCAATCTCCGCGCACCGGGCGGGCGAATCCGGATCGCGCCGCTGTTCGAGCGAGTCGCTGACCTCGATCGCGCGCCCTCGGTCCTCCGCTCGCTCTTCAGGCACGGCGCCTATCGGCGACACCTCAAGGCTCACAACGACCGGCAGGAGGTCATGGTCGGCTACTCCGACTCGGCCAAGGACGCCGGCGTCCTGCCCTCGCTCTGGGGCCTTTACCGGGCCCAGGACCTGATGCACGAGGTCGCGCGCGAGGCGGGCATCGACTTGATGTTCTTCCACGGACGCGGCGGCACGGTCAGCCGAGGCGGCGGGCCCTCGCACGACGCGATCCTCGCGCTGCCGCCGCATACGACCGAAGGCGGGATCAAGTTCACCGAGCAGGGCGAGATGATCCAGTTCACCTACGGTATGCCCGGCCTGGCCAGGTGGAACCTCGAGCAGACGTTGGCCGCATCGTTGGTCAAGCGCTTCGATCACGATCACGACCACACGCCCGACCGCGAGCTGGAACGCTATCACGCCGCGATGGACGAGCTGTCCGCGACAGCGGAGCGAGCCTACCGGACGAACGTAGTCGACGACGCCGACCTGCACGCCTACTTCCAGCGCGTCACGCCGATCGGCATGCTCGGCAACCTCGCCATCGGCTCACGCCCGACATTCCGGCCGGGGTCGGACGCGTCATTGACCTCGCTGCGGGCCATCCCCTGGGTCTTCGCCTGGATGCAGACCCGCCATGTGATCACCGGATGGATGGGCGTCGGCACCGCGATTGAACAGTTCATCCAGAAACACGGCGAAGCCGGCGAATCGCTGCTGCGTGACATGCGCGTTCGCTGGCCGTTCTTCGCCACGCTGCTCTCGAACGTCGAGATGGTCCTGGCCAAGGCCGACTTCGATGTCGCCGAGCACTACGCCCGAACTCTCGGCGACGGCGACCGCGACCTGCGCACCTTCGGACGGCTGAGCGAGGAGTTCCAGCGGACGGTCCGAATGGTGAACCGGCTGTCCGACCAGGAACGACTCCTGGACGGAACCCCGGTGCTTCAGCGTTCAATCGACCTGCGCAACCCGTACGTCGACGCGCTGAGCTTCCTCCAGGTCGAGCTGCTCAGCCGGATCCGTGATCTCCCCGAAAACGATCCCGAGTACGCGGAGACACTGGAAGCGATCCTGCGCAGCGTCAACGGCGTCGCCGCCGGGCTGCGCAACACCGGCTAGAGGACCCGGCTACTCGACCACTTCCCAGTGAACCAGGGTGAACGGGTCGACTTCGTCGCTTCCCTCGTGGTCCTCAAAGACAGGCTGAACTTCCGCGCCGATCTCGACCGTCTGCATCGGGTCGCCGACAAGGTTGCCGACCATCCGCACGTTCTCGTGGTTCGGCAACTCGACCAGGACGACGAGGTAAGGGCACGAGTCTTGCAGCGCCGGATGCACCGGGTGCCAGACGCGCTCCCACGAATAGATCCGACCGTTGCCTTCGACCGGCTTCCAGCCAAGGTCGAAGGAGTGGCAGCGATGGCAGTTCCACTCTGGGCCAAATTGGGGACGGTCGCATGTATTGCAGTTCTGCACGAGCAACTCGTGCCGCTTGACCGCCTCCCAGTATTCGGTATCGAGCCCGTCGATCGCAGGCGCGGGCGCGGGCATGCCCTCGCCCAGGTAGTACGCTCCGGGATTCGCCATTAGAGCACCGCCTCAGAACCGACGATCATGTCGGACACCGGGGTCACCATCGGACCCGACGCGACCAGCGAGACGTTCACGTCGTCGACCTGGTTGCAGGATTCGCCGCGCACCTGGCGCACGGCCTCGATGTTCAGTTCCAGACCATGCATGTAGCACTCGGCCAGGTTGCCGCCGCTCGTGTTGATCGGCATCTTGCCGTTCGGCGCCGTCAGGTTCTCGAACGTGATGAACTCGTTCGCCTCTTCGTAAGTCGTCAGGCCATGCTCGATGATGCTCATCACCACGCCGCCGGTGAAGTTCTCGTAGACCTGCGCCACGTCGACCTCTTCCGGCTTGACCTGCGCCATGTCGTACATGCGCGGCGCCACCGTCTTGAAGTTGGAAGTCGCGTAGTCCGTCGCGTTGTGCGACCCGGAGCCGGCGCGGTTGCCGGAGCCGACCGCGCCGCCGAGGAAGTACACCGGCGTCTTCGCGTAGTCCTTGGCCCGGTCGGCCGAGACGAAGATCATCGCCGCCGCGCCGTCATTCTCCTGGCAGCAGTCGAACAGGTGGAACGGCTCCACGATCCAACGCGAGGCGTCGTAGTCCTCAGGCGTCAGCGGACGGCCGTACATGACCGCGCGCGGGTTGTTCTGCGCGTGGTGATAGGAAGCCAGCGAGCACGCCTTGAGCGTGTCCTGGGTGATGCCATGGTCCTCGTACAAGCGATGAATCCGCATGGCGAACGACTGCGCCGGCGACATCAACCCGTACGGCGCCGTATAAGCCTGGTCGCCGCGCACGTGCGGTACGCGAGCGCCCTGACCGAAGCGGCCGAACTGTCCCTGCGCCAGTCCGCGGAAGACGACCACGGTGTCGGCCAGGCCGGTCGCCACTGCCGACGCCGCGTGAGCGCAGGCCGCTGAGCCGCCGCCACCGCCTCCGCCCCATTCCATGTTGGAGAAGCGCAGATCCTTGATGTCAAGCGCCGCCGCGATCCGCGACGGGTCATTGCGGTCGTTGGAGTACGAGGCAAAGCCATCAATCTCACGCGGGTCGATCCCCGCGTCGGCGCTGGCCTTGAGGATCGCCTCGATCACGAGCTTGAACTCGGGATCCGGCGAGCGACCGCGCTTGTAGTACGTCGTCTCCCCGACGCCGATGATCGCTACTTCGCCGCGCATCGTGCGGTTACCCATATCTGAAGTCCTTCCCAGTGCCGCGTTACGCAGGCAGTTTAGATGATGGTCGCCTCAATCAGATCCGTCATACCCGCGCTTGCCGCGGGTATCTCGCCGTTTCCACCACCTTCCGCCTAGCGTCAACTTGGTGCCCAAACGCCCCAATGTCGGAACAGTGGCTGTCCCAGCCGGCTACTGCAGCGCTCCGGCGACGAGCGCATCGGTAATCTCATCGTCGGGCACAGACAGGATCTCCGAGAGCACCTGGTGCGTGTGCTCACCGATCGCCGGCGCGGCCCGTCGCAAGCGCGCTGTCCCGCCGGAGAACCTGGTCACCAGACCGTCATACGGCGTCGGTCCCATGACCGAGTGATCGAGCGTGACAAAGAACTCTCGATGCGTGAGCTGAGGATCCTCGTAGAGATCCGAGGGCCACTCGACCATCGAGGCCGGTACACCCGCCGCCGTGAGCGCACCGACCACCGCATCAGCGGACTGCGGCGCGCACCACGCAGCCAGTGTCGCCTCGATCTCCGCCTTGGCCGAGATGCGCGCCGCGAGATCGTCATACTCACTGCCCGACCAGTTCTCAAGGCCGGTCGCGTCACGTAACGCTCGCCACTGCTCGGCCGTCTCGGTCGCGATCGCCACGTAGCGCTCCTCGTCTCCCACGCGGAACACGCCGTTGGGCGCGGCGTACAGCGAGCCGTGCCCCGGCGCCTCGGCGATCCTTCCGTTCTCGAAGTAGTCGAGCAGCAAGGGAGCGCCGAAGTGGATGCCAGCCTCGGTCTGCGCCAGGTCGATGTACTGGCCACGACCCGTTTGGTCGCGGTAACGAATCGCCGCGGCGAGCACGCCGGAACCGAAACGCGGATTGATGAAATCGGTGTACGCGCCCCACGTGCCCGACGGCTGGCGGTCGGGCCAACCCGTAATCCGGTGCAAGCCGGACAGGCAAGCGCCCTGCAAGCCAAATCCTGCATAGCTCGATTCCGGACCCCACTGCCCGCGCAGGCAAGTGCTGAGCATGATGATCTCGGGACGTTCCGCGCTCAGCGTCGCGTAGTCCAGACCGAACCGCTTCAGCGTGCCTGGCGTAAACGACTCCACCACCACGTCGGCCCAGTCGACCAGTTGCCTGGCGTAGGACAACCCCTGCTCGGTGTCGAGCCGCAGCGCAACGCCAAGTTTGGACGAGTTGAAGTTGGCCATGAACTGGGCGCGGTCCATTCCGGGAACGTTGTCCTTGAATGGAGGCGCCAGCCGCAGCACGTCGGGACGTGTCGCCGACTCGATGTGGACCACCATCGCGCCGTGGTCGGCCATCGACTTCGAGATCAACGGCCCCACCCCAACCCAGGCGAAGTCGGCGATCTTAACGCCGCTCAACGCGCCGCCCTCTTCGCCCCGGGCCCCATTCGATGACCTGGGCGGTGGAGCCGAACGCTTGGGTGCCCTTCCAACCTCGGCCAACAGATGTTGATCCTGCCCCAGCGTCGGAGCCGGTCGGATCAACTGCAGCGGCGTCTCCGACAGCTTCGCAAACGGTCCCGGATAGCGCTTGCCCTCCAGCTCCACCCAGTATTCCCGCGCCTCCAGATGCTTGTCCTTGGCGATGTCCTCCACCGTGTAGAGCGGCGCCAGCATGAACCCGTCCTTCACCGCCCGCGCATAGCACTCCGCCATCGTCCGCTTGGCCACGAACTCATGCAGGTTGACGTTGGCCTCGACCATCATCCGACCCGCCTTGGCCGGATCCTCCATCGCGGATCGCCCCAGCTCAGCCGCCCATTCGTCGATGTCCGCGCCCTCCAACTCGCCCGTCAACTCGCCGCATTCCGCGATCCACTTCAGCACCTTCGTCGAATGCCGAAGCCCCAGTCCGCCCGGGACGATATTGAACGTCACGTACCCGTCGGCGCAGCGGTGGATCGGAAACACCGCTGGACCTTCCGGCGCCGACACCGCCCGATCGGCGCACGTACCGGGAGGATCGCCCCCCGTGTTCGGCGGAAAACCGGTCGCGTGCATCAAAGTCCAGACGATCGCCGCCTGCATCGAGACGTCGAGATGCTGTCCCCTTCCGGACAGATCCCGCTCGCGCAGCGCAATCGACGTATCCGCCGCCGCCTGCACGCCGGCGTGAATCGCCGCCTGCGGATATCCCACCGGCACCGGCGGTCGATCGCCCTCGCCCTGCAACCCGACCAGTCCGCCCGCCGACTCAATCGTCAACTCCGTCGCCGGCCGATCGGCCCACGGTCCGTCCTGACCGTAAGGCGTAACCGACACATAGATCAGGTCAGGATGTCCATCCTTGACATCCTCATAACCCAGACCCCAGCCGGCCATCGTGCCCGGATCGAACGACTCGATCAGGACGTCGGCCGTGGCGAGCAATGCCCGGAAGTCCGCTCGGCCCTGCTCGTCGTCCAAATCGATGATCACGCTGTGTTTGCCCAGCCCCATCGCCGCCCAGTAGAGCGACCGATCAGGGTCCTCGTCGCTGAACGGCGGCATCTCGCGCGACGGCGTCCCCCACGGCGGCTCAACCTTGATCACCTCAGCGCCCATGTCGGCGAGCACCCGGCCGGTCATCTCCGCCCGCGAGGTCGCCAGGTCGATCACCCGCACTCCGCCCAACAGCGTGTCCGACGCCTCACTCGTCATATCGATGCTCCGATCCGCCAGCTCCGACCGACATGCCAATAGCTCCCCCACTCAGAGCGGGGACTAACAGCCAAGATACCGAAGGTCTGTGATTGGTGGTCTACAGAACCAGGAACATCCGGATCAGCACCGATGACACACCGAAGATCAGCAATGCCCCGAGGATCCACCAGAGCAGACGCGGAGCGTCCTCGCGCGGCTCGTCCGCGCGATTGTCGTGGTCGATCCAGTGAGCATGCCGCTCGGGCGGCGGGCGGCGGCGGCGCGCCTGCGGAGAATCGGGCGCGGGCGGCGGCCAGGCATCGCCGCCGACTGGTCGATTCTCTGACATCCCGCGCGCTCCACTCCAGTCGTCAGACCCCACGTCAAGCCGTCCGTCCCTACGTCAGGTCGCCGGACCCGGCGCGTCCAGTCTAGCCAGCGTGGACTGCGCCTAGCCGACGCTGGGTCTACTCTTTCCGAGACAGCCCTTCAGGAACCGGAGCGCCGCGTGACCCGAATCCTCGTCACTTCCACCCTGGCTGGAGACGGCAAGTCGGTCGTCGCCGCCGGCATCGCCTCCGCCCTCCGCGCGACTGGTGGAACCGTGCGGCTCGTGCGCATCGACGACGCCGATTCCGCGCAGACGGACGCGCAGCAGTTGAGCCGGGTCAACGGAGTTCGAGGCAGCTCCGAAGCCGTCGGGCCGGCAGACATCCTCAACGACACCGACCACACGGTGATCGAAGCATCTTCAGGCCACACCCTCGAGGCAGACCAAACCGTGTTGGTCGTGCGACACGGCGAGGCCGATGACGACACCGTCGCGCGAGCCCTCGCCGAGCTCCAACCAGATGCAGTCATCGTCAACGGCGTGCCGCCAACCGGCGGACCCGCCACGCTGGAGCGCATCTCGGGCCTCGGTGGCAACGCGGTCGCGGCCATCCCCCAGGATCGGCATCTCGCCGCGCCAACCGTGCGCGACATCGCGCCTGCGCTCGACGGCCAGCTCTCCGGCGACGCCGAACTCTTCGACGAAGCCTCGAAAGACCTCGTCATCGGTCCGGTCAGCGCGCACGAGGGCATGGACTACTTCCGCAAGTACCCGGACAAGACCCTGATCACCCGCCACGACCGGATCGATATCGCGCTCGGCGCGCTCGACTACGAGCCGCTCTGCCTGATCCTCGCCGGCGGCGAACCGACCCTCCCCTACGTCGCCCAACGAGCCGAGCGGGAGTCCTTCGCCCTGATCACCACCGGCCTCACCACTCTGGAGGCGGTCGAGGCCATCGGTCCGCTCTACGGCAACTCACCCTTCGTCGGAGAACGAAAACTCGCCACGGCAATCGACCTCGTCGCCGCCACCCTCCCCGCCGAATCCCTCACCTAACCCTCCCCAACCTCGAATACTCCCGCCCACTCCCTATCGAGACCTGCGCACAATCCAATCAAGAAGTCGCCCCCGCGTAGGCGGGGGCGTGCCCCCGCCCGCCCTCCGTCAACCACGACGCACAACACCGAACACTCATTCCCTATAGTGGCAGAACATGCGTATCGCACGAAAGGACGAACCATGCACATCGCCCCCAGGCGCCGACGGCGCGCCATGCGCGCCCACTACCTCGCCCAGCGCGGCCTCTCCCAGCGACAGATCGCCGAGCAGATGGATGTCTCCCGCGCCACCGTGCGCGACGACCTCCAGCTGGTCGAGACCCACTGGAGCCAGATCGCCGCCCCGGCCGCCGACGACCTGCTGCTCGAGTCGCTCCACCTGCTCCAACTCCGGCTCGCACTCGCCCTCAAAAACGACGAAGTCGCCGACAACGCCGCCCGCCTCACCGCCCCCGAATACCTCAAGGCCCGCGACCACCAGGAAACCCGGCTCAACGCCCTCGCCCGCGAGATCCGCCGCACCGTCCAGCAGGTCCACCAGCGAGCCGAGCAACGCCCCGATCAACCCGATCTCTACCAGGAACAACCCCAGGAACAGCCGAAACCTGTCAAAACCACGCCAGAATTAACCAAACCTGACCAGCCCCATTCCACGATCTCCAGTCCACAGCAGGAGATCGTCCAATCCGAGGCCCCAGCAGAAAAAATTCCCCCCGAACCCGACCAGGACGCCCTGATCGAGGAAGCCGTCCAGCACTTCCCCCACCTCAAGGGCCAATCCCCCGAGCAAATCCTCCACTTCCTCGACCAACTCACCGACCCCAACACCGACGAAGGGGGGCCAGCAGGACGCATCTACGCCGAAGCCGCGGGCTAGCACCCTCCGCGTCGCCCGGACTGATATCCGATGCCCTGCGCTTGACGCGAAGCCCAGACCTCGATCATCGAGCGCAGCGCCGCCGTCCCCCTCGCCTCGCCCACCGACACCCACCCGTTATCCGCCGCGCCACGTCACGACCAGTCTGTAACCGCAACGCAAGACTGCCTGTTAGCCGGTTGCCTCTTGTGAGATTGGCCATAACACTACGTAAACAGTCAAAGCGGACGAGATTGCCAAACGCAAAGGAAAGAGGGTGACGATGACGGACGCCAAGCCAAAGACCAAGGCGCAGATGGCCAAGGCGATCGAGGTCAAGACGGATATCCGCAGCTCAGATGTCAATGAGGTATTGGACGCCCTTGCCGAAATAGTGCTGGAAGACCTCTCCACCGGCGGCCCCGGCTCCGTCACCATGGCCGGTCTCGTCAAGGTGGACATCGTCCCCCAGACCGAACGTCCGGAACGGCAGGGCCGCAACCCGGCGACCGGCGAGACGATCACCATCGCCGCGCGCCCGGCCCTCGACCGCGGCAAGGTCCGCGTGCGAGCGCTGAAGCGCCTGCGCGACGTGCTCTAGTCAACCCGCCCGAACCGCCGATGCCGCCCTTGCCCCCATCGCACGACGCCGGGCGAGCGCTCATCGGACGGCTCGAACCCCATCTCGAGTTCCTCTCGCAGCGTGCGCAGGCGCACGACCGCGACTCGAGCTTCCCCTTCGCCTCGTTCAACCTCTTGCGGGAGATCGGCTGGATCTCGGCGCCGATCCCACGCGAGTACGGCGGCGAGGAGTGCTCGCTGGCCGATCTCGTCGCCGCTCAGACCGCACTGGCCAGGGTCGACATGGCCCTCGCCTTCTCCTGCGGCATGCACCTGATGTCGGTCGGCTCCGAGCGCTCCAACCGCACCTGGCCGGAGCAACTCCGGGCCCGCATCTTCCGCTCTGTCGTCGAAGACGGCGCGCTCTGCAACCAGGTCGCCAGTGAGCCGGAACTTGGCTCCCCTCAGGGCGGCGGCCGGCCGCAAACCGCGCTCACCCCCGACGGACCCGGCTGCTGGCGCATCAACGGCCGCAAATCCTTCACCACGCTCGCGCCCGACCTCACCTGGTTCCTCACCTATTGCGCGATCGAGGACGGCTCCGGCATGCTCGCCCGGGTCGCCGTCCACCGCGACTCCCCCGGACTGCGAATCGAAGAAACCTGGGACGTGGTCGGACTGCGCTCGACCGGCTCGCACGATGTCTGGTTCGAGAACGTGGCGATCACCGACGACGAATTCCTCGTCCGACAGGATCCGGCCCAGGCCGGACAACGGCACGGGGACTTCGCCTGGTTCGCGCTGCTCGTCTCCGCCGCGTCGCTCGGCGTCGCCGAAGCCGCCCGCGACTACACGGTCGAGTTCGCCCGCAATCGCCGGCCCGCCGGCGCGCCCGGCGTCATCGGCAGCCTCCCGACCGTGCGTGCCCAGGTCGGCGAGATCGACCTGCGGATTATGTCGGCCCGGGCGCTCCTGCACGAAACCGCATCAGCCTGGGATCGGCTCGACGCCGAGTCCCGATTCAAGCTCGGCCCCCGCGTCGCCGCGACCAAGCTCTACACCGGCGACACCGCCGTCGACATCGTCGATCGCTGCATGAGGCTGGTCGGCGGCATCTCACTGCATCGATCGCAGCCGCTCGAGCGCTACTACCGGGACGTCCGAGGCCCGCTCCACAACCCGCCGATCACCCCTCGCGGCCTGGAAGTCATCGCCTCGGCCGCGCTCGATCCGCTGCCCGACATCACTTCTTGAAGGTGCTGATCAACCGTTGGGCAATCGCCAATCGCTGCTGATCGACGCCGCCCGAACTCAACCGCTGCCAGCGCAGCTCCCGAGCCCAGCGCTCCAGAGGCAGGTCGGCCGAGCCCCCCGCCGGACCATGCAGATCCATCGCCCGGTCAACCACAGCCAATCCAACCTCGCACGCAAACGAAGTCGCCGCCAGCGCCAGCTCGTCCAGCCGATCCGATGCAGACTGATAGAGCGCACGTGAAGCGCTCACGGAAACCTCATTATCGGCCAGCGCCAGCCGCGCCCGCTCGCCCTGGGCCAGGGGTGCGCCATGCTCGCGCCGCGACCAGACGACGCCGCGGCACATGTCCTGCGCCGCCGAGGCCACGCCGGTCAGGTGAGCGGCCGTGAACAGCCGTCTGCGCAGAACCAGGTCGTTGGCGAACGCCGGACCCTCGCCCACCTCACCCAGCAGATTCACCTCCGGCACCTTCACCGCCGACAGGTTGAGTTCCATCGTGTCCCGGCCAACGGCGATCGTCGGCCAGGGACGCCAGTGCTGGAAACCCACCCGATCCGTCTCGACCACGATCGCCGAGACGCCGTGCCGCTCGCCGGGAACCTCTTCGCTGTTCGCATACACGATCCCAAACGCCGCGTCGGAGGCGTCGGAGACGAACAGCTTCGTACCATCGAGCATCCAGCCCTGAGGATGCCGCTGCGCGCGAATACGAACGCCATCGACCGGAAGCACGGACAGATCCGGATCCTCAAGGCCGCGGAAGCACGCAGCCTCGCGCCGAAGCAGCGGCGCCAGAAATCGTTCACGCTGCTCGGCGGTAGCGCCATACAGCTGAGCCGGGGGATCGGGGTCGAACAAACCGTAGGCGGCGTTCAATACTCCAGCCCGATGCTGCGACAACTCTTCCGCGATCCGCAGCCGGTCCGAGTCCGGCAGGTCGACCTCTGGCCCAACGCCAGAGCCGGACGGCGCCATCAGATGGTCAATGCCCAGCTCGCCGGCGCGCGTGAGCAACCGCTGGTGAACGTCGGTAGGCAACCCGGGTGCGTTCGGCTCAACCCGCTTCTCCTGCAGCCAGATCTCATGTCGGACGAAGCGGCGAACCGCATTCACGATGAGGTCGAGCTCTTCACTCACGATCCACCGTCCGGCCCAGACTCAGCCAAGCGCTCCGCTGGCGGCCAGTTCGGCCAGCTCATCGTCCGTCAGCCCAAGCTCCCGCAGGACCTCGTGGGTGTGCTGTCCGGTCTTCGGAGCCGGCCCGCGAGGACCAACATCCGCCCCCGCAATCTCGAATGGCGTGTTCAACGTCCGGAAACGTCCCTCTGGACCATCAATCTCGGTCCAGGCGTTCATCGCCTCCATCTGCGGGTCGTGGATGACTTCGGGCAGTTCCGCGACCGGAGCCCAGGTCAGCGCCTCCGCATTCAGCAGCGGCGTCCACTCGGCCAGGGTCTTCGACCGGAACACTTCGCGCATGGCGCCCGTGAGCTCCGCCGTGTGCTCCATCCTGCCCAGGAGCGAGGAGTATCGTTCGTCCTCCATCCACGCCGGCTGACTCAAAGCTCGGCAGAGCGGGATCCAGTAGCGATCCCCTGTCGGCATCACGAGCATCAGCCAGCGCCCATCGGCCGTCTCGTAGGAGTTGAACATCGGATTGCCCGGCTGCACACGATCGATCCGCGGCGGTTGATCTTCCAGGATCAGCGAAGTCGACACGTCGGCGCCGATGGTCCAGGCGCCGGTGCGCTGCAGGGTGACCTCGACAAACTGCCCTTCGTCGGTCATGTCTCGCAAGCGCAACGCGGCCAGCGCGCCCGAGAGCAGGTTGAGCGCGGTCGCATGGTCGCCCTGACCCGGCCGGCAAGGCATCGGCGGACCGTCCGGTTCACCAATCAGACTCATGATTCCCGAGCGCGACCAGAACGCCGAGTAGTCGAACGCCGTCATCGCATTGTCGGGACCTCGCGTGCCGTAGCCGGTCAGGACGACGTAGATCAGTCGGGGATTGACCTCCTGCAGCGACTCCCACGTCAGGTCGTAGCGGGCAATCCGCGGAGCGGTGAGATTCGTGATGAAGATGTCCGCTTCGCCGACCATCCGCTTGACGACCTCGCTGGCGCCCGGCGACTCCAGTGACAGCGCCACGCCGCGCTTACCGCGATTGTCCAGCTCGTAGGCCGCATCGACATCGGTCTCGGGATCGAAGTCGGGTTTGCGGCCGCGCATCAGGGTCGTGCGCCAGGCGTCGCCGACGGGATTCTCGATCTTGACGACGTCCGCGCCCAGATCGGCCATCAAAGCCGCCGCCGATGGCGCGGCGAGCCAGTTCGCCGCCTCGACCACACGAATTCCCTCCAGCGGCGCAACCATAGTCAGATCCTTCGCTAGCTTGCAGTCCGATCCTACCTGCCGAGCGAGAAGGAGCCGACGATGCAGCATCGACCAACCGCCGCCCGAGTCCCGGATCCGGGAATCCGTCAGCTGTTCACTCGCGAAGCTCGCTGGCAGGCCTGGCTCGATGTCGAGGCCGCTCTCGCGCGAGCGGAAGCCGAACTCGGCATGATCCCCGCCGATGCCGCTGTCGAGATCGCCAACAACTGTCGCCTCGATCTGCTCGACATCGACAACATCGAAGCCAGCCTGGCAGTCACGGCGCATCCGCTGGTCCCGCTGATCTGGGAACTGGACCGCATCCTCGGCGGCGAAGTCGGCGGCTTCGTCCACTGGGGCGCGACGACCCAGAACATCACCCAGACCGGCGACATCCTCCAGCTCCGGCAAGCGCACCGGACCATCCTCACCCAGATTGGGCAGGTGCTGTCATTGTTGGCGCCCCTCGCCGAGCGGCACGCCGACGACCCATGCGCCGGCCGGACACACGGACAACACGCGGTGCCGGCGACCTTCGGCTACAAGGTCGGAGCCTGGATCGATGAACTCTGCCGTCACGTCGAACGGCTCCACGATGCCGAGCCGCGCATCTTCGTCGCCATGCTGGGAGGCGCCGCCGGCACGCTGGCATCGTTCGGCGCCCCGGGCCTCGACGTGCAAGCCGGCATGGCCAGGCATCTCGACCTGCTGCCCATGCCGGTGCCGGGAAGAACCAGCCACGACCACCACGCCGAGTACGCCGCGATCCTCGCCATGCTCGCCGCCACCTGCCGCAAAATCGCCGACGAGACCTACACGCTGATGAAACCGGAGTTCGGTGAGATCGAGGAGTCGGTCCCGCCGGGCACCGTCGGCAGCAGCACGATGCCGCAGAAGCGCAACCCCAAGCTCTCGCAGGACATCCGAGCCGCAGCAGCCCAGGTCACAACCCTGTTCCCACTCGCTCTGGACGCGATGCGCACCGAACACGAGGCGGACGGCTCGACCAGTGTCATGGTGGAGCGCGTCGTCCAAGGGTCGATCGAGCTCGTCGGAGACATCCTCGCGCGCATGATCCTGCTGTTCGAAGGCATCGATGTACGACCCGAACGAATGCGAGCGAATCTCGACCTTTCCGGCGGTCTGATCATGAGCGAACGAATCATGCTGGCCCTGGGCGAGAAGATGGGCCGGCAACGAGCTCACGATGTCGTCTACGAACACGCCCAGGACGCCGCGGTGCAAGATGTGCCGTTCCGCGACCTGCTCGTGGCCGACGAGGAGGTTCGTCGATATCTGTCCGAAGCAGAACTCGACGATCTGCTGAACCCGGCAACCTACACGGGAGCCTGCGGTGAGATCGCTCGGGCGCAGGCTCAACGCGCGCGTGAGCTGGCCGAACGCCTAGACTCCGCCCAGAGTTGAACACTGCGTCTCCAATGGAAGCGAGCCCGTCATGCTCAAATGGATCGTCCCCGTCACCCGAAAAGAAGGTGTGGAACGCGAGTCGTTCCGAGAGTTCTGGCGCTGCATTCATGCACCGCACGTCGCCAACCTGGCCAAACCCGTGCGCTACTGCGTCACCCTCTTTGACTCCGCCGGCTCGCTGGGCGGAGGACCCTCCGCCGATGAGATGCGCTACGACGGCGTCGCCGAGCTCACCTTCCGCGACTTCGACCACTTCTCAGCGGCGTTCCACGAGAGCAAGGGCGCGCTGCGCACGATTGACGGCTTCGCCGAGCTGACCGAGCCGCAGTCCGACGGGCTGTTCACGACCGAGCGTTGCTACGTCGACGAACCGACGGCAGACAACGCGATCAAGTGGATCGCCTTCGTCAAGCGCGGCGAAGGCGTCTCGCGTGAGGACCTGTTCTCGGCCTGGCGCTTCGGACACTCTCCCCGCGTCGCCGAGGCGATCGCCCGCTCGGAGGGGCAATGCTCGCAGTACACCGTCTCGCACGCTGATCAGGGCATCGAAGGCGGGCCGTGGGACGGCATCGCCTCGCTCTGGTTCCGCGATGCGGCCGCCGCAGGACGGCCGCTGCCAGCGACCGAAACGGGCGATCCTTTTCCGCCGCTGATCGACGCTGGCGCCACCATCATTCTGCAGGGGCGCGAGTACGTGATCGTCTCATAGACTGACGCGAGTACAGGGGAAACGGAGCCGCAGATGAAATTCGGAATCTTCTACGAACACCAGCTGCCCAAGCCCTGGGGCGAGGGCCAGGAGCAGCAACTCTTCCAGGACGCCCTGGATCAGGTCGAACTCGCTGACAACCTGGGCATCGATCATGCCTGGGAGGTCGAGCATCACTTCCTCGAGGAGTATTCCCATTCTTCGGCGCCCGAGGTCTTCCTCGCCGCCGCCTCACAGCGCACCAAGAACATCCGACTCGGCCACGGGATCGTCCTGATGCCGCCGGGCTACAACCACCCGGCCCGAGTCGCCGAGCGGATCGCTACGCTCGACCTCGTCTCCAACGGACGCGTCGACTTCGGCACCGGTGAGTCGGCCTCTCGGGCCGAGCTTGAGGGGTACCGGATCAACCCCGAGGAACGCCGCTCGATGTGGCTTGAAACCGTCGAGCAGGTCGCCAACATGCTGGCCATGAATCCCTACCCGGGCTACGAGGGCAAGTACTTCTCCATGCCCACCCGCAACGTGGTGCCCAAGCCGGTCCAGAAGCCGCACCCACCGCTCTGGGTCGCCTGCTCGAACCGCGACACCATCCACCTCGCGGCCAAGCTCGGCATCGGTGCGCTGACCTTTGCCTTCATCGACCCGGCCGAGGCCGAGCACTGGGTCAACGACTACTACGAGACGATTAAGACCGAGTGTGTGCCGATCGGCCATTCCGTCAACGCCAACATCGCCATGGTCTCGTCGTTCTCGGTCCATCCCGACGCGGCCGAGGCCGAGGCTCGCGGCGGCGACGGATTCCGCTTCTTCCAGTTCGCGCTGGGTCACCACTACGCCGCCGGCATGCACAAGCCCGGCCGGACCAACATCTGGAAGGCCTGGGAACAGCTGCGCGACACCTGGCCGTCACAGGGCGGCGAGGGCGGCATCGGCACCCCCGATGAGCTGCGCGAGCATCTGCGCACCTTCGCCGATTGTGGGGTTGACCAGTCGGTCTTCATCCAGCAGGCCGGCAACAACCGCCACGAGCACATCTGCGAATCGCTGGAGACCTTCGCCCGCGACGTGATGCCCGAGTTCAAGGAGTTCGAGGCGGAACGCGTCGCCCGCAAGGAGGAAGAACTCGCGCCGTACATCGAGGAGGCGTTCAAGCGCAAGGCTGAGCGCAACGAGATGATGGCCGAACTCTCAGACGATGAGATCCCGGTCTACGGCCCGTACGGATTCGATGTCGTCGCCAGTGCGGACAACCGTCTGAGCGAGGAGTACCACCACGAGGAAGCCGAAAAGCGAGCCCGAGAACAGGCCGCCCGCTTCGAAGAGATGAAGAAGACGGCCAACCTCGCTGTCGAGTTGGGGGCGCGCGACTAGCCGCCCGAACCAACCACGGTCTTCAGGAATGCGGCCACCGTCTCCGCCGTCCGCTGCGGATGCTGGACGTGGGGGAGGTGGCCGCAGTCGTCCCAGACGTGAACCTCGGCATCGGCGAACGTCTCGTGCTGTCGCTCGGCGTACCGCCAGCTGATGAATGGATCCTTCCGGCCCCAGATCACCAGTGCCGGTAAATTGCGCGGCGTCAACGCCTCCCGCAAGATGTGACCGTCATCGAAACTCGTGGCCCGATACAGCTGCAGCGTGACCCGGCGCGTGTCGCGATCGTCCTCGGTGATCAGGTCGTCCAGCCACTCGCCCGGCAGCGCCCGCCAGTTACCTCGCTGCATGACCAGTTTGAACACCGGCCTAGTAGTAGTCGCCTGCAAAACCTCTCCGGCGATCGGGGTCTTCCACAGGTTGGCGATCCAGTTGCCGGGATAGTCCTCCAACACACCACCGGCCAACAGGGTGACCGACGCGCACTTGTCGGGGTTCATCGCCGCCCACATCAGACCCGTCTGGCTGTGAAAGCTGTGCAACACCAGGTGAACCCGCCTGACGCCGAGCTCCGCGATCGCCGGCGCCAGCCACTGCTGGTAGCCCTCAATCGAATATGGAAAGTCGCGCGGCTTGTCGGCACGTCCGAACCCGGGCAGATCGAATGCGACCGAGCGCACGATCTTCTCGGTCTCGGGCAGGAGCCACTGGAAGTCGCGCCCCGATCCGGGCACGCTGTGCAGGCAGACGACCGCTTCTTCGCTATCCGATTCGCCCGCCGAGGTGACGATTCCGGCGACGCCGTTAATCGAGAGTCGGGATTCTCGAAGACTGGACATGAGACGCACCTGACGAGGTTGACGGAGGCTGTTGGCTCCTGGCCTCAGTCAGGATATTCGCAGGCGGACTCACGTCACTCGGACCAGCAGGCGGTTCCGTCGGTGCGGCCTGACCCGCTTCGATTGCCTTCCGGCACCAGGGGCAGATCTGCCAGTCCGGATTGAGTACTCGCTCGCAGTGATCGCAGGACAGGCGCAGCGGAAGCGCGCACTTGGGGCAAGCCAGGTAGTCGGAGGCGATCTCGTATCCGCAGCGCGGGCAGGGCGGCGCCTGCTCCAGTTCGCGCATCAAGGCGCTGGACTCAAGCCGGTGTTCCTCGGCTTCCTGCAATGTCAAGGGAGGACGCAGGACCCGGTAGACGACCAGTCCGGGGAAGTTGAAGATCAGAACGATCAAGGTAAAGACCAACTGGGCCATCGGCTCGGGCGTACGCTGGTGAATGTCCCTCGCGGTCCAGACGACTGCCGAAAGCCAGAGCACAACGAAATAGGCGCCGACGATCAACGCGAGGATCAGGCCGGTGTTCTCGGGAGAACCACCGGGCCAGGAAATGCCGACTCCGTCGAGCATGAAACGCCTCTGCTGCACCCCGCTGTCGCCACTATAGGTCGATTCCGCCGGTATGCTCGCAGCGATGACGGAAATCTCCCCGGCTAACCCCGCGCCACCGCCGTTCTCGCTGGACCTCGACCACCTCAACGATGCGCAACGCGAGGCTGTGACGCATCCTCATGGTCCGCTGCTCGTGATCGCAGGCCCGGGATCGGGCAAGACGCGCGTGATCACGCACCGCATTGGCTGGCTGATCGAGCAAGGGACTCCGCCCTGGCGGATTCTCGCTGTGACCTTCACCAACCGGGCCGCCCGGGAGATGCGTTCCAGGCTCGAGTCACTGATCGGGGCCGAGGACAGTGACCGTGTCTGGTTGGGCACCTTCCACCGCATTTGCGTGCGGATGCTGCGATCGCACGGACATGAGATCGGCGTGCCGCGCAACTTCGTCATCTTCGACAGCGACGACCAGATGCAGGTCGTGCGCAGCGCGCTCAAGGACCTGCAGGTCGATCCGAAACAGTACGCTCCGCGAGCTCTGCTCAGCCGCATCTCTCGGGCGAAGTCCGAAGGGGAATCGCTCTCCGACTTCCGCAGCTCGACCGGCTCGTACTTCGACGAGATCGCCGGCCGAGTGTGGGAGCGTTACGACGCGTCGCTGAGCGCGGCGGCGGCGCTCGACTTTGATGACCTGCTACTCAAGACGTTGGATCTGTTCGAGGACGACGACGTGCGGCGAATCTACGAGGATCGTTTCGATCACGTGTTGGTCGATGAGTTCCAGGACACATCCACGATTCAATACCAGTTGGCTCGGGCCTGGTCGGCGAGCAGCGGAAACCTGACCGTCGTCGGCGATCCGGATCAGTCGATCTATTCCTGGCGCTCCGCCGACATCCGCAATCTGAACTACTTCGTTCGTGACCACCGCGATGCGGCCGAGGTGCAGCTCAACAACAACTACCGGTCAACGCAGCAGATCCTCGACGCCGCCAATGCCGTGATCGATCGCGCGGCCGAGCGGATCAAGCGGCGGCTGGTCACTGAGAACGATGACGGCCCGCTCCCCCGTCTGCATGAGGCGTACAGCGAGTCGGACGAAGCTGAATACATCTCCGGTCATGTCGAACGGGGATTGCGGGAGGGCTCGCTGAGGCCCGGCGACGCCGCTGTGCTCTACCGCACCAATGCACAGTCGCGGGCGATTGAGGAATCGCTGGTTCAGCACGGAATTCCCTACCGCCTGGTCGGCGCGACGCGATTCTATGACCGCCGCGAGGTGCGGGACCTGCTGGCCTATCTGCGACTGGTGCGCAATCCGGCCGACGCGGTCGCGTTTGCGCGGGTAGTCAATGTCCCGACGCGAGGCGTCGGCGCCAAGACGATCGAGACGCTGACCGAGTGGGCATCGACCCATGCCCGATCGCCGTACCAGGCGGCACAGGCCGCGGCTGGGCTCGACAACGACGCGCTGGGCGGGTACCTGAGTCCGCCGGCGGTCTCGCGGCGAGCGGCGGGTTCTCTCCGGGATTTCGCCTCGCTGATCGAGGACGCCCGCCTGCAAGCGTCAAAGGAACCGCTCTGCGATGCGCTTCGCGCCATCCTGGTCAAGAGCCGCTACCGCGAATGGCTCGTCAGACAGGCCGACAGCGAGACCGAGGCGGAGAGCCGCTGGGAGAACGTCCAGGAGCTAATCACGGTCACCGAGAACTACTCGGAGATTGCGCCTGGCGCCGCATTGGATGCGTTCCTCGAAGACGTTGCGTTAGTCGCCGATGTCGACGACCTGCCAGACGGTCCTCCCGATGCGGTGACTCTGATCACACTGCACCAGGCCAAGGGGTTGGAGTTTCCCGTCGTCTTCATGGTCGGCATGGAGGAGTACCTGCTTCCGCACCAGCTCTCGATGGACGATCCGGCCCAACTGCAGGAAGAGCGACGGCTGTGTTACGTCGGGATGACCCGCGCGATGCGGGAGCTGCACCTGCTGCACGCCTTCCGACGTTCGTATCAGGGGCGCTCGGGGCATAATCCACCGTCTCGATTCCTCGCGGACATCCCGGAGGAACTGCTCCAGCGCCACCAGCGTCAACAGGCGCAGGTCGGCGCCGATGTCCGTCCGGCGCGCAACCGGACGGTCCGTTGGGACGACTTCGACTCGTTCGATCCTGAACCCGTCGCGGCGCCGACCGTGGGCCTGCAGGAAGGCGATGAGGTCTCGCACGAGGTCTTCGGGCACGGGGTGGTGATTTCGTTGCGAGCGATCGGTCGCGACGCCGAGGTGACCGTTCGCTTCGCCGAAACGGGGGTCAAACGACTGCTCGCCTCGATGGCGAATCTCACCCGCGCCTAGGCCTCGGCGCGCTGCTCTGCTTCCCGCCGTCGGACATCCCGTTCGAAGTCAATCAAGGCGTCCCGGAGCGCGTCTTCGGCAGACAGATCAGCATCGCGCGCTTCCTCAACGAGGTTGAGCAGGCGTTGTCCGAGCTCTTCTGCATCCTCAGCATCGCGGGCGAATCCGTTGCGTTCGGCCCGGCCGAGGATCGACTGGGCGCGGGCCAGAGCGGGCAATGTCTTCGGCACGCCGTCCAACACCGACTCCCGGTTGGGGAGTTCGCGCGCCTTGAGCCGTTCCCAGGCGCCTTCGACCAGTTTCGGCGTGTTGGCCGTGCCGTCGCCGAAGACGTGGGGATGCCGACGAACCAGCTTGGCGCGAATGCTCTCGGACACGTCGTCAAGCGTGAAGGCGCCGGCCTGCTCGGCCAGCTTGGCGTGCAGCACGACCTGCATCATCAGATCGCCGAGCTCCTCGCAGAGTTCAGCCGGATCGCCTGCGGCGATGGCCTCAAGGACTTCGTAGGTCTCCTCCAGCAGGTGAGGCCGCAGGCTTTCGTGGGTCTGAGCGTTGTCCCAGGGACAGCCGTCGACCGGGTCGCGCAGGCGATCCATGACGCCGCGCACGCCGTCCGGCGCGTCTCGCACCTCGGCCAGTTCGATCGGATCAAGGATCACCGCGGTGATACCAGAGCAGTTGCCGGCCAGGATTTCATCAACGGTGGATTGGTGGATTGCATCGTGCTCGTCCACGACCCGCAGCTGGTGTCCTCTCGGATAGTGGCGGACCGCGTTGGGCAGGCCGGATTCGTCGTCGATTAGCAGGAGCAACACGCCTGTCGTGACCGGCGGCTCGGCCGAGGATCGAGCAACGACCAGCGTCGACTCGTCCTCGAGTCCGGCAACTTCGATGATTCTGG
Source organism: Chloroflexota bacterium (assembly GCA_028873865.1). Taxonomy (GTDB): domain Bacteria; phylum Chloroflexota; class Dehalococcoidia; order Bin125; family Bin125; genus Bin125. The sequence continues at coordinate 64,614 of JAPPNI010000026.1, read as the reverse complement.
ACAGCGGCTTGGTCATCGAGGACTCCGGGGCTCGATACGCTCTACTCGACATATGAATCCTATCGCTCAACTCGCATTGCTCCGGCTGGGCCGCACGTTGGCTGAGGTCGCGCTGGCGATCGCGCTGTTCACCCTGCCGGTCGCGTTCTCTGTTCGCTATGCGACGACATCGGCCTCGTGGTGGGAGCGAGGCTTCGAGCGTTATGACGCCAGCGGTCGGACCGGGCTGCCTCAGGACGAAGTGCTGCGCGTTGCGCAGGAGACTCGGGACTACCTGACCAACAACGCGGAGCGTCTGGACGTCGAGGTCGCGGGGGCGCCGTTCTACAGCGAGCGCGAGATCCTGCACATGATCGATGTGAAGCGCTTGATGGCCCGCACGTTCGACGCCGGCTGGGCGGCGTTGGGATTGATCGTGGCCTTCGTGGCGCTAACCGTGTGGCGACATCGCAGGGGAGCAGCTGCGGCGCTGGCCCGCTCGACGCTGACGGCCTGCGGCGTGGTCGCGCTACTGGTTGTGGTGCTGGGAATCATCGGGATCAGTGGGTTCGACTCCGCGTTCCGGCAGTTTCACCTGCTCTTCTTCACCAACGATCTATGGCAGCTGAGTTCGCGCGACGGACTGATCCAGCTGTTCCCGCAGCGCTTCTTCTTCGACACGACCCTGCTGATCGGCGGCGTGACGCTGGCATTCGTGGTGGCCGCAGGCGCAGCGTCGGCGATCTACCTATGGCACCAGAGACGCGGAGGGTGGTTCGATCGCAATCAGGAATCGGGAGCTTTGTAAGCGCCTTCTTCGTACCAGCCGGAGGCGAATATCAGGCCCTCGTGGCGCACGATCCAGGTGTGCTTCTGCTCTTGCTCGCCGCTCTCGGGATTGACGAACACGTAGCTCACCCAACCGCGATCTTCGATCGCGATGATGTCCGCTCGGAAGTGGCGACCGGTAACGTCCGGGCCGCCATCGAGGAGGTTCTCACCAAGCGGCAGGAAGGGATGGGCGAGCCGAGTGCCGTCGAGTTCGTAGATGCTCACGTACCACTCGCCATCCACGCTCTCGGGCGAGTTGTGATACTCGATGACCGCTTCGCGGCCATCGGCGTCGTAGCGGTCGATCGCGTCCTGCACCAGGGCCCGGGCGTAAGCGGCGGGGTCCTGCTCGGCGAGGTCGTAGTTGCGGTCGTACCAGCCTGATCCGAAGAGCAGGTCGTCGTGACGCACGAGCCAGCTGTGTTTGCGTTGGTAGCTGAGCTCGGCATCGGGATTGGGGAATACGTATGAGATCCAGCCGCTGGTTTCGATGGCCAGCGTGTCGGCGGTGTAGTCGTAGCCGGTGACGTCGACGCCGGTGCCGTGGAGGTTGCTGCCCAGCCAGCCGGGACGGTCGGCGCGAGCGCCGTTGACCAGGCGGGTGCCGTCCACGCTGTGGATGAAGAGGTACCACTGGCCGTCGATGCTCTGCGGGGAGTTGTAGTACTCGAATGTCGCATCGCGGCCCAGGACTCGGTACAGCTCGAGGGCCCGCTCAACGTACGACTGCGTGAACGCTCCCGGGGCGTAGATCTTCGAGGGCGCGTCCTCGTACCAGCCGGAGCCGAAGATCAGCCCGTCGCGACGCACGACCCAGGAGTGCTTGATCTCGGCCTGACCGGTCGCCGGGTTGTTGAACTGGTAGTCGACCCAGGCGCCGTCGGCGCTGGCCGCGGCCACCACCACCCGCCCCGCCGGGTAACCGTCGGGTCCGTTGATGTCGTCGTTGTGCAAGCCGAGCAGGTCCGGGTTCCGGTTGGCGATGGTGACCCCATCTTCATCGATGATGAAGACGTACCACTGACCCTCCCAGCTTTCCGCTGAGTTGTAGTACTCGACGGTCTCCGCCAGGCCGTCTCGCTCGTATCTGCGGATTGCCTCGTTGACGAACCATTGCGTGTAACCGGCCGGATCCGAGATGTCGGGGGCCGGTGCGGGGAGGCTGACCGTGAAGGTGCTGCTGGAGTACCAGCGACCGGGCTCGGCATCGGCGGGGAGGAGCCGGGCTCCGGGGGTGTGGGTCATCCACTTGTCGACCGCGACGCTGGATTGAGCGCGTACTTCGATTCGTCCCGCTTGGGTCTGGCGAGCCTGGACGCGCACGTCGACCTCGCCGTCGCCCTGATTCTCGGAGGCGGCGAAGTCGAGCGGCACGGCTCCGCTCAGGAGGATCGCAACCACGGCAGTGGCGGAGAGCAGAATTCCCACGGTGATGACTCGAAGGCGTCGCTTCATGGTTCGGCCAATCGCTGCCGGATGGGATGGAATCAGGCTGGTGGAGGTGAACCGGCGTCAGTTCAGTGCGCCCGCACCGCCGCCGCAACCGCAGGAACCGCGACCGCAGGCGCAGCCGCCGCCGGTGGGCATCGCTTCGGCCGCCTCAATCTCGGAGAACTGCCCGGCGACGGTGACGACGGCGGCGGTCAGCACCTTCTGCGCGACCTGGCCACAGTCGTGCTCGAACGGCTCGGAGGCGGCGCTCATGGGCCGCAGCTTGGTGAACTTCTCGTTGCAGGGTCGGCAGTAGTACTCGTACATCGGCATGGGCTGGGCTCCGCTGTGTTGGTCGATGTCTGCGTGCAGAATACGAAACCGCCGGCGAAGATCAATCGAACCGCACGGCAATACACTCAGCGATACCCCCCGTAGCTCAGGGGATAGAGCACCGGTTTCCTAAACCGCGCGCGGAGGTTCGAATCCTTCCGGGGGGGCGAAACGCTACCGAACTGCGAACTTTCGTCTGGGAAGTGGCAATCTGAGATTCAGGAGGTCCCTTCTCAATGCGGGAATGGCACCGCCTCAGGGGCCTTTCGCTCCGTGCCAGCGGATTTGAGGAGAACTCGTTTCGGGCCCGACGTAGAGACTTCGGTCCATCTCCCTAAGCCATTAGGCGCGCCACGGAGCGTGGCGACTGGCGCGAGAAACGGTGGGTGCCGACAGCGGACCGTCAGGGGGAATGCTTCAGGTAGCTGCCGACAGTCAGAAGTGCTCGCTTCGTAGCGCGGAACCCAAGGCTGTCTGCTGAGGCCGAAGGTGTCGCGAGTTGCCGCTCTGAAGACCCTGTGCGAACCTCCTGCACATGACAATCGACTTCGATGTGGTCCCGCCTCAAGCGGATGCTCTCATGGAATCCCTGAGAGCAACGGGATACTCCCTACCCGATGCGGTCGCCGACCTCATCGACAACAGCATCGCCGCCGGCGCCAGAAACGTGTGGCTGGACTTTCACTGGTCTGGTGCCGGTTCACAGGTCTCGATACTTGATGATGGCTGTGGAATGTCCGAGGCCGAACTGATCGCGGCCATGAAGGTCGGTTCGAAGAGCCCTCGCCAGGAACGGGACCCGTCAGACCTGGGACGCTTTGGCCTTGGCCTCAAGACGGCATCGATCTCTCAGGCCAGGGCGGTAACCGTTGCCAGCAAGGTCTCCATCGCCAGTTCAACTGACGCGCGGCGGTGGGATCTGGATCACCTGGCGACTGCAAAGGACTGGCAACTCTTGCGCCTTCCGGTGGCGGCGGTTGGAGATGGTGCAGCGAGACTCGCCGAACTCAGCCATGGCACCCTGGTGCATTGGGACAAGCTGGACCGGCTTGTCGGTGACTCAGCGACGGACGACGAGCGGGCTCGTCAGCTCTTTCACGATGGACTCCGCGCCGTTGAAGACCACGTTGCAATGGTGTTTCACCGATTCATGGCTCCGCCGAACCCAATCGCCATCTGGATCAATGGTCAGCCGATCAGGCCTTGGGATCCATTCCTCGCCGACGAACCCGCCACACAGCGACTTTCCTCTGAAGCTCTTGATCCTCGAGTCACCGTGATCCCCTACGTTCTTCCACATCACTCACGTCTTCCTGCTGAGATTCATCGAGTAGCGGGCGGTCCTGAGGGGTGGAATGCTCATCAGGGGTTCTACGTCTATCGCAATCGGCGGCTACTGGTGGCAGGAGACTGGCTCGGACTCGGTTTCGTGAAGGAGGAGCACTACAAGCTCGCACGCATTCAGGTTGACCTCCCGAACTCCCTCGACCACGAATGGGAGATAGATGTGCGGAAATCGCAGGCTCGGCCTCCCCTTCGCTATCGCGACACACTGCGTCGGGTAGCTCGAGCCGTGCGACAGAGAGCAGTCGATGTCTACCGCCATCGTGGCAGGTCGATTGCTCGTAGTGCTGGTAGAAGCTCGACCTTCGTCTGGACCCGGCACATCAGGGAAAAGAAGGTCTCCTACGTGATCAACCGAGACCATCCACTGATTCAGGATGCTCTCAAAGCAGGGACAGCGGAGAGTCGGCGCGTGCGACAGCTCTTGCGCCTGATTGAGGAGTATGTCCCCATTCAGCAGATCTGGGTTGACCTCGCGGAAGGCGATGAGGCGGAGAGCGTTCCCTTCGAATCGGCCACAGACCGTGAAGTGATATCGCTGATCCGTGCCCTGTACACGGCGTTCGTTCGCTCGGGGCTGTCTCATCTTGAAGCTCTGGAGAGGCTCGGAAGGACCGAAGCGATCGGTGAGCGCTACGAACTGATCGAGCCAGCCCTCGAGGATCTCATGGAGGAAACGGTCGATGAGTGACTTCGAACAGGCCAGGGTCATCGCACTTAGTTTGCTGGCGATTGGGTCTACCTCGGACGAGGGCGAGGTGAGGCGAGCAGCGCAAAACGCGGTGGGAGCGGTGGTGTTGCAATCACCAGATGCCACCATCGATGTCGAGGCCCTCATCCGGGAGCTCGAAGCAAACGTCACCGTGCTCATCGAGGATGCGGCGGTTCTCGTTGACGAGGACGGCGATCATAGGCCTTGGCTGCCTGACCAGAGAGCGTCCGTCGATTGGAGATTCACTCGGCGGTACCAGCGCCTTCTGAAGGAACAAAAGCGCTGGGCCCTCCCAACGCTGCATCAGTCTGACGATCTCACTGACAAGATCCTAGGACTTCTCGAGGCCCCCGATCGGCCCGGCCGCTGGGATCGGCGGGGGATGGTCGTCGGCGAGGTCCAATCCGGCAAGACCTCGAACTATATCGAGCTCATCTGTAAGGCCGCAGACGCCGGATACAAGTTCATTGTGGTCCTCACAGGAACCACCAATAGCCTCCGTGCACAGGCCCAGTTGCGTTTCGATGAGGGATTTCTGGGGTGGGACACACGCCTTGACCGAGAACTTGGTTCTGCCAACAAGCGTGTCGGCGTAGGGAAGCTGTTAGGGGAACCGCCTCACAGAGCCATCTCTGCAACGAGCGCGGCCGAGACAGGCGACTTCAGCCGCCGTGTCGCCAACCAGTTCAACGTCCGGCTGGGGGGCGATCCGATGATCATGGTCGTGAAGAAGAACAGCTCCGTGCTCCGAAATCTCATTCGTTGGGCTGGGGCACTGAGCCTAGACGGGCCTGAGCGGTCAATAGCGAACATTCCAACCGTTGTAATCGACGACGAGGCCGATTTCGCGTCAGTGAACACGAAACCGGTTGTGGACGACGAAGAAGATCCGACCGTGATAAACGGGCTCATTCGCCAGCTACTCAACTCCTTTGAGAAGAGCGCCTACGTCGGATACACCGCGACCCCCTTCGCCAACATCTTCATCCATCACGATCAGAGTACCGCTGAGTACGGCGCGGACCTTTTCCCTCGCGACTTTCTCATCAACCTCCCAGTCCCCAGCAATCACGTGGGGCCGACCAAGGTTTTCGGGCTTTCGGCCGCACCCGACGAGGACGGTGAGGATGTCCAGCCTCTACCTCTCGTCAGGCTCGTATCCGATCATGAAGACCAAATACCCAACTTGCACAAGAGCGACTGGCACATAGATCGACTCCCCAATTCACTGAAGCACGCTCTGAGGGCCTTCATCCTGGCATGCGCTACTCGAGCCGCAAGGGATGACCAAGGCAAACACAATTCGATGCTGGTTCACGTCACGAGGTTCGTGAACGTCCAGGAACAGGTTGCCGACCTTGTCAAAGCGGAGCTTCGCGGCCTCCAGGACCGCATCCGGTACGGGGACGGCGACTCAAGTGCTCGCATTATGGACGACCTGCGAGCGATATGGCTTGAGGACTTTGTGCCCACATCAGAGAGTGTCAGACATCTATACCCCGAACTCGCCTCCGGCTGCCATGAGGTCTCGTGGAGCGACATACAAACCCAACTCGTTGAGTCTTCCCAGAAGATTCAAGTCAGGGTGATAAACGGCGCCGCTAAGGATGCGCTGGACTATTGGGACCAACCCGATGGCCTGAGTGCAATAGCAATCGGAGGCGACAAACTCTCGCGCGGCCTCACTCTAGAGGGTCTCTCCGTGAGCTACTACCTGCGGGCATCACGGATGTACGACACCCTGCTCCAGATGGGTCGATGGTTCGGTTATCGACCGGGCTACGTCGATCTCTGCCGGCTGTACACCACGGATGAACTGTCCGAGTTCTACCGCCACATCACAATGGCAACGGCGGAACTCAGACAGGAATTCGACCTGATGTCGGCCACAGGCATGACTCCCAGCGACTTTGGTTTGAGGGTGCGAAGCCATCCCGCCGGGCTTGTCATCACCGCCGCCAACAAGATGCGCAGTGGGATTCCGATGACTGTTTCGTACTCCGCAGACATCAGTGAGACCATCTCTTTCGAGAAACAAGCAAATCGAGCTAATCACGCCCTTCTCGACCAGTTTCTCGCTTCGCTCGGACCCCCTGGCGGGCAACGGCGCCGGAGCAGGGTCTGGAAGGGCGTGGCGGGCGCCACCGTCGCCGATCTGCTTGAAGAGCTCAAGGTCCATCCCGGCTCCCGCAAGATGCGGGGAGCCTACCTTTCCAGCTACATCCGAGCGCAGAACGCTGAGGGCGGGCTGACAGATTGGGCTGTTGCACTGATCTCCCACCACAGTGGGGATGACCTGTCCGAACTGGGTGGCTGGAAGGTCTACCCGGTTCGCCGCGCTTCCTATCCCGCAGACAGGCCCAATCACGAGTTCGAATACCGCATTGGCCGCTTGCTCAACCCTTCTGATGAGCACATAGACCTTACGGATGAACAGTATCAACGGGCGCTTGACCTCACAATGCAGCAGTACAAAGCTCAGGGCACTCGACACCGCAATCCTCCGAGTGAGCCGAGCGGTCCCAACATTCGTCGGACACGCTCTTCCAAGTGCGGGCTACTTCTTGTTTACCCGCTCCAAGAACCGGATCTTGACGGCAATCCTCTGGTTGGCTTCGCTGCCAGTTTCCCGAAGGCTGAAAGCGACACACCTGTCGAGTACCTCGTGAACTCCGTCTACTGGGAAGAGGAACTCGGATTGTGAACCTAGAAGAGATCTGGCAGCGTCTTGAGGACGACACACGGGGTCCGAGTAGATCAGGCCGCGCCCAGCGACGACTCAGCCCATCGGGCCGGCGAGACTTCTTTCTCGGTCTAGATATGCCATCGATGAATCGCATGCTGATTCTGAAGGTCGCCGCAGCTTCGCTCGACGAGCAACCAGAAACCGAAGACTCCCATGGCCTCGTCGTACGAATCGCACTCGGCGAGCCCAACGTCGGCGAAGCCGAAGTCGCTCTTGTCCTCACTGATGTCGAGCGGGGAGACATCTTTAACCTGCTTATCGAGGACCTCGTTGGTGCTACAGAAGAGCCAACTGACGAGGCAGAAGCCGTGAAGCGATTTCTCGCACGCCTATCGGATTGGCAGCAGCTTCTACGGCAACTGGGCCGACAGGGGCTGTCGCGGGAGGCTCAACAGGGCCTCTGGGGCGAGCTATGGGCCCTAAGGGAAGTCTTTGCGCCCGTGACAGGCCTTTGCAAGGCGGTTCAGGTTTGGCGTGGTCCGATGGGGGCGGATCAGGACTTCCAGCTGCCTGGGCTCTGCGCGGAGATAAAGACCAGCACGGCTTCCACTCTGGATCGCCTGTCGATCTCGAGTGAGCGACAGCTCGATGCACCTACCGACGTGGTTCTCCTGCTGATCGCCCTCTCTCTTGACGACCGGCCCAGCCATGGCGAGACGTTGCCGGAGATCGTGAGGGGGTTACGGTCCGAGGCGTCCAGCCTTGGATGCATGGGTGCCCTCGACGCACGTCTTGAACTCTCGGGTTACCGGGCCGAACACGCCACCTCTTTCGAGGAGATCGGCTACGCCGTGCGTTCCCTTGCTCCGTTCCGAGTCGAAGAGGGATTTCCGAGAATCAAGTCCAGCGATCTCCGCACAGGGGTTAGCGACGTGCGCTACGCCGTTTCGGCCGCGGCCAGCGCTCCGTTCGTGATCGACGAGCAGCGACCGGATGAACTACTCAAGGATCTGGTGTGACAGCACAGAACCCGCTCAACAGGTTCGCTGAAGACCTGCGTGAGGATGTCCTCGCCTTCGCTGAGGCACGTGAAGACGAGCTAATGCTTGCCGACTCCTTCACACAGGTTGCCTTCGACATGCTGTCCGAGGCCGGGGAGTTCGACGATCCGCTTACGTGCTACCACAGAGCTCGTGGCATGGAGGTCAGCGGGTATGGAGTAGACGAGGACGAGGGGCGACTCGACATCTTTCTCACTGTTCATACCAATGCATCCCCGCCGACCACCGTCACGAGGCAACAGGTCGATGTGGCGTTCCGGCGCTTGCGAGGGTTTCTGGACTGGTGTCTTGGTAGTCGGTTCCTCGATCTGGAGGAGTCTTCCCCGGTGTTCGACATGGCCTCACACATCCACAGCGTCAGGAGAGAGCTGACACAAGTCCGGCAGTGCGTGATCACAGATGGAAGAACCACTGTAGAAACGCTCCCGCAGGATGGGCTAGGTGACCTCGCAGTCACCAGCTCGCTGTGGGACATCGTCAGATTGCATCGGCTCAGCACATCCGGTAGGGAACGTGAGGCGATCACCGTTGACTTCGGACAGCGCTACGGATCACCCCTCCCATGTCTTGAGGCGGACGGTACGCAAGAGGGATATCGAGCTTTTCTCTTGCTCGTCCCTGGAGAAGTGCTTCGCAGCATCTACTCCGACTTCGGCGCCAGGCTGCTTGAAACCAATGTCCGGTCGTTCCTGCAAGCCCGAGGCAAGGTGAACCGAGGCATCCGGGACACAATCACTAGGGAACCCGAGCGATTCCTGGCGTACAACAACGGCATCACCCTCACTGCTGAGTCGGTGGAACTCTGCGATTTCAAGGGGGGCCGCGCGATTCAGCGGTTGGAGCGAATGCAGATCGTGAATGGCGGTCAGACCACCGCCTCGTTGCTGGCCACGGACAGAGGACGAGCGGATCTCAAGCAGGTGCACGTTGCCGCGAAGCTGATTGAGATTGAAGCGGGAGATATTCACGACGAGCTGGTTCGCAATGTCTCCCGGTACTCCAATTCGCAGAATCGTGTCTCCGAGGCGGACTTCTCGTCCAACGACCCATTTCATGTGCGGATCGAGGAACTCTCCCGAACCACCTGGGCGCCGGCGTCGGCTGGCACTCAGAGGCAAACGAAGTGGTTCTACGAGCGGGCTCGCGGTCAGTATCAGGATGCCAAAGCGTCGGAGCCAACGCCCGCGCGGCGGAGGATGTTCTCAGCTGAGCACCCAACGTCACAGCGCTTCACGAAAACAGACCTTGCCAAATTCGAGAACACGTGGGATCAGCTCCCGCACATAGTCAGCCGCGGAGCCCAGAAGAACTTTGCCGACTACATGATCCGACGCTCAGACCGTCATCCTGTTGAGGTTGACCGAACCTACTTCGAACGGGTTGTGGCAAAGGCGATCCTTTTCCGGACGGCCGAACGGGTCGTCCAGCGGCAGAACTTCGGAGGCTATCGCGCCAACATCGTCACGTACACACTGGCCCTTCTTTCCAATGAAGTCAGTCAACGCTTAGACCTCGGACGCATATGGAGAGAGCAGGCCCTGACAGAAACCCTGCAGCTGACCATTGCCGAGCTAGCTCACGAGGTCCACCGCATCATTACCAACCCGCCCTCTGCTCGGAACATCACAGAGTGGTGCAAGTCTGAACAGTGCTGGAATAGCGTGTTGGCCTCAGCCTCACGCGAACCCGTGAACCGGATTCGAAACGAGCTCCAGGACGCTGAATCCACAAAAAGTGAGCAAAGTCGCCTTGTCTCGGAGCTTCCTGGCGAGTACGTCGACAACCTCACGCGGCTAGTTGCCATCAGTCCAATGGCCTGGAGACTTCTCGCTGAGTGGGGAGCAGAAACGGCGGCGCTCGAACCAAAGCAGCGACAACTTGCGATTCGCATTGGCAGAGCCATTGATCGGGGGAGAGACATCAAACCGTCTGACGCCGCGGAGGCAGTTGGCATCCTCGATCATGCCCGCTCGCTCGGCTACGAGGCGGAAGCCGGATCGGTCTAGTCGTGAAAGGCACGAAAGGGCCCAGTTCTCCCGATAGTGACAGCCGACGAAAGTGCCGTTGCGATTCACCAATCGGGCGAATCAGAATCCAATGAGCTCAGGAGCCTTAAGCAACTCCGCACCTCGGGTTCCCATTGTGGACCTCTTTGCCGGCCCCGGAGGCCTGGGCGAAGGATTCAGCGCTCTTGACGGGAATCCGTTCCGGATCGCCATTTCTATCGAGATGGACGAGACGGCCCACGAGACACTGCAGCTTCGCTCGTTCTTCCGGAAGTTTCACGAGGGCTGCGTTCCGAGTGAGTACTACGACTACGTTCGAGGCGACCTTCCGATTGCGGACCTTGTGGCGGCGTATCCCTGCGAGTGGGAAGAGGCGGAAGCGGAGGCGTGGCGCGCAGAACTAGGTGCAGAAGAACACGCTACGGTGCGGGCGCAGGTGGACGAAGCGCTAGGAGAGGAGCGCAACGGCGGCGTTGCTGTCCTCCTTGGAGGTCCCCCGTGTCAGGCTTACTCGCTGGCTGGTCGTTCGCGGATGCGAAGGGTGCAAGGTGCACACTTTGAGTCTGACAGTCGCCATTTCCTCTACCGAGAGTATTTGAAGATTCTCGGTGATCACGCGCCATGTGCGTTTGTGCTCGAAAACGTCAAAGGGTTGCTGTCGTCCACCAGCGATGGAAGACAGATCTTCGGCAAAATCCAGGCAGATCTTCGCAGCCCTGGGAAGGCGCTAGATGACTACGAAACTCGGAACCGAAACGTCGAGTACGTGCTCTTCCCGCTGGGCTCGTCGCCGCCGCAAACCGATGGTGATTGTGACCCGCCTGCCGAGAGTTACGTGCTGCGTTCGGAGGAGCAAGGACTTCCACAGGCTAGACACCGCGTGATCATCGTAGGAGTCCGCAGTGATCTCGCCGATCAGGCTCGAGACGCGATACGGCCCATGGTTCAACAGACCAGACGCGCGACTGTTGCAGATGTCCTACGGGGGTTGCCTCGACTTCGCTCCGGCCTGAGTCGGGCGAGTGATTCGAACTACAAGTGGGAGATCGCCGTTCGGTCGTCAGCGATAAGCCTCTGGGAGAATCCCCGATTCTTGCCGAGACCGATGAGGGACGAGGTTGCGAAGATTCGAGACAAGCTCCGCGCACCCCCAAGTGGGCGGGGAGCGCGCTTTGTGAAGGAAGCGGGTGTCATTCCGCGATATGAGCCGTCATGGTTTGCGGATCCCAAGATCGAAGGCGTCCTCAATCATGAGACTCGTGGGCACATGCAAGAGGATCTCACCCGCTACCTGTTCGCCGCTGTGTTCGGCCGAGCCGAAGGGCGCTCTCCTACCCTCGCCGACTTTCCGCCGAGCCTGCTGCCGAAGCACAGGAACGCTCGGTTCGCTCTGGGTGGAAGCATGTTCTCTGATCGGTTTCGCGTGCAGCTGTTCGACCGGCCCTCGACCACGGTCACCTCACACATTTCGAAGGACGGCCACTACTACATCCATCCTGATCCCAGCCAATGTCGTAGCCTGACGGTTCGCGAAGCAGCAAGGCTTCAGACATTTCCAGACAACTATTTCTTTGAGGGGCCTCGCACGAAGCAGTACGTCCAGGTAGGAAATGCAGTGCCTCCCCTGCTCGCACGCCGCATCGCCGGCGTCTTGGCGGACGCACTAGGGTTGGTCCGTCGTGAGCGCCCCTAACAATGCAGACCGGCCAGATCCCTCGGAGGAATGGGTAGCAGATGTCCGTGGCGCGCTTCTGCACTGGGGAACCATCCACTCCCAAAGCTACCCCTGGCGAGAAGACGGCCTTCCTCTCTGGCAGGCCCTTGTCGCTGAATTCCTTCTGCTGAGGACCCGTGCTGACCAAGTGGTACCGATCTTCGAGTCGTTCCGGCGACGCTACCCGACCGCGCGCTCCTTTGGAGACGCACCAGAAGAGCACTTGACCGAGATGATCGCTTCGCTCGGGCTTCGATGGCGAAGGCCGCTGTTCATTCGACTCGCTCGCGCGATCAACGACTGCGACGGAGATATCCCCGCAACGGTGGATGAGTTGATGGAACTGCCAGGCGTAGGAACGTACGTGGCGGCGGCGACCGCCGCACTATACGGTGGGCACCGAGCCTCGATCATCGACTCGAACATCGTTAGGCTTCTGTGCCGATTAACGGGACGGGACTATGACGGTGAGACTCGCCGGAAGAGATGGCTGCTCGATCTCGCGGACCGCCTTACTCCAGAAATCGAGTTCCGTGCTTACGGTAACGCCGCACTCGACCTCTCGATGACAATCTGTCGACCGCGGCAACCACTATGCCCTGACTGTCCATTAGCGGAGCATTGCGCTACCGGGCGCGACCAGACGACTACTCGCTAGGCCCGGCAGCAGCAGCTTCCGTTGCTGGCCGGCAACAGCGCATGAACGTCATTCGGGACCAAGTTGGTAGTGCCCTACAAGTTCATTGCACTCAACTCCACGTATGGGTCGGCTTAGCGCCAAAGCTGCTCAGCGACCTGGATCCCTCGCAGTTCGTCTCCTTTCGCGCGGTTGAAAGCAGCGCGATGTGTTTCGTCATCCTGCCTCGGTGAATGTTCTCACTTCGGCAAGACCCAAAGCGGTCAAGCAGACTGCGGTCTCGCATTCCGGCGGAGCTTCAAGAAGCAACGTGCCGCACGCGGCACCTTTCCACATTCCATCTGTCGTCCGCTTTGCGTCCCGAGTGCATCGACATAGGATTCACCCTCGAGCAAACTCGAGAGCTAAGAACACTTGGATGGGCACTCAGCTCGCCGGTGCGAGGTAATCGACATGACCCAGACACCTAAAGTTCGCGCCAGAGACTGCAAAGGCGGCAAGGGTGGCGGAGGTGGATCGACCAACGCGCCGAGCCCGACCGACAAGCGCTCCGGCGGCGGACGCGGCAACAACCCCCAAGCGCTAGCAGCCCAGCCCGGGCGCCGATGCGCTCACCGCTCGGCAGCACGCATTCGTTCTCCGATTGTGTATCCAGCGACATGCACGTCACGGAGTCCACTCGTAAGAGACGAACCGCGGATCGACCGGTTCCGCACTTACCTGAACGAACACGCCTAGCGGCGCGGCCACCGGCACACGTCTGAGCGGTTCAGCGTCTCCCGCCAGACCTTCTGGCGCTTCCTCGAGCGCGACCAGGTCAGCCGCAGGCTGCCCCTCGCGGTCCTCGACAGCGTGGGCGAGAGCGTCGAAGCGTTGGAGGCGGTCGATGTGGGGGTCCAATAGAGAAGAGGCGGGATGGAGGAATCAAGGCAGACGTTCGATGGTCAGGCGACCGCCGTCGTGTACATCGGCGCAGACTCGATAGCCATGGAGCAGCCGCATCCCGACCAATGGGGTCGTCTCAGCGGCGTCAATCTCGATCGCTAGATAGCGGTCATCCCACATCACCTCACCGGCGAAATAGGGGAAATGAGTGATGCTGCCGTCAGCAAGCAACGATTCTCCAATGCCTTGTTGCGGGAGGGCAAGCGCTGACGCCAGGCCAGGCGGGATGGTGAGATACCCGCTGAAGCCCGTGTCGACGATCGCATCAACCTCGCGGATGAGCCCGCTGGGGCCGCGCAAGGTCAGAGCGAAACCAGCCTCCAGGTCGGAGCCGACCGCACCCTCAATCACTGCTGACCTCGAGGCGACCGGCCGCCGAATCGGTGGATCACCTTTTCGCCCACGCGCACAAGAAAGACATCGTTTACCTCAGGCAAAGCGACATCCAGCCGCTCTCGTGCCTCAAGGATGTTCTTACCCAACCCCCAGCAGCCGCTGTCAATGTCGATGGCGACGATCTCGCCCTGGTGCTCAGCCTCGACCTGGGCGCGGATGTCGCGCTCGTAGATTTCGTCGCCGATGCGGGCGACCTCGTCGGCGGGCCTGGTCATTGTCATGGCGGCGTCCTCGTAGGTGAGTGTGTCCTCGGTGTCAGGATACCGCTCTGAGCGCCCCGAACCCGACGCCCGCGCCATGGTCAAGCGGCTGAACGACAGGCACACTAGAACTGACGTGCGCCCGCGAGAGAGGTTTGATACGCCGTGCAGCACCCGCCAACGGCTGAGCAGATTGAGGCGGTCCGCGAGTACCTGCGCACGCGGGCGTGGCGGCGAGGCGCGCAGAGCACCGCCGACCAGTACAGCGTGTCGCGTTCCACGCTGTGGCGATTCCTGTGGACGGATCACGTCAGCCCGAAGCTGGTCGCCGCCGTATCTGCCGAGGTCGGAGAGTCGACCTGGGAGTTGCGCCGCGCGGCCGAGCGCTTGCGCCCGATGAGCGGGGTGGTCGATGCGTACCAACTGCGTCCACGGCTGACGGGCGCGGACAAGCAGACCATCGAGGCGCTCTGCCACACGCCGCTCTCCACGGTCGACGAGATGGCGGCGTTCATCCGGCTGCCGGCCAACACGCTGCGGGAGCGGCTCGCGCGGCTGGCAGGGAAGAGACTCGCCGACTCGCGCCCGCTCCGCTTGCAGTTGCTGGGCGCGCGACCGCAGCGGCGGTTCTTCCCGACGCGGGAGGGCATAGTCGGCCTGGCCGGGGGCAGCCGGGCGGGGATCGAGCGGCTGATGCGGCTCTACCCGGTGTCGCGGCAGTGGTTCCGGGTCCTGGGCGAGCGTCTCGACGCCGTGGCGGCGCTGTACCGTGTCGCCTCCATCATCGCGACGCTGGACGCGAGCGAAGCGCCTGTGGTCGTCACCCACTGCCGCACGGGACCCTACGACCTCTTGCTGCGCCTGCCGAGCAGAGGGACGGTGGGCCTGGTTCGGCAGGGACCGATGCTGACCAACGCCAGCCTGCGCTACCGCATCCGCACCATCGAGCGGATGAACGCTGGCGAGCGCCCGCTGCTCACGCTGATCCTGACCGAGTCTGAGCAGGACATGCGCCGCGTCCTGCGCGCCATCGCCGACCCGTCCACGCACACCGAGACGCTCGTCGCGGTCACGGGCGATGTGATCGCCGTCCAGGGCGAGTCCCGGGTCTGGCAGCAGGGCGGCTACGGGTTCGCCTCGACGCCGACGCTCGAACCGGACGTGCCGCTCTCCACCATCGTCGCCCACGCGCATCGGCTGGCCGATGCCTATCCCAACCTCAGCCGTTCGCCGATGCGGCGACCGTCAAGCGCGTCCCGCTCCGACCTGCCCGATCCGGCCGATCAGCTTGACCAGGCCCTGTCGCTCAGTCTCAGCCGCGCCGAAAAGCGAGCGCTCGACCTGCTCGCCGGTTGGCCCTTCTCCTCGCCCGCGCAGCTGGCCGGACTGATGGACGGGGTCTCGGAGCGCCGCGCCAAGCAGGTCCTCCAGGCTCTGCGCGAGCATGGGCTGGTCCAGCGCGAGGAGCCGGGCTACCTGCTCACGGACGCCGGGCTGACCCATCTCGCCCGCCGCGACCGCGCCGCCGTCGGCCCCACCCTCGACCGCTGGACGCCCCTGCGCGACGAAGAGGGCTACATCGGTTCGCTTGTGCAGACCGCGGCCAAGCAGCACCGGCACCAGGCCGGGGTCACCGACTTCTGTGCCCGGCTCAGCGCCGAGACGGCCCGCTCCTCCGACCACGAACTGCTCGACCTGTTGCCCACCCAGCGCTCGCAGATCAGCTACGAACACCGCTGGACCCGTTACCCGCTCTACCCCGACGCCTCATTCCAGCTCCGCGCCCATGACGACTGGCACTGGTGCCTCCTGGAGTTCGAACGCCGCGCGACCACGCCCCGACGGGTCCCTGAGCGGCTGCGCGCCTACCGACGCTTCTTCGGGAGCGATTACGTCCGGCCCGACCACGGAGGGCAGCTGCCGCTCGTGCTCTTCGTGTTCGAGACCGAGCGGGCCGAATCCACCTTCCTCGACACGGCCGAGCAGGTCAGTCCCGCCCCCTTCCTGAGCAGCAACCTCGACGCCATCGGGGAGCACGGGGTGCTGGGCCGCAGCTGGCGTGCCTGGGGCGCCCGGGTACCTGACCGCCACCGCCTGGAGCAGTACGGACAGTTGCTCGGACAAGCTCCAACTGCCCCATCCACCCGTGCCCAGCAGTTCCGGTAGGGCCGGCCCCGCCCCACCCCGCCCGCCGTCCGTCGTCGTCACGAGATCCTGTGCTGGATACCGCCGGAGCATCGAGCGCCATCCCGGATGCCGCTCGATTGCAGTGTCACTACTCCTGTCAGGGCTTCCTTGCCAATCGCGGGACAAATGTTGCAGCGGCCAGCAGGGCAGCCTACGCCGTTTGGTGTGCTGCATCGAAACTCACCCACCCGAGCCACGCCTTGCCGGACCGCCACATAGCATCCCCGAGAGTCACTCCAAGTCGACGTCGCGAGCCGTCGTCTGCACGTTGAGCACGAACTCGTCAAGCACCTGCCGGCGCCCAGCCGCTGTCGGTTCACGCTCGCGCAGGTACTGAGCCACGCCTTCCACCACGGCCTCGTCGACACCAGATCGACGCACATCTAGCGAGCGGCACAAGTCGCGGACTGCGTCAGTGACGGCCTGTCGAAGCTGTCTGTTCCTCTCAATAGCGGCGTGCTCTGTGTGGTTGGCCATCTCAGGACTCTCCCTGTCGTGTTGTGCCAACTCAGGGTATTGATCGGTGCAAGTTTGGGGGAACAGCCAACGACGGGCGGTGTGTCGATAGCCAAGGTTCCTTGACCACTCTTCGCCGGAGACATTTGACCAAGTGAACGGCCGGCGGATGGTTGGATGTCAGTGTGCGGTTGGGGCGTCAACAACCTCCTTCGATTTCCGCAGGGCCTAGTGCGGCTTGGGCGGCGAGGTCTCGGCCCCAACCTTCTGCTTTGCTCCTTCAGGCCAGCGTGCTCCCCCGGCGAATCGACATGGGTTCAAGCTCCGCGCGAGCAGCGGAGCCTGGACCACTAGGGCGGCAACTCAAGGCAATCGACATCACCAACCCACCGAGAATGCGCCGCAGTCGCGGGAGGGACGGCAAGAGCGGCGGCAGCCACAAGCCGGTGCACCAATCACGGCCGCGAGCGGTTCGGCGTTTCCAGCCAGAACTTCTGGCCCTTCCTTGAGCGCGAGCAGGTTGGCTGCTGGCTGCCCCGCGCTGTGCCAGAGAGGATCTGCTACGAATCTGAGGCGCTGGAGGCCGTGAGGCGAGCGCTGATCGTCGAGTCGCCCTCGTGGAGCCTAACCCCATTGGCCTGCTCGCTTAGCGAAGAACTCCAAGACGCGCTGCTCTAATTCTGCGAAGTGCCGCTCACGAGTGCCGGTGAATCGACCCGCATCAGACTTGCGCCGGCCAGCGCAGCCAAAGCCTGGTGCGGGGCCTAGCAGGCTACTGGGCCTTGGTCTTCAGGAACCGGATCGGACGGGATCCCTGGATGACCACGCCCGAAGAACACAGGCGTAACCCGGCTCGGTGACGGATGCTTGCGGCTGCGGTCCGAGGGGCAATCCAGGCCGCGCTTCTTCGTGCTTGGCCATCGTGGGGATTCGCAGATAGCTCATCATCGATAGAAGGCGTCAACGGATAGGCTGGGGCCCTGAGAGGCAGATGGCCGATGACCCATCCATTTGAGATCACCGCAGGGGACGTCGGGCAGTTGCGCGATGACGATTCCCTATTCGCAAAGTTCGTCTGCGAACTGGCGGAGTTCGAGGCCGCAAGGTTGGGTCTGCCCAAGTGGAGGGTCAAGTACTCGCGCAACGAAAGTGCGAATGATGGCGGAATCGACATTCGCATTGATGCGACTGGATTCGAGGGAAGCGACTTCTTGCCAGGCGGCGTCAGTATTTGGCAATGCAAGGCGGGGACATTCCAGCCGAAGCAGTTGGGGGAGGAACTGAACAAGGAAGACGTCAGGGATGAGATTGCCGCTGGAGCGACGTACGTTCTCGCGCAGACGGCAGATTTCACTGCCGGCATGGTCCAGAACCGCCGGAAAAAGGTCGAAGAGGTGACTCCCGGGACGGAATTCAGACCTCTTGGAGCCAAGGAGATTGCGGATTGGGCGTCGAGCCATCCATTAGCCCTGAGGCGATTCGATAGATCGCGCGGAGAGCTTGAGTTCGCGGACGAATGGCTGGATAGGCAAATGCTTCACCGGATCACCTACCACTGGACTGCCAAGACCGAGGAGATTCGCGACGCACTGCTCGAATGGGCGGAGGCCGACGGTCAATCTAGGGTCATCAGGCTCTATGGTCGACCCGGCGTTGGGAAGAGCCGACTGGCATTGGAGACATTTCGCAAGCATCACGTAGCACCAATCTATGCGAGTAAGATCGCCGAAAGCGAAAGGCAGTTCCTGGGTCAGATTCGCCATCGTGCCGACATGTCCGGGATTTTGATCTTGGACGAGTGCGATGATGAAATGACCGAGTTCCTATCGCATTGGGTACAGATGGCAGAGGGCGATTTTCGCGTTATCGCGATCGGACCTGACAGAGTCCCTGGTCTCGTCGATCACTTCCAGGTCGAGCGGATGACACGCGAGGAGCTTCAGAAGTTCGTAGCGAGCACCTATCCCCAGCTGACCCCATCGGAAAGAGACTGGATCGCTGGCCTCGTCGATGGCTATGTGCGATTGGCTCGTGGAGTTGCAGAGCAGCTTGTCAAGGCGGAACCCGGGACGCCTTTGATGGACATGAACTTGTCGGAAATCGTTGGGAGACTGATTCCTGAGTCTCATATGAAGGTGATGACCGCACTGTCACTGCAAACCGCCGTTGGATGGGCCCACGAACTGACCGAAGAGGGGCAGGCGCTGTGCAAGCACATGGGAATCGACAATTGGGCGGAGGCTCGCCGGCTAGCTGCGGAGATGGAAGATGTCGGGTACGTCAGTGACGCTGGAAGAATGCGCTATGTAACACCCGAGCTTCTTGCCGTGTGGCTCGCCGCACGCGAGTGGCAAGTGAACGGAGAGCTTCTGCTGAAGCTACGTAACAATCTCTCTGCTCCGGCACAGAACCGATTCGACGCTCGGCTAGGAACGATGGCCGGCGTTGAGGGGGCAGAGGAGTTTGTCCAGGAGGTGCTCACCGGCAGCGGACCCTTTCGCGACTTAGGTGTGCTTGACGATGCCGACAATGCGAGGCAGTTCTTTGAACTTGCGAGAGTCTCGCCTGACGCTGCCCTGGCAGCTCTGCAACGTATTCTTGGTCCCACCTCCGCAGGCCAACTTCTTTCGTTCCGCAGCGGTCGCCGTTACACGGTGTTCGCCCTGGAGAGGCTCGTGACCGCCCGCCAGCGCTTCCCCTTGGCCGCAACACTGCTCCTTCGGCTCGCAGCCTCGGAGAACGAACCCTACGCAAACAATGCAACAGGCATTTTCTGTGGGTTGTTCAACCCGATTTCGGGATCCACCGAGGCAACGGGTGAGGAGCGCCTTGACTTCCTTACCGAGGGCATAAAGAACCCACACATCGAAGAAGTCCTGATCGTCGTCTCTTCATTGAAGAAAGCCTTGGATTTCGGTCGGTCTGGCGGGTTGGTTGATCAATCCCAGGGCGTCAAGTCTCGTCCCTTCTGGCAGGCTCGATCCCATGACGAGAGACGAAGCTATCGCATTGAGGCCCTTCAACTCCTGAGGCGAGCAATGACCGATGGCCGTCCGAGGGTGCGTAAGGCAGCGCTCAGTGTGTTCTTCGAACGGTTTGATGTTCTGTTTCGAGCTGGGCTAGGCGATGCAGTCCTTGACATTGCGGAGTCGACCACCTTGGCTGAAAGTGAGCAGCGCACCTTGTGGAACAATGCTGCACACGTTCTGCGTCTTGCTGAGAAGGAAGCATCCCTCACGGATCTGCAGATCGCTCGCCTACAGCAACTACAGCACGATATCTTTGGCGACTCTCTAGGAGACAGATTGCGTCGGGAACTCGGCCCTCAGTCCGAAGTGTTGAGGGGCCGGACAACCGAGGGGCGTAGTCGGCGAATTGGCGACTTGGTTGAAGCCGCTTTGGCACAGCCGGATGAGTTGCTGCATGAAATCCCTTGGCTCGCATCAGCAGAAGCGACATTCGCGTATGGCTTTGCGTCGTCGCTTGGAGAGCGAGACGATGCCCGTCGCTGGCAGCAACACTTCTTTGCAGCGTCGAGGAAGACCGGAAACCCGCACCTGGCCGCGGGCTATCTGGTCGGATTGCAAGAGGCGACTATCGTCTCGCACATTGAGGTTGAGGCCACCTTGGACGAATGGGCGCGCGACAGAGCAACAGCTTCGTTTGTCGTCTCGGTTACGGCCGCTCTGGGCATGACCCAACAGCGCGCTGAGCGCCTCCTGACAATGCTCGACAACGAATGGCTAAGCGCTGCTCAACTCGTTCCGCTTGTCATGGCCAACCCGAATGCAGACCTTGCGCTCCCGACTGTGGTTGAGCTGATCAGTCGAATGTTCACGGACAACTCTCCGATTGCTAGCAGTGCCTGGATGATCGCTCGACGCGCGTACGAAAGAGACACCGCGTCAGATTGGCGTTCTGACGCGGCAGCTGTCGGCGCGCTGCTCAATCTCGTGACGTGCGATGCGGCTTTGCCGAGTGGGTACCGTGACTCGTTCGAGGACTTCACGTGGGGGCAATGCGCAAATCTCCTCTTGCCCGAGCAAGCGGTGCCGATCGCGACGGCGATCATTTCCGCAGTCACTACGCGGGAGATGATGTTGCCTGAAGACGGAGAAGTTGGTCGTGTTCTGAAGGCTTGCATCAGAAGTGAGCCAATGAGCACCTGGCCCGCTTTGGCAGAAGCCATCGTGACGGCGCAAGGTTGGGGCGGTCAAGAGTTAGCCAACTGGGCAGCCATCGTCAGACTGACTGACGTTGTCCCTCTGAGCTTCCTTCGCGACTGGGTGGGCTCGCCTGCGGTTGGGAGGGAAGGACGCGCGATGCTCTTAGGCCGTCTCACGAACTTTGGGAGGGAGCTCACACCGCTAATGCGGTGGCTCATTGACGAGTATGGCGCTCAGAGCAAGGTCGCCGAGCGGCTCATGGTTGACACTGGCGTCAGGGTTTGGTTCGGAAGCGCTACGGCGGCAGAACAACCTCGGGTTGCCGCATTGGAACGCCTCGATATGGAAAAGTCCCCGCAAGTCAGGCGGTGGGCAGAGGTCTTCCTGGAGAGCATCCGAACGTTCACAGCTCGCCTAGACGAGGCGACCGATGAGGCACGCTTTCAGTGACCAAGTAGGCGATACCCCCACTATCGCGAGCTTTATCTGCCCCTCTGCTCAACGATTGCATGTGCTTTTCGCACTTATCTTTCTCTGCTTCCTCTCTTCCTGCCGTTCCCTTCCACGTCTCAGACGGAGCGATTGCCGGACGATCGTTAAGACAGTCGCCTGGTCAGTCTCCGAGTCGACAGGCGAGGGGGGTTGATCACCCAACAGCACATTCGGGGAGACTTGAGCGCATCCTCGTTCGACATCTTCTGCCAGACACCGTGTGACAACCGGCGCTGTCGCTCCCGCTGATGGGCGCGTGCCGATCGTGAGTTCCGGGGCTGTGCATCTCCTCTTGAATCTCGAAATCGCACCGATCGGACGCCCGCGACACTGCCAGGACCGCCAAGATTGGGTACGATGTTTCGAACATGGGACGCCGCGCAACGCAGCCGCGAGAGGATCCTTCCATGCAGCAGTCACAGCCCATGACCCCAGCCGCCCTCTACGCCCGCGTCTCCTCGGACCGCCAGGACGTCGACCTCTCCGTCGCCGCCCAGCTGCGCGCCCTGCGCGATTACGCCGGGCGTAATGGCTACGTGGTCGCCCGCGAGTATATCGACGAGGCCGAGTCGGGCCGCGTCGCCGACCGGCCGCAGTTCACGAAGATGCTGGACGAGGCGGCACAGCGGGACGCGCCCTTCCAGGAGATCCTGGTCTGGAAGTTCTCCCGCTTCACCCGCAAGCGCGAGCACGCGGTCGCCTTCAAATCGATGCTGCGCCGGCGCGGGATCCGCGTCACCTCGATCACCGAGCACGCCGACGACACCCCGACCGGCAAGCTGATGGAGGCGATCATCGAGTCGGTCGACGAGTTCTACTCCGAGAACCTGGCCCAGGAGGTCACCCGCGGGATGCGCGAGGCCGCCTCAAGAGGCTTTTGGGTGGCCAGCCGGCCGCCCTACGGGTACAAGCGGGTCAAGGTCCAGGACGGCGGCAAGGAGCGTCCCACGCTGGTGCTCAACCCGCCCGTCGATGAGGTCGTGCGGCGCATCTTCGAGATGGCCTCCTCAGGCCAGAGCGTGCTCGACATCACCCGCACGCTCAACTCAGAAGGCATCCCCACCACCACCGGCAAGCCCTGGCTCAAGACGACCGTGCACCGGCTGCTGACCAACGAGGCCTACACCGGCACGCTGGTCTGGGGCCACAACGCCAAGGACGGTTCCGAGCCGGTGCGGGTCGAGGACGCCTTCCCGGCGATCGTCACGCGCGACGAGTTCCAGTACGTGCAGCGGCTGCTCAAGTCGCGGGCGCCCAGGAAAGCGAACCCGCGGCGCGTCTCCAGCCCCTACCTGCTCTCGGGCCTGGTCGGCTGCGAGCCCTGCGGCGTGAGCATGTCGGCGGCCGAAGCCAAGGGCGGCCGCTACAGCTACTACGTCTGCCAGTCGAAGATCAAGAAGGGCTCCGAGACCTGCCCAACGCCCAGGCTCAACGCGCGCGACTTCGAGCGCACGATCATCGAGCAGCTGCGCGAGCACATCCTGACCGAGCGCAACATCCGCGAGCTGGTCAAGATGGTTGATGAGGAGATGGACGGCCTGGCCCATGAGCAGCGGCGCAAGCTGGAGACGGTCGAGCATGAGCTGGCGGAAGTCAACCGGGCGCTCGACCGCATCTGGCGGCTGGTCGAAACCACCGACCTGGAGATGGCCGACGCCGCCGACCGGATCCGTGAACACAAGCAGCGCAAACAGCAGCTGGAGCGAGCCGCGGATGAATCGAGGCGGATGCTGGCCGAACGGCGCGAGCTGCTCGACTCGGCCGAGCTGGTCGCCGCCTTCGCCGAGGAGATGGGCGAGTTCCTCGCGACCAGCGAGCTGACCGAGACCCGCGCCTTCCTGCGCACGTTCATCCGGGGCATCGAGGTTCGGCCCGGTCGGGCCCTGATTCGCTACACGATCCCGATGCCCGAGGACAGCCCGATCGGGCGTTCAGACCGGGCAGAAGTGAGGTTGGAGAGCGGAGTTCGCAAATCGGTACGTGTTGGGGGACCAAACGACCGTGGCGGCGGTCCAGTCGTGTCACCCGGGCTGATACGTTGCGGCGATGAGCGACCTCGCCGCCGACAAGCGAGCCTTGCGCGGCGTTCCGCTCCCGGTAGTCGCCGTCGCGCTGGCCGTCGCAGCGACGCTGCTCGGCGACTCGATGCTCTACGCCGTGATGCCCTCGCAGCCCGAGGCGTGGGCGCTCTCGCTGCCGGCGGTCGGCATCCTGCTCTCCGCCAATCGATTGGTTCGGCTCGTCACCAACTCCGTGGCGGCCATGATCTTCCAGCGGTTCGGCCAGCGCGGCCCGTTCATTGCAGCGCTGTTGCTGTCGGTCATGGTGACGCTCAGCTACGGCTGGTCCACCGCCTTCGCGCTGCTGCTGGCGGCGAGGATGGGCTGGGGGTTCTGCTGGTCGACGCTCCGACTGGGCGGTTTCTGGACCGTGCTGACCGAGGCCGGCGACCACAATCGCGGGCTGCTGATGGGCGCCTACTCGGCGATCGTTCGCATGGGCTCGGTTGGCGGCGTGCTGGTCGGCGCAGCCTTCACTGATCTCTTCGGACACCGCCTGACCCTGACCCTCTTCGCCGCCGTGATGGCGGGGACCGCGGTCGCGTGGATTCTGACGAGCCGGCGACCGGCGATGGCCGGGCAATCGACGCCGCAGAGGTCCGAACGCGCTGACCTCCGCGCCGTGCTCGCAGACCGGCGCCTGCTGGTCACCTGCGGCGCCATCCTGGTCACCGGGCTCGTCTTCTCCGGCCTGGTCACGGCCTCGCTCGGCTACTACCTGAGCGCGCACTTCGGCCAGCAGATCGCGGTCCTCGGCGTCGCCCTCGGGGTCACCACCGCTACCGGCATCCTGCTCGGGTCGCAGTGGCTGCCGCTCTCGCCGCTGTTTGGCTATTGCTCGGATCGCTTCGGCCGCATCCTGGTCATCAGCGGAGGATTTGCGACGGGCGCTGCCGGGCTGTTCGTCCTGGCGGTCACCCAGTCGATCTGGTTGATGTTGCTCGCCATCCTCTCGGCCTTCGTCGCCTCCACGGCGCTGACCGTGACCCTGCACGCGACGGCCGGCGACCTCGCCCCGCCCGAGCGTCGCAATGCCGTGCTCAGCGCCTACGCCACCTTCCTCGACCTGGGCAGCGCGCTCGGTCCGTTGATCGGGCTTTCATTCGCCAGCCTGGCCGCGCTGCAGGGGCTCTACAGCGGAGCAGCCGTGTTGCTGCTCGCGGCAGCGCTCACCTTCTGGCTCACATTCCGTAGCCGTCCATCCCAGGGCGCCCACTCGGACCCGAACGAGACTCAACCCACCGACTCTGCCTAGCCTGCTCAGAATCGACTCGGACCAGTGAGCGCCGTCTCGCCAGTGCAACGGGTTCGAGTAGGTTTAGGTGGATCGGATCGAATCCAGGAGTAAGTCGGTGGGCGAACGAATCTACAACCTCGTTGGCGACGGAGAGTCGGCGACGCTGAATGAGTTTCAGGAAGAGCCGTTTGACGACGAGGACGCACTTCAGGAGTTGATCGCCCACCACCCGGAGCTGCTCGCGGGCGAGCAGATGAACCCCGAGGATCCACCTCGCTGAATCCTGATCAGTCGAGAGGCAGGCATTGCAGACCAGGCCGACGGGCCGGCGCGCTGGTCGCTGGACCATGCCTTGATCGATCGGCGCGCCGTACCAACGTTGGTCGAAACCAAGCGTGGAGATAACCGCGAGCTGCGCCGCACGATCGTCGGCCAGATGCTGGACTACGCGGCGCACGCGTCAAAGTACTGGAGTGCCAACGAACTCCGCGGACAGTTTGAGGAACACGAGGACGCCGACTCTCGTCTGTCGGATCTCCTAGACCAGGAGGAGCCGGATCGCGAGGAGTTCTGGACCCTCGTTGAGACCAACTTGAACGCGAAGAATCTTCGATTGCTGTTTGTGGCCGATCGGATTCCCGATGAACTGGCAACCGTGGTCGAGTTCCTCAACGAGCAGATGCCGCGCATCGAGGTACTCGCTGTGGAGATCAAGCAGTTTCGAGGGGATAGTGGGTGCATCCTTGTACCGCGCGTGATTGGGCGACTGGCTGCAAGCGACCGACCGCTGGCAGCGCGCAGAGCGGTGCTCAATCGAAAGTCGTTCCTCAACGCCTTAGCGAAACCTGCCGTGCGCGCAGCAGCCGGGAGTCTGCTCGATACCGCCGAAGGACACAGCGCCAGGCTCCACTGGGGATCCAGCATGGTTTCTATCCGAATGCAACACGCGCTCTGGCCCCGAGAGTGGTTGACGCTTGCCTGGTTGTCGGCAGCACCGAATCAGTCTGGGTGGAACAACGTCAGAGACTTCACATTCGGCTGGACCGATGGGTGGTATGACCTAGAGCCCGACTCCCCGCTCAAACGTCGACTCGACACTTGGGCGCACGAGTTTGCCGAGGATGCGTTCTCGACGCGGCTCGATTCCAAGGGCATCAACGCCTGGTGGATCTCCCATGAAGACGCGACAGCGCACATCCAAATGCTCAAACATCGACTCGCGAACGTGCTCGACGACTTGGCGCAACTGTGAGCGACAGTTAGCTCGAAATCGCCGACTCCACGATCGCCGCTTGACCGAGCAGCGTCTCGTCGTGGCCGAAGCGCCCGACGAGGGAGAGGCCCAGGGGCAGGCCGTCGACGTCGCCAAACGGCAGGTTGATCACAGGCATACCGGCGTGGGTCCAGGGGAGGTTCATGGCCGGGTCTCCGGTGGAGCCGAGACCGTGGGGGGGTGGACCGACAGCGGACGGCGCGAGCCATGCGTCGATGCCCGCGCGATCCATGCGCTCGTGCAGGCGTTGGCGCAGGGCGATGCGCCCGGCTCGACCGGCCTCGGCATCATCGGCCGAGATCTCTCGCCCCGCTTCGTAGAGCTGGGCGCTCTGCGGGCGGAACATGGCGCCGTATGTTGCGTAGCGTTCCCGATGTACCTCGGCGAACTCGAAGGTAGTCAGATTGCGGTGCCGCGCACTGATCTCGGCGATGTCGCGCAGGGTCGGAGCGGACTCGACACTGACTCCGGCGTCGGTCAGCCGATCGCGGGCCGCGTTGAGCGCCTCTTGCATCTCGGGGGAAGCCTGGTCGAGGAAGGCGCCGGTGGGGATTCCGATTCGGGGCGTCTGCGCTTCCGTGTCCTCGCCGGCGCGCCAGCCGAGCAGGAGTGTGGGCGCAACCAACAACGCGTCGGCGACGGAGTTGACGAAGTAGCCGATGGTGTCGACGGAGGGCGAGTAGTAGAGCGTTCCTCCGGTGGGAATGCGGTCGTAGGAAGGCTTGAAGCCGACGACTCCGCAGAATGAGGCAGGGCGGATGACCGAGCCGACGGTCTGCGAGCCGAGCGCGAGGGGTGCGATTCCGGCGGCGACGGCGGCGGCAGAGCCGCTGCTGGAGCCTCCGGGCGTGTGTTCCCTGTTATGTGGATTGGCGGTCGCGCCGGAGGCGAAGTAGGCGAACTCGGTGGTGACGGCCTTGCCGAGGACCAGCGCGCCGGCTTCCTTGAGTCGGGCGACGACATCGGCCTCGCGCCCGCTGAAGGACTCGGGCGGCACGGCCGAGCCGGCGCGGGTGGGCATGCGGCTGACGTTGAAGATGTCTTTGACCGCGACGATCGCGCCGAAGAGTGGCGGACGCGAGGAGGGCGCAGGCCAGCGGTCGATGAGGTCGGCGGCCTCGGAGGAGAGACGCTCGCGCAGGCGGACGTCGGGCAGGATCGCGCGGACCAGCGGGTTGACTGCTTCGAGGCGATCGAGCGTCCGGGCGATCAGGTCCTGGAGGGAGAGGTCGCCGGAGCGGGTCGCGGAGACCTGTTCGGTCAGAGAGACCGGCGAGACGAGCTGGGTGTCGCGAGAGTCTGCCACTGGGGTGTCCTGCCGGTTCGCCGAGCTGTTCGCTAGAAGCCGAGGCCTTGCTTGCCCATCAGCGTGCGAGCGGCGCTGATATGGCCCAGGTGGCGATTGGAGTGACTAACGAGCAGATGGCCGATGATCTCCCACTTGGGCAACCTGCCGTGCGGCACGATGCGGGTGATGGAGTTCAGGTACTCCTCGTCCATGCCCGCGATACGAGGCACGATTATGTCGGCGATGTCAGTCGCGTAGGCGGCGAGCTTGTCGCCCTCGGGGAAGACCCAGGTCGCGACCTCTTCGAACGGTGTGTTGGTGCCCTGGTCGACCCTCGGCAGTCCCCACTCCTCGTGAAGGCTCTGCTGGAGCCAGATCGGCTGCTCTCGCTCGAAGGCAAAGTGGACAAGGTTGTCGCAGGTTCTGAGGATGTGCCAGGCCTCGAAGCCGATGCTGTTCTCGCGGGGAGCGATACGGAACTGGACTTCTTCCCGGCTCAGGCCCTGCATCCCGCGCGCCGTCACGCGCAGGGCGCGGTTGGTGAACTCGGATAGGACCTGCGCAGTGAGATTGGACATGACACGGGTCCTAGAAGCCGAGGCCTTCCTTGCCCTGCATCGAGCGGCCGACGTTGATCTGGCCGAGGTGGTTGTTGGAGTGGTTGATGATCACCTGTCCGATGATCTCCCACTTGGGCAGCTCGCCCTGGGGGACGATGCGGGTGATCGAGTCGAGATACTCGGGCGTCATCTCGGCGATGCGCGGGACGATGACGTCGGCGACGTCGTTGAGGTAGCCGGCGATCGTGGGGCCGTCGGGGAAGACCCAGCTGGAGACTTCGTCGAAGCTGGTTCCGGTGCCCTGGTCGACCTTGGGCAGTCCCCATTGCTCGAAGAGGTTCCTGGACATCCAGATCGGCTGTTCGCGCTCGAAGGCGAAGTGGATCAAGTTGTCGGCGGTGCGGGCGATGTGCCAGGCCTCGAAGCCGATGCAGTTCTGGCCCTCGTAGGTGCGGAAGTGGACCTCGTCCTGGGAGAGGTCTTCCATTGACTGCGCCGTCCAGCGCAGCACGCGATCGGTGAATTTCGCCAGCGCGGCGGCCAGATTCGTGTCTGCCATTACCAGTCCTTTCAGTTTTCCCTGTGGACTCTCGATTTGAGTGCTTGGTTTCCTTAGTGAACGTTACCCGACAAGTCTCGCAAGACGTTAGCCGACCAGCTCGGCAAGAGCGTCGGCCCAGCGTTGATCGTCGTCGGTGTCGACGGTGACCTGATGCAGGTCGACGCCGTGCGATGTTTGCTCGTCGAGATGAGCAGCGCACTCCTCCAGTGAGCCGCGCCTCGAGAACCTGGACGCGATCTCCATGGCGATTTCGGTGGCGGCTCCGACGCCGCCGGATTGCCAGGCCTCGCGCATGGCGGCGACCTGCTCGGCGAAGCCCTGGCGCTCGAACTGGTGGAAGTAGCCGGGACCGTTCCTGACGGCGAAGAAGGCGAGTCCCTGGGCGAAGCCTCGGTCGATCTCGGCCTGTTTGTCGGAATCGAGTACGACGGTCGCCGAGCCGGGGGAACGGACTTCGACGGCGTCGGCCGAGCGGCCGGCGTCGAGCGACCATTGTTTGACCTGCTGCACGGATTCTGCGACGCGATCGTTGGGAATCCAGGTTGGCATCCAGCCGTCGGCGATTTCGGCGGTCATCTTGACCGAGGTGGGATTGAGGGTGGCGAGGTGAATCCGGGCGGTGGGCTGGCCAGGGATCATGCCGCTGACCAGGGCTCGTTCGACGTGAATCGTGGGGCCGTCGTATGTGAAGCGCTCCCGGGACCAATAGAGACGGATGAGCTCGACCGCCTCACGGATCCGGGCGAAGGGGCGCTCGAACGGGACGCCGTGGAAGCGCTCGATGGCTCCGGGAGCGCTCGCGCCGAGTCCGATTATGACTCGGCCGCCGGAGAGTTGGTCGACCGTGCCGAAGCTCTGGGCGAGCGTCGCGGGGGTTCGGGAGAAGACATTGACGATCGAGGATGCGATCCGCGCGTTCTTCGTCTCGTAGGCGAGCAGCGCCATGCCGGTGAAGGCGTCGTGGCCGTAGCCCTCGAGGACGCTGATGGTGTCGATGCCGATCTCGTCGGCGAGTCGGGCACGGGCGATGAAGGTGTCGACGAAGTCGGGATTCCAGGGCAGGTTGACGGAGATTCGTCGCCGTGCTGTGGTCATACCCAGGGGTCTCCTTCTCTTACGGTCGCGGAGAGCAACCAGATCTTGACGGCGCAGCGGACCTTGCCGTCCGGATCGACGACGCGGTCGTCCTCGCGCAAGTCCCGGGCGATCCCGTTCAGCACGCGGTCGCGGCCGCGGGGCAGGAAGCCGAACAGCTTCAGCATCCGCCACCAGGCGTCGAAGTCATCCCACCAGAACTCTCGCTCGATCTCCTCGATTGTGACGTCGTCGAGGCGTCGGCCGTCGATCTCGCAGAGCAGGGCCAGGCGGACCGCTTCCCGGGGATCGAACTGGAGCTCGACCTCGGGCCAGGCGACGCCTCGGCGTTCGAGCAGGCCGAGCAGTCTCGTGCCGGGCGAGCCGAAGAAGGGGGAGCCGAGCACGGTCGCGGCGACCCGTCCGCCGAGCCTGGTCAGGCGGGTCGCTTCCTTGAGCAACAGCTGCGGCCGCTCGGCGTAGGACAGCACGAGGCCTAGCCCGACGGCGTCGGCGGAGCGATTGCCGAGGCTGTTGGCGGATGCGTCTTCGTGGATGAAACGCGGCTGGATCGGCGAGAGCCGAAACCGATCCCGGGCCAGCGCCAACTGAGCCCGCGACAGGTCGATGCCGATCGCGCTGCCGCCGGTGAGGCTCGGCTCGGCGTGCGCGATCAGCACGCCGGAGCCGCAACCGAGGTCGACGAGGTCCTGACCGGCCGATGGCTGCAAGCGCTGAACCAGCTCGGATGCGGCGAGGTTGATCAGATCCCGGGCCGAGTCCTCGTAGTTGCGGCCGGCGAGATCGAACGTCTCGGCGATATCCTCGTTGCGCATCGCCGCTCCCCAAGACCAACCGCGAATGAGATCGCCGATGTCTCACGATACTCCGCTGGTGATCGCCCACCGAACCACGACGGGCCACGGTCCGGAAAACACGCTGCGGGGCATTCGCACGGCGCTCGCCATGGGCTGCGACGGGGTGGAGATTGATGTCCGCCTGTGCGCGGACGGTGTTCCCGTGCTGATCCACGACGACACGCTGGAGCGCACCACGGACTCATCCGGACGAGTGGCGGAGATGTCGCTGGAAGATCTCCGTCGGGTCGATGCGGGCGAGGGCGAGCCAATCCCGACGTTGCGCGAGGCGCTGGGGCTGGTCGACGGTCAGATGCTGTTGATCATCGAGCTGAAGGTGACGCCCGGCGATGATGTTCCCGCGCTGTGCGAGGCGGTGCTGGCAGAGGTCGAGATGGCGGACGCCGCGGGCTGGACGTGGCTGTGGAGCTTCGACTCGGAGACGGTGATCGAACTGGCCAGACGCACTCCACAGGGCGGGAGGATCGCGCACCTGTGCCTCTCGCCGACGCCGGAGATCTGGCAGATCGCCGCCGAGTATCGGCTGGACGGGATCTCGATGCATGGATCCGGGTTGACGGCCGAGAACGTCGCGGCCTGCCGGGCGCACGAGATGGCGGCGTTCGTCTGGACGGTGAACGAATCCAGCGACATCGCGCGATGCATCGATCTGGGAGCAACGGGGATCGTCGGAGACTACCCGGAGCGGATCCGGCAGGCGCTCTCAGATCGCGGCGATTGACGGGGCCTAGAAGGAGGCCAGCGCCGACTCGCGGTCGCCGTGAATCGTGATGATCTCGGCGAAGCCGGAGAATTTGAAGACATCGTTGACGGTGTCTCGCACGGAGCAGAGGACCAGCTTGTCGGCGCGGCGGGAGGCCATGAGCAAGACGCGCAGGCCGGCCGAAGAGACGTACTCCACGGCCTCGCAGTTCAACACGATCTTGGTGTGGCCGTTGGCGATCCGATCGAGCAGGGTCTCCTCGTACTGCTTGGCGGTGCCACCGTCGATTCTGCCGGTCGGGTTCAGAACGAGGACGCCGTCTTCAATCTCGGAGTGCAGGTCCAACATGATGCGAATCCTCCTCTGCGGTTTGTGCTTGCAGAATAGGCCCGCCGGTGCGATCGGGCGGGGCTCGGGGCGACTCGACCTGCTGCTATGCTCAGTGTTTACGGAGGGGTGTAGCTCAGTTTGGCAGAGCAACGGTCTCCAAAACCGTAGGTCGCGGGTTCGAGTCCTGCCACCCCTGCCAGAGCATCCAACCGTCGCTGCCGAGGTGGTGGAACTGGTAGACACGCAGCGTTGAGGGCGCTGTGCCCATTGCGGGCGTGGAGGTTCGAGTCCTCTCCTCGGCACCAACGCAGCGAACGGCGCCAGTCAGAGCCATTTGGCGGTACAATGGCTTGGCTGAGCAGCATTATGCTGTTCCGGCGAGCGGAAGTGGCGCAGCGGTAGCGCGTCTCCTTGCCAAGGAGAAGGTCGAGGGTTCGAATCCCTTCTTCCGCTCCAGTACATCTCAACAGTCAATCCGGCGACGTGGCCAAGTGGTAAGGCAGGGGTCTGCAAAACCCTTATCACCGGTTCGAATCCGGTCGTCGCCTCCAACCTCCTCCTCTGACACCGTCCAGTGCCCAGCTTTGATCCGCAGACCGCGCTGATCGTCGTCGATATCCAGAACGACTTCGCGCACCCGGACGGTTCGCTGTTCGTCGCGGGCGCGGCCGACGTGATCGCCAGCGCCAACGCGCAGATTTCCCGGGCCAACGATGCGGGCGCGCTGGTCGTCTACACGCAGGACTGGCATCCGGCCGACACTCCGCATTTCGAGAAGGACGGCGGGCTCTGGCCGGTGCATTGCGTTGGGGATACCTGGGGCGCGGAGTTCCACGAGGCGCTGACCCTGGACGCCGGTCCGGTCGTGCGCAAGGGCGTCGACGGCAACGACGGCTACTCGGGATTCACGACTCGCGATCCGCAGAGCGGGGATCAGCAAGCGACCGAGCTGGAAGAAATCCTGCTGGAGGCAGGCGTCGAGCGCTGCGTGGTTTTGGGTCTGGCGACCGACTACTGCGTCAAGGAGACGGTCCTGGACGCCTGCCGCCTGGGATTCGAGGTGCTGGTCTCGGCCGCGGGCGTTGCCGCGGTCGATCTCGCGGACGGCGACGGCGACGCCGCGCTGTTGGCAATGGCCGAGTCCGGCGCGCTCATCGAATAGCGTTCACATAGTGAACACTCCTTCGGCCCTCTTCGTCGATCTGTATGAGCTGACCATGGCTCAGCTCTACTACGAACGCGGCATGACCGGCGAGGCCGTGTTTGAACTGACCGTCCGCGGCCTGCCGAACAACTGGGACTATCTGATCGCGGCGGGCCTCGACCGGGCGCTCGCTTTCCTCGAGGCGCTGCATTTCGACGAGGACGAACTGGCATTCCTCAAAACGTTGCCGCAGTTCGATCAGAGATTCCTGGAACGACTAAGCGACCTGAGATTCACCGGCGATGCCTGGGCTCCGCCCGAGGGCGCCGTGGTCTATCCGGGTGAGCCGCTGATCCAGGTGATTGCTCCGCTACCGGAGGCGCAGATCGTCGAGACGGCGATGATCAACCAGATTGCCTACCCGACGCTGGTGGCGAGCAAGGCGGCGCGGGCTGTCGATGCCGCGGCGGGCAGGCCCGTGATCGAGTTCGGCGGACGCCGGGCGCACGGGTCGGAGGCGGCGATCGAGGCCTCACGCGCGACTTACATCGCGGGATTCGAGGCCACCTCATCGGTCGAGGCGGGACGGCGATTCGGCATTCCGATCACGGGAACGATGGCGCACAGTTTCGTGCTCGCCAGCGACAGCGAAGCGGACGCATTCGACGCCTTTGTCGGTCGTTACCCGGCGACGACGCTGCTGGTCGATACTTATGACACAGCTTCCGGCGTGACGAACGCGATCAAGACCTCGAGACGTTTCGGGCCAGGGTCGGTTGGGGCGATCCGGATCGACTCGGGGAACTTCCGCAACGAGGCGTGGCAGGCTCGGATCAAGCTCGATACGAGCGGTCTGTCCGATGTGCGGATCGTCGCCAGCGGCGGCCTGGATGAGTACCAGATCGCCGAGCTGGTCGGATCGAACGCGCCGATCGACGTGTTCGCCTGCGGCACGAACATCGTTGCGCCGCCGGACGCGGCGACGCTGGACTCGGCCTACAAGATGGTTGAGTACGAGGGGCGGCCGGTGGCCAAGCGCTCCGTCGGCAAGCCGAGCATCGGACACCGCAAGCAGGTCTGGCGATCGGCGGACCACGATTTGGTCGCGCGGGCCGATGACTCTGCGCCGGCCGATGCCGAAGCTCTGTTGCAGCCGGTGATGGAGGGCGGTCAACGGACGGCGCAGGGGCGAGACTCGCTGACTCAGATCCGCGCGCGCGCGTCGCTCGGCCGGAGATCGCGCTCGGTGGAGATCGATCCCTCGCTGCTAAGATGAAATCCAGACAAACATAGTTGGGGTACTACGGTATGACCACTTCCAGAACCGACACTCCGGGCGTCGTGATCCCGATCTGGGACGACGAACTCGACGATTTCGAAACCGAAGCGACCGCGTTCCGCGAGCAGCAACGCGAAGAAGTCGAGTTCATGCTCTACCGGCTGCGCCAGGGCGTCTACGGACAGCGCCAGCCCGACGTGCACATGAACCGGATCAAGCTGCCCATGGGCGGCGTCACATCCGATCAACTCGACGGACTGGCCGAAGTCTGTGAGACGTTCGCCCCACTGGGCAAGGGCCACATCACGACGCGGCAGAACATCCAGGTCCACTTCGTCCCACTCGATCAGATGCCCGACATGCTCCGCGTCCTGGGCAAGGTTGGACTCTCCTCCCGCGAAGCCTGTGGCAACACGGTCCGCAACGTCACCGCCGACCCCTGGGCCGGCATCTCCGAAGACGAAGTCTTCGACCCCACGCCCTACGCCGGCGCGTTCGTCCGCTACTGGGTGCGCAACTCCATCACCCAGCTCCTGCCGCGCAAATTCAAGGTCTATTTCACCGGCCGCGAGGCCGACTCGGCCATTGCGGCGATCCATGACCTGGCGTTTTTCTCGCAGGTCCGCGAGATCGATGGCAAAGAGGTCCGGGGATTCCGCGTCATGGTCGGCGGCGGGCTCTCGACGATGCCCAAGGAAGCGGTCACGCTGACCGATTTCGTCCCGATGTCGGAGTTCCTGACGCTCTCCGAGGCCGTCATCCGCATCTTCAACGCCGCCGACGAGCTGCGTAAAAACATCCTCAAGGCCCGCCTCAAGTTCCTCGTCCACCGGGTGGGCGAAGCAGCCTTCCGCGAGATGGTCGATGAGGAACTGCAGAAAGGCTGGTCGAAGGAGACTCCGCCGCTGGAGGAGCTGCTCTACGTCGACGACGAGGCGTCGGACGCTCGCGACATTTCCGTTGAGCTGCCGTCGCCGAACGGGGACGCCGCTCGATTCGAGCGCTTCCTGGCCGCCAATGTCCGTGCCCAGGTTCAGCCGGGATACTCGGCGGTTGAGGCCTCGATTGATCAGGGCGACCTGACGCCGGAACAGTTCCGCGGGCTCGCCGAGATCCTGCGCAAGTACGGCCGCGAACGCGCCCGCACGACTCCACAACAGAATGTCGTCCTGCGCTGGGTTCCGAACGAGGCCGTCTACGCGGTCTGGAAAGAACTCGATGCGCTGGGCATGGGCGCTCCCGATGCGCAGGAGATTGAGGACGTCGTCTCGTGCCCGGGTACCGACAGCTGCAAGCTGGGCATCACCTCGTCAATGGGTCTCAATCGGGCCGTCCAGGAGCGGGTGCGTTCGATGGGGATCGACGATCCGGTGACCCGCAAGATGCGGATTCACATGAGCGGCTGCCCCAACAGCTGCGGTCAGCATCACATCGCCGACATCGGCTTCCACGGCGCGGCGATCAAGGTCGGCAACCGCCAGATCCCGGCCTACCACATGTTCATTGGCGGTACTTACCGGACCGAGGAAATGCGCCTCGGACAGCTGGTGCCGAAGGTCCGGATTCCGGCCAAGCGCGTCCCCGACGCCGTCGAGCGGGTGATCGACCTGTATCACTCCGACCGTGAGGACGATCAGGAACTGTTCAGTTCGTGGGTCGACCGCGCCGGTCTGAGTCCGATCCAGGACACGCTCAACGACCTCACCCTGCCGCCCGAGTTCTCGGCCGACACCCTGCCGATGTTCATCGACTGGGATCGCCAGGACATCTACATCCTGCAACGCGGCGAAGGCGAGTGCGCGGTCTAGTTTGAGCGATCCGACCGAAGACCAGCCCGCTGGTCCCCGACCGATCACCGAGCGCCGCCTGGCAAAGATGCGGCAGGTGCTCGAGCGGCGCCACGATGATCTCGTCGTCGTGCTTGAGAACATCCACGACGCCCACAACGCCTCGGCCATCCTGCGCAGCTGCGACGCCTTCGGCGTCGGGCGGATCACGCTCGTCTACACGAACCAGGTCTTCCCCGAAATCTCGGGCGGCGTGGCGGCCAAGGTCGAGAAGTGGCTGCAGATCGAGCGCTACGAGTCGGCGGGGGCGTGCGTCTCGGCACTCAAGTCGGAGGGAATCAGGGTCTACGCCACACAACTGACGGACGATGCGCAGGACTATCTCGGCACGGATTTCAGCGGGCCTTCGGCGATCGTGCTGGGTAATGAGCATGCCGGTTGCTCGGCCGAGATGGTCGCCCTGGCCGATGCGGCGATCATCGTTCCGATGGCGGGATTCGTGCAGTCGCTCAACGTCTCGGTCGCGGCGGCGGTGATCCTCGCCGAGATGGCTCGCCAGCGGCGGGACCGCGAAGCGGAGTGGACTCCGCGCAAAGCCGAGCTGGAACGATCCTGGATTGAACGAGAGTCGTCCCGGCGTTGACTCCCCGGGTGTCGTGTAGCATCGCTTTGGACAACCACGAGTACACGTGAAGGAGTACAGGATGGCTGACTACGCCGGCAGACTGCCCGTGGCGACGCCCGAGTCACAGCCCTACTGGGACGGTCTCAAAGAACACAAATTGATGCTGCCAACCTGCGACGACTGCGGTCCGCATTTCTACCCGCGTCCGTTCTGTCCGATGCCCAAGTGCTTCAACTGGGACATCAAGTGGACGCAGGCCTCCGGTAAGGGCAAGGTCCACACGTTCGTCATTTCGCACCAGCCGATCCCGCCCTACAACACCGAGGACAACGCGCCGCCCTACGTGATCGCCGTGATTGAACTCGAAGAGGGCCCTCGAATGATGTCCAACCTGATCATCGACGACCCGTACTCGACCACCGTCGACATGGACGTCGAGATCGTCTTCGACGATGTGACTGATGAGGTCACGCTGCCCAAGTTCAAGCCTGCCTAGGCGCCGACTGCCACCAGTTCCGGACGTTCCCGAAACGGAGACCACTCATGGATCAGATTCGACACAAGGTCGCGATCGTCGGCGCCGCGGAGACCGATGATCTGGGACAACTGCCCCACATGTCCCGACTCGCGCTGCACGCTCAGGCCGCAAAGAATGCGCTCGACGACGCCGGCATGTCGCTGGCCGATGTCGACGGCCTGCTCTGCGCCGGCGCGATTCCCAACGAAGTCGCGGAGTACCTCGGCATCCAGCCGCGCTACATCGACGGCACGTCCGTCGGTGGATGCTCGTTCATGATTCACGTCCGCCACGCGGTAGCCGCGATCATGGCCGGCTACTGCGACGTCGCCCTGATCACTCATGGCGAGAGCGGACGCTCCGGCGTCGACGCTCCGCGCGGCGGCTCGGCTTCCTCGCCGGGCGGCCAGTACGAGGCCCCCTTCGCGATCGGCGGCGCGCCGACGACCTTCTCGATTCCCGTGCTGCGTCACTTCCACGAGTACGGCACGACCAAGGAACATCTCGCCCACATCGCTGCGGCGACGCGCGCCTGGGCGAACCTCAACCCGATGGCGATGATGGGCAGCCACCGCCGGGCGCCGGAGCGCGGCGGTGGTCCGATCACGCCGCAGGATGTGCTCAACTCGCGGATGATCTGCTACCCGTTCAACCTGCTCGACTGCTGCGTCGTCGCCGACGGCGGCGGGGCGCTCGTGCTGGTCTCGGAAGAGCGGGCCAAGGACTTCGCCAAGGACCCGGTCTACGTGCTGGGCGCCGGCGAAGCGGCGGC
Organism: Chloroflexota bacterium; assembly: GCA_028873865.1. GTDB lineage: Bacteria > Chloroflexota > Dehalococcoidia > Bin125 > Bin125 > Bin125. The sequence goes on along the minus strand of JAPPNI010000026.1, from coordinate 26,949 downwards.
GCACTGGATGGTCTCGCAGATGCGCGACCACACCACGGCCGACGGCTACCGGATCGCCGGCGAAGCCGCTTACAAGAGCGCCGGTCTGGGTCCGCAGGACATCGACCACTGCATGTTCTACGACGCCTTCACCTTTACCCCGCTGATGGCGGCCGAGGACCTTGGCTTCGTGCCCAAGGGCGAGGGCGGCCCGTTCTTCGCCGAAACGAAGACCGGCCCCGACGGCGAGGTCATCTACAAGTCCGGTCCCGGCGGCGACTTCCCGATGAATACCAACGGCGGCGGGCTCTCCTACTGCCACACCGGCATGTACGGGATGTTCGCGATCGTCGAGTCGGTGCGCCAGCTGCGCGGCGAATGCGGCGACCGGCAGGTGCCCGACGTCAACGTCAGCATGGCCCACGGGCCCGGTGGCATGTTCGCCTCAGCCGGAACGATCATCTTGTCGAACGCGTAGCTCTAACTGAGCGAAGCAGCCGAAAGGGCGGCCCTCGCGGCCGCCCTTTCTGTGTGCGCCAGACCGGATTCACTCACGCAGAGGCTCGCGCCGGCGGATCCGGCCGTTTCGCCAGCAGGACACTCACGGCTGCGCTGAGCAGCAAGCCGATGAAGACCACATAGATCAGGTCGTACGACCCTCGGTTATCAATCACCAATCCCGACACGAACGGCCCGAATGCGTTGATCAAGAACTGTGGCGGCGCAGTGACTGAGCGAATCCGGCCCACGGAGTAGCGACCGAAGTAGTCGGGGAACGAGATCCGGGTGAGCGGCAGTTGGGCGCCGAAGGCTAGTCCGTGCCAGACGGCGAAGACGAACGCCATCCAGACCGTGTCGGTCAGGATGAACCAGACGACCGCGCTGGTCGTGACGCAGATCACCAATGGCAGCGAGTAGCGCACCGCCAGGCGCTGCCGCAGCTCTCCACCCAACACTCCGCCAACGATTCCCATCCCTGCCCAGAGCGCCAGGGCCGTGCGCGCGGTGTCGGCGTCGATCCCGTTCTGGGTCATGTGCGAGACGAAGGTGAAATTGACCGAGCCCCCAACGGCCATCAGGATCGTGGTGCCAAACAGGAGCAGCCAGAATGCTCGCGTGCGGATCGCTTCGCGCACGGTCCAGTCCGGATCGCTGGTCAGAAGCGGGGGCGTCTCGCCCCTGCTGACCGACGCCCGCAGCCGCTCGCCGTCGGGTCGCAAGCCGACATCCTCGGGTCGGCGACGCATGATCAGCGGCGGCAACACGCCGATGACGAGGACCAACAGGGCCATCAGCAGGAATGCCTCGCGCAACCCTCCCAGCCAGATCCCGGCGGTGATCACCAGGGGAAAGATCATCATGCCGCTGCGGGTGCCGATCATCGTCAGACCCATCGCCGAGCCGCGTCGGCGGATGAACCAGTTGGCGATCACGACGACGACCGCGATGTCGATGACGGCAATCGTGAGGCCGCGACCCAGACCCCAGATCAACAGAAACTGCCACAGGTCGGACATGAACCCGAGCGCGACCAGCAGTCCGGCCACGACGCCTACCGAACTGAACAACAGCAACCGCGGGCCGTGCCGGTCGGCGATCGGTCCGACAAAGGTTGCGAGCACCCCGCCGCCGATGCCGCCGATCACCATCGTCAGGGCGATCGAGGCGGTGCTCCAGCCGTATTCGGCCTGGAGTTCCGGCGTGATCGCGCCCAGCACGGGGTTGAAGAATGAGACAGCGGCGAAGGAAGACATCGACGCGGCGGCGGCGATCCACCAGCCGGCGAAGACCCGCCGCATGGGCCTCGCGTACAGGAGACGAGGCAGACGCTCGCGGCGCCTCAACACCAGGTGGCTCCGGGGGTTGGGCGACTGGCTCATGGACGCCACTACCCTACCGCTAGAACCCGATGACCGGAGTTGGCTCCACGAACCTCGGAGGCGTCATGGCCGACAGTCCACTGCGCATCGGTGTGACCACCGAACTGAACGAACGCGCCGGCGTCCGGCTGCGCGAGATTGCCCCGGCAGCCGAGATCGTGCTGCTCGACCGGCGAGGCGACTGGTCCGCCGACCCGACCAATCTCGACGGCTTCTTTTTTTCCGAGGACCTGTACTACCTGCAGAAGTCGGTCGAGTCGTTCGTCGAGCTGCTGGATGCTTCGCCGCCGAACTGGATGCAGACGGCGAGCACCGGCGTCGATCACTCGGTCTACGCCAGCTTGCTGGAGTCCGGCTCGATCGTGACCAACGCGCCCGGCGTTCACGCGGGCCCGATCGCCGAGTACGTGTTCGCCTACATCCTTAATCACGCCAAGCAGCTCCCGGAGCACGCGGTCAACCACGCCGAGCGCGCCTGGGCTCCGCTGGAGTCGGTCGAACTGGCCGGGCAGACGCTGGGCATCGTCGGCTACGGCGGAATCGGCGAAGCCTGCGCCAGGCTGGCCCGGGCGTTCGGGATGCGGACGCTGGCCACCAAGCGGCGGCAACCAGACGACGCCAATCTCGACCAGCATTTCCCGCCGGATCGTCTCCACGAGCTCCTCGCAGCCAGCGATTATGTCGTCCTCTGCTGTCCGCTGACCGACGAGACCCTCGATCTGATCGACGCCGAGGCGCTCGCTGCGATGCAGCCGCACGCGTTACTGATCAACGTCGCTCGAGGCCGGGTCGTCGACGTTGACGCTCTGGCCGACGCGCTTGAGTCAGGCTCAATCGCCGCGGCCGTCCTTGATGTCGCTCCGCTGGAACCGCTGACGGCCGACTCGCCGCTCTGGGATCTGCCCAACTGCCGGATCACACCGCACGATTCCTGCCATGTGGACTCTTCGTACATGCGCACGGCGGAGTACTTCTTCACCAACCTGGCCCATCTCGCCAACGCGGAACCGCTGGAGTGGGTCGTCACCGACATCGAACTCTCCGACCCCAGCATCGGAGACGTGTAGGAGCCGCCATGACCAACAACACGCATCCACCCGGCCACTCCGATGGCCAGACGCGAGGCCCGCTGGCGGGCATTCGCGTCCTCGATCTGACCTGGGTGTTGGCCGGCCCCTACGCGGCGATGATCCTGTGCGACCTCGGCGCGGAAGTGGTCAAGGTAGAGCGGCCGCCGCACGGCGACGTCGCCCGGACCACCGGGCCGTTCGTCAACAACGAGTCGATGTACTTCCAGTCGGTCAATCGGGGCAAGCGCAGCATCTCGATCGACCTGCGCTCGGACGAAGGCCGCGACATCTTCTTGGGTCTCGTCGACCAGGCCGACGTCGTGATGGAGAACTTCACTCCCGGCGTGATGGACAAGCTGGGGATCGGCCCCGAGGCGCTGCTTGAGCGCAACCCACGGCTGATCTTCGCCTCCACCTCGGGGTTCGGACAGACCGGCCCGTGGCGCCACAAGCCGGCGCTCGACATCATCGTCCAGGGCATGGGCGGGGTGATGAGCATCACCGGCTACCCGGACGAGCCGCCGGCCCGACCGGGCACATCGATCGGCGACATTTGCGGTGGGCTCTACACGGCGATCGGCATCCTGGCCGCGCTGCGCGAACGGGATCAGAGCGGCTACGGACAGTCGGTCGACATCTCCATGCTCGACTGCCAGATCGCGATCCTCGAGAACGCGGTCGCGCGGTACTTCACGACCGGCGAGGAGCCCGGACCGTTGGGGACGCGGCATCCATCGGCGACGCCCTTCCAGGCCTTCCCGACGGCTGACGGCTGGATCGTCGTCGCGCTGTCGTGGGGGATCGCCACGCAGTGGGAGCTGTTCTGCGCTGAGCTTGGACTGCCGGAGCTGGTCGGAGACGAACGCTTCGAGACGTCGTTCAAACGCACGGAGAATCACGCCGAGCTCGAGCCGCTGCTCTTCGACGCCACGCGCAAACAGACGACCGACCACTGGGTGATGGTGTTGGGGCAGTACGGCATTCCGATTGGGCCGCTGAACACGATCGGTCAGGCCGTCAGTCAGGAACAGATCGCCGCCCGCGAGATGATCACGACCGTGCAGCATCCGGTCGCCGGCGACGTGACGATGGCGGCGTCGCCGCTGAAGCTGTCGCGCACTCCGGGTCGGGTGTACGGCTACGGCCCCCAGTTCGGCCAGGACACCTGCGCGGTGCTCGACGAATGGTTGGGGATTTCAGCAGAGCAGACCGCCGCGCTGGCCGAGGCGGGCATCGTGTTGACCGAGGGCGGCCCAGACATTGCCGCGTACCTGAGCTCCTGACATGTCCTTCAAGGCGCGGCTGGCGAGGGCAGGTGCCGCGCTCAAGCAGCGTCTGCGGCCGGAGTCGATCGAGATCGAACTCGATGTCGTCGAGCAACTGATCGTCCAGCACCTGCTGCTCGTTGAGCAGGCATCGTTCGATGAGCTGGTCGACGCCGTGCTCGTGTCGCGGCCGACCGCGAATCAGCAGCAGGTCAGGCTGTCGTTGATCCGCTTCGAGTCGTTCCGGTTGATCAATCGCATCCTGCACCCGGAGCTGGAGCCCGGAAAGCAGATGTCCTTTACGCTCACTCCTGACGGTCGGCGGCTGAAGGCGGTGATCCCCGCCGTGCCCCGTTCTCGAATCCAAACCTGGCTGTAAACGCGCGTTGCGTTGGAGGAGTGCCCGATGGCGAAGTTCAAGGTCTACCACGTCGATTCGCGACCCGAGCGGCAGCCTCACGTCGCCGAGGCGGCCGAGCTGGCCAAAGCCGACGCCGAGCTGATCCCGCTGAGCCTCGAACAGCAGGAAGACATCCCGGCGCATGTCGGCGATGCCGACGGGATCATCTGCGGCTACCGGCGGGTGGGCAAGGACATCTTCGACGCGGCGCCGAACCTCAAGGTCGTGGTGCGATACGGGATCGGTTTCGACAACATCGACTGGCAGACCGCGGTCGACTACGACATCGTGGTTTGCAACATCACCGACTACTGCATCAATGAGGTCGCCACGCACGCGATCTCGCTGCTGCTGGCGCTCAATCGCAAATTGATCGCTCACAACGATGCCGCCCGCTCAGGGGATCGGGTCCCGCTCGGTCCGTCCGGGCCGCTGTACGGCGAAACGCTGGGGCTCGTCGCCTTCGGACACATCGCCCAACAGGCGGCGATCCGGGCGCAGGCCTTCGGTCTGGACGTGATTGCCTACGACCCGTACCAGGACCCGGCCGTGGCCGAGGCTGCGGGCGTTCGCCTGACATCGCTTGAAGAGGTGATGCAGGCCGACTACGTCTCGGTGCATCCGCCGCTGAGTCCGGAGACGCGGGGGATCGTCGGCGCGGAGCAACTGGCGCTGATGAAACCGACCGCCTACCTGATCACGACCTGCCGGGGCGGCGTGGTCAACGAGCAGGCGCTCTACGACGCGCTCAAGAATGGCCAGATCGCCGGCGCGGGCGTCGACGTCTGGGATCCGGAGCCGGTGCACAAGGACCACCCGCTGCTCGAGTTCGACAACGTGATCGCGACGCCCCACTCGGCGTTCTACTCGGACAACTCGATGCCGCTTCTGCTGCAGCGTGTCGGTGAAGCGGCGGCGGACGTGATCCAGGGCTACATGCCTCGCTCGGTCGTCAACAAGGCCGTCCTGGACAGGGTCTCGTTGGCGCCGCACCCGGATCGTTAGTCCCCGAGCAACTCCACATCGGCGTACCAGGCGGTGATGGCGCCGCCGGTTCCGTCGTGGTTGCGGCTGACCGGCCGGCCGACGACTTCGCCCGCTTGCGCCGCGATCGGGCGGCTGAACATCGGTCCATCGACGACGCAGGTGTGGAACTCGCCGTTTTCGCCGAGCGGATCGGTTCCTTCCGGCAGATCGTCAAGGAAGGATTGGTCGAACCAGCGACCGGCGAAGCTACGGTCCAGCTTCGAGGTGGGGCTGACGGCAGTGACGATCGCCTTGAGGCCTGACCGCAGCATCGTCTGCGCCAGCTCACGGGTTGGCATTCCCCAGACCGGGAAGATGGCGTCGAAGCCAGTACCGACAAGGTTTGCTTCTCGATACTCGCGGATGTCCTCGAGGAAGAGATCGCCGAAGGCGAAGGTGTCGGCGGAGAGGTCCGTCGGAAGCTGCCGGACCTCGTCCAGGAACTGGCGCATCGCGGCCTCGTAGGCCTCATTCGGGCAGGGATAGGGGATCGGGATTTCGTAGAGGGGTAGGCCCAGACGCTCGGCCTGGAGCCTGAGCACACGGCGAGGGGTCGCCTGGATGGAGACGCGGTCGAAGTGCGGTGTCACTGTGGTGAAGATGCCGCGCACGTCGTACTGATCGGGCTGCTGGCGCAGCTCGTGCAGTGCCCAGGCGGAGTCTTTTCCCGACGACCAAGAGACCATGACAGGGCGTGGTGTCATGGATGGAAATTTCCAATCATCGTGTACGCTTTCTGCAATGTAGGCGACAGATCGATTTCCCGCCCCCTGTTCTGGCCAGGGGCAGGCAGCGGAGGTACCTGATGCGACCAAACACGGTGAAACAACTGTGGGCCGAGGGCAAGCCAGCCTTCGGCGCTTGGCTTGGTACCTGCTCGCCGCTCGCGGCCGAATCGATGGCCCATCAGGGTTGGGACTGGCTCGTTGTCGATGGCGAACACTCTCCTGTCGACCTGCAGACCATGATCCAGATGTTCCAGGCCATTTCGACTACCGACACGATTCCCATGGCGCGAGCGCAGTGGAATGACCCGGTGATCATCAAGCGGATCCTCGACGGCGGCGCCTACGGTGTCGTGATCCCCTGGGTCAACAACCGCGCAGAGGCGGAGCAGGCCGTATCGGCCTGCCGTTATCCGCCCGATGGACTCCGTGGCTTCGGCGCCTATCGCGGGTTCCTCTACGGCGGCCCCGACTACGGCGACGAGGCGAACAACGAGATCGCGTGCATCATTCAGATCGAAACGATCGAAGCGGTCGAGCGGATCGACGAGATCCTTTCCGTCCCGGGTATTGACGCGACCTGCATCGGCCCGGCCGACCTGGCCAAGTCGATGGGCATCCCGGTCCGGCCGGACAACCCTCACCCGGATCATGTCGCCGCCTGCGCCGAGGTGCTGGCCGCCTCGCAGCGAATCGACAATCGAGTCGCGCCGGGCATCTTCACGTCGGGTCCGGTCGAGGCGAAGCGCCGGGCCGAAGAGGGTTGGCTCTACATTCCATCCGGCAGCGACGGGCAATTCATGGCACAGGCATCGGCGCAAGGTCTGCGCACCGTTCGAAGCTACGGTCAGGACTAGTACGTGGCCTGGACCGGGCTCGATGAGCCCGAGACCCGCCAGCGATTCGACGCTTCAGACCTCCGCGGATTCACTTCGGCCGTGCTGCAGTCATACGGCGTGCCGGCCGACGACGCCGAGATCGGCTCCGATGTTCTGATCGACGCCGACCTGGTCGGGATCGAATCGCACGGAATCGCCCATCTGCCCTGGCACATCGGCTATGCGCCCGGTTTCGAGTCCGGCGCGGTAAATCCCACACCCGAGATCAGGGTGCTGCGCGAGACGCCCGTCTCCGCCGCCTGGGACGGCGACGGTGGGTTCGGCACGATCGTCTGCCAGAAGGCGATGTCGGCCTGCATCGAGAAGGCCAAGGGCAGTGGCATGGGCATGGTCACGGTGCGCAACGGCCGGCACTTCGGCGCCGCGGGATACTACGCGCACATGGCCGTCGAACACGACCTGATCGGTATGGCGATGTGCAACGTCCCGCCGATCGCGGTCGCGGCCGGCGGCAAGGGCCGCGCGTTCGGGACCAATCCGATCGCGATGGCCGCGCCGATCGCAAACGGCACACCGTTCCGGCTGGACATCGCCACGACGGCGGTCGCCGGCGGCAAGCTCGAGATCGCCGGCCGGCAGGGCAAGCCCCTGCCCGAGGGCTGGGCTGTCGACGAGGACGGTGAACACAGCGACGATCCGTTCATCATGCGCAAGAACGGCGCCCTGTTGCCGCTCGGCTCGACGCTGACCACCAGCTCGCACAAGGGCTACGGTCTCGGCCTGATGGTCGACATCATGTCCGGGGTGCTCTCCGGAGACGGCTCCGGCCTGTTTGCCCCGAGGGGCCAGAATCTGGTCCAGGGACAGTGGTTCGCGGCCTGGCGGATCGACCTCTTCTGCGAACCAGACGAGTTCAAGTCCAGCATGAAGAAGATGGCCGACGCGATCAGAGAGATCGAGCCGATCGAGGGTGTCGGGCAGGTAGTGATCCCGGGCGACCCGGAAGAGATGGCGAGGGCTGATCGCTCGGCCCACGGCGTCCCACTGGACGAAGAGACGATCGAGCAGCTCATCACGCTGGGTGAACAGCGCGGCGTGCCATTTCCGGCTCCAGTCAGCAAAGGCGGTACATCGTGACCACAGTCAATCCCAGGATCGACGCCGCGATTGAGAGCATTCTCGACAACTACGGCCGAGCGGCTGGAATCTTCGATCCGAACCGGCTCGAAGTCTGGGAGGAACTTGGGCTGACGATGTCCCAGCTCCGGGTGCTCTATCTGCTCCTGGCGGCGCCGGGGACCCCTGCCGGCGCGGTGGCCACGCAACTCAAGGTTCGTCCCTCCACGGCGACCGGCATCATCGACCGGCTCGTCGACAAACAGAAGCTGGTCAGGCGCGAGCGGGATGATCTCGATCGACGCCGGGTGCGAATCTACCTCACCGAACGCGGACACAAAGTGATCACCGAAATGGACGCTCGTCGACGGGCGGTGATCTGGAGAATCTTCCGCAATTTCTCCGAGCAGGATCTCGACGACATCGATCGCACCTTCACGTTGCTCACCTCAGAAGCGGAACGCCAAGGCCTGCTCGCTCCCTGGCCCCCCGATCCTGAGGTGATGTGATGTCAACGGGGCCGCGGCAATCGCCCAACGGGCAAGCCGGCGCCCCGCCAGGTGGTCCCCCGACACCAGAGGGGGGACCGCCGACCGGTATGGCGGGCATGCCCGGGATGAGCGAAGTTCCGCCCGGATGGCTGCTCCCGCAACGCCGCAAAGTCCTGATCATGGTCTGCGTCATGCTGGCGCTGTTCCTCGCAGCGCTCGACCAGACGATCTGGAGCGTGGCCGCGCCGAAGGCCGTCGGCGACCTCGGCGGGCTTGACCTCTTCGCCTGGCCGGCCACCTCCTACCTGCTGGGTTCCACGGTCATCGTCCCGATCATCGGCAAGCTCTCAGACGCCCACGGCCGCAAGCCCTATCTGCTCGCTGGGATCGTCATCTTCCTGATCGCCTCCGCCCTCTGCGGGGCGTCGGGAAGCATGTGGGAGCTGATCGGCTTCCGGCTGCTGCAAGGATTCGGCGCGGCCTTCATCATGGCCAACGCCTTTACGACCATGGGCGACTACTTCGCCCCCGCCGAGCGCGGGCGCTGGGCGGGGATCATCGGCGGCACCTTCGCTCTGGCGAGCATCGTCGGCCCGCTGGTCGGCGGCGTGCTGACCGACGAACTCTCCTGGCGCTGGGTCTTCTACGTCAACATTCCGGTCGGTGGGATCGGGCTCATCGCGATCACGATGATCATGCCGCGGCACAAGCCGCAGCACCCCAACCGGCAGCCCACCGACTGGGTGGGCGCCGGACTGCTGATCGTGGCGGCGACCCCGTTGCTGCTGGCGTTCTCGATGGGCGGCAATCAGTTCGGTTGGCTGGACTCACCGATCATTGCCTGTCTGATCATCGCCGTGCTGGCCTCCTACATGTGGTGGCGGACGGCGCGCCGCAAGGGCGACGACGGCATCATGCCGCTGCCGATGTTCCAGAACAGGGTCTACCTGTTCTGCACGGTGGTGATGTTCCTGATCGGCATCGCCATGATGGGTGCGATGTTCAACCTGCCCTTCTTCCTGCAGGGCGCGCAGGGCATCTCTGCGACCAACTCCGGTCTCGTCACCCTGCCGATGAGCATCGGGGTCGTGCCCGCTTCGGTGATCACGGGACAGATTCTTGCCCGGACGGGACGCTACAAGCCGCTCGCGATCGTCGGTGGGGCCGGAGCGACATTCTCGTTGTTCATGCTCTCGCAGCTCAACGTGGACTCCGACCTGAACATGGCTCGTCTCTACATGTTTGTGATGGGTGCGTCGATGGGCACACTGATGCCCCTCTACTCCCTGCTCATGCAGAATTCGCTCCCCTTCAGACTGCTCGGCGCGGGCACAGCGACCAATCAGTTCTTCCGTCAGATGGGCGCGGCGATGGGCATCTCGCTGTTCGGCGCCATGATCGTCTCCGGATTCTCGTCGCAGTTGAGCAAGGCGTTTCCCGTCGGCTTCGAACAGCTCAAGGAGCGACCCGAGGTGTTGCTCAATCCCGAAGCGCTCCAGGGCTTCCGACAGCAGCTGGAACAGCAGTCCCCGGGTTCCGCCGACGCCGTCATCCAAACGGCTCGTGAGGCGCTCGCCGTACCCGTCACCGATGTCTTCCTCTACGGCGCCATCGTCATGGCGATGGTGCTCGCCATTGCCGTGGTCTTGCCCCGGATGAGGTTCCAGACACAGGAAGAGATGATGGCCAACGCGCGGGCGATGGCCGCCGCGAACCGGCCGGCCGGCGCCGGCGGGCCTCCGCGTCCCGGGGTCACAACAGAGATGCCAGTTCCTGCCTCCGGTAAACCGCCAACCGCTTTGCCGACAGCGGATGCCGAAAGCCCTAGAGTGGCAATCAGGGAACCGGCGGTGGAGGAAGCCATGTCTGAGAATGGCGGCTCCCCGTCCAGAGAACTGAACGAATCGGTGCCGTTGATCGCCTCCTGGGCGCGCCAACGGCCCAACCAGATTGAAACATTCGACTAGCTGGAGCCCCGATGACGACGCCCAATGGCCAGCACCACGACGACCCCAACGGCTCCTCGCAGCAGGCGACCAGCACCGTGCTCGCCCTTGATGGCTGGGGTCCGGTGATCGCCGAACCTGCAGCGAACGGTTCCAATGGAAGCGATCCGGCGATCGCGTTCGAGGAACCCGTGGTGGAACCGATCAGTCATCCGCGAAGCGACTGGCGTGAGCAGGTTCGTTCCGGCTGGGAGCGCGCAAGCTCGGGTCCGAATCTTGATCCGCAGTGGATTCGCCTGATTGCACCACTGGTAGCGATGGCGATCGCCGTGATCGCCGCCCTCAAGCTGGGCGAGGCCTATCGCCAATCGCGCGTTGCGGAACCGGCGCCCGCGCCGCCGAGCCGGGTCGAGACGCTGCGCCGCAGCATCGCCCTGGCGATTGACCCGTCGCTGACGCCGTGCGAGCCCGCGCGTCCCGTCTGGCAGCGCTGGCTGGACTAGCAGCCTCTCGGTCCTTGACCATCAATCCCTGAATCAGGCTATTCCTGAGTCGCTAGCGCCCGCGCCTGTTCCTCGGCTCGCTCTCGCAGGACTCGCTTGAAGTCGCGCGGGATGATCTTCACGATCTGGCGCAGCACGACGTCCCAGTTATCCAGCACCTCGGCGGCCAGTGGGCTGCCGGTTCGTTCCATGTGGGTCTCGATCATTTCCTCGAGCATCGTCGACTCGTTGTGGTCGGTGATCGATTCCAGATCGACCATCGCAGGATTGACGGTGCCTTCCAGGCTGCCGTCGGCGTCCCAGACGTAGGCAATCCCACCGCTCATGCCGGCCGCGAAGTTGCGGCCCACTGGACCCAGCACCACGACCGTCCCGCCGGTCATGTACTCGCAGCCGTGATCGCCGACACCTTCGACGACGGCGCGGGCGCCGGAGTTGCGAACGGCGAACCGCTCGCCGGCGCGTCCGGCGACCCATAGCGTTCCACCGGTCGCTCCGTAGAGCACCGTGTTGCCGACCAGTACTGCGTCCCGACCTCTGAATCCGGCGTCGTCGCGAGGCGCCACCGAGATCATCCCGCCGGCCATGCCCTTGCCGACGTAGTCGTTGGCCTCGCCCCGCAGATAGAGACGGAGACCGCGCACCAGGAAGGCTCCGAAGGACTGTCCGGCCGAACCGCTGAAGTGCAGTTCAATGGTGCCGCGCTGCATGCCGAGGTCGCCGTATTGCTGGGCGATGCGACCGGACACACGCGCTCCGACCGTACGGTGTTCGTTCGTGATCAGGAACTTCGCCGAGATGTGCTCCTCGCGAGCGATGTGCGGTTCGAGAATCTCCAGCAGCTCGTCGTCGAGCGGCGTGTCATGGCGGCGATCGTTGCGTTCCTGCTCCCGCATTTTGGGGAACTCGGGATCGGCCTCAATCGGCGCAAGCAGCTGCGACAGGTCGACCAGGTTGGCGCGGTCGCCCGAGCGCGGCGGCACCTGCTGAAGCAGGTCGGTCCGCCCAATGATCTCGTCCAACGAGCGATAGCCGAGCTCGGCCAGAATGACGCGGACCTCCTCGGCGACGTGCAGCAGGAAATCGATCAGCATCTGCGGCTTGCCGAAGTACTTCGCTCTCAGGTCCTCGCGCTGCGTTGCTACGCCAACCGGACAGGTGTTGAGGTGGCATTGACGCGCCATCTTGCAGCCCAGCGCGACCAGCGCGGCCGTGCCAAACCCGTATGCTTCCGCTCCGAGCATCGCAGCGACGACCACGTCGCGACCGGTGTGGAATCCACCGTCCGTGCGCAGCTTGATCCGTCCGCGCAGTCCGTTGACGACGAGCGCTTCGTGCGCCTCCTTGACACCGAGCTCCCAGGGCGCTCCTGCGTACTTGACCGAGGAGAGCGGTGATGCGCCGGTGCCGCCGTCGGCGCCGGAGATATGGACGACATCGGCGTAGGCCTTGGCCACGCCGGTGGCGATTGTGCCGACACCCTCGCAGGCGACCAGCTTCACGCAGATCCTCGCCCGCGGGTTGGCGATCTTGAGGTCGTAGATCAGCTGCGATAGGTCTTCGATCGAGTAGATGTCGTGGTGTGGCGGCGGCGAGATCAGCTCTACGCCCGGGGTCGAGTGGCGCAGCATCGCGATGTACGGCGTCACCTTGTGGCCCGGCAACTGGCCGCCCTCGCCGGGCTTGGAGCCCTGGGCGATCTTGATCTCGATCTCGGACGCGCTGCCGAGATAGGCCGGCGTAACACCGAAGCGCCCGGAAGCGATCTGCTTGATCTGCGAGTTGGCGTCCGACTTGTCTCCGGCCTGGAGGAAGCGGCGCGGATCCTCGCCGCCCTCGCCGGTGTTCGACGCCGCGCCGAGGACGTTCATCGCGCGAGCGATGTCTTCGTGCGTCTCAGGGCTGAGCGCTCCCAGGGACATCGCGCCGGTGCTGAACCGTGGCGTGATCTCTTCATGGGCCTGGACGTCGTCCAGCGGGATCGGTTGGCGATCCGACTTGAATCCCAGCAGGTCGCGCAGCGCCGTCGGTTGCCGGCTGTTGGCCTGCTCGGCGTACTTGGCGTACTCCTCAGCGCCGCCGCCCTGGACGGTCTTGTGCAGCGCACGCCAGACCGGGGGCTCGTTGGCGTGGTAGTCGGCATTGCGCCGATAGCGGTACCATCCGCCGGCCTCCAGCGCTTCCGCCGGATAGGCCTGGGCATGACGGGCGAGCGCGTCGGCGCCGATCTCGTCGAAGCCGATCCCACCGATCCGCGACAGGGTCCCGGGGAACGACCGCTCCACGACCTCTTGACCAATGCCCAGCGCTTCGAAGATCTGCGCGCCGTGGTACGAAGCGCGGGCGGCGATACCCATCTTCGACATGATCTTGAGGATGCCGGCGTCTACCGCCTGCACATAGCGCTCGATCACTTCATCGGCGTCCATGTCGTCGAACTCGCCTTCGGCATGAAGCGAGTTCAGAGTTTGCAGCGCCAGATACGGGTGGACGGCATCCGCGCCGAAGCCGATCAAACAGGAAATCTGGTGCACGTCCCGGGCGTCGCCGCAGTTGGCCACGATCGACGCCGACAGCCGCTGGCCGCTGGCAATCAGGTGATGATGAACGGTGGAGACGGCGAGCAGCATCGGGATCGGCGCGCGATCCTGTCCGATGTCCTCATCGGTCAGGAGGATGAGCGAGTGACCATCCTCGATTGCGTTATCGACGTGGTCACAGAGGGCATCGAGCGCGGCTTCGATCCCGGAGGGACCGTCCTCGACCGGGAACGCGGCATCGATCACAGCCGCCGAGAATCCCGGTTGCCTGAAGCTGAGCAGCGCCCGCAGCTCATCGCTGAGCAACAGCGGCGATTTGAGATGGACCAGACGGGCGGCCTCCGGCGCCTCCTCCAGCAATGACTGCCGGCGTCCGAGCCACGTGTCGAGCGACATCACGTTGCGCTCGCGGATCGAATCGATCGGCGGATTCGTCACCTGGGCGAACTTCTGCTTGAAGTAGGTATAGAGCGGACGCGGCGGATCGTGCAGGACCGAGAGCGGCGTGTCGTCGCCCATCGAGCCGACCGGCTCCTTGGCCTGTCGCGCCATCGGCTTGAGGACGTGCTCGATCTCCTCCCGGCTGTAGCCGTGCAGGATCTGGCGAGAGAGCAGTTCGCCTTCGTCCGCCTGCGGAATCCGCGAGGCCTCGATGCTTGCTGCCCGCTCCAGGCGGCCCATGTACTGCCGAACCCAGCGGCCATAGGGCATCCGGGCCGAGACTCGGCGTTTGATGTCGTCGTTGCGCAGGATCTCGTGGCGCTCGGTGTCGACGGCGACCATCTGTCCCGGACCGAGTCGGCCGGTCTCGATGATCTCCGACTGGTCGATCGGGACCAGTCCGACCTCCGAGCCCATCACGACCAGTCCGCTGCGCGTCACCTGGTAACGCGCCGGCCGCAATCCGTTGCGATCCATCGCGGCCGCGGCGATCTTGCCGTCGGTGAAGGCCATCGCCGCGGGACCGTCCCATGGCTCGGTCAGGCAGGCGTGGTACTCATAGAATCCGCGCAGGTCGGGATCCATGTCATCGAGATTCTCCCAGGCCTCCGGGATCAGCATCATCATCGCGTGTAGCGGACCACGTCCCGACGCGACCAGCAACTCGAACGCCTCGTCGAAGGCCTGAGAGTCCGAGCTCACCGAGCCCAGCACGGGATGCAGCTCCGAGACCGCGTCGCCCCACACGTCCGACTGCAGCGCCGGACCTCGCGCAGCCATCCACAGGCGGTTGCCCAGCAGTGTGTTGATCTCGCCGTTATGCGCGATGTAGCGGAACGGCTGCGCGATGCGCCAGTTGGGCAGCGTGTTGGTGGCGTATCGCTGGTGGAACAGCGCCACGGCGGTCACCGTCTCGGGGTTGGTCAGGTCGGGGTAGAAGTGGCTCAACTGCGGAGCGACCATCAGGCCCTTGTAGACCACAGTCGAGGTCGACATCGAGACGATGTACGTTTCCCCGGCCCGGTCGCCCGAGTCCGAGTCCCGCAAAGCCTGATACTCGGCGTCCGCACGGCGGCGCGAGAGATACATCCGGCGGGCGAACTCGTCGTCCGACACGCCGGCGGGCCGTGAAACCAGCAGTTGCTCGATACAGGGCAGCTCCCTCAGCGCCCAGCGTCCGAGCACCGATGGATCGGTGGGCACGACGCGCCAGCCGAGAACATCGAGGCCCGTGCGCTCGACGGCCGACTCGATGATGGTCCTGCTGCGGCTCGCGGCGTCGCTGTCCATCGGCAGGAAGACCATGGCGAGGCCGAGGTCGGCGTCGTTCAGACCCGGGCGCCCCAGACGTCCGAGGTCCTCCCGCAGGATGGCGTAGGGAATGCTGATCGTGACGCCCGCGCCGTCGCCGGTGTCGGGATCAGCATTGACCGCGCCTCGATGCGTCAGGCTGACGACGCCCTGAACGGCCTGTTCGACCAGTTCATGGGTCGCGACACCGTCGAGCCGAGCGATGAATCCGGTACCGCAGGCGTCACGGAAGCTCTCCGGATCGTGCAGGCCCACGTAGCCGGTCTGGCTCGCTCGATTCGGTCGGCGATGGCGTGTCATATCGTCGGCGTCTATCAATTCCAGCGTGCTCACTGTCTCTGTCAATGCGACCAGGGGAAGACGGCGCGAATATGGTGTGAATATTCGCACAATCGACCCCACCACGCTAGCCACCTGATTACAGCCCGATCGAAGATCGAACCGGTCGGAACGTGCTAGAGGATCTCGTCTCGTCGCAGATCGGACAACGCCGCCGCGAAGCGTTCGATCGTCGAGTCGATGTCTGCTTCCGTGTGTACACAGGACACCAACGCGCCCATGCCCATCAGGTCGACGCCGTGATTGAGAAACGCGCGGCGGAAGGGCCACGCCACCTCCGATGACGTCATCGGTAGGGTCGAAGTCGGACCGCCGTGCTGATCCCAGTCCCAGGTCATGCCGTCATCGGGTCGGGCGACGTCCTGTCCGAGGATGAGGTGGACCATGGAGGCGTCGGCCCAGGCGCAGCCCGCGACCTCGGCCTCGACCAGCGCGTGATTCAGTCCCTGGGACAGCTGGGCGGCGCGCTCGTTGGCGATCGAGATCGGATCCTCTTCGGCGACCGCCCGCAGCGCGCGCTCACCGGCCACCGCCGAGAGCGGATTGGCGTTGAATGTGCCGGGATGGGCCACCCGACCGCCTCCGGCGTCGAAGCTGATCTGGTCGAGCAGGTCGGCTCGTCCCGCGACCGCTCCACCCGGTAGTCCTCCGGCGGCGATCTTGGCGAGGGTCGTCAGATCGGGATGCACGCCGATTCGTTCCTGGGCGCCGCCGGCGCTGGCCCGGAAGCCGGTCACGACCTCGTCGAAGATCAGGATCGTCCCGTGGCGCTCAGTCAGCTCGCGGAGTTCCTGGGGCACTGACGGATCCAGTGGACAGGTACCCCACGAATAGCCGGTCGGCTCAAGAATCACGGCCGCGTACTCTCCCGTCGCCAGGGCGGCGGCGATGCCGGTGACGTCGGTCTGGTCGAAGACGGAGATCAGATTCTGCATCGCCTCGGGCTGGCCGTTGGCCGAGATGTTGCCGGCCGAGGTCCGCCCGGCCGCGAACACGCTGTCGTTCCAGCCGTGGAAGTGATTGCGCAACCGCAGCAATCGATCACGTCCGGTTGCGGCCCGGGCCAGGCGGACGGCCATCATCGTCGCTTCGGTACCGGAGGAGGTGAAACGCACCTTCTCCACGCTCGGCAACAACCGTTTGATCGCCAGCGCCCAGCGGCGCTCGAGCTCGCTTGAGCCGCCCATGTGCGTACCTCGCGCGACCTGCTGTGTCACTGCCTCCACGAGGTAGGGGTGGCTGTGACCGAAAAGCAGCGCGCCGTGACCCATCACGTAGTCGATGTACTCGTTGCCGTCGACATCCCACTTGCGCGGTCCGAGCGCCCGCTCGACGACGATGCCGAACGGCTCGAAATGCCGGGCGTCGTGGGTGACGCCGCCGGGGAAGATGGTGCGCGCCTCTTCGGCCCGACGCGCCGACTCGGAGTGGGTTGCAAAGAAATCTCGATCAATCGCCGTCGTCGCGCTCATGGCGTGCCTCCCGCGTAATCCTGCATCCGACACTACCGCACAGTATGCAATCCGTTTCAAGCGGGAAGCCAAACTAGAGTGACGACATGCAACGTTGGCTGACGGACCGTCGCCGCCTCGCCCTGCTCCTGGTCACAGGGATCGCGATCATCGCCATTCTCGTCGGCGCCTATCTCGCCTACGAGCGCTGGTTTCCCTGGGAACAGGCTGAGATCGAAGAGTGGATCGACGGCTTCGGCGTCTGGGGACCGATCGTCTACATCGTGGTCTTCGCGCTATCGATGCTGTTCGCGCCACTGCCGACCGCGCCGATGCCGCTGATCGCCGCTGCTGTCTTCGGGCCTGCGCTGGGGTTCCTCTACACGATTTCGGCCACCGCGATTGGCTCGACGATCTGCTTCTGGGTCGCCCGGCGCCTGGGCCGACCGGCATTGCGGCGTCTGACATCCCAGCGGGCGTTGGACAAGATCGACGAGCTCGGCGAGCGGCTCGGCATTCGCCTGCTGATCGTGTTGCGGCTCTTTCCCGTGGCCGGCGTCGACTACGTCTCCTACGCGGCTGGATTGACGCAGATGCGCTTCGCTTCGTACATCGTCATCTCGGTGCTGGCTTCTTCCCCGATTCTGATCCTCGCGGCCGTGCTCGGCGACGCGGTGCTGGAGCGCAACCGCGAGATCCTGATCGGCGCCTTCGTCGCGATCGTGATGTTCTTCGCCGCGCCGGTGATCTGGGTCTGGTGGCGGCAACGACGCGCACGCCGACAGCGACAGACCGAGCCCGCCGCCTCGGAGCGTTAGCCTCTCGACATGCCGCTCGCCGACGCACCATCGCTGCTCACGCTGATGTGGTCGCCGCTCACGGTGGTCACGGCCGCCCACGAAGGGGCCCGGGGTGGGCAGATCGCGGTCGGCGCGTTCGCTGCGTCAATCGTTCCGGCGCAGCCGCGGGTGCTTGTTCAGATTCAGAAGCGTAATCACACCAACTCGCTGATCGAGGCATCAGGCCTGCTGGCGATGCACGTCATGGCCCGGGAGCAGTGGCACTGGGTCCGGCACTGGGGCTTCCGTTCGCAGACCGAGGTCGACAAGTTCGAGGGCCTCGACTGGTCGGAGCACGACAGTGGGCTGCCGATTCTCGGCGGCGTGCTGGGCTGGATGACGTGCGAGGTCGTCAACGTCATGGACGGCGGCGACATGGCGATCTGGCTGGCCGACGTTACCGACGCGTCGCGCAACACGCGCGCTCAACCGCTGCGCTGGCACGAAGTCCAGCAGATCCTCCCGCCCGAGTGGGCGGAGGAGTACGGCCGCAAGCTGAGTCACGACGTGCCGGACTCCGGCCGTCGGATGTCGGAGCTTTCGGCCCGCCCGCCCTGGCGTCCGGGCGGTTAGCGGCCCTTCCAGTTCGGTGTGCGCTTCTCGGCGAAGGCTCGCGGACCTTCGATCAGGTCTTCCGACTGACCCATAATCCGCTGCTGGTGGAAGCTGTGCGTCAGCGCGGCCGGGAGCGGCAGATCGAGGCCCTTGTAGGCGGCTTCCTTGGAGGCGCGGACCGAGATCGGGGCGCAAAGCAGGATCTCGCTGGCCCAGCGCTTCGCCGTGTCCATCAGCTCGGCGGCCGGCACGACCTCGTTGACCAGACCCCACTGGTGCGCGACCGCGGCGGGGATGTGGTTGCCGGTCAGCATGTAGCCCATGGCGATCTTGAGCGGAATGTGACGCGGCAGGCGGTGGACGCCGCCCGCGCCCGCCATCAGGCCGACGCGCGGCTCGGGCAGCCCGAGTCGGGCATGATCGGCGGCGATGATGATGTCGCAGGCCATCGCCATCTCGCAGCCGCCGCCCAGCGCGAAGCCGTTGACCGCGGCGATCATCGGCTTGGGGCATTCCCAGTCGGCGGTGATTCCGCCGAAGCCGCCCTGCACCGGGGCGAACGACGGCCGCTCGTTGGCCGGCACCCGAGACATTTCGGCCGTGTACTTCAGGTCGTTGCCCGCCGAGAACGCGCGCTCGCCGGCGCCGGTCAGGATTCCGACCCAGGCCGAGTCATCGGCGGCGAAGGTGTTCCAGGCGTCCGACAGTTCCTCGGTGGTCGGCGGGTGAATCGAGTTCATCCGCTCGGGCCGGTTGATGGTGATCGTGACGATATTGCCGTCTTGCTCGTACTTGATGAACTCGTAGTCCGCCATGTATCAACCCCTGTCAGGTGTCTCGTGCTGTTCGGTTCTGGCTCGGTCGGGCAGTCCTAGTGCTGGACGCAGGTCCCGCCGTCGACATTGTACGACTGACCCGTGATCCACTCGCCCTGGCTCGAGCAGAGGAACGCCGTGATGTAAGCGATGTCCTCACCCTCGCCGGCGCGACCCATGGGGATCCGCGTGTCGATCGCGCGCTGCCAGAACTCGCCACGTCCCATGTCGTCCATCCGCGAGGTGTCGATGATGCCGGGACAAATCGCGTTGACGCGAACGCCGTGCTGTCCAATTTCCTGGGCCATCGAGGCGGTCAACGCCTGCAGGCCCGCCTTCGACGATGCGTAGGCGGCGGTGTTGGGACCGAGCATCTTGCCGGCGATCGAGGAGATGTTGATGATCGCGCCGCCCTCGCCCTGCTCGATCAGCTTGCGCCCAAAGACCTGGCTCATGTAGAACGCCCCGTGGAGGTTGACGTCGATCACGACCCGCCACAGTTCAGGATCGAGCTCGACCACCGGCACGCGGTCCGATCCTCGCGCCGCGCCCGCGTTATTGACGACGAAGTCCACCCGCCCAAACTCGGACAACGTGGTGTCGAGCAGGTTCTCGACCGCCTCGTAGTCGGCGACGTTCGAAACCAGTGGCAAGGCGCGGCGGCCCTCCGCGCGGACCTCGTCCGCGACCGAATCGATGTCGCGCCAGCCGGCCGCCTGTTCGTCGTCGGGATAGTTCTCCGGTGCGCGGCCGGTGCCGGTCAGCACGACGTCGCAGCCCTGCCGGGCCAACTCGACCGCAATCGGCCTCCCGATACTGCGCATTCGTCCGGCGCCGGTGACGACGGCGACCTTGCCGTCAAGCCCGCTCAACTGCATGTCCGCTCCTGTTCAAGGCTCTGGAAACTCGCCGCGAGGCTAACAGCCGGCAGACTCATCCTCTTCGTCTTCGGCTTCGGCCTCGATCAGGTCTTCATCACTGTCCTCGTAGAACTCTTCCGACTCGGCCAGATCCCTGATGTCGCCGAGGATCTGCTCCAGATGCGGTCCATTGCCGCCGCTCCGGATCAGGCTGAGGAGGGGGCCGAGGAATCCAGAGAACTCGAGCACCGCTTCGGCGCGGGTCATGGAGCCGCCGGCGCGCTCAAAGCGGAAGTCGTAGCGCGCGCCGGTCAGCGCGGTCGACCAGTCGATCGCATAGTGCCGGGGCGATTCGTTGACGACCTCCTCAAATGCGCCATCGGTGATCGCGCGCTCGAGCACCTCGACCGCCGCCTCAAAAGCGTCTATCGGTTCAGCCTCGATCTCGATCTCCCGCACCGTCATTCGTCATCTCCCGCGCTGAATCCTCACCGGCCAACCTCAATCGCAATACGATGATCCACTGTGACGCAGCGTAACCCCCGACCGGCCGATCTCGATTCGATCCCGGACCTTAACGCCATCGAGCAGGCTGCCTACGACGCCGGACTCGCCGTCCGCGCCGACGCCGCATCCCGCTCTTCCGGATGGATCGAGCGCACCGTCGAGGTGGCGCTGAACACCAATCATGGGTTTCCTCGTGGGGAGGCCCGGATCGCGCTGCAGTTGGGCCCGCCAGATGAGGTTGTGGCCGCCCTGATCCCGGCACTGCTCTCGCCCAACAAGCGCATGCGCCGCCGTTCGATGACGCTGCTGCCTCGGCTCGATCCGGAAGAGGTGTGCCGACAACTCGATCCGCTGCTGGAGACCGGAGCGCGCAAGTCGAGGCGGGCTGCGTGCGTCGCGCTGGCCGCGATCGGTGCGCCCGCGACGGTCCTGCTTGAGCGGCTCAGCGGCGATCCGGACGAGGCGATCCGCAACCGAGCCCGGCGCGCGCTCAACGCCATCGCCGCCCGGCCTCCCGAGAACGGCAATCGTAACCTCTCCTATGTCCGGCCGTTTGGTCTTCCCTATCGCGCCGCGCCGCCTCCGCGACCGCAGTCGTTCGCGGTCGCCGCGTTCAACTTCTCCTATGGCGTCAACCTGGGCACGCTGGTGCGCAGCGCCGAGGCTGCCGGGGCGGAAGCTGTCTGGATTATCGGCCGCGATTTCTACTACCGGCCCTCGACCAAGGGCTCGGACTGGTGGTTGCCGGTCGAGACGATCGATTCCCCGGCCGAGTGCATTGAGCGGGCAGAGCAGGAGGGCTTTGCGATCGTCGCGCTGCAGCAGGGCCCGGATGCGCAGCCGGTCTGGGAGGCGGAATGGCCCCAGCGACCGTTGATTGTTGCCGGGAACGAAGGGGACGGGTTGCCGCAACAGTTCATTGATGCCGCCTCGCTGCAACTAGAGCTGCCGATTTTCGGGAACATCGACAGCCTCAACGTCGCCGTGGCGACCTCCGTGGCGATGTTCGCCTTTCGCGGTTGGCAAGCTCGCCAGTGAGGAGCCGATTCAGCCGTCGGAAGCTGCTGCGCGCCGGTGTGGTGTTGGCGGTCGGTGCGGCGATCGGTCCGGGTTTTCCGACACAGGCTCGCGAAACGGACTCGATTCCTCTGGTGGCCGGGCTGAACACCCACAGCTGGTGCGGACCCGACACGCCGATTGCCGAGGCGACGGCAGGCCTGCCGTTGCAGGTCGCGTACGGATGGGACATCTCTGAGCGCCGCTGGCTGGTCTACGCGCCGGGTACACCGGTCAACACGATCGGCGTGTTGCGCCACGGTCAGCCTCTGATGCTGCGGATGACGGCGGACGCCGACTGGCCCCAGCCCTCGTTTCGCGGAGCGTTGCCGGAGCCGGAGGAACTGCCGGTCGGCTGGTCGTTTCTCGGCTGGTCAGGTTTACGCGAGACGGTCTGGACCGCGTTCGGACAGGAACCGCTGGGCGCGGTCGCGGAGGCGCGACGATGGAGTACCGACCTACAGGATTGGATCAGCTACACGCCCGGTCAGTCGGCCGAGCACTGGTTCGCCGTCCTGCATCCAGGAGACGCCGTCTGGGTCAGGATGCGGATCGCGGGTGCGCGCTGGAACCCGGCCGCCGGAGTCGCCGAACCGGATCGCGCCGCCCGCCTCGTACCGGGTGAGATCACCTACTACCACCCGTCCCTCGCGGGCGGGGTGATGTTCTGCCCGCCGCACGATCGATACGATCCGTCCGACCTGAGCATTGGCGCCGCCGTCACCTGGCCCTGCGGCACGCGTCTGCGCATCTGGCGAGATGAACGCTTCGTCGACGTGATCGTCCAGGACACCGGTCTGCTCGGACACAACCACGTCGACCTGTCGGAGGCCGCTTTCCAGCGCCTGGCCCTGCTTCCTGAAGGACGTGTAAGCGTTCTGATCGAAGTTCTCGCAGGTCCTGATTAGCCTGCGTCCGAGCGTTCAGCTCGCCCATACCTTGAGCGCATGGAGAACCTGCCATGAGCCGACGCACCGCTTTCCTCTCAATCTTCGCTGCCGCCGCGATCGCCTGCGCCATCACCGCGGCGGCGTTCCTGACCATTCCCGGGGAGGATTCCGGTAACGAACTGCAGGCAGCGGGCGTCATCAGAAGCGATACAGCCGAGTTGTCCTTCTCTGCGCCGAATCCCAGTACTCCCCTCCTACCTCCTGTCACCTTCGCCGAGCTGTCCCGCTCATCCGTCGACTGGGCCACCGTCTACGCCAGGGTCGTGCCGTCGCTGGTCACGGTCGTGGCCGATGACGGAACCGGGTCGGGATTCTTCGTCACCAGAGATGGACACGTGATCACCAATCTGCATGTTGTCTCCGACGCCGAGCAGATCCACGTCTACCCCCAGGACGGCAACGGGATCGAGGCGACGCTGCTCGCCAGTGATGCCGGCAACGACCTCGCGCTGCTGGAGATCGATCCCGAAGGCATCACCGTCAGCGTCCCGATGTTCGGCGGCCTCGACGATCTGCGAATCGGCGATCCCGTCGGCGCGCTCGGCGCGCCGTTCAATCTGCCCAACACGCTGACGGTTGGGATCATCTCCGCGCTCGACCGCACCCGGCCGAGCGGAACCGGGACCTGGGAGCCGCTGCGCGCGATGATCCAGACCGACGCCGCCCTCAATCCCGGCAACTCGGGCGGCATGCTGATCGACGAGCGCGGCCGGGTCGTCGGGATTCCCACCCAGATCGAGAGTCCCGAACGCGTCTCCAGCGGGATCGGCTTCGCGGTCAGCATCGACGCCATGCTCCGCTCGCTGCCGACTCTGCTCCAGGGCGAAGATGTCGAGCGAAGCTACCTCGGGGTATCTCTTCCCCAGGCCGGCGAACGTTTGGAGATCCTCGATGTGGTCTGCGGGTCCGCAGCCGACGGGGCCAACCTGCGCGTCGGCGACGTGCTCCTGCAGGTCAACGGAGAACCGGCCGGCACCTTCGCCGAGCTGCTCGAGGCGCTGTCCGACATCACGCCCGGCGACGAGATCACAATCACCGTTCAGCGAGGCTTCCGCCGACTGACGCTCGATACCACTGCAAAAGCCTGGCCCACCGCGCCCCCCACTCTCGGTTGCGGCTAGCGATCACCGTCAGGCTTCCTCCACCTCCGAGACACGGCGTGCGACCGGAGTCGCCAGCATTGCCGCCGCGCAGGCGGCGAGACAGACGCCCATGACCAGCAGACCGGTTCGCGCGCCCAGCAGATCGGCCAGACCGCCGGTCACGAGCGCGCCGACGAGAATCATCCCGCGGGCGATGTTCATCAGGCTCAGCGCCCTGCCGGACATGCCCTCGGTCGCCTGGGCGAGCAGGGTCAGATTGGCCAGCGACATCACGTTGGTCGAACAGCCCGCCGCCACGAACACACAGGCCGCTACGACCGCCAGATGGGGCGCGCCCGACATCACGGCGAGCCCGATCCCCGAGGCGATCAGCAAGCCCACCATCAACCCGCCCGGCGTCGGAATCGTGCGCAGACCGGCCAGCGCCAGCGATCCGCCGGCCGCGCCGGCCCCGCCGATCGCGATCAGGTAACCCACCCACGACCTCTGCTCGCCCAGCACGTCGATCACCATTAGCGGGATGAAGACGCCCTGGTAGGGCACGAGGAAGATGAACATCACTACGGAGATTGCCAGCACCGCCAGCGGCCAACGGGTCTCGAAGGCCCAGCGCAGACCGCTCAGCGTCTGACGGGCCAGCGATCCGCCCGCCCGGCTCGCGCTGAGCCCGGCGGTGCCCCTCGTCCGAATCAGCGCCGTGCAGACCACCGCTCCGGCGTAGATCCCGGTCATCGCCCCGTAGATCCAGGTGAAGTCCGCGAACTCGAGCAGCAGACCGGCCAGCAGCGCGCCGCCGATGCGCATCGAGGTATTGGCCGTCTGCGACAGCGCTACGGCCGGGCGCAGCGCCGACGGCGGGACCATTGAGGGGAGGATCGCCTGTCGGGCGGGTTGGAAGAAGGCGATGTTGATTCCGGCCGCGGCGGCCAGCGCGATTACGTGCCAGGCTTCGGCCAGGTCGAACAGCAGCAGCAGGAACAGCGCGCCGGTCGCGGCTACGTTGCCCGCCTGCGACAGCACCAGCACGACGCGACGCGGGTAGCGGTCGACGATTGCGCCCGCGAACAGCCCGAGCAGCAGGTTCGGCGCCATCCGGGCTGCGAGCACCGCTCCCAGCAGCAGGGCGGAACCGGTCAGCTCGACGATCAGGACCGGGCGCGCAACCTGGTCGAGCCAGAGCGCGGCCGAGCGTAGGAAGATCGCCAGCCAGAGGACGCGGAAGTCGCGCGAGGCGAAGGGGGAGAACATCCCTCCTTCGCGGCGGCGCAGCAGGGTCTGCGGTCGGCCGCCGGTTGCCGTTTCGTCCGGTTGGCTGGCAGGCGAGGCTTACTCCTCGTCGGCGTAGGGCGCTCGACCCTGCATCACGTTGAGCAGCCCCTGCCCGCTGAAGTCGTCCGACTTGGCGTAGTTGATGATCACCCGCTCGCGATCCTCAACCGCCTGCGCCGCCGCCGCGACCTGGGCCGCGATGTCGTGCGGGATCTCGCAGACGCCGTGCTTGTCCGCGTGCAGCAGGTCGCCGGGGTGGACGGTCACACCGCCGACGGTGACCGGCTGACCGATCTCGACGATGTGCACGTAGGCGTGCGAGACGAGGATCTCTTTGGACAGGAACTGGAAGCCGATCTCCTCGACCTCGTCCAGGTCGCGGACGCCGCCGTCGGTGATCAGGCCGATCGCGCCGAGCGCCTTGTGGATGTTGCCGTTGACCTCGCCCCAGAACGAGCCGATCGGCGGCTGGTCAAGGTCCTGGATGACGATGATCCGCGGCTCGGGAATCGACTCGATGTGCGCCCACCAGTCCGGGGCGGACTTTGTCTGCGGGTCGTCTCCCGGCGGGATCGAGGCGCGGATCTTGCAGGTCGCCGCGTAGCCCACGATCGGGTCCATGTCGGGGAAGCGGCAGACGATGTCCGGCGTCATGAAGCCGGTTGCGCGGCTGCGGATGTCGAACGTCTCGATCGCATTGGCGATCGCCGGGGAGGGCCAGGCTCTCAGACCGGCCAGTTGCGCGTCACTCAGAGTTTCGGTCATGGGTCACCCTTCACGCTTCGACGATTGGAGGCCAGCACACGGAGCGGATCGCGGACTACTGCGAGAGGGCGTACTCCCGCTCGAGCGCCGTTGTATCGAGGATGGTCACCCGCTGCCGGTTGACGTCGACGATGTCCTGCTTGCGCCACTGCTGCAGCTGCTTGTTCACCGCCACCCGCGAGGCGCCGATCATGTTGGCCAGTTCCTGCTGCGACACGCGCAGGCCGATGTCGACGCCTTCGTCGGTCTGTTCGCCGTGTTCCGCGGCGATCGCGAGCAGACGCCGGGCGAGCCGACCGGGCACGTCGAGCAGGTAGGCGTCCTGGATTGACTGGTTGGTCGCCCGCAGCCGGGCGACCAGCACATCGATGATCGCCCGCTGCGCCTCGGGATGCTTGTCGAGCACGGAGAGGAAGTCGTGGCGGCTGAGACTGACCGCCTCGGTGTCTTCGATCGTGGTGGCCGAAGCCGAGCGGGGATGGTCGTCCAGCAGCGACATCTCGCCGAGCAGGTCGTAGCGGCGATGCACGGCGAGCACGACCTCGCGGCCGTCGAGGGAGGGGATGAAGATTTTGACCGCGCCGTTGAGGATGATGTAGAGCGTCGCGCCTTCATCGCCCTCGTGGAAGATGTCGGTATTGGCGCGGTAGCGCACGGGACGCAGCTTCTGCGCGAGTTCGAGCAGCATCGAACTGGGCATGCCGCGGAAGAGGACTACGTTCTGAAGGAGGTCCAAGGCGTCACCACCATAGTCAGTCGCTGGGGGTCGTCTCGTTGTCATCGCACGCTCCGCCCGCAGTCTAAGCGCATATCCCCATACTGCAATCGCGCCCCGTGACCCCGTTCATCCGCAAACCAGAACACAACAACCGAACCGCCGTTCACATACCATCAACCACGACGAAGAC
>JAPPNI010000001.1 GCA_028873865.1 Chloroflexota bacterium | reverse complement strand
TCTTCGCCAAGTACGCCACCCTCGTCTCCGGAGCCGAACGCGGCGCCGTCACGAGCTAGCTAACAGGAGCTCCCCTGGAGGGGGAGCTGTTGCGAAGCGACTGGGGGGCTGCCGCTGCGCTCGGCATCACCACCCTCGTCGCCGACGCCGCCTGCGCCGACCACCACCCGAACTCGCCGACGCCTTCAGCATCGCGACCAACACCGCACCGACCAGCTTGAACATCCCGCCGACCAGAATCACCCAAGGCGACTCCGCCTCCTCCCGACGCTGCTTCTGCTGCGCCCGCTTCGCCCGTCGATGATCCCACGGCTTGACCGACCCCTGCTGTCCCCAGACCCCGACCCGTTCCCGTTTCGCGTACCGTTCTGAGTCGTCAAAGCCAAGCTCTGCCCCGCCGTACTCGCGATACCAGTACGCCAGCCCCGACTCGACCATCGCGTGATTGGCCGAGTCCCGGACCGACCCGCCCTCCGGATACAGCACCCCCACCAGCCGCTGGTAGCGATCCACATCAACCACTCGTAACCGCCATTCCCGACGACTCCGCACGACCCGCCGCAGATAGTCATGCGAATCACGCCCCGCCCGCTGATCCTTCTCCGGCGCGTCGATGCCATACATCCGCACCGAATACTCGTCCCCGTTGGCCAGTTGCACCCTGACCGAGTCCCCGTCAATCACCCGCACCACGTGGACCGCATAGTCATCAGCCATTCCCGAAGGATACCTGCGGTAACATCCCCGCCATGACTCGACTACAGATTGCACCCGACCTCTCTCTCGATGTCGCCGACCAGGGCGATGGCCCCCTCGTCATCCTGATCGCGGGCGGCATGATGGACATGGACCAGTGGACCACCGTCGCCGACGCACTGTCCGACTTTTACCGAGTCGTCCGCTACGACCAGCGAGGCATCGGTGAATCCGACCAGCCGACCGAGGGTTACACCGTCGACCAGTTCGCCCAGGATGCCGTCAACCTGATCAAGACGCTCGACGCCGGCCCGGCCGTCTTGATCGGCAACTCGCTCGGCGGAACCGTTGCGATGGGCGCCGCCTTCGCTGCGCCCGAGCTCGTGCGAGGCATCGTCACTTGTGCCACGAACGCCGGACCCACCGGCCCGCCGACGCCCCCCGAGACCATGCAACACATGATGCGCGGCGCACAACTCCCCGTGCCCCAGGCCGCCGCCGCGATGATGGACATCCTCTTCGCCACCGACTTCATCGACGAGCACCCCGACATGCTCGACGAAGCGGTCGAAAAGCGAAGCAAGGGCGCTCCCATGATCGCCACCCTCGGCCCGCTCCAGTCCGTCCTCACCTTCGATCCCATCGAACGCCTCAAGACCCTCAACATTCCCATGCTCGTCCTCCACGGAGAAGAAGACGTCCTCGTCCTCCCCGACCACGCCAAACTCCTCGCCAACGCCGCCGGATCCGAGGCCAAGCTCATCCCGAACGCCGGGCACGCCCTCGTCGTAGAACAATCCGACGCAGTCGTGGAAGTCCTGACCTCGTTCCTCGCCGGTCTCTAGCTCCCCCCGCGCCAGCGGGGGGAGCTGCCGAAGGCAGAGGGGGGCTCCCGCGAGCGAATGCGCGGCCGTACCTCATTTGCTCATCAGGCGGTGGCCGGACTTTCTCCCTACACCTCAAGCTCTGGACGCTGCATAATCCAGTCCGTCGACTGCTCATATGCGTGCGCCACCCGACAGACCGTCGCCTCATCGAAATGCCGACCGCCGATCATCAATCCGATCGGCATCCCGTTGCGGTCATACCCGCAGGGAATCGAGATCGCCGGAATTCCGGTCACGTCGTACGGAGCCGTCAATCGGGCCAGCTCCGCCATCGGATCGCCATCCTCGATCAGCGGCGCAGTCCGCGAACACGTCGGCGAGATCAGTACATCTACCTCCTGCAGCACCTCGACCGTCTCGTCAATGAACTTGCGGCGCAGCCGCTGGTCGTTGATGTAATCCACTGCCGTCACCGACAGCCCGGCCTCCACCCGCTCGAGAATGTCGCCGTATTCGTCCCGCCGTTCGTGCAGCCACTTGGCGTGATAGGCCGCCGCCTCGGCGATAATCGTCAGCCCCCGCGGCCGGTCGGTCTGCAGCGGCATCTCGACCTCGGTCACCGTCGCGCCCATGCTGCGCAGGTGATCCACCGCAATTTCGCAGTGCTCAACCACGTCCTCCTCGCAGCCCTGCCAGAGCATCTGGCGCGGAATGCCGATCCGAATGCCGTCGACGCCTTCGACCAACGTCGCCGTGCAATCTCCCACCGGCACATCGGCGCTGCCCGGATCCTCTGCGTCGTAGCCCGCGATCGCGTTCAGCACCAGCCCGGCGTCCTCAACCGTTTTGGACAGCGGACCAACGTGGTCCAGCGTCCACGAAAGCGGCAGCACACCTCTGCGCGACACCCGGCCGTACGTCCCCATCAGACCCGTCACCCCGCACACGCTGGCCGGAATCCGGATACTGCCACCCGTGTCCGAGCCCAGTGCCCCCAACGACGATCCCACCGCCACCGACGCGCCCGATCCGCCGCTGCTCCCGCCCGGCACCTTCGTCAGGTCCCACGGGTTGTGGACCGCTCCGTAGTGCGGATTCCTGCTGGTCGTGCCAAACGCAAACTCGTGCAGATTCAGCTTCCCCGGCATGACCGCGCCGGCTTTCTTGAGTTTCGTGTAGACGACGGCGTCTGAATCGGGCACGCGGTCGCGCAGAAACCTTCCGCCGCCGGTGGTCGGAATCCCTGCCGTATCGACCAGGTCCTTAAGCCCCACCGGAATCCCGTGCAACGGACCCAGGTCGCGACCGTCGCGCAATGCGTCGTCGGCCGCCGAAGCCTGTTCGCGCGCCAGCTCCGCTGTCACTGTGATGTACGCATTGAGCAGCGGCTCCGTTGCTTCCAGCCTGGAAAGCACCGACTCGGTCAGCTCAACAGCAGTGACGGTTCCGTCGCGTAGCGCAACCCCCGCCTCCACGATCGAGAGGTCATACGGTTCACGATGATCCATCTCAGTCCTCCGCTCCGCCGCGCAAGTCGCCGACATCGAAACGCAGGCCAATCGCGGGCTCGGTTTCGCCCAGGTCGGGCAGCGGCTCGGTCCGCAACGCATTTCTCAGCGTCCGCGTCACAATCGGCAGCGCGCGCTCCAGGTCCGAGTCGCTCGCAGACGCGCCGAGCGACTCGGCGAACGCCGCCAGTGCCTCCAGTGGTGAGTCGGCCATACCCGCTCCTCTCCCGCTCAAGTCTGCGCTAGATGATACGCGCGCGACCCCTATCCTGCCCTCATCCAGTCCGCATCCTCAAACCCAATCACAACGCTGTAAGGAGTCCTCCCGATGGCCGATGAAGTCCTGTTTGATGTGTCCGAGCGAGTCGCCACGATCACCCTCAATCGCCCCGACAAAATGAACACGATCAACAGCGCCCTCGGCTCTCAGTTGATCGAGTCGCTGGTCGAAGTCCGCAACAACGACGAGATCCGCTCCGCGGTCATCACAGGAGCCGGCGACCGCGCCTTCTGCGCCGGCGCCGATCTCACCCAGGGCGACGGACCCGCCGCCTCCGCCGGACCCGCAGGCCATTTCCCAACCAACGCCGGCGACCGTTTCGACGAGTTCGACGCCAAGAAGCCCTTGATCGCCGCGATCAACGGCCACGCCCTCGGCGGCGGCTTCGAGATCGCCCTCGTCTGCGACCTGCGCATCGGCGCAGAGAACGCCCGCGCCCGCCTCGGCCTGCCTGAGATCACGCTCGGCTTCTTCCCGCTCGCCGGCGGCCCCATGCGCCTGCCCCGCGCCATCCCCCAGGCCTACGCCAACGAGCTGCTCTACCTCGGCCGCCGCCTGAGCATGGAGGAAGCGCTCCAGTGGGGCGTCATCTCCCGCCTCGTTCCTCAGGACCAGCTCCTCCCGACCGCCCAGGAAATGGCCGCCCAGGTCGCCGGCTACGCCCCCATCGCCGTCCGAGCCATGAAAGAACTGATTAACGCCCAGGGAGACATGACCCTCGCCCAGGCCAACCGCTTCGGAGGCTCCCTCCGCTGGATCGTCGGCCAAACCGCCGACTCCAAAGAAGGCCCCCGAGCCTTCGCCGAAGGCCGCCAACCCGAGTTCAAGGGCGAGTGAGGACACTTACCGGACTAACGGCGATAGTCTGGCGTCAAGTACTCAGTTTGCGAGTTCAGCATGTCTGCTCCCGACCGCCGCCCTGTCACAATCGACCTCGACGCCGAACTCCACCGGAGCCTGTGTGAGGCGGCTGAGAGCGAGGGCATGGACGTGCCTTCGTACTGCCGTAGCGTCATCGAGCGCGACCTCGGCAAGGCCACAGAAGCGCGCGTCAGTGGTGGCAAGCCGTTCGACATCGATGGTCTGCTCGCATTCCGCGACGAGCTGCTGGGCGATCGAGTGTTCCCAGGCAACTCAGTCGATCTGATTCGCGAAGCTCGTGAAGAACGAACGAAGCAACTGGACGAGTGGCGGTGACTGTCGTTGTTGATGCCAACATCGCAGTCAAGTGGTTGATTCGCGAACACGACTCTAATACGGCGTCCGCGCTTGCGAATCAATGGAGCCGCGACTCGGTCCGAGTCACTGCCCCCTACACACTTCTTGGTGAGACCTCTAACACCTTGCATCAGCGAGTCCGGCGCGACCGTTTAGAGGTGAGCGCGGCAACAGCGCTGATTCGACGACTCAGGTCAACCGGGATCGAGTTTCATCACGCCTTTGCGTTCTATCCACGAGCGATAGAACTCGCCCGCCTACTCGATCAGGGTGCTGTCTACGATTCCATCTACCTGGCCTTGGCAGAGTCGCTCGACTGCGAACTGTGGACCGCAGACGAGCGCTTCCAGCGCGCCGCGCATGGGCGGTATCCGCGTGTACGCCTCCTCGCGGAGTTCGACCCTCTAGCCTGAGGCCGAGCACGACAGGACCCGACCCATGAGAAGCCAGGAATCGCTCAACGAACTCCGCTACCTGCGACGCATCCAGGAAGACGTCGAGGACCAGTGGCGCGCCCGACAACCCGACCTCGACCGTCTCCACCGCACGATGGGCCTGCTTTACACCAGCCATGGCCTCGTCTGGAAGTCCCACGGCTGCTCCGGCGCCGGTGAACACGACCCCTTCGCCGGTGAAATCGTCGAACTCGCCCTGCGTATTGAAGCCTCATCCCAACGAGGCGCCCACCGAGCCTTCAACCTGTTCGAGCAGTGGCGCTGCGAGGCCTGTAGCTGGAACTGCAACGCGCTCTACACGCTCTGGGCCGCCACCTCGGAGACCGGCGCCCAGTTCCTCCCCCTCGACGCCATCGACGACCACCGACTCATGCACGAACGCGCCGACCAGGGCCTCGACCAACCCCTGCCGGAAGCCCTCGACATCCGCAACAACGCCGCCAGCATCCGACTCGAAGCCAACACGCGAATCGCCGAACGCCTCACCCACTGGACTCACGCAGGCCTCCTCAGCGATGACGTCGACGTGCGCTACCGAACCGAACTCACCGAGCCAGCCTCAGTTCCAGCCTGACGATCATGACCTACCTCCCCCTCGACCACCTCTTCGTCCTCGACCTCACCCGCGCCCGCGCCGGCCCCACCGCCACCCGGCAACTCGCCGACTGGGGCGCCGACGTCCTCAAGATCGAGCAGCCCGAAGTCCCCGGACAGGGCGAAGGCGTCACCGGCGCTCGCGAGTCCTCCGACTTTCTCAACCTGCACCGCAACAAGCGCTCCCTCACCCTCAACCTCAAGGAGCCCGAGGCGGTCGAGATCTTCCTCACCTTGGTCGAGCGCGCCGATGTCGTCGTCGAGAACTACCGCGCCGACGTCAAGCGCCGCCTCGGCATCGACTACGAAGCCTGTCGCGCCCGCAACCCGCGCATCGTCTACGGCAGCATCTCCGGATTCGGCCAGGACGGGCCCTACGCCTGGCGCGCCGGCGTCGACCAGATCGCCCAGGGTCTCGGCGGAATCATGACGGTCAACGGACTGCCCGGCGGCGGACCCGTCCGCGTCGGCATCCCGATCGCCGACCTCACAGCCGGCAACTTCCTCGCCCAGGCCATCCTCATCGCCCTGATCGAGCGCGAGCGCTCCGGCGAAGGCCAGTGGGTCCACACCTCGCTGCTCGAGGCCCAGATCGCCATGCTCGACCTCCAGGCCACGCGCTGGACGATCGACGGCGAGGTCCCGCCCCAGGCCGGCAACGACCATCCCACGCTGATGCCGACCGGCGTCTACGAGACCGCCGACGGACACATCAACATCGCCGCCTCGGGCGGCGTCATGTACACCCGGCTCTGCCGAGCCATCGGCGCCGAGGAACTGCTCGACCACCCCGACTACGCCTCCTCCGTCCGTCGCTCGAAGAACCGAGCCGCCCTCAACGAGGACATCAACCAGCGAACCCGCACCAACACCTCCGCCTACTGGATCCAGTGCCTCAACGAGGCCGGAGTCCCCTGCGGACCGATCTACGACATCCCCGGCACCTTCGAGGACGAACAGGTCAAGCATCTCGGCATCGCCCGACAGGCCCCGCATCCCGAGCGCGGAGAAATCACCGTCGTCGGACAGCCAATCAACATGGCCCGCACCCCACAGCCCGAGAAGATGCGCCTCGGCACACCCGCACTCGGCCAACACAACCAGGAAGTCCTCTCCGACCTCGGCTACACCCCCGAAGCCATCGCTGACCTCCGCACCCGCGGCGTCATCTAACCGCCCACCCACAGGAGACCAACCATGAAGAACCACGTCCCCCTCGACACCGACAAGATGCTCGCCTGGTCCGAGGACGGCATCGGCTGGATGGTCTTCAACAACCCGGAGAAACTCAACGCCATGGGCGTCGCCATGAACGCCGCCATCCCAACCATCCTCCACACCTTCCGCGACGACCCCGACGTTCGCGTTGTCGTCATGACCGGCGCCGGCGACCGCGCATTCGTGTCGGGCGCCGACATCTCCGAGTTCGAAGCCCAGCGCTCCAACCCCGAGACCATCAAGAAGTACGACGAGATCGGCGCCGCCGCCGGCCGAGCCTACGGCGAGCTCGACAAGCCGATCATCGCCATGATCCAGGGCTTCTGCATGGGCGGCGGACTGCTCACCGCCCTGCGCGCCGACCTGCGCATCGCTTCCGACGACTCCCAGTTCGGCGTCCCCGCCGCCCGCCTCGGCCTCGGCTACGGCTACGGCGGCGTCAAGACCCTCTGCGACCTCGTCGGCTTCCCCGCCGCCCAGGAAATCCTGCTCACCGGCAAACGCTTCCCTGCCGCCGACGCCGCCCGCTGGGGCCTCGTCAACCGCGTCACTACCCTCGAAGACCTCGAACCCACCGTCCACGACCTCGCCGCCACCATCGCCCAGAACGCCCCCAAGACCATTCGAGCCATCCGCCGAGCCATCCAGGAAATACCCAAAGACCCCGACCATCGAAACCTCGACGAAGTCAACGCCCTCGTCCAGGCCTGCTTCGCCTCCAACGACTACAAAGAAGGCCGAACCGCCTTCATGGAAAAACGCCGCCCCATCTTCCAGGACGCCTGACGACCCCCCCGTCCCCGCTTCACGCGGGGACCCGATCCATCCCGCTCTCCCCTGCCCCTCAACTACGCTTGCCCTATCCCCCAATAGGACGAGACGTGCCGCCGACTGCATCCCTCTCCGCCGCCGAGTTCGCCGCCAAGTGGCGTGACAACGCCCGCCGCGAGAGCGCCTCCTCCCAGGAACACTTCCTCGACCTCTGCCGACTCCTCGGCGTTCAGACCCCCGCCGAAGCCGATCCTTCTGGCGCGTCCTACACCTTCGAGGCCGGCGCCGAGCGGCTGAGCACCGGCGGACAGGGCTGGGCCGACGTCTGGAAGCGCGGAC
Source organism: Chloroflexota bacterium (assembly GCA_028873865.1). Taxonomy (GTDB): domain Bacteria; phylum Chloroflexota; class Dehalococcoidia; order Bin125; family Bin125; genus Bin125. Next base: position 24,608 of record JAPPNI010000001.1, on the reverse strand, counting down.
ACTTCGGCTGGGAGTACAAGGGCGACCGCGCCGACCTCGCCGCCGCCTACCGACAGCTCCTCGACTACCGCGAAGACCTCGAAAACCCGCCCGCCCTCGTCGTCAGCGACATGGACCGCATCCAGGTCCACACCAACTTCACCAACACCCGACCGCGCGTCTACGAGATCACCCTCGACGACCTCGCCGCCGGCGGCGACCCAACAAGAGATGCGCTCGACATCCTGCGCGCGGTGATGATCGAGCCGGAAAAGCTGCGACCCCGACAGACGCCCGACGAAGTCACCCAGGCCGCCGCCACCCGCTTCGCCGACCTCGCCCGCTCCATGCAGGACCGCGGACACGAACCCGAGTCGGTCGCCCACTTCCTCAACCGCGTTCTCTTCTGCCTCTTCGCCGAGGACGTCGGCCTGCTCCCCAAACAGCTCGTCACCAACATGATCACCTCTCGCGCCGACGACCCCGAGGCCTTCACCGACGGACTCACCGACGTCTTCCGCCGCATGTCCGACCGCGAGGCCAGCCGCTTCTTCGGCAACGACCGCATCGAGTGGTTCAACGGCGGACTCTTCGACGACGACTCCGCCCTCAGCTTCACCCGCGACGAGCTCCGCACCGTCGCCGAGGCCTCCAACCTCGATTGGTCCCAGGTCGAGCCCGCCATCCTCGGCACCCTCTTCGAGCGCGGACTCGACCCGGCCAAACGCGGGCAGCTCGGCGCCCATTACACCGACCGCGAGAAGATCCTGATGGTCGTCGAGCCGGTCGTCATGACGCCGCTGCGACGCGAGTTCGCCGCAATGCAGGAGCGCGTCGCCGGGCTGATGAAGGACCGCCAGCCCAGCCCGCTCACGCGCGACGGCCTCCGCCGCGCCAACCTGCCCAAATGGGAGCGGGACGCCGAGACCGAGTGGCGCGCCTACCTCCAGCGCCTGCGCGACGTGCGCGTCCTCGACCCCGCCTGCGGCTCCGGCAACTTTCTCTACGTCACGCTGAGACTGCTCAAGGACCTCGAAGAGGCGGCCATCCGCTGGGGCGCCGAGCGGCTGCGCATCACGGGCGAGTTCCCCCGCGTCGATCCGCATAACGTGCTCGGCATCGAGATCAACCCCTACGCCAAGGAGCTCGCCGGCGTCGCCATTTGGATCGGACACATCCAGTGGATGCTCGACCACGGCTACGGCTTCCCCCGAGACCCCGTCCTCCAACCGCTCGACAACATCGAACTCCGAGACGCGATCCTCGCCCACGACGAGGAAGGCAATCCGATTCCGGCCACTTGGCCAGTGGCCGAGTTCATCATCGGCAACCCTCCGTTCCTGGGAATGGGAATGCGACTACGGGCATCACTGGGGGACGAGTACGTTGAGGCCATGTTTGATGTCTGGGGAACCGTCGTCCCCAGCGGAGCCGATCTGTGCTGTTACTGGCACGAGATGGCGCGAATGCAGATTGAGGCAGGACTAGCACAGCGCGCCGGCCTGTTGGGTACCAACTCAATGAGGGATGGATCAGGTAGACGGACGTTGGAACGCATCAAGGAGAGCGGCGACATCTTCATGGCTTGGTCAGATGAGCCTTGGACTGTCGAAGGTGCCGCTGTCAGGGTCTCAATCGTGGCGCAGGATGCCGGCTCAGAACAGCACAGAACACTGGATGGAGACCTTGTCGCTGCGATAAACCGCGATCTGACAGCTGGCATCGATCTGACGAGGGCAGGGCGTCTATTGGAGAATCAAGGTGCCTCGTTCCAAGGGGTGAAAAAAGGAGGAAACTTCGACGTGACCGGCCTGCTTGCCCGGGAAATGTTGACCCAGCCAGCCAACACCAATCTGCGCCCGAATTCGGATGTAGTGGTTCCCTTGAAGAGCGGATTAGACATCGTTCGTCGTCCTCGTGACCGATTCATCATCGATTTTGGTACAGAACATGATGAGGTTGAGGCAGCCGAATATGAAATGCCGTTCACGCATGTCGAACAACACGTGAAGCCAGTTCGCGCAACCAATCGGAGGAAGTCGACGCGAGATCGGTGGTGGCGACACGAAGAAGCCCGTCCGAGAATGCGCGCCGCACTCAGGCCTTTGGACCGCTTCGTCGTCACTACTCAGACTGCCAAGCACCGACTTTTTGCTTGGTTGGCTCATCCGCAACTACCTGACAGCCTGGTTGTTGTGATAGCCCGTGGGGACGACTACGCATTCGGCGTCCTGCACTCCCGAGCCCACGAGCTTTGGTCGTTGCGCATGTGCACTTGGCTAGGCGTTGGCAACGACCCGCGCTACACGCCGACCACAACCTTCGAGACCTTCCCGTTCCCCTGGCCGCTCAACACCCCCGATGACGTGCTGACGCCCGAGCAGCGCGAGCACCGCGACGCCATCGGCGCAGCCGCCAAAGAGCTGGACGACAAGCGCCGCCTCTGGCTCAACCCGCCCGAGTGGGTCCGCGAGCAGCCCGACGTGATCCCCTCGCTCCCGCCCCGCCTCCTGCCCGTCGACGACGAGGCCGCCAAACAACTCAAGCAGCGAACCCTGACCAACCTCTACAACCAGCGACCCACCTGGCTCGACAACCTCCACCAGAACCTCGACGCCGCCGTCTTCGCCGCCTATGGCTGGCCCGCCGACATCGAAGACGAGCAAATCCTCGAACGCCTCCTCGCCCTCAACCTGAAGCGCGCCTCGGCTGACTCGTAACGCCAGCCGCGAGGCATCCCGCCCCATCTCGACCACGCCCGGTTACAATAAGAACAAACGTACCTATACCCGAAACCCCCGAATCATGTCCAACCCATTCCACCTCCGAGCCAACATCGACCGACTCTGGCGACGCTCCGCCGACCACAACCCCGGCTGCGTCCGCGTCGCCGCCCTCGACGCCATCGTCCGCGAGCTCTACGCTCCCCGCCGACAAAATCCAGCAAAAAAGGAGAGTTTCCTGGCCAAAACCTAGCAAAACTGAGCCAAATCTGGACTCAACCGGACAAATCTGGACTTTGCCGGACAATCTGAAGCCCAATTCCCAGCCCAGCACGCCAGATCGTCGGCTCCACCCCAAAATTCTCCCCCGACGCCCCGTTCTCTATCCTGAATCTTTGAGTTGAGTGAGGTGAACCATGCCCGTCGAATTCCTGGGAATGATCGGCGTCAAGCCGTCCGAGTCCAATGCCGCCATGCACATCATTGGTGGCGGCATCGACCATGACTACCTCTGTCGATTCACCAGGGCGCACGAAGACTCCGCCTTCGACGGCGTCCTCGTCGGCTACACCTCCGGCGCCGCCGACGGTCTCCACGTCGCCCAGGCCGCTGCCGCCTGCAGCGAACGGATCAAGTTCCTCATCGCCCACCGTCCCGGATTCGTCGCCCCGACCCTCGCCGCGCGCAAGTTCGCCACGCTCGACTTCTTCACCAATGGGCGCGTCTCCGTCCACGTCATCACCGGCGGACACGACGTCGAACAGCAGCGCGACGGGGACTGGAAGGGCCACGACGAGCGCTACCGTCGCACCGACGAGTATCTCAGCATCCTGCGCCGCACGCTGGAGCACGACGCCCACGGCCGCGAGCCCTTCGACTTCGACGGCGAGTTCTACCAGGTCGTCGGCCAGAACCCCGAGGTCACGCCGATCCAGCCCGGCGGCATCCCCCTCTACTTCGGCGGCGCATCCGACATCGCCTTCGAAATCGGCGTCAAGCATGCCGACATCTACATGATGTGGGGCGAACCGCGCGCCTCGATCGCCTCGACCATCGAACGCGTTCACGAAGGCGCCGCCAGGCACGGCCGCAAGCCCAGACTCTCCGTCTCCTTCCGCCCGATCATCGCCCCGACCGAGGACCAGGCCTGGGAGAAGGCCCACAACTACCTCGCCGCCGTGCAAAAGCTCTCCAAGCAACCGCTCGACTTCCGTCCCCAGTCACGAGGCTCGCAGCGCCTGCTCGAGTTCGCCGCTCAGGGCGAAATCCACGACGAACGCCTCTGGATGCCGATCGCCGGCGCGACCGGCGCCGCGGGCAACAGCACCGCCCTCGTCGGAACCCCCGAGCAGGTCGCCGAAGTCCTGCTCAAGTACATCGACCTCGGCGTCACCACCATCCTCATCCGTGGCTTCGAACCCCTGCCCGACGCCATCGATTACGGCCGCGAACTCATCCCCATGGTCAAAGCCGAAGTCGCCCGCCGCGACGCCGCCGCCGCCCGCCAGACGGCAGCAGTCGCAGACTGACCATGAACGACGCCGAACGCCGCATCCGCGCCTACGAGGAGATGGGCATCCACCGCACCGGCCGCGAGGCCGACAACACGACCACCTGGTGGATGATCGAAGAACTGCGCAAAATCGGCGTTGACGCCGACCACGAGACCTGGCGCTTCCCCCGCGTCGAAATCCACGACGCCTCAATCCGCTTCGGCCCCTGGGACATTCCCGCCGTCCCGACCTTTGACGGCGCCCTCACCGACCACAACGGCCTCACCGCAACACTGCGCACTGACAACGGTCCCGGCATCGTCGTCTGGGAGTTCGCCCACGACGACCAGGAGCGCATGGCCGCCGGCATCTACACCGCCTTCGAACTCGCCCGTCAGGACGGCGCAGACGGCGTCATCCTCGTCATGGGCGATCCCGACGGTCATCCCGTCCTGCGCAACGCCGAGCGACCCCTGGACCCCATCGAACTGCCCGTCCTCCAGGTCGCGCCCATCGACGCCGCCCCCATCCTCGACGCCGTAGGTTCCGAGATCACCATGATCGTCGACGGCGGACGGGTCGACGCGCCCGCCGACAATGTCGTCGCCGGCATTCCCGGGACCGATCCCGGCGCAGCGCCGGTCGTCCTGATGACGCCCAAGTCGGGCTGGTACACCTGCGCCGCCGAGCGCGGCGGTGGCATCGCCGTCTGGATCGAAATCGCCGGACGGATCGCCGCCAACCCCGGCCGACGCGCGCTCAACCTCGTCGCCTCCAGCGGACACGAACTCCACCACCTCGGCCTCGATCACTACATCCGCGAACTCGGCGACGCCGCCCACGACGTCCACGCCTGGATGCACCTCGGCGCCTCCATCGGCTCCCGAAATGGACAAGCGGCTTACGCCGCCTCCGACGACGAGCTCTTCAGCGTCGCCACAGACGCCCTCAACGCCCAGTCGCTCGAACGCCGAGCCTTTCCGGTCGGCAATGCCGGCTTCGGAGAAGCCCGCAACATCGGAGAGATCAACGGTCGCTTCGCCTCCTTCCTCGGCGGTCACCCCTACTTCCACAGCCCCCAGGACACCTACGACCGCTGCGTCGACCCCGAATCCCTGGCCAAACACACCGACGCCGCCGAGCAGATCGTCCGCTACATGCTCCAGTAGTCACACGATCCCGGATCGCCGCAACCGCGCCAGCTCCGACCTCGCAACGCCAACCTCCGACAGCACCTCCGCCGTATGCTCCCCCAGCAGCGGCGCACGACGCCGGATCGCCCACGGACTCTCACTCAGCTGGTACGGCGCGCCCGGCAACCTGACCGACTCCTCGAACTCCGGATGCTCGATCTCCGCCCAGAACTCCCGCGCCCGCAGTTGCTCCGATTCCGCCACCTCACCGATCGTATGCACTGGCTGGAACGAAATGTGGTTCTCGCCGAACAGCTCCATCAGCTCCGCCTTGGTCCGCTCCGCCATCCACGGGTGCCAGAACGCGTCCAGCTCCTCGGTGTGCTGAAACGCGAGCCAACGATTCTCCAATCGCTCGTCGTGCTGCCAGTCGGGATCCCCCATCAGCTCCATGAACCGATTCCACTGCCGGTCGACCATCGTGATCACTTCGTAGTAGCCGTCCTTGACCGGCGTCACCTGCCACGGATAGAAGGCGTTCATATGCGTCCCGGCGCGACCACGAGACTGTCCCGTGAACACAAATGGCGCAACCCCGGCCCCGGCCATCACATTGCTGATGATGTCGACGATCGACAGCCACGCGTGCTGTCCCAGCCCGTCTTCGCGCGTCGCCCGGCGCGCCAGCAACGCTGCAATCGCCGCATGGATCCCACCCTGAAACTGCGGCGCGTCATACGGCAATCCCAGCGGCGCGCGGTCAGCATCTCCAATCCGATAGGAGATGCCGCTCGCCAGCGACGCGATCAGCGACTCCGCCTGCCAGCCCTCGCGCTGCGTTCCGATTCCGAACACCGTGATCGTCACCTGGTTGAACTCGGGCGCATCGGCCGACAGGTCTTCCCAGGTCAAGCCCAGCGTTCGTTGCTCCGCGATCTGCCGCGATGTGATCACCGTCCCGCATCGCCGCGCCAGGTCGCGGTACATCCGGCGACCGGCCGAGGACTCTAGGTTCAGCGTCACGCTGCGCTTGTTGGTGTCGAGGAAGAGATGCAGCCCGCTGCGCTCGCGCCCCGGCTCATCCTCCGGGAACGGAGACTTGCGCCGCACCTCATCGCCGCTCGGACACTCAACCTTGACAACATCCGCCCCCAGGTCGGCGAGCAACTTGCCCGCATACGATGCGGCGATCCCGCCGCCGTCCTCCAGCACCGTCATGCCGGCCAGCGCGGCCCTGGAATCCCCCGCTCCCGATTCTCCGGTCGTTTCGGTCGTCATTCGAGTGAGGGTAACGCTAGCCTCTGCTCAGTCATTCGCGATCGAAGGGGGCGTCCGATGGAGAACCTGAGCGGCAGGGTGGCGCTGGTGACCGGCGCTGGTTCGGGCATCGGACGCGGCATCGCGCTGGCCTGCGCCGACGAAGGCATGCATGTGATCCTCGCCGACGTCCAGGAAGGCACCGCTCAGGCGGTCGCCGCCGAGGTCGAATCGAAGGAGGTCCAGGCATTGCCGGTCGACCTCGATGTCACCGACACCGTCGCCTACGAATGGCTGGCCGAGCAGGTCTACGCCGAGTTCGGTGAACTCAACCTGCTCGTCAACAACGCCGGCGTCATGACCGCCGGACCCGTCAGCGAGGGCACGCAGGCCGACTGGGACTGGACGTTCCGGGTCAACCTCTTCGGAGTGATCAACGGCGTCAACACCTTCTTGCCGCGGATGCGCTCGCAGGACGGCGACGCGCATATCGTCAACACCGTTTCGATGGCCGGACTGCGCCTCAACGAGGTCGTCCCGCTGGGTGTCTACAGCAGCAGTAAGCACGCGGCGCTGGCCTACACGGAGTCGCTGCACGATGAACTCGCCGCGGAAGGGATCGGCGTCTCGGCGCTCTGCCCAGGCGGCGTCGACACTCTGATCGACATGGCCGAACGCAACCGCCCCCGCGAGTTCGGCGGGCCAAGCGACGAGCCCGCGCGGGGCTTCAGCGCGGGCATGATGTCGCAGCAGATGAACCCGGAAGACGTTGGCCGCATCGTGATTCGCGGAGTCAAGGCCAATCGACGCCTGATCTTCTCCCATCCCGAGTTGCGTGACCAGGTCGAGCGCCGCTACCAGCGAATCATGGACGACTTCGACTTCTTCGCCAACTCCTAGATTGTCATTGCCCGCTTGCCACGGCAATCTCGCTCTACGTCGGACAGCCCTGGAACCGAGAGACAACACGAAACGAGCCTGATCAAATGAGCACGGAACACACCACCCCCTCTGACATCCTCCCCGACCCCGAAGTGGTCGAAGTCTCGGACGGCATCTTCGCCTACATCCAGCACGACGGCTCCTGGTGCCTGAACAACCCCGCATTTGTCGACGTCGGCGACCAGGTCATCGCGATCGACGCCTGCGCCAATGAGCGACGCACCCGCCTCTTCCGCGAGGCGATCAAGCGCCTCTCCTCAAATCCCGTGCGCACCCTGGTCAACACGCACGCGCACATGGATCACACCTACGGCAACTGCCTCTTCAGCGACGACGCCGTGATCATCGGCCACCGCAACTGCCGAGACCAGATCCTGCGCGAAGCCCCCGGTCAGCTGGAGCGAGTCTCGGTGATGTTCCCCACCGTCGAGTGGGGAGACGTCACGCCGGTCGCGCCCAACGTCGTCTTCGACGACACCATGACGCTCTACGCCGGCGACCTCGAATTGCAGCTCATCTACGTCTCGCCCGCGCACACCAACACCGACGCCGTCGTCTGGATTCCCGAGCGCCGGATCCTCATTGCTGGCGACATCATCTTCAATCAGGGCACGCCGTTCGCCCTGATGGGCTCGGTCGCCGGCTGGCGCTCGGCGCTGGACCGCTTGAAGGAGTTGCCCATCGAGACTGTCATCGCCGGTCACGGTCCGGTCGCCGACGCCTCCGTGCTCGACGAGGTCGACGCCTACCTCGAGTTCGTTCAGGATTCCGCCAAAGCCGCATTCGATGCCGATGTCGATCCACTCGCCGCGGCCCAGGATCTCGACCTCGGCCGCTTCGGCGAATGGACCGACGAAGAGCGAATCGTCGGCAACCTCCACCGCGCCTACAGCGAGATCCGGGGTGAGGAATGGGGCGCCGAGATCGACATGGTCACCGCCTTCGGCCAGATGATCGAGTTCAACGGCGGCCAACCCCTCCGCTGCCTGGCGTAGCGCCGAGCGGAGGCTACACCGGGATCTTCTCCTCTTCCTCCAACTCGACCATCCCGGCCCACTTGCGCAGTTCCTCGTTCAACCGATCTTCCCGATCGGCCAGGTGGCACTGCCTCAGATATCCGAGGTAGGTCTCAATCTGCTCACGCCGCAGCTCGGCCACGTCGGCCATCGCTTCCTCGGCGCCCTCCCGGCCGTCGCCCATGATCACCGCGAGCGCACTGTAGAGCGTGTCGTCGCCGTCCTTGGCCAGGTACCACTCGGCCTTGTTCATGTAGCGGTGAATCTCTTCGCGGCGCACCGGCTCCTTGAGCATCAGGTAGCGCATGTGATCGACGAAGTACGCCAGGTGCCGCTCGATGTCCTGCTGGCAGAGCTCGTAGATCTTGCGCTCCGCTTCAGTCTGCGCGAGCTGCTCGCCGTGACGCAGCAGGGCCAGCAGCATCGAATCGTGCATGATCGATGCAACCACGAACTCCGAGAACGTATAGCTCTGGGTCAGCGGCAGGAACTTCCAGTTGCGCCCGCCGCGGCCAAGTCCGCCGCCGTTCGCCAGCGCCCGCTTGCGCCAGACCTCATACAGCCGCGCCCCGTCAAAGACGACCGTGCCAAGGAACAGCTTCACCTCGATGTATCCGTACGAGATCTCCTGCAGCCAGCGCCCGGTCGTCTGCGCCTTCGTCCAGCCGTACTCCGACATCAACGTCGCAATCTGGCAGACGGCGCGTTCCAGATCGGCGCCGATCGGCTCCAGCGAGTCCCAGGGGACGTCGGAGGACGAGTTCCAGCGGTCAGCAATGGCGTCCTCGTACAACCCCGCGCAGAGGTCCGACCAGACCTCGGACTTGTTGAAGATCGAGTAGCCCATCTGCTCGGTGCGGGTGTCTGGCACCGCGCCGCGCGGGATCTCCGTGTTGTTGTCCCAGTACTCGGGCACTTCCCCGTACACATCGACGTTCAGGTACTCGAAGCGCAAGCCGCCGTTCTCCGGCGTGGCCTGCTCCTTCGCCTTGACGCCCCAGTGCACCGGAATGTCCAGCCAGTCCGAGGGCAGCCCCGACTGCTCCAGCCGTTCTTTCGCGGCGGCGATCACATCGTTGTCGGGCATACTGATCTCCTCCACAGACAAAAGCGGCGCGGGTCGCAACCCGCGCCGCCGTTGAACTCGTCTGACGCGTCCTAGTTCTCGTCGAGTGCGCCCGCCAGCGCCGGGTGCAGCCGACCGGTCTCCAGACGGCCGCCCAGACCGGCCACGTCGAGCCGGTGCAGGTACTCCAGCACCTGCTTGCGCCGCACGTGCCAGAACAATCGCCAGCCCTCGTCGACATCGCCGTCGCCCAGCAGGTAGACCAGCGCGCCGGCGAGTCCGGGATTCGCCTGATCCGGGTCGACCAGCGTGTCCTCGAACATGTCGAGCGTCCAGTGGACTTCCTCGGCCTTCTCTGGCTCATGCTCCAGCGTGTACTTCAGGTGCGTGACGCCGTAAGCGACGTGGCGCGACTCGTCCTGCGCGGCCAGGCGGAAGATCCGCTTCTCGGCCTCGTTGTGCGCGATCAGCTCGCCCAGGCGGAAGAGCGACTGGACAAAGCCCTCGCCGAGGATGTGCAGCATCGAGGACATCTGGGTGAAGTCCTCGGCCTCGAGGATCTGCCGTAGACCGCCGCCGCCGCCCTGCAGCAGCAGACCGCCGCCGTTGGCCAGAGCGCGCTTGCGGAACACGTCGGTGTGACGCGCCTCGTCCATCACCTGCGACATCAGGAACAGGCCCGACTCGTAGTGGTCGGCGGCAATCCGCGGCAGCCACTTGCCCGGCACGTCGCCCGCGATGAACTCGACCTCGGTCAGCGAGGTGCAGAGCTGCACCATCGCCCGTTCGATGTCCTCCGGCAGCTCGTCCAGCGTGTCCCAGGGAATGTCGGTCGCCGACGACCACTGCCGCGAAACCGCCTCGTCGTACAACAGTCCGGCCGAGTCCGAGAAGGTCTCCGTCGCATCGCCCAGCACCCAGGGCGTCATCCGCGGAGTCGCGCCCTCGGGCGCCGCCGCGCCCCGAGGCCGCGCCGAGCTGTCATCCGAGGTCGCCGGGATGTCGCCATACAGCGTCTTGTTGATCTGCTGCAGGGTCAGACCCTTGCGGCCAGGTTCGGCGCTGACGCCCCATTCGGTATCGAGGTTGAGCCAGGAAAGGTCCAGCTCAGGAACCTCCGGCTCTATCTGAAGTTCGTCCAGCTTGTCAACGGTCACCATCGTCAGGCTCCTCGGGCAGTCGCGGACACTCCCGCGCGGGCAAATGTCTACTCGATAACAAGATAGGCCGTCGACTGACTCGTTGTCGAGGTGCGCCAAAGTGCCTGGCTGGCCGTTCGTTGGCAGCTAGTCCGTCCGATACAGGTAGCGCACGTCCCACAACCCATACAGCGTCGGCGTCGTGTTGCCGAAGACGTTCCGGACCGCGTTCAGGCGCTCGGCGTGTGACGTGTAGATCAACGGCAGGTTCTCGGCCACGAGCTCCTGGGCCCGGTGGTACAGCTCGAATCTCAGCTCTCGATCCAGTTCCTGGCTGGCGCGGATGTAGAGGTCGTCCAGCTCTGCTTCCCATGCCGACGCCGGCTCCTCCTGGTTGGGGTACCAGAGGTGCAGATTCTCTGAGCTGTGCCAGAGCACGATGCCGCTGTACGGATCGGGCCCGCCGGTGAAGCCGATTACGATCGCATCCCAGTCGTAGGACGCAGTTAGTTGGCCAACCAGTTCGCCGAAGTCGACGATCTGGAAATCGACGTTCAGTCCGATCTCGGTCATTCCCCGGTGGATGATCTCCGTCACCTGCTCGCGCACGGTGTTGCCTTCGTTGGTCGCCATCACGAATGCGATCTCGTTGCCCCGGTCATCCTCGCGGAACCCGTCGCCGTCGCGGTCGGTCCAGTCGAGTTCATCGAGGATCGCATTGGCCCGTTCGAGGTCATACTCATAAGTTGCGACCTCGGGATTGTGGAAGTTGCCCGTTGCCGGACTGATCGGTGACCATTGTGGGTATCCCAGCCCATGCTGAACCTGCTCGATGATCGCGTCCTTATCGACGACGTGAGCCACCGCCCGCCGAAACTCCAGGTTGCCGAACCAGTACAGCTTCTCCTCGGAGAGGTACGCCTCGTCGCTCTCCGGATTGGTCCCCTGGTTCTGGTTGAAGGCCAGGAAGGTCGAGCCGAAATTCGGTCCCCGTCGGTGGATGCTGAAGTTCTCGTCCTCCTGTAGTGGTTCCAGGTCGGCGAACTCATGCCCGAGCACGCCGTGAACGTCGGCCACTCCGCTGCGAAACGCTTCCAGTTCGCTGTCCAGATCCGGCACGATCACCTGGACGATCCGGTCGAGATACGGCAGGCGATTGCCTTCGTCGTCGGTCAGCCAGTAGTCGGAATTGCGGCTGAACACCACCCGTTCACCGCTCACGTACTCCTCGATCAGGAATGGACCCGTACCGACGATCTCCGATGGATCGGTGTCGATCCCCCAGGCCTCGTTGAACGTGCCCGCGTCGACGTACGGCTGCAGGATGTGCTGCGGGTAGATCGCCGTCGCCATCGAACGCAGGAACGGGGCAAACGACACCGGCAGGACGCACTGCACGGTATAGTCGTCGACCGCCTCCACCGTCATCGGCGCGACCTGCCACTCGCCGTTCTCGTTCAGCAGGCGGAAGTTGAACGTCGCCCGAGTCGATGTCGGGATCTCCTCGTTGTAAATGATCTGGTTGAACGTGAACTCGACATCGGCCGCCGTGAACGGCTCGCCGTCGTGCCAGCGAACGTCGCGGCGCAGATAGAAGGTCCAGGTCAGGCCGTCGGCCGAGACGTCCCAGGTGTGAGCCAGGTTGGGCTGCGGCTCGCCCGTCAGCCACGAGATCTCGGTCAGCCCCTCAAACAGATTGCCCAGCACGCCCGCCGAGCCCGAGTCATTGGCCAGGGCCAGGTTCAGCGTCAACGGCTCCGCAATGGTCGCGAATGTCAGCGTCCCGCCGTACTCGCCGATCTCGTACTCAAACGCATCCGCATTCGCTACGAGGCTGGAAACCGTGCCCGGCTCCCCGTCCTCCGGGTCGACAGGCACCGTAGGAATCTCATCGCTGCAGGCCAGCAGCACCGCGGCAACGGCGACCAACGCCGCCAGAATTGGTCTCATGACCGACCTCGCTCCGTTCTTCATATCGAAGAAGCCTATCAATGACCGTCGGCTACGCTGGGTCGGACTGACTGTCTCTTCACCGCCATCAGCTGGAGACCAACCCATGTCCCTCCCAACCTTCGAGAACGTCCTGCTCGAGCGCACCGGTACCGACGACCGCATCGGCGTACTCACGCTCAACCGCCCCGAGAAAATGAACGCGCTCTCGCAGGAGCTGATCTACGACTTCCGCGACGCCTGCGAGCATTTCGAGGCCGACGACGATGTCCGCGTCATCATCGTCAAGGGCGCCGGCCGCACCTTCTCCGCCGGCTACGACCTGACCCCGGCCGGCGGCTACGGCGCCGACGCCGTCCACCGACGCTTCCGCACCGTCGACGACGACGGCAACCGCCTGATCATGGGCATCCGCGGCGGCATGGCTCGCGTCACCGACATCTGGCTCTACTTCTGGAACATGCAGAAGATCACCATCGCCCAGCTGCACGGCTACGCCATCGCCGGCGGCTTCGAGCTCTCGATGATGGCCGACCTCGTCGTTGCCGCCGAGGACACCCAGATCGGCCACCCAGGCCTGCGCTTCGCCGGCTCGCGCACCTCGGCCATCCTGCCCCTGCTGACCAACATGCGCAAGGCCAAAGAGCTCTTCTACACCGGCGACCCGATCCGCGCCACGGAAGCGGCCGAACTCAACCTGATCAACTACGCCGTCCCGCGCGACGAACTCGAAGAGAAGACGATGGCCCTGGCCGAGCGCGTCTCCAACCTGCCCGCCGACCACCTGGCCCAGCTCAAGGTCCACGTCAACCGCTTCTACGAGAACATGGGCATCTACTCCTCGCTGCGCTCCTCGACCGACCTCGACGCCGTCGGCACCTTCACCAGCCAGCATTACGAGTGGTCCCGCCGGATGCGCGACGAAGGCCTCAAGGGAGCCCTCGCCTGGAGAGACGGCCCCTTCGGCGACTACTCCCAGGCCCCGCGCAATCGGTAGATAGGGTCTGTCATACCCGCGCTCGCCGCGGGTATCTCGCCAACAGCAGCACAGCCCTACCATGCCCACCTTCATCGGCCTCGACCTCGCCTGGACCACCAAGAACGAAAGCGGCATCTGCTGGCTCGAAGGCGACTCGCGGGAGAGTCTCCGTTGTACTCGGCTTGAAGCGGCTGCCTGCGAGACCGCGAAGCTCGCTGATGCAGTCACCGCCGTCGACGGACCTGTCGTCGTCACAATCGACGCTCCGTTGATCTACAACGAAGAACGACGCGCTGAAAGCAAGATCGCCAGCATGTTCGGCCGCTATAAGGCGTCGGCCTATCACCCTTCGCTGGCCGTCAGGCGTGGGTACACGGCAGGCATCGATCTCGGCAAAGCCCTGGAGTCGTCAGGCTTCACGCTGGACCCAGCAAGTCTGTTGTGCAGCGATCGAACAGGTCGTACAGCGGTTGAGGTGTTTCCGCATACGATCCACGTTCGTCTCTTCAACCTGGCCGAACGGATCCTGTACAAGAAAGGCCGTGTCGCGCAGAAGCGAGCCGGCCTGCATCAGTACCAGGGACACCTGCAATTACTGATCGAGCAAGAGGCGCCCAACCTCTTCGAGCACGAAGATGTCGCCCGTGCCTTGCATCCCGAAACCGCCCGAAACGCCAGAGGTAAGAGCCTCAAGCGCCTCGACGACACCCTCGATGGGCTGACATGCGCCCTCGCCGCTTGGCTGATCTGGAATGAACCCGAGCGCTGGGAAATGATCGGCGACCTGAACGGCTATATCGTCGCGCCGAAGCCCTAAGGCGGAAAATCCGGGTGCGACTTGAGGGTGATGATCTGTCGCGTGTGATCACCGTCGTGGAACGCCTGGAATAGCGGCCACGCCATCGACGGCAGATCCCCGAAGAACGCGTGCGGCACCGTCGTCTCCTGATCAATCGCTTCAGGCAGTGCATTCCCAACACTGAGCAACCGCTCGCTCACCGACGTCACCTGCAACCGAAGATCATCCACATCCGACGCCGGCGCCGTGATCTGCCCCGGCGGACCCTTCACCACAGTCGTGCCGTTCGCCGTCGCCGCGATGATCTCGGCGATATTCGGCGAAGCCGTGATCACATGCCGCATGATCTCGCCAATCGACCAGGTCGACTCATCCTCCGAGTCCATCTTGTCCGGCGTCCAGTCGGCCTGCTCCTGGGTCACATCCTGGATCGCGTCGATCAGCGCAAACCGCGCGTTGGCCATGCGCAGCCAGATCTCGTCCCAGGGCAAGGTCCGGGCGCCGTCGAGGAACTCGGCCCTTGTGCGCGCGACGAACTCCTCGAACGAGGGATCGGGCATCAACGGTACCTCTCCAAGGCGCCTCCTTACCGAAACTCGGGGGCGATTTGTTCGATGAAGCGGTCCATTTGCTCCGTCCGCTGGAACGCGTTCGCGCCCAGCGTGAAGTCCGGCAGGATCAGTTCGTCGACTCCGGCGTCGATGTAGGCCTGGACGGTTTGCTTGATTTCGTCGTTGGAGCCTCCGAGGACGGGGCGGCCGCTGGCTCGGATGGGGCCGAGGACGTCTTCGTTGTCGGTCATCATCAGGAGCATGCAGGCGGAGCGCTCGATTTCGGCGGGGTCGCGGCCGACGTCGGCGCAGTGGGCGTCGAGGACGGACTGCTTATGGATGAGGGTTTCGGGCGTGCCCCAGACGTTCCACTCGTTGGCGTACTTCGCGGTGATGCGCAGGGTGCGCTTCTCGCCGCCGCCGCCGATCATCAGGGGCAGCGGGGTCTGGATCGGCTTGGGTTCCAGCGGGGCGTCGATGAGCTGGTAGTGCTCGCCGGTGAAGTTGGTTTTCTCGTAGCGGAACATCTCGGTGATCAGCTGGCAGGCCTCCTCGAAGCGGTCCATGCGCTCCTTGAGCGTGCCGAAGTGGATGCCGTAGGCGTGGTGCTCGTTCTCCTGCCAGGCGGCGCCGAGGCCGAGGATGAAGCGTCCGCCGGAGATGATGTCGATCTGGGCGGCCATCTTGGCGGTCACGGTCGGATGGCGGTAGGTGTTGCCCGAGACCATGTGTCCGAGCTTGATTCGCGGGATGCGCGAGGCGAAGGCGGCCAGGGTGGTCCAGGACTCGTGCATGATCTCGTCGGAGGCGTCCTCGCCGACGGGTTTGTTGGGCATGAAGTGGTCGGCGAACCAGACGCGGTCCCAGCCGGTGCGCTCGGCGTGTCGGGCGACGGTCAGTACTTCGGCCCAGGGGTTGGAGGCGCCGGGCCAGAATCCGAATCGCATGATGGTCTTCTTTCAGGATTGGGGTCGTGGAGGCAGGCTAGCGAAGGTCGTGTGTAGCGGATCGCATTCGATTGATCGGCTGCGTCGATAGACTGGGTTCGAGTTGAGGAGGCCTCAGTGTCACGCACCGTGTTGGTCGTGGAGGACGAGCGGCCGCTGGCGGAGACGCTGCGCTTCAATCTGGAGATGGAAGGCTACCGCGTCCGCACGGCCGAGGACGGCGTCGAGGGACTCTCGATGGCCCGCGCTCTGCAGCCGGATCTCGTGTTGCTGGACCTGATGCTGCCCCGCATGGACGGTCTGGATGTCCTGCGCGGGATCCGCGAGCAGTCGCAGACGCCCGTCCTGCTGCTGACCGCGCGCACGTCGGAGGCCGACCGGGTTCGAGGTCTCGATCTCGGCGCCGACGACTACATCACCAAGCCGTTCTCGCTGGCCGAGCTCAAGGCTCGGGTGCGGGTGCATCTGCGTCGCAAGCAGGATGTGACGGTCGAGGATCGGGTGCTCGAGTTCGGAGAGTTCACCCTTGACCTCAACCGTCGCCTGCTGAGCCGGGACGGCGAGCCGATCGCGCTGCGTCCCAAGGAATACGAACTGCTCGCCTACCTCGCCCAGCGCGACGGCCGCGCCTTCACCCGCGACCAGTTGCTCAACGATGTCTGGGACATCTCCTTCGCCGGCGGGACGCGCACCGTCGACGTCCACGTACGCTGGCTGCGTAAGAAGATCGAGCAACCGGACGTCCCGCCGCGCCACCTGATCACGGTGCGGGGAGCGGGGTATCGATTCGAGCGCTGAGCGTGCGTACCGTCGGAATCGGTGTCGTCGCACTACTTCTCGGGGTCGGACTCTTCGCGGCCGACGTTTCGCTGGTCGGCGGCGCGCTCGCGCTCGCCGTCGGCGCTGCTCTGTGCGCCTTCGGCTCCTACGCAGCGCGTCGCGGACTGGTCGAGTTGCGCGAACAGTCGGCCGACCAGTTGCTGACCGTCGAGGGACTTGAGGAAGCGCTGTCGGAGCGCACCGCGGAGCGCGACCAGCTCGAGCGCGCGCTGGCCTCGACCGGCGACATGGTCATCGCGCTCGACCGCGATGCCCGGATTCGCTATCTGAATCCGGCGGCGGAGCTGACGCTTCGCTCGGGTGAACGCGAGCCGATCGGCGCGCCGCTGCTGGAAGCCGTCGAAGACCCCGACCTCTACGACGCCGTCCGCCTCGCGATCGAAGACGGCACGCCGGCGGTGCTGGTCGTCCTGCGCGCAGAACGACGCTTTCGCACGGTGGTCGCGCCGGTCGCCGAGGTCGCCGAGAGCGGCCCCTGGTCGATCGTGCTGGCCATGCACGACCTGTCCGACCTGTACGAGGCGGAGATCGCCCGGCGCGACTTTTTCATCAACGCCTCGCATGAGCTACGCACGCCGCTCGCCTCGATCTCGGCCGCGGCCGAGACGCTCGAAGCGGTCAGCAAGCCGAAGGACTCCGAGCGCTTCCGCGCGATCATCCAGTCCGAGGCCGGACGCATGAGCCAGCTCGTCGAGGAGATGCTCGCCCTGGCAAGGCTGGAATCGGGTCTGACCGAACCCGAGATGGAAGTGGTCGGGATGGAGTCGCTGCTCGCCGACGCCGTCGACAGCATCCGTCCGCAGGCCGAGCGCGAAGGGCTGTCGCTGCGCTATGCCGGACTCAAGGGTGCTCCCGAGACGATGATCATGGCCGATCCCGAATTGGTCGAGCGCGCCCTGCTCAACCTCCTGCACAACTCGGTCAAGTTCACCGACGAGGGCGGCATCATCGAGGTGCTCTGCGAGTTCGGCGACCCGGCCGACCCGGCCCCGATGGTCTGGATCCGGGTGCGCGACACCGGTATCGGGATCGAGCCGGCCGAACAGAGTCGCATCTTCCAGCGCTTCTATCGGATCGACCGTGCCCGACAGTCCGGCGGCGGCACCGGCCTCGGCCTCGCCGTCGTGCGCCACATCGCCGAGGTCCACGGCGGTGCGGTGTCGCTTGAGAGCGCGCCCGGTCAGGGCTCGACGTTCGGCTTCAGTGTGCCGCTCGCGCAACAGGGCTAAGACCTGTGCATATCGATGTTCTCGGCTGCCGGAAGGGCCATGTCAATGCCCCCCGACAGCAACAGCGGGCCATAACGGGTCGTTAACGATCCGTTAGCCGCATCGTTAACGCGCTCCCGGCGCACTCCCCAAAGCTGAATGAGTGGGAGAGGATCCAGGATCCGGTGAAGTTCCTCTACGACAGAGTCAGCGCCTGGGGCCTGCCGCTCGTGATCGCGTTTCTGCTGGCTGTCGCGGTCTGGGTCTCGCTTCGCGCTGACGAGCAACCAGCCGTCGACCAGCAACAGAGCGTGACCCAGGCCGATCAACAGGCCGGGCAGCCGGCCGATCAACAGGCGGGAGAATCCAGGCAGGCCGAGCAGGCGTCCCCGGCGTCACAACAACGCAACGCGCTGACGGGGGAGATCCAGGTTGACGGTTCCTCGACCGTCTTCCCGATCACCGAGGCGATGGCCGAAGAATTCGGCAACCTGCCCGACCGCAATGTGCGGGTGACGGTTGGCGTCTCAGGCACCGGTGGCGGCTTCAAGCGTTTCTGCGCCGGCGAGACCGACATCTCCAACGCCTCGCGTCCGATTAAGGACTCAGAGGTTGAGCTGTGCTCAGCGGCCGGTATCGAATTCATCGAGGTTCCTGTCGCCTTCGACGGGCTCACCGTCGTGATCAACCCCGACAACGACTGGGTCGACTTCCTCACCGTCGAAGAGATCAACCACATTTTCCACCCCGACGACTTCGCTATCTCATGGGCCCACGTCCGCGACGGCTTCCCCGACATCGAGATCGCCCTCTACGCGCCCGGCGCCGACAGCGGCACCTTCGACTACTTCACCGAGGCGATCAACGGCGACAGCGGCGTCCACCGCTCGGACAACACCACCTTCTCCGAGGACGACAATGTCCTCGTCCAGGGCGTGTCCTCCGACCGCGGCGGGATCGGCTACTTCGGCTTCAGCTACTACACCAACAACGCCGACGCCCTCAAGGCCGTTCCCGTCGTCAACGACGCCGGTGAGGCGGTCATCCCGTCCAACGGCACAATCAACGACGGCACCTACAATCCGCTCTCGCGCCCGCTCTTCGTCTACGTGGCGGTCGCCTCGCTCCAGCGCGAGGAGGTCGCGGCCTTCGTCGAGTACTACCTGTCCGACGGCGTCTGGCTCGTCGACACGCCCGAGGTCGGCTATGTCCAGTTGCCCGAGGAGATCTACGCCGCCATCCGCTCACGGGTGCACAACGTCGTGACGGGATCCGCCATGGCGACCGCAGCGGAAGGCGCGACGCTCGCCGAGATCTACGGAGCCGGCCCCGGCTAACGCTTCTTCCCATTGGCCAGAAATCCGGCCCAGATCCCGTCATTGCCGCGCTTGCCGCGGCAATCTCGCTGCGAGCGTTACTGACGTCAGTCCTGTGGGCGGCGAGATTCCCGCGACGAGCGCGGGTATTGCGAAGTATCTTTCGATGCTTCGCTGGACTCGAATGCGCCCCGGTTCGGCCACCCGGAGCTGACATCCAGTGCGATCCGATAGGTCCACCGACCTCCCTTGGCGCGGTCGTCGCATGCTTATCGCTTGTCAGAGCGCCTGACGGCTTACCCACTGTTAACCGCCGCCGCGGGCATCGCTCGTAAGTTGCCTGCAACGCGCTGAGGCTCCCCGGCGAGGGATCGCCAAGTCCGACAGATCCCACCTGCGAAGAGTTCCCACATGGCAGCACAAGCGCCGGACGGACCACAGCAGGACACCGTGCGGTCACTGCTGGCCGAGCTGTGGCGCGACAGGTTGCAACCGTCACGCCCGGGCAGCGGACGAGAGACGCCCGTCGGCCGCCTGATTCACGGCGCGCTCTTCCTCACCGCGACCCTCTCCGCCTTCGTCACGATCGGCATCGTCCTGGTGCTGATCTTCGAGACGGTCGAGTTCTTCCGCGAGGTCCCCTTCCTCGACTTCTTCGGCTCAACCAGGTGGTCGGCCCTCTTCGCCGAGAAGCAATTCGGCGTCTGGGCGCTGGTCTGGGGCACCGGCATGATCGCCCTGATCGGCCTCGCCGTAGCCATTCCCCTGGGACTGATGGCGGCGATCTTCCTCAGCGAGTATTCCCCGCCGCGACTGCGAGCGATTGTCAAGCCCATCCTCGAGATCCTCGCCGGCGTCCCCACCGTCGTCTTCGGCTACTTCGCGCTGGTCTCGGTCTCACCCGTCATCCGCGACATCTTCGGCCAGGACGTGGGCATCTACAACGCCCTCTCGGCCGGAATCGTCGTCGGACTGATGATCGTGCCGATCATCGCCTCCCTCTCCGAGGACGCCATGAGAGCCGTGCCGCGCTCACTCAGAGAAGGCGCCTACGCGCTCGGCTCGACCCGCATGGAGGTCTCCCTGCGCGTCGTCCTGCCGGCGGCCTTCTCCGGCGTCGTCGCCTCAATCATCCTCGCCGCCTCACGAGCCGTCGGCGAGACCATGGCCGTCACCATCGCCGGTGGAGGCAACCCCCAGTTCGGAGTCAACCCGCTCGAAGCCGTCCAGACCATGACGGCGATGATCGTTCAGCTCTCCCTCGGCGACACGCCCACCACCTCGATTGAGTTCAAGGTCCTCTTCGCCGTCGCGATGACCCTGTTCGTCCTCACCCTGGCGATGAACATCGTCGCCCAGTGGGTCTCGCGACGCTTCCGCGAGGAGTACGAATGACCCGAGTAAGCGTGGTCGCTCCCTCCGCCCAGCTCACCGCCTTCTCTCCGAAAGTGCGCATCCGCCGCGGCGTCTCGGTGGCCTTCATGGTCGCCGCGCTGCTGGCGATCGCCATTTCGATGATCATGCTCGGCGCGTTGATCGTCGAAATCGCCGTCGACGGCGCCGCTCGCCTGTTCACCGACGGTGCCCCGGTCGGACGCGAAGCGCGCGGCGGCGGCATCCTCACCGATCTGCCCACCCCCGCAGGCATAGGCTGGATGACCTGGGCCCTGCCCGTCGCCGTCCTGCTGCCCTTCATCGGCCCCCGCCTGATCAATGCGCTGGTCCCCGGCCTGCCCCAGATCGCCGAGCGCGCAATCGGATTCATCGTCGTCGCGCCCGCCGCGATCTTCGTCCACATCCTCTACGTCCGCTTCGAGTCCGCCTACTACGTCGAGTACGCCAAAGCCGTCGGTATCGACGGCGCCAGCGGCAACATCTTCCAGGTCCTCGGCGAGGCCTCGGGCTTCCAGATCGTCCGCCTGCTCCTCGTCGGCATCCTCGTTCCCCTCGCCATCTTCGCGGCCGGATGGTTCTGGGCTCACCGCATGCGCCGACCCAGCCTGATCATCCCCGCGATCATCATCGCCGGCTGGGTCGTCTACCTCTTCATGGACCCCTGGTTCCTCTCTTCCTTCCCCTCGCGCAAGCCGGCCGATGCCGGGATCTTCTCCGCCGTCACCGGCACCCTCTACATGATGGTCATCACCGTCGCCGTCGCCTTCCCGCTCGGTGTCGGCGCGGCCATCTACCTCGAGGAGTACGCCAAACCCAACTGGTTCTCCCGCATGATCCAGGTCAACATCTCCAACCTCGCCGGCGTCCCCTCGATCATCTACGGACTGCTCGGACTCCAGGTCTTCGTCCGCGTGCTCGAGTTCGAGCGCTCCGTCCTCGCCGGCGCCTGCACCATGGCCCTGCTGGTCATGCCGATCATCATCGTCTCCGCCCAGGAAGCCCTGCGCACCGTCCCGCCCTCCATGCGCGAGGCCGCCTACGCCGTCGGAGCCACCCGCTGGCAGGTGATCCGCTTCCACGTCCTGCCCTACGCCTTCGGCGGCATGCTCACCGGCAACATCCTCGCCATGTCCCGCGCCATCGGCGAGACCGCCCCCCTGATCGCCATCGGAGCCCTCACCTTCATCGCCTTCCTCGCCGATTCCCCCACCGACGACTTCACCGTCCTGCCCATCCAGATCTTCAACTGGGTCGCCCGCCCCCAGGCCGGATTCCACGAGATCGCCGCCTCCGCCATCATCGTCCTCATGGCCATCCTGCTCCTGATGAACGCCGCCGCGATCATCATGCGACAGCGAACCCGCACCGACTGGTAGATACACTGACCCTGGCAGAGGGAGCAAAGGGAGCCGCTCATGGCACGCAACTTCTTCACCCTGATGCGCTCCAGCGCACCGACCGCAACAGCAGTATCCGGCGCCAACCAGTCAGGGCCAACGACCACGCCGCCTCCCCCGCCCAACATCAAGGAAGACGCCGACGCCGGCGTCCACCTCGATCCCACCCTCGAAGCCGTCCGCCACGAGATCACCGAAGAACTCGACATGGCGCTGCAACTGCGCCAGGTCTCCGCCTTCTACGGCTCGTTCCAGGCCATCGACAACATGTCGATGCCCATTCCCCGGAACCGCGTCACCGCCCTGATCGGTCCCTCCGGCTGCGGCAAATCGACCCTGCTGCGCTGCTTCAACCGCATGAACGACCTCATCCCCGGCGCCCGGGTCGAGGGCGAAATCGAGTTCGAAGGACGCAACCTGCTCGACCCCGCCATGGACGCCGTCGAAGTCCGCCGGCGCATCGGCATGGTCTTCCAGAAGCCAAACCCGTTCCCCAAGTCGATCTACGAAAACGTCGCCTTCGGCGCGCGCATCAACGGCTACTCCGGCGACATGGATCGACTCGTCGAAGAATCCCTCCGACGAGCCGCGCTCTGGGACGAGGTCAAGGACGAGCTGGACAAATCCGGCCTCGCCCTCTCCGGTGGACAGCAACAGCGGCTCTGCATCGCCCGCGCCATCGCCGTCCAGCCCGAGATCATCCTCATGGACGAGCCCGCCTCCGCCCTCGACCCCGTCGCCACCCTCAAAATCGAAGACCTCATGCGCGAACTCGCCGAGGAATACACCATCGTCGTCGTCACCCACAACATGCAGCAGGCCGGCCGCGTCTCCGACTACACCGCCTTCCTCCTCGCCGGCGAGGAGCGCGTCGGACGCCTCGTCGAGTTCGGCCCCACCCAGGACATCTTCACCAACCCCCTCGATCAGCGGACCGAAGACTACATTACCGGCAGGTATGGCTAACCTGCGATGCAGGATGCATAGCGCAGACAACCGGACAGCGAGGCGAAGATGTCAACCGTACGGCTGACGTACTCCGCTGACCGGGCCGACATTCTCGACCGACTGCGGCTGCAACACGCCCGCGCCGACCGCTCAATCGTCGACTCCATGCAGGCTCTGCTGCGCCGCGACCTCGTCCTCGCTCGCCGCGTCAGCGAGGCCGACGAAGACGCCAAACAGGTCCGCTACGGCATCGAGGAAGCAGTCACCAGCATCATCGCCCTGCAGGCGCCGGTGGCGGGCGACCTGCGCGAGCTGATGTCGGTCGTCGCCATCACCCTCAACCTCGAGCGCATCGCCGGCCACGCCGAAGGCATCGCCCGCATCGCCATCTTCCTCGAGGACAACCCCGTCGCCGCCACCGAGCCCGACCTCTGGCGCATGGCCGACGTCGTCCGCGAGATGCTCCAGTCCGCCACCCGCTCCTTCCTCGAACGCGATCAGCACCTCGCCCGCGCCACCATCGACCGCGATGACGAGGTCGACGAGTTGTACAGCGACATCCACGAGCGGCTGATCGAGCGTCTCGCCCGCGCCGAAGGCAACCCCGAAGAATCCGACGCTATCACCCACGTCATCTGGTGCTCCCACAAC
Organism: Chloroflexota bacterium; assembly: GCA_028873865.1. Taxonomy (GTDB): domain Bacteria; phylum Chloroflexota; class Dehalococcoidia; order Bin125; family Bin125; genus Bin125. Next base: position 879 of record JAPPNI010000001.1, on the reverse strand, counting down.
CTCGAGCGCATCGGCGACCGAGCCCTCAACATCTGCGAGCGAACCATCTTCCAGGTCACCGGCCGCTTCGAACGCCACCACGCCCTCGACAACGGCACCGACTAGCACCCACCTCAAGACCTCCCCTTCCGGGGGAGGTGCCCTGCAGGGGCGGAGGGGGCTCCCGGCAAGCCAACCCGCTCATTCACGCCAACCTAACCTTGTCCCATGGAAGGTCTGGTCATCGCGCTGATCCGCGTCGCCGGCTCCCTGCCGGTTCTCCGCTGGGCCTTCGTCGGCGGACTGATCGCCGTCTTCATCGACCTTTCCGACCTCTTCCTGCGCCAGGCCATCGACCTCGGCGGCCTCTCCAACTATCAGGAGTGGGACAAGTGGGTCGACCAGGTCTACATCTGGCTCTTCCTCATCGTCGCGCTGCGCTGGTCCGGCTGGGAGCGCCGCGTCGCGCTCGGTCTCTTCGGCTGGCGACTGATCGGCTTCGTCGCCTTTGTCGCCGGCGCCGGACGCGACATCCTCATCTTCTTCCCCCACGTCTTCGAGTTCTGGTTCCTCTTCGTCGCCGCCCGGCCGCACTGGCCCGCGAAACTCCGCCCCGGCTGGGCCGAAGCCGCCGACGGAACCCCCGCCCCCCTCACCCGCCCCGAAGCCGTCCGCTGGCTCCTCTTCCTCGCCGCACTCAAGATCTTCCACGAGTACACCCTTCACACCGGCAAATGGTTCGACCGCTGCTCCCCCATCGAGTTCCTCGAAAACATCGCCGACTGCATCGGCCCGGTCTGAACGCCACCCAACGCCTTCACCCCCTTCCGGTGCTCCGCTCCCCATCCGCCAACCAGAACACAACAACCGAACCGCCGTTCACATACCATCAACCACGAC
>JAPPNI010000008.1 GCA_028873865.1 Chloroflexota bacterium | reverse complement strand
CGAGGAACTCGGGGAACGTGACCCAGTCCCAGATCATCCCTTCCTTCATCGAGTCGAAGGGGATTGCCTCGGTGCGAGACATGGTCAGCATCGCTCGGTCGCGTTCCTCGACCCGCACCGGGGCAAAGCCAAAGCCACAGTTGCCCAGTACGACAGAGGTGACGCCATGCCAACCGGAGATCGTGCAGTAGGGGTCCCACTGGATCTGAGCGTCGTAGTGGGTGTGCAGGTCGACAAAGCCTGGCGCGACGATCAGGCCGTCGGCATCGAGCACCTGGTCGGCGTCGATGGCATCCATCTTGCCGCCAATCTGGGCGACCCGGCCGTCCTTGATCCCGACATCGGCGACAAATCGGGGGACGCTGGTGCCATCGACGACCGTGCCGCCACGAATCAAAACGTCAAACTTCGCCATCTCATTCTCCAAGCGATCCAGAGCGAGCGCCTACGCGCAACCTGCGGTTGCCCGGAGGATAGGGAAAATGGAATCAACGCGTGGTGGGACCTGACGTCAGTCTGGCCAGCAACCCAGGAGGAGAATCGTCACATCTACGACGTCTGCAAGCACTTCTCTGGCCACACTTGCGCCGCGACTGTCGACATCGCGACTCACTTCCTCGTCGAGCGTCCCCTATAGTACTCAGCATGAAGCAGTGTGTGCTTGGAGGAGCTGAACCGCGGGCTGTTGCCCGCGGAGTGCTCGTGGCCTGATCGGCGGCCGCCTCCCACATCGTGCTGGTGAGCAATAGCGGCCACGTCAACGCACCCGTTCAATCCCTGCTCTGACCACTGGAGTTTCCCGTTATGGCTGACCGAGTCCGAATCTTTGATACCACCCTGCGCGACGGCGAACAGGCCGCCGGCGTCTCATTCTCCGCCGAGGAGAAGCTGCAGATCGCCAAGCTGCTCGAGCGCATGGGCGTCGACTGCATCGAGGCCGGCTTCGCCGCCGCCTCGCCCGCCGACTTCGACGCCGTCAATCGCATCGCCCGCGAGGTCCGCGGGACGCAGATCGCCACCCTCTGCCGCGCCGTGCCCAACGATGTCGACCAGGGCTGGGAGGCAATCCGCGACGCCGAGAATCCTCGCATCCACGTCTTCCTCTCCTCTTCCGACATCCACATCGCGCATCAGCTGCGCAAGGACCGCGAATCGGTGTTGCAGCAGGCGCGCGAGATGGTCGCACGCGCCAAGCAGTACACGAGCGACGTTGAGTTCTCGCCGATGGACGCGACCCGCTCGGATGTCGACTTCGTCCGCCGCATGCTGCGCGAGGTGATCGAGGCGGGCGCGACGACGATCAATATTCCCGACACCGTCGGCTACGCCATCCCTGACGAGTTCGCCCGCTTCATCACCGGCATCCTCGAGGACGTGCCCGGCGCCGACAACGTCGTCGTCTCCGTCCATTGCCACAACGACCTCGGCCTCTCGACGGCCAACTCGCTGGCCGCCGTCGGCGCCGGCGCCCGGCAGGTGGAATGCACGATCAACGGTCTCGGCGAACGAGCGGGGAACACCTCGCTCGAGGAGACGGTGATGGCGATCCGCACCCGCGCGGATCACATGGGCGTGGAGATCGGCGTTGACCCGCAGTACCTGGTCCCGGCCTCCCGCATGGTCCAGGACTTCGCCGGGATGCACGTCCAGCCGAACAAGGCGATCGTTGGACTCAATGCGTTCCGCCACCAATCCGGGATTCACCAGGACGGCGTGGTCAAGATGCGAGAGACCTACGAGATCATGGACCCCAAGGAGGTCGGCTGGGTCGAAGGCTCACAGTTCGTGCTCTCCAAGCTCTCCGGACGCGCGGGATTCCGCTCGCGACTGGAAGACCTCGGCTTTGAGATTGATGGCGACGAGTTCAACTCAGCCTTCACCCGATTCCAGCAGCTCGCCGACCGCAAGACGGTGGTCGACGACCGCGACCTCGAGGCGATCGTGATGGACCGACTCGGTCAGCCGACTGAAGGCTGGCAGCTGGTCTCGATTGACATCTCCGCCGGCACGACGGCCACGCCCTCGGCGACGGTGACGCTGCGATCGCCTGAGGACGAGGAACACTCGGGCACCAAGACCGGTACCGGTCCGGTGGATGCGATCTACCAGACGATCCGAGAACTGACCGGCGTTGCCGACGAGCTCGAGGAATACAGCGTGACGAGCATCACCGAGGGCCTCGACGCCCAGGGCGATGTCACGATTCGCATCCTCATCGATGGCGCCACGCACACCGGTCGGGCCGCCGACCAGGACATTCTGGTCGCCTCGGCTCGGGCTTACATCAACGCGATCAACCGTCACGTCAGCGGACAGACCGGCGCGACCGCCGCCGCGACGCAGGAGCGGACGCCGTAGCTCTCAAACATCCGACCGCAGAATCGACCGCTGAGGAGTGACCCATGGCCGGACGTACTGTTGCTCAGAAAATCTGGGACGAGCACCTGATCCGCAGCGTGGAGGGCCAGCCCGACCTGCTCTACATCGACCTGCACCTCGTGCACGAGGTGACCTCGCCGCAGGCCTTTGAGGGTCTGCGGCTGAGCGGTCGGAGGGTGCGGCGCCCTGACTTGACGCTCGCGACCCAGGACCACAACGTCCCGACCGACACGCGGATCGAACCGTATGCCGACCCACTCTCGCAACAGCAGGTCGAATCGCTGCGCGCCAACTGCGAAGAGTTCGGCGTGCCGCTCTACGACACGCTCGATCCGCGCCAGGGGATCGTTCACATCATCGGGCCTGAGCAGGGGCTGACCCAGCCGGGACTGACGATCGTCTGCGGCGACAGTCACACGTCAACCCACGGAGCGCTCGGAGCGCTGGCTTTCGGCATCGGCACCTCCGAGGTTGAGCACGTGCTCGCCACGCAGACGCTGCCGCAGGCGCCGCTCAAGCAGATGTCGGTTGAGGTCACGGGCGAGTTGCCCGAGGGCTGCTCGGCGAAGGACGTGATCCTGACGATCCTCAACACGATCGGCACCGGCGGCGGTGTCGGACATGTGATCGAGTACCGCGGCGATGTGATTCGCAACCTTTCGATGGATGGCCGGATGACAGTCTGCAACATGACCATCGAGGGCGGCGCCCGCGCTGGACTGGTCGCGCCTGACGAGACGACGATCGGCTACGTCAAGGGTCGGCCGCACGCGCCGACAGGCGACGCCTGGGACGAGGCGGTCGAGCGTTGGAGCGAACTCGTCACCGATGAGGACGCCAACTTCGACAAGGAAGTAGTGATCGACGGCGCTGACATTGCGCCGTTCGTCACCTGGGGAACCAATCCGGCGCAGAGCGCGCCGGTTACGGGATCGATTCCCGATCCGGCCAGCCTGGCCACGGCGTCGGCGCAGGAGTCGGCGGAACGGGCGCTGGCGTACCAGGGCTTGACCGCCGGCACGCCGATCTCAGACATCGCCATCGACCGCGTCTTCATCGGTTCTTGCACGAACGGTCGGATTGAAGATCTGCGCGCGGCCGCCGCTGCGATCAGTGGTGGACATGTCGCAGACGGCGTCAATGCGATGGTCGTACCGGGATCGGGTCTGGTGAAGGTGCAGGCCGAAGAGGAAGGTCTCGCGGATATCTTCCGCGACGCCGGCTTCGAATGGCGAGACGCCGGCTGCTCGATGTGCCTGGGCATGAACCCCGACATCCTCAGCCCGCAGGAGCGCTGCGCCTCGACCAGCAACCGGAACTTCGAAGGCCGTCAGGGCCCCGGAGGTCGGACACACCTGGTCAGTCCGGCCATGGCCGCCGCCGCCGCCATCGCCGGCCACTTCGTCGACGTGCGCGGCCTCTAGCAGCCGGCACTGCGTCAGTTCGGATCAGCGCCAGAGGGCGAGTTCTTCCTCCCGCTCCTCGGTGACGGTGCGGACATCGGGTCCGAAGACCATTGTGTATGGCCGATCTGCTCGGTACTGCGGCCAGCCGGGGAGGGCGTTCGTCGTTGGGTTCCCGTTTCGCGCGAAGTTTATCCAGGCGTCCATCATGAAGCCGCTGAGCTGGTCGACCTGCGGATCGTCGCCGACGAAATCGCGCATCAGGTTGTTCGTTCCCCAGATTAAGGGCACGTCGAGCGCATGCGGCGACTCCAGGCGTCCCTCGAACATGGGCGACCGCTGTTCGACCAGATATGAGTATGTGCCGCCGCCGGCGCGCTCCCGCGCATCGAGCAATCGTCGAGTTGAGCCGCGGTACTGTCTATCGGTCATGACGGCGTTGTAGATCGCCAGCGGATCGGTCGTCTCGCCTCGCTGGATGCGAAGCGACTTGTAGGTTTCGTAGCACTCACCGGCGCGTTCGCTGCCGCCGACCAGCGGCGCCAACAGTTCAAGCGCCCGCTCCTCGTTCAGGTCGCTCAGACCCGACATCGCCGAGAGCAATGTGAACTCATTGCGCATCGTTCCGGCGAGCAGGTCCACGTTGCCGCCGCGACCCTCGCGCACGGCGTCGATCGGGACGGCGTCGAGGAACTCGTCCTCGATCACGGCATTGAACAGCCCATGCAGACCAGCGGCGGGATTGATCGCCGGGTCGGCCGCCGCCAGCACAGTCTGTGCATTCAGAATCTCCTCGACCGACAAACGACGCAACTCCTCGGCCGACGGTTGGTCGAGTCCCAACTCGCCGTAGTAGAACGGCAGCATCTCACGGACCGAGTCGCGCGAGTGGAGTCGGTCCGCCGCGCCGCTCTGGATGATCGAGTGATGAAAGAGACCGCTCGCGAGCGGCGATGCAAGCAGAATTCCGACGGCGATACCGCCCGCCGACTCGCCGAAGATCGTGACGTTGGAAGCGTCTCCGCCGAATGTGGCGATTTCGTCCTGTACCCATCTGAGCGCGGCGAGCATGTCGTGGAAGCCGAAGTTGCCCTCGGTCTCACCGTCGGCAGCTAAGACGGGATCGGGCAAGAAGCCAAGCGCGCCCAGTCGATAGTTGATGGTGACAATCACGACGTCGCCTCGGGAGGCAAGCGGTGCGCCGTCATAGGCCGGCGAGGATCCCGATCCGCTGCTCAGTCCACCCCCGTGAATCCAGACCATGACCGGCCGACGGACGTTGTCGAGCCCAGGTGTCCAGACGTTGAGATAGAGGCAGTCCTCCGACGTTCGCTCCTGGCTGTGGCCCATGATGCCCGCGAACGGTCCAGCCGCCGGACGAGGCGGCTGGACCGATATCGGCCCGAACTCCAGGGCGTCGCGGACGCCCTCCCAAGGCTCGAGAGGCTGAGGCCGCCGCCAGCGAAGCTCTCCGATCGGCGGCTGCGCGTAGGGCACACCACGAAAGACGTGGATGCCGCCTTCGATCTGCCCCTTGAGTTCTCCCCGTAGTGTCTGTGCAGTCGTTGGACTTGAAGACATGACGAGCTCCTATTCGAGCAGATCCGTGCTCCAGATCTCCCGTTCAACCTCTCGGTCTTCCCGGACGGTCTTGACGTCGGGGCCGAGGACCATCGTGTAGCGCTGGTCGGCGCGGTATTGCGGCCAGCCGGGCAGTGCGTTCGTGGTCGGATTGCCGCTGCGGGCGAAGCTGATCCAGGCGTCCATGGCAAAGCCTGAGAGCTGATCAGTCTGCGGGTCTTCGCCAATGAAGGGACGCATCTGATCGCCGGTGCCCCAGACGAACGGGATGTCGATTGCGTGCGGGGCGCGCAGCCGGCCGTCCATCGCCGGCGACTGCTGGTTGAACATGTAGGCGAATGTCTTGCCTGAACCGTCAAGCCCGCAGTGCGCATCCAGCAGGCGGTCAGAGGGGATGCGGAAGACGTAGTCGGTCATCACCGAGTCGTACACCGTCAGCGGATCGGAGCTGGCGCCGCGAGCCACGCGGGCGTCTCGGTAATGGTCGTAGAGCCGGTCCGCAACGTCGGCGTCGCCCGCCGTCACCGCCAGCGCGCCTCTGGCGCTGGCTTCATCCATCTCGTTGACACCCTGGAGCGCTGCCAGCAGGGTCCACTCGTCCTCGATAGTGCCGCAAAGCAGATCAACGTCCTTGCTTCGGCCATTGCGGACCGCTTCGATGGGCAGGGTCTCAAGGAACCCGCCCTCGACGACCGGCGAGAAGGCCATCAGGAAGCGGCCGGTCAGCGCATTGGTCTCCGGGTCGGCCATCAACGCGTTCTGCGCATCCAGCATGTCTTGCGCGGGAATGCCTCGCAGCGCGCCGGCGTCTTCGGGGCTCACCTCGAGCACTGCGCAATAGCGGCGGCAGACTTCCTCGGCGACGTCGGTCGGCAGCGAATGGTGTCCGGCGCCTGATTGCGGGATGGCGCGGTGAAACAGCCCTTCCGCTTCGGCCGCGCCCATCAGCACGCCGACGCTCATGCCGCCTGCCGATTCGCCGAAGATCGTGACGTTGTTGGGGTCGCCGCCAAACTCGCTGATGTGGTCTCGCACCCAGCGCAGCGCCGCGACCTGGTCACGCATGCCGTAGTTACCAGTCTGCGGATCGTCACCGTCGGTCAAGGCCTGGTTGTAGAGGTATCCGAGCGCGCCGAGTCGGTAGTTGATCGTGACCACGACGACGTCGCCGCGGCGGGCCAGGTGCTGTCCGTCGTAGATCGGCGTTGCGCCCGAACCGCCGGAGAATCCGCCGCCGTGGATCCAGAACATGACCGGTCGGTTGGCGTCGTCCAGACCGGGCGTCCAGATATTCAGAGTGAGGCAATCCTCGTCGACCGGCATCTCCCAGGCGCCGAGCAGCTCAAGTCCCTGGATGAAGGTCTGCATCGAACCGGGGCCCGCCTCGTTCGCTTCTCGGACTCCGTCCCAGGTCTCGGGCGGTCGGGGCGCGCGGAAGCGCAGGTCACCGACCGGGGGCGCGGCAAACGGGACGCCGCGAAAGACGTGCAAGTCGTCCTCGGTCTGTCCCTGGAGTCGTCCGTACTTCGTATTCACGATGGGAGGCATGGGCTCGTCCTTTCCCGACGTTGATTTGATTAGCGATAGCCTGCGCGGGCAAGCTGGCAGTCATGATAAGGCGGGGCGAGATGGCAATTGGACAGGTCGGGCTGGGACTGGATTTCTCACTTGGGATGACGTTCGAGGACCAGCAGACGCTGGCCAAGGAAGCCGCGGAGCTGGGCTATGAGTCGGTCTGGACTCCAGAGGGCGCGGGACTTGACTCCTTCCATCTTTGCGCGCTGCGCAACCAGGCCAGCGGGTTGGCGACCGGTATCGGCGTCTGCCCGATCGCCTACCGGTCGCCGGTCGCGTTCGCGATGTCGGCAGGCACGGTATCGGCGATGAGCGGCGGCAAGTTCTCGCTGGGGATCGGTTCCGGGGGCATCTATCGAGCCGACGCGCGCCGCCAACTCGGGTTGCCACGCCGCTCAACCCTCGGTGTGATGCGCGAGTACACCGCGGCAGTGAAAGGTCTCCTGTCGGGCGAGTCGGTCACGATCCAGGGCGAATCGGTGCAATACGACGGTGTGCAGCTCGGATTCCGCCCACCGCCAACGCCAGTACTGGTGGGCGCACTGGGCCCGCAGATGATCCAGCTCGGCGCGGAAGTCGGTGACGGCGCGGTACTCAATTGGTGCGACCCGGAGCGGGTGAGTTGGAGCCGCGACCGGCTCAACGAAGGCGCCGCCCGGGCCGGCAAGCGACCCGAGGATGTCCAGCTCGTCGAGTACATCCGCATCTGTGTGGACGAAGATGTGGAGACAGCGCGGATGTCTTATGCCAGATCGATGCTTGGCTACGCGCTGGGCCAGGAGGTCCCGTCGGAGCGGCTGCGCAAGTTCGCTTACCGCGCCCACTTCGAGCGGATGGGATTCACCGACGAACTGGCGTCGCTCGACGACATGCGCCGCAGCGGGGCTTCCGCGGACGATGTCGCGGCATCGGCCTCGGAGGAGTTGCTCACGAGAGTCGGCTACTACGGCAACGCCTCAGGGGCGAAGGCGGCATTCGAGGCGTTAGCCGGCGGATTGGACACGGCGATTGTGCGGGTCGTCGCGGCGAGGCCGGGATTGGAGTCGGTCAGGGCCGTGATGCGCGCCTGCGCGCCGAACGGCTAGGTGCCCGCCTCGGAGAGCGCGTTCTCAAGGATGTCCATTGCCCGGTCGATCTGGTCCTCGGAGGTGCTTGCCGGCGGCACGAAGCGGAGCATGGCGCCCTCGCGTCGGACGCTGAAGATCAACCCGGCATCAAGGCATCGCTGTGCAATCTCGCGACCCTCAGTCGTCGCAGGCTCTTTGCTGGCGCGGTCGCGGACCAGTTCGATCCCCTGGAGCAATCCACGGCCTCGGACATCTCCCACGATCCTGAAGCGCTCAGCCAATTGGTTGAGCTTCGATTTCAGATAATCACCCCGCTCCCGGGCCTTCGCGGCGAGGTCTTCCTGTTCGAGGACATCGAGCGTTGCCATGCCGGCCGCGCAGGCGAGCGGATCGTTTGAGTGGGAGTGCGTGACGATGAACTCGTCGGCGACGACTCGTTCTTCGATTTCGGCTGATGTCGTCACGGAGGAGATGCAGATGCCACCGCCAAAATGCTTGGCCAGTGTGATGATGTCGGGGATCACTCCCTCACGCTCGAACGCGAAGCGGTCGCCGGTCTTACCCAGGCCGGTCTGTTCCTCGTCGAGGATCAGCAGCATCCCGCGATCTTCGCAGCGGCGTTTGAGTTCAGGCAGCCAACCGATCGGCGGCTCGATCACACCGCCGGCCGAAAAGATCGGCTCGGTGAGCACGGCGGCGGGCCGCGAGGCGGTCTGAGCGTCGATCAGTTCGAATGAGGCGTCGAGGCAAGCGAGTTCACAAGTCTCGGGCTCAAGGTTGATCGGGCAGCGGTAACAGTAGGGCGCGAGCATCGCCATCATGCCGGGTTGCGGCGGACCATAGCCTCGATGCCAACCGGCGAATGTCAACGATCTTGTCGTATCCGACATGCCATGGAACGACGTGTGCGGACTGATGATTTCGAATCCGCCGGTGTACTTCCTGGCGATGTTGATTGCCGCCTCGTTGGCGTCAGCCCCCGACTGCAGGAACATGCTCTTCCGCAACGGATCAGGTAGCAGGTTGCCGAGCCGTTCGGCGAGCTCGATCTCCTTGTCGTTGTAGTAGCTGCTGTGGGCGTGAATCAGCGTGTCGCAGGCATCGGCGACCGCCTCGGTAATCGCAGGATGGTTGTGGCCCAACCAGGCGCACATTTGGCCGGAGTTGAAGTCGAGGTACGTCTTGCCGTTGACGTCCTCGACCTCCGATCCGGAGCCGCGCACGAAGATCGGGCCGGTACCCGACTTGTCCATGCGACCGCCGAAGGAGAACCGGCGGGCGGATTCGAGCAGTTCCGCTTCGGACTTCATGATTCCGACAGTCTTGAGAAGTTAGGCACAGGCCTCGTCGTCGAGCGACCAGCGGTTGTACTCCGGGTCGGGCTGTTCGGCGAGTGCGGCTCGAGCGTCGAGCCACATCTGACGCCACCTCGCCGCGTCGTGGAGTACGGCGTCGGGGTCTCGCTGGCTACGGGCGACGAAGCCGGGGAACGCCTCGCGGCCGGTCGGCTGGCCGGGCGGGTGGTAGCGCAGGTCGAAGCTCCAGCGAATCCGGTCGCTGAGGTTGGGCAGCGCGGCGTGGATCGTCTTGCGATGCAGGAACAGGCAACCGCCGGCCGGCAGCGGGACGGCGCGCGCGCTGTCTTCGCCGGGCAGGATCGTGGAGGGGATGTTCAGACCCTGCACGCCCCCGCAGTGGGTCAGCACTTCGCCGCGGTGCGAGCCCGGGATGACCTGCAGACAGCCGTTCTCGGCGTCGGTGTCCATCAACGGGAACCAGACCGTGAGCATGTCGGTGTCGTCGGCGGAGGCGTTGACCACTCCTGAGTCCTGGTGCCACGGCGTGGCGCCGTAGATCACGTTGCCGTCGGCGTCGCGCGGCGCGATCGACTCGGGCACCTTGACTCGCACGTGCTGGACGGGATTGGAGTAGATCTCCGGCCCGATGAAGCATTCAACCGTATCGAGCAGGCTGGGATTGGTCAGCGCGTCGAAGACCGCCGGGCCAGCCCAGAACGGAGTATCGGCCATGATCCCCTTCTGCGGCAGCGAGAAATCGAAGTACTGCGCGTGCACCTTCTGAGACTCGACATAGACCTTCGAAACACGCTCTCCGAACGGCAGGCCGTCGTACGTGTCGGAGATTGCGCCCCGAGCGTGGAGGTCATGGGCCAGCGCGTCGAGCACTTCGGCGTACTCGGCCATTACGGGATTGATCACGTCTTCAGGGTCGAAGACTTCGTCAATGGCGAGAAATCCGAAGGTCTCGAAGTGGTCGAGCTGTTCGGCGGTCAGGGTCGGCATAGGCGCTCTCGCGACGTGGGCTGGCGTTCGGCTGGGTTCGGGCTTGTTTGAAGCTTAACGGCTCCGAGCGGGGTCACGGACGTGATGTCCGGCCCCGCTCGGAGTTGATTCCGTCCCGGTGAACGGGTTAGGTCTTGAGCTTCTGGATCGCGGTCAGGCTGCCTTCTCCACGGAGCTCAGCCGAACCGACCGGCCAGTTAATGTTGGCGCCCGTCGCCGACGCTGAGGAGACCTCGGTCAGGAAGATCCACGAGAAGTTGTCGTAGAAGGTGACGTAGAAGTCTTCCAGCAACGCGGCCCGGTCGCCGGGATCCATTGCCTGGTTCTGCGCGACGTACAGCTCCTGGATGTCAGTCTCGGGGTAGACGGAGACGGCGTAGAAGCCCTCTTCGTTGATCTCGGAACCGATCACGGTCTCGGGCTCGGCGATGCTGTTGGTGAAGAACCAGAACAGGCCGGGCTTCGAGAACGTGCGCACCTCGGCGAAGTACTCACTGGAGAGATACTCGACGATCGTCGTGCGGATCCCGACCGCCTCGAGGTCCTCCTGAATGACCAGGGCCATGGTCGGCACGATGACCTGGAAGTCGGTCACGATGTGCAGGTCGACGTCGATGCCGTCGGGGTAACCGGCTTCCGCCAGCAGCGCCTTGGCGCGCTCCGGGTCGTACCCGTGATAGCGCGACTCCAGCGCATCCTTGGGGAAGCCGATGGTGCCCTTGTAGGGACCGTAAGAGGGCTGCTCGGTGCCGGTCAGCAGACCCTCGATGATCGCCTCGCGATTGATGGCCAGGTTGGCAGCCTCGCGGACGCGGATGTCGAGGAACGGGTTGGGCACCCCGTCGACCTCCGCCACCGACTCATGGGTGTTGAACATGACGTGGTGGGTCGGATTGCCGGCCGGCCCATAGAGGATTTTGAAGTTCTCGTTGTCCTCATAGGGGGCGACGATGTCGGTCGGCAGATTGTAGGCGACATCGACTTCGCCCGCCTCGATGCCCGCGAGCTGAGCCAGCGGTTCCGGGCGGATCTTGACATCGAGGTCCTTGTACCAGGCCAGGCGCGGGAGGACGAGACCGTCGCGGCCGCGGTGGTACTGGTCCCACCGAGTCCAGGTGAAGCCGACGTCGGGCGTGTGCGACTGGAAGACGAACGGACCGGTACCCATCGCCTGTTCAATGTCCACGTAGCCATCGCCGTGCTCCTCGACGAATGCCTTGGAATGGTGGCGCACCGCGCCGGACATGATTGAACCGGCAAGCGAGGCGTTGGGCGCCGGCGTCTCCACACGGAAGGTGAGGTCGTCGACGACGCTGTAGCTGGCGAAGTTCTGCGTGCCGAAGGTCTGGCGCGCCGAGCCCCAGCCGTTGGGGTGGTCGCTCGACTCGCCGCCGTCGTGATACGCGGCCGCCGACGATACACGCTCAAAGTTGAACTCGAGGTCGTGCGCCGTGTACTGCGAACCGTCGTGGAACAACACGTTGTCGGCGACGTGCATGATCAGGTTGGTCGAGTCGACGATTTCGATTCCCGCCACGAGGTTGGGCTCGAGCGCTGCGGTCTCCGGATGGTTCGACATACCGGACTCAAACGTGCAGGCGCTGTTGATGTAGTTGGTCTGCGACCCGGAGCGATGCGGGTCGAGGCCGGCCGTGTAGCGCGACGTGGCAACGTAGAGCGTCGCGTCGGTGTCGATCTCCGGCTCGGACGCTTGGACGTCTTGCTGGGCCTGGTCGCGCTCGATCGCTTCGACGGTGCCCTGTTCGGCCTGCTCCTGCTGCTCGACCTGTTGGGCCTGCTGCTCCGCCTGCTGTTCGGCCTGCTCCTGCTGCATGGCCTGTTGTTGCTGTTGCTGCTGTTGTTGTTGCTGGACCGGTTGCGGCTGCGCCTGCTGCTCCTGCGGCTGCGCTTGCGCGACAGCCGGCTGGTCGTCGTCATCGTCGTCGCCACAGCCGACCAGCGCCAGGCCGGTCGCGCCGACGCCGGCGCGCGCCGAAGCCCGCAGCAGCGTGCGCCGCGACAACCGCTGGTGCGACATGCGCTTCCAATAGTTACGAGTGCTCATGATTGCTCCTTCGTGCGCCGGTGGGGGCAGATGCAGATTCTCCGCATGCTAGTAAATTTCGCGCAGCGGTATCAATCTGTTCAGGACGTCGCATGCTATGTCAACCGAGGTTGCGCAGACGCGGATCGAGCAGGTCGCGCAACCAGTCGCCGACGAGGTTGCCGCTCAGCGCCACCAGCATCAGGGCGAGGCCGGGCATCCACATGACCCACCAGGCCTGTGTCAGGTAGTTCCGCGCCTCGGTGATCATCCGTCCCCAGGTCGCCTGTTCAACCGGAGCGCCGACGCCCAGGAAGCTGAGCGAGGCCTCGGCCACGATCACCACCGGCACCTGCAGGGTCATGATCACGATGATCGTGTTGAACACGTTGGGCAGCAGTTGCTTGCGCATGATCCAGAATCCGCTGCCGCCGGCAGCCAGCGAGGCAATCACGAATTCCCGCTCCTTGAGCGATAGCACCTCGGCGCGGACCAGTCGGGCGTACCCGGCCCATGTCCAGAACAAGAGAATCAACACGACATTCCAGATCGACGCGCCCAGGGCGGCGCCAAGCAGCACCGCGAAGATCACCGCCGGCAACGCCAGTTGAACATCGACGTAGCGCATCAGCAGTTGGCCGAGCTTGCCGCTGCGCCAGCCGGCGATCACGCCGATCGTGCTGCCGAAGAGCGCCGCCCCGGGAACAACGATCGCGACCACGATCAAGGAAACGCGCGCACCATGGACGATACGGGTCCATATGTCGCGCCCGATGTGATCCGTACCGAGCAGGCTCTCACTCGTCCCGCCATCAAACGCCGGCCGCGCCAGCTTGTTGAGCACATTGGTGTCGCCCGGATCGCCGGGAGCGATGATGTCGGCGAAGATTCCGAAGACGAAAAACATGAGCATGATCGTCAGCGGAGGCAGGAGCAGCAGCGACCGCCGCATGCGGCGCGGCCGGCGCAGCCGCCACCTCCAGCGGGTCTCAACCACGGTCTCCGCTATCCGCTCGCTCATGACTAGAGCTCCGCCGCCTGGATGCGCGGGTCAATGAACCGGTATGAGATGTCGACCAACAGATTGCCCATCGCGATGGAGAAGGCGATCACGGCAACACCGGCCTGCACCGTGGGGAAATCGTCCTTGAGAATCGATTCGATCATCAGCCGCCCCAGCCCGGGCCAGGAGAAGACGACCTCGATGATCACCGACCCGGCGATCAACGTGCCCAACTCCAGTCCGAGGATGGTCGCGACCGGGATCATGGCGTGTCGCAGCGCGTGACGGACGATGACGGTTCGTTCGTTCAGACCTTTGGCCCGCGCGGTGCGGATGAAGTCCGTGCTCATCACGTCGATCATGCCCGAGCGGGTCAGCCGCATGAATCCGGCGGCCGACAACAGACCCAGCGAGACGGCAGGCAGCACGAGGGCGCGGAAACCGTCCGAACCGGCGGTCGGGAACCAGTCCACGCGCACGGCCAGGAAGAAAATCAGCATCAATCCCAGCCAGAAGCTGGGCGTCGCCTGGCCGAAGACCGCGATCAGTCGGGCGAGCCAGTCGTACGGAGAACCGCGCGTCAGCGCGGCCAGGATGCCGAGCGGGATGCCCATGCCGATGGCGACGACCAATCCAGCCGCGGTGAGCTTGATCGTCGGCAGGATCTTGTCGGCGACGATGTCGATCGCGGACCCGGCGCGAATGAAGGAATAGCCCAGGTCTCCCTGAACGGCGTCCTTCAGAAAAATGCCGTACTGGGTGTAGAGCGGCTTATCGATGCCGAGGCGTTCACGCACCCGCTCGTAGTCGGCCGCCGTCGTGTCAAAGGGAGGCAGCAACGCGGCCTCGGGATTGCCGAAGATTCTGGCCACCACGAACACGATGCTGACGACAACCCAGATGACGAAGATCGTCTGAATCAGCCGGATCAAGAGCAGGCTGAGAAACTGCATCGGCTACTCCGCGGCGCGCGAGAGTACCGCCACCGCCGTAGGCGGCATTCTAGCCAGATGAATGGGCGGACTGCAGGTCCAGCTACTGTGTACCAGCCGGCTACCAGCCGCCTACCAACTGTCGATGTAGGGGCGACGGCCTTCGCGGTTCGGCTCGGAGTTGGGCACGGCGTCGAGCAGGCGCAGGATCCACTGGCGCGTTTCGGCCGGGTCGATCACGTCGTCCGATTCGAGCACGGTGGCGGCGTTGATGGCGTTGCCGCGCTCGTACGCGTCGGCGACCATCTGCTCATAGACACGGGTGCGTTCCTCGAGGTCTTCGATCTTTTCAAGCTGCGCCCTGGCGCCCAGCTTGACCCCGGCCTCGAGATTCATGCCGCCGTACTCGGATGTCGGCCAGCCAACGTTGAAGAGGCCGGCCTCGGTGCTTCCGGCGAGCATGGCGAGGCCACCGAGTCCGTAGCACTTGCGCAGCGTGATCGTCATCTTGGGCGTGGTCAGATTGGCCAGCGAGACGAAGACGCGGTGGCAGTGGCGGACGAGCGCAGTCTTTTCAACCTCGGGACCGACCATCATGCCGGGCGTGTCGACGAGCGTCAGCAGGGGGATATTCCAGCAGTCGCAGATCTGGGCGAAGCGGGCCAGCTTGTCCGAGCCGTCGCTGTCGACCGCGCCGCCGAGGTGCATGTTGTTGTTGGCGATCACGCCGACCGGCCGGCCCTCGATGCGGATCAGTGCGGTCACCACGCCGATACCGAACTCGGGCCGGAGCTCCAACACCGAATCGTGGTCGGCCAGCAAGCCGATGACGTTGCGCACGTCGTAGGTGCGCAACCGGTTTTCTGGGATCACATGTCGCAGTTGGCGTTGATCGGGCGCGCTCCAGTTCTTCAGCCGGCCCTGGAAGTAGGAGAGGTACTTCTTGACCGCAGCCATCGCTTCGGCTTCGTCCTTGACGAAGATATCGACGACGCCGTTCGGCACTTGCTGCGACATCGGCCCGAGTTCCTCGGGGAGGAAGAGACCGAGTCCACCGCCCTCGATCACGGCCGGACCGCCCATGGCGATGTTGGAACCCTCGGTGGCGACGATGATGTCGCACATGCCGAGCATCGAGGCGTTACCGGCGAAGCAGCGTCCGGCGGTGATCGAGACCATCGGCACGCGGCCGGAGAGTTCGGCCAGGCGCTCGAAGGTGCGCACGTTGCGGGCCGCCACGCGCGTGTACGCCGCGTCGGTGTCGCCCGAGCGCCCGCCAGCGCCTTCGGCGATGAAGACCAGCGGCGTCAACAGCCGGTGCGCGGTCTCGACCATGCGATCGGTCTTCTCGTGTCCGCGCAGGCCCTGCGTCCCGGCCCAGACGGTTTCGTCGTAGGAGATGATCGCCGTCGAGGCGGTGGAGTTGTCGAAGAGATCGGCGTTGACCGTGCCGATGCCGCAGATCAGGCCGTCGGCGGGCGATACGCGGCGCAGTTCCTCCCACGAGCGCACGCGTCGTTGCGCAGCGACGCCGAGCGGCATGTACTCGGTCCAGGTGCCGCCCTCGACGAGCTGCGCGATGTTCTCGCGGGCGGTGCGCTTGCCCTTGGCATGCCGCCTGGCGACCGGACCCTCGCGATTGTGGTCGAGCAGCGCCTCATGCAGGTCGATGTTCTGCTGCAGGTCTGGTCGGATGTAGTCGAGGTCAATCTCGCCAGCTCCGTCATCCAGAGCGGGGCCGACATCGGCCGGTTCGATGAACACCAGCGGGTGGCCTTCCCAGATGATGTCGCCGATCGAGACAGTGATCTCCTGCACGATGCCGCCGATCTCGGCCTGGAGCACATGCTCCATCTTCATCGCGTTCATGATGATCACGTCCTGGCCGGCGACGACGCTGCCGCCCTCGCCGACGAGGATCTCGATGATTGTGCCCTGGATCGGAGCACGCATCGGTTCCGTACCCGGCGGACCGATGATCTCGGGCGCGGGGAAGCCGGCCCGGTCTTCCTCAAGTCCGCGGTTGACATCGAGCGACGCCGCCCCAGCGCCCTGGCGGAAGAAGTCGAGCGCAGCCAACGGGTCGGTGACCTGATTCTCAACCTTGGCGCCGGCCCAGGCCGACTGTCCGTCGGCGGCCGCTCCGTTGTCCGAGGTCGCGGCCAGCTCACCGATTCGCTCATCGATCCAGCGCGTGTGGACCTCGCCGGCGATGAACTCCGGGTGACTGAGGATGTTGCGCAGGAAGCTGAGGTTGGAGTCTGAACCCTCGAGCTGGAATTCGTTCAGGGCGCGTTGGGCCCGACGCACTGCGTCGGCGAAGTCGTTGCTGGGGTGGCGGGTGACCACCTTGGCGATGAGGGAGTCGAAGTTCGGGTTGGCTGCGTAGCCGGCGTAGCCATAGGTGTCGACCCGGACTCCCGGCCCGGCGGGCGGGCGGAAGGTCCGCAATGCCCCCGCAGCCGGCCGCACGTCGCCGTCCTCACGCATACGCTCAAGGTTGACCCGGGACTGGATCGCAAAACCGCGCAAGGGCGGCGGCGCGTCGATGCCCAGATCAGACAGCGTCGCGCCCTCGGCGATGCGAATCTGACACTCGACCAGGTCCAGTCCCGCGACCTCCTCGGTCACGGTGTGTTCGACCTGGAGTCGGGCATTGGCCTCGATGAAGGCAAAGTCGTCGTTCGTATCGGCGTCGACCAGGAACTCGAACGTGCCGAGGTTGGAGTAACCACCGGCCTCAGCCAGCTCGACCGCGGCCTCGGTGATTCGCGCACGAAGACTGTCACCGAGCGTTGGAGAGGGCGCAATCTCGATCAGCTTCTGATAGCGCCGCTGGATCGTACATTCGCGCTCGCCGACGTGAGTGACGTGCCCGTGCTGGTCACCCACGATCTGCACTTCGATGTGTCGAGCGCGGGGAATGAACCGCTCGACGAACAGCGCGCCATTGCCGAAAGCCGCCTGGGCCTCGCGGGTACAGCGTTCAAAGGCATCCTCGATTTCGGAGGCCTCGTTGATCGCGCGCATCCCTCGCCCGCCACCGCCACCGATCGCCTTGATCACCATCGGCTGGCCATCAAGCTGCTCGAAGAAATCGCGAGCGCCGTCGAGGTCGACCGCGTGATCCGTGCCGGTCAAGACCGGGACGCTGCGCGCTCCGGCCAGCGTCCGAGCGCGGGCCTTGTCGCCGAATAGAGCCAGCGCGGCTGGCGACGGTCCAACGAAAATGATGCCTCCCTCTTCGCAGGCGCGGGCGAAGTCGGCGTTCTCGGCCAGGAAGCCGTATCCGGGATGAATCGCGTCGCACTCGTGCTCGCGAGCGCGGCTAACAATCTGGTCAATGTCGAGATACGCCGCAGGCCCAATGCCCTCGAGCTCAATGACGGTCTCTGCGTGTCGGATGTGATCGGACGCAGCATCGTCGGATGAATGAATTGCGGCAGTACCGATTCCAAGTTCTGTTGCCGTGCGTAGGATGCGCACGGCAATTTCACCACGATTGGCGACGAGCAGGCGTTGGATGGGCATGGTCAGACTCTACGAACGGCGTGTTTCCACGTCAGGACAGTAGCAGGGTTAGCCGCCGGCAACGGCGTCGGCGATGAGACCACCGAGCGCCTCGGTGCTGAGGGGCTGATCACCTTCACCAGCGAGGTCGGCCGAGCGATGGCCAGCGGCGAGGGTATTGGTGACGGCTTCCTCAATCGCGCCAGCTTCGCCGTCGAGACCAAGCGAGTAGCGGAGCATCAGGGCGGCGCTGAGGATCATCGCCATGGGATTGGCGACGCCCTGACCGGCGATGTCGGGCGCCGTGCCGTGAATCGGTTCGTACAGGCCCAGGGTGGACCCGTCCTCAGCCGCGCCGAGCGAGGCCGAGGGCAACATACCCATCGAACCGGCCAGCATCGAGGCTTCGTCTGTCAGGATGTCGCCGAACATGTTCTCGGTGACGATCACGTCGAAGTAGGACGGATGGCGAATCAGGTCCATGGCGCAGGCGTCGACCAGCCGATGCTCAAGGGTGACATCCGGGTAGTCCTTCGCGACTTCCTCCGTGATCTCTCGCCACATTCGCGAGGTATCCAGGATGTTGGCCTTGTCGACGGAAGTCAGCAGCTTGCGCCGTGCTTGCGCGGTCTCGAAGCCGAGGCGGACAATGCGTTCAACCTCATGCTCGGCATAGGCGAGGGTGTCGACAGCCTTGCGCTGGCCATCTTCTTCCCAGCGTCGCTGCGGCTCGCCGAAGTAGATGCCTCCGGTCAGTTCTCGGAGAACGACCATATCGACGGCTTCCACGGTCTCGCGCTTGAGCGGCGTGGCGTCGGCGAGGATTGGCAACATCTTGACCGGACGGATGTTGGCGAACAGGCCGAGTCCCTTACGCAAGCCGAGGATCGCCTGCTCGGGCCGCACCGAGGCCTTGGGGTCGTCCCATTTCGGCCCACCAACGGCGCCGAACAGAACGGCGTCCTGAGCCCGGCACATGTCGAGCGTTTCGTCGCGCAGGGCGACGCCGTGCGCGTCGATCGACGCGCCGCCGACCAGGTCTTCGGTGTACTCAAAGGAGTGGTCGAATCGGCCGCCGACTGCGTCGAGCACGCGAACAGCCTGCCCGATGACTTCGCCGCCGATGCCGTCACCGGGCAAGAGAGCAATCCTGAAATAGGCCATACGTGTCAGTTCCTAGTCGTCGGTTGGGCGCTCACCCGGAGCGCGTTCGGGGGAGACTCAACAGCCCGGCGCTCCGTAGTCGCCGCAGCAAGTCTGTCGCTCCGTCAGCCTATTCCACCAAATGGCGAGCACGCCGGTGACCAGGCCCAGGCCTTGGCGACCGTCGGCGCGCAGATTCGCAATCGCGTCCTGGAAGGAGGGTGTCGGGGGCTTGCACATCAGATCTCTCTCAGTCGCTTCTACTCAACCGCGGAATACTGAGAATTCTGAGCCTTCATCGCGGCCAATCTTCAGCGCTCAGCTCAGTAGCGCCAATCACGAATCAGCGATGATCATGGCCGTGACCATGATCGTGGTGGTGATTGTGGTGATGGTCATGGTCTTCTGACTCCATGCGCTCGGCCCGAGCGCGCTCTCCGGAGACTCAACAGCCCGGATCCCCGTAGTTGCCACAGCAGTTGTCGACGTTCCGCATCTTGATCAGGTTGTTCTTGATCAACCCGTAGATGGCGTGACGCCTCCCGATCGACCGGCGCAGGTTCGTGATGGTGTCGCCGATGGTTGGCCGTGGATGCTTGGGCATGTGTGCTTCTGTCCCGCAGGCCTGGTTCTTGATTGGAAACAGGATAGGGAGGATGGAGCGGAGTCAGCGCCAGACTTTCGTCAGGACGACGATCAGTTTCTTAGCGACGCCTTCGTCGCTGAGCGAATCAAGACGTTCTGGGGCTCAGCTTCTGAAATGCCTGGACCACGGGCTGAACTAGACCGTTACCGGCTTGGTCGCGGGACGGTTGGATTCGTAATCCGAGATCAGGTCGTCGTGCTCAAGAGTCAGCGAGATGTCGTCGAGGCCGTTGAGCAGGCAATGCTTGACGAACGGCGCGATGTCGAACGAACGCACCCAGCCGCCCGGCGCCGTGACCGTCTGGTCTTCGAGGCTGACCGTGATCGGCGTGTTCGATTCCGCCTCGACCATTCGCATCAGCTCCTCCACGTCCGGCTGCGGCAACTGGATCGTGAGCAGGCCCATCTTGGCTGAGTTGTTGCGGAAGATGTCGGCGAAGCCGGGTGCGATCACCGCCCTGACGCCCATCCCCTGAATCGCCCAGACGGCGTGTTCGCGCGAGGAACCGCAGCCGAAGTTTGGTCCTGCGAGCATCACGCTGGCGCCCTCATACTGCGGTTGGTTGGTGACGAAGTCGGGGTCTTTGGCCCAGGCTTCGAAGGCAAATGGACCATAACCGGTGCGCTCGATCCGCTTGAGGTACTTCGCGGGAATGATCTGGTCAGTGTCA
Source organism: Chloroflexota bacterium (assembly GCA_028873865.1). Taxonomy (GTDB): domain Bacteria; phylum Chloroflexota; class Dehalococcoidia; order Bin125; family Bin125; genus Bin125. The sequence continues at coordinate 15,126 of JAPPNI010000008.1, read as the reverse complement.
ACGTCGGCGCGGTCGAGCGGCAAACCGGTGCCGCTGAAGGTGGTGACGGGATCCATCGGATGCTCCTAACCGGGCTGGGATGGGTTCGGTACGAGCGTACTGGCGCTCGCTCAGTCGGCGAAGAATTGTCTGAGTGCGGCTTCGGTCTCGTTGGGCAGTTCCTCTGGCAGGAAGTGGCCGCAGGGCAGGCCGACGCCGGTGACGTTCGTCGCCCAGCGGTGCCAGGTCGCCATGAATCTGCCGCGACGGTTCGGTTGTCGCGCCGCGCCCCATATGACGAAGAGCGGGCAGGTGATCTGCTTCCCTTCCGAGCGATCAGCTCGGTCGAGGCGGAGGTCGAAACGGGCTCCCGAGCGATAATCGTCGCACCAACTGCGGACGGTCTCCGGATCGTTGGCGGCGGCCAGGTATTCGGCCATCGCGGCCTCGGTGAAGACGGTCTGATCGTCCTCGCCGGCCCACGAGCCGAGCATCCGCTTGAGGAAGAATTCGGGCGCACCGTTGATCAGGGTCTCGGGCAGCGGCGCCGGCTGGGCGAGGAAGTACCAGTGGAATCCGCCCAGGCCGCCGGCGATTCCCATCTGCTCAAACTGCTCGGCTGTGGGAATGATGTCCAGCAGTGACAGTCGCTGGACGCGTTCCGGATGATCCAGGGCGAGACGGTAAGAAACACGTCCGCCGCGGTCGTGACCGGCCAGCGAAAAGGTGTCGAAGCCGAGGTCGGCCATCAGATCAACCATGTAGCGCGCCATCGCCCGCTTCGAGTATGCCTCGCCGCCGCCGTCTCCAGGGGGTGAATCGCTGGCGCCGTAGCCAAGCAGGTCGGCGACGACCACGGTGTGCTCTTCCGCCAGTCCCGGCGCGATCTTGTGCCACATGGCGCCGGTCTGTGGGTAGCCGTGGAGTAGCAACAGCGGCGATCCGTCTCCGCCCACGCGGGCGAAGATGGGCCCGGTTTTATGCTCGCGGAATCCGGGAAACAGGGTCTCGGTGTCGGGCATCGATACTTCCTGCTCGTTAGAGGGCGACGGTGCCGCTGATCGCCGGCTGCAGCGGGTCGCAGATGTAGCGGATCCGGGGCAGGGTGATATTGGCCGTGGTGTAGCTGGCCACGATCGGGTACACGGGACGCAGCTCCGGCGCATCCCAGAAGCCGCTGTCGAAGGCGTCGATCTGCGCGCTGCCGCGGTCGGCACGGCTGACCTCGAACTCCGGATCGACCTGGACCAGCCAGGGCTTCATCTCGCCGTCGCGCTCCACGTTGGCGATGTGCATTCCTGCCGTGTACAGCAGGTCTCCGTTGCCGATCGGCACGGGGTCAATCAGCTGGGCCGAGAGCACGGTGACATTGCCGTCATTGACCTCGATCGACTGGCGGTCGTAGCGCTCCCGCAGGACCGGCTCGCCGACGGTGATCGGGAAGCCCCAGCGCTCTTCCAGAGCTGTGGCCGCTTCGCCTTCGGTGCAGACGGCGCGAGTCGGCAACCCGCGCGGTCGGACCGCGGCGCGGCAGCCGACTCGGACGATGGCGATCGTAAACGGACCAAGCGGACCATCCTCGGCCCGCATCCCGATGACGTGCATCGTGGGCGGAATCGTCGGATGCAGCGCCGGTGGAATCAACTCCGCCATCACCGAGTCGTCGATCTCGTAGATGACCTGGAGCACCTTGACGTCCGGCAACGTGAGCGCCTCGGTGTCGAGGCTCGCCATCGTCGGCGCGTACCGGGTTAGCTGGGCTGGGTCGGCATTGCCATTGATTGGCATTGGCGGCCTTTCGTTGCAACGTGTCGTCCCGCGATTGAGTCGGCGGGGCTAGTCTCCGCCGGCGGCGGCTGTCGCGGCGAGCTCACGCGGCTCCGATGTGGTCGCCGGCTGGTCGTCGACGAAGTGCGGCATGACCTCCTCGCCGAACAGGCGCAGGCTGTCGAGCACCTCCTCCTGCGGGATCGTTTCCAGCGCGTTGAGCAGGAAGTTGATCTGATCGACGCCGCAGGATTCCCACTTCTTGATCTCTTCGACCAACCGGTCGGGGTTGCCGATGCAGACGCCCTCGGGCGCGGATACGCCCTCGCCGGGGTTCTGCGCTGCCTGCTGACGTGTCGCGGCAAGCAGGCCGGGGTTGGGGTAGCTGCGCGTCGGGTGTACTTCGCGGACCGGCAGAAGCTGTGCGGCGAGGTAGCCGAAGGAACCGGTCAGGCGGCTGCCGGTCTTGATGCCCGTCTCGTTGTCGGGGTGGCAGTAGAGGAAGTTGACGGTGGCGACGCGTTCGTTGACGAACAGGCCGGCGGGCTCACAGTCGCGGATGCGGCTGCGGTAGCGGTCAACTTTCTCCTCTTGCTCGGCGAAGCCGCCGAAGGTCAGGCCGAGCGAGCCCATGCCGCGCTCGGCGGCGTCGATCTCGGTGCCGGGCGAGGAAACGGCGACCCACATCGGCGGATGCGGCTTCTGGTAGGGCTTGGGCAGCACGGCGCGAGTCGGCATCCGGAAGGCGCGGCCTTCGTAGCCGTAGCGCTCGTTGGTCCACATCTGCGGGATCGTGCGGGTGTACTCGTCCCAGGTTTCCTTGGTCTCATCCGGATTGGCGTCCATGCCGCCGAGCTCGGTCCAGGTGGCCGAGCGGCCGGTGCCGAACTCGAGGCGTCCGTCGGAGAGGATGTCGAGCACCGCGGCGCGCTCGGCGGCGCGGATCGGGTGGTTGAACTGCGGCACGCAGACGACGATCCCGTGGCCGACGCGGATCTGCTTGGTCTGCATCGCGCAGGCGGTCAGGAACAGTTCCGGCGCGGAGCAGTGCGAGTACTCCTCGAGGAAGTGATGCTCGACCGCCCAGACCGAGTGGAATCCGATTTCGTCGGCGACCCGAACCTGCTCAAGGCAGCGGTGATAGACCTCATGCTCGATGTCGTTCTCCCAGGGTCGGGGAACGGAGATTTCGTAGAAGATGCCGAATTTCATGGCGTTCGTCCTCACTCACAAGGAGGTTGGGGCTGGTTCAAAGGGGATGGTAGCGGACGGCGTCGACGCGTCCGATCTGTTCGCCGCTGAGGCGGGAGGGGCATGGCGTTGGGGAAATTCGGGCTTGATCTGGAGGAACTGGCGCTGTGGGCTGGAGATACGGGCGTTTGGTGTCCGGAATTGTCCAGATTTGTCCGGATCTGTCCAGATTTCTATCGATTTTGTGAGTGTCAGTCCGGGTGAGGGCGGGAGATTCTCGAAGAGTCCAGATGGTCGGAGCGGTCATGATCGGTTCCTTCGGACGGGCAACTCGTTATCTGACAGAGTCGATCATATACGCACTGATGTACGGAAGCAGATATGATCGCGAGAGGGTATCGGAAGCGACAGTTGGCGAAGTGAGGACGGGGGAGCGGCTATGTCCGCTGGCCGAACTCTCGGCTGGTGTCGACGACGGCGATGGCGGCGATTCCTTCTTCGGAGGACATCACCTTGACTCCCTTGGAGGAGCGGCCGACCTGACGGATTTGCTGGATTTCGGTGCGCAGGATCTTGCCTCCGGCGGAGATGACGACCAACTCCTCGTCTCCGCGGACCACTGCCATGCCGACCAGAGGTCCAGTCTCATCGGTCACCCTGTGACCGACATTGCCCTTAATCCCGCGACCCTTCGATGCGTACTCTGTCTCGGACGTCCGCTTGCCGAACCCACCGGCTGTCACCGTGAGGACTTCCGTGTCTTCATGGATGGATTGAAGACCGATCATCTCGTCGCCGTGGGGAACGACGATGCCTCGCACGCCGCCCGAGATCCTTGACGCCTCGCGCAGCTTGTCGACCGAGAAGCGGGTGACCTGTCCGGATCGAGTGGCGACGATGACGTCGTCACCCGCATGGGCGAACGCGGCTTCGACCAGCTCGTCGTCATCGTCGAGATTGAATGCCTGCAGTCCGCTTCGCCGCACTCGCTGGAAGTTCGAGAGCCGAGTCTTCTTCACTTCACCACGCTTGGTGCCGAGGATGATGTAGTCGTCCTCGAACGACTCAACCGGAATGATCGTGGTGACCTGCTCGTCGTTGTTCAGGTCGACCACATTGCGGACGGGCAGTCCCCGCCACTCTCGCGAGCGGGCCTCGACTTCGTGGGCCTGGAGACCGTAGACGCGACCCCTTGAGGTGAACATGAGCAGGTGGTCGTGGGTGTCGCAGGCGATCAGTCGATGCGGCGCCTCGACCGATGTGGTGCCGTTCTTGCGCTCGATGCCCTTGACGCCCTTGCCGCCGCGGCGCTGCGAGCGGAATGCGTCGACGGGCTGCCGCTTGATGTAGCCGTGGCGGGTCAGCGTGACCACGGACGACTGGTGCGGCACGAGGTCGGCCGGACTGAAGTTGTCGACCGAACGCTCGATCACGCGGGTCCTGCGATCCTCGCCGTAGGTCTCGACCAGTTCGTCCATGTCCTCGGCGATCAGGCCGTCGATCTTCTTCTCGTCGGCGAGCAGACCCTCGAGGTACTCGATCGTCTCGGTCAGCTCCTGGAATTCCTCCTCCAGCTTCGTGCGCTCCAGCTGCGCCAGGCGCCGGAGCTGCATCTCCAGCACGGCCTGGGCCTGGCGCTGGGAGAGGTCGAACGGGTCTTCCTGCAGCCGGTCGCGGGCCGCCTCGGCCGATTCGGCGGCCCGAATCGCGGCGATAATCGCGTCGATGTTGTCGATCGCCTTGAGCAAACCCTCGACGATGTGATGCCGGTCGCGGGCCTTCTCCAGGTCAAACTCGGTCCGCCGGGTGATGATGTCGCGCCGGTGGCGAACGAACTCGCGCAGCAGTTGGTAAAGGGTCAGCGTGCGCGGGCGGCTGTCGACGAGCGCGACGAAGTTGCCGCTGTACTGCGCCTGAAGCGCGGTCGACTTGTACAACTGGGCGAGGATGGTCTGATAGTGGCCGTCGCGGGTCAGCTCGACCACCAGCCGCATGCCGTGGCGGTCGGACTCGTCGCGCAGGTCGCGGATGCCCTCGATCTTCTTGTCGCGCACCTGCGCGGCGATCTGCTCGATGATCCTGACCTTGTTGGTCTGGTAGGGAATCTCGGTGAAGACGATCTGGACGCGGTTGCCGGTGGTCGTCTCCTCGAGGTGCTGTTGCGCGCGAACGGTGAAGCCACCGCGACCGGTTCCGTAGAGCCGGCGCAGGTCTTCGCGGTCCTCGCCGGCGAAGATGCTGCCGGCCGTGGGGAAGTCCGGCCCCTGAATGTGCTGGAGTACGTCGTCGAGCGTGGCATTCTCGTTGTCGAGAATCGTCTTGACCGCGCCGCCGAGCTCGGCCAGGTTGTGGGGCGGAATGTCGCAGGCCATCGCGACGGCGATGCCGGTCGCGCCGTTGAGCAGCAGGTTGGGCGCCCGGGCCGGGAGCACGGTCGGCTCATTGAGCGACTCGTCGAAGTTGGGCGCGAAGTCGACCGTGTTCTTGTCGAGGTCGGCCAGCATCTCTTCGGCGATACGCGACAACCGCGCTTCCGTATAACGCATGGCGGCGGGCGGATCGTTATCAATAGAACCGAAGTTGCCCTGACCGTCAACCAACATATGACGCAAGGAGAAGTCCTGCGCCATACGTACCATCGCGTCATATACGGGTTGGTCCGAGTGTGGATGGTACTTACCAAGAACTTCACCAACGATACGCGCGGACTTACGATGCGGCTGATTGGCCCGCATGCCGAGATCGTCCATTGCATAGAGAATGCGCCGCTGGACCGGCTTGAGCCCATCGCGCACATCCGGTAGGGCGCGCGAGACGATTACGCTCATCGCGTAATCGAGATAGGACGAACTCATCTCCTCGACGAGGGTACGCGTGGGCTGATCCGGAGCGGTTTGTTCAGTGACCAAGCGGTGGCTCCAGCAGTGGTTTACTGCTCACTATGCTAACACAATTCGCTCATAATTTCTTTGGAAATCGCATGAGTTCCTGGCGCCCGTGGTACTTCAATCCACTCACGCGGCAGGACGTTGGTCGACGCCTCCGAATCAGCGAGATCGACATCGACGGGCGGTCGATAGACGTCCAGCCAGACAGGAGATCCATGGCGGCTGAGCACAGAGTCGAACCACCATGCAAAGACCGTCGCCGGCCGACGCAGCCGCGCCGGGATGACGGTCGCGGCGGCGAGCGAAGAGCCTCCCACCAACGCGTAGCGCGAGCCCTCCGTCGCGGAGATGATGTTGAGCTGGTCGAGGGTCAGCCACTGAAGCCAGCTGAGGCTGATCGCGCCGGGCCGCGACGCCAGTGTGACCGGGACATAGCCCCTGGCCGACCGCAGCGGACAGTAGGCCACGTCGAGGTCGCGCAATATCGCCGGTACGGTCGGTATGCCCTGAAGATCCGCCGGCGTGCCGGCCAGTTTGTCGGACAACTGCCTCGGATACGCGTTGCTGCCGACCGCGAGGACAGCGATCCGCCGGGTGGCCTCGAAATGTGAGCGAAGCGGCCAGGTCTTGCCGGCGCGATACAGGAACGCTCCACGATTGTCGCGATTGCGCGCATCCGGGTACAGGGACGGTACTTCGGAGAGGCTGGGCCAGGTGGCGACATGCGACGGTTGGCTCATGCACCGACTGTACCCGGCGACTGCCGCTAGTCCGATGCGCGGGTAGGCTCAGCTGCAACACCAGAGAAAGAGGCTGTGGCGATGATGCGATACCGCAAGCTGGGACGCACCGGGCTGGTCGTTTCCGAGATCGGCCTGGGCGGCGGCGGGATCGGGCACGTCTGGGGCGAAACGACCGATGAGGAGATCGCTGAGACCATCGCATTCGCCATGTCCGAGGGGATCAACTTCTACGATGTCGCGCCCAGCTACGGAAACGGGGCGGCCGAGCGCAACCTGGGTCGGGCACTGCTCGAGGCTCCGGAGGGTCGAGGGCAACAGATGCTGGTGGCGACCAAGGTCTCGCTGAGCGACGAAGACCTGACCGATATCCCGGCCGCCATGGAGCGAGGCATCCAGGAGTCTCTGGAGCGCCTGCGGCGGGAGCGAGTCGATCTCTTCCAGCTGCACAACACGATTACGCCCGATCGAGGACAGTACCGACGCTCGATCTCGGTTGACGACGCGATACTGGCCGTGGAAACCCTGCATCGTCTGAAGCAGGATGGCTTGACCAGATTCGTCGGCATCACCGGAATGGGTGAAGCGGGCTCGGTCCGCGGGGTCCTGCGCGAGGGCGCGCTCGACACCGTGCAGTGCTACTACAACCTGCTCAACGACTCCAACGCCAGGCCCTTGCCCGAGAGCACGTCGCTGCACGATCACGGGCAGCTGCTACCTCTGGCCGCCGAACTGGGCATCGGCGTGATTGGCATCCGCAATCTGGCGGCGGGAGCGTTGACCGCGACGATCGACCGAGACGTGCCGGCCGACTCACTGGTCGCCCTGGACTATCAGCGGGCCCAGTCGCTGCGCTTCCTGGAGCGTGACGGCGTGCCGCTGTCCCGCTGGTCGGCCAGATTTCCGCTGCAACAGGACGCCATCTCCACCGTCGTGCCCGGCGTCAAGAATCGGGCCGAACTCGAGGACCAGATCGCCGCGGTTGATCTCCACGATCTGTCGCCCGAGGACATGGCGACACTCGAAACACTCCGAGCTGAAGATTTCGGCCTCCGGCAGCCGGACGACCGTGTGTTGTAGGCGCCAACCGACTGTAATCTCGTGGCAAACTTGATCAAACCGAAATTCGGCGGGGCGGTTGTAGCCTTAACCGCAAGTGAGAATTCCTGAGAGTGGTCGCGTGAGCGAAGCCGAGATTCCGGACATCGTCATTCGCCGTCTGCCGCTGTACGCGCGCGAGCTCGGGTTGCTCGCCAGCGAGGGCCGCGATTTCATTTCCTCACAGGAGCTGGGGCGTCGTCTGGGCGTCACGCCTGCGCAGATTCGCAAGGATCTCTCATACTTCGGACGCTTCGGCAAGCGCGGACGCGGATACGAAGTGATCGGCCTGCGCGAGCGACTGCGCAGCATTCTGGGACTCAACGGCCGGGTCAAGGAAATGGTGCTGGTCGGTGTCGGGCAGCTTGGCCGCGCCGTGCTCGGCTACGGGGGATTCCGACTTGGCGGGTTTGAAGTCGTCCGAGTCTTCGACTCTGATCCGAATCAAATCGGCCGCAAGATCGACAACCATCGCGTCGACGATGTCTCCACGTTGCCGGAGTACCTCGAAAAGACGCGGGTCTCGATGGGCATTGTCGCAGTGCCGGCCGAGGCCGCGGCGTCGGTCATCAACACCCTGGTCGACGGTGGCGTGCGGGCGATTCTCAGCTACGCCCCGGTGACGATGAGCGTGCCGCACGGAGTGCGGCTGCGACAGATCGACCCGGTCATGGAGCTCGAGAGCATGGCCTACTACCTCGAGGAGCCGTTCGACGGCTACGTCGAAGACCACCAGGCGGACGCGACGGCGAACTGACCGGTCTCGGCCTCAGCGCGCTTCCGATGCTCCGAGCACGCTTTCCTGGGCGAGCAGATTCGGTCCAACGATTTCGAGGTTGTCCAGCGCCTCCGCCGCGCCCAGGGCGACTGCATCCTCGGCGTTATCCGCGATAGCGACCGGGATGCCCACCTGCTCGGCGAGGTATGCGTCAATCCCCTGCAGACGCGCCGCAGCGCCGGTCAGCAGCATGCCGCGGTCGATGATGTCGGCAGTCAGCTCCGGAGGGGTGCGCTCGAGCGTGCTGCGCGTGACTTCGACGAAGGTCTGCAGTACCTGTTGCACGGACGGCACCAGTTCGTTCGATGTGATCGTGACGCTGCGCGGCATCCCGCTCGACTGATCCCGCCCTCGAACTTCCGCCCGGACTGGCTCCTCCACCGGGATCGCCGATGCAGAGGCGAACTTGAGCTCCTCGGCCGTCGGCTCGCCGATCAGCAGGCTGTGACGCCGCTTGACATGCTCGGCGATCGCTTCGGTGACAACCTGGCCACCCACCCGGGCAGACTCCCAGACCACGACGCCGTACATGGACAGGACCGCCGCCTCCGAGCGGCCCGCGCCCAGGTTGCCGATCAGCGCGCCGCGCGCATCTCCCATCGGCACGCCAGCGCCGATCGCCGCCGCGAGCGGATTCGCGATCAGGTGAGCCGGCCGGCGGGCGCCGGCCTGCTCGGCCGCGTCGCGGACGGCGCGTTGCTCAACGTTGGTCACTCCGGCCGGCGTAGCGATCATGACCTCGGGGCGAACGAGGTTGAACTTCCCCACGACCAGTCCCATGTAATAGCGCAGCAGCGCCTCGACGATCCGATAGTCGTCAATCACCCCTTCGCGCATGGGATTGATCACGCTGACGGTCTCGGGCGCCCGACCGACCATGCTCGCGGCGTCGCTGCCAGCGGCGAGCACGGCGTTCTCCTGGGCCGAGAGGGTGACGACCGTCGGCTCGTCGATCACGATCCGTCCGCCACGCCCGGGGATGGCGATTCTGAGTCTGGAGGTGCCGAGATCGATACCGAGTCTCTTGGTGAAAAACATGATCTCCGAATCAGGTCGGTCAGTTCGTTCAGCGTAGTCAGTTGGCCAGTGTATCTGCGCTCCCGACCAGCTCAATATCAGCTCCGAGACCTCGCAATTGACCGGCCAGGTCTGCGTATCCGCGCGACAGGTGGTTGACCCCGTAGATGCGGCTCTCACCCTCGGCAGCCAGCGCCGCGACGATCAGAGCGGCCGTGGCGCGGATATCGGTTCCCCGAACCACGGCCCCGGACAGAGGAGTCGGCCCGATCACCACCGGCGCCGCGCCACCGGCAATGATGTTGGCGCCAAACTTGCGAAGCTCACCCAGATGTTGCATCCGATTCTCAAACACGCGCTCGTGCACGACCGAGGTACCCTCAACCTGGGTCAGCAGCGCCGTCATCGGCGCCTGTAGGTCAGTGGCGAAACCCGGGTAAGGCAAGGACTGCAGGTTAGTTGCGAGGAGCCGAGCGTTGGCCCCAACTCCGATATCCAGTTGCGCGGGAGCGCGACGAACCTCGACCCCGGTTTCGCCCAGCTTGCCCAGCAGCGCTTCGAGATGATCCGGCCTCACGCCCTGTAGGCAGACCTGGCCGCGGGTTGCGGCGGCGGCAATCAACAGGCTGCCGCTCTCGATCCTGTCGGGGATCAACTCATGGTCGGCGCCGCTCAGCCGCTCGACCCCGTCGATCGTGATCGTGTGATCCCCGGCGCCGGAAATTCGCGCGCCCATCTGGTTCAGTGCGTCGGCCAGGCAAACGATTTCCGGCTCCATCGCGGCATTGACGAGACGGGTTCTCCCTTTCGCCAGCGTGGCGGCGAGCAGCAGATTCTCCGTCCCCAGGACGCTGGGATAGTCGAGCACGAAGGTCGCGCCGCGCAATCCGGTCGGCGCGCGCGCGATCGTCCGTCCACCCACGGATTCGACCTCTGCGCCGAGCGCTCGAAATCCCGCGAGATGCACATCGAGCGGACGCGCCCCAATCACATCCCCGCCGGGTGTGCCGCAGCTCGCCATTCCGGTCCGCACCAGCAACGGCCCCATCACCAGGAACGAGGCGCGCAGCGCCGCTGCCAGAGCATCGGGCGGACTGCCCTCGCAAACGCCCGAAGGCCGCACCACCACTTCGTTGTCTTCAAATTCCGATTCGACGCCCAGGACCGACAGGATCTCGAGGAACCGGTGTACGTCTTCAATGTCGGGCACCCAGCGCAGGCGCGACGGTTCGTCGGAGAGCAGCGAAGCGGCCAGACAGGGCAGCGCGGCGTTCTTGGCACCATTCACGCGCAGGACACCGTTCAGACGGCGCAACCCATCGATCTTGAAGTACGGCTCGGTGACAGCACTCATATGGAGACTGTACCCGCCGCAGGGCCAGGCCGATCCCGCTAGGCCGTCGGGCGCGACATGTCTCGCCCGCCACCCCCACGGCGTCGGCGGTGTTCGAGGACTCGGAGTCGCTGCAGCGACCGCGACAGCGCCGCCTGCGCCCGTGCGCGGTCGGCATCGCTGGCCTGCTCCAGCCGCTCCTCTGCTCGCCGCCGCGCCTCTTCAGCGCGTTCCGCGTCGATCTCGGAGCCGTGTTCGGCCGCGTCGGCGAGCACGGTGACCTCGTCCGAGAGCACCTCGAGGAATCCGCCGCTGACGAAAAACTCTTCGACTTCGCTGCCCGTCTTGACGCGCAGTTCGCCGGGAACCAGCGACGTCACCAGCGGGGCGTGATTGGGCAGGATCCCGAGTTCGCCCAGTGAGCCGGGCGCGATGACCTCGTCGACATCCTCCTGGCGGAGCAGGCGTCGCTCGCCGGTGATGATCTCGAGCGTGAGCGGCATGGTGGCGTCCCCTCAGATCTCGTCCGTGTTCGCCTAGGCAGCGGTCTCGGCGGCGATCTGCGCGCCCTTCTCGACTGCCTGCTCGATCGTGCCGACGTTGAAGAAGGCCTGCTCCGGCAGCCCGTCGTGGCTGCCGTCGAGAATCTCCTTGAAGCCGCGCACCGTGTCGCGGACCGAGACATACTCCCCGCTCAGACCGGTGAACTGTTCGGCCACGAAGAACGGCTGCGTCAGGTAACGCTGGATCCGGCGCGCGCGGGCAACCGTCTGCTTGTCTTCCTCGGAGAGCTCGTCCACGCCGAGGATCGCGATGATGTCCTGCAGGTCCTTGAAGCGCTGGAGCACGCGCTGCACCTCGCGCGCGACGTCGTAGTGCTCCTGGCCCACGATCTTCGGGTCGAGCGCGCGGCTGAACGAGGTCAGCGGGTCGACGGCGGGGTAGAAGCCCTGCGATGCGATCGCGCGCTCAAGCGCGACCACCGCGTCGAGGTGACCGAAGGTCGTGGCGACACCGGGGTCGGTGTAGTCGTCGGCGGGCACGTAGATCGCCTGGAACGAGGTGATCGATCCCTTGTTAGTCGACGTGATCCGCTCTTCCAGCTCACCCATCTCCGTCGAGAGCGTCGGCTGATAGCCGACAGCCGAGGGCATCCGGCCGAGCAGCGCGGAGACTTCCTGCCCCGCGAGCGTGTAGCGGTAGATGTTGTCGATGAACAGCAGCACGTCCTGGCCCTGCTCGTCGCGGAAGTGCTCGGCAAAGGTCAGACCGGTCAGCGCGACCCGCAGGCGCACGCCGGGCGGTTCGTTCATCTGACCGAAGACCAGCACGGTCTTTTCGAGCACGCCGGACTCGCGCATCTCGTGCCAGAGGTCGTTGCCCTCGCGCGAGCGCTCGCCCACGCCGGCAAAGACCGAGTAGCCGCCGTGCTCGGTGGCGATGTTGCGAATCAGTTCCTGGATGACGACCGTCTTGCCGACGCCAGCGCCGCCGTAGGCGCCAATCTTGCCGCCGCGAGTGAAGGGGCAGATCAGGTCGACGACCTTGATCCCGGTCTCGAGGATGGTCGTCTCCGCGGCCTGCTCTTCGAACGTCGGAGGCGTCCGGTGAATCGGCGAGCGGACGCCGCCGTCGGGCATATCACCCAGGCCGTCCAGCGGCTCGCCGAGCACGTTGAAGAGTCGGCCCAGCGCGACTTCACCGACGGGAACCGCGATCGGCTGGCCGAGGTCGGCGGCGTTGTCGCCGCGCTTCATGCCGTCGGTCGAATCCATGGCCAGGCAACGCGCACGGTTGTTGCCGAGGTGCTGCTGGACCTCGGTCACTACCTCAGTGCCGCTGCCCATCGTGATGGTCACGCCACTGAACAGCGCTGGCAGACTGTCGGGCGGAAACTCGACATCGACGACGGTGCCGATCACCTGAACTACTGATCCATCAGCCATGTTCTGCTCCCATCTGCAAGCTGCCTAGACCGCGCCGACCAGGTCGGCGGACGGCTTGGACAGCCACGTGAGTTTGAATTCGGTCAGGTCATTGACCTGCCAGTCCGAGGTCAGGTCGAGGTCATTGGTCAGTTCGCTGCGGACCAGCACCACCTTCATCCCGGCAGCCCGAGCGGACTCGACCCCGGCGGGTGCGTCCTCGACGGCGATGCAGTCTGTCGGGTCGAAGCCGAGTTTCTCGGCGGCCTTGAGATAGATCTCCGGCGAGGGCTTGCCCATCGACACCTCATCGCCCGCAGTGGTCTGATCGAAGTACTCGCTCAGTCCGGCGCCGGACAGCGCCGCGTCGACCCACATCCGGTGCGACGAGCTGGCGACCGCGATCGGCACGCCGGCTTCCCGTAACTGCGCCACCAGTTCGCGCGCTCCGCGAATCAGCGGCGCGCCGGCCTGGTAGTGGGCGAGCACATCAGCGTTGTAACGCGCCTCGAACTCGTCGAGCGTCATCGTAATCGGGTATCGCTCACAGAGTTCGTCCCAGGTGCTGGTCAGCGTCGTACCCAGATAGCGGGCGTAGTCGTCGTACGGGAAGTCGACACCTTGCTCGGCCAGAGCCTGGCGCACCGCTTCGTAGTGCAGCGGCTCGGAGTCGAGCAGAACGCCGTCCATGTCGAAGATCACTGCTGAAGTGCCGGTCGACATGGGTTAGCCCTTGAGCGCCTCGACGCCGCCGGTGATGTCGAGCAGCTCGGACGTGATCTGCTCCTGGCGGGCCTTGTTGTAAACGAGCGTGAGGTCGGAGATCATATCGTTCGCCGCATCCGTCGCGTTACGCATCGCGACCATCCGCGCCGACTGCTCCGACGCGGCCGCTTCGAGCACGGCCTGGTAGACGAGCAGATCGACATAGCGCGGCAGCAGATCGGCCAGCACTTCCTGCGGCGAGGGTTCGAAGATGTACTGCGTCTCGCCCGAGGAATCCTCATCGCTGGCCGGCGGTTCGACTGGCAGGATCGGCACGGTCACCGGGACCTGCGTCACGGTGTTGACGAACGAGGCATAGACCAGCAGCACTCGGTCCACGCGGCCTTCGGTGTAGTCGTCGATCGCGATGCGGGAAATCGGCTGGGTCTCGGCCAGCCCCGGATAGTCGCCAAGCTCCTGGAAGCTGGCGCGGAAATCAATCCCGAAGCGCTGGAAGTAGTCGCCGCCCTTGCGGCCCACCGGGATCATCGAGATATCGCCCGAGCCGCCGGCTTCAGGGCCGAGCACGATCTCACCGGTGTGGCGCTCCAGATTCGCAATCAGACCGCCGCAGAGGCCACGGTCCGGCGTGATCAGGATCACGGTCGTCTCGTTGATGTCGCGCCGTTCGAGCAGCGGATGGGCGCTCTCCGGATCGCTGGCGACGCCGGACAGGTGACCGAGCACGGCCTGCATCTTCTCCGCGTACGGTCGCGCCTGCAGCGCCCGATCCTGTGCGCGGCGCATCTTCGACGCCGCCACCAGCTGGATCGCATTGGTGATCTTGGCCGTGTTCTCGACCGAGCGGATACGCCGTCGGATTTCGCGGGTGTTGGCCATCGACCCCTACTACTCTCAGTTGCTCTCGCGGATCCGGCGCCCCCTTAGAAGGGCACCGTGTCCTTGAACGTCTGCAGCGCCGAGTTGAGCGCCGCCTCGTCGTCGTCGGACAGTTGACCGCTCTCGGCGATCCCACCGAGCAGGTCGCGGTGCGAAGTACTCAGGTACTCGCTGGCTCCGGTGGCGAAGTCGTTGACCTTGTTCACCGGCACGTCGTCGAGGACGCCGCTGTTGGCGGCGTAGAGCAGCGCCACCTGCGTGGACATCGCCAGCGGCTGTTGCTCGGGCTGGACCAGCAGTGCCGAGAGGCGCTGGCCGCGCTCAAGCTGACGCCGCGTCGCCGCGTCGAGGTCGGACGTGCCGAACTGGGCGAAGGCCTGCAACTCGCGGAACTGCGCCATGTCGATCCGCAGCTGTCCCGCGACCGAGCGCATTGCTCGGCGCTGGGCCGAGCCGCCCACTCGTGAAACCGAGATACCGGCGTTCACCGCGGGCCGCTGCCCGGCGTTGAACAGGTCGGCCTCCAGGAAGATCTGGCCGTCGGTGATTGAGATGACGTTGGTCGGGATGTAGGCGGAGACGTCGCCGGCCTGGGTCTCGATGATCGGCAGCGCCGTGATCGAGCCGCCGCCGTATTCGTCGGACAGCTTGGCCGCCCGTTCGAGCAGCCGGGAGTGGAGGTAGAAGACATCGCCCGGGTACGCCTCGCGGCCCGGAGGACGTCGCAGCAGGAGAGAAATCTGGCGGTAGGCCCAGGCGTGCTTGGAGAGGTCGTCGTAGATGATCAGCGCGTCCTGGCCGCGCT
>JAPPNI010000040.1 GCA_028873865.1 Chloroflexota bacterium | reverse complement strand
GCGCGAATACGAGGAACGGCGAGCTGAGGTGCTTTCGTCAAGCTGGGAACGCCGGGACGACTGAAATCGGAATTGACCGGTTGAGCGTCGAGGACCGCTTGTCAGTGGCGACCGCGAGGGGGAGAGGTGAGGAGGAGCCTCCCCTACGAGGTCTGGCAAAGACTTGCGTGGAAAATCAAGGGCCGGTGAGCGGACGTGGGCGGCCTGCGCGAACGAGTGAAGGGAAGGCGCTCGACGGTCGTCCCGAACGGTGGTAGGACAGCAGGGATGACGGGATCGATGCGGTCGTTGTGGATGCTGGAGACGAGGTCGAACACGTGAGGCCGGTGGCCGCACTCTGCCGCGTCCTCCGCGAGCTGATCACCGAGCAGGCGAGAGCGGATGAGGGCCGGGCGCACGGCGCGCCGACCGAACTGGTTGTCGAGTGACGTGATGCCTGGGCTGAGCGTAGGGCGGCACCGCGCGCCTTGGGCTGGCCACGGGCCGATTGGCGGCGGCCGGATCTGAGGCTGATCGGCGCCTCTGGGCTCACCCCGCCCGGGGCCGACGTTCCCTGCCCCCACTCGGCGCAAACGGGCGCTGGACTGGCTCAGGCGGCTGCGCTGTCAGCTGCCCATGGTCTGGCGGCTGCACTGGCTGTTGCGGTGGTTGACGCTGGGGCTATGGCGGCGTGATCTGGGAACTGACCGGCGGGGCTCCACACATGAGCAGGATCGTTGAATGGCTCCTCGATCCTGTCGATCTAGCAGGGGTCAGGATTCGTCGGCGTCCGAATCGGAATCCGGCAGCTGCCGACGAGCGGCTGGATAGCCGGAACCGTCGCGCAGGCGGATGCCGCAGTCGGCGAGGTGCTGGCCCGACCAAGCGAAGTCGAGCCAGCGGGCGTCTGGGCTGAACCAGGGCTGGACGATCACCCGCTGCAGGGGGACGGCCAAGTCGTGAATCCAGCCGGTTGCCGAGCCCAAAAGCCAGCGCCGCTGTAGGTCGGGCACGAACTCTCTGAGGCTCTGATCGTCAATCTGCGTTCGCAGATCATCCAGCGACTGATCGAGTTCGGGATCTGCGAACGCGCCCCAGGCCCCCGGGCCCTCGGTGTGCTGCGTTCGGAGCCACTCTCGGATGGGGACAGCGGACTGCGGCGTCTCGCCCCAGCGCAAGAGGACGAAGCGCTCGCCGCTCAGCAGCCGCTGCATCGCAGCCACCCGTGCGGCGTACTCCAGTTCGATGGTGAGACCGCTCGTCCGCCGGACCATGTCCAAGACCACTTTGTCCGATCCGGGCAGAGCGCGGGCGACCTCATCCAGGACCACGAGCTTGAGCGGGGCGACCTGTTCCGGGCCGCCAGCCGCCCCAACCAGGTCGGCGACCGCAGCCCGGGTCGCCGCGTCCGGCGCGCGGTAGCCGTAGTAGCCGCGCAATTCATCGTCCGGCAGCGCCAACTCGGTAACCTGCGGCGCGACCGGCCCGGACGGCGTGAGCCGGACCGGCGCGCCCACGCCGCGGGCCAGCTCGGGCCGGTTCACGGACCAGTTGATCGCCATTGCAATGCGCGGATCGCTGAGCGCGCCGAGGGGGTCGGGATCGCGCGGCGTGACCAGCTGCAGCGGGCGGCCGCCGATCACTTCGTAGACCTGGTGCTCTGGAAACTGCGCGGCCAGGGTGTCGATCTGCATGTCGTGCAGGGGCGAGCCGGCTACGTCGATGTCGCCGGCGGCGTACATTTGCATCAGGTCGTGCGCGGACCCGCTGAACACGCGGATAGCGTCGAGCCGAGCCAGCCGATGCGCCGACCAGTAGTCAGGCGGCGGTTCGCTCGCCCACCAGCGATCGGAGCGGACCAGGGTGGTTCGCTCCAGCCCATGCCCGTACAGCCGGTAGGGTCCCGATCCGTCGGTCCAGGGCTCGCCCGCCGATCCCTCAGGCCAGCGGACGCCGGCCTGCTCGATCGCTTCGGCGCTGGCGATCCAGGAATAGGGTCCGAGGAGCATGTCGAGCGCTGGATGTACCTCGCCCCTGTCGATCTTGAGCACGAACGGATCGTTGTACTCGGTGACCTGGTCGAATGCCTGGAAGCGTATGGTGGCCCAGTCGGCGGGCCGACGGGGATCCTCGCCCGTGGCATCCGCGAAGCCGCCGGCCGACGATAACCGCTCGATGCTCAGCCGCACATCCTCGCTCGTGGCAGGCCGTCCCTCGCCCTCAGCATCGATCTGGAAGCGGGCGCGCGGGTCCAAGTTGAACACCCAGGTCTCCAGATCGAGAATCTCGGGGACCTCGCAGAGATCCGCCTCCCAGAGGCGCGAACTGGATCGCTCCCAGCGACCGATCCGGTGGTAAGTCAACGAGTGCACCGACTGTGCGAATGCCGAGCGGGCGCCGTGCGGGTCCCAGCTGTCGACTGCGGCGAGGTCCGCGAACTGGTGCGTGACCCGGGTGTTGGGACCGGGCATGCCGCTCTGTGAGCTCCGGTCCGGGCGGGGCATCGATTCCGGCGTTGGCTCCTCAGGCGTCGGCCGAGACGGCGTGGTACTTGATCGGCCTTGAGCGGGCGACTGCTTCCCCGGCTGATCACGTGGGCTTCGCTCATCCGCCGGTTGTACGATGGGCCGAGCGGGAGCCGGCTGGGCCTGCTTGTTGGCGCGAACTTGGTCCGGCCGAGGTGGCTCCGGCTCTGCTTCGTTCCCGCAGCCGGCGAGGGCCAGGGCGGCGATGCCGACTCCTGCCCGCATGCTCGCCGAGAGCAGGCTGCGGCGCGTCAACTGCTGGCGGAGGATACGCATGCCGTCAGGGTAGTCAGGTTCGCGGCGGGAGGACAAGAGAGCAACCACCCCGCAAGAAGCGGGAGGCGTCAGCACCGCGTCCAGCGCCGGACCCAGTTTCATGCCCCCTCTACCGGGAACAATATCCCGCTTGACATCGTCTAGCTCCCCAAGGGGTTGACGGCCGGCCGCTAATCCCTCGCCCCCTGGCAGTCAGAGAGGACGGCGAGATGCACGAACTCGAGATCCGAGCCCGAAATGACAGGCGGAAGGGCATCCTCATCCTGCCAGTGATCATCTGCGTGCTGGTTGCGGCGGCGATGCTGTTCGGTGCCTGCAGAAGAGATGCGCAACCGGTGGAGAGCGATCAGTCGACACGAGTCGAGCGTCAGACGGAGCGACCCGCGCGGCCCGCCGCAGCGAGTGCTCAGCAGGAGGCTTCACAGCAGCAATCGGAGGCCGTGCAACAGCAGGAGCAGCAAGCAGTCTCCTCCCATCAAGAGGCCGACCAGCAACAACAAGAGGCCATGGAGCAGGAGGCAGCGGAACAGCAGGGGGCCCAGGAAGAGATGGCGCAGCAGGAGGCGATGGCGCAGGAACAGGAGCAACAGGCCTCTGCCGACAGCTCGCGATCGCGACAGCAACAACAGCGCTCCACCGAAACGCGCCAGGCTCCCCGCCGCGCCGTGCCGGGCGAGACCAGTTTCAAGGACTACCCAACCATCGGCTGGCGCGAAACCGTTGACGATGACACATCCACGTTTTCCCTCGACGTCGACAGCACCTCGTACTTCCTCGCCCTCAACTGGACCGAAGCCGGGTACGCAATCGAACCCGCTTCGGTCCGAGCCGAGGAGTGGATCAATGCCTTCAACTACGACTACGACCTGCCTGAGGTCGATGACAGCTTCGCCGTCACCACCGACATCCTTGAACACCCACTGCACGACGATCTGCATCTCGTCCGCATCGCCACCCAGGCGCCCGAGTTCGTCGACAACACGCCGCTCAACGTGACGCTGGTGCTCGACGCATCCGGCTCGATGCAGGAAGGCAATCGTGTCGAGGTCGCCCGCGCGGCGGCAGAATCGATCCGCCGCGGACTGAGCTCGGACGACCGTATTGCAGTCGTGCTCTTCTCCGACAACATCGTCGCCAGCGAGTCTCATCAGCGTCCCGACGATCGCGACATCAGGAGAATCATCGACCGGCTCGGACCAACCGGCTCAACCAATGTCCAGGCCGGCCTCAACCGTGGCGTCCGATTTGCAGATGAGATCCGTCGCGAACGACCCAACGCCCACAACTACGTGATCCTCATGTCCGACGGCGTCGCCAACGTCGACGCCACCGACCCGTTCGCCATCCTGCGGACGGCCGAGGACCGCGATGACAGCAACCCGCTCCGGCTGATCACGGTCGGCGTCGGCATCGCCAACTACAACGACGTCCTGCTTGAGCAGCTCGCCCAGCACGGCAATGGCTGGTACCGCTACTTGCAGGATGTCGGTCAGGCCCGCTCCACCTTCAGCCGCGAGAACTGGCTGGCCCTTTCGGTCCCCTTCGCCGACCAGGCCCGAGCCCAGGTCCGTTGGGACGAAGACTCCGTCCTCGCCTGGCGGCTGGTTGGCTACGAGAACCGCGTCACCGACGACCGCAACTTCGAGCAGGACCGCAAGGAGTTCGCGGAGATCCCGATGGGCTCCGCCACCACCATGTTCTTCGAGGTCGAGCTGACCGACGCGGCAAGCCGTGATGGCGTCGTTGACCTCGGCGAGATCGAACTGCGCTGGCTGACCCCGATGTCTGGCGAATCCAACCGTCAGCAGGTTCAGATGGCCTCCGCCGTCTCGCGCTTTGGCGACGACGAGATGCTCGACCTCGGCTCGGTCGTCGCCCTCGCCGCCGACCGCTACAGCTGGTTCGGCCAGGACGGCCTCAGTGAGGAAACGATGCTGCTGGCCGCTGAGCACCTCGACCAGCTCGCCTGGTGGTTCGCCGACCTGCCTGCCCGTATCCTCAACAGCCAAGCCGTAGAGGACTTCGCCCGGCTGCTCGCCGCCATGGGCGCCGTCGCCGGGGAGTTCGAGTCGGAGGACCCGGGCTATTCCCGCTAAGCGGGGGGAACCCAGGCGACGCTCAGCGCACCAATCAAGACAGCGCGAGGGCCGAGGCACAACAGGTACTCGATTGGAGCGGGGACGAGTCTGGTCACCCAGTGGAGGCCGCGCGGGCGCTGGTGTCCACACTCGACCTGCGCGACCCGAGTGGGCGAACCCGGCGCGACGTAATCTCAGCCACCAACTCACTGGAGTACGGGCGGCCGAATCAAGCGATTGGCGGGGTTCGGCTGCGCGATGGCGGCTCGTCGATCAGCGTTCGAGTCGCCGCCTCGATCACCTCGACGCTGCCGCCGGCCTAGTCCAGCACGGTGCGGGGCCGCGAGCGACCAACCTGATCGCGCTCCAGGAATCGCCACAGCGTCTGGCGCGAGACGCCAAAGCGCTCGGCTGTGCGTCCGTGGCCCTTCCGCCAGGCGTGTGCTCGCCGGTGTGTACGGACCAGGTCGATCCGCTCGTCGTCGATCACGGACGGACTCCGGGGCGTGCGCATTGCTGGGGGTACGGCAAAAGAGCGAATACGCGCCGCGGAGCCCTGACTGGGCCACGCCCCAGGAGGGCTCCCGGACGTAGTCAGTGGGTCGAGTTCTCCCCGGACGGTCGCTACGCGGCCAGCGGCTGCTGCCAGGATTACCAGACCGGAGATCTGATGCGCGATGTCACCGTCACGCCGGTTGACGGGGGCGAGCCGATCGTGTTTGTTGACGCCAACCGCCGGTACTTCACCCATCACAGCGAAGACCCGTCGCTGCGCTGGTCGCCTGACTCAAGCCATATGCTGAGCGACATCCACGGAGACGCTGAGACGGGCGAAGCGGCCAAGCGAGCGATTCTCGGTGTTGACGGCTCGCGCGTCGAACTGCCTGGGAGGGGCAACGCCGGCTGGCTGCCGGATAGCACGCTGTACCACGTGAGCGAAGGCGTGATCCGTGTATACGGCGTCAAGGGCTCGCTGATCCGCGAGAGCGCGTTCGACGGCTGGCCCATGATGCATGTCGGCGTGAGCAAGCGGCTGCAGGCAGTCGGACAATCCGCAGATCATCTCGGCGGCTACAGGCTGATCGATCTGACCGACGGTAGCAGCACACAGATGCCGGTGCCGTTCGATCTCGCGCCGCGCGACGGCAACGCGTCAGGCTGGCGTCCGTTGCTGTTCACTGAGGATTCGCTGTACTTCTTCTGGGCCAAGCGCGGCCGCGACCCCCTTCCCGAGGGACCGCTCCTGTACCGCTACGACCTCGAGAGCGGCACTGCGGCGCCAGTTGACGGCTCAGCCGGCTACGGCTTCGGCGGGTGGCCTCGTGTGCAGGACCAATGCACCGAAGGATGTGAGCAGTTCGCGCTCGGCTCGTTCCTGGGACCGTTGTTGATCATTGACCCCGCTCGCGCGGAGACCATCGCTGTGCCCCTGCCCGCTGGCGCACGCAGCTTTCGCGTGATTGACTGGTCGCCAGACGCTGCGCAGTTGCTGGTCAGAGTGCTTCGCGAAACAGCAGAAATCGACGAAGCGGGATTCGCCGCCCATTCCGAGACCTGGCTGCACGGGTGGGAGTTCGGAGTCTCGGAGTACCTGATCATCGACGCCGGCACCGGCTCGGTCCTGCAACAACTCCGTTCGCCCGTGGAACAATGCTGGTCGAATGGAGATACCGGCCACTGGTCGAGACACGGTCAGTGGCTCGCGTTCGGCGGCCAGGTCGTCGATTGCACGTGACAAGACTCGGGAACACCGTCTGACACCGTTGCACTGGATTGGCATGCCCTGCGCCGGGCCCGACGAGGTAAGGACTGCTGGATGGGTCTGTCCAATAGGGCGAAGGAGCGGTCGGGATCTGTCTTGCGAGATCGGAATGCTCGCCAGGCGCGTGAACTCCAGAGGACAATGGCGAGTTCCTGCAGCGTATGGGCGGTGCCCTAGTGGACCAGGCCATGCCCCTCGTCGCGTCATCGCACGGCTACGGCAGGAGCAGCGCTGCGCAGGTCCGCTGCTTCGGTCGCTTGCAGCGGGCCGCCGGGCATGGCGTCACGTTGATCACCGCTCGGGCAACGACCGACCCGGATAGTCAAGCGTTCTGGTACCACACCGATAACTGCTGCGACTTCTGGGTGACCGGTGTTGACGACTCCAACTGGCTCAGCAGCCCTATTGCTGGGGCGCGCGAAGTCGCGCCACGGGAGCCGTGGTTGGAGCATCTTCTGAGCGGGGGTTGGCGCCAGCGCCGTGGGCAGGGCGCGGGAACAGCATGCGTGTGGGAAGTCTCGCCGTTCCCGCGCCGGTGCAGCCGAGCGGGTGTCTGCGGTCGCTCGGCTGCCTGCCTCGCTGCAAGGCGGATGTGTGGCGGCGGTTGTCGCCTTGCATGACTACTGTAGGAGATTTTATCCAGGCTCCGTTCGGCACGGTTCAGGCTGTTCAGGGCGCGCGGTGAGGTCGCGCAGCCAGGCCTGCGCTGAGCAGACTCGACATCACCCTGCCTCGATCAGCGCCGAACTGTCCATTAGACGAAGCAGAGGGGGACGGGGATCGCCAGCATGAGCGGCGCGGCGCGGCGCAACGAACCGTCGTGGCCTATGCCTTGTCTTGGCGGGTGATCCGAACTGAGAGCGCTTGCGGCGCCGATTCGAGCGACAGCGCCGCTTCAAACGCGCTCGCAATCAGCCATCCGACAGCGGCGGGCGACCACTCCGGCATCGACACCGCGATGCCCGTGTCGGCACGACCCAGCGCAATCCAGCCCCAATCAAGGCCAGCCGCGAGGTCTTCCGGCGCAGCGAGCAGTGGCCCCATCTCGAAGAAATCGGCGCCCGTCCCCTGCATCCGCACGAGCACCTCGGGGACGAGGAGATCGCCTTGCAGCGAAGACGCCATTGTGACAACAGCGGGCGTCAGCGAGGTCGGCATGACGACGCTGAACCAGCCGAGCACGGAACTGAGGAAGCGCTCGCGCTGCCCTGATTCTAGGTCGTACCCGGTCACCTGATACGCCGATATCTGGGTCTCCCCGAACCAGCGCAGCGAGTCTGCCAAGCACTGAATCAACGGTGAGATCGCAACCGCCGGATTCGTGGGGGGACCGGCATCGTCATGGGTCGGTACGGCCGCCCAGCCCCCCTGCGACGGATCGAAGCCGGGCGGCGGTTCCTCATGAGTCATGAGCTCAGGAGGAGTCAGCGGGGTGGCAGGGTTGACCTCGAGTCCGACCTGGGCGAAGCCGAGTCGTGACTGCTCGAGATGGAAGGTCAACTCCGCTTCTTCCACGTTCCACAGATGCGAAGTCCCGGTTCCCTCCTCGATCGACCATCTCATGTGCTCGGATCGGTTGCGAAAGGTGCTCCACAGATAACCGTCGAGTGGATTGGCAGGGTCAGGTCTGAATTCGGGATCTGGAGCGACGCGTTCGGGGATCGGGATGAGGCATCCGAATGCGTCAACGAACAGAGTTGCAGCCACCTAGGGTGCCCTCCCGTGGCAGTCGTTCCTGCAAGACTACATCAAGGATTGCACAGAGCGGCTCAGCCGAGCGCGAACATGCAGACTTGAATGTTGCACGCGCCAGTCCAGGTTCGCACAGGTCTGCGGACCGCTGGACTCTGTCCTGGCGTAGGCTGAGGGCTTATGCCGATTGGACCGCCCTGAGCAGGTTCGTGCGCCTGTTGCTCGACGCGCCCCCCCGCTGCAGTTGCTCGACCGCCGCGAGCACGTGCCACTCGTCGGTCCGGTCGAGGTCGGCAAGAGCTTCCTCGCCCAGGCGCTCGGCTACGCCGCCGTACGCGCCGGTCACACGGTCCGCTTCGCGCCCGCCGACCGCTACTTCCGCGAGATGGCCCAGGCGTGTATTGATCGCTCTAAGGCTCGTCCAGTGATCGCTCTAAAACTCGGCCACTTGGGAGCCAAGTCCCAACCTGTGATCGGCGCGAGCCGGCGCCGGTTGGGAGAGAGGGATGCTCGGAGTGATGGATATCTATGCGCTGCGGCGTAAGGTGCTGGTCGAGGGCCAGAGTCAACGCCGCGTGGCCCGCGAGATGGGGGTCGCGCGAGACACGGTGCGCCGCCACCTGGAGACGCCGATGCCCGAGCGTCAGCAGCGGCGGCGCTCGGGCCCGGTGCTGGACCGGGTCCGGCCGCGGCTGGAGCACTTGCTGGAGGAGTGGTCGCAGCGGACCACGGCGAAGCAGCGGATCACCGGGCGGCGACTGCACCGGCAGCTGCGCGAGGAGGGCTACGAGGTCGGCCTGACCCTGGTCCTGGCAGAGTTGCGCGAGTGGCGCCGGCGGCGCGCCGAGGTCTACGTGCCGCTGGTCCACCGTCCGGCCGAGAGCGCGCAGGTCGACTTCTTCGAGGTCAGAGTCGACCTGGCCGGCGAGCGGCGTCGGGTGTGGCTGCTCCTGTTCCGGCTGATGCACTTGGGCCGCGACTACGTCCGGCTCTATGAGCGCCAGGACCAACTCGCCTTCCTGGACGGGCACGTGCGCGCGTTCGCCCACTTCGGCGGCGTGCCCCGGCGGATGGTCTACGACAACCTCTCGGCGGCGGTCCGGCGGGTGCAGTTCCCGCGCCGCCGGCTGACCGAGCGCTTCGCCGCGCTGGCCAGTCACTACGCCTTCGAGCCCAGCTTCGCCCGTCCCCGCCAGGGACACGACAAGGGCGGCGTCGAGGGCCGCGGCCGGGGCCTGCGCTGGCAGGTGCTGACGCCGCTGCCGCGCGGCGACTCGCTGCAGCAGATCTCAGACGAGATGCAAGCGGAGGTCGACCGGCTCGCGCCTGAGCGGGTCTGGGAGCGCTTCGCCACGGAGGGGCCGCTGCTACGCCCGCTGCCGGCGGTCGCGTTCGAGCCGCGGCGGATGCAGCCGGTCTCGGTCAACCGCAGCACCATGATCCGCCTCGAAGGAGCCTGCGCGTTAGACGCGCTTTCGCGCTGGGTACTCGGTCCCGGAGCGCTGGGCAGGCCTCAGGGTGACGGCCTGGGTCGGCGTCTCCGAGGTCGCCTTCCAGCGCGGAGCGGAGCAGGTCGGCCATCCCCGCCAGCGATTCGGCGGCCGGCGGGTGCGTTACCGCCACTACCTCGGCCAGCTCTCGCGCAAGCCGCAGGCCCTGCGCCAGGTGGCGCCGGAGCTGATCGACGAACTGGGCGGGCCCTATGACCGGCTGTGGACGCTGCTGGAGGAGGAACGCGGCGGTCACGAGGCGGCCCGCGCCCTGGCGCGGCTCCTGCAGGCGGCCGCCGAACACGGCGAGGAGCGGGTGCGGGTGGCGCTGGAGGCCGGTCTCGCCGAGGGCGGCTTCGACGAGTTGGCGATCCGGCGTTCGCTGGCCGCGGCCCAGGCGCCGGGTGAGGTGACCGTGCCGGAACGGCTGCGCGGCTATCGCGTCGAGCGCGCCTCGGTCGCTGACTACGACCGTCTGCTGGAACGAGGTGCATCGTGAGCGACGCCGCGCGGCGAGCCGTGCTTGAGGCCCATTGCCGCGAACTCAAGCTGCCCACCGTGCGCCGCCAGTACCCCGAGTTGGTCCGTCAGGCCGCGTACGACGGCTGGGATTACGAGGCGTTCCTGCTACAGCTGCTCGAAGCCGAGGTCCTGGTCCGCCGCGACGGCGCTGTCGCCCGCCTCCTGCGCCAGGCCCGCTTCCCCGACCACAAGACCCTGGACCAGCTCGACTGGGACGTGCTGCGCGGGATCGAGCGGCCGCAGCTCGCCCAGCTCGCCACCTGCGACTACATCGAGCGCGGCGAGGATGTCGTGATCGCCGGTCCGATCGGGACCGGCAAGACCCACCTCGCGATCGCGCTCGGGGTCGAGGCTGTCCAGCGCCGCCAGCGGGTCGCCTTCGTACGCGCCGCCGACCTCGTCCGCGAACTGATCGAGGCCCGCGACGAGCGCACGCTCACCCGCCTGCATCAGCGCTACCTGCGGGTCGCCCTGCTGATCGTCGACGAACTCGGCTTCGTGCCATTCGACCGCGCTGGCGGCGAACGGCTCTTCAACCTGCTCGCCGACCGCTACGAGCGGCGCTCGACGATCGTCACCACCAACCTCGCCTTCTCCGAGTGGGTCCAGGTCTTCGGCGACGAGAAGCTGACCACCGCGCTGCTCGACCGGCTCGGCCACCACGCGCACATCCTCACGACCAAAGGCCAGTCCTACCGGACTCGGCACGCGCGAACACCAACCGCGTCGCCGCAGCCGGCAGGAGGTGAGGCCTAGCAACCACAGTCGGGAGAGACCAAGACCACCCCCACGTGGCCTACTCTTAGACCGATCAACTGGTCTAGATCAAGACCGATCAAAACAAGGCGCGCGTCGACCGCTCTGTCTACAAGACCTTCGGCAGCTTCCACGGGCCTGACCTCTTGTTCCTTAACGACCTCGGCCTGCACCGGCTCTACCATCAACAGTCGATCGACCTCTACGAACTGGTTATCGCCCGTCACCGCAGCGCCAGCTTCGTGATCGCCTCCAACCGCGACATCGAGGAGTGGCTCGGCCTGTTCGACGCCCCGATCCTCGGAAACAGCGCCCTCGACCGGCTCGCCAACGCCAGCTACCAGATCTTGAACGACGGCGAAAGCTACCGCCAACGACTCTCGCCGCACCGAGCCTTGTTCGAACCGAAGGAGGTGCTTGACGACCCAACCTCACACTGATATCTAACCATCTACCGGCCTCCAACATGGCCCAATGACTCTGGCTACGACTGGCCCAAAGACCCTGGCGAACGACACCCTGACCGTGTCGTCCTGCCCGGTGACGCAATAGTCAGTTGGTCGCAACTCGTCGTGAGGAGCCACGCATGCTCAGCCCGTTTCAGCGTGCTCGGCCGCCTCGCTCCAGGGAATCGGTGAGTGGCCGGGTTGCTCCTCTTCAGTGGCGAAAGGTCAAGCGTGGGGCTGGGCATCGGCGCTCGCTCCACGGTGACCCAGCATCTCTTGCATTCTCCGGACGGACGTAAAGTGCAGGGTTTGCAGATGCTGCTCGCCTAGAGGGTTCGCAGGACCTCGGAAGTTGAACTCCTTGCCGGTCATCTGATAGTGGCCAGCCAAGGTGGGTCTGCCTTCGACACTCGATCCCGAGAAGTCGACCACATCACCAATCTCAAGTTCCAACAGGAACCCACTGACGTTGGAGAGGTGCTCATAGTCGATGTGCTCAAGAGGTGTCTCTATGGACACGTGATCGAGCGACTCGTAGCTGAATCCAGACACCATTGCCGGGTGCCAGCCTTCGCTTGCCCCCTGGACCAGCAACTGCGAAGACATGCCCTTGAGATTGAAGACCGCGCGCCACGGGAGCCTATTGCTCTCGTAGACATTGGGGTTTAGCGCATACAACTTGCCGACACGACCCTCAGATACCAACAACCCCGTCCACAGCATGTACTCGTTGAGCGCCTCTAGCACTGTGCCGGAGCGAAAGTGAAAGTCCGAAGGAGGGACACTGATGCTGGCCGGGTCAACCCGGCTCCAGTCCACTCCGATTCCGCTGGTGCCTGTCAACCTGTCCAACAGGAGTAAGGCTTGCCGCTGAAAAACGGTCAGCGGCGGCTTCCAATCGTCGCCCGGTTGATGAAGCGCGGTTAGGTCTGTTTCTCCTTCGACGACCCCGGGCGGAAACAAATCCTCAAGGGTCACGATCAACTCTGGCGAACCCGCCAGAGCAGACGTGAACGCCCCCGCGCCGAGCGCCACCTGCGCCACCTTCTGGGCGGCGCTGAGCCTAGTCGGCAATGGGCGTTTGGTTCTTCGTTTCGCCACCTCTTCCCCCAAGCTCTATCCGGCCCGCCCTACTAGGAGCCAATGGCCGCTAGAGACCAAGCCGTGAACTCTCCGCTCGGTATCAACCCTGCCTCTGCTGCCGCACATCCTGCATTCAGCGGTGCCCCCGCTATGTTCTCTGATGGTACGCCATTGCAATCCAATCGCTGCCATTGGACGTTGGCAGTTTGTGTGTGACACACCGCCTGGTGCACCTCGGCCAGGAGCTTCAACAGATGCGCACAGCCGCCGACGGAAACAACGAGGTCCGCATGTGCATCCTGTGCGACACTGAGCGCATGACTGACGCCCAATCTTCGATCGAGCGAGCAGGTGAGACCGCGCGAGAGGAAGCGGTCAACGTGTTGTTGGGGCAGCTGCTTCGCGACCGCGGTGTTCGGGCCCGGGCCGAGCGGCGCAGCCGCGGCGACGCGCCTGACATCCGAATCGAGCTACCTTCTGGAGATGTCGTCCTGATCGAGTGTAAGTGGGAAGACGGTCGGGCCGAGCTCGACGCTCAGCTAGACCGGCGGATGGTCAGGTTTCCTGAGGCTGCGGCTCGTGTCGGCGTGCTGTATCCCGACTGGCTGAAGCAAGCCGACGACATCCTCGACGAGTTGGCGCACACGCCAAATCTGGAGTGGTTCGTCCACAGTTCCCGCGTACAGGCATTCGCGGACCCACCGGTTCACGAGGGGACGGTCGATCAGTTCGCCGAACAGCTGCGGCTGCTGCCGCTCGAGCTGGAAGGAGTTGACCGGGTAGTCGCCGCGGCCGGCGCGATCGGCTACGCCCTGGATGTGGCGGCATCAGAACTGCGCAAGCACGCTCGCGTGGCGCGACTGATCGCGGAGGCGATCGCCGAGACCGACGACGAGCAGGACAAAGCCGCCGCGCAGCGAATTGCCTGTTTGGTCCTGTTCAACGCCCTCGCCTTCCAGGACCGCTTGGCTGGCATCCGAGATGACGTGCCCTCGCTCAACGAGGTGACAGTGGATGATACCTCGACGCTCGAAACCGCCTGGCGCGGCATCTGCGCCGAGATTGACTACGTGCCGGTGTTCGAACTGGCCGCCGAGCTGGTCAAGGTTCTCGGCTACGCTCCCCGGCCGATCCCGCGTCTGGTGCTGCGGCCGCTGCTGCGCGTTGTCGAGCAAACCCGCCTCGTCGAAGGACACGATCTCTCCGGGCGTCTCTTCCACACTCTGCTCTCTGACGCCAAGTTCACCGGCGCCTACTACACCTCCGTCCCCGCCGCGACCCTGCTGGCTCGGCTCGTCTTCGAGGACTGGCCGCCCAACGTTGATTGGGCCGACCACGAGTTCCCCGCTTCGCTCACCGTCGCCGACCTCGCCTGCGGCACGGGGACCCTGCTCATGGCCGTCGCTGCCGAGGCCGAGCGCCGCCACGAGGCCGCTGGCGGCACGCAGGCCTCTGAGCTGCACAAGGCGATGGTCGAGCAGGCGCTGCACGGCTACGACGTCCAGCTCTCCGCCATCCACTTCGCCGCCACCAGCCTCGCCATGCTCAATCCGCAGATCGAGTTCGATCGCATGAACCTCTACGTCATGGACTACGGCGCGGAGGACGGCAAGGCTGCGCTCGGCTCGCTCGACTTCCTCGGCCAGGACGAAGTGCCCGTGCAGTTCGCCCTCTCTCCTGGGGTCGCGCCGCAGGGAGCCGAACGGCTTTCCGGAGAGGGTCCTCAGGGCGTGGAGGCTGGCGTCACCGCCCGGCTGCCCGAACTCGATCTCGCGATCATGAACCCGCCATTCACCCGCTCCGTCGGCGGCAATCTTCTGTTCGGAAGCCTGCCCAGAGACGAGCGACGCCGGATGCAAGAGGAGCTGTCCCGGCGGCTCAGGTCGAGGCAGGCCACTGCCACGGCCGGCCTCGGCGCGGCCTTCGTCGCCGCCGCCGCGCCTAAGCTGCGGCCCGGTGAAGGGCGCATTGCCCTGGTCCTGCCTGCAACTGTCTGCACCGGCCCGTCCTGGGCTCAGACCCGAGCTTTGATCGAGCGCGACTTCAGGCTCGACACCGTGATCGTTTCGCACGACCCGGAGCGCTGGAATTTCTCAGATAGCACCGACCTGTCCGAGGCTCTGTTGATCGCCACGCACAGAGATCAACCAAATGGCACCGGCGATCATCGGACCATGTTCATCAACCTTTGGCGCAACTCTACCAGCGTCTTTGAAGCTGGAAGACTCGCCGACGCGATCGCAAGCGCAACGCCGGCCAACTTCGAAGATCCCGGCTCCACGCTGCTGACAGTTGACGGTCGGCACATGGGAGAAGCCTTGTCAATGCCGGAGGCAAGGCTCAACGGCGGTAAGTGGTCCGGAGTCCAGTTCGCGCGGGCCGATCTCACCCGCAGCGCCGTACGACTCCTCAATGATGGCGAGTTGTGGGTACCCGGCAACGGAGCCACAGTTGTAGAACTTTGCCGACTGGGAGAGGTTGGGGAGATCGGACCTGATCGTCGCCGACTAGTCGATGGTTTCGACCGCACGGACTCTGTGACCGCGTACCCGATGGTCGAGGGACATGAAGCAGATGATCGCATCTCGATGACGTGCGAACCGGATCGATATCTGTCGTCGCTTCCAAGACCGAGAGGCGGCCAGAAGCCCGGCTACGGAGAGCGCCTCTGGAGTATGGCTGGGCGTCTCCTGATCGCAGAACGGCTACGCTTGAACACCTCACGAATCGCGGCCGTGTGCGCCGATCGCGTGGTGCTGTCGAATGTGTTTTGGCCGGTGAAGACGGTCACTGAACAACACGACAAGGCACTCGCCGTTTGGCTGAACAGCAGTGTGGGCATCCTCACGCTGTTGGCAAGACGCACCACGACCGAGGGAGGATGGGTTTCGTTCAAGAAGGCAGATCTCAAGCGACTCCCTGTACTCGACGTCCGACAGCTCACCGATGACCATCTCGCCGCCCTGTCCGACCTCTTCGACCAACTCGCCGACGCCAGCTTCGAACGCCTCCCCGCCATGGTCGATTGCCCAACCCGCGTCAGGCTCGACGACGGCCTCGGCGAAATCCTCGACGTTCCCGACTTACTCCCCCTGCGTCGCCTATTGGCCTCGGAGCCGGTCATCTCAAATCGCCGCCTGTGAACACGGCAGCAACCCTCTTGGAGTGTGCACGCACGGTTACGGCGCATATGGCCCAGTTCAGCGAGCAGCGTCGGACGGGCTGACTATACCCCTGGACTCACGTCCAGGACGAAGACTGAGACTTTGAGTGCTTCCTCTGCTGTGAGGCTCTCTTCCAGACGAGCCTGCAGTTCGCCTGGAGTCCTTGGCCGCTTGCCTACCGGAGCTGCCGCCATGTCGACCCCATCAAACCAGAACACCAGGTAGATCCCGTAACCGGAAGCGTCGGGATCACGCGCATACTTGGCTATCAGCTGGTCTCGCAGAGCACTCCACAGATCACGATGCGAGATCTTCTTGATCTCCACGGGAACATTGCATCCACCGGCGGAGACGCGGATGTCCGAGCGGCTGTTGCCTGCGTATTGGCCCTCCGGTTGACAGTCCACACCTTGCGGCATCTGGTTGCGCAAATGGCTAAGGAGAGCGTCTCTGCATGAATCCTCCGGCTTCGGTCGCTCAGGCCGGCCATGGGAGTCTTCGTTCCAGTACTGCCGCCATCCGTTTGCGTTGCTAGTGCGAATCGCGCGGCCGAGCTCTTCAAGTCGGTCGAGCACGAGCGCCGCGAGATCTCCGGCGTTCGCAGGTTCTTGGTTGTTCAAGGAGCGGAGACACTCCTGAAGGTCAGGGTGAGCGTAAGTGGCTTCGCGGTGTACGATGCGTTGCTCGATACAGGCTTGGGCCAATCGTCCCTGCCAAGGCACAAGGTCGGTATTGGAATGCAATGACTGCAGGGCCAGCCTCGCTTCTAGGTCCGGCAATGACGCAAGTCGCTGAATTAACTGCATCACCATCGGTGGCACTCTCCTCTCAAGAGCCTTGAAGCCCGACGCGCCCGCGGTGTCCGGCTCATCTGGAGCGAACGAGCTTCCGACTAGCTCTATCAGAAGCTGCAATGACGGGATGTGTGTTTCAAGGTCACTCCCTGGGAGAACATCGAAGCGATCGAAGAAAGAGGCAAGGTGTCTCGCACACCGCTGATGTCCGCCGACGTACTGGGCTACTCGCTCGGTGTACTCACTAGGAGCAGCGATGAGGCCTGCGGCCAACCAGTGAACCCCTTGCGCCACTCCCAAGCTCTTTCGCGAGAGCTTTGACTCGATGACATCGAGTAACGCCGACCTATCGTCATGGTCAAGGGCATTGCGGAGTAGGATGTCCAGCGTCCGCAGTTCCTGAAGACTGGCTCGAGGCGGAAAGCCAGCGAGGATTTCTAGCAACGCATCGTGCTTGAGTCGCGGGCACGAGTCGAGCTGAATCACAGCGTCGAGCGCCATCGAAGTACTATCTTTGTGGCGGATTGCGGAGAGCGCCGTCTTGGTAGCAGCGTTCGCCACCACCTCCGGCCTGAGAGCAATCCAATCCGCATGCCACGCGGGGTTGTGCAAGAATCCGCCAGGAGTGCAGTAGTAGAAGCCGAGCACGGTCTGAATCTGTGTCTGACTCAGTTTCAGCACAAGGGTCGGATCGTTCCGGTAGAGGATTTCGACGCCCGCCTGCACCGGTAGGGCGAGAAAGTGGATACGAGACTGCTGACTAAGGCGGACGATCTCATCGAGATCAGGCAGGTCGTCCCTCCATACTGAGCCGACAAGGCCTGAGATCGCCGCCTCGACCAGATCTGTGTCGGCTCCTAGAGCTTCAGTGATCCTGACAAGTGGCTCCTCGGCCGGATGCTCAGAAACCGGATGCTCGAAGTAGATCTGACCCAGGTTGTGAAGCAGCGAAAGCGGAGCTTGATTCTTACGGAGCGCATCCGCGTTCCCGCGAACGTACTCGATGCCCTCTCGGCGCTCCTCCTCGTGCTTCGCTTCCCGCATCGCTCGCTGTTCGTCGTCGATTCTCTGCCAGTCTGTTTGTGGATCTGGCTTGAGCGAAGCGGCGAGTCGCTCCTCCAACACCGTGACACCTGCGATTCGGTCCCTCAGTTCATCGATCGGTATGGCGCCATTCCGATTGCTCTGGAACGCCTGGTCAAAGAGAAACTCGGATGCGCTTCGCATCTGTGGCGCCAAGCGGACAGACTGTTCCAGGCACCATACCGCAAAGTCGGGTGGAAGCTGACTCCCATGAATCAGTCCCCTGAGGTCCATGTTGAGTCGGTACGTGCGGCCTTGATTGTAGTGAGCTTCCAAGGTGTGAAGGATTACTGCCTTCTGGACCTCGGGATGCCCCTCAAGCCACTCGCGGACAAATGCGTGGGCGTCGTCACCAAGGGAAACGCCTGTCCTGACCCGGATGACAGCCGACCGCAGCCAACTGCACAATCGATCCAGAGAAACATCATCGCCGTGTGTCTTCAGTGCCCGCGCAAGGAGATGTACCGGAAGTTGGTCCACCAAGTGTGAAGACAGTACCGATTGTATCTCTGCTACGCGAGAGGCCAAGCTATCAAGGAGTATCGCCACGTCATCATCAGAAGACTGCTCCAACAGATACCGACGCCAGAACATAATCTCGCGACCCACGAAACGTTGACCGACGCGGTCTTCAAGGTAGTCCCATAGGCAGGCTGCGGGGAGGTGCCTGGGATACAGGGAAGTGAGCAGGATTCCTCTCAGCTGGCCTTTCCAGTCGGTGACGGCGCCGGCACAAATGTCCTCCAACAGGTCGACTAGATCCTGGGGTCTTGAAGCGGATGACGTCATTGCAATCGACGCATCCAAGGCGGTCGATCTAACCCACGGCCATCGGCTCTCGTCGCGCACGATGGAGAGCAGCATTGTTCTGAGATTTGGCAGCGGAGCGCCGTGTCCAAGTATGTTCAGAACGAACTGCACCATGCCCTGCTGGTCCTCGTCGCGAGCTGGATCCAATAGAGCCTCAGTGATCGCTGGTTCCATTTCGGACGTCGCGATCGACGACAACGAGGCAGAGAGTTCGGAGAAGTCCGTTACGCGCCTCAGCGGGAGAAGGACTTCTCTGCTTCCTAGCGTCTTGAGGAGACGGCTCTTCTCGACTCGGGTGTAGTCGTACAAGTCGCCGTACAAGGCGACACCGATGGGATCTCGCTCGATCAGCAGTTGACGGGCCTGACTGCTGAATGCCGCCAGCCAGCCGGACAACCCCTTCATCGAGGAAACAACGATCGCATCGAAGCCACTGATGAGCGACAGCACGCGCCTAACCGGCAGCCCGTCTTTGATTCGCTGGGCCAGGAACCGAGCAGCCAAGAACTCTCCAACGTGCCGGTGAACCGGCTCGATGCGGTCCTTGGTTGTGCCCCGGAATAGGCGAGAGGACAACGCAGCATGGAGAAGTACTCGTTGGTCGGAGTCAAGGTCGCCTAACGCGATACAGTCAGAGTCCGTTTGGTGACTGTGGATCCGGAATCCGGCGGCCGATGTGATCAGCTGAACGGCGCAGAGAAAACCGGCTGCATCCAGTAGTCGCTCGACAGGCGGCTGACTGCCAGCGATGGAGTGTTCCTCGTTCACCTCCCTCGCCATCATCAAGGAGGCCATCTCAAACGTGTCGCGGCGGCTCTTGGGCCACCGTTCGCCGCCACCGACGACCTCGGCGAGCATCGTGAGTGTCTGCGGGTTCGCCAAGAGGGCGCCGATTCCTTGCCGGTTGGCCGCAGCAATGAACGCTTCGGGATCGCCGACAGACAGGTGTGCCTCGAGTACTCGCTCAATGTCGGCGTCGGACAACGGGTCAAGCCGGACGACCCTGACCGTCGAGTCGGGACTCACACACTCCAGACGATCTCGATCGTTGTCACCGAGCCAATCCGCCTGACGGCAAGAGATCCGGAACCTCGGTCGGCGAAGCGCGTCGAGGCGCCGGCGAATCTCGTCAAGCGCCGATCGGGCATCAGCGGACCCAACCCTGACTTCGTCGAGCCCATCGATGAAGAGTGTCTTGGTGCGCCATTCCCCGCGACTCTCCAAGTCGGCCGCGAGGAAATCGCGCGCGTCGATCAGGACCGCTTCTTCGCGCAGAGCAAGACACTCACTTTCGAATGCGGTTGACTTGCCAAGACCAGGGTCACCCAGGAGCACGTAGGCGGACGCGGATCGAAGGTCTTTGAGCTGCCCCGTCTCGAGGACGACCTTGCCCTGTCCCTCATCTCTCCGAGCTTCCGTGAATGTGCGATCGATGATGGCCGTCATGGCAGCCGAAACCACTCGTCAGTCGGCGCCGCTAGGAATTCGTTGAGGGGAATCCCTCCTTCACCTACTGTCAGCGACCGCGGGGCGTTGTATCGGCGCTCGAACTCACGCAGCGAGTTGTCGCTCACTTGGCCGTGACCGCTCTTGACTTCGACTGCCCGAACCCTGGAACCAGCTCTGATCACAAAGTCGACTTCCAAAGAAGCCTCGCGCCAGTACGACACACTCAAGTTCGATGGGGCAGTGTTGATGAGGTGAGCGCCGACGCAGCTCTCGACCAACCTGCCCCAGAATGTGCGGTCAGCCCTGGCCTCCTGGAAGGTGTATCCGGAGGTCGCTGACATTAGCGCCGTGTTGAGTACGTTGAGTTTCGGACTCGATCCGCGGCGACGATGCGCGCTTCCGGAGTACTTTGGCAAGCCAGCCAGCAGGCCCGCTGCGGCCAACAGATCCAGATATCTGGCCAAGGTGGTGGTGTTGCCAGCGTCCTGGAGTTGGCCCAGCATCTTGTTGTACGAGAGGATCTGTCCCGAGTACGAGGCACCGAGTTCAAAGAGCCTCTTGAGCAACGAGGGCTTGTCAACTCTGGTCATTGCGAGGAGGTCGCGTTCCAGATGTGGCTCGATCAAGGCCCGCAATATGTAGTCGCGCCAGCGCTCTTCATGCTCAATGAGGTCGGCAGCACCCGGATAACCGCCAAAGTACACGTACTGGTCAAGGTTGAAGTCGAATGCCTCAGACATCTCGGACAAGGACCAGTGTCTGGATAGGATCGACTCGAATCGTCCCGCGAGGCTCTCGCTCAATCCTGACTGAATGACGAGCGGAGCAGACCCGAGCAACACGACATGCAATCGGGTTCTCTGCTGGCGATCGGCATCCCACAACCCCTTGACTGCCTCCGACCAATCGGGGACCTTCTGTATCTCGTCGAACACCAAAACGAACTGCTGAGGTTCTCGCTCGGCGAGGCGCCGTGCCTCCCTCCACTGCGAGGCAATCCACTCGGTGGTGGGAACAGCCTCCGCGAGACTAGTCTGCTCGGCCGTCCCGCCGACTGCAAACCCACCGAAGAGAGGCCCAGGCTCATCAACGGACAGGTAGCGTGAGGTCAGGTCAATCTGGCCGAGTGCCTGGCGAACCATCGTCGTCTTCCCGGTCTGCCTCGGTCCGAAAACGGTGATTAGCCGCCGTGGTTCTTCGGTGAGACGCTTGACGATGGTCGTCACGCCTGAGCGCTGGAAGCCTGCCATGAAGTCAGGATACCCTCCTGAGCAAGGGTACTCAAGAGGAGTGATGTGCTGGCGCCAATGGAGCCCCGCCTCGAGCTGGGCAAGGGATTGGGAGTGCAGCCTCCTCCGCTTAGGACCCAACCAGTCTCAAAGCGCCACTTCCCACGAGTAAGTTCGCAGTTCGGTAGCGTTACGCCCACCAAACTGGACAAAATCGAGAACCTTTGAGATTCGCTTCCAGCTGGAGCTGTAGCTCCCGGGTGGACATCGGCTTGCGCCGCCTGAGGCATTGTCGGCAAGCCGCAATGCAGTGCACAGCTTGACGGCCACCACAGTGCTTCGGCGCCGCGAAACGGGAGAGGCGCTAGTGTCGTGCCATCCGCTGCGCAGACCCAGCGTCGGTCGTGGCTGAAGGAGCACGGCGACTCGCTACGGGGCCACGATCTGAAGGTCACGCATCGTCAGTTGGCCAGAACGCAGAGCGGACAAGCGCTGAACTGGGCTGAGGTGAAGCAGCTGGAGATCATCGAGGCGTAAGAGTAGATGGACCGTTACGAGGTCCCAAGGAACGTCGATGCGATCTACAAGCGTGGTGTTGAGGCGTCGCTCCTGCATGGCGATGTTCGCGATCGGCTAGAAGAGGCCGATAGGGCGGGTGAGATGAGAGCTGTCGAGGGACTGAGAGCATGAATCGGCTGTTGGGACTGTTGGTCGTCGTCGTTGCTGGCGGCGCTGCCGCGGTTGGTTGTGTGAACGGCGACGGGGGATCTGAGGACTTGTCTCAGACGGCGAATGAAGCAAGCGCTGACGAGGCCCAGACGGCGAGCGAGGTGGACGCTGACGAGATGCAGGCCGTCGAGTCGGATCATC
Source organism: Chloroflexota bacterium (assembly GCA_028873865.1). Lineage (GTDB taxonomy): Bacteria > Chloroflexota > Dehalococcoidia > Bin125 > Bin125 > Bin125. Next base: position 14,018 of record JAPPNI010000040.1, on the reverse strand, counting down.
AGGTTGAACCGATCCCGCCGCCGGACGCGGTCCCGCTGTCTCCGGGTACCTACGTCGCGATTTCTGTTGGCGGTGGGATTCATTGTGGGATTCTCGCATCGGGGGATGTCGCCTGTGGCGGCAGGTACTGGCAGGCGGGGCGGCGGATTCCACCTGGCCCTTACCGGTTCATCGAGGCGGGCAGTCAGTCGGCCTGTGGCGTGAGGGCAGACGGCGAGATTCGCTGTTGGGGAACGAGTCCGCCGTCACCGGTCGCGCTGCATCGGGGCGTCGAGTTCATTCAGCTCAGCTTCGACAGCGGCAGGGGTTGCGGGATCGACAAGGTCGGCGCCGTCCGCTGCTGGGGGCATGAGGAGGATCAGGAGAATCAGCCACCGGACGGCGTCTTCCGTCGGGTGAGCGCGAGTTGGGTGCACCGCTGCGCGATTGCTGAGGACACGCGGCTGGTGTGTTGGGGCGGGCGGTTCTATGGCCATGGCGCGCCGTCGGGAACAGGGTTCATCGTGTCGAGCTTGGCTCGGGATATGGTTGCGTCCTGGCGAGCGACGGCCGAGTGACGTGCTGGGGTGACCTTAGTTCCCGCAACCTGGAAGCGCCCTCGATCGAGTTTCGAAGCATCAGCACCGGTCACGACCATGCCTGCGGGTTGACCCGCGCCGCAGCGGTCGTCTGCTGGGGCGCGAACCGCTCTGGCCAACTTGACGCGCCATCGGGGGAGTTCATTGCTGTCGATGCCGGTGTCTACTTCAGCTGCGCCTTGACCGCCGGTGGCGAGGTGATCTGTTGGGGCGACGACGAACAGGCGCTGACGGCGTACGGCGCGTAGCTGCTGCTCCGGCGCGTCGTCGTGGACGCGATGCGCGTACCCTAGCCTCTAGCGACCGATCGAACGGGTCCGACAGTCGCAGGGGAGTGAGAGCCCAATGCGCGCACCACGGTGGCTGCGAAGCGGAGCAAGCGGCTGGATCGCTGCGCTGGTGCTGTTGGCGGCGCTGGTCGGCGCGCTGACCACGCTCGGTGTGCAGGCGCTGACGCGCACGGGAGAGATCGAGGTCAGGATCAACGCCATGCGCGAGAGCGATGGCGATGTCCAGTTTGCGCTCCAACAGCGACAGCCGGACGGCGCCTGGGGAGCGCGGCAGGAGCCGCGCGTCAATCGGCTGCCCGCGTCTCACTCGGGGCGCTGGGCGAACTCGTCGCCGGTCAGCGTGAGCTGGGAGGTCGAGATCGAACGAGACGAGAAGGTCGTCGCGGTCGTCTCTCAGATCGAGGTCATCGGCGGCGTCCAGGTTGAGGTCGACCGCTACATGGAAGTCGAGACGGTCTCGACCAACTATCGGCAGCAGACGGCTGCGTCGACCGACTCCGGCGGCAGCATGGAGGCCGGCGATGCCGAGACTGACTATTGGTCCTTTTGCCGCAATCCCTTCAGTGTGGGCTGGTCCACGTTCGCCAGCATTGACGGGGGGCCGGCTCGAGCGCTGAGCGAGGCCCTGTGGGAGGCAACGAAACGGGAGCTCAGTTCGGCCGACTGGTTGGAGTTGCTCGGTCTTGAGATGGCGATGTGGGAGGCGGTGACCCCGCCGGCCAGGTACCAGCTGTTCCACGAGGCGATGTTGGCCGGGCTGCGTTCGGTGTACGCATCCTGGGCGAACGAGGGCACCGAGGGATGGCAGATCAGGACCGAGTACTCAGTCTGGCCGTTCCTCAGCGAGGAGGTGCGAACGCGCTGGACCTCTGGATTCCCTGCCGAGCAGATTCAGGCGCTCAAGGTGGCGGGCTGCATCGCTGCACCAGAACTCGAGGGCGGGTTCATGGACGGGTGATTCAGCCACGAGATGTACCCAGAGGCTGTGGGCGGCCTGAGGAGATGAGCAGGCGATCGCTCTGATTCCAGAATCAGCCGGTGGAGGCTGGTCGGGAGGAGTATGCCGAATGCTGGGTGGAGTGCATGAGCGTGACGATTGGGAGGCGGGCGTCACAGCACGGGGCGGCCCGGAGGAGTTGGTTCGTCTCGTCACCCAGAAGATGCTCGGCGTGACGCTGGAGGCAGAACGCCGTACGTACCTGGAGCGCCACACGGACGCGCTCACAACGACGGTCGTCGGATGGTTGTTGGCAACGGCTGCCGCCAGGCGCGCGAGATCGCGACGGCAGGGAGCCCGGTCCCGGAGCGGGCGCCTGGGGTCGTCAACCGCCTCTTGGGGAGTTCTTGAACGCTCGTTGTCAACCGAACGCCTGGCTGGGTGGGCAGCCGCGACGATTCGCTTCCTGACGTCTGCATGGTCTGGCACATTGGCGTGCCGCGTCTCGGACCCAGGGAGTACCTCGACCGCGTCTGCTTCAGCTCAGAGCAGCCGGAGTCGACGGTGGTCCAGCCTGTGCAGGCGCTCTCGTGAGAGCAGAGGCCGCGCAAGGGCATCGGGGGAGAGCCGACCGCGGACTGGAGACGGGCCGCAGGCGCTCAGCCTACGAACCGTGGTCTCCCCCCTGACGGCAGCGCTGCTGAGCCCAGTTGATCAGGCGGAGCACCCCGCGGTGATCCGCCGATGGCAGCGCATGGTCACCCACTAGTGCGAAGCCTTGCTGCCGGCCGAGGCGGAGTCGGACGGCAGGCTCTGCGGTGTGGATGCTTACCCGCCTGCGGGCGAGTCATCTTCCCTACGCGAGCGCCGAATGCGCTGTTCATTGAACAGCGGAGCTGCTGCTGCGTCCCCGAGGGAGAGCAACCGCCAACTCAAAATCGACCGCTAGTGGCCGGTGAGCCGCGCCGGCGGCAACGAATGCTCGAACCTTCAGCTGCTGTGCACCAGCAGAACCTGCGCGTTGGCACTCGGACCGACGCGGAGCGTCGCGGTCGCTATCGACGGTTGCCGCCTCCCGACGGGTCAATCCCCGACCTGATTATCCGCTAGGAGCGATTCGCGGCCCAGACCCGGGCACCCGCGCCTCGCCGTCCGTTCGCGGCTTTTGCCGGAGGCGTGTTGAGACCTCCAGACAGCAGAGGCGGCGGGAACTTGGCGATCGGAAGGACCTCGGACCCGATCTCCAGCAGCGTGTTGAGACCTCCAGACAGCAGAGGCGGCGGGAACGCGGTGATCGGCCGGGCTGTCGTTTCGTGCCGACATCGCTGATCCTGCTCGGGGCCCGTGCCGCCTCAGCGTGTGGTGGAACAACCGCGCTGGTTCCGCCGAGCTATCCGGTGCTGGCGCCTCGTTCCCCCTCTCAGGGGCGGCGTCGTGATCGTCTCTGGTCGCGAACATCGGCCGCGCGAGCAGCTCTCGCTCGTTGAGCTGGTCACAGGGCCGGAGCACTAACATGCGGCAATGCTGGACTGGCGATCGGCGCGGACCCTTGCGGTCGTCGCTGGGCTGCTCGGCGTCATCGCTGCGTCGGCAATCTGGACGACGAGCGCGCAGTCACGGCTGAGCCTCACGCTCGACGCGCCTGACGTGTGCGAGTTTGAGCTGTCCGCGATCGGACCTGAAGATTCAATTGCGGTTGGTTCAGTCCAGGTCAGTTGGTCAATCAGCGGCGGGGCGGCACCGTACGAACTCGTGTTCAATGGCCAACCCCTAACGGGCGCAAACGGCCACGTCAACGTGCCCTGCGGTCCGACGGCGATCGATGTGCGTTCGAACAGCCGCACGCCGGGGATAGTCACGCTGCAGGCGAGCGTCAGCGATGCCAACGGCGACCTCGCTGTGGCGCTGCACGACCTGCACATCGTTCAGGTCATTCACGAACGCGGCACCTTTCCCTTCGGTCTGAAAGGTCCCGCCACGTACCGGGTGCACGGACATCTGCTGACGATACCTGACGGCCATGGCCTGGAGCTGGGCCGCTATATCTCCGCCGGCTGCGGGGCGCCGGGGCCGGATTGCGCCGACCGCTTCGAGTTGTACGCGCCCTACGGCAAGATCGTCCTCGATCGCTGGAGCGGAGCGGAGCACTCGAGAGTCCTTGACGGCTCGAGCGGTCGAGAGCCTGTCGAGATCCATGCCGACGATCAGAACGCGGTCGTTCCGGGGCACCAGCAGTGGGCGAGCGACAGCTTCGACGAGTTGATGACCAGCATTGGCGACCCACCGTGGTTGCGTCCTGATGTGCGGTCTGGCGGTCGCGCGGGTGGGGGGCTGCGGCTGAGCCTGACCGCACCCGCGATCTGCGAGCACGATCCCGGGGTGGCGCCGGTCCGCTGGAGCGTGAGCGGCGGACGCGGACCCTACGAGGTGACGATTGGCGGGGACCGCTATCTGGGCCGCACGGGTGAGACTCCGATCCTCTGCTCCGCGCTCGGAGGGCCTCCCGGCCATTCCGGCATCCAACGGATCCAGGCCGCGGTCGTCGACGCACGGGGCAACGCTGCGGTCGCCAGCGCGGAACAGTACGTGATCCGGCGGCTGTGGACCTGGACCTTGCGCACCGGTGAGACGTATCGCTACGGCAACCAGCTGTTCACGGTGCCCGACGGCGTGACGCTCGAGACCCGCCGCGGCACCGAGCACTGCACCTCAGATCCTGACGACGAAGAGCAATCCTGCGAACCCAGCATGGTCCTGGTGCTGTCGGATGGGGATGCGGAGGCGACGCTGGAGATCGGTGAGGTCAGCGGTGACGTGCTCAGCCGTTCAGCCTCAGCCGAGGCGCCGCCGACATTGCGGCTGAAGCAGCGGGCACTCGTTGCATCACTGGGTCAAGCGCCGATCCTGCCTGCCGACTTCCTCGATCGCTCGGAGTCTCTCAGTCTGCAGGTCTTCACCACCTCGCCCGTCTGCACCGCGGGATGGATTGACCTCTACCTCAATGTCAAGGGTGGGCGATGGTGGCCGCTGCGGTTCACCATCGATGGCGAGCCGCGGCAGGTCTATGGCACGGGAAGCATGAAAAAATCGGCGCGTTGTCACTCCACCAACGACGACCAGCGACTGTCGCTTGAGGCTCGTGAGTCCGGGCCTGCTCCACAGCGCGTGACTCAAGAACTGCATCTGTCCGCGCCGCCCGCCGTAAACCGCCGCGCTCTCTATGTCCAATGGACGCTGCCGGAAGACCGTTCCTGCGTGATCGGTGAATCGTTTGAGCTGTCCTGGAGCACGTCGGTCCTGGCCTCCTACGACGACGGCAGCCCAACGGCAGTTCGCTTCAACCTCGACGATCGCGTGTTCGGCCGGGCCGGCTCGGCGGCGATCCGCTGTCCGTCGACGCCGGGCTACCACCTGCTCGAAATTGGAGTCAGCGTCGAATCGAATCCGGACCTTGACGAGTACCGATACGCCGCGATCCGGGCGCAGCTCGCCCGTCCGCGGAGGTAGCGGCGATGTCACGGCGGCGCCGCAGCATCGCGCTCCTCGCCAGCCTGCTCCTGATGGCCGGGGCCGCGGCGAGCGCGTGGGCGGCGATCGATCGCGCGCCAGGGCTCAAGATCGTGCTCAGCGTCCCCCACACCCGCGACACCGAAGGTGACGAACGCGACGAAGAGCTCACATTGAGCGTCGAGTGGTCGGTTGTTGGTGGGGAACCCCCCTACGAGGTGTTCATTGACGGTTCGCGCGTTGGCCAGGCTCAAGGCGTCACGGAGCTGCTCTGCGGGGTCTGGGCGGGACGCGACGTGGACTCCGGCCTGTTCGCGGTCCAGGCGCATGTCCGCGATGCGACCGGAGCGACCGCGGGCGCGCTTTCCTATGTGAACGCGGTGCGCTCGATTCGCGCAGACAGTTATGACGGGCCCGGCGATACCGAGCTGCAGGCCGGTCTGACCTACCGGGTGTTTGGCATCCTGCTCACCGTTCCCGAGGCCTTCAGTTTGCATCTCGGTGACTACACCTCAGCCGATTGCCGCGACCTTGAAACGCCCTGCGACGATCGGTTCCAGCTCTTCACCGGCAGCTGGAACAATCGAGGCTCCTACATCTGGATCCGACGTTGGCCCGCCGAGGAGTTCAGTCGCGAAGTCTCCGACTACGGCGCTCTCGATGCCGATGCGGTGAGCGCGGTGTTCGATCAACTGGTCGCCTCGATCAATCAGCCGGCCTCCGAGCTGGCACCGCCCGGCGTCTCGGGGGGCGGCGCGAGCGATCTCAGGCTGCGCATGATCGCGCCCGCGATCTGCGAGGAGACCGGCAGCTACTGGTCGCCGTCGCAGAGCGTCGTCGCCTGGAAGGTCAGCGGCGGCAGCGCGCCGTATCGGATCGTTATCGATGGGCGGATGTTCGGGGCCGCGTCGGGCGACCTGCACGTGCAATGCGGGCGCCTGACTCGCGGCGTCAGCGACTCCGGCCTGCACAGCGTGCACGGCATTGTGATCGACGCGAACGGCCGTGTCGCGTCCGGCGTCGTTCACACCTATGGGATCAAGAACGTTGTCGCCGCGGAACTGCGCGGCGGCGAGACCTATCGGGTGTCGGGCCAACTGCTGACGATTCCAGCGGACGTCGTCGCGGACGTGGGCGGGTATACGCACTCCAGCTGCGATCCGCCCTAGGGCGACGACCGCAACGATCCGTACTACTGCGAGGATGCGTTCTCGTTGTGGATGCAATCGGACGGAGTCTCCGCCTCTGTGTGGTTTGGCGTGGAGAGCGGTCGCGCCTACGGGGAAGAACCACGAGCAACGACGCCCGCCGTCGGCTCGGACCACCCGATCCACACGCAGCTCCGAGCGCTGGTGGCGTCGGTCGGCCAACCGCCAACGCTTCCTGCCGATCTTGCGGGTCAGCTCGCGCCACTGCGCATCACGGCTGACGTTGACCCGATCAGTTGCCAGGTCGGCGGCTACAACATCCAAACCGCCCGAGAACGCGACGAGAACTGGAGCAGGTGGCGCGACGGGGAGTACACCACGGCGAATCCGATTGGCGGCCCCGCGGTCAATCTCAATTGGTCAGTGACCGGCGGTTACTGGACGCCGCTGACCATCACCGTCAACGGCCGCGACCCATCCGCTCATCGTCTCGTGCTGAACTGTCCGCAACGAGATGGGACGCACGAGATCAGATTGACCGCCTCGGACCGCAGCGATCCACCGCAGTCGGCTGAGTTGACCTTGGAGTACGAGTCTCTCGCCCGATCGATCGAGGAACAGCTGCCGTTCAGTGCCGCGGTTCTGCTGAGCAGCCATTGCCGACCGGGCGAGTCCGTGCTCATCGGCTGGAATGCTTATAGCGAGCATGGACCAGTAGTGATCTCGATCGATGGCGTCGACGGCCAGTATGGTGCAGGCGGCGCGGCGATCGTCCGCTGTCAGCAGTCAATCGGGACGCAGACCGTCACACTCCGCGCGATTGACCAGGCGCATCCTCCGCATCGATCGACGGCAACCGTACAAATCAACGTCACCGACTCGCCGCCGCAGCGCGTTGGATTGCAGGTAATCGCAAAAGCGTCACCGAGCGCAACGTGTACATCCGGCGAGCGCGTGCAAATTGTCTGGCGCGCGACTGGCGGCGTACCGCCGTATCAGGTCAGGGTGCCCGGGGACGAATCGGCCAGAGTGGACGGCCCCTTGATCGAGCTCGATTGCCCTCCCGACTCTGACAACCCATATGTCACGATCGACATCACCGACTCCAATGTCAAACCGACCACCGTGCGGTTGCATGTGAGTCTCAACGTGACATCCGACACGGTGGACGAGCCCTAGCGGATGCACGCGCTGCGCTCACCCAACAGAACGGGCGTAGCAGTGAGCGAGGAGCACCGCAGGGAGCTCTCGAGTGGGAGTGGTCGCTTGATTTGAGCCGAGGTGGAGCCAGATCCAGCGATCACTGCCGCGGGGCCAGGAACGGGGCACTTGGTTGACCACACGCCTTGGCGGAGGTGTGGCAGCGGATAGGTTCGCGTAGCTGAGGGAGACGGTTGCATTCCCGGCGAACGAACCTGCTGCGACGACCGAAGTTCGCCGGAGAGCGGCGAACGGGCCCGCTTGCGGAGGCTGTCGCACAGACCTCCTCGCGGGGCAGACAGGGGCAATCTGTCCGCAATACCGGAGCAGGTGGGGGAGGCGTCGGTTCGTGTCTCGGCGTTATCCGTCATGTAGAGGTGAGCAGCAGTACGTGATGCCGGCAAATCTGGGCGACGCGCTGCCGGAGGGCCACCTGACCGGGTTCGCTGTGGAGGCAGTCGAACTGCGCGATCTCTCCGTCTTCCACACCGCTGACCGCGAAGACGGTTAGAGACGGCGGGCCCTCGACGCAGAGATGATGGTGGCGCTTCCGCGAGGACATCGCCTACCGCGTGCTGAGCGCGAACCAGTAGCCGGACCGCGCGACGACTTACCGCATTCGCAAGCACCCAGCGTGAGCCCTGGCTTGCATGATCATCGACATCCTGCGGTTGGGTGACGAGGGGGGACTTGTTCACGGCCGGGTTGGTGGCTCTGGATGGTGCCAGGCTGCGCGCTCAAGCGAGCCACGGTCGCAGCCGCGGCCCCTGGCAACTGGAGGCTGAGGTCGAGCAGACGCTGTCAGATACGGAGCGCGTAGAAGCCGAGGAGCAGCAGTGGGAGGGCGCGTAGCAAGCGTTCCTGGTGCCGAACACGGTGCGCGGTCGCGAGCAGCGCCTCCCGTAGTCCTTTGAGCGGGCACGGACAATACATCAGTCACTTTGACCAAGCTGAGGTCGTGGTACGCTCCCTCGGCAGCGCGAAAGAGAACACAATGCCGGCGAGATGGCGCAAGCTACGAGTGCGAGACGTTGCGACCTTCGTCTTCGTGGTCGCCGTGGTGGCAATCGTGGGCGTGGTCGTCGGGCGCGAGTTGGGCGTGGAGAGAGAGGCCAGGGCGGTTCTGGATGCGGCTGGTGGAGAGCAGTTGGCCGTGCCGGAGTTTAGGGAGAGCGACCTTGCCCTGACCATCTCCGCGCCACCGACCTGCGAAGTCAGTTCACCTAACGAGTACTCCATCGGGTGGGTTGACGAAGATGAAGACGGCAACACGATCTTCCGGGACATACCGACGGGTTGGGCGGGAGTCGCCGAAGTGCCAGTCAGCTGGACGGTCAAGGGCGGCAAGGCGCCGTATAAGTTGATGATCGACGGGGAGAGTCGTGACGCCTCGCAGGACTACAAGGGAGCCTCAGGCACGGCGTCAGTCAGTTGCGCACTGCGCTTCAAGGACTCCTTTATCGCTCACGAAAGCGAGCGTCGCTTTTGGACGATGCCGGTAGTTGACTCCGGTCTAAAGACGATTGTGGCGACGGTAACAGACGCCGCCGGCCGAACCGCGATGGCCACAGCGAAGGTCTACACGATTCTCGCGGTGGGGAGTACCGGCGACCTCATGAAGCCCGGCGAAACCTATCGGGTGGAGGGGCAGCTGTTGACGATCCCCAAGGGGCTGGAGTATGCCGTGATCGGAGGGTTCATTGAGGGCGAGGGAGGGGTCAGCGGTTTCAGTCTCAGCGTCAGGAAGAACGGTGAGAACGGTTGGGTTTTTCTGAAGCTAGGGACGCTTGAAGAGGATGCGCGCAGCACGCGACCGACCTCAAGCAACGGAGACGCGGTTGCTGCGCAGACACGAGATCCGCTTGATGCGGAGATCGATGCGCTGGTGGCTTCACGGGGTAAGCTCCCGATCTCAGAGGCGAACACGCCTTGAGCCTCAAACTCACGCTGACCGCAATGGTCGTCGGCTCAGCGCTCGCCTGCGCGCTGCTGGGTTTGCAGGCGCCGTCGGCGGGCATGTTCGCAGGGCGACCAATAGAACAGGGTGTGGTTCAGCAGCCAGAGCCAGCTGGCGTTCTTCCCCAACAACACAAGGAGGCGACCCCAGCGGGACACACGGACGGTCACACCGGTCCAAAGTCCTCATCGGTGTATCTCAACCAGCGGCTGATCGACGGTAAGTCCACACGCATCTGCACGACCGACCCCGGTTTGCACGCCGCTTTGGTGGAGGCAGTTGGCATTTGGAACGCGGAGCTCTCCTCGCTCACCGTGCTGAGCGGAGTGGGGATTTGCCAACCAGGGGCAGAGAGTGTAAATCGCCAAGATCTATGAACCACTTTTGAGCAAGATCTCCAGGGTCTATGCACCACTTCGCCAAGGGCCGGACCAGTTTGGTCGCCGTGATGGCGATCATCGCTGCATCCAGAAGGAGGAGCAGCGATGGCCTACCGGGAGGTGACTCGCGTGGAGATCAACGAAGTCATTCGGCGCTGGCAGTTGGGCCTGAGTCAGCGCCAGATCGCTCGCGGCACGGGACTGTCCCGTCCGACGGTGCGACGCTACTTGGCAGCGGCAGTGGAACTGGGGCTGTCGGCCGACGGTCCCGAGCCGGATGAGTCGCAACTGGCCCGTCTGGCGGCGCTGAGTCTGGCCGGACCGCGGCGAACCCCTGGTCAAGCCAGGGGCAGGCGGATGCGCCGAGCGAGGAGCAGCTGACGCCCTGGGCGGAGCAGATCCAGGTCTGGCTGACGGCCGAACGGCTGCAGATGACGCGGATCCACGAGCTGCTCGGAGAACGCGGCTGTGCGGTCTCGTACAACTCGCTGCGGCGCTTCATCCAGCGCCGCGGCTGGCGCCGGCGTCCGGTCACGATGCGGCTTCAGGAGAGCGCGCCGGGCGAGGTGGCGGAACTCGACTTCGGCCGGCTTGGCCTCGTGCCGGATCCCGAGAGCGGCCGACGGCGTACGGTCTGGGCGCTGATCGTGGTCTTGCGTTACTCGCGCCACTGTTTCGTCTGGCCGACCACGAGCCAGAAGCTGGACGCGGTGCTGGAGGGTCTGGAGGCGGCCTGGGCGTTCTTCGAGGGCGTGCCTCGCTACCTGGTCTTGGACAACTTCCCGGCCGCCGTGGCGGGAGCGGATCGGCTGCATCCCCGACTGACTCGGGGCTTTCTCGAGTACGCCCAGCAGCGCGGCCTGATCGCCGATCCGACGCGTCCGCGCCAGCCGCGCGACAAGCCCCGGGTCGAACGCAGCGTGCCCTACGTGCGCGAGTGCTTCTTCAGGGGCGCCCGGTTCCGCGACCTCGGGGAGATGCGCCATGCGGCCCGGCGCTGGTGCCTGGAGGTGGCCGGTCAGCGGATCCACGGCACCACCCGCCGGCGTCCGCTGGAGGTCTTCGAGCAGGAGGAGCGCTTGGCCTTGGCGGCCTGGGACGGCGAGCCCTACGAGCGGATCGACTGGCGCACGGCCAAGGTCCATCCCGACCACCACGTCGCCTGTCAGTACTCGCTCTACTCGGTGTCCGCGGCACTCTGCCCGCCCGGCCAGAAGGTCGAAGTCCGGCTCGGGGCGAAGCTGGTCCACATCAACCAGCGTGGCCAGCTGATCAAGATCCATCCCCGCCAGGGCCGCGGTGGGCGCTCGACCGACCCCAACGACTACCCGGCCGAACTGAGCGCCTACACCACCCGCGCGCCGGATCAGGCCCAGCGCCGAGCAGCCGCTCTGGGACCGGCCGTGGCCGTCTTCGCCGAGCGGCTGTTCGAGGGTCCCGTGCCCTAGTCCAAGCTGAGACAGGGCCACAAGCTCCTGCGCCTGGGCGAGCGCTACTCGGCCGAGCGGCTCGACGACGCCTGCCGGCGCTCCCTGGAGGTCGAGCTGATCGATGTGCGCCGGGTGGAACGCATCCTGACCGAAGCCCTCGAGCAGGAGACCACCCCGGAACAACCGCCGCCGCTTCCGCCCGGGCGCTCCACCCGCCCCGGCCCCGTCTTCGCCCAGTACCGCCGCTCCAACCCCGCAGACCACCAAGGAGGTTCATCATGACCGTCACCGCCGCCGAACTCTCGCCGCTGCTCAAGCGGCTCAAGCTGGGCGCCCCAGTTCAAGCCAGGGGCAGGCATCCTCGACACCCTGCCTGACCGCGTTGCCCTGGCTCGCCGCGAACAGCTCGACTACTCCGACTTCCTGCAGATCATCCTGGCCGACGAGGTCAGCCGCCGCGACCACCGGCGGCTGGGGCTATGCTTGCGCACCATGTCGCTGGGCCGGCTTCGAACAGATCTGCCGGCTGGAAGACGTCGACTGGTCCGCCCAGATCACGCTCGACCGCCGGCTGCTCGACGCCGCCTGCTCGCTGCAGTTCCTCGACCGCCGCGAGCACGTGCTGCTCGTCGGTCCGGTCGGAGTGGGCAAGAGCTTCCTCGCCCAGGCGCTCGGTTACGCCGCCGTGCGCGCCGGACACACGGTCCGCTTCGCACCCGCCGACCGCTGCTTCCGCGATATGGCCCAGGCCCGCGTCGACCGCTCCGTCGACAAGACCTTCCGCAGCTTCCTCGCGCCCGATCTCTTGATCCTCGACGACCTCGGCCTGCACCGGCTCGACCACCAGCAGTCGATCGACCTCTACGAACTGGCCATCGCCCGTCACCGTACAGCCAGCTTCGTGATTACGTCCAACCGCGATGTCGAAGAGTGGCTCGGCCTGCTCGACGACCCGATCCTCGCGGGCAGCGCCCTCGACCGGCTGGCCAACGCCAGCTACCAGATCGCCATTGACGGCGAGAGCTACCGACAACGGCTCGCGCCCCACCGAGCGCTACTTGAACAGAAGGAGGTGGATGACGCCCCAACCGCACACTGATACCCAACCATCTACCGGCCGCTCAGCTGGTCAGATGACTGTGGCGATGAGTGGTCGAAAGACCCTGGCTATCGAAATGCGGGCCATTGCCCGACGCGAGGGCCGCGTCAAGGGCCAGCGTCACAGCTAAGCCGGGTGGCGCTTATGATTGCTATGGCCGTGCGACCTTCCGAGGTGGGATAGCTGGATTCCGTCACACCCACAACTGCCTCGTCCACTGAGGCTGAGCAAGTAGGCCGCGTCTCCCCGGCGCGGGTTGCGTCCATCGATCGACTCAACGCGAATGGCAGGGACAAGGATGGGTACCGTGCGGGAACTCATGGGGACGATGCTGTTCGACGTTGGCCTGCTGGCGATGCTGGCTTCCTACTTGACGGCCTACGGCCTGGGCCTCAAATCAGGATTGATCGCAGCGGTTGCCGCGCCCATGCTCGCTATTGGCTTCCTGCTGGAGCGCAGCCGAGAGCGGATGATGGTGTTTGCCGTGGCAGCGGTGATGGGGTGCGGTTGGCTGCTGTGGATTGCATTCTGGTAGGTGAAAACTCTGACCGTGTCCCGCCTGTCGTTCGCACGCTGTCTCTTCGGCGCTGGCGTAGTAATGTTGCTCGCCAGCGTTTCGGTGTTGCCGGGAATCGGCGCATTCACCGCAACGGCGGGTCTCGCCCTGGTGGTCGCTGAGGTCATTCTGGCACGACGAAGAACACACTAGACCTCATTGACCCGATGGGAGTGATGATCTGATTTGGCCCGGTTTGATCATCGGAACTGGCCCCACCTCATGATTGGGTTGAGGTCTGGGGAGCACCTCCTTTGGCGGACTCGGAGAGCCGAAGCCGATAGGAGTCGGAGCCGGTCTCGATGATGTGGGCGCGGAGGGTGAGGCGGTCAACGACGACGACGGCGAGCCGGGGGGTCATCGAAGGTCTGGCCCCATTCGGAGAACGGCGCGTTGGGGGCGACGGCGACGGAGGCACGCTCCGCTCGCTCGGTCAGGATCTGGAAGAGCAGTTCGGCGCCGCGCGGGTCGAGGTGGATGTCGTTGAGCTCATCCAGGCCGATCAGGCCGAGCCCGCCGTAACGGGCGACGAGGCGCGAGAGCTAGCGTTCGTCGGCGGCTTCGGCGAGTTCGTAGACCATCGCGGCGGCGGCCGTGTGGTGCACGCGCAGGCGGCGCTGGCAGGCGGCGATGCCGAGTCCGATCCGCCGGGCACGGAAGCGGAGGTCGACTTCGGCCAGTTCAGCGCCGGCGGCCGACCTTGATGTGACGGTCACGATTGCAACGGTCGGCGACTACGGTGTGACGGCCGGCTCGCGTACTGTGACGATTCCAACATCGGGCAGCAAAACGCTGACGATCGCGACCACGGATGATCAAACGGATGAGACGGACGGCTCGGTCACAGCGACGCTGGTCGATGGGTCTGATTATGACCTGGGCACGTCGAAGACGGCGACCGTGACGGTCGCGGACGACGACGACGATCCGCCTGTG
>JAPPNI010000034.1 GCA_028873865.1 Chloroflexota bacterium | reverse complement strand
AGAGGCCGAGACGAAGAAGTCGGAGGCGGCGACCCGGATTGAAGATGTCGTGAACAACGGCTTCGATCGGGATGGCATGCGCGGTTGGGGCAAGGGGCGCTGGCGGAGCTAACCCAGCGTGCCGGCGGCGGCGAGGCGGGTCATGTCGTCGTCGCTGTAGCCCAGCAGACCCTTGAGCACTTCCTCGGTGTGTTCGCTCCAGATCGGAGCGCGGACAGCGGGGAGGCGCTCGCCGTCCCAGAGGATCGGTTCCTGCTGGATCTGGAAGGTGGGGCCTTCGGGCGACTCGGCCGGGTTGTAGTTGTCGCGCATCGCCCGGTCCTGGCCGTCGAAGAAGTCCTCGAGACGCTCGACCGGGCTGGCCGGGACGCCGGCGTTGATCAGCAGGCGGTACGAGGTCCAGTCGTCCTGGGCGCGGGTCCAGTCTGAGATGGCGGCTTCAAGCTCGTCCTCGTGGGCCTGGCGTCCGGCGAGCCGGTCGAGTTCCGGCCTTGAGGCGAGGTCGGCGCGGCCCATGACTCGGCAGAGGTTGCGCCAGTCTGTGTCGTCGCGGCAGGCGATGGCGACCCAACGCTCGTCGCCCATCGCCGGGAAGACGCCATGCGGCGACATGAACGGGGAGCGATTACCCATACGGGGACGCTCGCGGCCGCCGTTGAGGGCTTCGATCAGTTCAGTGTCGAGCAGCTGGACGGCGGTCTCGTACTGAGCGATCTCGAGGTAGCGCCCCTCGCCGGTGCGCTCGCGATGGTCGAGCGCTGACATGACGGAGGTGGCGAGGTAGTAGGGCACCGTGAAGTCGGTGTGCAGCGTGCCGAGGCCGATCGGGGCCTTGCCGGGGAAGCCGGAGCGATGGGCGAGGCCGCACATGGCGACGATGCCGTTGCCGTAGGAGCGCCACTCGGCGCGCGGTCCCTCGATGCCCATGACGGCGACATTGCAAACGATGATGTCGGGCTTGATCCGGCGCAGGTCGTCATAGCCGATGCCCCAGCGGTCGAGCCGGTATGGCGTGTAGTTGGAGGTGACGAGGTCGGCCTGTCGGGCCAGTTCACGGACGGCTTCGATGCCCTCCTCGGTCTTGAGGTTGAGCGTGACCGACTTCTTGCCGCCGGCGCAGTCATTGAAGGTGCCGTTGGTGTTGATCGAAAAACGGTCGGGGGGCTGAACGCCCCGATAGCGGATCGGGTCGATGCGGGATTCGGATTCGATCTTGAGCACTTCGGCGCCGAGGTCGGCGAGGAGTCGGGTGCCGAGGGAGCCGGCGATGGCCCAGGTGAAGTCGAGGACTCGGACGCCGTCGAGGGGGCGTCGTGGCGGTGGAGGTGTGCCGTTGAAGAGAGCTGAGGCGTGATTGAGGTCGGCCCCCCTCCGCCGCTCCGCGGCACCTCCCCCGGAGGGGGAGGTCTGAAGAACCTGGTCGTTGTGTTCGCCGAGAGTGGGGGCTCGTTGGGCGCGGGGTTGTTCGCCCCGGGTGCGGATCGGGGAGCGGGGGAGGATCAGGCTGCTGCCGAGCTGGGGGTGATCGACGGACTGGTAGTAGCCGCGGGCGATCAGGTGCGGGTCGTTGGCGACTTCCTCGACCGTGTTGATCGGCAGGACGAGCAGGCCCAGCTCCTGGCCCCGGTCGTGCAGCTCTGTGACGGTGAGGGCCCTGCAGAGCCGGTCGATCCAGGGGATGATCTCGGGCTGGTGCTGCTCGCGCCAGAACTCGTCGTCCCAGTCTTCGCCGCGCAGTTCGCCTTCTTCGAGTCCGAGTACGTCGTCGACCCAGTTGACGAATCGGTACCAGTGCGGCGGATGGATCGTGAACGAGAGCCAGTGACCGTCCCTGGCCCGGAAGGTGACGCCCGAGCCGATCGGGATGTGTCGGCTGGGCGAGGTGCCGTGCCAGGTCCACCAGTTGCCGCTGGCGGTCTGCAGCGTGGTGAAGGTGACCGCTTCCTGCATGCCGACGGTGATCCGGCCCACCTCGCCGCCGCGACGTCGCTGCATGATCAGCGCCATCGCCGCCTCGGCCATGGCGATTGAGCCCTGCTTGTGCGAGAGGTTGCCGGCCGGCCAGACGGGCGGGTCCTCGGGATGTCCGTTGAGCACGACGTGTCCGCCGGCGGCCATGGCCGTGAGGTCGGTCATCGGCTCGTCGGCGCCTCGGCGGAAGACGGCGTCGACGATCGGGATCTCGGAGGACCAGTCGCCGTTGCGCCCGCGCTCCAGCCAGTCGGCCAGCGCGCCGGACGGTTCCAGCGGGGCGAGGACGACATCGAACTGCGGCAGGAGCGATTCAATCTTTGTCCAGGCGGCGGGGTCGTCGATGTCGACGGCGACCGAGCGCTTGCCGGCGTTGTAGAGCAGGTGGGCCCAGCCGCGCTCGGCGCGTGGGGCGTCGCCGGCGATGGTCGGCTCGCGCATCCGGAGCTGGTCGCCTCGGGCATCCTCGATTCGCACGACATCGGCGCCGATGTCGGCGAGCATGCGCGCGCCGAGGGCGAGCGGTTCGTCGGTCAGGTCGAGGACGTGGGTGTCGTTGAGCATTGGCGCAGGATAAGGGGCGGTTGAGGCGCCGCCTCGCGAATGTAGTTTTGCTGACAATATTGAATTTGCGTTCTTTCAGTGCCGGACGTATATTCGACACATCAGCGCGACGGACAGCGCGCCTGCGAGCGCCGAACGGATGACATCCGTCGGCGCTCGTTTTGTTTGGAGGAGGAGATGGAGTTGGCAGAGCAGGCGGAGGTTGGGGACGTCGGGACGGGGTCGGATGAGGCGGGCGCGTTGCGGGAAGCCATGCTGGACGCGATTGGCGAGCTCTCGGACGAGGAACGCGAGCGTCTGGGCTCGACCGAGCACCCGGACGACATGGCCCAGGCCTGGCGCGATCTGATCGCCGAGCGGGCGGCGCGGGAACGGGAGGCGACGGTTCGGACGGAGTTGAGCCGAACCTTCGAGACCCGCAGCCGAGCCGCCCAACCGGGACCGACCCAGGGTCTGCGCGGCGGAGCGCCGCCGCAACTGCCGGGCAGCGTGGCCGAGTGGACCGACTTCATTCGCTCGAGTGAAGAGGATTCCCAGCGCCAGGAGCGTCGGAGAGAGTTCTCCGAGTGGCTGATCCGGCATCCCGAGGCATGACGTTCATGCACGGGCACCGAGATTCCCGCGCACGCGGGAACGAGGAAGAGCGAAACAGAGAGGAATGATTGATGGCTGACACTCTTTCGAGCAACATCACGGCTTCATTCGAGCCGATCATCGAGCGGACCATGGCGCAAATGCCGCAGTCCGCGCCGATGCTGTCCCTGGCGCGCAAGTTGATCGTGCCCAAGGGCTCGAACAGCGCCCAGATCCCGCGCATCTCCAGCGTCTCGAACGTGCAGACGCCGGACGAGGGCGAGGAGCTGAGCGTGACCTCGCGGTTCACGCTGGCGAGCAACACGATCTCGCCGGTCTTCCGGGCGATCCACGTGCGGATCCACGTCCGCGCGATCAACTACTCGCGCGAGGACCTGGTCCGACTGGTGTCGGACGAGATGGCGCTGTCGCAGGGCCAGGACATCGACACCGACCTGACCGGCGAGTTCGGCAACTGGCACACCGACAACGACGTGGGCGCCAGCGGCGAGGAGCTGACCCTGGCCAAGCTGCGCGAGGGGCGGCGCATCCTGCAGTCGGTGACTCGCGCGAACGGCGGGCCGCCGCGCGGCGACATCGTCACCGTGCTCTCGCCGATCGTGGCCGAGCACGTGCTGGAGGACATCGGCGCGAGGGGCGTCGGCTCGGGATCCAACTGGATTCCGGCCGGCATCTCGGAGCGGATGATCCGGCGCTTCCACGTGTCGGAGATTCCGCTGATGGGCACCGCCGTGTTCGTCGACGGCTACATGGGCGTCGACGGCAGCGGCGACTACATCTGCTCAATGTTCGGCACCGAGGCATTGGTCTGGGCCTGTTCGATGGACTGGCGGATGTCGATCTTCGAGGAGGCCGAATGGCCCGGTGTGACGCTGCGCTCGATGGCGGACTACAACGCCGGGATCGCGGGTTACACCCACCACGGTTGCCAGATCACCGCGGACGGAGGCTGAGTCATGCCTCTGGACGACCGCGGACTGTGGTCGCCGGCCGACTTCTCCCGGCTGCGCTCCGAGACCTTCTCGGCGCCGCGGCTGGGAGGCGGCCTGCGCGCCCGGCGCGCGTATCTGCGAACGCCGAAGCGCGACCGTCACGGGCGCGCCTACCTGGGCCGCGACCAGGCGCTGCTGGGTCACGGCTTCCACGACGCGCAAGAGGCCGAACGCCTGCTGCTCGACGCGGCCGAGGAGCAGGGGCTGTCGCACGAGGCGATCGCGATCGAGGCGGAGCCGTGGCTGGAGACGGAGATCAACGCGGGTCTGGGTCCCGGGTGACCCTCACCCTCCCCGCCGACGCGGGGGCAAGCCTCTCTCCCGGTGGGAGAGGGGATCAGCAGAGAGGAAGAGAACGATGGAAACGAAGACGCAACCGATGGTGCGGGCCGGCGAGCGGGCGCTGCTGTTCAGTCACCGCGAGTACGTGGCCATGCGCCGGCAGGGACAGGAGATGGCCAGCTACGACATCCTGATGCGCCGGCCCGACGACGCCGAGCGCTCGGACCTATCGGAGCGGGAACGCTGGCTGCCGGTGGCGGCCGACCGGTACCTCAAGCACCGCGCCACGGGCTGGTGCGAGGCGGAGTCGCCGGACGAGCTGCCCGGCGAGTGGTTCGCGCAGGCGCTGGAGCGGGACGCGTTTGCGGAGGCGCGCGAGGAGATCGACGGAGAGGAGGAGTGATGTCACGAACGGGTTTCACGGACCGGCGGCCGCGGCCGCCGATCCCGCACACCGATGCGACCGAGGCGCTGTGGCAGTACCTGAGGCGGATCGAGAGCGGGCTGGACCAGATCGACGCCCGGATTGACCGGCTCTATGTCGCGCTCGGCGGCGGGACGGTGCTGCTGGCGACGATCGGGCTGGTCTCGGCGTTCATCGTCCGAGGCGGATAGCCGTGTCGGCCGTCCCCGCCTGCGAGCGGGGACCCGCTCCCGCTCCGCCGCGTCTCTGGGGTTGGCGCGGTGTTGAGCGGTGCGGTCATATCGATCGCCGGGCGCCTGGCGAGCGCCCGGAGCAGGTCCTCGCTCACAGGCGGGGACGAGCCTCACCCCGGCCCCCGCGACGGCGGGGGCCGGCTCTCTCTCAGAGAGAGAAAGAACCAGTAGAGAGGAACTGAGCATGGAACGACGAACGGAACTGATGGCCGCGCCCAGGCGCGAGGCCGGCCATGATACGGAAGCGGGGCCCGCTCCGCTGTGGCTGCCGAAGGGCAGCGTACGGGCGGTGATCGCCCTGGGCGTGATCGGCGTCTGGGCGCTGCTGGAGACCGGGGCGGTCGGAGTCGAGGCATCGGACGCGGTGCGGTCGATCGCGATAGCGATCGCGGCCGGCTACGGACTGCTCCGCGCCCGCGACGGGAAGAGCGGAGGCTCGGAATGACGACGAACCTGATCGAGTCGGCGCCCGATCTCGACGGAATCGTGGGACTGCCGGACGGGGCGCGGACGATCTGGCGTCCGGCGCATCCGTCGAACTATCACAGCGCCGCGTCGCGACCCTACTCGGGCGCGGCGCGGCGGATCGCGGCGATCTGCTATCACACGCCGGAGGAGCCGTGGGACGACCACGAGGTCACGCCGGCCTGGTTCGCGGATCCGCGCGCCAACGCCAGCACTCACTACTACGCCGACTCGGACGGCGACCTCTGTCAGATGGTCCGCGACGAGGACTTCGCCTGGGCCCAGGGCGTGCGCAGCAAGGATCTGATCCTGCCGCGTCCGCCCTGGTGGCGGGACGAGTTCGTCAGCTACAACGCCTGCATGCTGTCGATCGAGATCGAGGGCTACGCGCGCCAGATCGGCGAGACCTTCACGCCGGGCAGCCGCCAGTTCGAGGCCGTCGCCGCCTGGTCGGCGTTCGTCTGCCGCAAGTACGCCATCCCGATCGATCGGACGCATCACGTCGGGCATAGCGAGCTGACGCGCCTGAAGTCGGATCCGGGCAGCGACTTCCCCTGGTCGGCGCTGCTGGGGCGGGTCGCGCGGCTCTCGGACGACGCTGAGGGTCGTCTACTGGCGATTGAGCGTCGGCTGTCGGCGCTGGAGCGCCACACGCACGGTCCACCGATGGAGGCGTTGGATGAGCGTCCCCTGCCCCGCGCCTGACGCGGGGCAAGGGGATCGCGTGGTTACTGGCGGAGCTTCTGGCCCGACATCAGGGCGACCGGCCGCAGCATCGGCGGGGGCGGCATGGCCTGTGTGGCGGCCTCTCCATTGGATGCGAGTTGCGCGCCTCGAATGTCGGTCTCGGGGGTGAGGCGGATCTGCGGGAGTCCCGTCTCGTGTTTGCGAATGCCGAGCCAGCCGAGGATGCCGAGTCCAACGAAGACGAAGGTCATCAGGGCAACGCCGGCCAGCACCTCTCGCTCGCCGAGGATGTCGGCGATGACGCCTGCCGGTCCCCCGCTGACCGAGGAGATCCCCCAGGACATCATCGTGAAGGCGGTGACGCGGCCCAGGTAGGCGGACTCGGTGTTCATCACGATCTTGGCCTGGAGCAGCAGGGTCGGGCCCTGGAGTCCGGGCCCGAGCAGCATCATCGAGGCCACGGCGACGCCGTACGTCTGGGCCTGGGACATGACCAGGTACCCGAGTCCCATCACGCCCATGAGGATGAAGATCAGCGGCCAGGACCAGCGCGAGGTGGCGAGTCCAGCGACGCCGATTGCGAGCACGGCGCTGGCGATGCCGTTGACCGTCATCATCAGGCCCATGTCGGTCGACGCGCGGTCCAGGTGCTGTTCCAGCAACGCCGGCGTCAGCACGCGGAACATGAAGCCGATCACGACCGTGGCCATGAACAGCAGCAGCATCAGCCGGAGTTGCGGCCGCTGGTTGACGTAGCGCACGCCGTCGATCAGGTCGGTGAGCGGACTGCGCTGCTCCGATTGCTGTGGCTTGCCCGTGTTCGGCATCACCGCCATGGACAGCACGCCGATCGAGACCAGCACGCCCATCACGACGTAGGTCCCGCCGCCGCCGACTGCCGACTCCAGCAGCAGCGCCGCGATCATCGGCGCCACGGGCATGCCCCAGCTGTGCGCCAGCTGGTTCAGCGCCACCGCGTTGCCGATTAAGCGCGGGCCCACGATGTCGGCCGTGAACGCGTTGCGCGCCGGGCCCATGAAGACAAACGTCGCGCCCAGAATCAGCGTGAGGATGAACATCAAGGGAAGGTTGACGAGGTCCAGCAGCAGCAACACGCCGGTCAGCGCGAGCATGACGGCGCCGGCGCCCTGCCCCCACACGATCAGATGCTTGCGGTTAACCCGATCGGCAATCACGCCGCCCCAGGGCGAGCCGATCAGCATCGAGATGCCCGTGCCCATCGCGACCAGACCGACAGCAGAGTTGCTCCCGCCCAGGTCGTACGAGACGACCGACTGGGCGACGAACATCATCATGTACGCGAGCGTCGCGAACAGCGTCCCCGCAAACAGAATGCGGAACTGTGGATGCTCCAGGGCGAGGAACGTGTTCGACCGCCAGCCAGAGATGTTTCGCCTCATGCGAACATTCTACGAGTGAGCCGGCCGGATCGCGTGTTGATCTGCTTCTGGAGCGCAGGCGATCTGTCGGTACGCTGATTCGATGAACACTCGCGGGATCGACCTGCAACGCTGGTTGATGATTGGCCTGGTCGGGGCGATCCTCGCGGGCGGGATCTGGGCCTTCGGCGTCGACAAGCCGGCGCGGATCATGCAGGTCCAGATCGCGCTGCGCAACGTCGGCGAGCAGCGCGCCGAACTGGGCGTGCTGGAGACCGACCATCAGGGCGTCGAGCGCTTCTACGAGGCCGACGGCCCCGACCTCGATCTGTCGCTGGTCGACCGTCCGCGCTCGATCTACTCGGAGCCGATCACGCTGTCCAACGACACCAAGAACGCGCCCAGCCAGGTGCGGATCACCATGCGCGGCCTCTCCGACACCGAGGTCAAGCTGGGTTTACGCGGGATCAGGCCGAACCGTACCTGGGACAGCACCCGCTTTCCCCGCACCGAACCGATCACGATCCAGGAGCTGCACAGCGAAGACTGGCTGTACATGTCGCCGTTGCCGGTGAAAGTGGTCTACCACCAGCCGCTGGTCGACATCGTGCGTCTCTTCGTTTACGTCGCCGGCGCCTTCGCGGTCCTGATCGGGATCGGCTGGATCATCTGGCGCCGCTGGCTGAGCTGACTAGTCTCCGCCGCCGACCTGGTAGATCGTCCGATGACGCAGCCGCGCGACATCCTGCCCCGACTCGTCGCTGATCGTCACGTCGAGCAGGCAGTACTCGTGCAGCTTGCGGCGGTAACCGTCGGTGACGTGGCCTGAGACGACCAGCGTCTGTCCGGCCCTGGCCGGTGCGAGCATCTGGACCTGGCTGCCGGCGTGGATGCCGGCGGGATAGTGGTAGGTGTGCTTGGTCAGGCGCACGCAGCGTCCGGCGATCCAGCCGGGGTGAAGTCGGGCCTGTTCGCCGCGCCAGCGCGGGTGCGGGTCGCGGGCGAAGTGGTCGGCGTATTCGGCGGCGTCTCCGAGGGACATGGGCACGGCCATCGCGGGCAGGTCTTCGCCGACGGGCAGGTTCTCCGGCGTGAGCAGCGTCGGCGGGTCGGCCGGCGGCACGGGGTCCCGGTTCCGGGCCACAGCGAGATCACGGTAGAACTCCGCTTCGCCGAGGCCGGCCGTTCCGGCGATGCAGACTTCCCCGGACTCCTTGGACATCGTGAACTCGATGCCGCTGTCGGTCGGGGTGACGCGAGTAGTGATCTCGTCGCCGGGGTAGACCGGTCGGCGCAGGCGGAAGTCGATCCAGCCGGAGTCGAGCCAGTCCTCGCCGAGGCCGTCGATCAGCGCGGGTACGGCCCAGGAGTAGACGGTCACGCCGCCGACCAGCGCGCCCGAGAAGCCGAACTGCGCCGCGCCCGCGGTCGAGTGGATGATGTTGTCGATCTCGAGCGAGTCCTCGCCGTCGAGAAAGGCGGTGATTGAGCGCTCAATCGTCCGGGCGGTCATGGCCTGCTCCTCAGCGTGCTGCGACCTGATAGATCGTCGGCTGGCGCATCCGCACCAGATCGCGGCCGTCCTCCGAGCTGACGCTGAGGTCGATCTCGGCGTACTCGTGACCCTTGCGCTCGTAACCGGATGCGAGGCGTCCGCTGACGAGCAGTCGTTGGTCGGGATGGACCGGCGCGAGGTGCTGGATCTGGCTGGAGGCGTGGATCGAGGTGTAGCGCCAGGAGTGCGCGAGCAGGGCGTTGGCTCGCTGCGCGATCCAGGCGGGATGGACGCGGGCGTCGGCTCCGCGCCAGCGCGGATCCGGATCGCGGGCCTTTTGCTCGGCGTAGCGCTCGGCCTCGGCGGCGGTCAGGTCGATCGCCATCGCCGGCAGGTCTTCACCGAGCGGCGCCACGGCTCGAGTGATGAAGGGTCGTTCCACCGGTTCGGGCTGCGGCGTGCGATCGGACGCCGTCGTGATCTCGGTGCAGAAATCGGCGATCCCGAGACCGGCCGTGCCGCGCACGGCGACATCGCCGTTGTGCTTGGTCATGGTGAACTCGACGTCGCCGCCATGCGGCGTAACGCGGGTCGTGATCACTTCCTCCGGGTAGACGGGCTTGCGCAGCTGAAACTCGACCCAGCCTTCGTCGAGCCAGGCGTCGCCCAGGGCCTCGACCAGTGCCGCCACCGACCACGAATAGACGGTCGTGCCTCCGACCAGAGGGCCGCTGTAGCCATAGCGAGCGGCGCCCGCGGTCGAATGGATGATGTTGTTGATCTCAAGTGAGTCCTCGCCGTCGAGGAAGGCGGTAATCGTGCGCTCAACGATTGCGGTGGTCATGGCGCGGTCTTTCGAGTTCAGTCCCGGTTTGCTTCGTCGGCGAGACGCCAGATCTCGGCACAGTCGACTTCGAGCCCGACGAGGACGTCCTCGCCGTCGAGCGTCGCGGGACGCTCCAGCAGTTGCGGATCCTGGTCTGGTCGATAAATCCAGACGTTGCACGCATCCAGATCAACCAGCCAGCCGAGTCGAACGCCGTAGTGCATCCAGATATCCATCTTGGTCTGCTGATCGCGAAGTCGGTCGCTGGGCGAACGGATCTCGACGACAAAGTCGGGATTGAACGACATCGCACCTTTGACGTCCTCGCGCGTCGCCGCGGCCAGCCGTTCCGGGCTGACCCACGAAACGTCCGGTTCAAGCAGTGGACCTGAATCTGGGTCGTCCGAGATTCGGTATCCGGCGCTTGAGTCACGCGCTCGACCGCCCCCTCCCCTCACCCGCCAATTGCCTACCTGTGCACCTATCTCAGTGCATACGTCGGGGACTTCTCCATAAGGACGGGCGTTGATCACCAGCGCCCCGCCTGCGTCGAGTTCAAACTTCCAGCCGGGATTTGCTTCGCAGATGCGCTCGAGTTCTTCGTCGGTGATCGCATTGAGGCCGCAGCCGATGCGGATCAGGCCGGGCAGCGGTTGTGCGTCGGCAGGAGCGGTGGTGGTCATGCCATCTCCAGGGGTTGCCGAGATCGTAGCAACGCGTGAGTCGCTAGATGACGCCGTCTGCGACGAGCTGTGCCAGTTCGTCATCGGCAATCCCGAGCAGGCCGCCGTAGATCTCGTGGTTGTGCTCCCCGAGGGTGGGGGCTCGGTGCTTGACGGCGCCGGGCGTCCTCGACAGCCGGGGGACAACGCCGGGTTGAGGAAGTTCGCCGTGTTGCTCGGAGGGGACATCGACGATCTGGTCGCGGGCGGCGTAGTGCTCGTCGCCCATGATGTCGGATGTCGCGTAGACCTTGGTCGCAGGGACGCCGTGCTGGTCGAGCAGGTGTTGGGCCTGTTCCAGCGTGAGGCCGGCGATCCACTCGCCGACGATCTCGTGGATCGCTTCGTAGTGCTTGCGGCGTTCGCGGTGAATCTCGAAGCGCGGGTCCTTGAGCAGCTCCGGACGCTTCATGGCCGCGACGAGTCGTTCGAAGGTGCCCTGCGTGGTCGCGTTGATGATCAGGTGATGGCCGTCGGCGGTTTGCCACTGCTCGGCGGGGACGACGCCGGGCCAGTAGTTGCCGGAGCGGTCGCGGTTCCGGCCGGTCATCTGGAACTGCGATGCATGGGTGCCGGACTGCTTCCAGATCGCTTCGTAGAGCGCCACGTCGACATCCTGGCCGCCGCCGCCGTTGACGTCTCGGGCGCGCAGGGCCATCATCGTGCCCATCGCCGCGAACACGCCGGCCGAGTAGTCGGCGACCATGTAACCGGGACGCACCGGAGGGCCGTCATCCCAGCCGGTCTGGTAGGTCATCCCGGCGAAGCCCAGCGCGACGCGGTCGAATCCGGCCCGCTCGCGATAGGGGCCGGTCTGCCCATAGCCCGAGACGCGCGTGACGACCAGTCCGGGATTGAGTTCGCGCAGCGAGTCCGGCGCGAGGTCCATCTTCTCCAGCGTGCCGGGACGAAAGTTCTCGATCAGCACGTCTGCCTGAGCGCACAGGCGTCGGAAGAGGTCTTTGCCGCGCGGGTCGGCGAGGTTGCAGGTGACGCCGCGTTGGGAGCGGTTCTCCTGGACGTAGGAGATCGTGCCATGGTTGGTCTCGCCGGTGCCGGGCCGTTCCAGCTTGATCACGTCAGCGCCGAACTCGGCGAGGATCGTGGCGCAATGGGGCGCAGCGAGAATCTGGCCGGCGTTGATCACGGTGATGCCGTCAAGCGGCGGTCGGAGGTGGTTGGTAGTCATGGGAGGAGGATATGCGGGCTACTCGAATAGGTCTCGCGGCAGGCCGGATTGTTTGATGATCGTTCTGAGTGTGTCTGGAGGGATGTCGCGGTGCTGCGCAACCGTGACGAGTCGGGTGCGACCGCCCACAACACCCCGGTAGCGGCGGTGACTCCCGCGTTGCCGCGTCTGAACGAATCCCTGGCGCTCCAGGATCCGGTTGACCTGCCGAGCCGTCAGTATGCGCACCGCTAGCGAGCTGGCGCGAAGGGCAACTCGACATCCACGTCAATGACACTTGTCTCGACCAGTATCGAGTCGACCAATTCCTCGTCGTCGATGTCGCTGCTCGCCGACATCTCGCCGCTGACTCGGAACTCGTACTCCTCGGCAGTCATCTCTTCCAGGGTCAACTCGATCGCCTCGATCAGCATCGCTCGCGCCTCATCGATCGTGTCCCCGCAACTGGCGATGACCAACTCCGGACATACCGATGCGTACCCACCAGCTTCCTCGTAAATCTCCGCTTTGAACTGCAGCGTCACTGTGACCTCCAGAGACGCAGGATATCAAGAGCCGGCTACGGTGTTTGCGCCGGCGCGGCGCTGATTCCTGGCACCTTACGATTCGGATAACTGGATAGTCGCGCTTCAATGGATGAGACCAATCCCATGACCTACGACTTCGACCTCGGCTCCTACAGCCGGCCGATCACGACCTCCTCGCCTGAGGCCCAGCTCTGGTTCGACCGCGGCCTCATCTGGACCTACGGCTTCAATCACGATGAGGCCGTCCACTGCTTCCGCCAGGCGGTCGCAGCCGACCCCGACTGCGCCATGGCCCACTGGGGCATCGCCTATGCGATCGGGCCCAACTACAACAAGCCGTGGGAGGCGTTCGGTCGGAGGGAGGTTTCTCAGGCGCTGACGACGGCCTACGAGGAGGCCAACCTCGCGGTGTCACTGTCCGACAAATGCACACCAGCCGAGCGCGACCTGATTGCGGCGCTGCGACACCGCTATCCGCAGACCGAACCGCTCGACGACATGATGGGCTGGGTCGACGACTACGCCGACGCCATGCGCGAGGTCTACACGAAGCACTCCGAGGACTCTGACATTGCTTCGCTGTTTGCGGAGGCGGTGATGAACCGCACTCCGTGGTCGCTCTGGAATCTGGACTCGGGCGAGCCGGCGGACGGCGCCGACACCGACGAGGCGCGGGACGTGCTGGAGAGCGCAAGGGCGCGCATCGCCCACTGCGGCGAACCGGCGCATCCTGGCGTCCTGCACATGTACATCCACCTGATGGAGATGTCGCCCTTCCCCGAGCTGGCGCTGCGGGCGGCAGACCAGTTGCGCGGGATTGCGCCGCACTCCGGACACCTGCAGCACATGGCGACGCACATCGACGTGCTCTGCGGCGACTACCTGAACGTCGTCAACTGGAACGAGCGGGCAATCCAGGCCGACCGGCCCTACGTGGAGGCGCGCGGGCCGTTCAACTTCTACACGATGTACCGAGCGCACAACTACCACTTCAAGATCTACGGTGCGATGTTCCTCGGCCAGTTCGAACCGGCGATCGAAACCGCCCGAGCGATGCAGGCGGAGATTCCCGAGGAGCTGCTGCGGATGGAAACGCCCAACATGGCCGACTGGTTGGAGGCGTTCGTGCCGATCGATCAGCACGTCATGGTCCGCTTCGGCAAGTGGGAGGAGATCCTGGAGCAGGAGCTGCCGGAGGATCGCGAGCTCTATTGCGTCACCACGGCGACGATGCGCTATGCGCGGGCGATCGCCCTGGCCACGCTGGGCCGCACCGACGAAGCGGTGTCCGAGGCTGAGGAGTTCGATCGCGCCTACGACCTCGTGCCCGACACCCGCTACCAGTTCAACAATCCCAGCCGCGACATCCTCGCCATCGCGCAGCAGATGATGCGCGGGGAGGTTGCCTACCGGCAGGGCGAGTTCGACGCCGCCTTCGCCCACCTGCGCCACGCGGTCGAGCTCGACGACCACCTGCACTACGACGAGCCCTGGGGCTGGATGCAGCCCGTCCGCCACGCGCTGGGCGCGCTGCTGCTGGAGCAGGACCGGGTCGCGGAGGCGCTCGATGTGTACCGCGCCGACCTGGGCTACGACTCATCGGTCAGCCGCCCCCGCCAGCATCTCGACAACGTCTGGGCGCTCGCCGGCTACGTCGAGTGCCTGGAGCGAACCGGCCAGGACGACCTCGCCGCCGTCGCCCGCCAACGCCTCCACCTGGCCCAGGCCCGAGCCGACACCGAAGTCCAGTCCTCCTGCTTCTGCCGCCTCGACCTCGGCGAAGAGTGCTGCGACTAGGTCAGTCGTCGGGTCTGTGGGCGTATTGCCGAATCAGATCATCAGAGATTTCTTCGGCAGGCACGAGGCGATAGTGCTTCTCGGCAACGACCGACAGGTCTAGGTTGTTGACCCCTCGTTCGAACTCGAACAAGGCGATGAGGTCGTCGGTGACGAACTGCGCCCCGATCGGTCGAGGTATCAATGCTGGAAACTTCTGCTCAGCGAGTGCGAACAGATTCGATACCTGTGCGGCCCCGAGACGATCGGTGCGCGACTTCACTTCTATCGGCAGGACGTAATGTGCACCGCGCCGGTCGATGCCGACATATAGTTCGTCGATTTCGACCTGACTGATCCCTTCGAGACTCGTTCGTAGGTGGCTTTGGACAGAAAAGCAGCTCAATTTGGTGAACACGTCGATCAAACGGTTGTAGCGGATGATGGCCAGGAGCGCCTGCTCGTCGGACTGACGGTATCTCTCGATCAACGCCGGAGTGCTGTCCGGGACCAGCGTCTCTGAGAGGTTCTGAGAGGGCTGCGCGCCTCCCCATCTGACTTGGACGAACTCGTACTGCGCGGTACCGACCGTCCGGATGATCCACTCTCGCCCCGGCTCGGCTCGCTGCTGAATCTCGGCAGGTAAGTCTCGACGTGAGCGGTAGGTGTAGATCACGTCCCCGACGTTCTTCGGCGCTGATAGTCCCTGCGCAGCAGCCGCCTCAGCGATAGCTGTACGAGGAAATGTGATCGAGTCCGTGCCTTTGTTGTAGGTTCGGAAGATCTCGGAGATGATGCGGTCGTACTTGGTGATTCGCGGCATCATTCGGGCCACTTCAGTACCAGAACCTCTTCATTGATTTGCGCTCGCGTCGCGGTGGCTGCCCTGGTCCGAAACAGGTCGATGTCTTCAACTTCGTAACCGAGATGCTCGGCAATCTCGGCCAGCAATCTGCCCGTGTGAATCATGACCCGGAAGTAGGAGGCCTGATCGCCGACTACGTAAGCGAGTCGGGCGCCCGGTCTCAGCGCGTTACTCAGTGAAGCCAGGTGTTTCGCCATGCCACCGAAGTAGAGGCGGGTGACCCGGTGATACATCCGCTCGAAGCCAGAGGTCTTGCCTAGCTCCAACCGCCTCGCCTCTATCCGGTCCGCAAGTTCTCCAACCATCGGAAACTGTTCCAACCAGGAATCGTCATCGTCCTGCTTGTAGACGCTGCGCGTGTTAGAGCGGACCAGACCTTTCTTGACTGCGCGTAACGATTCACGGTCGCGGAGGAAGCCGAGCAGTACTGACTCGAGTCGGACGGTGCGGGTGTAGTCCTTCTCGTTCGGATAGGGCGGTGAGGTGATAACGAGGTCCACGCTGTGGGGTTCCAGGAGGGAATCGGGAGTACGGGCATCGCCATGAACGACCTGCGACGGCACGGCGGCACGGGACTGCCACGCTCGCAAATGGTCGGCCATGCGCCGCACCTGTTCAAACCAAATGTCAACCACCGGGGCATCCTCTTTGATCTCGCCGAGGCCAATCTCGGGGCCGAAGCGGAGGTTGCCGATCCGAGTCGGTAACTCTCGCGCAACAGCTAGGCGAAGGTACGGGGCACAGGGACCGCCGAGCGAGTCGATTGCGTCGATGAGCAGCATTGCTCGGTGCAAGGGCAACGGACTGATTGAGTTCCGCAGCAGCAACTTTGATTGCTCCGGCGAAAGGCATTGAAGAGGCTCGTCCCTTTCGACATGGCTTCGCTCGGTTGCCCGATCAGAGACGATCTGGGCATCGCTTTCGAGCTGATCTGGATCAATGCTCCAGTCCACTTTCGTCTTTGCCGCGAACGCCGACAGCGGCACCGCCTCAATGCCGATCGATGCGAGTCCTCGTTTCTTGGCTTCGACTAGGGTCGTGCCCGTGCCGCAAAACGGATCGAGGACGACCATATCGTCGTCGGCTTCGAAGCGCTCAAGGTACTCCCTAACCAGATGGGGTGGGAATGACAGCACGAAGCGATACCAGTCGTGAATCGGGCGATCATCGTCCAAAATCTGGTTTCGGGAAGGCCGCGTGTCCGCGTACTCGGACGGCAGGCCCTTGAGATGAACCTGCTCCTGCACCTCGTGCTCTTGGGCGTGGCTGGGAGGCCGGTTTGGAGTCATAACGACAGATTACCCCCCAACCACGCCGACTCCGCCGTCGACGCGATCTCCTCGCCAATCAACAGCGACGCCGTCGCCCCGGGACTGGGGGCGTTCAGGATGTGAATCAGCCGATCCTGCCGCGCGATCTCGAAATCGTCCGCCAGACTTCCGTCGCGCCGCAATGCCTGCGCTCGGACTCCGGCTCCTCCTCGGACGAGTTGGTCGGGTTCGAGGTTGGGCATCAGGCGCTGCAGGGCGCTGACGAAGGCGGACTTGTTGGCGCTGCGCCAGACTTCTCCGAGGCCGGTCTGCCAGTGGTCGCGGGCGAGGCGGAGGAAGCCGGGCCAGGTGAGCGACTCGGCGGCGTCGCGGAGGGCGACGTCGCGCCAGCGGTAGCCCTCGCGCTTGAGGGCGAGGACGGCGTTCGGTCCGGCCTCGACGCTGCCGTCCAGGCGTCGGGTGAAGTGGACGCCGAGGAAGGGGAAGGCCGGGTCGGGGACGGGATAGATGAGGTTCTTGAGCATCCCGCGGGCGGCGGGCACGAGGTCGTAGTACTCGCCGCGGAAGGGGACGATGCGCAGGTTCCGGGCTTCGGGCGCGCCGGCGCGTCGGGCGATGCGGTCGGCCTGCAGTCCGGCGCAATTGACGGCGTACTTCGCGTGAACGACGCCGGTCGTGGTGGCGAGCTGGACGCCGTCGGATTCGACGCGGACGCCGGAGACTCGCGAGCGTAGCCGCACCGATCCGCCGGCGGATTCGAGCAGTTCGCGGTACTTCTCGCAGACGCCCCGGTAGTCGGCGATGCCGGTTGAGGGGATGTGCAGGGCGGCGACGCCAGCGGCGTTGGGCTCGAACTCGTGGAGCTCCTCGGGGCCGAGCTCACGGATGTCGGGGACTCCGTTGGCGTCGCCGCGGCGGTGGAGTTCGCGCATGCGCTCGAGCTCGGACTCGTGAGTGGCGACGACGACCTTGCCGCAGCGCTCGGCGCCGATCCCGTGCTCGTCGCAGAAGGCGTACATCCGCTCGGCCCCGGCAACGGCCATCCGCGCCTTGGCCGATCCGGGTCGGTAGTAGAGGCCGGAGTGAATCACGCCCGAGTTGTTGCCACTCTGGTGTCGCCCAACGCCCGATTCCTGCTCCAGCGAGACGACGCGCAGCCCCTCATGCTTCGTCGCAAGCGCCATGGCGGTCGAGAGTCCAAGGATGCCGGCTCCGATGACGGCGACGTCGGCCGTGTCGGAGTTGTGGTCAGACACGCGGAGCCTCGGTCGGCACGACGCTGAGGCGGCCGCCGTCGGCGGCTTCTGTGACTCGGGCGATGGGTGTCGCCGTGACCCCACGCTCTTGCAGCTCGTTGATCAGGTGGGGGGCTTCGACGATTCCGGCGGCGATCAGCAAGCCTCCGGAGGTCTGGGGGTCGTAGAGGAGGGCTTCCTCGAACGTGGTGAGCTCCCGGCTGCCTTTGACGGTCAGGCGGGCTCCGTAGTAGTCGCGATTGCGGGACTGTCCGCCTGAGCCGAATCCGGCCGCGACGGCTTCGGAGAGGCCTCCCAGCGCGGGGGGCGCGCCGAGATCGATCTCGATGGCGGCGTCGCTCAGTTCGGCCATCTCGTGCAGGTGTCCGGCGAGGCCGAAGCCGGTCACGTCGGCGATGGCGTGCACACCGGCGGCGAGGTCAGGATCTGAGGCGGCTTCGGCGGCGTCGCGGTTGAGGGTCATCATCTGGGCGATCGCGGCGTTCCAGTGCTCTTCGGAGACTGCGCCCCGTTGGTTCGCGCCGATCAGGACTCCGGTGCCGATCTCCTTGGTCAGGATGATCGTGTCGCCGGGCTGCGCGCCGCCGGTCGTGCGGATCAGGTCGCGCGCGACTTCGCCGGTGACGGCCAGGCCGAACTTGGGCTCCTCGTCGATGATCGTGTGTCCGCCGGCGACGACCGCGCCCGCCTCGCGCACCTTGTCGGCGCCGCCGCGCAGCACGTCGGCGATGACATCGGGCGGCAGATCCTCGGGGAAGGCGGCGATGTTCAGCGCGAACAGCACGCGTCCGCCCATCGCGTAGACGTCGGACATCGCGTTGGCGGCCGCGATCGCGCCGAACTGGTACGGGTCGTCGACCAGCGGAGCGAAGAAGTCGAGCGTCTGCACCAGGGCGCGCTCGTCGTCGATGGCGTAGACGGCGGCGTCGTCGGGGCGCGCGAGGCCGACGAGCAACTCGGGGTACTCGGACGGCGGGAACTGGGGACCGAGATGGCTCAACACGTGAGCCAGCCCCTCGGGGCCGAACTTGGAGCCTCAACCGCCGCAGCGGGCGAGGTCGGTCAGGCGTATGGCTCGGCTGTCGCGGTCGGACATGGTCGCTCGACGCTCCCGTCTCATTCGCAGCCTATCGCGGCGTCGGGACGCACCCGGACTCGCAACTGCGCTGCGGGCCGTTGCCGCGTAGCCTGTCGCCAGGGAGATTGGCGAGGTGCTCACACATGACGGAACACTGCTGGATCGAGACGCAGCTGGGGACCATGTACCTGGCGATCGAAGACGGTGCTCTGCGCGAGGCGGGATTCGTCGAGACCTGGGCGCGACCGGTCCTTGAGCCGGATCAGGATTGGTCCGATTCCGGGCTGTCGAGCGAGGCCCAGCGGGTGAGAGACGCCGTCGCGTCCTACTTCGAGGGCGACGTGGAGGCGATCGACGAGATCGAGATCGATCCGCAAGGCACCGAGTTCCAGGTTGCGGTCTGGCGAGCGATCCGCGAGGTTCCGGCCGGACAGACGGTGTCGTACCAGGACATCGCGCGCGCCGTCGGCAAGCCGTCGGCCTACCGCGCCGTCGGTACGGCGACCGGGCGCAATCCGGTCGGGATCGCCGTACCATGCCACCGGATCGTGCGCTCGGACGGTGGGCTCGGAGGCTACGGCGGCGGGCTGCACCGTAAGGAGTGGTTCCTTGAGCACGAGCGCAACAGTCTGCGCAACCAACAGAACGGACACGACTGATGGCTTCAACTTCCGATCCGGGCGTCGCCGAGGCGCTGGCCAACGACCTGGTGATCGACATCACCACGATCGGCCGCTCGAGCGGCGAAGCCAAACGGCTGGAGATCTGGTTCCACAACGTGGACGATCGCTACTACATCACGGGCCGACCGGGTCCGCGGTCGTGGTACGCGAACGTGCTCGCCAATCCGGCGATCACGTTTCACTTCAAGGAGTCGACCGAGGCCGACCTCGACGGCGAAGCGAAGGCCGTCATCGACCCTGCCGAGAAACGTGCCTTCTTCCTCGCCGCGAAGAAGCTGAGCGAGTACATCAACGAGGACAACGTCCAGGACTGGGTCGACGGCTCACCGTTGATTGAGGTGGTGTTCGACTGAGCAAACGTCATGCCGCCATTCGTCATCGAACTGGCCTGGAACGCGGTCTCGTTGGACGAACTCGCAGGGCACGGATTGACCCTTGATGACGCTCACGCGGTGCTTGAGATTCGCCCCAAGTTCTTCCCGAACAAAGGCAACAGGGAACGATTGCGACGCGGACTCCGGCGTCGCTGGGTAATGATTGGACCCAGCCAGACTGGGCAGCTACTCACCTTCGTCATTGACGATCCAGATGAGCAGCGAGTCGCGCATCTCGTCACGGGCTGGCCGTCGAATCTTGCCCAGGAAACTCGATATGCTCAACCAGGAGGTAAGAGGAACCGACCATGACTCACGATCCGCGATTTCCAGACGAGGACTTTGAAGACGAGCCGGAAGAGTGGATCGTCGCAGAGAACCCCGGTGCCGTACTCGAAGTGAGATTTACCTCCGAGGAGCTTCGAGAGCTCGGCGAAGAGCAGCGCGCCACCGGTGTCAATCCTATTCGCTTCATTCATGACTTGACGCTTGAAATCATCCGCGAACGTCGGGCCAAGCGCGCCGGCCAGGCCGAAGTCGCCGACTAGCGAACCGCCAGCACCCCAATCTGGGTGAACATGAAGAACGGCTCCTCCGACTCGGCCCAGGTTGCCCAGCCGTCTGAGATTCGCTGCAGTTCATCCTGGTCGGCGTAGCCGTACTCCAGCGCCTGGTCGGCGATGCCGCTATAGAGGATGCGCTGCGACCAGGTCCGGCCCCAGATCCTGGCTTCCTCGCCCTCCATCGCGACCACATTCGGATGGATCTCAATCTCGGGAAATCCGGCCGCGCGGACCCAGGCGGGCAGGGTGCGGCCGGCGTCGGGCTCGGCGTTGTTGCGGTAGGCAACCTCGTGGTAGAGGCGATTCCAGTCGGAGAACTCGGGGAACTTGGGCTGCGGCGACATCGTCGCGTAGTCGGCGTCGCGCACGGCCAGCAGCCCGCCGGGTTTGAGCACACGCCGCATCTCCCTCAGAGCCCCCACCGGGTCGGCGAGATGCTGCAGGAGCTGGTTGGCATAGACAACGTCGAACTCCGCCTCGGCGAAATCGAGACGGTAGACGTCGCCCGCGACGAAGGCGAGGTTGTCGACCGCTTCCTCCGCCGCGTGGGCTCGGGCATGTTCCAGCACCTCGGCAGCTGAGTCGAGCCCAATCGCCTGACCCGGCGACACGGCTCGGGCCAACCCGGCGGTCACCGTGCCCGGGCCGCAGCCTGCGTCGAGCAGGCGCATGCCCGATGTCAACCGAGGCAAGAGGAACCAGGCCTCGACTTCAGCCCGACGGCGAGCGTGCGACTGCACGACCGACTCGTGGTGGCCGTGCGTGTACCGGTCCCTGGGGGCGTCACTCATCCGCGAATCCGTCGACCAGCCGGGTCAGCGTCTCGATCGCGCGTTCGGAGAGATCCAGGCCGCGCGCGGCGGCCCGACCGTTGGCCGACATCTTACGCCAGGTCCGGCCCAATGCCCGGCGCAACTGCCGATCGTCGAGGTCGTCGAGCAGCGGCTCCAGCTGCGTATCGAAGAAGACCAGCGAGAGCGCGTCTTCCAGCGTCTGCGCGTCCGGATCGCCGGCCTGGAGCAGGTCCGCCTTGGCGACCAGCGCCGCGACGCGCTCGACCGAGCGGCGCGGATAGCCGCAGTCCTCGAGGATCGCCGCCGTCAACTCGGCATGAACCGAGTGCAGCGCCCGTCGCCAGCGCAGATACGCAGACCGACCAGCGGGAAACGTCGAGCGGGGAATCATCCAGCGCCGGATGTGGTGCGCCCGAGCCGCGAGCCGCAGTTCTTCCGAAGCCTGTGGGTCAAGCTCCCCGACCCAGCGGGTCATCATCTCGGCGTGAGTCCGCTCCTTGGGCCGAGCCTCGCCACCGATCTCCAGAGTGAACGGATCCTCGGCGTTGGCCGCGTCGATCGCGGCGATGGCGTCGTCAAAGCGTTGCGCGCCGGTCATGCGGACAGGCTAAGGCCGCGCCGACTCCCAATCCGCTGCAAACTCATCGCAGACATCGACCGCCCTGGCGAACCTGACGCCCGCTTTCGACTGCATGTACTGGATCAGGCGCTCCAGCATCGCGACGCGGCCCGGCCGACCGATGATGTACGGATGCATCGTCAGCGTGAACACGCCGCCCCGGCGCCGGATCTCGTCGAAGGCGTCGCGCCAGGTCGACTCGACCTGCTCGGGCGCGGCCTGCAGACGCCGGCCGTCCGTCGGAGCGAAGACGAAGTAGGGATAGTCATCGAGCGCCCAGTGGATCGGCAGTTCGACCAGCGCCGCATCGCCCGCCGAGACCCAGTAAGGCGCGTCCGAGCCCATCAGCGATGAGTCATAGCGAAAGCCGCGCTGCGCCATCAACGACAGCGAGACATCGCTCAGCTCCCACGACGGCGAACGATAGCCGGCCACCGCGTCGCCGGTGATCCCCTGCAGGATTGCGCTGCCCCTGTCGAGCACGTCGGCTTCTTCCTCGGCCGAGAGCGTCGCCGGAGGTTCGTGCAGGTAGCCGTGATGGCCGATCTCGTGTCCCGCCGCCGCGATCTGCTCAACCGTCGCCGGATTACGCTCGGCGACCCAGCCGGGGATGTAGAACGACGCCGGCACGCCGGCGCGAGACAGCGCCGTGAGGATATGCGGAACCGCCACGATCGGCCCGTAGTCGCCAAAGGAGCGGGCCGACGGTCGCTGCTCGATCCGTGGGTCGCGATTGATCATCCCCGACGAGCCGTCGACATCGAACGAAAGCACCACGGTGCACTCGGCCGCGCCCTCGTTGCTGTCGGGAGACCAGAGCGCCGCGCCGCAGGCCGGACAGAATCGGCGATCGCCCGCCCAGCCGCAGTGCGGGCAGTCGTAGGTCATGGGTGCCGCCCCTGTTTGTTTGCCTAGGCGAAGTCCGTGATCGTGACGAAGCCGGTGGTCTGGAACGTGGTCATCGACTCCACGACATCCGGAACCTCGTCGATCGAGATCGTCTCGGTCACGATCGTCTCCGGCTGCAGTTTGCCCGAGGCGACCATGTTCAGCATCGACGGGTAGTTCTGGTTGGGCAGGCCCAGCGATCCCCGGAACTCGATCTCCGACATCGTGATGAAGTCGATCGGCAGACCGACCTCACCCGCCTCTTCGGCCGAGGTGATGCCGATCTGCACGTGCACGCCGCCCTTGCGCAGCGAGTTCACCGAGTTCAGCATCGTCGCCCTGATCCCCAGCGCGTCGACCGAGACGTCCGCCCCGCCGTCGGTGATCTCACGCACGCGGGTCGGCACGTCGCTCTCCAGCGCGTTGATCGTCTCGACCGCGCCCTGCGAGCGGGCCAGCGACAGCTTGCCTTCCTCGAGGTCGACCGCGATCACCTGCGCTCCGAGCGAGGCCGCAACCTGGACCGCCGAGAGGCCGATCCCGCCGCAGCCGTTGACCACGACCCAGTCGCCGCCCGAAACTTCGCCCCGGTCCGCGACGCCGTGGTAGGAGGTCATGAAGCGGCAGCCCATCGCCGCCCCGGCCTCGAACGACACGTTGTCCGGCAGCGGAATGGCGTTGAAGTCGGCGTTGTAGATCGCCGCCTTCTGCGCGAACCCGCCCGCGAACCCGCCCTGGGTGTCGCAGATGTTGGGCAGACCGCTGCGGCAGATGTTGCAGTTGCCGCAGCCGTTGTGGAACGGGGTCAGCACCCGCATCCCCGGGCGGATGTGCTCGACGTCGTCGCCCACCGCCTCCACCGTGCCGGCCCATTCGTGGCCCAGCACGCAGGGCAGCGGCAGCTCGAATCCCACCCACGAGAGGTCGCCCTGCCACAGGTGCCAGTCGGAGCGGCAGACCCCGCAGGCTTCGACGCGCACCAGCGCATCCTTCGGCCCGATCACCGGGTCGGGAAACTCCCGCACGACCAGCGGCTGACGGGTGTTCTCCATCACTACGGCTTTCATCGCTCAACTCCTTACCAGGATCTGTGCTCTCTCGAATCTGACCGGAAGCTAACAGTCACAAGGGTACTCAGGATCGCATCGCGCCACGCGGCCCAACTCAGGCCGCAGGCGCCGACAGGCTCACGCTCGTCGTGACCTCGTAGGCGCGCAAACCTTCGCGGAACTTGACCCGTGGACCGACCACACGCACAGAGGCGCTGCGACCGTTGAGCCAGCGCTCGATCTGCTCCTCAACCGGCTCGCGCGCCGCGATGCAGCGATCCACCGGCAGGGCGATCACATAACGACGCGATCGTTCCGCCTCCTGCCACGTGAACAGGTAGCGCCAGGTGAATGTCTGATTGAACGTCCGATCCTCGGCAGGCTGATCGTCGGTGAGCGGCGGCAGGCCAAGCCGGGCCAGTCCGCCGCGGCGCTCGTAACGCCGGTCGACCGCACGCTCAATCCGCTCGGCCTCCGCCAGCACATGCTCGATCAGGGGGTCACGCGGCTCTGTCATCACGGCGCCTTCCGGGAACACCCACCCTAAACCCCTCCGCTAACTTCGTTACACCCAACGCCTAGCACTCCCGTTCACATAGCACTAAAGTGTCAACAGGGACAGAAGGGATGAGGAAGCGGAGGAAAGCATGAACAACCCAAACATCTCACCCAGACGACGCCGAAGGATCTTCCAGGAGCACCAGCTCCGACAGGAAGGACGCACCCTCGAACAGATCGCGACCCAAGTCAACGTCTCGATCGCCACCGTCCACGCCGATCTCAAGCTGCTCGAAGAAGGTTGGACCCTGCTCACCCAGGACATCCACCACGACCTCCTGCTCCACCAGGTCGCCCGGCTCGACCAGCGCGTGGAGCAGCTCAGCCGCCTCGACCCGGTCGCCGACGTCCGCCGCGACCTTGGCTCCGAGGCCGAACTCAGCTACGACCAGCTCACCCAGATCAGGGATCGCCACGAGCGCTGCTTGGCCCGCGCCGAGCGCGAGCTGCGCATGCTGCTCAAGCAGCTCCACATCCCCCACATCTATCCCTCGCGTTTCGTCGATTACGCCGAGGACGAACTCGCCGACCCCCAGACTGGCGCTGAGACCGACCGAAAAAACCTGAAAGAACCTGAAACCGTTTCAGCCACGATCCCCCGTAAAACACTGGAGATCGTGTCCAACGGGACGCCAGAAAAAAGTTCCGCCGCAAACCTGAAACTCACCGTCGCGCTACCCCGAAACGCCAGGCGCAACACCGGACGAAACCAGCCCTGTCCCTGCGGAAGCGGCCGCAAACGCAAACGCTGCCATCCCGACGGCGTTCCCTCCGTCCCCGCCCCTGAGCGGGGACCCGCTTCCGCGCAGGCCGAGCGTCAGAGCTCGCCCGGCTAGCGGAACACCGGGTCGCGCTTCTCGAAGAAGGCCGTCACGCCCTCCTTCGCCTCCGGGCGCCGGGCGGCGTCGCAGATCTCGCGGGTTTCCCACTCCATCTGCGTCTCCAGGCCCTCGTTCCACGACTTGTGGTAGAGCCGCTTGGCCGCCCCGATCGACTCGGTCGGACCGGCCGCCAGCTGCGCCGCCAGGGCGTGCGCCTCGGTCTGCAACTCGTCGTCGGGCACGACCCGGTTGATCATGCCCCAGTCCAGCGCCTCCTGCGCCGACAGCATGCGGTTGGTCAGGCAGAGCTCCAGCGACCGCCGCAGACCGACCAGGCGCGGGAGGAAGTAGGTCGAGGAACCATCCGGCGTCAGGCCAATCCGCGAGTAGGCCATCGTGAAGCGCGACGATTCCCCGGCCAACGCCAGGTCGCCAATCAGGGCCAGACTCATCCCCGCCCCGGCGCAGGTGCCGTTGATCGCCGTGATCAGCGGCGCGTCCATCCGCGTGAAGCGCGAGGCCGCCGCGTGCAGGTAGGTCGTCATCTCCTTGATGAAGGTCGCCATCTCCGGACCCGCCGGCGGGAATCCGCGCAGGTCGGCGCCCGTGCAGAAGAATCGCCCCGAGCCGCGGAAGACCACCGCCCGAACGTCGGGATCGTCGTCCACCAGGATCGAGGCGCCCATCAGCTCCTTGCACATCTCCAGCGAGAGCGAATTCGCCGCCTCGGGCCGGTTGATCGTGATCGTCGCCACGCCGTCAGCGACCTCGTATCCCAGGGTGTTGAAATCATCCATTGCCCAACTCCTGACTGCTGCTTCGGTACTGTTGGCTCACGCGAGCCGCATCACCCGCAGGCTATCGCCAGAACGGAGGCTTCCGATGTCCACGCAGACCGTCAGCATTGCCACCGGCGACGGCGACCTGACCGCCTTCGTCGCCACGCCCGACGAACCCTCGGAGCGCGGGCCCGCAGTCCTCGTGCTGCACGAGCTGTTCGGCCTCAACGACGACATCCGCCGGATCGCCCGGCGCTTCGCCGACAACGGCTACGTCGCGCTGGCTCCCGACCTCTACTCGGTCGGACCGCGCGCCAGACCCCTCTGCATCCGTCGAACGATGCAGGCGCTGCGCAGCGGCGCAGGCCGAGCCTTCGACGACATCGAGGCCGCCCGCAGCTGGCTGGCGTCGTACGAGCAGGTCGACGAGGAGCGGTTGGCGGTCGCCGGATTCTGCATGGGCGGCGGCTTCGCCATCCTCCACGCCGCCCGAGCCGCCGTCGGCGCGGTCGCAGACTTCTACGGCGCCGTCCCACGCGAGACGGAAGCGCTCGAAGGCATCTGTCCCGTGTTCGGCGGCTACGGCCAACGCGATCGCGTCTTCGTCGGACAGGCCCAACGTCTGCGCGGACACCTCGAGCAGCTCGGCGTCGAGCACGAGGTAACCGTCTATCCCGGCGCCGGCCACTCCTTCATGAACCGTCACGGTCCCGTGCGTTCCCTGCTCGTGCGGCTCTCGCCGATGGCCGCCGGCTATCACGAGGAGTCGGCGGAAGCAGCCTGGGCAACAATGCTCGACTTCTTCGAACGCAACCTGGGCGGAACAATCGAACCAGTTCAGCCGTAATGTAGGTGTGGGGTCGCGCGAACCTGCGATCCATGAAAGGGACCGGGTATGAAGCTCAATCCACTGCACGCGGCACTGCACGCGACATCGGGCCGTCTGCTCGCGCTATTCGCACTCCTGGCGCTGGCGGCGGCGCTCTTGATCGCCGGCGCGCTCAGAGTCAGCGCCGACGAGGAATACGACCTGAAGCTGGTGCCGTCCTCCAGCAAACAGTCGACCACGCTCACGATCGATGGGGCCGCCTCGCGGACGGTCGCCTACGACGGCGCCGTGGCGCGATTCCGGGTGGTGGTCGAGCGAGATTCGGCCTTGGAGGCGCGCCAGGCCGGTGCGCTGGTGGTCAGCGCGCTCAGAGACGCCGT
Organism: Chloroflexota bacterium; assembly: GCA_028873865.1. GTDB lineage: Bacteria > Chloroflexota > Dehalococcoidia > Bin125 > Bin125 > Bin125. Next base: position 129,787 of record JAPPNI010000034.1, on the reverse strand, counting down.
CGATGAAAACTGCACGACCGGCGAGCCTGACAACGCGGATCACACGGCGGATCCCACCTGCATCTCGCCCAACGGGTTGCAGACCGTCAATTTCCGGCTGGGTCAGGTCTGGGACTGGACCGAGGAAGGTCGCGTGCTGCGCGGCTGGGAGTACGAGTACCGGCTGCAGATCGCCATCCGTGGCACCGGATTCGCCGGAGGTCTCGTCGACCTGGTGATCGGCGCCGGCGGCGACAGCCTGCAATTCGACGGACTCGACTTCACCGCCTCGCGCAGAGCCGAAGTCGAGCGAATGGCGCTGCTGGACGCGATCGACGACGCCCAGGCGACGGCAGACTCGATCGCCGAGCACATGGGCTACGAGATCGTCCGAGTGGTGGAACTCAGCCCGGTCGGCAACCTGACCGCATCGCGCACAACGCTCGAATCAGCCGAGGCCGCGGTGGCCGACGACTCCTTCGAGCCGACGCCCGTATTCGGAGGCAGCGAGTCGGTAACGTCGCGCGTGCGAATGGTCTTCGAGCTGCGGCCGATGCCCGGCGCCGAGACGACAAACGCCCCGGACGGAAGCTAGGGCAATGAGAGCTCCCCACTCGGGGAACTCTCGTCTAGCCGGCCGCTGCCGCCTCGGCGTCCTGACGAACCTTCTGGGCGACGTGTTCGGGCACCTGGTCGTAGCGGTCGAACTGCCACGTGAACGTACCCCGGCCTCCGGTCATCGAGCGGAGGTCGGTCGCGTAGTGCAGGAACTCGGCCATCGGGCCCTCGGCGATCACGACCGATGAGCCGGGCGGCTCGTCCGCCGGTTCCATGCCCAGCACCCGCGCGCGGCGAGAGTTGAGGTCGCTGATGATGTCGCCCGTCGATGATTCCGGCGCGGTGATCCGGAACGTCTGGATCGGCTCAAGCAGAATCGGCCGCGCCGAAGACACGCTCTCCTTGAGCGCCTGCGAGGCGGCCAGCTTGAACGCCATCTCCGACGAGTCCACATCGTGGTGCTTGCCGTCGTACAGGGTGACCCGCAGATCGGTCAGCGGGAACGTGCCGCGAGGCAACGACTCGACGACGCCCTTCTCGACCGCCGGGATGTAGTTGCGGGGCACCGCGCCGCCGACGATTTCGTCGTTGAACTCGAAGCCCGCTCCTCGCGGTTGCGGCTCGACCCGCAGGGCAACTCGGGCGTATTGTCCGCTGCCGCCGGTCTGCTTCTTGTGCAGGTACTCCGCCTGACCCTTCGCCGTGACCGTCTCGCGATAGGGAACCTGGCGATCCTTGATGTCCACCTCGACGTGGAACTTGCTCGCCAGACGTCCCGCCGAGAGCTGCACGTGAGACTCGCTCAATCCGCTGAGAATCGTCTCACCGGAGTCGCGGTCGCGCTCGATCTGCAGCGTCGGATCGCCCTCGACCAGGCGCGCCAGCGACGGACCGAGCTTGTCCACGTCGGCCTTCGTCCTGGGCTCGACCGCGGCGGCGAAGATCGGAGCGGGCATCGCAGGCACCGGGACGAGCAGATCCGAACCCTTCTGGCGCAACGTGTTGAAGGTCGTCGTGTGCTGCAGCTTGGTCACCACGCCAATATCGCCGACCGAGAGTTCGGAGACCGCGCTGAGCGTCTTCCCCGTGGCCCGCGAGAGTCCGGCCAACCGCTCATCCTCTCCGGTCTGCGCGTTGTCGAGATGCGCATCGCTGGCAACGGAGCCGGAGACGACCCGCAGATACGACAGACGTCCGACGAACTCGTCGGCCGTGGTCTTGAACACGAATGCACCGGCCTGGCCGTTGTTGTCGAGACCGTCGGCGATCGGCGGAGCCTCCGAGGGATCGGGCAGTACCTCGTCGATCAGGCGGAGCAGTTCGGCCGAGCCAACGCCGGTGACCGCCGACATCGGCAGAACCGGAGCGAGCGAGCCGGACAGCGTCGCCGTCTTGACCGCGCTGCGCAGATCGTCGTCGTCGATCGCTTCGTCCTCCAGGTAAAGCATCATCAGGTCTTCGTCGGCTTCAACGATCTGTTCGATCAAGCTGTCGCGCCCGTCCGCGTCCGGGTCGGCCAATACGTCCACCAGTTCAGTGAACGCCGCCTCCGCGCCGTTGGGCAGATAGAGCGCCTGGCACTCCGTGCCGAGCACTTCCTGCGCCGATGCCAGCGCGTCCTCAAAGGAAGAGTTGTCGCGGTCGAGCCGGGAAATGACCACGGCCCGTGGGATCCCGCGCTTCCCCGCCATCCGCCAGGCCGTCTCGGTCCCGACCTGAACGCCTGACGAGGCGTCGACCACCACGATCACGGCGTCGATCGCCGACATCGCCGCCACCACCTCGCCGACGAAGTCGGCGTAGCCCGGCGTATCGAGCAGATTGATCTGTGTGCCGTTGTGTTTCAGGGCGACCAGCGAGGTTGAGATCGACATCCCTCGCTGCTGTTCCTCGGTGTCGTAGTCCGAGATCGTGTTGCCTTCCTCCACCCGTCCCAGCCGCGTCGTCGCTCCGCTCGCGAAGGCCAGCGCCTCAACCAACGTCGTCTTGCCGGCGCCCTGATGCCCCACCACCCCAACGTTGCGAACAGCCATGGCAAAACCCTCCGAAGCTCACAGGCCAGATTGGCCTCAGGCTAACGGATGGACGGGCCCGGCCGAACGGGCCAGATGCAGGAGTCGAGCGGCAGCTACACGGCCAGATCGATGATCTCCAGCTCCGGCTGACCCTTGAGCCCACGCCTCAACCGCCAGACGATATCCACTTCCGCACCGATCTCCGTCGCAGCGCCGCCCAGACGCCATCCGATCGCCGACCAACCATCGAGGTCCAGGCGCAGATGCGCACCGTCCGCCCCCACGGTCTTCGCCTGCCGCACGCCCACGCCATTGCTGAGGAAGGTGGGCGCCGGGTTGCCCTCGCCGAATGGCGCCAATCGTTCGATCCAGCTCACGGTCCGGCGGGTCACGGCGGGCAGCGGAACCTGCGCATCGACCTCGGTCCGTCCCTCCAGCGCGGCCCAGGCCCCCGCTTCGCCGGCATCGAGTTGCGATTGTGCCGCCTCGTTGAACCTGGCCATCAACGCGCCCAGCTTTGACGGTTCGGCCGAGAATCCGGCGGCCATGGCGTGGCCGCCGCCGCGAACGAGCAGGTCGCGGGAAGCATCGAGTATGCGCACCAGGTCGAACCCGGCGGCGCTGCGGCCCGAGGCCCGCGCCTCACCGTCGACCAGCGACCAGACAAACGCCGGACGCGACCACTGGTCGGCCAATCTGCCAGCGACGATGCCGACGATCCCGTGGTGGATCTCCTCGCCTCCGAGGAAGAGCACGAGTGGCGCCTGGCCGGACGGGTCGAGTTGCTGACGAATCTGCTGCTCGGCGCCCGACATCGCGTCGGCTGTCAGCCGCCGGCGTCGTTCGTTGAGCTGTTCCAACCGACCCGCCAGTTCGCGCGCCGTCGCCGGCTGGCGCTCCATCAGCATCTCCAGCGCCAGCGAGGCATCGTCCAGCCGTCCGGCCGCGTTGATCTTCGGAGCCAGTTGAAAGCCAATCGTCTCCGTGTCGATCGGTCCGTTCCCTCGCCGGCCGCGGAGCAACGCGCGTAGACCGGGACGCTCGGTCGACCCCAGCGCTCGCAGCCCCTGATGCACGATCCAGCGATTCTCACCGTGCAGTGGTACGACATCGGCAACGGTCGACATGGCGGCCAGGTCGAGCCAGCGGCTGCGATCGGACTGAGCCGTCAGGCCCTCAACCAGCGCCTGGCCAAATCGGTAAGCCAGTCCACCCGTCGACAGATCTGAGAGCGGATGTCCCTTCGGCGCGCGCTTCGGCGTGACGATCGCCGTGGCGTCGGGCAGCGATTCTGCCGGCTCGTGGTGATCGAGCACGACGACATCGAGACCATGCTGGTCCCGCGCCGCAGCGATCTCGGTCAGCGCGGTGATGCCGCAGTCGGCCGTGATCAACACCCGGGCGCCGTCCGCGGCGAGTTGGCCGACCGCCTCGTCCTGCAGGCCGTAACCCTCGCGTTCGCGATGAGGGATGAAGGGTCTGGCGTCGACTCCGACCTCGCGTAGCGCCTCGGTCAGGATCGCCGTGCCCGTGATCCCGTCGACGTCGTAGTCGCCGTAGATGGCGACCGGCTCATCGCGCTGCGCAGCCAGGGCGATCCGATCGATCGCTTCGCGCCAGTCGCCGAGCACCGATGGCTCGGCAGGTTGATACCACTCGGGATTGAGGAATTCCTGCGCCGCCGGAACGGTGTCGACACCGCGCTGGCGCAGCAATCGACCGATGAATGAAGGCGCGTCGAGTCCTTCGATCGGTGGCGCGTCGTGGGGCTCGGCGATCCGCCAGGTACGACCGAGCCAGCCGTCCGAGCGCTCCCGCACCGCGTTCTCCCGTCCGCCGGATCAGTCCTCCCAGCGACGGAAGACCAGACAGGCATTGTGTCCGCCGAAGCCCATCGAATTCGAAATCGCGACGCGCACATCCCGTTCCCGGCAGACGTTGGCCGTGTAGTCGAGGTCGCAATCGGGATCGGGGTTCTTGAGGTTGATCGTCGGTGGGATCATGCCGCGTCGGACTGCTTCGATGGTCGCGAGCGCCTCAACCGCGCCGGCGGCGCCGAGCAGGTGACCGGTCATCGACTTGGTCGAGGAGATCGACAGCCCGTAGGCCGCCTCGCCGAACACGCTCTTGATCGCCATCGTCTCGAACTTGTCGTTGAGCGGGGTCGACGTTCCGTGCGCGTTGACGTAGTCGACCTCTGAAGGCGCGATTCCGGATCGCTCCAGCGCGAGCGACATCGCCCGGACGCCACCGTCGCCGCCTTCGGCCGGCTGGGTAATGTGATAGGCGTCGCCGACCGATCCGTAACCACAGACTTCGGCCAGGATCTCAGCGCCCCGAGCGGTGGCGTGCTCCGCCCGTTCGAGCACCATCACCGCTGCCCCTTCGCCCATCACGAAACCATCGCGCTCGGCGTCGAACGGACGCGAGGCGGTTTCCGGCTCGTCGTTGCGCGACGAGAGTGCGCGCGCCGAGGCGAATCCGGCGACCGCCATTTCGCAGAGCGGCGCTTCAGCGCCGCCGACGACGATCACATCTGCCTCGTTGCGGATGATGGTCTGTGCGGCGAGGCCCAGGGCGTCGGCCGCCGAGGAGCAGGCCGACATCGGGGCCAGGTTCGGCCCCCGCGCCTGCAGGGCGATTGACACCTGTCCGGAAGCCATGTTGGGCAGCATCATGGGCACGGCAAAGGGAGACACGCGGTCGGGCCCGCGCGAGTCGAGGATGCGGAATTGCTCCTGGGTGGTGGAGATCCCGCCGATCCCGGTTCCGATCATCACCCCGGCTCGATCGGAGCCGTCGAATCCGTCGTCGAAACCGGCATTCGCCGCCGCCTCGCGCGATGCGACGATTGCAAACTGCGAGTAGCGATCCATGCGCCGCGCGTCCTTGCGCGGCATGTACTCCTCTGGCTTCCAGTCGCTGATTTCGGCTGCAAACCGGACCGACAGACGCGACGGATCGAAGATGGAAATGCCTGTCACGCCCGAGCGTCCGGAGACGAGGGAATCCCATGTTTCGTCGGCCGTACCGCCGACCGCCGTGACCGCGCCCATCCCCGTCACCACAATGCGCTCGTCCATAAGGCCCCCAAAGATCAGTGCGCTCTCAGCCTACCCGTTCAATGGGCTACGAGTGCTCCACTGTGGGCAGAGGTCGTGTCGGCGAAGTTCGTGCGGTGGCGCGGACGGACTATCGAACCGTCCCTGAGTATCGATAACGTCGAGGCGGAACTATCCGCCGGCGGCGGCCTGACCGTGGGAGTACCACTCTTCGGTCTCTTCGCCCGGCTCGGGCAGGACCATGCCGCCCTCCATCGTCCACTTCGCCGGCCCCTCGGTGATGCGGCCGCTGAAGTCGTCCGAGGCCACGCCAGTGATCTCGCGGAAAGCGCTCATCAGGTCGCTCAGCAACTCGGCCTTGACCTCTTCGGAGCGCCCGGCCCGGTTGCCGCCGTCGAGGAAGTAGGGAGTGTCCCAGCGGTCGTCGGCCTCGTCGAACACAACATGGACGAAGCTGCGCGGCGCGCCGGTGTTGCCGCAGTGAATGTCAGTGAATGCCTTGGCCACTGCTGCCCGCTGCTCGTAAGGAACGGAGTCCTTGGGGACCACGCAACGGTAATACGGCATCTCAGACTTCCTCTCTCGTCGCAGAGTTCCAAACCATGCTATCCCACGCGACTAGACATCGCGGGCCGACACCACGAGCTCGTCGACCGTGCAGCCGCTGATTTCCATCCAGCGGTCGCAGATCCGGCGCATCAGGTCCTCGCGCACTTCCTGGGTTACCCCGCCGACGATGCTGCCTCGCACCAGCGAGGTCGTGGACGGTTCGCCGCCGCGGAATCCGAATCCACTGGGAATGTTGGAGAACGTCACCGGTACGTCGTCGGGCGACTCGCCGAGCACGTCCTCAGTGATCTGCTGGAGAGCGACAGCCAGCTTCGCTCGCAATTCCTCGCCGATCTGCCCTTCCTGCATCGTGCAGTTGAAACTCACTCGCGACACGAGGCTGCTCCTCTCTCTGCAACGTCCCGGCTTCCCTGAGGCTACAGATCAACCAGGTGTGAGGTCATTGCTGGCCGCCCAGCAAGCCCTCCAGTCCGCCACCCAGACCTCCGGCCCCCGCCAGTTGTCCGAGTCCACCGACGTCCCCAGCGCCCATCCCGAAGCCGCCGCCCATGGAGGGCGCCTCGACGGGCTCCTCGCCGGCCAGCGATCTTGCCGCCATGGCGAGTTGATCGGCAACGTCTCCGGCTGTCACTCCGATCGTTCCCCGCGCTCGGGCGGCACGATTGCCGGCGTCACCGTGGAGATAGACCCCCAATGTGGCTGCGTCAAACGGTTCGAGCCCCTGGGCGATCAGTGCGCCGATTGCTCCGCTCAACACATCCCCGGTTCCGGCCGTCGCGAGGGCCGGCTGGGCGACCTCCGACACGCGCGCCCGATGGTCGGGGGTGGCTACGACGGTGTTGGCGCCCTTGAGCACGACATGGCAGTTCCACTCGGCTGCGCAATCTCGCGAGAGCGTCAGGCGCTGACGCTGGACATCGTCCGCGGTCATCCCGGTCAGGGTGCCCATCTCCCCCGGATGCGGGGTCAGCACGACCGGCGCGACGGCGCTCGGTAGTCCGGACATGTCCGCCGCCAGCAGATTCAGTCCGTCCGCGTCGACCACGACTCCCTTGACCATGCCCACTTCCGGTGAGATGAGGAACTCGCGCACAAACTTGCCGCTGTGGTCGTGTCGTCCGAAACCGCAGCCGATCACGACTGAGTCGACGCCGGGCAGCTCGTCCCGAACGACTTCCCAGGCAGCAAAGCCGGAAATCACGCCATCGTCGTATTCCGGCAGGGGCAACAGCGTCGCCTCCGGCACCGCAGCGACCATGTGCGAAGCGATCGATTGCGGGGTGGCGATGGTCACCAGCCCTGCGCCGGCGCGGTACGCAGCGCGCGCCGCCAGGATCGCCGCGCCGGGATATCGGGCCGAGCCGGCGATCACCAACACGCGACCGAACGTCCCTTTGTGCCCGTCCGCCGGGCGATCCGGCAGGAGCGCCTTGGCCGCTCGGCGCTCGAGCACTTCGGTCTGTAAATCCTCGTCCAGGCCGGCGGGAATGCCAATCTCGACCTGCTGCACCGAGCCCGCAGCCGACGCGCCCGGCTGCATGTAGAGCCCGACCTTCGGCGCATGGAAGGTGACCGTCTCGTCGGCCGCGACCGCCAGCGGATCAAGCCGGCCGCTGTCGGCGTCAAGACCGGTGGGCAGGTCGACAGCCACCAGCTTTGGCTTCACCGTGCGTGATCGAATCGCGGCGAGGCGGGTCATGATCTGGGCAAGGTCGCCCTCGATCGGTCGTGACGAACCGGTCCCGAGCAAGGCATCGACGATCGCCTCGGCGCCCGACAGCAAGGCCTCCAGAGCCTCGAAGTCCTCGTCCTTGTTTACGCTGCCGCAGGGCACCCCCATGTCCACCGTCTGAGTCCACTGGCTGTCGCTCCGCTCGCGCAATGCATAGACGCGGACCTGAGCTCCCCACTCGAACAGGTGACGCGCCGCGACGAGACCGTCGCCGCCGTTGTTGCCCGATCCCACCAACACCGCGATTCGCCGATCCTCGAGCGAACCCAGTTGCATCCAGATCTCCTGGGCCACGGCCAGCCCGGCGTTCTCCATCAAGGTGTCCGTCGAGACGCCCGCCGCCTCGGCCCGCGCTTCCAGTTCCCGCATCTCCGCCGACGTCAGCAGTTTCATCGTCCGTCTCCCTATTGGCTTCCCAGTTTCGGTTGCCCCACCGCAAATGCACAGACCATGTTCTTCTCGTGGGTCAGGCTAATCTCGATTCGCTCCAGCCCGATCTCGCGCGCCCGGTCGCGGGCGCCTCCGTGCAGGATGACGATCGGCTTGCCTCGCGCGTTGGCCAGGATTTCGATTTCCTTCCACTTCACGCCTCGCACGCCCGTGCCGAGACACTTCATCACCGCCTCTTTGCCGGCGAAACGGACCGCCATCTCGGCCAGCCGATCGCCGCAGTACTCACGTTCCCGGTCGGTCAGAATGCGCCGGGGGAAACGGTCCGGATGCCGATTGAGCACGCTCTCGAAGCGCTCAATCAGCAGTAAGTCCACGCCGCAGGTCAGGTCGCCGAACATTGTTTCGCAGCCTATCAACGTGCCGGCGGCGCCAGGTCACACTTCATCAACCAGCTCTGGCATACCCTGAGCGTATGACGGCCACGATCATTGATGGCGCTGCCATTGCCGCCGGTATCCGCGAGGCGCTGACCCGGCAGGTCGAAGACATGATCGCCGGCGGACTGTTACCCCATCTCGCAGTCATCCTCGTTGGCGACAATCCGGCGTCCGCGTCGTACGTGACCGGCAAGCAACGGGCCGGTCAGGAGACGGGGATCAAGGTCGTCATCCACAAGATCGAAGCCGACCCTGAACCACAGCAGACCGAACGCCGGATCCGGGACCGCATCGATCTGCTCAACGCCGATCCCGACGTTCACGGTGTCATCCTCCAGCTCCCCGTCCCCGAAGGCGTACATTCCGACGTCCTGCTGGAGCGAATCGATCCACTCAAGGATGTCGACGGCCTGCACCCGGCCAATCAGGGTCGAATCCTGCAGGGACGCGAGCGTTATCTGCCCGCAACGCCCCACGGCGTGCAGCAGCTACTCGTGCGCAGCGGTGCCGATCCCGCCGGCAAACACGTGGTCATCGTCGGACGCAGCCGGCTGGTCGGGATGCCGCTGGCGGCGATGCTCGCCCAGAAACGTCAGGGCGCCAACGCGACCGTGACGGTCTGCCATACGAACACCATCGACCTGCCCGCAATCACCAGAGAAGCCGACATTCTCGTCGCCGCCACGGGCCGTCCGGGGACGATCACCGCAGGCATGGTTCGCGCGGGAGTCACGGTGATTGATGTCGGGGTCAACCGCGTCGATGACGTGACCCGAAAGCGCGGCTACCGGCTGGTCGGCGACGTTGACTTTGACTCGGTCTCCGAGGTGGCAGGGGCGATCACGCCAGTACCGGGTGGAGTCGGCCCGATGACAGTCGCGATGCTCCTCAACAATGTCACCCGTGCAGCCCGCATCTCGCAACAGCGCTAGTTGGTCTCGTTGCCCCAGTTCGCCGTTTCCGCCCGATAGCACGACAACCGTGTTGCTCGGGCATGGCGCCGAGCGCGTCGGGATATCGGCGGGCGTGGGTATCGTCTGGTGCTCTGTCGGCTCAGTCCCGCCGCGGCGTCAACACCCGGACCAGCAGCAAGCCGCTCAGCAGCACCAACCCTCCGGCAATGCCAATCAGCGGGTACTCCCATGGGAACGGCGCAGGAACCTCGAAGACCGGACCGCTGCGACGTTGGTCTTGCCGCTGCTGAATCTCCGCTTTTCGCTCGGCGATTTCCCCTTCAGTGCGGCTAGCGGTCGATTGTCTGTCGGTTTCCGATGATTCGTCCTGTGAGGCTTGTTCCGCCTGCCGGGCGGGCTGTTGCGCCTGATCCGCTTCGCCGGTCGACCGCTCCGCCTGGCTCTCCGTCTGCTCGTTGCTTGATTGCTCGTCCTCGGCGACTTCCGGTCCCGCGATCACCTCGTCCTCGATCGTCGTCGAACGGTCCTCTCCCTGCTCTCGCGGAGCGAGTCCAACGGAGGCTCGCCAATCATTGTCCAACCCGTCGCGGGTCAGTCCGTAGACCTTGTCCAGTGCGTCCTCAACCGAAGAACCCTCCTTGAATGTGGCGAACAGCTCGTTCATTTTCTCGTTGCCGTACTCGCCGAGCAGATAGAGGACAACCGCCGCCGACTGCCCATAAAAGATGTCAACAGAGCCAGGAACGTTGGAGGGAGACTCCATGCTGCGCAGCGACAGCACCAGGTCGTTGTTGATCGCATACTGCAAGGCCCCGCCGCGACGCTCCAGCCAGTCGCCCTCGGCGAGCGTCGCCATGCCCTCGTCCAGCCAGGCGGGCAGATCGCCGTATGGACCCTCGCCCGCGAGCTTGGTCAGCACGTGCGTCAACTCATGGCGCACGACCCAGCGGGTGGGCTGGTAGATGTGGACGAGGTCGGCCAGGACTCGCGTGCCGCCGGTGAGCACCGATTCCTCGAATCGCTCCGACTGAATCCGCTCGACCTGGCGCGCATCCTCCGTGTTGGCCCAGACGTAGACCTTGATCGGAATCAACTCCTCAAGTCCCAGGAACGGTGAGATTTCCTCCAACGCCTGGAGCCCCTCGCGAAGCATCGTCTCGGCGACGCCGCGGTCGTGGTACCAGGCGACCTCAAGATCGCCTTCCGTGAGGGATTGCCATTCGAACCGGGGATCTTCATAGCGCCAGATCTGCGGCTCGGTCTCAAACGTTTCGCCCGAGGTGTAGACGAACTCCCAGCGCCACTCGAAATCGGCGCCGGCAGGGATCCAGAGCCGGGGGTTTCGAGTGGGGAACTCGGCGCGAATACGGGTGACATCGCCCTGGTCGATCTCAGCCGCTTCGCGAGTCAGAGCGCCTTCAGGCAAGATCGCGTAGAGGAAGGTCGCAGACTCAATCTCGCCGGCGTCGCCGACCAGCGCCGTCACGACGACGGAGTCCGGCCAGGAGTTTTCGAAGCGCGTGCCCTGTACCGTCGGGCCATCCTCAGCCGACTGCGCATCAATCGCAGCCACCCCGACAAGTCCCGCGCAGACGAAGCCCGTCAACGCGACGACCAGCAGCAGCAATCCCGGCCGTCTCATGCGACCGCTCCCTCGCGCTTGGCTTGCTGGCCGATTTGATGTTGGAGCGAGGCGCGCAGGAACTCCTCGATATCGCCGTCAAGAACGCGGTCGGCGTCCGAGGTCTCATGCTGGGTGCGTAAGTCCTTGACCATTCGGTAGGGCTGCAGGACGTAGGAACGGATCTGATTGCCCCAGCCGGCTTCGATGTGGTCACCGCGGATCGCCAGGCGCTCTTCCTCGCGCTTCTGCTCCTCAAGCATCAGCAATCGAGCCTCCAGGACACGCATCGCCGACTCGCGGTTGCGCCGCAGCGAGCGCTCGTTCTGGCAACTCACGACGAAGCCGGTCGGCAAGTGCGTGATCCGCACCGCGGTGGAGTTCTTTTGCACGTTCTGACCGCCGTTGCCCGAGGCGCGGTAGACATCGATCTTGATGTCATCGTCGTCGATCTCTACCTCGGCCGCGCCTTCGGTCTCCGGCATGATCTCCACGCGGGCGAAAGACGTGTGCCGGGCGTGGTTCTGATCGAACGGCGAGATCCGCACCAGCCGGTGTACGCCGTGCTCGGAACGCAGCCAGCCGTATGCGCCGCCGCCTTCCGATTCACCTCGCACCTCGAGCATGGCGGATTTCAAGCCAGCCTCTTCGCCCTCGACCAGGTCGACGAGATCGACGTCGAAGCCAGCCCGCTCGGACCAGCGCTGGTACATGCGCAGCAGCATTTCGGTCCAGTCTTGCGAGTCGATGCCGCCCGATCCGGCGTAAATCGAGATCACCGCCGAGCGATCGTCGTAGGGTCCCGAGAAGGCCAGCTCGAACGAGCGACGCTCGATCTCTTCACCGATCGCGGCCGCCTCGGTCGCCAGATCCGCTGCCAGCTCGTCATCGTCCGCCAGCTCGAGCAACTCGACCGCCTCGTCGACGCGATTTTCCAGTCCACGCCAGACTTCGATCGTGCGCTGCCGCGAGGACAACCGTTTCATCACCGAGCGAGCGCGCTCCGGATCATCCCAGAATCCAGCGGCGGTCGAGGCGGACTCCAGGCGGGAGCCTTCGGCCTCTACTGCGGGCAGGTCAAAGACGCTCCAGAACGTCGCTCAATTGCTCAGCCAGCGCCTCCAGCGTGCTGCGCAGTTCATCAACATCAGCCACTGCAGATCTCCGCCAAGGTTGCCCGAACTTCCCTGTAGCTCCTACACGTTGGAGCGTACTACCGATTCGGGACGATGAGGCCGCCGGTCGTGCGTCGCATGCCCTCCGGCGTCGCTGAGGCTTCCCGGGCGCGTCCGGCCGCCGCCGCGACCGGGTCGATCGAGGTTGGCTCATGGTGTTGGGGCGAGGGTTGCGGCGGCCGCCAGGGGGTCGCCGAGCCCGGCTGAACCGGCGGCGGATTGAGCTGGGCCTTTTCCGGATTGGCCTGCCAGAGACCGATGAACTCCACCAGCTCGAACGGCTCAACCAGTCCTTCGGCGAACAGCCGGTCATCGATGAACAGCGCCGGCAGCGCCGACACGCCTGATCGGGCGCCAATCTCGGCAAACTCCTCGATGGCAAACACGTCGGTCTGCAACTTGGGCGACAACAGGGTCGCCGCGCAGGCCGCCAGGGCCGCCTGCCCGGCCTTCGGATCCTGCGCCGAGCCCAGCAACCGCAGCCTCGTCGTGCGACGTAGTTTGCCCAGAATTCTCTTCATCTTGACCGATGGCTGCGACTGGCTCGTCGCCGCCAGCACCATCGCCCGAATCATCGCGACCAACAGGTGCCCGTTGGGCGCGCCGTAGAAGCGCAACGGTCGATTCAGCTCGCCGCGAATCAGGACACAGGGAACATCGACAATGTCGCGACGTTTGACCTGCTCTTCTGATTCCTCGTGTTCATAGATCGTCAACGAGATGTGGTCCGAAAGGTCGGCGATCTCCTCGTACAGTTCCTTGGCCAGTACGCAACTGGGTTTGTCCGGTCGACCAGGGACCATCACCCGACGCGGGCTCTGGTGGTAGTACTCCAGTTTGAGCGGAGCCTCAATCGCAGCAAACTGCTGCCGAATCTGCGCCCGCTCCGAACTTGCCAGCGCCATGCCGATCCTCGCTCTCGCCCTCTCATCAGCCTAGCGTTCAGTCCGACCCGTCCTGCACGACCCACTCGACCGCCGACCGCAGCTCATCCTCCGTCATGGCGCCCTCGAAGGCGTAGCGGATCACGCCATCTGCGTCGATCACGAAGACCCACGGCTCCGATGGCAGCCGCCACGCGACAAACGCCTCCGCCTCGATCAGACGCTCCGGCTCGCCCGGATTCTCAAACACCTCGACGTGAATGCCCATGACCTCGGATGAGAACTCGCGCCAGACCTCCTTGACGGCATCGAGGACCGGAGCGCAGGTGCGCGAATGGCAGAACGCCGGCGTGGCAAAGGCGACGATCACGGGTCGTCCGTGGCTCAGCGCCTCCGAGATCGATGTGGCGTACAACCCGGGTTCCGGATCGGGGTCGGAGGTCAGCTCGGAAAGGCTCGACACGTCGTCGCGAGTGCGCGAGTCGACCGCCGGAGCTCGCTCTCCGACCCGGGGTGCGGCTTGACGCTCGCGAACCGAGAACCGCAGCCTGACTGACTCCCGACGGTCATCTGTGCTCATCTCGAGGAGCATGCCCCATAGTCCGGTCGATGTCAGCCTCACGGGAACGATGTAGACCCCCGAGCCAATGGGCAGCGAGCGGTCAGAGACGCTCGTATTGGCGTGGCCATGAGCTGTGATGCCCACGCTCGGGTCATAGGGGACAAACCTCGCATACTGCACCGAACGCGGCGAGATCCGATCTTCATCCAGCGCGAACAGCGACACTCTGACCGAAGGTGGTTCCTGGCTCGGCCCCAGACCGTCGAGGCTGAAAGCGATTCGCTTCACGCCGACCGCCAGGTCTTGGGTGGCAAGAACCGGTAGCCATTCGGCATCGGGATCTGGCTGCGCGACGGCCCATTCGTCCACCCCGGCCGGACCCGTCGGTCGAGTCTCCGGAGGCTCGCCGCTGCAGGCTGACGCGGCGAGTGCGACGGCGATCATCCCGATCAGCAATGGACCTGCGAACCCTGTCAGCAGTTGGCGGCCACTCGACGTAACGAGAATTCGACTCTGGTTTGACATCGCAGCCGAGAGTCGCTTATACATACGACACAACCGCATAGGCGCCTGATCATTTTGACGGAGGCTGGCAGCCATGGCCTATTCCACCACCAACCGTCGCCAGGAGACTTATTTCCTCCACGCGCGCGACATCGAGCTGCGGAATCACCATTCGCAGCGCATCTACTTCTTCGCCAAGTCCGAGAAGCCCGGAGCGATCGACGCCGTGCCCGATGGCTATGAGATCGTCGAAAATGTGCGGACCGGATTGCCCGTCCTGCGCAAGGTCAGGGCTCACGCCGACGCAGCCGGCTGATTGCTCCTGCCGGTTCTCGGTTGATAACTCTTCTCGAATGGCATCGAGACCTATTGAGGTTCTGTCCACATTTCTGCCGGATTTCCACGAACGATCCACAGTCCAGTTAACCGTTCGCACACGTCAATCGCTCCAACGCCGCCCGATGTAGTCGTTGGGTCGCCGAGGCCAGGACCCGATCCTCGGACTCCACCGTCAGCGTTTGCCCATCCCAGTCCGTCATTCGTCCCCCCGCTCCTTCCACAATTGGCGCCAATGCGAGGTAGTCCCACGACTTCAAGGACGCTTCGCACACAATGTCCACAAACCCCGAGGCCAGAAGTCCATAGGCGTAGCAATCCGCGCCGTAGCGGACTCGCTCGAGCGACGAGGACAGAGAGTTCCAGGCTTCGCGGGCGTCGCCGCTGAACATGTCCGGCGTGGTGGCGAACCCAATCGACGTTTCCAGATCCGTCGTGGAGGACGTGTGGACAGGGTGTGAATTGTGTGTAGTTCGACGTATCACGCCGGGATAACTCACGCCCGCCCAGCGGTCGTTCAATATCGGTTGGTCAAGTAGGCCCAACAGGGGTGTTCCATCGTGCAGCAGTGCGATCAGCGTCCCGAACGTCGGCAAACCGGAGACAAACGCTCCGGTTCCGTCAATCGGGTCGACCACCCAGACCCACTCCGCATCGGCCCGCTCGTTCCCGTATTCTTCGCCGATCACGCCGTGGAGCGGAAACTGACCGGCAATGAGTTCGCGGATCGCCGTCTCCGCGGCGCGGTCCGCTTGTGTCACCGGTGAGCCGTCGCCCTTGCGATCAACCTGCAACTCGCTGCGAAACCGTGGTCGGATCGCCTCTCCCGCGGCGTCGGCCAGCTCCTCCGCGAACTGCAGGTACATCTCCGCCATCAGCTCGCGAGGGTCGGGCATGGCCTCAGCCTATCCCGTGCTGTCCGGCCTGGGTGACACGGAGGGAGTGGCGCCCAGGGCGGGTGGACCATCTATGTTCTCTATGACTGCGCGGCTGAAGTCCGGCTGATACATTGCAGTACTCGCAGGTGGGCGCGGCGGTCGCCTCTTGGCGAGATCCCGATCTGCCTCGGCATTCCCGCGCGACCGCATCCACGGCGGAAGGATTCATTCATGCCAGACGACGCATCCGGCGTCAATAGCCCAAGCGGAAAGATCAACGTCGCCATCATCGGGGTCGGCAACTGCGCCTCGTCCCTCGTCCAGGGTGTGACCCACTATCAGAACGCCCAGGACGGCGACGAGATCCCCGGAATCATGCACGCCGTGCTCGGCGGATACTCGATCTCCGACCTCAATTTCGTGGCCGCCTTCGACATCGATTCGCGCAAGGTCGGACTTGACCTGTCCGAGGCCATCTTTGCCGAACCCAACAACACGGTGAAATTCACCGACGTTCCGAGCCTGGGCGTTCCCGTCGAACGCGGCATGACTCACGACGGTCTGGGCAAGTACCTCTCGCAGGTGATCGAGAAGGCCCCAGGCTCAACCGTCGACGTCGCCCAGATCCTGAAGGACCGCGACGTTGATGTCGTGATCAACTACCTGCCGGTCGGCTCCGAGGAGGCGACCAAGTGGTACGTCGAGCAGGTGCTCGAGGCGGGCTGCGGATTCATCAACTGCATTCCGGTCTTCATCGCCCGTGAGGAATATTGGGCCAACCGCTTCCGCCGCGCCGGCGCGCCGATTATCGGCGACGACATCAAGTCGCAGGTTGGTGCGACAATCGTCCACCGCGTGCTCTCGCGCCTGTTCCGCGACCGCGGCGTGCAGATCGACCGCACCTACCAGCTCAACTTCGGCGGCAACACCGACTTCTACAACATGCTCGAACGCGAGCGCCTCGAATCGAAGAAGATCAGCAAGACCAACGCGGTTACCTCGCAGATCGAATACGAGATGCCGTCCGGCGACGTCCACGTCGGCCCCTCCGACCACGTCCCCTGGCTCGAGGACCGCAAGTGGTGCCACATCCGCATCGAAGGCACGACCTTCGGTGACGTGCCGCTCAATCTCGAACTCAAGCTGGAGGTCTGGGACTCCCCCAACTCGGCCGGCGTCGTGATCGACGCGGTTCGTTGCGCCAAGCTCGGACTCGACCGCGGCCTCTCCGGCCCGCTCCTGGCGCCGTCCGCGTACTTCATGAAGTCACCGCCCGAGCAATGGACCGACGACGTCGCCCGCGACTCCGTCGAAACCTTCGCCCACGGCGACTAGACCTGTCCGGGAACTCCCCCTCTGGGGGAGCTGTCGCGAAGCGACCGAGGGGGCCCGCGCCACGATCGCGCACAGCATGCACCCCCTCGCCCTCGGCTACCAGACCCTCGGACGCGCCGCCCGAATCCTCCCCCGTCAAGCCGCCTACACAGCCGCCCGACGCCTGATGGACGCGGTCTACGCCGGCTGGCCGCGTGGCCGCAACGCCGCCCGGCGCAACGCCGAGCATCTGCTGCCGCACGTCAACTGGAGCGGTCCCGCGTCATCGCTCGTGCGAGCCCAGTTCCAGCGCTACGGCGAGTACCTCGTCGACGCCGTCCGCCTCGACGAACTCAGCCCCGCTGACTGCTTTGAGGCGGTCGGCGGCGACGACCCTGCCTGGGCCGACCAGTGGCGACAGCTTGAACAGTGGTACCGACGACGCCCAATCCTCTTTGCCGTGATCCACTTCGGCAACTGGGACATCCTCGGGGGCGCATACACCCACCGGATCGGCCCGTCGATGGTGCTGGTGGACGATCTCGGCCACCCGGCCCTGAACCGCGCCATCCAGGAACAGCGGGCCCGACTTGGTATGACCCCGGCCAGCGGCCGGCGCGGGCTGCGCCAGATCGTCGATCACCTCAAAGCCAACGGGACCGCCGCCATCCTCTTCGATCGGCCGCCGAGGCCAAATGAGCAAGTCCTCAAAGAGCCCCTGTTCGGTCGAGCGGTTGACATCCCCAGCGAAATCCACCGGATCGCTGAATCGACCGAGGCCAGGCTCATCCCGCTGACCGCCGAGCGACTGGGCCACGACCTCAGGTTCAGACCGCACATCGACCTGGAACACTGCGCAGACGCACCACTCTTGCCAGCCTTCGAGTACCCACTCCGGTCGGCCCCGGACCAGTGGTATCAGTTCCGCGACTTCTGACGCTCGTGCGAACATGTCGGCATGCAGACCGCGTACGCCCTGAGGATCCTGGCTTGGCTGGATCAGCTTCTCCCTCGCGAGTGGGTCTACGCCCTCGCGGAGGGCGCAGCCTCGCTCGCCCTTCCCCTGCTCGAACGCAGGCGGATTCGCATTCGCAACAACCTCCAGCGCATCCATCCGGAGCACTCGCCGTCACAGCTCAACCAAGACACGGCCGAGGTCATCGCCGAGACCGCCCGCTACTACGTCGACCTCGCCATCCTGCCTTCTGTTTCATCCCGGCGCGTGCTTGACGATCACCTCCACGTCACCGGACTCGACCACCTGCTCGACTCCCACGGGTCTGGTCGGGGAGTCGTCCTGACGACGGCTCACATCTCCAATCCCGAGGTCGCGGTCAAGGCCCTGGCGGCATTGGACATTCCTGCCGTCGCCCTGGTCGAACGGCTTGACCATCCTCGCCATCTCGAAGCGGTCAACGCGGCGCGCGAGGCCGTCGGTATCGAGTTTCTGACGGCCACGCAGACCGGCATCGCCTCGGCCTTGCGCACCTTGCGCGAGGGCGGTGTGGTCTGCATCCTCTGGGATCGCGATCGACAGGGCGGCGGGACCTGCGTGCCATTCTTTGGCCGCCAAGCGCGATTCCCTGTCGGCGCGGTCGATCTCGCACTTCGCGCCGAGGCCGACGTGCTGCCGCTGTACGCGGTCCGCCGGCCCGGACGTGACCGGCTGCAGTTCGACGTCAGTTTCATGCCCCCGCTGGACCTGCTGGTCAAGGGCAACCGAGCCCTCGACACACGAACAAACACCGCCAACCTCGCCCGCCTCTTCGAGCCGATCATCGAGAAACATGCGCATCTGTGGCGCGTCGCCGAATCACCCTGGGCGCCCTGTCGCGATACGCCCTGGGACGATCTGCACCCGCGCGATCACCCAGCCGAGGTCGCACATGACTGACTCTGAACCGACAACCGGTCGGGCCGACCTCCAGGTCCATACCGAGGAATCGGATGGCATGGACGACGCGCTGACCATTCTCAATGCGGCGCATCGGCGCGGTGTCGACATCATCGCCGTCACCGATCACGACCAGACCCGAGGGGCGCATCTCGCCCGGGAAGCGGCGGCGCGAGCCAATCATCCGGTTGAGGTCATCATCGGCAGCGAAGTCACCAGTCGCCACGGACACATCCTCGCCCTCTGGATCGAGGAGCCGATCCCGTTCTTCCGCAGCGCCGCCGCAACGGTCGAGGCCATCTGGAAGCAGGGCGGCGTCGCGATTATCTCGCACCCCTGCGCCATCATGCCGATCGCGTTGAACATTGGCGACATCGACCGCCTGCTCCGTGACCTCACACCGGAACGCGCCGGCGATCAACCGCCGATCCTCGGCGTCGAGACCGCCAATCCGATCCCATCGGCGCGCTGGCGCCGCCGGGGCGTCATCGAGGCCAACCAGCGCTGGGGACTGGCGACCACCGGCGGATCGGACGCGCATTTCCATGAGCAGGTCGGCTCGGCCGTCACAACCTTCGCAGGAACTGGTCAGGACGCATTGCGAGCAGCGTTGCAGGCAGGAACGACGAGCGGTGAGCTTGGCCAATATCCGCGGCTGAGCCACATCGGAGCGGGCAGACTCCTCCGCCAACAGTGGCGCGGAATCAGCGCGACGCCGAAGGCTCTGTTAGGACGCCTTCGCAGATGAGCCTCTCTGCAGGTTCGTTCACACTCCAGCATCGCCCAACTCCCGCGGAGCCTGATAGTCTCAGAACGCATGGTCGTCACAAATCGGAAGCCCGGAAACCTGTCCGAATCGATCCGGCGACCAGGCCTTGTTTTTTCTGGGCGATGTCGAGCCTTCGCCCAGACATCGGTAGGCGTCATCCTGGGCCGAACGGAACCGAACAGAGCCGAACAGGACAAGCCGCACAAACCTGAAAGAACCTGAAAAAACCTGAAAGAACCTGAATGTCTGAACGCACGATCTTCAGCAATACGCTGAACTTCCGCACGTTTCTCGCCGCCGAAAAGGATTTCACCTGAACATCCGAACCGTGCGAATTCACCATGTTCTGCCCTACGACCTGAGCCAACCGGGTGGCGTCCAGACCCACACCGTTGCCCTGTCCCGAGCCCTCATGGAGCTCGGTCACGAGTCGGAAGTGTTCGCTCCGTCGCAACCGCTACGCGTGGCTCTCGGCGGTACTCGCGCCGACCTGACCTTGCATCCCCGGGACCTGCTCGAGCTGCGCAGTTTCCTAAAGAGACCACACGACATTCTGCACGTCCAGGAACCGATGCTGCCTCTATCCGGCCCTCTCTCACTGTTGCATCCAGGTTCTGCGCCGACGGTCGCCACGCTGCACTCCGCCGAGCCAGTCGCCGGACGCTTCTATCACTGGACCAGGCCGCTCTCTCGGATGTTGCTCAATCGAGCCAGCGCCCTGATTTGCGCCAGTGAGCTGTCACGCCGGACCGCAGCCCACGCCATCTCGCCCACAAGCCATCAGATCTTCCCCTGCATCGATCTCCAATCGTTTCGCCGTGTCCAGCGCGATCCCGAGCCACGCACGATCCTGTTCCTGGGACGAGACGAACCGCGCAAGGGGCTTTCGGTGCTGGTTGAAGCGATGGGACGTCTCGCCGATGCCAGACTCGTCGTGGCCGGCCCGGTTTCCGCCGCAACTCGGTCAACATCCGATTCACGCATCACGTTTCTCGGACCTGTGCCGCACCAGCAGATTCCGGGGCTGCTGGCCTCGGCGACCTGCGTGGCGGTTCCGTCTCTCGGAGGTGAAGCGCTCGGGTTGGTGCTGATCGAGGCCATGGCGGCCGGTGTGCCCGTCGCCGCCTCGGACATCGATGCTTACCGCATCGCCTCGGACGGTGGTCGGGCAGCGCTGCTCTCTACCCCCGGCGACGCCGGAGCGCTGGCCGATAATCTCGAACGGTTGCTATCCGACGGCGCGTGCCGGGACGAGTTGGTCCGCAACGGGCGAGAGGCTGCCGAGCGTTTCGATGCGCGAGCGATCGCGGAGCAGCATGTTCACCTGTATCGATCCCTGCAGTGACCGTACCCTGACCCAGTGAAGCTCCATCGGCTCGCCCCGTTTGTCTCGTTCGTGGCCGTTCTGGTCGGATGCCTGGTTCCGGTTGTGCTGTCCGCACAGACCGATGATCTTGAATGGTCCACGGCCGAGCGGGATAACCTCACGCTCTGGCACACTCAGGGACAGCTTCGAGCCGAGGATCTCGCCGACCACGGGCAGGGCGCCTATGACCTGGTCAGCGACCTGATCGAGACATCGATAGAAGAGCCCCTAACTGTCATTGTCTGGCCCCTGGGCGCCGACCCGTCCGATGTCCACCGGCTACCCGATGGCGTGAGCCCGGAGCCGGCTCCGTTGCATGTAATGCGCAACGCGTCGGGTGACGTGCGCAACGCGGTCACCAACGCACTGATCAACTCCGCCACCGGGCGATATGCGGCAGAGGTGCCGCTCTGGATGCGAGCCGCCCTGGGTTTCTGGTCGCAAGGGCCGCTGCCGGGCTACTTCCTGACGCGAGCCGGTGCGGTGGTCATCTTCGATCACGAGGAGTACTACACGCTCGAGCAACTGAAGGTCGTCCCGACGACCTGGCAGTTCCAGGCCAAGTACTTCGGTCAGGCCGGCGGGATGCTCGCCTGGTTGATCCAGGACTGGGGATCCGAAGCGCTCGCCGAGCTCTTCCGGACCGTCGGTCAGGGCGTCCCGTTCTATGACGCGATCGAGCAGATCTACGGCATTCCCGAGGAGAAGCTGATTTCTGAGTTCACCAGGAACGCCGAGCGCGCCTTGCTCCTGACCTGGCCCTACATCGAACCGCAACAGAAGCCCTTCTTCGAGCGGCTCAATCTCAATCATGTGATCCTTGTCGCCGCGGCGATCCCTCTCGCGCTCCTGCTCTTCTTCATCGGTAAACGGCTGTTTTACGACTGACGCTGTTCCCGCCCTGCTGCCTGTGTAGAGTGAATCCACGGCGGCCGGGCCTGGTTCGAGATACTCTTGTCTCTCCTCCCCCACTCGATATCGTCTGGCGTTTCCGAGCGGCTCGGTCGGGCTGTTGCGCGGACCGGTCTGACCCCCAACGCCCTGACCCTGATCGGCCTGCTGGGCATGGGCGGAGCCGCCACGTTGGCTGCCTACGGCCGGTTCTGGCAGGCCGGGATCGTCATGCTCGCGGCCGCCAGTTTCGACATGCTCGATGGCGCCGTCGCCCGTGCGACCGGGCGCGCATCGGACTGGGGGGCCGTCTTCGATGCGGTCTCCGACCGACTGGCCGATTTCGCCCTGCTCTTCGCCCTGCTGATCTGGTACAGCGCCGCCGAGCGTTTCGACCGCACGGCGATCGTGCTGATCGGCGTCTCGCTGTTCGGCAGCATGATGGTCAGCTACACACGCTCAAAGGCGGGTGAGTTCGGGGTCGGGATCCGCACCGGGCTGGGCACGCGGCTCGAGCGCGTGCTGATCATGGCGATCGGTCTGCTCTCGGCGCAGATCCTGCCGATCCTCTGGCTGCTCGCCGTGCTGACCAATCTCACCGCGTTGCAGCGATGGTTCATCACCTGGCGGGCGATGCGCTCAATTGAACAGGACGCGCCAGTCGTGGTCGAAGACGGGGAACCGGACGAGCCGCTCGACAGCCCATTCGGCGGGGGTGGGGGCGACTAGCCCCCCAACCATCTCTCCCAGACGGAGAGGGAATCGGCAAGCAGCAGCTACGTATTGCTGCGAACCAGTTCGACGATCTCGTTGACGGTCTCGTCGCGCCACGAGGCCCACTCGTCGGAGGACTGCAGGTCTCGGTAGCCCTGGCGGATGCGGGCGCGCATGTCGTCTTCCGACTCGCCCTCTTTGCGGCTGAACAGCTTCTGCATGTTGGCCATGTGCTCGTTGGCCACTGCCGGGCGCTCGATCCAGTGGCCGACGTACTCGTGGTCGAGGGTGTAGATCACCGCGGTGGGAATCGACTCGTGCTGGCCGTCTTTGAGGAACTCGGACATGATGTCGTTGTTCTCATCGCGGGCGAAGATGCGAATCTCCCAGCCGGCGGTGGCAGCGATCTCGGCGAGCACGGGCAAGCCGCGATAGACATCCGGACACCAGTCCTCGCCGAGGACCAGCATCTTCAGGCGCGGCAGTGACTGGAGCGCCTCGCGGCCTTCTTCAGAAACCTGCCAGGCGCTCATGTTGCGGATGAAGCGCTCAACGTTGGCGTCGCCGCGCGGTTGGCCACCCGGGGTCAGGCGCTGAAAATTCTCTTCCGAATTGATAAAGGCTAGGTACTGGTTCCAGGTCATCCCCGACTTGAATCGCTCAGGGGTTACCACGGATTCCTTGGTCGCCGTCGTCATCGCGCGTGCTCCTTCATGTCGTTGCGTGAGAGCCAGTCTGCATGATCGCAGTCAATCCCAGTGTAGCCCTGCGTTGTGGTCCTCGTTTGGTCATCGCGCCCTGTCAATGCCCGCACCCCGACGCGAGATCCGGGAGGAGATGGTTGGAGGCGAGGGAATTCTGGCCTGATTGGGTGGATCTCCTGATGTGGGCTGAGGATTCGCGCGGCAAGTGTCCGGAAAAGTCCGGATTTGTCCAGATCGTTCCAGATTTCTGGCGTGTTTGTCGGCCTGCGAGCAGGAAATGTCAGGTTTCGTCCAGATTCTGGCAGGGGCCATGTCGGTTCCTCGCGGCTGGATGTTCTCGTTGAGCACAATCAATCATATGCGTACAGGTGTGCTTCCAGGGCTAGTGACTTGACAGTGCGTGTCGGAGGCAACAGGTGAACAGGAATGCCTCAGCGCGCTGCGTCGGGCCGGATCCCGGCCATGGGACGACTAGTGTTCCTGGTGACAGGGGCAGGTGCATTCGTCGAGCGAGTAGCGCAGGACGTCGACATAGGTCGCCTCGGCCAGGTGCTCCGCCAACTGCGGGGGCAGGCGCAGACCCTCGGTCGCGCCGGCCTGGTTTACGGACGCGAAGGCGTAGACCGCCATCGCAGCGGCACGGTCGATGACGTCCGCGATATCGCTTCGCAGGACGCCCTCTTCACCAGCATGCCGTTCATCCAACGCCATACATCACCGGTCTCCAGCAGCCTTGGGGATGCGCTTAGGATACACCTGACCGACCGCGATCGAATCCATCCAGTATCGAGGGGAGCGACCCATGGCGCAGTTCGAGTTCGGCTGTCAGATCCCCGCCTGGCACTGGCACTGGGACGTATCGGAGTTGCGTGACTGGGCTCAGGGCGTCGAGGCGATCGGCTGTGATTTCATCTCGATGGCCGACCACGTGATCTACGCCTATGCCCGCGATGATCGTCCGCAGACCGGCCCCTACACCGACGATGTGCATCAGCACGAGGTGCTGACGACGCTCGCCTGGCTGGCGGGGATCACGAGCCGCGTGGCGCTGCAGACCAACGTGCTCGTACTGCCGCAGCGCGAGCCGGTGCTGGTCGCCAAGCAGGCGGCGGAAATCGACATTCTTTCTGGCGGCCGGATGCGGTTGGGCATCGGGATCGGCTGGCAGTGGCAGGAGTTTGACGCCCTACAGGCCAACTTCCGCCAGCGACCGAGCCGGATGGAGGAGTACATCCGCGTGCTGCGCGCTTGTTGGACCGAGGAACCGATTTCGTTCAGCGGCCGCTACGTGAACATCGACCAGATGTCGGTGATGCCCAAGCCGGTCACGCCGGGCGGTCCGCCGATTCTCTTCGGCGGATTTGCTCAAGCCGCTATCGAGCGTACGGCCCGCCTCGGCGACGGCTGGATCGCGCCCGTTCAGTCCTCGGTGGATCAGCTCGCGGAGCTGATCGAGCGCCTGCGCGCGCAGCTTGAAGCCAACGACCGCGACCCGGATGACTTCCCGATCCAGTGGCTGCCGCCGCTCGACGCGGACATGTCGAACACGCTGCGTTTGCTCAGCGCTGCCCGAGAGATGGGCATCACCCGCCTCGGCATCGGGATGCCCAGCTATGACCGGGAGTTGTCGATTCCGGTTGATCAATATCTGCAGACGGTCGAGACCGCCTGGCGGGAGGTCTGGCCGGAGGTCAAAGGCAGTTAGGCAGAGAGTGTGACGACCGCGATGATGATGCCGGTCGCGATCGCCATGGCTCCAAGGATCACGCCGACCATAACCAACTGATTCTGCAGAATCCGCGCTTCTCGCTCGGCAGCGTCCTGCATGAGCTGGGCTGCAAGAGCACGCAAGTCATCCTTCGTCGCAAGTTCGTCCCGCCCCTCATTGACCGTGTCCTCAACCGCGTCGACGAAGTCATCCGCCGGAGCCTGAGGGATCCCCATCCGGGCGAAGATGTCTCGAAATCGCGGACGGTCGATGCGAATCGCCAACGCAGACTCCCTGAACTGCACTCACATGGTACCAGTACGGCCGTTCTCTTTGGAGAACTGAGGTTATTCGCTATCCCAACACAGCGCCCGAGCGCGGAGCATCGACATCAGGTAGTGCTGGGCGTTGTCGCAGCGCAGGCCGGATCGGTGCAACGCCGAGCGCACGGCGCCAACGTGTTCGGGCCCTCCGACCAAGGCGTGTTCGGGGCCATCGAGCGAGAGCGACAGGAGGAATCGCATACTGAGCAGCAGCGCCGTGCGATACCGATCTGCGCGATCCTCATCGCCTGCCCGCTGGGCGATCGACAAAGCGCTGGCGATGCCTTCGCTATAGGCCGCCGTGCCGATTCCCGGGGTGTTCTGGAATGCGCCGACCCAGAGCGGGTTGGGACTGTCTTCGCCGTGCTGTTCCTCGAGCGCCCAGTCAGCCATTTCGTAGGCGTAGCTCCGAGACAGTTCGTCGCCGTCCAGGGCGTGCCATTGGTCGCAGGCCTGGATCATCCAGGTCGTAAATGAGAGGTCGCGTTCGTCTTCGTTTTGCCAGCAGGACTGGTAATGCTTCAGGGCCCGTTGCACCGCTGAGCGGAGACGCGGCCGCTTGCGGACGCCGAAGAGCCTGGCCAGCGCAAGCACGATCTGGCCGGCGTAGTAAGTCTCCGAGCCTTCCAGCTCCATGCCTCGCGCCCGGGTGCCGAAGTGTCCATCGGGCGCCTGCACGGCCAACAGCGAGGCCGTGAGCTGATCCACGGTCTCACGCGGAATGCGCAATGACGGACCCAGCTCAGTGATCGCGAGCAGCAGGAGCGGCGGGGCTCCCAGCTTGGCCTCGCCGTACATGTCCTGCAGATAGAACAGTCGACCCGGGCCATCGCGTCGGAGATGGCGTTCCAGGATGCCGCTGATTGCCGTTGCGGCCGCCTCGCCGATCCTGCGGTCGCGAGTGAGCCGCGCCACCATCGCGATCGCCCAGGCGCAGCCGCACTGCCGCACGAGCTGATCGTACGGCGTCCAGCTGCCCTCCTTGCCGTCGCCCGGTGGCGCGTACTCGTACGCGAACGAGCCGTCCGGCTGCTGGTGGCGCAACAGCCAGGCGGCCGCCTGCAGCGCCGAGCCCGACAATCGGTCGGGCAGCAATTCGTCCATTTCGACCAGGCGGAAGCCGCCTGAGCGAGCGGAGATCCGCTCCCCGTCCGTTGGCGCAACCGGGCCGAGCGCTTCGATGGTCCTGAAGACCTCAACGGAGGTGCTTGGAGCCAGCCGCGCGCCGGGACGCCGGACCTCCCGGTTCAGCTGCTTGACCCAGGCGGCCGTGCGACCGTCGGTGCGCAACGCGTCGAACGGCCATCCACGTGCCACGCGGTCTTCGTCGCGAAGAATGAGCCCGTGAGATCCCGGCAGCGGCGTCTGGATCAGGCCGATCAGACCTTCAGGTTTGCGCGACGCCCGTTCCGCCTCGACCTCAATACCGAGCGCATCGCCGGACTGATCGCTCTGCTCACCCAGCGCGGCCTGTAGAGCGGCGCCGGCGGCCTGAGCGGCAGCCAGACCGGTCGAGGCCGACGCCTCGGCTTCGGCGACCACGAGTCCGGCGCGCCAGAGCCTCGCGCGCGCCGCGATGTCGCCGGTGGAGTCTTCGAACGGCGCTCCGGCAAACCCGGCACGCGCCGCCGAGAGCAAATCGGCCGGTTCGACGGCCGAAGTGGCCGCTGATTGGGCCACCTAGTACGCGCCCTGCTTCTCGAACAGGTCGCGCGGATTCCCGATCAGCATCTGGTCGACCTGCGACTGGGTCATGCCGCGCTCGAGCAGGGCGGGGACGACATCGTCGGAGATGTGGTTGAAGTGCCAGTTTGGCTGAGCCTGGCGCATTGCATCGATATCGGGGATCCAGTCCAGGCAGCACGACGCATCGTGAGCGAGCAGCATCCGCTCGGTGTAACCGTCGGCAGCCAGCTTGACGACCGTGTTCACACGATCGTCGAAGGGCAGGATCTGGTCGAGGCCAAAGCGGTCCAGGCCGACGTAGGAGCCGCGATCCATCAGCGACTTGAGGTAGTCGGTGTCGGCCGTGTCGCCAACGTGGCCGATCACTATGCGCGAGAGGTCACAGCCCTCGTCTTCGAAGATGTCCTGCTGTTTCGCTCCCAGCTCAGGAGGGCCATTGTGGGTCGCGATCGGCACGCCGGTGGCCCGATGCGCTCGTGCGCCGGCGCGCAGGCATTTCTCGTTGTAGCGGTCGACGCCGCCGCCTTGTTCGTCGGAAGCCAGCTTGATGATGTTCGCCTTGACGCCGGTTCCCGCGATTCCCTCGGTGATGTCTCGGACGAACACCTCGGTCATCAGCTCGGCCGGCCGTCCGCGCCAGTACATCGAGCGCAGCCAGTAGATGCCGGTGCAGAGCACAACGTTGATCGACGTGACCTGGGAGACCTTCTGCAGGAACCCCATGTCTCGTCCGAGATCAGCGGTTGAGAGGTCGACCACCGTGCTGACGCCGCGTTGCTGGAGCGCGTTCAGCTTCTCATCGGCCGAGGCCACGCAGCCTGCTTCGTCCCACAACTCCGGCCAGTTCTCGGAAATGCCCGGCGAGCGAATCCCGATGTGCTCGTGGATCAGCGTTCGACCCAGCTCCGACGTGTCCACTTCTCCGTGCAATGTGTTGATCGACGGCATCGGCGGCGTCCTTCCCAGAGGAATCCATTCCTGCCGGAATGCTAACGCTCGAACGGAGCCGGCCGATACGCTGACTACGTTCTCATTCACTTCGACAACGGGAGTTGCCATGGACGCCGACGCCTCACGACAGTTGATCGAGCAGGTGCGCGAGCTCGCCCGCGGACCGTTTCGGGAGCGCGCCACCGCCGCCGACCGTGACGGTGAACTGCCGATCGACAACTTCAATGAATTGGCCGAGCTGGGAGTTTCCGGGCTGCTGATCTCTGAGGCGCTTGGCGGTCTGGAGGCGGACGGCGAGACCTACATCCGACTGATCGAAGAGATCGCCTATGGCGACGCGTCGACTGCGGTCGCGCTGAACATGCACATCCTGGTCACCGGGATCGCCGGCGCACTGCCGCCTTATCCGCACCGGGACGAGGTGCTCAAGGCTTGTGCCGAGGGCTCGTGGTGTTGCGCTCCCGGGAGCATTCCATCACGGGAACTCGACAACACCTCGACCGGCTTTTCCGCGACCGAGGACGGCACCGATCTGATCATTTCCGGGCGAGCCGGCTTCGCCTCGGGCGCCGATGCGGCGCAGTTCGCGATGGTTGGCGCGTTGATCGAACGGCCGACGGAACCCGACCTGGTGATCGCCCTGCCCGATTTCAAACAGGATGCGATCACGAATCGAGCCAACTGGGACGGCATGGGTCTGCGCTCCACCGCGTCACACGACGTGGTGATCGACGAGCTCCGCATTCCCCGGGCTGACTGCTTCGTCGTCCCGCTCTCGCTGCTTCGCATGGGTGAGCAGATGATTCCCCAACTCCAGTGGCAACGACGGGCGCTGCCGGGACTGGGCATTTGCGCCATCTGGCTGGGCAACGCGCAGGCGATGTTCGATGAGACCGTTGAGTACCTACGTCAACGTCGCGGCTATCTGGCCTCGGCCAACAGCCCGCTCGGAGGGACAAACGAGCTGCGCTCGCAACAGGCCTGGGCGCAGATGGCGCTCGGTGAGATGGACAGCTGGCTGGCCTCCGGGCGGACCATGCTCTACCACGCCGTGAGCGAGGTCGACCGCGCGTACAGCGATCGCCAGTCGTTCATTCGCATGCAGGTCAGAACGACGCATCATCTGCGGCGGATGGCCGAGGAGGTCGCGCAGATCGGGATCAAGACGACCGGCGCTCACGCCTACGTCAAGGGCCAGCCGCTGGAGCGGCTCTACCGGGACCTGACCGGAGGCATCGTCATGGCCTGGAAGACGGACGAACTGCAGCACTCGCTCGGGCTGGCCGCCCTGGGCGAGGAGATCACGATCGTCGGTCCGGCAGGGACGTGAGTCTACGGAACTCCTAGCGACCGTACTCGAACGGGTTGAGACAGATCACCCCCAGGCGCCTGAAGTCCTTGACGTTTCGGGTGACCACGGTCAGGGAGTGCATGCTCGCCGTAGCCGCAATGACGGCGTCCTGAGCCAGCTTGCCCGATTGGTTGTGCATCATGCGTCCCCACGCACGAGCCGCACGAGCATCGAAGGGCAGGATCTCGAACCCTGTGAGCAACCGGCTCTCCAACCAATCAGTCAATTCCAGCGCCTTGTCTGGGTCCGCCGTCCGGCAGTTCTCGATGCCGCGTTGAATCTCCGCGATCGTCATCGCGCTGAAGTGCAGATCCTCCGCTGCGACGCCATCCAGCCAATCGAGGACCGCTCGGTTGGATCGCGGACGCCGCAGCTCGGAAATGACATTCGTGTCCAGCAGATACATGGCGGGCTACTCGAAGCTCGGTGGCGAACCCAGCTTCCAATCGAGTCGCTCCGGGATGAGTTCCTCGGTGCGAGCCTCGGGCGCCAGCAGCCACTCCTTGACATCGCGATACCTCGGCTTCTTGATCCGCTGCCACTCGGCGTACGGCACGATCACCGCCGTCTCCACGCCACGCCGGGTCACAACCTGCGGCCCGTCCCGCAGACTGGTGTCCAGCAACTCACTAAAGCGAGCCTTCGCCTCCTGCACCTGCCAGGTGCCTGTCTGTTCCTGCTCGCGGCCCTCATAGCTGTTTGCCAAGATGCACCTCGATGACTGTTGCGATTCAATCTAACTAGTCATCAGACTAGTCATCATTAGTCGGCTTGTCCAGCATTGGCACGCGATATCCACCGTTGCCAAAGTAACTTTGAGGTCGTCCGGACAATCACGACGACGACCGAGAACAAACGCACCGCCAGCACGCCGAGCGCGTAGGCCGTTTGCCGCTCGATCCTGAACCACCCCCTGGCTGTCGCGCGGGCCTCTCTGCATTCACGGGAGGATCGCCGATCATCGCGTTCGGAGGCGCTGGTACCATACGGCCAATCCTGCAAACACCCATGCTCCCGTGAAAGGCCACGTATGGCTTCCCCACTCAAGACTGAACTCTGCGACATGCTCGGCATCGAGTATCCGGTGATGCTGGCCGGAATGGGCGGCGCCGCCGGACCAACGCTGGCCGCCGCCGTCTCCGAGGCGGGTGGGCTCGGCGTCGTGGGCGCGACCGGCTACACGCCCGACGAGCTGCACGGCATGATTGCCAAGGTCCGCTCGCTGACCGACAAGCCCTTCGGCGTCGATCTGCTCCTGCCCTCTTCGATCGCCGACTCGGGCAACCGCGAGGATCTTGAGCTTGAGATCTCGACGGAACACCACCACTTCGTCGACCAGCTCAAGCAGGAGTTCGAGATTCCCGAGCCGTCCCAGCAGATCGACCGGCCTCCGCTGACGCAAGAGTACTTCCGTAAGCAGGTCGAGGTCATCCTGGATGAGAACGTGCCGGTCTTCGCCTCCGGCCTGGGCAACCCGGGTTGGATGGTGGACGACGCCCACGCCCAGGGCATGAAAGTGATCGGTCTGGTCGGGAACACCCGCAACGCGCGTCGCGTTGCGGCCGCGAAGGTCGACGCCGTCGTCGCCCAGGGCACGGAAGCCGGAGGCCACACCGGCCGGATCGGCACCCTGGCGCTCGTGCCGCAGGTCGCCGACGCGATCGCCCCGACCAAGACGATCGCCGCCGGCGGGATCATGGACGGTCGCGGCTTGCTCGCCGCGCTCGCCCTCGGCGCTGAAGCGATCTGGTGCGGCACCGCATTCCTCGGCACCTGGGAGGCTTACCAGGATTCCGAGGAGCGGGGCGAGACTGACGAATGGACGCGCAAGGTCCAGTGGGACAAGTTGGTCGCCGCCGTCGACGAAGACACCCGGATCGGGCGGATGTACTCGGGCAAGACGATGCGCCACATGTACAACGCCTGGACCGAGGCCTGGGAGCGCCCCGAGGCGCCGCCCACGCTGCCGATGCCGCTTCAGGGTCTGCTGGTCGGCGAAGCCCTCCGCGGCGCCCGCGAAGCGCACATCGAGGAGCTGATTGGCGGCCCGGCCGGTAACGGCGCCGGCCTGATCAAGGCGATCCGTCCCGCGACCGAGGTCGTGGAGACGATGGTCAACCAGGCCGAAGAGCTGATCGAACGCTTCGGCTCCCCCGTCGGGGTCTAGCAGCGAAGAGCTCCTTCCGGCCGTTCACGCACCTTCCCGGGAGGGCGAGGTCGGAGCGACGATGAAGATCTGCCCCGCCTGCCACCGGGAGACCTTCGACGGCCGCGCCGCCTGTCACCGCTGCGGTGCGGATGTCGCCGAGTTGCGCCCGATCGCGCTGCCCAGCCGCGATGCCGCCACGCTCGTCGGACCGGTCCCGTTCACGGACCATCAGGGCGATCTGATCCTCGATCTCGACGGCGCGACCTTCCTGCGCGAGGACGGGCGTCCCCTGCTGCATATCCCTGCGTCTTCAGTGGAGGCTGTGAAGCCCTCGCGCGGACGCGACCTGGTGATCAAGTGGATCCCGCCGAACCGCAAGCGTTCCCGCCGGACCCGCCTGCGGGTCCGCTGGGCGCCTCAGGCCGACCGCACCCTGCGCACCGAGTGGGTCGGTTCGCACTATGCACTCAGGCGCCCCTACGGGCATCGCGTGCCGCGCAATCCGAATCGACGGACGGGACGCGACTACACCGTCGTGCGCGATCGCTGGCTGTCGGCTCTGTCGATGTTGCTGACCGCCGATCGCTACGCGCTGGAGCGACGCTGACGTGCCGCGCCGCAACCGTAAGGGTCGCCGTCCGAGTCAGCGGCCCAGGAAGCAGGCTGGCCGCTATCATAGCTCCCGCGAAGCCCGCCGCGAGCGTCGCGAGCTGGTGGTCCTCGATGATCAACCGGCGCCATCGTTGCCCAAACTGTGCGGCAACTGTCTGGAATGGTTGCCGCCGCGCGCCGATGTCATGGGCGGCAAGGGAACTTGCGGTCATCCCGCGAGCGGGATCCTCAGCCCCGAGTCAGACACGCCCGGCTGTGACTTCTTCAACGGCCGCCGCTAGCCGACTCCCACTACGTGCATCCGGCCCGTTTCTCCGGCGACGTCGTCGATGTAGTAGCAGCGTCGCTCGCCGACTCGGACGTAGGTGGGCACGAGCTGCCGGCCCGAGCGATTGACCTTTTGCGCCACCGCAAAGGAGGGGCGCTCCTCGTCGCTGCCGGGCAGATCCGGGTCGAGCGCGTGGGGATGGCCGCTTTCGGCGCACCAGCGGGCGAAGTCTCCGTCGAACTCGAACCAGGCGCCGCCGCAGGCTTCCGCGAACTCCTGCATCGCGCCCAGGGCCTGCCAGAGATCGGCGCAGTCCAGCGAGTCGGGGCTGACCCAGAGCGCGACCTTCGGTAGATGTTGCGCGGCTGCGTCGACCAGCTCTTCTGTCGACGGTGGATCGAGCTGGAACCATCGTTGAGCCGATCCATCGCCTTCGCGGGCGAGCTGTCGTTCCAGCTCCAGCGCCCGGATCCGGGCAGCTCGGATCGCGTCGACGCCGGGGTGAGGGTCGCCCGGTTCGGGCGTGCGAATCGCGCGTTGCTTGGCCAGTTCGGCCTCGAGCTGCTCGATCCGGGAGGCCTGCTCGGGGTCGGGGACGAGCACCTCCTCGACGACGCGCTCCGGCTCCGGCGGAGGTGCGGGCGTCGGCGGCGGAGTGGGGCGGGCTCGATCCGGCGACGTCTGGCGTTCCAGCCACATAATCGCGGCGACCGCGCCGGTGACAAACGCGACCAGGGTTTGCAGCAGCCTCACCGGTCGAACCCCCGCACGCCTTCGAGCCAGGTCAGGCACTTGGCGTAGATCGCCTGGGTGATCAGATCCCGCGAGAGGAGATAGTTGAGCAGGCCCTCGAGGGTGACCAAGGAGTGTACGTTGATGCCTTCGCGGCGCAGCCGTTCGACGCCGCCGGCTCCGCGATCGATCAGGACGAAGGCGTCGTGGACCATCAGGCCGGCCGAGCGCAGCAGGTCGGCGGTTTCTGAGAGCGAGCCTCCGCGGGTCATCAGGTCGTCGACGAGGATGACGGTCTGGCCGGGGTAGTAGGCGCCCTCGATCTCCTCGGCGACGTGACGGCTCTGGCTGGGTGGGTGGACATAGATCATCGGCACATTGCTGGAGAGCGAGAAGGCGGTCGCTGCGTGCAGGCCGCCCATCGGCACCCCGGCGATCAGCTCGAAGGGCGCGATTGTCGGGCGCAGCATGCCGCCCAACATGCGGGTTTCGTCGCTGAGCAGTTCACCGATCCGGCGCAGCGCCCAGGGATGGGCGATCAGGCGACGCACGTTGAGATAGACGGGAGAGCCCAGGGTCGCGCCGAGGTCGAAGTCGCCGAACATGATTCCGCCGGAGTCCCACAGGGCGCGCGCCAACCAGAGGTTGCCGGGTTCGTCGCCTTGCGGCGTCCAGGCGGCACGTCCGGAAGCAGCCATCAGCTGCCCACCGAGTTGGGCAAGGGTTGCCCGGCCAGGCCGGCGCGCAGGTTGGCGACGGCCATGTCGGCCATTTTGCCGCGGGTCGCCATTGAGGCCGAGCCGATGTGGGGCAGGACGACCACGTTGTCCATGGTGAGCAGGGGCGAGTCCATCGAGAGCGGCTCGACCGCGGTCACGTCGAGCCCGGCGCCGCCGATCTGTCCGTCGCGCAGGGCAGCGGCGAGCGCGTCCTCGTCGACGATCGGCCCGCGAGCGGTGTTGACAAGGATCGCTCCCGGCTTCATCAGCTCGAATGCGCGGGCATCGATCAGGTCGCGGGTGTCGTCGGTCAGGGCGATGCTGACGCAGACGAAGTCGGACTGGGACAGCACGAGATCGAACTCGGACTGTTCCGCACCAACCGCAGCAGCCTCCTTCGGCCGAGGGGAGCGGTTCCAGCACAGGACCCGCATCCCGAATCCCTGGGCGCGGCGGGCGATGGCCTGGCCGATCGCACCGAAGCCGATGATGCCCAGGGTCGCGCCGTGGACGTCGATGCCGGCTATCTGGGTCGGCGTCCAGGTCTTCCACTCGCCGTCCTTGACATACTCGGCCGCTTCGACCACGCGTCGGGCGGAGGCGAGGATCAGCGCCCAGGCCATGTCGGCGGTGGTGTCGGTGAGAACTCCCGGCGTATTGCCGACCGGGATGCCGCGCTCGGCGCAGGCGGCGACATCGACGTTGTCGACGCCGACCGCCATCTGCGAGACGACTCTGAGCTGCGATCCGGCGGCGTCGAGGACCTGGCCGTCGATGGTGTCGGTGATCAGGCAGACCAACCCGTCGACGCCCGCGACGCGGGCGAGCAATTCATCTCTAGGCGGCGGGAAATCTTCGGGCCATACGTCGAGATCGAACGCCGGGTCTTCGAGCAGTTGGGCAAACCCGTTGCCGGGCAGTGCTCGAGTCACGAATACCCGATACGGCGCCGTCATCAGCAGCCTCCCGTTTCACGGTCAAGATAATAGGAGTGGGCGTGTTTGAGGATCATGAAGTGTGAAGCTGTGGCAGGTCACTGGATGAAGCGGAGCCTGACGACGATCCTGTTGCTGGGCGCGGCGTTGCTGGGCGCGGCGCTGTTGGGGCTGGCGTGCGGCTCGACGGAGCGGCTGACGGTGGCGGAGTATGCCGAGTTCTGCGCCGACGGGATTGCCAGCGCGTCGGAGCTGATCGAACCGGAGACGTTTACGTGGGCCGACTTGCTTGGGCTCGCCGCACCGTCGCTGGCGCGCCTTCGCTCGGTCGAGCCGCCTGAGGTGCTTGGTCAGTTTCATCGCCTTTCGATCAAGACTCTCGACTTCGTGGTTGGCGTGGCCGAGGAGCAGCCGCCTGATGAGCGGGCCAATCCGCTGGCGTTCGGGCTCGACGCGGTGCGGATTGCAACGCAGCTTGCGCGGGCGGTCGAGGGACTGCCGGCGGACGTTCGTGCTCGCCTGGGCGAGGCCGGCTGCCTCTGATCGCCTCCTGTAGCCGGGCTGCTACAGGGCGCGGCGGACCAGGAACAGTCCGATCGGGCCGAGGGTCAGACCGAGGAGCCAGCCGAGGCGGGCGGGACGGCCCTTGCTTGAGGCCATTGCCGCACCGGCGAAGCCCATGCCCGCCCAGATCATGAAGCCGAGCACGACCACTCCGATGACGGCGGCGAGGATCATGAAGACCAGGGCGAGCGCCGCCGCGAGCAGGCCGAGCGGGATGCCAACCAGCCAGAGGGCGAAGCGTTGCAGGGGACTGCGCGGACGCCGGTTGGCTCGTTGCGCTCGTTGCGCCTGGCCGCGGGCGGACTCGGCCCATTGCTGGCCGCGCCCGACCCAAAGCGTGACCATGCGGCGGCCGTCGTGCCATTGGTGCGGCTGCTGGTGATGCGGCTGTTGACGGGCGCTCATCAGTCGCTCGAATCCGGATCCCGCGCTGCGACCTGGTCGATGCGCATCTGTCGCTGGTTGGCTTCGCGACCGCCCTGGTAGCGCGGCTGATAGTTGGACTGGCGACCCTCGATCTGCGCGGTGTGCATGCGGTCGTGCCGGTAGAACGAGCGCAGCCACTGCATCAGGGTGAGTTCGCCGAAGCCGGGCGTCGAAGCCGTGTGCGCGAACTCGTCGAGGGTCAGCGAGCGGATGTAGTCGTTGGTCCTGGCTCGCTCGTCGATCAGCGCATCGAGCAGTTCGCGGACCGAGTGCCGGGGGGCGCGCTCGATCGGGATGTCGACCGGCTCGCCGCGGATGTCGGAGGCATCGACGCCGCTCTCGGCCTGACCGGCCCGGCACCAGGCGATGTAGCTGCGCTCCATCTCCCAGAGGTGGGCGAGCTGTTCCTTGGCCGTCCACTGTTCCTCGCCGACGGCGTCGACGGGCACGCGA
This sequence comes from Chloroflexota bacterium, assembly GCA_028873865.1. Taxonomy (GTDB): domain Bacteria; phylum Chloroflexota; class Dehalococcoidia; order Bin125; family Bin125; genus Bin125. Next base: position 93,638 of record JAPPNI010000034.1, on the reverse strand, counting down.
TCGGCGTCGTCTCCTCGCAGGGCTTCGGCCGCCGTGATCAGCTTGCCGCGTTCGAGGGCCATCTTGGAGAGCAGCGCTTCGACATCTTCGCGGGTGTAGTTCGTCGGCGTTGGCATGAGTGATGTCCTGTTCCGCGGCTGAGTCAGGTTGAGGAATCCAGCGCCCGGCGGATCTGGCCGAGGTGGAGGCGGTCGTGGTCGATGCTGCGCCGGACGAGGATTTCGACCGTGTAGCGGTCGTGCTCCTCGTGGCGGCCGGGGCGGGACCAGTCGGCCTCGGTGATGCGCTCCAGGAGGGCGCCGTTGGATGTGCGGAGGGCGAAGAAGGTGGCCACGGAGGATTCGATGGGGCGGTCGTAGTGGAGGCGGGTGGCGAAGCGGTCTTCGTCGTAGGCGACGATCAGCGGCGAGTCGTGGGCGAGCATCTGGCGGAGGCGCATCGCGTCGCCGACTTCGACGTCGGCGAGGTGGTGGACGACCTGGCGGACGGACCACTCGTCGGGGCTCTCTCGCGCTTCGAGTTCGGACTCGGACAGCTCTTCGAGGACGACCTCGATTTCATAGGTCGCCTCGAGGTATTCGGCCAGCAGGGCGGGTCGCTCGTTGGTCTGGTGGGCCATGGCCGCTCCTCGCTCCTAGCAGGTACCGGTGAGGGCGTAGCGGACCTGGTCGATGTGCTGCTCGATGTGGCGGGTGTTGGAGCCGAGCCAGTCCTCGACGGTGGCGGCGTTGTTGCCGGGCAGTGGTCGCGGCTGCCGCCATTCGTCCTCGCTGAGGGCGTCGAGGATGGAGACGGCCGACTCGACGAGGCCTTCCAGCGCCTTGAGCGCGGGGCGGATTGGACGGCGGTCGTTGCGCAGGCGTTTCTGCATGGTGTCCTGATCGGTGGGCCAGTACTCGACCTCGATGTCGAGCAGCATCAGTCGGAGCCGGAGTCCGCCCATGACGGCGATGTCGGCGGTGTGGTGGACGATGGTTCGGGCGGTCCAGCCGGGCTCGGGCGGCGGGCCGTCGAGCTGGGCGATCGAAGCGCCGGCGACGGATTCGGCCAGCAGCTTCGGCGCTGCTCGGTAGCGGGCGAGGAGATCGGCGCGGGTTTCAGCGTCCATCGGTCTGGTCGTCTTCCCGGGACTGATGCTCGTCGCCCCAGATGCGTTTGACCAGCCAGGAGCCGAAGAGGAACTTCCAGAGGTAGCGCAGGCCGGTACGACGCCAGATGAGAGGCCAGAGCAGCCGCCAGAGGGCGGGGATCATGAGAGCCGACCCTTGACCAATGCGGCGAGGCGTTCGACCTCGTCGTCGTCCAGCGCGCCGGACGGCTCCGAGTCGCCCCTGACGACTCCGAGTACGTCGCCGGAGGCCCAGCGCAGTTCCAGCATTCGCTGGACGCTGTCGCCGTTTTCGGTCCGGGTCCACTCGCGAACGAGCAGGCCGGCGCGTTCCCCGGCGTCCTCGACCGTGACGCCCGCGTCGCCGAGGTCGGAGGGCGGGTCGGCCTGCAGCGCTTGCTCGGCCTGCTCTGATGATTCGTACCTGGTGAGCTCGACTTCGACGCGGCGGTGCTGCCGATTGCGATGGATCGACTGGGTTAGCGCCCAGTCGATGAACTCGCCCCATGAGCGCGGGTCGCGGAAGCTCTCGCGGTAGCCGATGACGCGGCCGGAATCGTCGAGCTGGGTGATGGTGGCCTCGGGGTTGTCGTCGGCGAGGGCGATGTCCTCGGAGGTGACGGCCTCGGCGGTCTGGGGGGAGAGGCCGCGGGGGAGATCGTCGGAGCGCAGGCCGGCTGCGCGCAGTCCCGGCACGCCTTCGGCGGCGAGCGATCGGCGGCGCTGGATCCCGCGGATCAGGGCCTGCAGGATGGGCACGCCGACGACGAGCAGGATGATGATGATCCCGACGATGAGCCCGGTCGACATGGGGTCAGATTACCGCAGACGAGAGCCGACGATGCGCATCATGGATTGGACTTCGGAATCCCAACGTGGCTCCGGCCGATTGGTCTGCGCCAGCATGATGGCGACGGCCGTGCCCCGCTGCAGGCGGAGTTGCAACACTCGCTCGGCAATCTGGCCATCTTCGTAGCGCGACCATTCGTATGCGCTGATGTCTTGTTCGTGGAACCGGTCAAGCGGGCGCAGTCTGCGGCCGTCGGACAGGAGTCGCATCGACGCTGCGGATATCTCCTCGCTGGCAGCCTGTTCGTTCCGATGCCGACTCAGTTCCAGCATGATGCGAGTCGTTGTCCTTGGCCGAACCCGTCCTTGGCGCTTGACCAGGTGTTGCATTGTCGAGGCTACGACCGGCGTTGAAGGATCGAGTGGAGTCCAACTTCGCGAGAGCTCATTTACTCCGGGCGGTATGTCAGTGTCTCGAAGCAGGGCGCGGGCAAGATCACGATCTGCGGGCGAAGCGCTGACCTGGGCTATCCGGCGGGCTCGTGCGGTGTCGGCGTCGGCCAGGTCCTGTTCAGTTGGCGCATCGTAGCCACCGTACCCGAACAGCGCAGTCGCCGCCTGCCAGACGATCCTGAAGAGCGTACGTAGCAGACGATAGATCATCTAGCGGCCGAGTATCGCCTCAAGCGATCGGTCAAAGTCCGACAGATCTTCTAGCACAACATCAGCCTCGTCCAGCTCGCCGGGCTGCGAGTAGCCAGTCTTCACCGCAACGACGCGGGCACCGATCGCATGTCCGGCCTCGACGTCGTGCGCGGTATCGCCGATCACGACGACATCGGCGCCGTCGTTCGAGTGCCGGCGCAGACGCTCGAGACCGGCGGCCAGCAGTTCGGTGCGATTCGGATGGTCATCGCCGAAGCCGCCGTCGAGGAAGTGGTCCCAGATGCCCAACGGCGCGAGCTTTGCCTCGGCGGCTCGGCGGAAGTTGCCGGTGCCGAGGCCGAGCGTCACGTCTTCTTCGGCGAGCGCCGCCAGCAGCGGCTCGACGCCGGGACAGAGCCGCGAGTCGCGTTCGACCAGCGCATCGCCCAGGTGAGGCACGTAGTGATCGATGAAACGGGCCAGGTCATTCGCCGAGCAATCGCGGCCCTGATTGGCTAACGCCGTCGGCACAATCCAGGTGTCTGAGCGACCGGCGAAACTCATACCTTCCAACGCGTTCTCGATGCCCCAGAGCTGTTCAAACGTCCGCGACATCGCCAGCGACCCCGCGCCTTGCGAAAGTGACAGCGTTCCGTCTATGTCGAACATCAGGATGGTCATGACAGATCAATTTTCGTCATTCTCGCGACTACTCCGTCATTCCCGCCACTACTCCGTCATTCCCGCGAAGGCGGGAATCCATCCAGCACAACCATTGAGCAACAGGCAAGCATTGAGACCGGGCTGACCCGCAAGCTGGAAGAGGTGAGCACCCATATGCACTGCCAACTGACGTCTTCCTGGATGGATTCCCGCCTTCGCGGGAATGACGGATCAGCTCATGTCTTTGCATCCCGTTGGCCAGTCACTCAAACAGCTCGAAGTCGGTCCAGCCTCCTCGGACCCGGAGTTGGAGGCCGGAGGCGTCGAGGGGGATGTCGTAGACGGCGACGACGGTGATGGTGAGCTGGGGCTGGAGGATCAGCGGCGGGGCGTAGGCGACGCCTTCGGCGGTGCGGGCGTGGCCGAGGGAGAGGGCGGCGTCGGCGAGGTAGGCGCGGCCGTCAACGGTGACCAGCTGGAGGCCGTCGAGGGGCAGTTCGACCGCCTGCCGGGAGCGGTTGGTCATGGTCAGGTGGACGGCGGCGAAGCGCTGGGCGGGCGAGCGCCAGATGCCTTCGGCGCGAATCTGGTCGGGGAAGGCGATGCCGAGGATGGCGACCTCGACCGGGCCGACCTGCTGCGTTTGGCCGAACTCGACGGCGACGGTGCGGAGCGCCTCGGGGGCGCTGGTCGGCTCCTCGACTGCCTGTTGTTGGTCGTCGTCTCCGCCGCCGGTGAGGTCGTTCAGGCCGCCGGAAACGAAGAGGTAGATGACCACCACCACGACGACGAGCAGGACGAAGAGCGCGTAGCGCTGGGTCCCGCTGAGTCCGCTCAACATTGGAAGCGACCGCTCGTCGGGCGGCTGGGGGCGCGCACGCTAGGCGGGATGCTCGATCGGCAACCCGGCGGCGATCCAGGCGTCGGTGCCGCCCTCGACGTTGTAGAGGTCGGTGAAACCGAGGGCGGCGGCGAATTCGCAGGCGACGGCGGAGCGCTGGCCCTTGGCGCAGATGAACATGATCGGTTCGTCCTTGCCGCCGGCGATCTGCTCGAGCTCGTCGGCGCGGGTCATGACGGACATGTGGGGCATCAGCGGCGCGCCGGCGGCGTGGCCGTCCTGGTACTCGTCGAGTTCGCGAGTGTCGATCAGGGTGATGCCGTCCTGTCGCTTCTGCTCCGCTTCCTCCACCGAGATTCGCTGAAACGGTTCCTGCTGCGCCATCGTGGGCCTCTCAGATCGGTTGTGGGCACGCCTGAGGGCATCGTATCACCGCATGGGATGGGGAGGCTGAGTGGTCAGCGGGCAGCTGAGGTGTGCGATTCCTGTCCGTTGTAGTTGCGGAGAAAGGTTTCGGCCTCCCGGTTGAGTTGTTCGGGGGTCAGTTGTGCGGGTGGTTGGCCGGATGGTTGGTCGGCTGGTTGGTCAGACTTTTTCTTCGGAGCGGTCGGTGGCGGGAATTGCCGTGTTTTGCGGGGATTTGGGTGGTTGGGGTGGTTAGGTTTGGTTAGTTTTGGCAGGCCGTGGTGGGCGTTGGTCGACTCGGGCACCCTGGTCGAGCGGGCCGACCTGGTTGACTTGTCGGACTCGGCGGACTTGGCGGACTTGGCGGACTTGGCGGCTTTGGCCGCCGGAACGAGTTCTTCCTCGGGGAAGTCGAGTTCCGGGGGGAGATCGCCGGGTTCGAGTTCGCGGCGCTCGGCGCGGCGGTGGAGCTGGTCGGTCAGACGGCGGGTCTCGCGGAGGAGGATGGCGAGTTCGCGGTTGTGGGCCTCGTAGATGCGGATGAAGTCCTGCGGGGTGATGCGGCCGAACTCCTTGAGCAGGTCGCGCTGGAGCAGCGCGCGCAGGCGTCTCTGGAGCAGGCTGAACTGCTCGAGCTGGAAGTCGTCGGCGGACTCCTGGGTGACTTCGCTCCAATGGGTCTCGATCAGCTTGAGGTCGGAGAGGACCGTGGCGTGCGAGATGTCGAGCTGCTTACCGATGTTGCGCAGGGAGCGTCCCTGCTGGCGGAGTTCGTGGACCTTGAGGGCTCGCTGCCGTCGTCTGAATGAGATCTTCATGATCTGGCTCCTTTCCTGTGAGTACAGACGTTCGCGCCATGGTATCGTAAATATGTTCCGAAGATGTGACCGGAATGTGTTGGGCGAGACATGGGGGCTGAGCGCTCCCGAACCAGAGACAGGAGTTGAGGATGTCGGAGATGCACGAGCTGGACGGGCCGGATGGACTGGAGGGGCTGGATCTGCTGCGGGTACAGGCAGAGGCGGAGAAGTCGTACCGCCAGGCGGTGGACACGTTGATCATGATCATGATCGCGTACTGCGACCAGCCCGACCCGCAGAGCCTGGTCGGGGAGTTGACCCGCGACTTCCCGGGATCGACGGAGGTGTTCTGGCTGGGGGTGCTGGAGATGACGGCGGACGCGTTGTCGGAGGACGGGCTGGTCCCGCAGAGGTGGGAGGATGGGTGAACGATCGGGATGAGCACCACTCCTCGATTAGACCACTCCGCCATACAGGGTGCCCTCCATGCAGCGACGCGAGCCCGCCGTGTACATGATTACGAACAAGCCCAAGGGCACGCTGTACGTCGGTGTCACATCCAATCTGCCCCAGCGCATCTGGACCCACAAGCAGCGCCTCGTGGACGGCTTCGCCAAGCGCCACGGTCTGGATCAGTTGGTCTGGTACGAATATCACGACGACATGGAGCAAGCGATCCTGCGGGAGAAGCAGTTGAAGAAGTGGGAGCGACCGTGGAAGTTCCGGCTCATCTTCGAGTCGAATCCGGACTGGAGGGATTTGTTCGAGGAGTTGGCGTGAGGATGTCGTCCAGCGCGAGGTTGGTTCTGGATGGATTCCCGCCTACGCGGGAATGACGGAGGGGGCGCTGGAATGACGGAGGGGGCGCTGGAACGACGGAGGGGGCGCGGGAATGACGGAGGGGGCGCTGGGACGACGGACAGGGGCAGGAATGATGGAGAGAGCGCGGGACTGACGGAAGAGCGCCGCCGGACTGACGACTTCGCGGTTGGGAAGATGTCCGGCACAGGGCTGGTCCCCGCTCGGAGGTGGGGACGGAGATCGTTGGGGCGCGTTAGGATTTTCAGCAGGACGACTTCCCTGACGCAGATGAGGATGCTGACATGACTACTCCTGACGCCGCCATGCCGGTCAATGAGACTTATTCGCCGCCCGCCAACGTCCGCGATGGGGCGCTGGTGACGTCGCGGGAGGGCTATGAGGCGCTCTGGCGACGGTCGCTGGAGGAGCCGGACGCCTTCTGGACGGAGATGGCGAATGAGCACCTCGATTTGATCGAGCCCTGGCACACGCTGAGCGAGGAGAACCTGGCCGAGGGCAAGATCGCGTGGTTCCTGGGGGCGAAGCTCAATGTCTCGGTGAACTGCCTCGACCGGCACCTCGAGACGCGCGGCGACCAGACGGCGATCCTGTGGGAGGGCGATGAGCCGGCGGACAACGAGTCGATCTCGTACCGCGAGCTACACGCCGAAGTCTGCCGGCTGGCGAATGAGCTGCGCAGCCGGGGCGTGGGCAAGGGCGACCGGGTCGCGATCTACATGGGGATGACGCCGGAGGTCGTGGCGGCGATGCTGGCCTGCGCTCGGATCGGGGCGATTCACTCGGTGATCTTCGGCGGGTTCTCGGCGACGGCGATTGCAGATCGGGTCGAGGATTCGCTGTGCAAGGCCGTGATCACGCAGGACGAGGGCAAGCGCGGCGGTCGGACGGTGCCGCTCAAGGCGAACGTGGATGCGGCGATGGACCAGCTCGACGCGGCGGGCGTCGACTGCGTCGAGTTCGTGATCTGCCATCAGCACACCGGCGGCGACGTGACGATGAAGGACGGCCGCGACGTCTGGTGGCACGAGACGGTTGCGCACCAGTCGGACGAGTGCGAGCCCGAGATCCTCGACGCCGAGGATCCGCTGTTCATCCTCTACACGTCGGGGTCGACCGGGAAACCCAAGGGCGTGCTGCACACGCAGGCGGGGTACCTGCTGTTCACCATGCTGAGCCACCGATACACGTTCGATTACCGCGAGGGCGATATCTACTGCTGCGCGGCCGACGTCGGCTGGATTACGGGTCACAGCTACATCGTCTACGGACCGCTGGGCAACGGGGCGACCTCGGTGATGTTTGAGTCGATTCCGACCTATCCCGACGCGGGGCGCTACTGGGACATGGTCGACCGGCTGGGGATCAACATCCTCTACACGGCGCCGACGGCGATCCGGGCGCTGATGCGCGAGGGCGACGAGTGGGTCAAGGTCCACCAGCGGACCAGTTTGCGGGTCCTGGGGACTGTGGGCGAGCCGATCAATCCCGAGGCGTGGCGTTGGTACCACGACGTGGTTGGGGATGGTCATTGCTCGATCGTGGATACGTACTGGCAGACCGAAACGGGCGGGCACATTCTGACCGGTCTGGCCGGCGCCAACGACATGAAGCCGGGCTCCGCCTCGCTGCCCTTCTTCGGGATCGAGCCGGTACTGGTCGATCCGGACGGCAATGAGCTGGAGGGCAACCAGCAGAGCGGCCTGCTCTGCATGGCTCGGAGCTGGCCGGGGATGATGCGCACGGTCTACGGCGACCACGAGCGCTTCATCAACACCTACTTCATCCAGTATCCGGGTAAGTACTTCACCGGCGACGGCTCATTCCGCGACCACGACGGCTACTACTGGCTGACCGGCCGGGTCGACGACGTGTTGAACGTCTCGGGGCACCGGCTGGGCACGGCGGAGATTGAAGGCGCCCTCGTCGGCCACGCCGGCTGCGCCGAGGCCGCGGTCGTCGGCTATCCGCATGAAATCAAGGGCGAGGGGATCTACGCCTACGTGCTGCTCAAGGACGGTTTCGATCCGGGGCCGGATCTGGCGGTCGAGCTGAAGCGCCAGGTGCGGGCGGAGATCAGTCCGATTGCCACGCCCGACCGGATCCAGTTCGTCGGCGGTTTGCCGAAGACGCGGTCGGGGAAGATCATGCGCCGGATCCTGCGCAAGGTCGCCGAGGGTGAGCCGGAGAACGTCGGCGATGTGACGACACTGGCGGAGCCGCATGTGGTCGAGGAGATCATCGAGGGGGCGTCGTCGGCGCACTGAGTGAGGAATCTGTTGTTTGCCTCCGGCGAGACTGGAACTTTCTACAACAACCGAGGCGAGCGCTTTCGGCCTGGGCGGGGGTCGTAGTTGGATTTGAACATGAGGAGTTGGTCTCGCTCGATGAGGTATTTGCCTCCGTAGAGGCGGGCGGGGACCCGGCCCTGCTTGATGAGTCGGCGCATGGATTGCGGGTGGATGTTCAGCTCTCTTGCCGCCTCGACGATGTCCAGCCAGTCCTCGAACGGATCACCCTCGGCCATGGCCAACTCCTCCATCGTTGCTCAGCGGTGGTAACTGCGAAACTGAGTATACAGAATAGCGGCTCCAGCGGAACGGCGTCGGGATGTCGAGGGTCGGCGTGTATTCTGCGCGCAGTTGAGCGCCTATTTCTGCCGGAGATGCCCATGACCGCTGATGTCATCGCCGCTGCGCGCGCCGAGCAGCGCACGCTCCTGTCCGAGGTCGAAGCCAAGGGACTGCTGGCCGAGGCCGGCGTGAGTGTGACGGAGACACGACTCGCCGCGTCCGCCGATGAAGCGGCCTCGCACGCCGGCGAACTCGGCTATCCCGTGGCGCTCAAGGTCGTTTCCGATGCGATCACGCACAAGACCGACGTCGGCGGGGTCGAGCTGGGGATCGCCGACGAGTCCGGATTGCGCGCCGCCTGGGACGCGATCCACGAGCGGGTCTCGGCGGCCGCGCCGAATGCGGATCTGCAGGGACTCTCGGTGCAGCCGATGGCCGAGCCGGGGGCCGAGGTGATCCTCGGCGTCACCCAGGACCAGCAGTTTGGGCCGGTGCTGATGTTTGGTCTGGGCGGCGTGTTCGTCGAGGTGCTCAAGGATGTCGCCTTCCGGATCGTCCCGCTGGAGCCTCGCGACGCTTCCGAGATGATCCGCGAGATCCAGGGCTTCCCGATCCTGGAGGGCGTCCGCGGGCAGCCGGCGGCGAACCTTGAGGCGATTGAGTCGATGTTGATGCAGCTGTCGGAGTTTGCGGAAGCGAACCCGGAGGTCGCGGAGCTGGACCTCAATCCCGTCTTCGCTCGCCCGGATGGCGCCGTCGCCGTCGACGCCCGCATTTTGCTCACTTCATCCGACTAGCGCAGTTTTCGCTCACAGTTCTGGAGAACTCCGATGGCCGTCACACGTGAACGCCTGACCCGCGCGCTTGCGCCCAAGGTTGTCGCCGTCATTGGCGACAAGAAAGCCAGCGGCTACAACTGGCTGCGCTCGATGAAGGAATTCGACGGCCCGGTCTACAGCGTGCAGGTCGACGAGAGCGAGATTCCCGGGATCGAAGAGCTGGGCATCCCCAACTACAAGTCGCTGACCGATATCCCCGACCAGGTCGACTTCGCCGTCTGCGCGGTGCCGCGGCAGGTTGCGCCGTTCATCGTGCAGGGGTGCGTCGAGGCCAATGTCGGCGGGGTGACGCTGTTCACGTCCGGCTTCGCCGAGACCGGTGAGGAGATCGGGGTCGAGCTGCAGAACAAGATCTTCGAGATTGCCGACCCGTCCGGTCTGGCGCTGATCGGTCCCAACTGCATGGGTCTGCACGTGCCGGGACTTGGCGTGCGATTCAATCGCGACCAGCCGGCCGGGGTGCAGGGCAACATCGGCTTCGTCTCGCAGTCGGGCACGCACGGGATGAACTTCTCGCTGACCGGCGCCGCGCACGGGCTCTACTGCTCGACCCTGGTCAGCTTTGGCAACGGGATCATCCTCGAGGCCGCCGACTACCTCGAGTACCTCGCCGACGACCCGCAGACCGAGGTGATTGGGATGTACATCGAGGGCGCGCGCGACGGACAACGGCTGTTCAGGACGCTGCGCGAGGTCGCGGCGAAGAAGCCGGTGGTCATCTGGAAGGGAGGCCAGACCGAGGGCGGCGGACGCGCGATTCGCTCGCACACGGCCTCGCTGGCCAGCGACCAGGCGATCTGGGAGGCGATGATCAGGCAGGTCGGCGCGGTCGCGGTGCACAACCTCGACGAGATGATCGACGTGGTCAAAGCCACCTTGTTGACCAAGCGCACCCAGGGCAATCGGCTCGGACTGATCGCGATGACCGGCGGCCAGTCGGTCGTGCTCACCGACGCCTTTGAGAAGGCGGGCTGGAAGGTGCCGACGCTCTCGGAGGAGAGCTATGCCCAGCTCTCCGAGTTCTTCAACATTATCGGCGGCAGCTACCGGAATCCGCTGGACGCAGCCGGGACGATCGGCCAGGACCCGAAGCACCTGGACACGATCTTCGACATCCTCAACGCGGACGAGAACATCGACGCGGTCGGGATGGAGCTCTCGGCTACGTTCATGGCTCGTCGCTGGCAGGACAAGCCGGAGGAGTTCGACCGCCTGATCGGCTCGCTGAAGAAATTCATGGCCGAGTCGGATAAACCATTCCTGGCGGCGCTGCATCCGAGCCACGTCGAGGAGGCCGCGCTGACCGCGAGGATGAGGCTGCAGGAAGAGGGGATCGCCACGTTCCCCAGCTTCGAGCGGGCGGCGAATGCGCTGCGGAAGGCGTCGGGGCTGGCGGCGGTGTAGGGGCGTTTCAAGACCTATCCGCATTCCTCCTTCCGGTCCCCTCTCCCCGAGGGAGAGGGTTAGGGTGAGGGCCCGCGACGGCCGAGCCTTCGCAGTCATCACGTGCCGACGGAGGCCGGACCCTCACCCCGGCCCTCTCCCAAAAGGAGAGGGGGTTCACGACAACTGCAAGTCCGTGATCTACGCGCGGGTCTCATCGGGGCGAATTGGCGGAGGGGGACGAACTGAAGTCAGTCAATGAGTTCGGACCTAGACTTCAGCCATGCCAACACCAATCACACCCGACGACCTGCACGAGCGGCTTTCCGACGACGCACCGATTGCTCTGATCGATGTTCGCGATCCTCCTGAGTACAACGCGTCGCACATCGTTGGGGCCAGCCTGATTCCTCGGCGGATGCTTGAGTTCGAGCTTCCCGAGGCTGTGCCTCATCGCGATACGCCGATTGTGCTGTGCGACGAGGATGAGCGGCGCGTTCACTTTGCCGCCGAGACGGTTGAGCGCATGGGCTACTCCGATGTTTCGACGCTGTCCGGCGGGACGAATCGCTGGGCGTTCCTCGATCTGCCGACAGAGTGGGGCGTGAATGTGCCGAGCAAGGACTTTGGCGAGCGGGTCGAGGTCGTTCACCATGTACCGGAGATTGACGCCGACGACCTGCATGAGCGGATTGAGCGCGGCGATTCGCTGGTGATTCTCGACACTCGGACGCCGGAGGAGTACCGCCGCGCCTGCATCCCGGGCGGTCGCAGCATGCCCGGCGGCGAGCTTGCGCTGCGGATTACCGATGTGCTGGCGGATGCGCCCGACGATGCGACGGTCGTCGTGAACTGCGCGGGGCGGACGCGGAGCATCATTGGTACCCGGGTGTTGCAGCGGATGGCGCTGGAGCGTGAGGTTGTGGGGCTGAAGAACGGCACCGCTGGCTGGATGCTGGCTGGCCACGGGCTTGAGTTCGGCGCCGACCGCGACGCGCTGCCCGCGGTTACCGCCGAGGGTCAGGCTGCGGCCGAACGGTATGCGCGGCGCTGCGCTGAAGAGGACGGCGTACAGCTCATCGGCGTCGAGCAATTGGACGAACTTCGAGAGCGCAGCGAGTCGGAGAGCGTCTACTTCATCGATGTTCGAACCGACACCGAGCATGAGGCCGGGCACATTCCCGGATTCCGCTGGTTCCCTGGCGGACAGGCGGTGCAGCGGAGCGACGATGTCGCGATCGTCCATCATGCGCCAATCGTGTTCGCCTGCGACGGCGTGGCGCGTGCGGCGCTGACAGCGTCCTGGTATCGGCAGATGGGCCATCGGCACATCTACGCGCTCGACGGCGGGATCGGGGCCTGGACCGCTGCGGGTCGGTCGCTTGACGTAGGCCCTTCAGTTGCCGAACCAGCACTGCTGGCGGAGGCGCGGGGGTCAGTGCGGTTGGTTGACCCGCTGGACGCGTTTGATCCGCTGGATGCCAGGGTGGTTCACGTCGGCACTAGCCAGGAGTTCGCGGAAGGGCACCCGCCGGGAGCCGAGTGGGAGCCGCGCGGTGATCTCGAAGCGGACGGGAGCTTCATGGCTGCCTACGAAGATTCGCCGCTGATCATCGTGTGCGAGGACGGACGCCAGTCCTTACTTGCGGCGCAAACGGTGGAGTCGCTGGGACACGGCGATGTGAGCGTCATGCAGGGCGGCATGGTGGCGTATCGCGAGGAACGATTACCGATTGAAGAGGGACTATCAGGTGTCTTGACGCCCCCAAACGACATCCTCACGTTCGGTCCGCAGCGCGGCTACGCCGATATGCAGCACTACCTCCGCTGGGAGACGGCGCTGGGCGAGAAGTACGTGGGCGATTCTTCGTAGTCCGCCTCAGGCGTCCGTGCGACACTTGAGGCATGGTTCGGCTGCCCAAACTCCGACGACGCGGAATCAAGCCGCTGGAGGGCGCTCGACTGATCGTCGGGCTGGGCAATCCCGGGCCGGAATACTCGCAGCATCGACATAACGCCGGCGCGCGATCGGCGGAACACCTTCGCAAGATGCTGAAACTGCCTCAGCCTGAGCGCGAGTCCCGATTTCGCGTGTCCCAGGCCGAAACGGCTTATGGGCCGATCGCCGTGGTGATCCCCCGGACGTTCATGAACGAGTCGGGCAAGGCGGTGCAGTCGCTGTTGGACAGATACCGCGCGGAGCCGTCGGACCTGATCCTGCTCGTCGACGAACTTGATCTCGAACCGGGACGGATCCGGATCCGACCCTCGGGCTCCGACGCCGGGCAGCGCGGGATGCGCTCGATTCGCTCGGTAATCGGCGAGCTTGACTTTCCTCGCGTGCGGATCGGCGTCGGACGGCCGATGGTCGACGGCAAGGGCTCGCGTCATCCCGACGATGTCGCCGACTGGCTGCTGAGCGATCCGTCGCGGTCGGAGCGATTGCTGCTGCATGAGGCGGAGACGCGCGCTGCTGAGGCGGTGGCGCACATGCTCGAGCATGGCGTGGAGTCGGCGATGAACCTGTACAACCGCTCGACGCCGAGCGCTCAGAGTTGAAGTCGGCATAACGTTCGCGGTCGGTCGCTCCCGTAAGCTGGGCCCAGACGTCAGCGGACGGAGCACTCGCGCGTGAGCGCCACCGACCCGCACGACACCCCTCCGGGCCTGCTCGCCGGGCTGGGCCAAGCTGTGCTCCGGGCCATCGAACCCTTTGACTCCGAGCCGATGCTGGGGGTTCCCGACGCCGCGAAGCCGGCCGTGATCGCGGCGCTGGCCGCAAGGCATCGTGGATCGGTGCTGGTGCTGACGCCGACGCCGGCCAGCGCCGCCGACCTGGTCGACGCACTTCCGCTCTGGCTGGAGGGCGGGGATCGAGAGCGCCTGCGCCAGTTTCCGGCGCGCGAGACCGCGCCCTACGAGCGGCAGCGACCGGCGCCGGACGTGATCGAGGCCCGTCTCTCGGCGATCGAGGCGTTACGCAGCGGCTCGCCGATCATCGTCTGCGACGTTGATGCTGTCGCGCAGCGAACGATCGCCGCGGCATCGCCACCGACGACGATCGGGCGAGGTTCCACGATTCGCCTGGCCGAGTTTGTCCGCTCGCTCGACGCCAGCGGCTACGAGCGCAATCGGATCGTTATCGAACCAGCCTCGTTCGCGGTGCGCGGGGGGATCGTCGATTTCTGGCCGCCGGCAGATGAAGAGCCGGTCAGAGTCGAGCTGTTCGGCGACGAGGTCGACTCGATCCGCCGCTTCGACCCGCGGACGCAGCGGTCGACGGATGTCGTTGAGGAGATCGGGCTGAGGCCGGCTCGCGAGTGGAGTCCAGGTCCGGGCTCGCAACCGCTGATCGAGTCGCTGTTGAGCGCCGTCGACGGCCGGGCTTGTGAGGGGCGAGAGGTCGAGTTGAATGCCGAGGCCGAGGTGCTGGCTCTCGACCTCGGACATCTTCGCAACGCCGGTCCGACCTCGCGCCCCGATTTCTGGACGCAGTTCCTTGGACCGAGCGTGCTCTTCGACCATCTGCCGCCCGACGCCCTGATCATCGTTGATGAGCCGCACGACGTCGCGTCGCGGTCGGAGGAGCGGGATGAGCGCGCCGTTCACGCCCGCGAGGAGCTTGAGCGGGGCGGGCGGGTTCCTCCGGGGCTGCCGCATCCCTGGCTGACCTGCGATGAACTGGAGGCGCATCTACGCCGATCGTCGTCGCAGGTGCGATCGCTTTCCCGACTGGCGAGCGGGGAGAAACGCCTGCCGTTCCGTCCGGCGCCGCGCCTGGCCGGCAAGCTGACCCAGCTGTTTGAGTCGCTGCGCCAGACGAGGGGCGAAGGCGCGCACGTTCTGATCTCGCTGCAGGAGGCTCGGCTGTCGGAGCTGATGACCGACCTCGGTTTGCCGCTGGCCCGACTGGAGCCCGAGGCTCCGCCCGATCCGCGGTCGATCTCGGTCGGGCGCGCGGCGATCGGCGAGGGCTGGCAGCTCGATGACCCGGACAGTGGAGAGCGGCTGGTCACGCTGATCAGCGATACCGAGATCTTCGGTTTCGAGCGACAACGCCAGCGACGGCCACTGAAGCCCCGTGCCGTGCCGGAGTCGGATCCGCATCTGCTGGAGACGCTCAAACCGGGCGACTTTGTCGTTCACGTCGACAGCGGGATCGGCAAGTTCCATGGCGTTGTGCGCGAGCGGATCGGCGGGCGCGAGGGCGAGTACCTCGACCTGCGTTTCGCCAAAGGCGACCGCCTGTTGGTTCCGACGGACAAGCTGGATCGGGTCCAGCCGTACGTTGGCCCATCAGACTCGCCGCCGACCCTGACTCGTCTCGGAGGGGGGCAGTGGCAGCGAGCCAAGGCCCGCGTACGTGGAGCGGTCGCCGAGATCGCCGACGAACTGCTTGAACTGCACGCTGCCCGTGAGACCGAGCCCGGCATCGCGATCGAGCCGGACACGCCCTGGCAGATCGAGCTGGAGGCATCGTTCCCGTACATCGAAACGTCCGATCAGCATCGCGCGATCGAAGAGGTTCGCCGGGACCAGGAAGCTCCCAGACCGATGGACCGCCTGATCGTCGGGGACGTCGGCTACGGGAAGACGGAGGTCGCGATCCGGGCCGCATTCAAGGCGGTGATGTCGGGTCATCAGGTCGCCGTGCTGGTTCCGACCACCGTGCTGGCGCAGCAACACTACGACACCTTCCGCCAGCGCCTCGCCGCGATGCAGGTTGAGATCGGGCTGCTCTCGCGCCTGCGCACTTCGGCCGAGCAGCAAGTCACCCTTGACGGTCTCAAAGCTGGTTCGACCGACATCGTGATCGGCACTCACCGGCTGCTGCAGGGCGACATCGGCTTCAAGAGTCTCGGACTGCTGATCATCGACGAGGAACAGCGATTCGGGGTCGAGCACAAGGAGCGGCTGAAGAAGCTGCGCCGGGAAGTCGATGTGCTGACGCTTTCGGCGACGCCGATTCCACGCTCGCTGCATCAGGCGGTGACCGGCATTCGCGACATGTCGACGATCGCCACGCCGCCGGAGGAGCGGCTGCCGATCAGCACGTACGTGATGGAGCGCGACGACAGCGTGATCCGGGAGGCGATCCTGCGCGAGATCGATCGCGGCGGGCAGATCTATTTCCTGCACAACGAAGTGCGAACCATTGATAGCGAAGCGATTGAGCTTAGCCGCCTGGTGCCCGAGGCGAGCTTCCTCGTCGCGCACGGTCAGATGCCGGCCAACATCCTGCGGGAGCACATGGAGCGCTTCACCCACGGAGAGGCGGATGTGCTCGTCTGCTCGACGATCATCGAGTCGGGCGTCGACATCCCGCGAGTCAACACGATCATCATCGACCGCTCAGAGCGGCTCGGCCTGGCCCAGATGTACCAGCTGCGAGGTCGCGTCGGGCGCTCCAGCGTGCGGGCCTACGCCTATCTGATGACCGAGCCGTATCGCTCGTTGAACGAGGTCGCCCAGCGACGGCTGGCGACGATCATGGAGGCGGACGACCTTGGCGCGGGTTTCCAGATCGCGCTCAAGGACCTCGAAATCCGCGGCGCGGGCAATCTGCTCGGCTCGCAGCAGTCCGGACATATCGGCGCGGTCGGCTTCACGTTGTTCACCCAGTTGCTCGGCGAGGCCGTTCAGCGAGCGCGGGCGAAGCGGTCGGGTCGGCGCCCCGCCGGTACGCGCCAAGGCACCCGCGTGAACCTCGATCTGGCGATTCCGCGCTACCTACCGGAGGCGTACGTCGATGACATGGGTCTGCGGATGACGCTCTACCAACGACTGGCCGCGATTGACTCCCCCTCCGAGGTCGAGGAGTTTGAGCGGGAGCTGGCCGACCGTTTTGGACCGCTGCCGCAGCCGGGACGCAATCTGCTCGGCGCGGTCAAACTCAAGGTTCTTGCCTCTCGAATTGGAGCGGAATCCATCCAGTCCGAGGGCGAACGCGTGGTGCTGCGGCTTGCGCCCGGACTCAGCTTCAGTCCGGCCCAGCGTCGGCTCGATGTCCCTCGACAGGTGCAGATCGGCTCCACGCAGCTGCGCTATCAACCAGCTCGGCGGCTGGCGGAGTCGGAGTGGGAGCAGGTGTTGTCGGACGCGCTCGTTCGGCTCGGCCACAATTGAGCTTTCGCGCTGCAGCCGACGCCCACTGGCGCTCAGCGGATCGCTGACTACGCTGATCGGGTGAACTTCCGATCTCCGTGGACTCTGCTGATCCTGGCTGTCTTGGCGGGTGTCCCGTCGTTGGTCTTCCGACTCGGTGGGATTGAGCTGGATACGTATCCGGAGGTGGCGATCTCCGGGCTGGCGATCCTCTCGGCTGCATTTCTCATCTCTTCCGGGGCGGAGGCGTCGCAGTACGACATTCCGGCGGCGCTGTCGGTGGCGCTGGTGGCGTTCATCGCCGTGCTGCCCGAGTACGCGGTTGATCTGCTGTTGGCCTACGAGGCGGGGCAGTACGCGTCCGACCCAGTACGGTTCGCGGACTTCTCAGAGAAGGCCAATCTAGCGCTGGCCAACATGACCGGCGCCAACCGGCTGCTGCTCGGCGTGGGCTGGGCGACGGTGATCTTCCTCTTCGCCTGGAAGGCGGCGGGCCCGCGCGCGTTGATTACGTCTACCGCGCGTCACGCGTGGCGAGACCTGCGCGGACGCCCCAATGACGGCACCGAACCCGAACTCACGCTGCCGCGCGGCATCACGCTCGACGTCGGCATACTGGTCGTCGCGACGCTGTACTCGTTCATCATCGTCGCCAAGGGACGGATCGGGCTCGAGGACACGGTCGTGCTCGGCGTGCTGTTTCTCTGGTACGTGATCCGCCTCGCCCGCGCGCCGGTCCGCGAACCTGAGCTGGAAGGCCCCGCCGAGGCGATCGGGCGCCTGCCGGTCTGGCCGCGCCGCGCGGCCGTGCTTTTCTTCATCGTCTACTCGGCCATCGTGATCGGGCTGGCGGCCGAGCCGTTCGTGCACGGGCTCGAATACGTCGGCCGGGATGTCGGAATCGGCGAGTTCTTCGTGATCCAGTGGATCGCGCCGCTGGCATCGGAGTCGCCCGAGTTTCTGGCCGCGTTGTATCTGGTCTGGCGAGGGTCGGCCGGGATGGGCGTCAACATGCTGATCTCCAGCAAGGTGAACCAGTGGACGCTACTGATTGCGTCGGTGCCGATTGCGTACATTGCCGGCGGCGGCGCGCTGTCGGGGATCACGTCGAGTGACACACAGGTGGCGGAGGTCTTTATCACGGCCGCGCAGTCGGTGTTCGGGGTCATGCTGATTATCGACCGCCAGCTCACAGCGCGGGCCGGCTTCGCGCTTCTCGGCGTGTTCCTGGCGCAGTTGGTGAGCCAGTTCTTCTTCCAGGAGAACAACTTGATTCGCTGGATCTTCGGCGTCATATATCTTGGCTGCGCGGCGGCGATGCTGCCAAGCCACTGGCGGCTCTTCCCGCCGACGCTGCGCGAGGCCTTTCAACGGCCTGGCGCGGTTCCTGAGAAGGGGACACACGCATGACGAACTGGGCCGACCTGTCCGAGCAACTCGAAGGCGCATTGGGACTGGCGAACAAACCGCTCGCGATCACGTTCCACGACGCGGCCAGCGGCGTCGACCGCTTCCAATCGAACATGCCCTCGCCGGCAGACGATGGCCGCACCGGCGCCGTGCCGGCCGGGTGCGTCTTCTGGATGCATGCCGCCGACAGCACGTTCTCGACCGTCGCCGCCGATCATCGCAACTGCTCGGTCGGCTCGGTGACGCATGGATTCCTTGAGTTGGGCGATGTGCTGGAAAGCGGCGACGTGGGCGCGTTGCTCGAGTCCGGCTGGGTCACGGCCGAGGCGGCGATGGGTATTCCTGTGGTCGAAGACAAGCCGGAGGAGGTTGTTTACGGACCACTCGATGAGTCACCTAGCGACCCGGATGTCGTATTCATCCGCATTACGGGGCGTCAGCTGATGGTGCTGCACGACGCTTTTCCGACCATCCGCATCGAAGGCAAGCCGCAGTGCCACATCGTTGCGATCGCCAAGGCGGGCGAGATGGCGGCCTCGGTCGGGTGCCAGCTGTCGCGCGTGCGCACGCAGATGCCGAACGCGGAGATGACCTGCGCGATCCCCGCATCGCAGCTCGAGGGATTGCTGGAGCGCCTCAGCGAGACGGCACAGGCCGACCGCGCGGTCGCCCAGTACGCGGCCGACGACATGACACGGTTCGCTTAGTCTCGCTTCGTTCGGAGATTCGCAGTGGCCGGTTTGTGGTTCGAGGAACTGGAACCTGGTCTCGTGATCAAGCACGAGCCCTCCCGCACCGTGACCGAGGCGGACAACCTGCTGTTCACGGCGCTGACGCACAACGCGCAGCCGCTGCATCTCGACGCGGAGTTCGCCGGCAACACCCAGTTCGGTCAGCGAATCGTGAACAGCATCTTCACGTTGGGCCTCGCTGTTGGACTCAGCGTCGCTGATACGACGCTCGGCACCACGCTGGGTAATCTCGGCTTCGACGAGACCACCTTCCCCAACCCCGTGTTTATCGGCGACACGATCACCTGCGAGACCGAGGTGATCGAGCGGCGCGAGTCGAGAAGCCGGCCTGACCGGGGCATCGTGATCTTCGAGCATCGAGGAATCAATCAACGCGGCGAGCTGGTCGTCAAGTGCCGCCGCACCGGGATGATGCTCAAGCGCCCGGCAGACGCCTGAGGGTCCGGCCTGGCGGAGCGGCCTTCAGTGTTACGCTGACCGTCGTCGGAGCGTGGCGCAGCTTGGTAGCGCACTTGACTGGGGGTCAAGAGGTCGCCGGTTCAAATCCGGCCGCTCCGACCATGCTCTACCCTGCGTCCGGCAGGTGACCGATGCGACTTTCACGGCCCAGAATCGACCCCGTCTCCGACGAAGATGCGACTGACGAACAGCGCGAGATCCTTGCTGCATCCGGCAGGTCGCCGCTCAATGTTCAGCGGACGATCGCGCAGTATCCCGAGCTGGCCAGGTCGCGCCAGGCCTTCACCAATCATGTCATGCGCGAGACCTCGTTGCCTCCGCGAGAGCGCGAGATCCTGATCCTCCGCACCGGCTGGAACTGCCAGTCGGAGTATGAGTTTGGTCAGCATTCGCGATTCGGGCGCTCGGTCGGTCTGACCGACGACGAGATTCGCCGCATCACTCTCGGTCCAGACGCCGATGGCTGGGATGAATTTGATGCGACGTTGATTCGCGCCGCTGATGAGTTGCACAACGATGCATTCATCTCCGACGGCACCTGGAACCAGCTCGCCGAGCGGTATTCGACCCGGCAGCTAATGGATGTCGTGTTCGCCGTCGGTCAGTACCACATCGTTTCCATGGCGCTGAACTCGTTCGGCGTGCAGTTTGAACCCACCACGACAGACCGATTCCCGTCCTGACCAGTCTCAAGGAGTCCAACATGACGACATCAACGACACCGGCCACCGTCGTACTGATCCATGGCGCCTGGCACGGCCCCTGGTGTTTCGACAAGGTGGTGGCCGGCCTCGAAGCCCGAGGCGTACCCGTCGTCGCGGTCGAGCGTCGCCGTCTGCATGAGCCGAGCGGACAGCTACGTGGGGTCACCGACTCGGACGAGAACGAGGCGATCGTGCGCGCGGCGTTCGATCAGGTCGACGGTCCGATTGTGGCGCTCGGCCACTCCTTCGGCGGCGTTTCGCTGACCACGGCGCCGCTGGGCAACGACAACGTGAAGCATCTCGTGTACCTCACGGCGATCATGCCCGATACCGATGGATCGATACCCGACAACTTCGTCAATCCCGAACTGGCGACCGCGGTCATTCCGGGCGAGGACGGCTCGACCACGGTCCAGGAGGACAAGATCCGCTACGCCTTCTATCACCAGTGCTCGGAGGAGGACTATGAACGGGCGTTGACGGAATTGGTCAGGGACGAGGCTGCGATCCCACTTGACCAGCCGCCGCGAGACACGGCCTGGAACAAGATCACGACGACCTACGTGGTCTGCACCGAGGATCAGGCGCTGCTGGCCGAGGGTCAGCGAACGCTCGCCCGCCGAGCCGACCGGGTCGTTGAGTGGGCGACCGACCACTCGCCGTTCTTCTCAGCCCCGCATCTCCTGGTCGACCTGCTGGACAGTCTGGCGCGCGAGTACGCGACCTAAGTGAGCAAGAGCAACGGGGCGACCACGACGGTCGCCCCGTTGACACCTGGATCCAGAGGCGCTTACTCGTCCAGCAGCCGGTCGAGCAACTTCGTCGGGCTGGCCGGGAGTGAGTTCATACGGATGCCCGTGGCGTCGTAGATTGCGTTGGCGATTGCGGCCAGCGGCGGGACGATCGGTACCTCGCCGACGCCTCGCACTCCGTAGGGGTGACTTGGGTTCGGGACTTCGACCAGGATCGTCTCGATCTCCGGCAGGTCCAGCGCCGTCGGCATGCGGTAGTCGAGCAGGCTGGCGTTGGTCATCCGACCGTCGTTGGAGTAGACGTACTCCTCGGTTAGCGCCATGCCCGCGCCCTGGGCGACGCCGCCCTGCACCTGTCCCTCGACGTAGTCAGGGTGAATGGCCGTGCCCACGTCCTGCACCGCCGAGTAACGCAGCACGTCGACCTTGCCCGTGTCCTGGTCCACCGCCACATCGACGATGTGGCAGGCAAAGGCCGGACCGGGGCGATTCGGCGAGACATCGGCCGCGCCCTGAATCTGACCGCCCGTCCGCTGTAGCTGCCCGCAGAGTTCCGCGAACGGCATCGACTGACCGTCCGGGCCGTGCACGGCGCCATCGGCGTAGGACACTGCCTCTTCGTCGCAGTCCCAGATTCGCGCCGCGCGCGCCGTGAGCAGCTGCTGCATGTCGAGCGCCGCTTCGTGGACAGCGAGACCGCTGGCGTAGGACACGCGCGACCCGCCGGTGACATTGGTGAAGCCGATCTGATCGGTGTCGACGACCTGCGGCCGCACCTGCTCGTAGCCAATTCCCATCGTCTCGGCAAACTGCATCGCGAGACCAGCCCGCTGCCCGCCGATGTCGACCGAGCCGAGCGACAGGTTGACCGTGCCGTCGGAGTTGGTCATGGCGTACGCCGAAGACTCTCCGCCGGCGTTGTGCCAGAACCCCATCGAGACGCCACGGCCGAGTAGCCGGCCGTCCTCATCGATGCCGAGCTCGGAGCGGTAGTGGGGCGAATCCATCGCCGCCTGCATCGTCTCCTCGGCCCCGATCTCCGGCATCCGCGTCCCGTCCGCCCGACGCGTTC
Organism: Chloroflexota bacterium; assembly: GCA_028873865.1. Classification (GTDB taxonomy): domain Bacteria; phylum Chloroflexota; class Dehalococcoidia; order Bin125; family Bin125; genus Bin125. The sequence continues at coordinate 71,519 of JAPPNI010000034.1, read as the reverse complement.
CTTCGCGAGCGGCGTTCTGCGCACGCAACTCCATCGGATCGCGCTCCAGGCGCTCGGCGAGCTGGTCGAGCAACGACTCTACCGCATAGGTCGCCTGGGGCGAGCCGGGCGCGCGGTAGGCGTGCGCCTTCGGTTTGTTCGTGACCACGTCGAGGGCGTTGACGTAGAGATTGGGAAGGTCGTAGCTGGAGAACATGCACGACGCGCCCGCTCCCACGGGCGAGCCCGGGAATGCACCGGCCTCGTAGGCCAGCGTCGCCTCGGCGGCGACCAGTGTGCCATCGTTCCTGGCGCCGATCTTGCAGCGCACATAGGTCGCTGAGGTCGGTCCGGTGCCGATCAGCACCTCTTCGCGGTTCATGTACATCTTGACCGGCCGGCCGGTCTTCCTCGACATCACCGCGGCAGCCGGCTCCATGTACGGCTTCGTCTTACCGCCGAAGCCGCCGCCGATCTCCATCGGCACGACTTTCACGTTGGCCAGGGGAATGCCCAGCATGTGCGCGACGGTATCGCGGATGGCGAACGGTCCCTGCGACGATGTCCAGATGGTCAGCGTGCCATCGGCGTTCCAGTAGGCGGTACCGGTCTGCGGCTCGATGTAGCCCTGATGCGCCGCCGCCGTCTCGTACTCGCCCTCGAGGATGATGTCCGCTTCCTCGAAGCCCGCTGCCGGATCGCCATGCTCGAGCTCGAGCTGCGAGGCGATGTTCGAATCGCGCTCTCCTCGTCCGTCGCCGGGCACGAACCGTGCGACCATCTCAACCGTCTTCATCCCCTCATGCAGGATCGGCGCGCCGTCCGCCATCGCGTCGTGCACCGATAGCACCGGCGGCAGCTCCTCGTACTCCACCTCGATCAACGACAGTGCGTCCTCGGCGATGTGTGGGTCGGTGGCGCAGACGCCGGCGACCGGGTGACCCTGGAACAGCACCTTCTCCGAGGCAAATGTCTGCTCCAGCACCCATTTGTAGGGCGAGACGCTCTCACCGAAGTCGAGCACCGTGTCCGACGCGCCGGGTAGATCCTCGTGGGTGATCACGCATCGCACGCCGTCGAGCGCTTCCGCCTTCGAGGTGTCGATGCTGAGGATGCGCGCGTGCGCGTGCGGCGAGCGCAGAATGCGGCCGTAGAGCATGCCCGGCAGCGCGATGTCAGCTCCGTAGTTGGCCCGCCCCGTCACCTTCTCTACGCCATCCGGTCGCACCGGCCGCGTCCCCACCACGTTGTATTCGGCAGTCGTCATGCTTGACCCTCTCAAATTTGACCAAAGGATACACGCGGCCCGGTCGCCAATCCTTCACTTCCCGCCGGTATCGAGGATGACTGCGCCTCCGGCCATGGCCTGCAATATGTGAACCTCGGCACCCTCGGGGACCGTGGCCAGCAGGCCGAGCGGCTGCTCCACGCTGTTGACCGCGATCGTCAGATTCCGCCTCAAGCTGCCCTCCTCGACGAGCGTCTCATGGAATCCGGGGAAGTTCGCCTCCAGGTCGGCGACGATTTCGGCAATCGTGGCGCCGCTCGCCGGCACGGTGCGCCGGCCGCCGGTCAGCGGCCTCATGCCGATCGGGACGAACACGGTGACCTCGGCAGGCATCGCTGCTCCCTGCCGTCGATGGCTAGAGCCTGAGGCTACCCTCGGCGACGACGGCGATCACGCCGTTGTCCTTTTCCACCCAGCAGGAGATGTTGCGGCGCTCGGGATCATCCTCGTTGACGCCCTGCAGGACGCCTTTCACCGCGACCGTCTCGTTCGGCCAGACGATGTTGGCGAACTTGATCAGCAGCTTGCCGGAAGACTTCCAAGCGTCGCCGAAGCGCTGATCCAGCAGTTCGCCGATCAGCGACATCGTCATTTTGCCGCCGACCACGACATCGGTGAAACCGAGCTCCTCCGACGCTTGCTTGTCGGTGTGATAGTTGCGGTCGCCGTGGAAAAAAGAGCCGCACATCTCCAACGAGATCGTGCGCAGCAGCGGTCCGAAGGCCTCGCCCTCGGGCAGCGCATAGGATTTCGCGCCTTCTTTCTTTGACGGATCGCGCAGGGTCACGTGGCCTTCGCTCTGGTAGAGCACGAACGACTGATGATGCCGCATCGCCACGGCGACGTCTCCGGCCTCGTCTTTGACCACGGTCTCAGTCAAGATCACGCTGCGGTCGCGGCGCTCGTAGATGTCGATCGACTTCGCTGACGCTTCGTAGCTTCCGCCCGGCTTGAGCGGCTTGCGGAAATCCCACTCCTGGCGCAGCCAGAGGTTGCCGAAGTCGTTGGCGTAGTGCATCCGCGTCGAGAGGTCCGCGTTGGCGGCGACCATCGAGGGGGCCGTCGCGAGATCGTCCGGACGTTCAAGCTCCAGACCTTCGAAGTAGTCGCTCAGGGCGGTCTCGTCGATCACGACAGTCGCGCTGCCCAGGTCGACTCCGGCTTGAGGATCTGCAAATTTTGTGATGGCCATCCGGATGCCCTCTCATACAACGCGACCTACGTCCGCCGCGACCCGAATCGATGATAGCGAGTGTCCGCCGCCGTTCAGTCGGGCGCTGGTTGTTCCCAGTCGATGTCCTCGGAGTCCAGCAGAATCCAGAGCGGCTGGTCATGCTTGAGCGTGCGCAGGGTGTTCAGCCGGGCCGGGAGATCGGTCGAGAAGATCTGCCACTGTTGGGCATTTCCGTCCCATGCGTAGGCGCGGAACGTCGCTCCTGCCAGCGAGGAGAAGGCCGTCGTCACGCGAGTATCGGAGCCTGTCCAGGTGACGAAGTTGCGACCCTGCTTCAAGCTGACGACTCGTACGGTCCGATATTCGAACGCCTCAAGTGCGACGATCGGCCGGGAGCGATTGAGCAACAGGGCGACATCGGCCGGGCCTACGTGGTAGCGCGGGGTCAAGACCGTCACGCACTCGCCGGACCAGAAGATCACTCGGGCGGACAGATTGCCGAACCAGACTCTGGGAGCCTCGGCGTCGGTCGCAATGCCATTGCCGCAGATTTGCACGGACTCGCCGCCGTCGACGTAGCCCGAGTCGGGCGTGATGCTGGCGATCGATCCAGTGGTCGGCGCCGTGTGCACCTTGCTTTCCGGGCTTGCGATTCCATCCGCGCTGTGTGCGATCACGGAGAACTCAGTGGCCGTCGAGGCGATGTCGAGATGCTCGAAGGCAAACTGGCCTTGAACGGTCGTCGCCGCTCCGACGAATCGACGCTCTCCGGCTGTTCCGGCGTACAAGTGCGCAACTTCAGCGCCCTCGGCGTTCCCGTACAGGCTGAGGCCCGACGCCGACCAACTCACTTCGCTGATCGTCGGCGTGGATAGCGACGATGTCACATTGGTCCGGTTGCGCTGCATCAGATTGCCCCAGATAAAACGGCGACCGCCTGATTCGCCCGTTCCCGCCACGATCTCTATGCCTGTGAGGTTGTTGCGGAACAGATTCGCCCCTGCGACATGCTCGTCTGATGTCCCGACCGCGAGCAGCTTGAGCGGGCTGACCGCACGGAGTGTGATTGTCGTCCTGGCCCCGGCTTCAAATTTGACTCGCTGCGCCGCGGCCGCACCGTCAACAGCGAAGCGCAGCTCGGTTCCTGGACCCGTCACCGTCGCTCTGAAGCTGGCGGCCTGGTCGACGGCGACAGACGCGGTCAATCGCCTGTCCAGGTAAACATCCACGCGCGTGCCCTGGCTGGCCGGCAAGCCGTCCCTACTGACCGAACCGATGATCGTATGGCTCAAGCCGGAGCGGGGCAGCGGAAACGCGGACTCCAGCGCACCGATCGGCGCATGCAGTTCGCTGGCTTTTGCTGGCGTCGGAGGTTCCGAGTCGGGGCCGATCGTCACATCTCCCGCCGCGGGAGCGATCCTCACACCGGCGCCCTGGTTCGCGTCGAACTCGCTGGCTGAGATCGCTACGGATGCATGGTTCGAGACCTCAACTCCGTTCGTTCTTCCTCTCAGCACCCTCACCCTTTCCAGCATTGCATCCTCACCGTCGACTCGGATACCCACTTCGTTGTCGTCGACCGTCACATCGACGAGACGGCTTGAGTCGCCGGCGATCACGATGCCAACCCGCTGCGCGCCGGTGAGGGACAGCCCCCACAGTTCCGTGTCGTCGCCGATTCGCAAACCGATGCTGACCCCCGAGGCGTCGAGGGTCCAACCGGTTGCGTCGATGGTCAGTCCGTCCCCAAGGATCGGCAGTTCTGATCCGAGGATGATGCGCCGCTGGTCCGGCGCCTCGCTGAACAGCACGATCGATGCGCCGCTCGCTATCGCAGCTCTGAACGACCCTGGACCATCGTCCGAGCTGGATTCAACCACAGCCACGACGGTCGCGGCCATCTCGAGCGCGCCGTCGGCATCGATCAAGCCCGCTCCCGACGCCGGGTCGGCGCCGTCAGGAGGGATGTCGCTGGCCGTTTCGATCAGGATGTCCCGGATCAGCCGACGTTCGAGCAAGGGATTGCCGCCGTCGCCAGCGCGCAGCGCGGGCTGGGCCTGGAGCAACAGGGCCGCCACACCCGCTACGTGCGGCGCCGCCGCTGAGGATCCCGAAAACCGCGGACCGAAGTGCGTCGTCTCTGAGACCGACACGCCATCCACCGCGCTCAGTTCAGGCTTGGGCGCTCCGTTGATGGTGGGTCCTCGGCTCGAATAGGCCGCAACGGATTGCCGGCCAACGTTGACCGCTCCTACTGTCAACGCGTCCTCGGCGTCCGACTGAGCGAGAATGCTGCCCTGCGGCGTCCGGTGATTCAGGCGAAGTTGCTCGCCGTTGCCGCGGAACCCGAAGAGGTCGAACGTGACCGGCTGCGCGTCGTCGTTGCGATTCTGGATGACAGCGAACAATTCCGTGGCTTCGCCCTCATGCGTGTACGTGAGATGTTCCCGTGGGTCGTGGTTGTCCACGCCGATGGCTTGCGTGATCTGGCTGGACGCGAGGATCTCGCCGACCCCCGACAAGAGGTAGAGGTTGTAATCATTGGTCGAACGCCCCCAGAGATCGTCCCAGAACAGCGCCAGGCGGATCTCGTCGTCGGGGTCCACGTTGAAGCTGTTGCCGGCGCCGAAGAGCGACTCCGCGCCGCTGGAGTCGTTGAACTGATGCACCGCCCCTGACGAAGGAAGCCCAAGCAGCGAACCGTCCGGGCCTGCCTGCCACAGTCCCGTCCAATGAGACTCGGCCCAGTTACCGGCCGCTGTGACATACAGCCTGAGCGGCCATTCCGGATGACGCAATGCTCTCGTCGTATTGAGCGACACGTCGCTTCGTTGGTTCCCTGGAAACGCAAAAGACACATCGTCGACGATGATGTCGACCTTCTTCGCGAAGTGTTTGACGGCGGCGATGTGATCCAGATCGGTGTAGACCGCGCCGAACGAGATCGACGCGCCAGGGGCGAGGTCGTGCACGATCTCGATCATCGCGGTCCCTTCCTCGCCGCGATCCAGGCTGCCGCCCCCAAATGGCCGCGCCTCGGCAAGCCGCGGCGCTTCGTCGGCCCGGATGGCCTCGTCCAGGCCAACGATCCCGTCAGAGATGACAGCGACGCGGACCCCACTGCCGTCCACGTTGAACCGACGCCGAGCCGATGCGGCATTGAGCAGTTCGTCCCCCTCGGTCAGCGTGTCACCGGCGGCGAAGCTCGCGTAGCGAGGCGTCCGGACCGAGGCCACACCCTCCAATGCCCGGAGATTGTCCAACAGATGAGCTGGCAACCAGCCTTGCCAGCGCCCGAGCTCAGGCATCGAGAGCTCAATCTCGAAGCCGCTGTCGATCAGCCGTTGCTCGATCTGAGGATCAACCGTTTCGAAGCGAACGTCGACGTGTAGCCGATCGTCCGCAGCCTCGACCGGGCGAGCGCCAATGGCGAAGAAAGCGGCGACAACAACTGCCAGGGCCAACAACAGAATGGCTCGTCGCATTGGGGGAGATTACCCGGAACGCCGCCACCGCCGGAGGTCCGGTGGGCGATTGACATCACGAGGAAGCAACCATCCATATGCACTAGTGCGGACAGCAGCTCGGCCGCGACGCCGACCTGTCTGATTGGTTCGGCCAACGCGGTCGACGGATACACTCGGACCTGTGACCGGATCCCTCGGCCTCAAGGACGGGTTCCCCTGGTGGCTGCCGATCATTACGGCGGTCATGGCGGCCCTGATCGGCGTCATCGTCTCGCAATCGACAGTCGCCGCCTGGGACGCAGATGTGCACCTCTGGGCCCAGGAAGGTCTGCCTGCGTCCGAGTACGCCGAACTCTTTCTGGACACCGACGTACAGGATGCCGCCACCGGCGGCATGATGGCCACCGAGGAGGGTTTGCCTGTCATCGGCGGCGTTTCCGTCGAGTTGACCGACACCTTGATCAGGGTGACGGTGCGTTCGTCTCGCCAGACTGACGCCGAAGCCCTGGCGGTCGCGTTGGCACACGCCGGGATCGGTGAGGCGATCAACCGCTATGGCGACGAGGCCGGCCTGCAGGTGCTCGGCCTGGTCCGGCCGGGAGCCCGCAAAGTGGCTCCGGACACCGAGTGGACGGCCGCCTGGGCCTCAGCGCTCGGCCTGGTCGGAGGACTCGGGCTGGCATGGCTTGTGGCAAACCGGGCCCAGACCCCCAGCACGACGCTCGGTCGGCTCGGCCGAATCGGGCTGCGTCCGATCGTCGTCATCTCGCCCGAGGCCGAACAGGCCGCGCAACAGGGCGCGACACACCAGTCCGTCGCCCCGATCGCCGCCACGCAGGAACGTGGTGCATCGAGTGACGATGCGGTCAGGCTGGCCAATGCGATCAATCCGCTCTTCGGAATCGTCGCGATCGTCCCGCTCGACGAGGCATCGGGAGTCACGGCGACCTTGATTCAAACCGCCCGCACACTCGCGGCCCGCGGCAGAACGGTGATCTGGCTGGACGCCCGGCGTCCGGCGTTCGAGATCACATATGAAACGCCTCCCGCGTGGCTGAACGGAGTCTCCTGGTCGCCGGTCGAGCGCTGGGAACTGATCCTGCGCAGCGCTGCGCGCGCGGTGCGTCCGGACGGATATGTGCTGCTGCTGACCGACCCGCTATGCGACATCTCCTCGACCGCTGTGGCCCGGTCCTCCTCCGGCGCGATTTTGCTGGCCCGAGCTGATGCCTCAGACCAACAGCTTGTCGACGCTCAACTACTTCTCGCCGAGACGCGGCTGCTCGGCGTCGCGCTCACGCATGCGCCAGAAGCCGATCTCCGGGACTTCGAACTGGCGCAGATGACGGATTAGCGATATCCACGAAGGCGTCACATCGCAGCGACTAGTTGGGAGCCTCACCGATGCACTTCGAACTCGCAGCCGATCTGGCTGACTTGCAGTCGAACCTCTTGACCTTCGTCGCGGACGAGATCGATCCGATCACGGCCGGCGCCGACCCTGAAGGCCCCCCGACGGAGTTGCGCCGCGAGATCGCGCGACGTTCGGACCAGGCCGGCTTCTACCAGCTCGTCGTACCCGAGGCCGACGGTGGATTGGGCGGTGGCCCTCGAGTGATCACGGCCGCCCGCGAAGCACTGGCGCTTAGTGGCAATCCGTTCGCATCGCACGTGCTGGGCGCGGGTCCCGGCATCATGCGCCTCGCCGACAACGAGGAACAGCGCGCGGACCTGTACGAACCCATTCTCAGGGGCGAGCGAACGGCGGCCTTCGCCTTCACCGAAGCGCTGCGTCCTGATGAAACTCGTGGACCGACCCAGGCGGTGCGGTCGACTCTGAACGGTGACGCGGACGGCTTTCTGGTCAGCGGAGCGAAGGGGTTCGTGACCGGCGGAGCTTCCTCCGACTGGCTGGTCGTCGTCGCCAACGTTCCCGACGAAGGCACAGCTTTACTGGTCATCGACCGCGAGGCCGACGGCGTCACCCAGGGGGAGATGGGTGCTTCGATGGACGGCAGTACCCACTCCCCGTTCTTCTTCGACTCCGTCGCCGTACCCGCTTCACGTCTGCTCGGCCAGGTTGGCGATGGATTGCCTCGGGCGATGCAGAACATCGACCGGATGCGCCTCGGAGTCGCGGCAGATTGCGTCGGCTGGGCCCGTTGGGTCACTCGAACGACGCTGGAGCGAATCGAAGGTCCTCACCGCAGCGGCCAGCCGCTTGCTGAGCAACAACAGGTGCAGGCGATCTTCGCCGACATGGCGGCCGATACCTACGCTGCCAGAACTTCGCTCTATCAGGCAGCCGAGGCCCGAGAAGCGGACGAGTCGACCGCGGGGACTCAGGTAGCTGCAGCCAAGTGGCTGGCGTCAGAGTGCCTGCACCGAACCGTCGACCGGGCCATCCAACTCCATGGCGCGCAGGCGCTGCTCCGGGGCCACCCGCTGGAGCGCCTCTACCGAACCAGCCGTTCGCTCCGGATCGCTGAGGGCCCAACCGAGCTGCTGCGGCTCACCGTCGCCAGGCACATCCGCCACAATGGGGTCGACGCGTTGTAGCCGCGCGAATCGGTCCGCCGCTCCTGATCTTGGCCCTGTCGTCCCGGCCCTCAGTTCCCGACCCCGAGGCCCTCGTAACGCTGCTTGTGATGCAGATGGACGCGGTCGCTGAGCTGGCGGTTTGACGCTCTCAGAATCCGGCTGAGCAGATTGAGTTGCTCAACCGTCGACTCCGACTTCAGCACTTCCTGCTTCACCGATGCCGGCGCCTCGATGCTGGAGGCGACGTGGTTGACCAGTGGATTGGGACGCCCCGGTAGCCGATACGATCGCTGCCACGAGTTCTGCAGCGCCAGCGCCAGCCCCAGATGCTCCCGGTACAACACGGACGTGGCTTCATGGGCGGTATAGGCTTCCGCCGACTCTGAGTCCGAAGGGTCTTCCAGGTATTCGACATCGGCGACCCAGTATGGACGCTCGCCAAGCTTCTCGACGATCCGGAAGCGCCGCTCGCCGATGCAGCCGATGTTGAACCGGCCGTCGGGGAACGCCTCGTTCGACTCCATACGTACTGTGCAGCCGATGTCGTGGGTGGGTTCCCGATCTTCCTGCGTCGGCTGCTGACGGGTGCGACGGGTCAAGACGATCCCGAACGGTTCACCGGTCTGCAGCGTGTCCTTGACCAGCTGGCGGTAGCGCGGTTCGAAGATATGCAGCGGCACCGATTCGCCCGGGAATACGACGATCTGAAGCGGAAACAGGGGCAATTCCGGCATGATCTCGGCTTCCGAACGGGCCGGCCGTTACCTGACGCCAGCCATTCTACCCGCGAGCCGCATCACGCGACGCGCCCCGCCGTTCTCGTTGAACGCCCGGAACACCTGCAGCCGTTCGGCCTGGAGCGAGCCCTCGGCGTGAATCGCCAGCACTTCCTGGTATGCGCCATAGTCCGATGAGGTCAGGTCGCGGACGAAATTGAGCAGTTTCATCCGCTGTTCGCCGCTGACGCCGTCACGACCGGCGAGGTACTTCTGCAAGAACGGTCGCAGCTCTTCTGACTCCCAGTCCTCGTCGCCCGGCCCCGTCACGAGAATGCCGCCGGCGATCTCCTGCACATGCTGGACCGCCTCGTGGTAGCCGTGGGCGAAGTGCGACTTGGCCAGGTTGACCGTCATCGGGTCGGGCGCCACCTGCCCATTCGGCTTGGCAATGCAGCGCTCGGCCGACTTCTCCAGCAACGCGCGGGTCGTCTCGGCGTAGTCGATCAGGTCAATGAATTTCTCGCGCACGTGCGTCACGCCGAGGATCCCGTTGTAATCGGCGGCCAACGCAGCGCAGCCACCGAGTGCGTCGACGAGCGGCAGCTTGTACGAGACCGCGGTAAAGCGGTGATACTCGACGAAGGTCAGCGCCAGCGTGCCCGCCGCCTCCGTGTCTCCGTCCATGAAGATGCGGTCGTTCGGGACGAACACGTCGTCGAAGATCGTGATCGTTTCCATCATCTTGCGCACCGCCGAAATCGGCCGTTCGCCCTCATGCGTCGAATTGTCACCAAAGGGTGAAGCGATGAATCGCAGATTCGGCGTGTCGACCGGCAGCGCGAACGCGATCGACCAGTCCTGCTCGTCCGGGCCCATGGCGCGGGTCGGCAGAACGATCACCTCATTGGTGTTGGTCACCACCGATGTGTGCGCCTTCGCGCCGCGCACCACGACGCCGTCCGGTCGCCGCTCGACGACCCGCAGGTACATGTCCGGGTCGGCCTGCTGAGCGGGTCGCTTGATCCGATCGCCCTTGACGTCAGTCTGTGCGACCGCCAGCGAGAGATCATTCGAGCGGCAGTACTCGTAGTATGCCTGCACCCGCTCGAAGTAGGTCTGGTCTTCAAACTCGGCCGTAACCGCGAGCAGTGCGAACAGGGCGTCGGTGCCGATTTCCTTGATCAGCACGACCAGCGTGTCGCCTTCCGCCGTCGCCGCCTCAATCAGCCTGGAGCGATTGAGCAGATCGTCCGTGGTGCGCGGTATCCGGTAGTAGGCCGAGTAGCTCTCGCCATCCTCTTCGTAAGTGGCGAGATCGCGGTACTCGTCCGACTCGGCCATCTCGTAGTCGATGCAGGCGTGCTTGACCGCTTTGCTGATCGTTGGGTGCGTCGTCACGTCGTCGACGCGCTCTCCGCGGTACCAGATCTCGCGGCCGTCGCGCAGAGATTCAACGTATTCGGCAGGCGTGCGTAGTGCCATCTTGCGCTTCCAATCAATCAAACAGGCAGTCAAGCGGTCTGGTGCAGCGATCCTAGAGCACGCCGCCGACTCAGCCTCATTATCTTGCCTCCCACGACCATGCCTGCCGCCATGACCAAGCGCCTCACACCGCTCATCGCTCTTGTAGTGTTCCTCCTTCTCGGCTGCCTTGTTGTCCCGGCCCGCGCCGAGACGCCCGTTCAGATCGACATCAGTCCCAACGCCGTCTGCGCCCTGACGGACGCTGGTGAGATCGTCTGCTGGGGGTTCGACATTCCCCTCGTCTCCGATCCGCCCACCGGGGCTTTCACCAACCTCGGCCTTGGTTACAACGACGGCTGCGCCATCTCCACCGACGGAGCGGTCGTCTGCTGGGGCGCCAACTATTTCTCCCTGCGGGGCAAGATCGACAGACTGCTCGCCCGCGATCCCGAAGCTGATCTGCACTTCTTCGGTCTCGCTCAACGCGTGCCCCCGGACCGCACCGACTTCGTCCAGGTTGTCGTTCATCCCTGGCAGCACTACGCCTGCGCTCGCACCAACGAGGGGGAGATCGTCTGTTGGGGATCATTGCCTCCCCAGCGAGGGACAGCACCTTCAGGGACCGGCTTCGTCGAGCTGATCAACACCGGACGGGGATTTTGCGCTCTCGACGCCGACGGCCGGACCACGTGCTGGGGCGATCTGATCATCGACCAGTATGTCTCCGAGGTCGGCCCTTTCGTCCGCATCGCCGCGAGCGGCAACGGACTCTGCGGGATCACCGCAGACGCTGAGGTCCGCTGCCGCGTCCCTGGTTCGCCGCCGGCGCCGGGCCCGCCCGATCCCTACAGCCAGATCTTTCGCAACGTCCACGTCATCGGCTCACAGGGCTGCGCTGTACTCGACGACGGCTCACTTCATTGCCAACAGACCCACCATTGGTGCTCCCACTTCTTCGCCCCCAGCGTCGAGTATTGCCCGGCCGACCAGATCCGTTTCACGTCCTGGGATATTCCGTTCACGACTCTCTACGAAGGCGGTCCCGACAGGGAGACCACCGCCGAACGCAGGTATTCGCAGCTCTTCGGTGATCGCGCCGCCTGCGCGATCACCACTGAAGGCCACATCGACTGTTGGAGCGATTTCTCGCGTGGTGATCCTCGCCACGACGTCCCCGAGCGCTTCCGTCCCGAGCCGGCGCCTTCAGATGCGGAACCGCCCGCCGCGGACGACGGACAGGGCCAGTAACTCCTCCCGAGCCGTTGGTTGGAAAGCCCCGCTGAGCAGGAGATGCCCCGAGCGCCGTTGTTGCGCCGCTCGGGTTGCAGCGATCGCGCGCTGTCGGCATTCTGCGACGGCGGATACGATGTTGGGCGAACATAAGACACGTCAGATATGGAATTGCACATGCAAAAGGCCGCCTCTCTCGTTGTGTTGATGTTGCTCATGGGGGCATTCGCATTCTGGAGTCCGGCGCAAGCCCAGGAGACAGGCCCTTCAGACTGTCCACCGCCAGTCGAACTCGGCGAACTGAGCGACATCCTGACCGCTTCAGGCACCTGGTCGACCGACGAGTGCGACTCTTCTCAGTTCCTTGACAACCGTCCGGGCCAGCTCTTTCGCTTCAGCCTGGCTGAGGAGGCTGAGGTTCGAATCGACCTGAGCTCGGTCGAGAGGGACGCGGTCGTCTACCTGCTCGCCGAGGATGGCACGCTGATCGACGCCGACGACGACACCGGTGCCGGCGGCGACGCTCGCATCGAGCGCGCCCTTTTCCCAGGCACCTACCAGGTCGAAGCCGGCGCGCTTGGCTGGTCGGGGCGTGTGAGCGGCTCATTCGTGCTCACTGTTCAGGTCATCGAAGGCTGCCTCGACGTGGTCGATCTGGGTGTGCTGGTCGACACACTCAGCGCCACCGGCGAGTGGTCGCACTTCGGATGCGAATCCGATTACCGGCCTGATCGCGCCGGGCAGCGCTACCGCTTCGAGTTGACCGACACCCGTCGTATTCGAATCGATCTGACAGCAGAACTGGCCGATCCGTACGTCTATCTCCTGAACGAGAGCGGAGAGCTGCTTGAGGCCGACGACGACGGGGGCGTTGGATTTAACTCACGGATCGAGCGATTCCTCGGCGCCGGCGTCTACATGATCGAGGCGACCAATTGGGGTGATCGTGACCTCAAGGGGTTGATTGCCGCCGAGTTCGAGCTCACCATCGCAGCGGCCGAAGACGGACCGATCATCAAATTGGAGGCCATCGAAGCGCCCGACCGCGTCGTCCTCGGCCTGCCCTTCCCGATCAACTATCGAGTGAGCAATCTGGGCGATGAGCCACTATCGGTGCTCGACCCCAACGCCAGATTGCGGGTGCAACTCCAATGGCCATACGTTGCCGACTGGCGAACCCCCTGGATCGACGCCGTGGACGGCGACAGCGAACTCTGGCACGTGGGTGCCTCCTATCACAGCAGCGACCTGGTCCAGGCATACGGAAGCGGGTCACTGCCATTATTGCAACCGTTCAACGGTCAGTTCGATTGGCGCACCGGCCCCACCGACGTCATGCTTCGCGTCGTGGTTATCGACGACAACTTCGACACGCTCGCCAGTCACTGGCTGACGCGACCGATCATGGTGCTGACCGGCTTCGAGTTCGACCCGGTCAACGTCAGCGTCGACGGCGTGGAGTACCAGGTCTCCGCCATTGCCGCCGAGGACGGAGAGGTCGAAACCACGGTCACCCCGGCGGACGAAGCAGGACAGGAATCGATCGCCACAACCGGCCAGACCGGGGAAGCGTCGGACGACTCGGAATCTGCCGAGGAAGAGAGACTTGATCCACGCATCAGCGCCTCCGCCATCTACGCGGCAGGCGTGCGCACGCAGACTCTCGCCGATTTCGAATCGGTCCTCGAGTTCCTGCGCGCGCGAGCGGAGTCACTGTTCGCAATCGTCGGCCGAGGCGGCTTGCCCATATCTGAACTGTCTGACCCCGCTGCGCCAACCAGGGATGTGCTGCTGGAAACGCTCAGCGCTGCTCATGGGGAGACGCTTGATCGTGCCCGATTCGACCCTCAGCAGTTCCAGAGCGCCGCTGCGGCTGAGGAGATCGTCGTCCTTGCCGGCCGCGCCGCAGCCGCGAGGATCGATGGCTTCGTGCGAGCGTGGGATGAGTTCGCCAATGCCGAGCGCGTCATCTCGGTCGAACAAGCCTTACAGATTCACGCCGGACTCGCTCTGGCCCAGCAGATCGACGTCCACCTGGTCGATGCCGCCGTTGTGGTGTTGGCGAAGCGCGCCGCCGATGAAGGCTGGACCGACCCTGGTGTCGCTGGGGCGCTCAGTGAGTTCGCGGCCGGCCTGGATTGCAATGTCAACCGCGGAGCCCTTTCCTTCGCCGACGAAGCGCTGCGTCTGCAGTCGCCGATTTACGCAGCCATGCTGGATCGCGCCTACTGTGGCGTGGTCTCGGCAAGCAAAGATCACGATCAGCTACTCACCGGTCTCGGCCTCGACTCGAACCCGGCAATTCCCCAGCCCGAAGTGTCCGAGGAACCGCCGGGCGAGCCGGTCGTCACGGTCACTCGACTATTGGCCCGTGTGCTGGACGACGGACGGGTGGAGTTTGCGGTCGATCTTTCAAACGGCGAGCGGGTCTCGCCGCCTGGCCGACAGCTGCCCGTTGAGGTCGCCGCAGACCGATGGTTGAGGACCGGGCCGGTCACATCCGACGGCGAGGGACTCGGCCGGGTCTACGCGAGACGTTTGAGCAATGGATTCGTCCAGGCCACTTACGTCCCGGCCGGAGTCAGCATGGAGTCGACCGCTCGCTGGATCGTGCCCGAGGACGCGCCGGTCGGCGCCTGGTTGGTCAGCCGGGAACTTGAAGGCGCTCAGCGGCGGTCAGGAGATGACCTTGTTCAGCGGGTAACTGACCAGTCCGCTGGCGCCGGCGCGGCGCAGTTCGGGGATCATCTCTCGCTCCTGGCGCTCATCGAGAATAATCTCCAGCGCAACCCATGAGTCGTCGATCAATGGGCTGATCGTGGGGGCGTGCTCGCCGAACTTGCCAATCACGGTGAGCACGTCCTCCAGGTGGGCGCGGGGAGTGTTGAGCTTCAGGCCGACCTTGCTGGTCGCTGTGATTGCCCCCTGAAGCAACGTGTTGATCGCCTCGATCTTCTCTCGCCGCTGCGGATCGGCCCAGGCCTCTTTGTTCGCGATCAGCCGCACCGTGCTGTGCAGCACCTCGGCGATCACCCGCAGATTGTTGGCCCGCAGCGACGAACCGGTTTCGGTCACATCGACGATCGCATCGATGATTCGCGCCTTGACCTCCGTCGCTCCCCAGCTGAATTCGACTCGTACGTCGATGCCGCGCTGCTCAAAGTACTCACGCGTCGTCCGCACCAGCTCAGTCGCGATCACGCCGCCCTCAAGCTGTTCCACCTCGGTCACCGGCGACTCGGCCGGAACCGCGAGCACCCAGCGAGCCGGCCTGCTGGTCGCCTTGCTGTAGGTCATCTCCGCTACCTCAACCACATCCGCGCCGGTCTCCACGACCCAGTCGTGTCCCGTGATTCCCACGTCGACGACACCGTCCTCTACGTAACGAGCCATCTCTTGCGCCCGGAACATGGTGCAACTGATGCTCTCGTCGTCGATCTCGGGGAAATACGAACGCGAGTTGACCGAGACATGGAAACCGGCGCGTCGAAACAGATCGAAAGTGGGGGTCTCGAGCGATCCCTTGGGCAATCCCAACTTGAGCATGGCGCCGACTCCGAGGTGGACGGGTAATCCGAAGGTGTTGCTATGTGCTCTGATCATCGCGCATCGGCAGAGATGGCTCGTATCGCGGGATACACTGCCTCCATGACGACGATGGATCCGCCCCAGGCTCACGTGCCGCTCACCGACGAGCGCCGCGCTCGTCTACGCGAGATGATCGGCGACGAACTAGACGCCGCCTGGCTCTACGACCGCCTGGCCGGGATGAGCGATCCGCAGTCGGCCACGGTGCTCAGCAGGATGGCCGAATCGGAACTGGAGCATGCTACCCACTGGGTCAGGCTGCTCGGAGACGAGCGGTACCCGGCCGATCTGCATCGCCCCTCCTTGCGCGTGCGGTTGATGGCGTTCCAGGCGCGCCTCTGGGGCCTCGGCTTCGTCATCTCGCAGTTGCGGCGCGAAGAGCTGGTCGACATCCAGAAGTACGTCTCCGACCCCGACTCGGGAGACCTCGCCGAAGAAGAGCGAGAACACCGCGCCACCCTGGCCGAACTGGGCACTCAATATGGAGCCGTTGGCGCCGTCGGTGAGGGGCACGCCGGCGTCGGAGCCCACGGCGCTTCGACATTTCGCGCAGCGCTCTTTGGACTCAACGATGGAATCGTCTCAAATCTCGCGCTGATCGCCGGCGTTGCTGGCGTTGCCATCGGATCCGAGGCAGTGCTCGTCGCTGGAATCGGCGGCTGGCTGGCCGGGGCGTTCTCCATGGCGGCCGGCGAGTACATCTCCGTGCGCGGTCAGTCCGAAGTGCTGCAGCGCCAGATCGCGATGGAGCGTGACGAGGTATTGCTCGATCCGGCCGAGGAACGCCGTGAGCTGGTCAGCATCTATCGGGCCAAAGGACTGTCGCAGGAGCTGGCCGAGCAGGTGGCCGCCGAACTCTCCGATAAGCCCGACGCGCTCATCGACACCATGGTGCGCGAGGAACTGGGCCTCGACCCCGACCAACTTGGCGATCCCTGGCGCGCCGCGATCAGTTCCTTCGCTTCATTCTCACTCGGCGCCCTGATTCCCCTGATCCCGTTCCTGATCTGGCACGCAGCCGACTGGAACGTTGACTACTGGGCCTTGATTGTGGGAGTGGTCGCCAGCGTGATCGCCCTGGCCGTGGCCGGTCTCTTCACATCCCTGGTGACCAGCAGGAATCCGCTCTACTCAGCCGGCCGATCAGTCTTCGTCGGCATCCTCGCCGCTGCCGTGACATTCGGCATCGGCAGCGCGCTGCCATTCGATCTCTAGGCCGTTCGTCGCCCCGGCCTAAAACAGCTTGGACAGCTCTTCGTCCGGGTCGAAGTTGTCGACATCGACGCCGAATTCTCTCGGCAACTCCGCGCCGAAAGCCTGCGCGTCGCGCTCCAGATCAAGTTGCTCAATCCGCGGATAGGACTCGACCGACGGCATCCGCTCCGGGAAACCGAGCGCGCACAAACGCTGGCCGCGGTCGGGAATGTCGCTCAGCGCTTCGAAGATCGCCTGGCCGTGACCGATCACCATGATGTCCGGCGCCGGTTCGTCTCCTGCCTCGCCGCGGAACGCACGCGCGCCGAGTAAGCCGCAGATGAACTCCTCCACGACCGGCCGCATCGGCTGCGCATCGTCGAGGCGGACTGGGCTGGACGTGTAGCCCAGGTCCTTCAGCGCACGGCGGAACCCAGCGTGTCCCGGAGCGATATGGGCGAACAGCGCCCTCACCTCGCCGTCGGCCGCATTGGTCTGACTGCGCGCAAAATCGAGCACGGTCCCCCAGTCTGGCCGGGTACCGGGGTTCGGTTTCTCCCCAAGAATCTCGCCCAGTTCTTTCTCGATGCTGCGTCCGTCGACGATCAGATAGAAGTCGCGCACGTCGCCGAGGGGCCGAGGCGCAAACGTAGGCGTCTGACGCTCCGGAGCCGGCGGCCTGACCAGTGTCGGTTGGTAGGCCATATCGGGATCGGCGACCGATGAATCCTCGAGCTCATCGTCGAACTCGACCCGCGGCAACGGTGTCCGAAACAGCTGGGCGTCATCCTCGATGTCGTAGAAGTCGATCGACTCTTCCAGTTCCGGTGTGTCAGGCAGAAACTCGGTGAAGCCGAACACGGTGACCCGTTCCGCCTCACTCGCCAGTTCCGGCAGTTCAGCGATCAGGTCGGGATTGTGCGTCCCGACGATCACCTGCCATTCCTGCTCGCCGTCGGCCGCATCGTTCAGCCGACTGATGCGCTCGCGAATCAGGTCGGCGCAGCTTTGTCCGGGTGTGAACCGGTCGCCCAGGGCGATCATGAATCCGGAGGTACGCAGGAAGTGCATGAAGCCCTGCTGGCCGGGCGCCCAGAACACGAACGTGGCCAGGTACGGCGCGGGACCGCAATGCTGCTTGACGAACGTTTCGAGTCGCCGCCAGTCGGGGCGAGTATCGGGTCCCGGCGGCTGGCCGATCACACGACCCAGCGTGCCATCAATCGATGGCCCGTCAACAAAGACGTAGTGTCCGCGCGGGGAAGCGATTTCGGGATCGGGATGATGTAATGCCATGGCATTTCGATTCTGTGGCTATCGCTGAATCAAATGAGAAAGAGTTGCGGTTGGAAACGGATCTCGACGGAACACCCTGGTGAGGTCGCTCGATTTTCCTCAGCTTATCGTGATTCCCGCGGCGTCGGCGCGGATGCCGAACTGTCCACGTTTCGTATAGGCAACGCCAAGAGCGCCCGGGCTCAGGGAATCAGCAGAGCGTCGATCGCCACCAGGCCGGGCTACCAGCCTCAGCTGATTTCGACGGAGGCCAATCGCTCCGCGGCCGCCGTTTGCAGCGCCTGCACCGCTCCGCCGGCGTGAAGGGCCGAGGCCCAGACGGCGCCAACCGGAACGTCCTCGCTGATCTCAACCGGCAGGACGATCTCGGCGCCATTGCCGCTGATCTGGACTTCTTGACCATCGCCAAAGCCACGAGCCGCCGCGTCAGCCGCATTGATCAGTACCGTGTCCGATCGCTGGAGGAGATCGGCGTTGACCTCGCCGCGAGCGGCGGATAGCCGGTCGGTGTAGAGATCGCGACCCGTCAGCAGGGTCAGTGAGCCATCTCCATTTGCCGCCCCAGTGGCGGGAACGCCGAGGAATCGCTGCGTCGCCGCCCCGTTGATCGGCATCCGCGACTGGGTGGCCCCTGCCTCGCCAAGCGCTGCGTAGCGGCTGTCCATCTTCGCGATCGCCAACCGGGCCTCGCGCACGTTCTGCGGTTGAGGCGGAGCCGGAATCGGTTCGCCCGGCTCACCGTCGTCATTGGTCGTCGGAATGTCGACCGCCGGGACATGCGCAGCCAGCGCAGCCAGCCAGAGTCCAAGCTGACGCGCATTGCGCTGGTCGACCGTCGCGGTCCGCAAACGCAGGATCTGACGATCCGCATTGACGACGTGACCGTCCTTGCCGAACGCCGAAACGTCGGGCAGAACGTGGGTGGCACGCTGGACGGTCTCGGTCGCGACCTCGTCGATCACGACCAGCGCATCAAGGTTCTCCAGCGCCGCAACCGTCGCTGCCCGATCAGGATGCAGCATCACCGGGTTGTCGCGAGCCACGATCAGAGCCTTCAGGCTGCCGGCTCGCGCGGCCTCCAACATCCCGGTCACATCGAGTCCGCCATCTCCTGGCACGACGCCAAGGTCGCGAAGTCCAACTGAATTCGACTCCGGCGGCAGCACATGCAGCGCAGCCGGTGCGTCGGCCGGACCGGCCAGAGCGATCGCCAGGTTGGCCGCCGCTCGGACCTGCGCGCTCGCCTGAGCGGCGTTTGTCCGAGACGGAGCCACGACGACAGCAACCGAACCGCCGCGTCGTCGAAGCATGGTCGCTGAGGCAGGACCGATGCCCTCGGCGTTCGCCGTGACATCCGACAGCCCCTCAACGTCGGACAGTCCCGTCCGGACATCAAGGTCCTTGACCACGTTGGTCGCGAGCGCTTGAACGACGCTGGCAAGGTCCCCGTCCGGGGGATGGATCGCGTGAGCTTCATCAACGGCGTAGTCGGCCAGCGGATTCCGCCGAGAGGAAACACTCACCAGCGAGGCGCCGTTGTTGGCCACCGCGTCCTTGATCCGCACGCCCAGGACGTTGTTGGATGCGGAAATGTCATCGCCAATCGCGATGATCAGATCGGCCGATTCCACCGCGGTCAGCCGCGAAGGCAGATGCTCTGAGCCGAACGCGTCGTTGAGTGCCGCGCCGATCGCAGCGGTCACGGGACCGAGCGAGGAGTCCAGGTTCGTCACGCCGAGCCGCGTCGCCAGTGTGCGCAGCGAGTACAGCTCTTCCAGCGTCATCTGGCCCGAGCCCAGAATGCCCACCGCAGACGGTCCGTGCTCTTCGAGAATCGCCGAGATCGCCGCGGCGGCATGCTCGACCACCGCGTTGCCATCCTGTTCAAACGCGTCTTCGCCGCGCCCGATGGACGCTGCGCGCAATCGATCCTTGTCCCGGGTCTGGTCGTACCCGAAGCGTCCGCGCACGCAGATCTGCGTGCGCGAGACATCGTTGCCGTTGCCCGGCCGCACCTGGACGCCGCGGCCGTCGCGCACGCCCATCTGGATCGTGCAGCCCATCGAGCATTCGGTGCAGGTCGTCGTCACCCACTTGTCCGGCCGCGCCACCCACTTGTTCGGAGCCTCCATCAGCGTCGCCGTCGGGCAGACGTCAATGCACGCGCCGCAGAAATCACAGTTCGACTCATCGATTCGTCCGCCCGCGCCAAACGCGATCATCGTCGAGAATCCACGCCCGGCCAGGGTGATCGCCGTCGTGTGGCGCAGGTCGTCGCAGGCGCGGACGCAGCGCGTGCAGATGATGCACATCTGCGGGTCAAATTCAAAGAACGGGTTGGCCCGATCCGGCTCAGGCTGCTGGTGACGGTAGTAGGTGCGTGCTTCGTCGATGTATGGCTCGACGTTGGCGCGGCCCACATCGGCGGCGTCGCAGGTGGTCTGCAGTTCGCAGCGATAGTTCTTGGAACAGGTCACGCAGCGGTGCGTGACCTCGTTGTCGCGCAGGCAGATCTCACCCGTGCGACAGTGTTCAATCCGGTGACAGGTCAGGCAGCGGTCCGAGTGGTTTGCCAGGATCACTGCCAGGACCTCCTGGCGCATCTCGGTCACTTCCGGCGTGTCGGTCCGCACGACCATGCCGTCCATCACGGTGGTCGTGCAGGACAGCGGCAGTCCGCGCATGCCTTCGACCTCGACCGCGCAGGTGCGGCAACCGGCGTACGGAGGCAGGCCATCCAGGTAGCAGAGGTTGGAAATCGCGAAGCCGGCCTTCTTGATCACCTCGACCAGCGGAGCGCCAACCTCGGCCTCAACCGACCGTCCATTGATCGTGATCGTCGCCATAAGGCCTCCCCATCACAGGCACGCGGAACCGCCGCTCAGTCTATCAGCCGCCTAGAATTTCGCCGATGCATCAACGACGTCAACACCGCACCAGGTCAACAGCCACCAGGAACAGCACCAGTCGCCGATATCGCCTGAGTATCGCGCCGCTCCGACTGTTCGCCGTCGCCGTCGCGTTGTCGCTGAACCTCTGGCTGACCCAGGCGCTGGCGGCCAGCGAGCCACCCCCGCCCAACCTGAGAATCCTGCAGCCCGGAGACAACCTGATCGGCTGGGTCGGCTACACCGCCTCCCCACAGAACCTGTTCGACCAGATTCCGGAAGTAGAACTGGTCTACACCTGGGACGCTGAGACATCCACTTACCGCTTCGCAGCTCGCGGTTATCTCGCGTCGCTTCAGACGATCGAACCCGGGATGGGACTGGTCGTACGGGTCGCAGGCGATGACCCGATCGAGTGGCATCAACCCACTGTTGCCGATGGTGAGTGGGTCCCTCTCAAGACTGGCCCTAACCTCGTCGCCTGGACGGGCCCCAGTGGGACCCCGATCGAGCTGGCGGTTCGCTCCATCGGCGATTCCTTCACGCACGCCTTCTATTCGAATGCAGAGAACAGCGAACTCGCCCTCTATCAGGCCGGCTCACGTCCAGGCTCGGAGCCTCAACACCAACTGCGCCGAGGTGATGGACTCTGGGTCTTCAACACGACTGAAACGAGTTGGCTGCAGCCCAGCGGTGATCGCGCGCTTCATCCGCTTGGCCCCCCGCCCGACCACGTCCGCTGGTACGCCTCGTTTGACAAACACCTCGACGCCGACGGCATCGCCATCATTGCAACTGAGAACGTCGCTGACGATGCGCTCTTCCGCGCCGCCGCAATCCTCGATGACATGTTGGTCAACCGGCCTGACATCCGCGAGACCCTGATCCGCCAGCGGGTGCACGTCGTGGTCGTCGGCCATGAAGAGCAGACCTTCGATCTCGCCCCATACCGGCAATACCGGGACATCGTAAAGCTGGAGCCGCATGGGCCGGGAGGCCCTCGCGGTCTCGGGCCCAACCGGTTCACACCGACGTTGGTACCCGAGGAGAACGTCCTCTGCCTCGGGGGAGTGTCCTGGGGCTACGACATCGTGATCCACGAGTATGCCCACGCGATCGACTACGCCCTGAGTCAAGGCACGTCAAGCGGCAATTTCAGTAGCTCACTGGGACGCGCCTACCGCGCGGGAATCGAATCCGGCCTCTGGGACGGCGCCTATGGAGCAACCAACACCGCCGAATTCTGGGCGGAAGCGGTCGGAGCATGGGTCGGCACCGGCCAGTCGTTCAGTATG
Source organism: Chloroflexota bacterium (assembly GCA_028873865.1). Classification (GTDB taxonomy): domain Bacteria; phylum Chloroflexota; class Dehalococcoidia; order Bin125; family Bin125; genus Bin125. The sequence continues at coordinate 49,396 of JAPPNI010000034.1, read as the reverse complement.
CCCTTCAAGAACCGCCTCCACCTGCAGGAGCACAGCCCGCTCATCGCCGACCTGATCACGGACACGCTCGGCGACTTCCAGGTCGACGCCACCTGCCACTCCGCACAGTCGCCGGCCAAGGGCGCCGCGCAAAACTACGTGATCCGAGGACGAATCACAGACCATCTCGACGAACCGCTCGAGGGCGCGATGGTCTGGTTGCGCCAGGCGTCCGACGCTCGCATCGTCAGGTTGTCAGGATCCTGGCCGGACGGCGGCTACAGCCTCTTCGCAGAACCGCACCGGTACTCGATGGCGCTCTCCATCGACGGATGCCAGGTCACTCGCGCCAGCGCCCCCCGAGCTCCCGACGACCTCACCGCCGGACGCTTCACCCTCACCGATCAGGATGTGATCCTCGATCTCCAGCTCGTCGAGCCGCATTGCACCATCGCCGCGTCGGGCGTGCTCCTCGACGCCAATGGCAGGGAGGTCGACACCTACGACATCTCCGTCGAGGGTGAGTCGGGCAGTTCGCACGCTCAACCCTCAGAAGACGGCCAGTTCACCATTCGCTTTCCCGACGACGGCACATACGCGCTTCGCATCGGATATGGGGAATGCGACTACTTCTATGACGGCGCCGCTCTCGTCCACGAGTCCGGGGCCGCTCTTCAGTTCAATGCGCGCCTACTGGCTGCTGCCGAGTTGAATCTCCGACTACCGCGTGACGCGTGCTCAGGAGACGACCACAGGAACAATGCTCAATGACGAGAAGCGGCCAGATTCACACTCCTGAATCGGCCTGCGCACTTGTACCTAGTGGTGTTGCCGACGCTCCTCAGGATGCACCGTCTGCTGCACCGCCTGTTGACCGTTCGGATAGATCCAGTCGTGCTGCTCCAGGTACTCGTTGGCCAGCTCGATCAGGTCCTCTTTGTCCTTGTACAGACGGTTCGGGTTCGTCACCACGTTCGTGTACGAGCCGCCGACCTGGATCGCCTCGTAGGGGCAGGCTTCGGTGCAGAGCCCGCAGTACATGCACAGCCGGAAATCGATCTCGTAGCGGTTGACCAGGAACGATCCATCCTCGCGTGGCTCCGTGTCCACCAGGATGCAGCCATCCGGACAGCTCTGGGCGCAGGTCGAACAGCCGGTGCAGCGCTCCACGAACCAGACCAGGTTGGTCCGCGCCCGCGGCGGGATCTCGCGTTCCTCTTCCGGGAACTGCACGGTGATCACCGGCTTGCGCACGTGCTTGACCACGGTCATCAGTCCTTTGGCGATGCCTTTGCCGAAGACCATGTCTCTGTCCCTCTAGTTCGCGAACAGACTACCGGCTCGTGAAGAAATTCTGGTCATGCTGCAGCGCGCCCGTCCACTTGTCCCGAGGCTGACCGTCCGAGCCCAGGTACGGCGGGAACAGCGATTCCAGCTCCATCCGGATCGGGTCGCCCTCGGGCAGCATCCGCGAGAAGTCGCCCGTCGGCTCCGGTCGGCGCTTGCGGCCGTTGTGCTCGTGTTCGTCGTCGACCACCTGCTGCAGCAACATCAAACCGGCCAGCAGCGACTCGGGGCGAGGCGGACAGCCCGGCACGTAGACATCAACCGGCACGACGTTGTTCACCCCCGGCAAGGTCGAGTAACCATGCGCGAATGGACCGCCGATATTTGAGCAGGAGCCCATTGAGATCACCCACTTGGGCTCCGGCATCTGCAGATAGATCCGGCGAACCGGCGGCGCCATCTTCCAGGTCACCGTGCCGGCCACAATCATCAGGTCGGCCTGCCGGGGCGAGGCCCGGAAAATCTCTGCGCCGAAGCGCGACAGGTCATAACGCGAGTTGGCCGTTGCGATCATCTCGATCGCGCAGCAGGCCAGACCGAACATCGCCGGCCAGAGCGACGATCGCCGGGCCCAGCCAAACACCTTGTCCACCGTCGAGACCAGCAACTGCGATCGAAGCTCGTCCTCAACGTCGGTCACCGGGTCCAACAGAGGGATCGCAGCCCCCCCAGTGTCAATCGTCGGAGAAACCATCCCAGCTCCATTCACCCATCCGCCTCAGGATACACGAGGACCATCCCCTCACCCGCGCTACTCCCACCTCACCTCTCCTCACACAATTGACACACCCAGGAATCGCTTCCGCCGACGGCCGGACTCGGAGCACCCGGGGCGTACCGGTAGAAATGCACTATGATTGTCCTGATACGCAGAGGGCAACATGGTCACGAACGAGCAACCGGCGGATCGAGAAGAGCAACTCGGAATGCGTGACGCATTTGCTCAGCTGAATCGCCGGATTGATGACGTCAACGCGCGGATCGGCGACCTTCGTGCCGACATGGACGCTCGCTTCCGGCTTCTGATGTGGGGAATCGCAATAGGTTTCGCATCTGTCCTGGCGGTCATGGGCGCGCTCCTCGCACGAGGAGGCTGACCAGGCTCCTATCGCCGACGCCAGATCCGCCGCAGATCCACCACCAGCTCCGGCAAGAAGCCCTCGTCCGAGGATCTACCGAGCAGAGCTACTTCATCCGACCCCACAGCAGGATCCGTTTGAACGGATAGAGGAACGGACGCTCGTCCGCCAACACCGACAGCAACCGCTCCCGATAATCCGCCAGGAACGCCTCGTAGTCCTCCGCCGACATCCGGTTCCGGTAGCCGGTCAGCAGCGATCCCTTAACCCACTCGATCACGTCCTCGGGCCCCGGCAGACGATGCAGATACACCTGCATCCGCACGTGCTGTTCGGCGAAGCCGATCCGAGCGAACTGTTCGGCGTACCACGCCGCTGACTCAATCGAATGATGATAGACGAAGCCGCCCAGCGCTTCGGAGTGCGGTGACGCCTGCGCCACCTCGCGAGCCACCGCGTGCGATGGATGATCCTCGTTCGCCGGCATCTGCACCGCCAGCTGACCGCCCGGCTTCAGCGTCGCGGCCAGCCGAGGAAACAGCGACCCATGATCTGCGACCCATTGGATCGACGCATTTGCGAAGACCACATCTAGCCCGCTCCCGTCCAGCCCGCTGAACTCGGCGATGTCGCCGCGCTCAAATCGCACCCCGCGGCCAGCATGCTGCGCGCTCTGCTCAAGCATCGCCTTCGACCGGTCGACGCCAACCGTCTCCGCTGCCTGCGTCCGTTCATGCAACACCCGGGTCAACGCGCCAGTCCCGCAGCCCAGATCCACCACGCGCCCGCCCGGCACCGGCGCCACCAGGTCCAGTAGATCGTAGAACGGCTGCTCCCGCTCCGCCTTGAAGCGGGCGTATTGGTCCGGTTGCCATCCGTCGCCTCTGGAACTGGTCACGAGCGTGAGCCTACCAATCTCTCTGTCCTAGCCTGAGAACTCCCGAGATCAGTGAGGAACGGATGCCATGCCCGCAGACAGCGCTGCCATCTCGCTCGACTGGTCGCAGGCCCGAAGACTGCGTGTTCACGCTCAGGGTCTGGGCGCGCACCGAGCGGCGAACGTCGCCGACGCGGTGCGAAACGCGGCCGCGATCCAGGCGCAGGATCGCCTCGGTTGGCTGCTCGGGGTCGGGACCCGTTCAGTCGGCCTCACCGCCGCCGACGTCGACCGCGCACGCAATGTCGACCGCAGCATCGTCCGCAGCTGGCTCATGCGCGGCACCTTGCACTTGGTCCCCGCCGAAGACCTCCGCTGGATCCTGGATCTGCTCGGCCAAGCGATGGACTCCAAGGCCCTCAAGCGCCGCGCCGACCTCGGCATCTCCGACGAAGACCACGCCCACGTCCTCCAGTTCTTCCGAGACCACCTGTCAGGCGGTGGATCGATCAAGCGGACCGAGATCGAGGACGCGCTCTCCGCCGCCGGCCTGCCGCACGCGGGCCAGGCTCCCAGACATCTTCTGCGCACGGCGTCGATGCTGGGCGTCATCTGTTTCGGCGCCGATCACGACGACGACGAAGCCCACATGCTCATCGACGATTGGCTGCCCAATCCGGGCCTGCAACCGCCCGACCCCGCCGCCGAGCTCACTCGCCGCTACTTCGCCGCCTATGGACCAGCGACGGCTGCCGACTTCCGCTGGTGGACCGGCCTCCCCGCAGCCGACACCCGACGCGGATTCGAAGCAATCGTCGACGAACTCACACCAGTGAGTGTCGACGCCACCGCCATGTGGATGACGCCCGAGGCCGCCTCGCAGATCGATCAGGTCCTGGCCGCGCCCGACCGCCAGCTGCGCGTCGTTGGACCGTTCGATCCCTACCTCCTGGGTTACGCCAAACGAGAGCTGGGCGTCCCCGATCCGCTGCTCAAGCGAATCAACGCTGGAGGCGGGATGATCCGCTCCTGCGTCCTGATCGACGGTCGGCTCGTGGGCACCTGGGATCGCAGACGCCGAGCCCGCGGATTGACCGTCATGGTCACCTGCTTCGAGGATCTGCCAGCCGATGCCCGGACCCAACTCGACGCCGAGTTCGCCGAAATCGCACGATTTCTCAAGACCGAGATCAACTGGTCACTCGAAGTGGAATCCACCGCCTGATCGCCACTCGCCTCACACCGGCGACAGCGCCCGCAACCTCGCCGTGATCTCCTCGATCGTCTGCGCGATCCCGTCGATCTGCTCTTCGGTGTTCGACTGCCCCAGGCTCAACCGCAGCGTGCTGTGCGCCGTGTCCGGATCGAGCCCAATCGCCGTCAGCACGTGACTCGGCTCGGTGCTGCCCGTCGAGCAGGCGCTGCCCGACGATGCCGCGAACCCCTCAAGATCGAGCTGCAGCAGGATGCTCTCGCCCTCGACACCCGGGAAACTCACATTCAGGTTGTTCGCCAGCCGACGCGACCAGTCCGACGGGCCGTTCAGCCGGATCGGATGCACGCGCTCGTTCAGCTCGCGCCACAGACGGTTCCGCAACTCCGACGCATGACCCGTCCGCGATGCTCTCTCCTCCTCCGCCAGTGCCAGCGCCTTCGCCAGACCGACCGCCTGCGCCACCGACTCCGTGCCCGCCCGGCGCTCCTCCTCCTGCCCGCCGCCCAGTTGCAGCGGCTGCAGCGGCGTGCGCCGACGCACGTACAGCGCTCCCGCGCCCTTCGGTCCGTAAATCTTGTGCGCCGTCAGCGACATCAGGTCGACGCCCAGCACGTCGGGACGGATATCGACCGCGCCCGCCGCCTGCACCGCGTCGCTATGCACGATCGTCCGCCGATTCCGCGCCTTCACCGCCCGCGCGATCTCCGCCACCGGCTGCACTGCCCCGATCTCGTTGTTCGCCAGCATGATGCTGACCACCGTCGTATCCTCGCGCACCGCCGAGGCAACCTCCTCAGGATCGACGAATCCCTCGCTGTCCACGCCCAGCACGGTCAGCTCGAAGCTCTCATGCTCGAGCTGCTCCATCACATGCAGCACCGCATGATGCTCCGTCGCCTGCGTAATCAAGTGCCGCCCGGCATCCTGCCGAGCCAGCGCCGCCCCGCGAATCGCCAGGTTGTCCGACTCCGTCCCGCCCGACATCAGCACTACTTCCGAGGGAGAGCACTCCAGGACCCCGGCGATATCGTCCCGCGCCCGGTCCAGAAGGGCCGCCGCATACTGAGCCTCCCGGTAAATTCCCGAAGGATTCCCCCAACCAAACCGGAGAGCCGGAACCATCGCCTCCAGGACCCGAGGATCCAGAGGGGTCGTCGCCGCATGGTCGAAGTAGGCCCGGTCCATAGGCTCAGGGTAACGGAGTAGCCTGATCGCGGAGAACCCGGGTCGCTCCTCACTGGCGGTGCGGTATCAACCTCGGCTATGCTCATACCTGAACTCATCTCATTGAGAGGACTGCTGCGATGGTCTTTCAGATGACCGAAATGCTCGACGTCACCGACCTGGCCGCCGAGAAGGCCAAGTCTCTGCTCGAAGACAAGGGCTTCGCTGAGGGCGCGCTGCGTGTCTTCGTGGTCGGCGGCGGCTGCTCCGGCTACCAGTACGGCATGGCTCTCGCCATGGACGCCGAGGCCGGCGATCAGATCGTCGAGAAGAACGGCGTCCGCTTCCTCGTCGATGAGGAGTCGGCTCCGCTGATCTCCGGTTCGCGCGTCGACTACATCGACGATGTGATGAAGCAGGGCTTCTCGATTTCGAACCCCAACGCCTCGCACTCATGCGCCTGCGGTTCGAGCTTCGACACTGCTGGCGGCGAAGGCGCCTCCCAGGCCCGCTCCTGCATCTAGCCGCTTCCTCGCTGCCCTCCTCCGGGAGGGAAGCCGTAGCGGAGCGACTGAAGCGGGGCTCACCGGTCTCGCATAGATAGACGCAACCAATGGCCCGCATCACGCAGCTGCTTGATGCGGGCCCAACCTTGTCCTTCGAATTCTCCGCCCCCCGCGACGAAGATGGCGCCGACCGTCTCAGGCAGACCCTCTCCCGCCTCTCCCGCCACCAACCCCACTTCATGTCCGTCACCTACGGGGCCGGCGGGACCACCCGGGGCCCGACCCGCGACTGGGTACAGACCATCCGCGACCATTTCCAGGTCGAAGCCATGCCCCACCTCACCTGCGTCGCCCACACTCGCGACGAGATCGCCGCAATCATCAGGGAGTACCAGGCCGACGACGTCGACAACATCCTCGCCCTCCGCGGCGACCTCCCACACGGCCTCGACACGCCAACCCAGGCCTTCGACACCGCAGCCGATCTCGCCGACTTCATCCGCGACCGCGCCGACTGGGACATCGGCGTCGCCGCCCACCCCGAAGGTCACCCGATGGCCGTATCGGTCGAGGCCGACCTCACCCATCAGGCCAGAAAGCTGCGCCGCGCCGACTTCGCCATCACCCAGTTCGGCTACCGAGCCGAGTACTACCGGCAGTTCGTCGATCAGCTCGACGCGCGAGGCGTCGACACCCCCGTCATTCCCGGCATCATGCCGCCGACCAACGTCGCCGGCATCGAGCGCATGTCCGCCCTCAACGCCACCGAGTTCCCGACCGAGATCCGCGATCGTCTCGAGCAGGCCGCGAACTCCGCCGAACGCCGCCAGATCGGAGTCGAGGTCGCGGCCAATCTCGGCCGGGAACTACTCGATCTCGGAGCCCCCGGCCTGCACATCTATACGATGAATTTCGCCCGAGCCGCCTCCGAGGTTGCCTCAGCGCTCGGCTGGCCCGCCGACTGACCAGCGGATTGACCAGCTGGACTAGCCCGTTCGACCAGCTACGTCGGCTGCAACTGAGCCCGCAGCGTGTTCAGGATCTCCAGGTCGGTCTGGTGCATCGAGCGCGCAATCGACTCCACGCTCAGCTCCCCCTGGAACCGGTGATTCGCCGTCTGCTCCCACTCAAAGCTCGACATCATGTACAGCACACCCGAGATTTGCTCCCGGGTGTGGTACCACTCCCGAAGCTGTTCATAGCAATCCGGAACGCTGACCTGCTCCAGCCACTCATAATCGTGCAGCGGCAGGTCCTCGACATCCTGGAACAGCAGATACCCCAACTGCCAGGCCGCGATCGTCTCGTGCCGCCAGGCCCGCTCGATCAGCGCCTCCGCCTCCGGCATCGAGCCGCGCAGGGCCCGCATCATCAACTCGTGCATCTCGCCCGACGCCTCCCGCAGGGCCTTCATCAACCACCGGCGGGACGTCTCGTTGTCGCTCATGCCCGACATTCTGACACATGGAACGCACCCGCCATCGACGATCAGGTGGGCTACGATAAGCCAGTACGTCTGTCGCGGGAGGGTTGCGATGCTGACGGAGTTCTGGGAGTCGGACACCTTCACCGAGCGGCGCGAAACGCTGCTCGACACGCTCGAAACCGACTACCCCTGGAGCAAGGGCGACATCCTCCGCTTCCGCCGCGGCGGCCGCGACGATCGCTACCGGGTCCTCAGCGTTCAGGTCGAAATCGGCGACGAAGGACTCCGCCGCACGGTCCTGCTGCTGAAGTTGGAGTCGTAAGCGGTAGTGGAAGCGTCGGGAGCGCTGCCGTACACCTTGTTGCTCCTGCTGCTCGAGCTGGGCATCGGCGGCGCACTCGTCATGCACGCCGTCCACCTCCGAGGACAGGCCACCCCGGGCTTCGTCCGCTCGACCACGATCATGGTCCCGATCGTCCTCGGCCTCGCCTTCTGGACCGCGTTCACGCTCGAGGGCGATGTCGTCGAGGGCTACGCCGTCCGCTCCGGACCGCGCGATGCTCTCGTCTGGGTACTCGCCGCGCTAACCGCCGCCTCCGTGCTCCACAACATCGCCCTCTACACCGACCGCGACGCCTGGGCGCGCCGCATCGGCTGGACCCTCAGCGGACTCTCCCTGGCTGCGCTCGGCCTCATGGCCGCCACGCTCGCCGGCTCCCCCGAGGCGCTCACCGTCTTCAGCCTCGGGCTCGGCGCCCTCGCCCTCGGACTCTCCGCCGTTGGACTCGCCCTGGGCCACTGGTACCTCGTCACCCCGCGCCTCCCCGCCCGACCCCTGGTCGAGATCACCACCGCCTTCCTCATCGTCGTCCTCCTCCAGGCCATCCTCTTCGCAGCCGCGCTGGCCGTCTCCATCGACGATCCCGTCGGCGGACGCGACCTCGCCCTGACCAGCGACCCCACCTTCTGGCTCCGGATCGTGGTCGGCTTCGTCCTCCCCCTGATCTTCGGCTGGATGGCCTGGACCACCGCCCGCATGCGCTCCATGATGGCCGCCACCGGACTGCTCTACCTCACCACCGCCGCCGTCCTCGCCGCCCAGATCGCCGCCCGAGCCCTCATGCTCGACAGCGGCCGCCCGCTCTAGACCTCTACTCAACCACGTCCTGCTGAGTCACATTCAGATTCAACCCCGGCGGCAACTCCGGAACCATCGCCGCCTCCGCCTGCCAGCCGGCCCGAGCATGGTCGAGCAGCGACGCCACCTCCTCGATCGCCGCCGCCGTGCGGATCCCCCACCAGGTAAGATTCTGCCCGTCGCAGAGATAGATGTGTCCATCCCGCGCGGCGCTCATCCCGTGCTGCGCCAGCAGCTCCTCGGCGTGCCGCTCGCGAAACCGGTACGGCTCCGACGGCAACAGGATCACCTCGGGATCCAGCCCGACCAGCTCGCTCAGCGATAGCCGCGGATAGCGCCCCCGGCTCGAGTCCTCGCACACGTTGATCGCCCCGCAGGTCCGCAGCAGATCACCGATGTACGTATCGCCCGACGCCGCCATGTATGGATTCCGCCAGATCAGCGCCGCCGCCCGCACCCGAGGCCGCATCCGCTGCACGTGCCGCTGCTCCTCCAGCGCCTCGTTGATCGCATCGGCCGTCTTGATCGAGATCCCGCCCAGCAGCCGTCCGACCCTGTCGATCTCGTCTGTCGCATCCTCGGCCGTCCGCACGTCGCCCACGTAGACCTCGATCCCGGCCTCGCGTAGCGCGAGCACGTCCTCCTCGTTGTTCTCTTCCCGATTGGCCAGCACCAGCTGCGGATTGAGCCGAACGATTCGCTCGATATCCGGGTTCTTCGTACCCCCGACCTTGCGGATCGCCGTCACGACCTCCGCCGGTTCCACGCAAAACCTCGTCACCCCGACCAGCCGCGAACCGAGCCGCATCGAGCAGACCAGCTCAGTCATCGAGGGCACCAGCGAGACCACCTCCCGCGCCGGTTGCGCAAGGTCGATCTCCGTGCCGGTCGCGTCAACTACGCTGGGCATGTCTGTGAGGCTATCAGCGGCCGCTATCGACAGAGGGTCGCTCGGCGCGCCCAGTGCGCCACACAGGCCCGGCGCGCCCAGTGCGCCACACAGGCCTGGCGCGGAGATTCGGATGACCATCGCCCCCGTCGCCGGAGCCGAAGTCGCGCTCCGCAATGTAAGCGTCGGCTATCCCGGACACCGGGTTTTCGAAGAACTCACCCTCAACATCCCCGGCGGCGTGTTCACCGGCATCATTGGCGGGAACGGCTCGGGCAAGAGCACCTTGCTCAAGACCATCGCCGGCCTGCTCAAGCCCTCCGAGGGCGAGATCCTGGTCGGCGGTGCGTCGCCCGAGGAGGCTCGCGCGTATCTCGGCTACATGCCGCAGGCCAGCAACGTCGACTGGCGCTTTCCGATCACCGTGCGCGAGCTCGTCGCGATGGGCCGATATCAGTTCAGCTGGAAGCAACGCCTGGGACGGTTGATTCGCACCCGGGATGACCAGATCGCCGTTGACCGCGCGCTGGCGATGATGGACGTCCAGGACTTGCACGATCGTCAGATCCACGAACTCTCCGGCGGCCAGCGCAAGCGCGCCCTGATCGCCCGCGCGCTCGCCCGACAGCCCCGAATTTTGCTCCTCGACGAGCCATCCGCCGCGCTCGACGCCGTCTCCGACGATCAGTTGTTCGACGTGCTCTGCGACCTGACCGACTTGGGCACATCGGTGATCATGACCACTCACGACCTGTCGACGGTGCTCGAGCACTACGCCGAGGTGATTTGCGTCAACGCTTCGGAGGGTGGAATCATCGCCCAGGGCGATCCATCGCTGGTGCTGACCGAAGACGTGCTACGCCGCACCTATGGCCGCGAGCTGGCCATCGTCTCCCGCGGCGACGTGCACGGCGAGCCGTCCGCAGACGACGATCACCACACGCTGCGCCTCGGCGACGAGCTGCAACTGCACATGGAAGATCACGAGCATCAGGAGGGCCATCGTCACGGCTCGCCACGGAGCCCCTAACCGTGGACCCCCTGGCCGCTACCAGCTAGCCGTCACCGGCCTCGACCAGCGCGATCACCCGTCGAATCAACATCCGGAACTGCTTCTCATCGGCTGCGCTCTGTAGCTCCGAGCGCCAGTCATCGAATCGCCGCGCCCGGACCTGCGCCGACTCGATCACCAGGTACCGCCGGATCGACTCCAGAACGTCCCAGGCCAGGCTGCCCAGCTCCAGCTCGTCCGTCTCGATCGAGACCGACGACAGCTTCGCCACGTCGAGCCCGGCCGATTCCGCCGAGCTCCGGATCAGACCGCGCAGCCCCTCCGGCGCGCCCTTGTTGAACGCCCGCACCAGGTCCCGGCCGATCTCCGCCTGGTCCACCTGGAACCACAGCCCTTCCCAGTCGGTCTGTACGATCAGGATCGGGCCGTCCGTGACCCGCGCCACCTCGCGCAGGGTCGCCGCCGGATGGCGCAGCCACTCGAACACATCGACCATCAAGGCCGATCGGAAGCGGGCATCGGCGAACGGCAGCCGCTGGGCGTCGGCCTGGACCATGGCCCATTCCGCCGGCCCTAGCCATGACCCGGACGAGGCCGCGTCCACCGCGACGCCCTGCAGCGGCGTGCCCTGCACGATCGCCCTGAGCGCCAGACCGTCACCGCTGCCGACATCGAGCACCGGCCGCGCATCCCGCGCCGGTCGGCCGTTGAGCAGCTGGTCGTACAGCGCGTCATAGTGGCGGCGCATCTCCTGGTGGACGACGGGAGCATCCGCGCCCCGCTGCGCCGGCGGCGCCAGAGTCCGATGGTGCGGCACCGCTGCGCCTCAGGTCCACTCGGACAGCACGATTGGCTGACGCCCGGCAAACCCGTCCGCCAGCTCGTGCCACCAGCTCACCGTCCGCTCGCCGTACTGCCAGCAGAGGTACACCTCCCGACCCTCTCGCTCCGCCCGCCAGTCGACCAGCCCCCGGCGGATGTCCTTGACCTCAACGCCCTGCTCCTGGATGTGCTCGATCAGCGTGGCGATCTGCCCCTCCAGCTTGGCCATCTCGGCCTGGATCTCCGTGTCGTCGTTGACCACCGGGTCGCCGTCGGCGCTCGTCGTCCGCCGCATCGAGGACGCCAGCGCCGCCAGTTCGTCCAGCCGCAGGGCCCGTTTGCGCATCACGATCACCACCGCCGCAATCGCCGGCAACGACCGGCGAGCCTGGGCCAGGGTGAACAGTCGCGGCATGCAACGGATTCTAGGCGCAGCGATCGAAGCCATCGTTGCGTCGCACGCGTGGCCGCGAGTGGCTCAGCGATCGTTCGACTCGTCCTCTGGCATCGCCGGCGCGTGCGGCAGGAACCACCAGTTGTTCCGAGTCTGCGACGAGTGATTGATGAACAACGTGCGCACCGCCGCTTCCTCGGGCGGGACCGACAGCACGATCGCCAGGTCGTTCGCCTCCAGCCGCACGCTGCCCCTCGGGATCACCACCTCGCCCCGACGGTGAATCGCCGTGATCACCGACGCCTCGGGCAGCGGCAGTTGCGAGACCATCGTCGACTCGGCCTGTGATCCCGGCTCAACCCGCGCCTCGATCTCCACTGCGCCCACCAGCCGCCTCACCGGAGCCGGAGCCGCGCGCGTACCGGCCTCGTGATCCGACGGCTGCGCCACCTCTCGCAACACGTCGCGCTGCGTCAGCATCCCCATCAGCCGGCTCTCGTCCTCCCGCGCGACCACCGGGAGCTGCCGGATATCGTGCTCGACCAGCAGCGACAGCGCGTAGCGCAGGTTGTCGTCCGGATGCACGAAGATCGGTGCGACCACCGCCAGGTCGAACGCCCGCCGGTTCAGCTCCTGCCGCTCAACCGCCGACGCCACGTCCGTCGCCGTCACCAGGCCGATAAACCGGTTCTGTTGATCGGCCACCGCGACCACGTTGCCCCGCGACTGACTCATCGCATTGGCCAGGTCCTGGATCGTCGCCATCCGCGAGACGATCGGCGTATCCGTCCGCATCGTCGTCGCCACGGTCAGATCGTCCAACGGCGACGGCGACCGCTCGTCACGCACGTCCAGACCCGCCCGGCGCAGGCGGACGTTGTAGATCGTGTCGCGGGTCAGCAACTGCGCCAACGCCGCGGCCAGCGCGACCGCCGTCATCAACGGCAGGATCAACGAGTACCCGCTCAGCTCGAACACGATGAACAGCGACGTCAGCGGCGCGCGCGCCGCCGCCGCGAAGACCGCCGCCATGCCCACCACCACGTAGGTCCCCGCCGGCCCGACGATACTGGGCAGCGCCGACTCGAAGCCCGCCCCCATCAGCGCGCCCAGCGTCGCGCCGACGAACAGCAGCGGCGCGAACGCGCCCCCCGATGCGCCCGAACCGATCGTCAACGACGCCGCCAGCGTCTTCAACACCATCAGGATCGCCAGCGTCGAGACCGCCGTCCCGCCCTCGGCGAAGATCCGGATCTGCTCCAGCCCCGATCCCAGGATGTTCGACTCGATCAGCGCCAGCATCCCCACGCCCAACAAACCCAGGATCGGCCGCACCGACAGCGACACCCCCAGGAACTCGAACACGTCCTCGGTGAAGAACCGCGTCCGCACGAACAGGATCCCCGCAATCGCCGCCGACACGCCCACGATCGCGTGCAGGAACAGCTCCCAGTTGCTGTTGATCTCCAGCTCCGGCAGATCGAGACCGGTCGAATCGCCGTAGAACGCGATCGCGACGATGTTCGCCACCACCGCCGAGACCACCACGATCGTGAAGTTGCGCACGTTGAACCGACGCAACACCACCTCCATCGCGAAGAATGTCCCCGCGATCGGCGTGTTGAACGTCGCCGCGATCCCGCCCGCCGCCGCCGCCGCGACCATCAGCACCAGCATGTCCGACGGCTGCCGCGTCAAACGCCCGATCGACGACGCCACCGACGCCGCGATCAGCACGATCGGACCCTCACGTCCGGCCGCGCCGCCGCCGCCCAGCGTGAACCCCGTCGCGACCAGCTTGGCCGGCGCGATGATCGGCCGCACGAATCCGCCCGCCCGCTCCACCGCGACCATCACGTACGGCACGCCCGCGCCCTGCGACTCCGACGCGACCCGCGAGACGATGAACGCCACCGGGATCGCCGCGATCGCCGGCACCAGCATCAGCGTCCAGCCGCCGGCCAGGCCGTCCAGCACCTCGGCCAGCTCGTCGAAGACGATCGTCAGCAGATCCACCAGCGCCGTCAGCGCGACCGACGCAAAGCCGGCCGCCAGCCCGACCGCGCCCGCCAACAGCAGCGGAGCCAGGTTGCGCGGAACCCGAACCCGACCGACCAGCGGCAGCCGCCAGAAGAGTTGGGTCGAGCGCGTCCCGAAGCGTCTCGACGGCCGCACAACCAGGGACATCGCTCAGCTTACCCGTCGTACGCAGCGGGCCCATGACCGGCCTGGTAACTCGAGTACCCCGGGCTCGCCGCGAATCTATCCCGTCTGAGGCTATGCCTCTGCCCGACAGCGGGCAATCCGACGCCGAAGCCGGGAAGCCCTACTCCTCCAGCGTGTCGTCCTCGTCCTCGTCCGCTTCCGACTCCTCCGACCCGCCGCCGTCCAGCGACAGCCGCGCCGCCTCGACCAGGTTGTCGCCCTGCGCCGAGAACACGAACGTGTACCGCGCCGCCGTCTCCTGATCCGTCGCCAGACCGTCGACCACGATGTCCGCCACTCCGTCGCCGGTCAGGTCCTCGATATCAATCGCCGACACCGCCGCCACCTGCGCCACCGGACCCGTCACCGTCCGATAGCCGTCGCCCGTCGACGAGAGCACGTAGAAGCTGCTCACGCAGCCGCTATCGTCGCAGGTGATCTCACGGAAGGTCAGATCGCGAATGAAGTCGCCGGTCACATCCACATCCGCAAGCTGCTGGATCCCCTGCACCTCGCGCGCGTAGGCCAGCGCGTGGTCGTAGGCGATTCGGTACTTCGACGGATCGCCCGGCACCGGGTCGTAGACCACCAGGTTCGAATACGGAACCGCCGCCCCGAACGAGGTCGGATCCGTGTACACGATCGCCGCCGAGAAGCTCCCGTTGCCGCCCGTGTCGACCAGCACGACCCGATCGTTGCCCACCGCCAGCGCCGGCATCGGCCACGCCTTGAACAGCTCGATGATCGGCTCCACCTCGTTGATCCCGTGCAGCCACGGCAGCGCCGCCGCGCCGTACTGCAGGAAGTTCGACGGAGCGTCCGGGATCGTTTCCGTCGTCTGCTCCGGACCCGGCTGCGGGAACTGCGTGTGGCTCACCTGCGTCGGCGTCGCCGCCGGCACCGCGACCGTCGGCAGCTCGACGCTCGGCGGATCAATCTGTTCCTCCTCCGACTGCTCCTCTTGCTCGTCCTCATCCGCCTCCGCGTCGTCCTGCTCCTCATCGGCCGCCTCGTCGCTCGCCTCCGCGCCCGGGATCCTCAACTCCTGGCCCACGTGCAGCACGTCCGGATTCTGGATCCCGTTCAGCGTGATCAGATCGTCGATCCGCACCCCCAGCCGATTCGCGATCGCCGCCAGCGTGTCCCCCGCCTGCACGACGTAGATCGTCGGGTCGACCTCCTCCGCCTCGCTCTCCTCGGCCGCTTCCTGCTCTTCCTCCTCCTCATCCGGCGGCGACGTCGTCACCGTCACCGCCTCGGTCGGCTGCTCCTGCTGCTGCTCGGCCGCCTCCGACGCGCCGGTCGTCCCCGTCGCCGTCTGCTCCTCCGCGTTCTCGGCCGCGCTGTCCGGCCGCTCCACGACCTCCGGCACTTCCTCGTCGCCGCCGAACAGGCCGCACGCCGAGAACACGGCCGAACTCAAGGCAAGAACGCAGATAAGGGAAAAGATTGCAACGGCGCGCCGCCGAGCAAGCCAACGGTATTGGGACATCAGTGACTCGTTCGCCCCGTCGCCTGTCGTCACTCTATACGCATTCCCACCCTATCGCGCCCACGTCCCGACTCCCGCTTTGAAGGAAGCTGTCGAAGGCTGAATGGGGCCCCGAACCGCAGGAACGATCCCTAGCCAAGTCCCAGGATGAGCCCCACCGCCAGCGTGAGCCCGGCCAAGATGATGCCGGTCGCTTGATTGATGTGCCGAGCCTGCTGAGCCATCATCTCCGCGATCCGTGCCTCCAGTTCGGCTTGGGAGCGCAGCAGCCGTTCCTCCATCAGCCCCATCCGCTCATGCTTCGGATACTCCGACAGCGCGCTGTCCATCTGCGATTCCAGCTCGTCCACCAACTCAGCCGCAGGCTCCGGCTCGGCGATTCGCCCGCGAACCAGCACATCCCGCAACCTCGCCGTGTTGAAGCCCGCGCTCTCAGTCCCCTTCGCTCGCCCTCAGCATAGTCAAGTCACTCCCCCCGTTCCCTCATTCCCACATCAGCCAACCAGAACACAACAACGGAACCCACGTTCATATACCATCAACCCAAACAACCGTTCACAGAAAGGACATCCCATGTCAGCCGTCACCGCAATCCACGCCCTCCGGCCCGCCAACAAGGTCAACCCGCCGCTCGCCTACACCCGGCAGGCGATCATCGACCAGCTCTGCCACCAGGCCACCAACGGACCCGCCTACGTCCAGCACAGCGCGACCAAGGCCCTGGCCCGCACCAGCGGCCTCTACGAGGCCGGCCGACTGATCGGCCGCCAGGCCTTCGATGCCGCCGTCCGACGGGCCGAGCAGCTCACCGCCGACGTCGTCGAACAGGTCGCCGAGACCGCGGGCAAGCTCAAGACCGGTTACGCCCGCGTCGTCGAACTACAGAACGGCGCGAAACCGACGCCGGAGGAGCTCGCCCAGTGCACCCTGATCAAGCCCGTCGAGATCGAAGAAGACGACGAAGACCACGATGCGGAGACCGAGGATGAACCTCCCTAATACCCCGGACGCCGAGCGGCTGGTTCTGATCGATCAGCTGCAGCGCGGACGCGGTTTTTTCCCAACCGACCGCCAACGCGATCTCTACAACGCGCTCCTCAGCGCCCCCTGTCCGCCCGAAAGTCAGAATTCCGGCGCGGACCACCTCACCCTGCCCCGCGGCGACCGCCGCACACGACATGACGCTGGTGACCGGCTCACCCTACTCGGCTACGGCGGCGCCATGGGCGGCGGCAAGACCCGCGCCATCGTCGAACTCGCCATCGACGCCGACCGCTATCCGGTCGGCGCCCCTACAGACGCGCCAGCTGCTGGCCGAGCCAGGCGGCGGCGAGGCCTCCCGCGGCCGACACCAGCAGGTTGGCCAGCGCCCACGCCCAGCGGCCCCCGTTGAGCAAATGCAACGTGTCCAGCCAGACCGTCGAGAACGTCGTGAAGCCGCCCAGCAGCCCCACCGTGATCGCCAGCCGCAGGTTGTCCGACACGCCCAGCCGCTCCAGGAACAGCGTCGCGATCAGCCCCAGCGCCAGTGTCCCGCTGAGGTTGACGATCAGGATGCCCAGTGGCAGGCCGTCGGGCTGGCCAACCCAGCGGTTGAGCAGGTACCGCAAGACCGAACCGGCCGCCCCGCCCAGGGCGATCGAGGCGATGGCGGCGACGGTCATCGCCCAACCACCCTCAGCGGCCCGTCGAGCCGAAGCCGCCCGCCCCGCGGTCGGTCTCGTCCAGCTCGTCGACCTCCTCCACCGCCGTCAGCGCGACCGGAGCGACGATCAGTTGCGCGATCCGGTCGCCCTGCTCGATCCGGTAGCCGCGCCCGGCTGGACCGCGCAGCGACATCGAGACCAGCAGCTCGCCGCGGTAGTCGGCGTCGACCGTGCCCCAGCCGATCTCGACGCCGCGCCGGGTCAGCCCCGAGCGCGGCCGGATCTGGATCTCATGGCCCGCAGGCGGCGCGCAGGCGATGCCGGTCGGCACCGGCTGCGGCATCTGCGTCAGCTGCAGCGAGCCGCCCAGCTCGGATAGCTCGGCGTAGAGGTCGAGACCGGAGGACAGCTCGGAGCCGCGCGTGGGCAACTGCGCCGCCGCGCGCAGTCGCCGCACACGCAGGGCTCCGAGCCCGCCGCCATCCGTCACAGCCCAACGGAATGGCGGGAATCGATCCAGCGGCGTGTCCGCCAACACAGCTGGATGGTCCGGCGCCTGGCGCAGGAGCGCCGCCGCATCGGCGATCATCGCCGGCACGTCCACTCCCAGATACGACGGCGCATACGGCGCCAGGCGCTCGATACCGGAGGACAGCTTGATCCGCACCCCCCGCGGCCGATGCGTCCCGGTCCAGTGATGCAGTCCGGCGGCCAGCAGGATCAGGCCCTGGTAGAAGCTGCGAATCGGGCGGCGCTCGACCTGCCAGATCTCCTCCCAGGTCTCGTGCGCGTCGAAGAACTGCCGGGCGTCCCACTCGGCCGCGCCCTTCGCCAGTTCGGCCCGGTGCTCCGAGGAGATCGTGGGCTCAAGGGCGAGCTGCTCGGAGCGGGACGGAATCTCACGAACTCGGGCCATATGGCCGGCCGCCTTCTGCCTTCGCTGCCAGTCAGGAGAGGATGGCTGAGTTGTCCCGCCGCCGCGGTTCACCGACACTGTGCGCGACCGCCCTCACGCTCGATACCGGCAGAGGTAAACATCATCGCTGATCTTGTAAACCTCCGCGCCGCGCTCGAGCAGAACTTCGATGAACTGCGGTCGTTGCTCGACTCGTGCGGCGACGACCGCCTCGGCGAGCGTCTGACCGAGGGCGAGTGGTCGGTCCGCGAGATCCTGCTGCACCTCGTTCACTCGGAACGCTGGCTGCATCCCCAGCTGATGCTGCTGCGCCGAGAGGTCGCGCCGCAACTGGCGATCCCGCGGGTCGGCGGGGTGACCCTGCCGGACACCGAGTCGGAGCCGTCGCTGCCCGAACTGCGCTGGGCCCTGACCAGCGTGCGCGAGGACACCGAGCGCCTGATCGCCGACCTGTCGGCCGATCAACTGAGGGAGCCGGCCAACCTCGAACTCGACGGCGAGGTGCTGGACATGTCCCTGCGCACGATCGCGCTGACCGCCGCCGACCACCAGCTCTTCCACGTCCGCCAGATCCAGCGCACGCTGGGGATCGGGAGCTTGCCATAATCGGTAGCCTGAACGCACCGGCCCCGCTCTCCCACCCATGGAGTTGATTCGTCATGCAACGCGCCGCCGACGACTATCCGGCCCGACTGGATATCGAGTACCCGCAATCGCTCGACCGCGTCTCGACCCTGCTGCGGCCAATCCTGGCGATCCCAATCGTCGTGCTGGTCTCGTTCATCCCGCCGATGCTCTGCACGCCGGTCGCGCTGATGCTGCTGGCGCGGCAGAAGTATCCGCGCTGGTGGTTCGACTTCAACCTCGAGATGGCCCGCCTGCGCAACCGGGTCAACGCCTATCTCAACCTGATGACCGACGAGTATCCCTCGACGGACGAGGAGCAATCGGTCAGGCTCGACCTCGACTATCCCGACGCGGCCCAGCTCAACCGCTGGCTGCCGCTCGTCAAGTGGTTCCTGGCGATCCCCCACTACATCGTGATCTACGTGATGCTCGCGCTGCAGACCTTCGCCGTCCTGATCGCCTGGTTCGCGATCCTCTTCACCGGTCAGTATCCGCGGCCGCTGTTCACCTTCATGCTCAACGCCGAGCGCTGGATCCTGAGGGTGGAGGCCTACGCCTTCCTGCTGATCACCGACCGCTACCCACCGTTCCGCCTCGGTTAGGACTACGCGGCAAGGCGCAGGGCGCCGTGCAGCTCGATGCGGCGGAGGAACCAGAGAAATGCGCCCAGGTTGAGCGCGAACAGTGCGGTCAGCGCGCCGAACAGGATGCCGACGCCGGGCCAGTCGATGATGAAAGCCAGCGGCGGCACCACGTCGCGGCCGTCGGGAGTCAGAGCGAAGAAGTCGAGCAGGATCGCGCCAGCCTGGGTGCCGACGATCAGTCCCGCCCCGAGTCCGATCACGATGACGAACAGCTGCTCCATCGCGATCAGCCCGAGAATCTGGCGCATGCTCATGCCGACGCTGCGGCAGACGGCGAACTCGACTCGTCGCGCTTGGGCGGTGACCGAAGTCAACACGATCAGACCGAAGGCCGAGGCGATCGCCACCGCCGCCAGCGCGCCGATGAAGACGCCGTTCCAGGAAGCCACGATCAGCGGGTCGGCGGCAAGGTCGTCGCGAGCCTGGTCGAGCGTGAGCAGGTCCTCGATCGCCGCCGCCGACTCCGTCGAGGACGCCGGGATCAAATCCTGCCATCGCCCAAGCGGCGCGGCGACCCAGAGCTCGTCCTCAACGGCCAGCGAGACGCCGGCCGAGGCGCTGCCGTAGATGCGTTCGACCAGAGCCGCGCGGTCGACGATCACGATCGGTTCGTCGCGTTGAGCGTCGTAGGTGGGGAACGCCTCGAACTCCCCGGCGACCAGGAACTTCATCGGTGTGGGTCCAATCCGCAGCCGGACCTCTTCGCCGACCTGGAGCCGGCCCTGCTCCATCGCCTCCGTCGACAGCAGGATCGGCAGCGGCGAGGTGTCGCTGTGGTAGCGAACGCCACGCAACGAGGTCGGCGTCTCGTCCCAGCGGAAGCGCATCCCGTCGTCGGTGGCCTCCAGGCTGTCGACCGGATCCTCACCCGCCGAGAGTGGCATCGCCTGCCAGGTGTCCGTGTTGAAGTCACTCAGGACGCGCGTGTCGCCGCGCTCCGAGTATTCGAGCGTGTCGAGGAGCACCAGCCCGGGAGCGCGGGCGAGCCCGATGTCGACGGAGACCAGGGTCACCGGCCAGGCAGGCCGCTCCTCGACCCCGGGACGCCAGGCGCTGCGGCGCTCGACCAGCCGGGCGCCTTCAAGCGGGATATAGAGCGTTGGCTCGTCGCTGATCACGGTGCTGAGTTCAATCGCTTCAGCGTCGATACCCGCAACCTCTCCGAGCTGGTACCACCAGTAGCGGCCGATCGCGTCCAGCACCTTGACTCCCACGCTGACATTCTGGATCACCTTGACCGGGGTCAGCCGCAAGCTGACTCGTCCACCGGGTTGGAGCACGGGCCGATCGAGCGAGGAGGCCTGCCGGCTGATCGCTTCCAGATCGGCCGGTGGGATCGCCCACCCGACCTGTCTCTCCCGCAACTGAGCGGCGACCTGTGCGGCGTCCAGCGCAACGATCTGCAGTCTGCCCGAGTCTTCGTCGCCGTCGAATGTGCCGCCGACACGCTGGACGCGAGCGACCGTCTGATCGGTCTGCTCGGCGATCCGGTCGTAGGCAAGCGACTGCGAAAGCGGTTCATGTACCCGCACGGTCGAGCCGACCGCATGGAGCGCGCGGTCGTCATACGAAGTGTCGAGGGTCGACCGGAACGAGGCAGCGAAGACGGCGAGTGCTCCGGCGATCGTGAGCAGCAGCACCGTGCGTGCGTAGTGGGTCGGTGTCCGGCCCAGGTACCAGGCGCCGAGCAACAGGGTCAGCGATCGCCAGGGCGAGACGATCCGGGCCAGCAGCCGCATCAGGGGCGGGAAGAGGCGAAGCACAATCAGCCCGACGACGAAGAGCAGCACCGTCGGCGTCGCCACGGCGAGCCAGTCGAGCCGGGTTTCGCCGACGAGGGGCGAGTCGATCGGATCGCCGGCCCACTGCAGCTCGAAGATCAGCAGCGCGCCAAGCGCGGCAACGGCGGCGTCGATCAGTGCCCGCTGAGTCCACGAAGACGGCGGGCGTCCCCGCTCACGCCGGGTCGTGACCATGGTCTGACGCGTGGCGCGGTAGGTCGGCACGGCCTGGGCCAGCAAGGCCAGGGCGCCCGCTGCGAGAGCCAGATACCAGGCCTCGACCGGCAGCGAGACCGGCAGGAAGGGGCCGACGCCCGTCGCCGCGAGCGTTTCATCGAACGGCGGGACGAAGCCCAGCAGGCTGACCAGGCCGGTGCCGATCAGAGGTCCGAGCGCGACCGCCGGCGCGGTCAGGATCGCGGCTTCGACGATATGCAGGATGGCGACATCGCGCTGGCGAGCACCGCGCGAGCGCAGCCAGGCAGTGTCCTCGGTGCGCTGTTCGGCGAGCATCGCCGCAGCGACTACGGCGTAGACGAGCACCGCACCGACGAGCTGGAGGACGATCATCAGCAGGGTCGACTGGGCAAACTGGAAGCGGCGGCTGAAGCCGACAAGGGTCTCGACCAGTTCCGTCTCCTGCTGGACGCCATCCAGCGATTGCGCGATCCGGCGAGTCATCCGCTCCAGCGAATCGGCCGCCAGTGATGCGTCGGCGGCCGAGGCGTTCGAGAGGTCGGTCCGGAAACGCTGCAACAGTGTGAGGCGCAGAGTCGGCGACTGGTCGGCGAGGATGCCGAGGATGCCAGCGCGTGTGGTCCAGAAGCGCAACTCGGTGTCGAGCGCCGCCACTGGCATATACGCCGGATCGAGGGTCGACCAGCGCCGAGGGTCGTCGGTCGGGCGCAGCAGACCGACCACCTTCACTCGCGTCTCGTGCTGCAGTCCCAGCCAGAAGGGCTGAGCGAGCAACTCGTCGCCGACGCTGAGACCGAATGCCTGCGCCTGCGCGGCCTCGACGGCGACTTCAAGCAACCCGTCGGCAGGATCGGGCCCGCGCCCTTCGACCAGCTCCGATGCCTCGTCGATATCGCTCTGGGCCAGAAATGCCGCGTGGTCCGCACCGGGCTGATCGAAGGGCTCGTCGTCGGTGCGGAGCACGTAGCCGCCGGTGCGGACGGAGATCATCCGGCTGACCAGCAGCGGCTGCGCCGCCTCGACGACCTCGTCGTAAATCAGCGTCTCCACCGCCTCGACGGACTCGATGTCCGCGGTCACCTTGGTCTGGACGAAGCGCAGATCGAGTGATGCGGGGTCGGCGTCGGTCAGGGTCTGCCTGAGGCCGAGGTCTCGCACCGCTTCGATGAAGATCGGGGCACTGCTGGCCAGTCCCACGGCGAGCAGCGCGCCGATCAACAGCACAGCCGAGAGGCGCGGAGCGGAGGTGATCCGCCGAATCGCCAGCAGCGCGAGTTCTCGAGCGGTCTCGCCTCGGGGCGCGGATTCTCGTTGGGCCATCAGTCGGCGCCTTCACGCAGGAGCGGCGCGGCTTCGCGTCCGGTGGCCCAGCTCGAGATCACGGTCGTCCCGAACACCGCACAGACGATGATCACGCCGACGCCGATCCCGGCCAGGACCCAGTCAACCGAGAGCGCCGTGGGCGGCGCGGCGGCGATCCCTTCGGCGGTGACGTCGAGAAACGCCAGCAACGCGCCGGCGACCGCGCGACCGAGTCCGAAGCCCAGGGCGACGCCGGCGGCGAGGACCAGGCCGACCTCGACTGCGGCCTGGCTGGTCAGTCCGCCGCGTCCGGCGCCGACCGTGCGCATCAATGCGAACTCGCGGGCGCGTTCGCCGCCTGCGGCCGCGAGGGTGAAGACCAGGGCGGCCGATCCCACGATCAGCAGTCCGATGAATCCGACGACGAACAGCGCCGCGGCTCCGCCGGAGCGGAACGGATCGGCTTCGGCGGCGGCGATGCCCGCCTCGGCGTCGAGGATGGTGCTCGCCAGGTAGACCTCGTCGAGCAGGTTGTTGGCAACCAGCCGTGCGGCGTTCGTGCCGGTGGCAGCCCAGACTTCAGTGATCGGTAACACCGCCTGCACGGCGGCCAACAGGGACGCGCTGCGCAGGGCCAGGATGTCGGCGATCAGGAACCCACCCTGGGCCGGATTGAGCGTGGGGAAGTAGTCGACGGCGGCGGTGATCCTGACCGGGATGCTGGCGTTGTTTAGCTCGATCGGGACGATGTCGCCCAGGTTCAGGTCGGCCGCCTCCATGGATCTCCGGTCCATCGCCGCGTTGACCGGGAGATTGGGCGATTCGCGGAAGATGATTCGCTCGTCGCTGGCGGCCAGGCGGGACCAGTGATAGCGGAGCGCTCCGCCCGAGAACTCGATGCGATCCTCACCGGCGCCGCCCGATGCGGAGATCCAGGGCCCTTCGTTGTCGAAGGGGTCGACATCGACGGACTGCTCGCCGACCTGAGCGACCAGCTCCTCGATGTAGAGCGTGCCTGTCGGTGCGCGGACTACTCGGGCTTGGGGCCGGAAGATGATCGCGGCGATTCGCAGCGGTTGCTCGAGGCCGCTGAGCGGGGCGCTCATCGTCTGTAACTCAGCGTCGACCGTCGAGGAGGTGTTGGTCCGGAACTGGCGCATGTGGACCTGTCCGTTGCCGTCGAGCACCCTCGCCGCCATCTCGAGATTGCTGTTGCCCGGATCGCTGCGCACCGAAATCGTCAGCGCTTCGGCGCCGTCGGGTAGCGCTTGTCCGACTCTGCCGGGTTCACGGGCGATTGCGCCGAGCAGTTCCTCGGCGGGCATGCCCAGGAGTTGGTCGTCGAGTGTCACCGTCTGGCCCAGACGGCGCGTCTCCAGGCCAAGCATCACGACCCGGCTGCCTTCGCGGTCGCCGCCAATCGAGCCGATCCCGCGATAGGCTGCTGCGGCGTTGATGCTGTCGCGCCGATCCAGCGGCTCCGTAACCCGGGCGATGGTGGAGTTGGCCAGATTGCCTCCAATCGATACGCCGCGTACGTTCGAGCCGACTTCATATTCGATCCGCGACCGTTCGACGCTGCGGATGGTTGAGGCGTAGGTGGCCGAGATCAGCCCGACAGCGGTGATGAAGGCGACCAGCGCGGTGAGCAACATCGGTCCGGTGGGGTTGCGCGCGACGTTGAGAACTCCCAGATAGAGCCAAGAGGGAATCGGCGTCCTCGAGAGTGCCGCCGCGGCCATCCCCCAGACCCGGGGCGCCAGCCGCATGATCGTCAGGGCCGCGCCCAGCAAGAGCAGGCCGGGGCTGAGCATGAGGACCGGATTCATACCACCGGACTCGAACGCTGCCAGCGCGCCGCCCGAGGCCTCACTCTCGAACTGGAAGAACAGCACGGCGGCCAGGACCAGCAAGGCGACATCGAGCCAGGCTCGCTGGAACAGCGATTGGCGTTGCGGTCGCCCGACTGCGACCCGCTGGTTCTCCCGCTTCCTGGAGTCGAACCAGGCTGGCGCGGCGAACGCGACCCAGGCGATCAGGGCGCCGGCGACAGCGAGGGCCCAGGCCTCCCAGGTCAGGCGGGTGTCGAACGGTTCGCCGCCGGAGACTCGAGCGACCGCGTCCAGCCGCCCGGCGTGGCTGAGGGCGAAGGCGGCCAGCGGCGCTCCGAGCAATGCAGCAGGAACGGCGGCGATCGCGCCGAGCAGAGCCTGAGCTCCGGCCTGTTGCCAGGGCCGCGCGCCGCGGGCGGCCAGGCGCTCGCGGTCGACCCGCGTCCGCTGGGCCATGACCCGTCCGACGAGGGCGACGCCGAACATGGCGACGGCTGCGATCTGGAGTCCCGCCAGCAGCGATTGTCCGGCGGAGAAATGCGCCTGCCGGGCAAAGGTCTGCAAGGTGCCCAGCAGCAGCGTCGAGGCTGATCCGCCCTCGAGTCGGTTGATCTGTTGTTCCCAGGCGCTCAAGGCTTCGATAGCGTCGTCGACGTGGTCAGAGTTCAGCGCATCGGTGTCGAACTCGGTTCGCATCCGATGCGTGACCGGCTCGCCATATCGCACCAGCGCTGCCGGGCTGGCAAACAGTCCGAAGTACGGTTCGACGGCGCCGCCGAGGGTGACGTTCTCCTGGAGTTCGAACCAGATATCGGTGTAGTGGAACGCAAGCAGTCGACCGCTGTCGGCGACAGCGGGCTCGATGATCCCCGTGACCTCGAACTGCATCTCGGGTGTGAACGAGACGAGGCTGCCGACATCGATGCCGAGTTCCTGCGACAACGTCGCGCCGATCACGACCTCGTGATCCGCCTGCGCCCACTCGCCGCGAACCAGCCGAGCGTTGCTCTGTAATCGCTCAAACGACATCAGGTAGGCGAGGAGTCGCTCATTCAGATCGTTGTCCAGTCGGGTGAACTTGGCCAGGCTTCGCGGCGTCTCCATGATTCGGCGGGTGTCGCCGACGAGACCGCCGAACCGTTCCAGGTGCTGCGCCTCGAACCGCTGAGCTTCGAAGACGACACTGTCGAAGTCATCAGGGTCGGCCGGGCGCAAGAGTCGCGTCTGGTCGGCGAAGGTGGCGCCTCGCGGCGACTGCTCAATCAACTCCCGCAGGGCAAGGTCGGCGGAGGCGGCTTTGAACACGAGCGGCAATGCGACCAGGCTGGCGGCGATGATCAGCAATGCTGAGGCACTCAGCATCAACAGCCAACCGCCGCGCAATTCCCGGATCGCGGCGAGTCTCAGCAGGCGCAGGAGTCCGAGCATGATGCTGCAATCCTACGACCGCACGTAGTATCAATCTCTCCCGCCGCATGTCGTGTCTCTGGTTGCCCGTGTTGGAAACGGCGTTTAGCCTACGCCTAACTAGTTGCGCCGTGAGTTCGACGGCGGCGCACTGACCCGCACGGTTTACGCCGACTCAACGTCAATGGCAACACCCTCAGGAGCACGTGTATGACCACACAAGCCGAAACACACACTCAGATCGCCGCCGAAGTCGCGGGGCTTAAGGTGAACGCGCTGCAGGACGGCAGCGGACCGAACATCGTCGTCCTGCACCACTCCACCGGTTCGCCCGGTTGGATCCCGTTCTACGACCACCTGGCCGAGAACCACACCGTCACGGTGCTCGACATGCCGGGCTACGGACAGTCGGAACGCCCGACCTGGGCCCGCCACCCGCGCGATATCGCGATTATGCTGCACAGCGCGATCCACAAGATGGGGATCGACACCGACGCTCACATGCTGGGCATGGGCTTCGGCGGTTGGGTCGCGGCCGAACTGGCCTCGATGCACCTGCACGGTCTCGATAGCCTGATCCTGGTCGGCGCGGCCGGCGTTCAGCCCGAGGAGGGCGAGATCGCCGATGTGATCTTCTACGAGTTCGAGGAGTACGTGAAGCTCGGCTTCTCCTCCGACGAGGCCTACGCCGAGGTCTTCGGCGACGAGGCCGCGCCCGAACTCAAGGAACTCTGGGACTTCTCCCGCGAAATGACCGCGCGCCTCACCTGGAAGCCCTGGATGTTCAACCGTCAGCTGCCGCACCTCCTCTCCGAGGTGGAAACGCCGACCTTGCTCCTCTGGGGCGAGAACGACCGCGTCGTACCGCTCGGCGTCGCCGAGGTCTACAACGCGAGCCTGCCCAACAGCCAGATTCAGGTCCTCGACGGGCTCGGACACCTGGTCGAGCTGGAGAATCCGCAGGCCGCCGCCGACGCCGTCAGCTCGTTCATCGCAGGGCTGTAGGCCTCCGGCGATTCGTGCGAGATCACGTATCATTTTGAGGAACGTACAACCGGCTCACGCAACCAATCGCTGAGCCGGAAGAACAGGAACCGCAACGATGTTCATTGGCTACTTCACCGAACGTCCCTATCAGGACTTCGAATCGGGCTGGGTCGGAGCGACCGGGCGTGAGATCGAAGACCTCGGCATGACCAACGGGGACTACGACCCCCGAATCGGCGCCGAGCTCTACAACCGCTACCTCGACGAAAAGGTCTACGCCGAGGAGATGGGCTTTGACGGACTGATGCTCAACGAGCACCACTCCACCCCGTTCTGCATGGGCGGCGTGATGAACGTCGAGGCCGCCATCCTCGCCCGGATCACCAAGCGCGCCAAGATCGTGCTGCTCGGCAACGTCCTCCCCATCTGGGAAGACCCGCTGTGGCTCGCCGAGGAACTCGCCGAGATCGACATGATCTCCCGCGGCCGCCTGGTCACTGGCTGGGTCCGCGGCACCGGCCGCGAATCGGTCGCCCACAACTCGCAGGCGCCTTTCAACTGGGAGCGCTTCCAGGAAGCCCACGACTTCGTCGTCAAGGCCTGGTCGACTCCCGGTCCCTTCCGCTGGGAAGGCGAGCACTACCAGTACCGCTACGTCAACCCCTGGGCCCGCCCCTATCAGGAGCCGCACCCCCAGATCTGGATTCCCGGCGTGATGTCGCGGAACACGGTCAAGTGGTGCGCCGAGCATCGCTACCCCTACGTCATGCTCGCCACCGAGATCGAGCCGACCAAGCAGTCGTTCCAGTACTACGATGAGGTCGCGCAGGAGAACGGTTACGAAGCATCGACCGAGCACCACGGCTACCTCTTCAAGGTCCACGTCGATGAGACCGAGGAGCTGGCCGAGGAAGCCGGCCGCAAGTACATCTCCGGTCCGGCCAACCCCTTCCTCGAAGGCAACCAGGGCACTGTCCGCAGCAACCTGCAGAACCTGCCCGGTTTGACCTCGCGAACCCAGCTCCTGCCCACCGTCAGCACCTTCGCCGCCGCCGCCCGCGGCCGCCAGGCCGAGCGCGACGCCGCCCTCGCCGAGCAGGAAGCCGAGCAGGACAAGGTCGACGCCGACGCCTTCGGCACCTACGAGGAGCAGGTCAACAAGTACTCGATCATCACGGGCACGCCCGACACGGTCATCCCCAAGATCCGCCACGTCCTCGAAGAGCTGCGCCCCGGCAACATCTTCTTCTGGGACGGCGACGGCGCGATGAACCACGAGGACGCGATGCGCTCCCTCCGCCTCTTCGGCGAGGAAGTCATCCCCGCTGTCCGGGAGATGGGCAAAGAGCTCGATCTCAAGGGCGCCTTCGAAGTCGACACCCAGACCGGAGCTCCGCTCTCCGGCGACTAATCTGTCCACGACTTCAACCAACAAGAGACCCGTGCTCCGGCGCGGGTCTCTTGTCGTTCTCTCGCTAAGCTCACCCTATGACCCAGCGGATCGTTGTCATCGGAGGTGGTCCCGGCGGCTCCACGGCTGCGACGCTGCTCGCTCGACAGGGCTTCTCCGTCACCCTCTTCGAGCGGGAGGTCTTCCCCCGCGAGCACGTCGGCGAATCTCTACTCCCCGCCTCGATTCCGATCCTCGAAACGCTGGGGGTGATCGAGGAGATCGAGGCTGCCGGATTCACCCCCAAGTACGGCGCGACGATGGTCTGGGGACGCGACCTCGAGCCGTGGTCCTGGCACTTCGCCGAGACCAATGCGACCTATCCACATGCCTACCAGGTCTGGCGACCGACCTTTGATCAGATGCTGCTGCGCAACGCTGAGCGCAACGGGGTCGATGTCCGCCAGGGCTGCCGCGTCGTCGAGGCCGATGTTGAACCGGCCTCGCTCCCGAAGGTGACGATTGAATCGGCCGACGGCGTGAGAGAGGAACTCGAGGCCGACTGGATCGTCGACGCCAGCGGTCAGAACGGCTTCCTGGCCACGCGCCTCAACCTGCGTACCAACGACGAGTTCTTCCGCAACCTCGCCGTCTACAGCTACTTTCACGGAGCCGAGCGTCTGCCCGAGCCGGACACGGGCAACATCTTCATCGAGGCCTACGAGCACGGCTGGTCGTGGGCGATCCCGCTTCCAGACGACGTGATGTCCATCGGCGTCGTCGTCGATGCCGCCTGGGGCGGCTCACAGTTGGGTGAGCGATCGGCGCCGGACTTCTACCGCGATCAGCTCTCGATGACCGACCGGACCGCCGGAATGCTCGAGCAGGCCGACTTAATCGACGAACCCCGGGTGATCCGCGATTGGTCCTACACCTCGCAGCGGCTGGTCGGCGACGGCTACATCCTCGTCGGCGACGCGGCCTGTTTCATCGATCCGCTCTTCTCCTCCGGCGTCCACCTGGCGCTCTCTTCGGCGGTGCTGGCCTCCGCCTACGTCACCTCAGCGCTGCGCGATCCAGAGATGCGCGAGCCCGCTGCCGAGGTCTATACCCAGCTCTACATGCAGCAGTACCACCAGTTCCGAGAGATGGCGGCCCTGTTCTACGCCTCCAACCGCACCTCCGACTCATACTTCTGGGAGGCGCGGCGGATCACGCAGACATCCGACGACGTCTCGCCGCGCGAGGCGTTCATCGCAGCCGTCGCCGGGCAGCCGCCACAGGGATACGAACGCGTCGTGTTGGAACGCGGCGAAGCGCCGCCTGACTTCGTCGAGGGCGTCGCGGCCGTCGAAACGGAACGCCAGCGCCGCGACAGCGAGATGGCCCGGCTGATCGATTCGGCCTGGGCGGATCGCAGCCCGATACTCGACGCCGTACCGAGGCTGGCTGAGGGCGTCATGCTCGCGCGAAAGCCGATCGTCGGCGACGGCCAATTCGAGTGGGGAGCCGTGATTTCCTCGCCCACGCGACCGCAAGGCGCGCCGATCTCGATGCTGATCGCCGCGCTCGCCACCAGGATCGATGGGCAGCACAGCGTCCGCAGCCTCCTCGACGACCTGCTGGACGGCGTTGATCAGCGCCAGCGCGCCGAGCTGCTCCCCGGCCTGCTGACCGCGCTCCGCGTCCTCTACGTCGACGGGATGATCGCGCATTGGGAGATGTAGCTCTCTAGACTTGCTGCAAACGCCAGATGTCGATGGGGTGACGAGATGTCGCAACAGACAGCCCGGACGACCGGGCGAATTGAACAGCTCAACGTCTCGGCCGGCGGCGTGCCCAAGCGTGCGATCGCCGAGGCAGTGGTCAACGAGTTCGGCTTGACCCGCGACCGCCAGCGCGACCGGCGCCATCACGGCGGTCGAGAACGGGCCGTCTGCCTCTTCTCTGCCGAGATTCTCGACGGCCTCCGCGCCGATGGCCACCAGATCGGTCCCGGCACAACCGGGGAGAATGTGACCATCCGCGGCATCGACTGGAAGAAGCTCGTGCCCGGCTCCCGCGTGCACCTCGGCGGCCAGGTGATCGTCGAGATCACGTCCTACGCCGCGCCCTGCCGGATCATCGCCCACTGCTTCCGCGACGGTGACTTCAACAGAATCAACCAGGCCACGCACCCTGGACGCTCACGTCTGTACGCGAGGGTCGTCCGCCAGGGCACGATGTACCCGGGCGACGATGTCACGATCGAGATCGATTCAGCCGCCGATCGCGGGGCGCGACTGCAGCCAAAGACCACGCGCTGGCGCCCGCCCGCCAGCTGATCGACCGGCAACCACAGCCGGATCACCATTGTCATCCGGGTCGCCTGAGCAGTGATACTCTGCGCGCACGCGAACCGCCACCCGATATATCGGCGGAATCGACGAGTCAGGACAGTGAAACGGGAGCAGATCGATGACCACTGAAGCATCCGCCCGCCAAGCCGCCCTGATCGCGCGGCGTTACCCCAGCCGCGCCACCCTGCGCGGCGGCCGCGAAATTGACATGCGACTGATGAGCTCGGCCGACAAGGCTCGATTCCTCTCATTCGCCCGCTCGCTGTCCACCGACGACCTGCTCTATCTGCCCTGGGATATCACCGACGAAGGAGTCGTCAACCGCTGGCTCGAGAACATCGCCGAACACCGCACGACCACCGTCCTCGCTGTTGACTCCGGCGACATCGTCGGCGAAGCATCGCTCGTCCACAATGAGGCCGGCTGGACCGACCACATGGGTGAGATCCGCGTCACCGTCAACTCCCAGATTCGCGGTCAGGGACTCGGGCGCTTCCTCGCCGAGGAGATCTTCGCCATCGCCGACTCGATCGGCCTCGAGCGGATCTCCGCCCGTATGACCCACGACCAGCTCAGCGCCCAGGCCGTATTCGAGTCCCTCGGCTTCCAGCCCGTCGCGACCCTGCCCGGCTGGGTCATGGACCGCAGCGGACGCCTGCGCGACCTCGTTGTAATGGCCTACGATCTCCGCGCTCGGGGCGCACCCACCTCAGCACAGCGCTAGCTCCGGCTCAGCCAAGCGCCGCGGTTGCCCCTATCCTGTCAGCACCACCACTGCATGACAGGACCTTCGATGACCACGCCGACCCAGGAAGAACTACGCAAGCAATCGTTGGAACACCTCTGGATTCCAACCCAGTCCCACGCCGACCTCTCAGCTGATGACGGACTGCTCGTGATCCGGAAAGGCGAGGGGATTTTCCTGCACGACGACCAGGGACGTGAGTACATCGACGCGATGTCCGGTCTCTGGCTCAACGCGGTCGGCCACGGCCGAAGCGAACTCGCCGACATCGCGCATGAGCAGATGTCCAGGCTCGCGTACCAGAACACCTTCGCTTACGCCTCCGAGCCGGCGGTGGCCCTGGCGACCAAGCTGTTCGAGCTCACGCCGTCCACGATCCGCAAGGCCGTGTTCGTCAACGGTGGCTCGGAAGCGGTTGAGAACGCGCTCAAGATCGCCAAGCACTATCACCACATCCGGGGCAAGGGGACCAAGTTCAAGGTGATTTCCCGGATCGGCTCCTACCACGGGCAGACGGCTGGCGCGCTCTCCGTGAATGCCGCGGCGTACTCCATGCGCGAGCCCTACGAGCCTCTCGTTCCCGGTTCGCTGCACGTGCCCAACGTCAACTGCGATCGCTGCCCGTACGAGAAGACCTTCCCGGAGTGCGATGTCTTCTGCGCGCGCACGATCGAGGATGTGATCATGGCCGCCGGTCCCGACACGGTCGCAGCGATGATCGCCGAGCCGATCTCGACCGCCAACGGCAGCTGGGTTCCGGACAAGAAGTACTGGTCCACCCTGCGGGAGATCTGCGACAAGTACGACATCGTGCTGATCGCGGACGAGGTGATCAACGGCTTCGGTCGCACCGGCAAGTGGTTCGGTATGGACCACTTCGACGTCGAGCCCGACATCATGACCACGGCCAAGCAGATTTCCTCCGGTTACTCACCGATCGCTGCCACGCTGGTCAACGACAAGATCGCCCGGACCTTCGAAGAGGCGGGCAAGGACGGCACGATCGGCGGCATTACCTGGGGCGCGAACCCGGTCTCCTGTGCCGTCGCTCTGGGCAACCTCAACATCATCGAGCGCGAGGGGCTGGTTGAGAATTCCGCCCGCGTCGGCGAGCACGTGCGCTCGCGGCTGGTCCAGTTGCGCGAGGAACACCGCACGATTCATCACACCCGCGGAATCGGCATGATGCAGGTCATCGAGTTGAAGAAAGACCCGGCGACCGGTGAAGACTTCGATGAAGCCGACAACGTCCAGGCTCGGGTGACGCAGTATCTGCGTGACGAAGGCGTGCTCGCGCGTGGCGGCGCGATGATTCCCTTCGCGCCCCCGCTGACCACCAACCTGGAAGAGGCGGACGAGTTGGTCAACCGGATCTCGCGTGCGATTGCCAGGCTCGAAAGTGAACTGGGCCTGTAAGTTCTCGCGGATACGCAACGTCGCCTGAACGATTCGCCCTGCGACGGGCGGCGTTCAGGCGACGCGGTCTGGCTTCCGACGGCTGCGCGCTAGAAGGTGTTCAGCGCGCCCGGTCGATCGTCGTGGATCGGGATGATCTCCGAGAATCCGGAGAACTTGAACACTTCCTGGATGTGGTCCTGGACCCCGCACAGGGCCAGCCGGCCGGCCGATTGACTCGTGCGCTTGGCCGCCATCAGCAACACGCGCAATCCGGCCGAGGAGATGTAGTTGATCCCCTCGAAGTTCATCAGGATCTGCGTGTCGCCGGCGTCAATTCGGCCGAGTAACGCCTCTTCGAACGCTTTCGCGTTCGTGCCGTCAATGCGGCCCAGCGGGTTTAGCACCAGTACGCTGTCGTCGTATTCGGGGTACAGGTCAACCATTGCGCATCTCCTCAGTCACGTCTGTCAGTCGACAGAATAGCCTAATCCGAGTCCTCAGTCGGCTCTGCGCGACTCTGCCGCAGGGTCGTCACATTGCGTTCATTCGTTCGTTCGTAAGTCACGTCGTCGAAGGTCGAGGCGATCAGCTGCAGGCCCAAACCGCCGATCGGCCGCTCGTCCAACTCTAGCTCGGTATCCTGCTCCGTCGCCTGCAGCGGGTTGAACTCGGGTCCGTTGTCCTCATAGCGAACGATCACCGTGTCGCCTTCGCTGCGCATCGCGACCGAGATATCCGCGTCCTGCTCTCGCCCCGGGAATCCGTGCTCGATGGTGTTCGTCAGGAGTTCATCCAGGGCCAGATTGATCCGGTAAATCTCACCTGCCGAGAACCCCTGGGCCTCGGCGAAGCGCTCGACAAACGCCGCGACTCGGGGCAGCGACGTCTCGAGCGTCGGCTGCACCACCATGCGCCGCCAACCGGATGCCAGATGCGTCTCTCCGCGTCCGGGGATGTACGGTTCCGGCGACGCACCACCGACGAACTGCACGGCCATGCAGGTGATGTCGTCGAACTGCTTGGCGTCGCCCGTGAACTGACGCAGGTCCACGAGGATTCCATCCATGAGCCCCTGGGGCCCGGCGCCATTTGTCTCGGCCAGCTTCTCCTCCAGCCGTTCTCGGCCGAATTGCTGTCCGTTC
This sequence comes from Chloroflexota bacterium, assembly GCA_028873865.1. Taxonomy (GTDB): domain Bacteria; phylum Chloroflexota; class Dehalococcoidia; order Bin125; family Bin125; genus Bin125. Next base: position 15,496 of record JAPPNI010000034.1, on the reverse strand, counting down.
GCATTCTCCGCTTCGGTGATTCCGTCCGTGTAGAGATACAGCGCCGTCCCTGGATCGAGCGGAACGGTGGTCTCGGCGTAGTCGAGTTCGGGTAACACTCCGAGAGCGATGCCGCCCGTGTGTGGGATCATCTCGGGGGCTTCGTTGGGCCGGATGACGTAGGGCGGATCGTGACCGGCATTGACGTAGGTCAACGTCCCCAGGTTCAGGTCGATGACCCCGAAGAAGGCCGTGATGAACAGTTCCTTGGGGTTCATGGTGCAGAGTTGGTCGTTGGTCGAGGCGATCGCGCTGCTCGGATCGGGATGCTGGTTGGCCGCGCTGCGTAGCAAGGCCCGCCCGACGGCCATCATCAGTGCCGACGCGACTCCCTTGCCGGAGACATCGGCGATCGCAAATGCCAGCCGTCCGTCGTCCGTCAGGAAGGCGTCATAGAAGTCTCCGCCGACATCCAGCGCCGGTGTCATGTAGGCAGCCACCCCGGCGCGAGGATCCTCGGGCAACTCCGACGGAACCAACGCTGCCTGGACCGAGTGCGCCATCTCGAGGTCGTTGCGGATCTCGCGCTGGGCGTCCTCAAGCGCCTCATTCTTCTCCGACAGCTCGACGGTCCGTTCCTCGACCAGTGCGTTGAGCTGGATCTCTCTCGCGCCGACTTCGCGCGCCATGTCGAGGAACACGCCGGCCAACTCGCCGTATTCATCGCGGGTCAGCGAGGTGTTGCGCAGCGAGGCCGCCACACCCGGTTCTGGCTGGCGTCCGTCCTCCACCGCACGCGCCGCCCGAACCATCAGACCAATCGGACGCGCCAGACGCAGCGCCAGGAACCAGCTGGTGAGGACCAGCGCGACGAGGATGAGGACCACGCCGATCAGGTACTCCGTGCGATACAGCTCGAAGTGAGTGCCGATCTGGCTGGTCGTGAACTCGATCCGGACCGCGCCCGAGGCTTCACCATCAAGACCGCGGATCGCCGCTGTTCCGGCGTAGCGACCGTCGGCTAGCGACTCGATGACGGTCTCAGAGCCAGTCTCCAGAACCTGTCGCGCTGGCAGAATCTCGTCCCGTGTGATCGGCCGCGCGTCTGCCGATGATGCAGCCAACCGGGCCTGTTGGTTGAAGACCCAGAGGTCTCCGAACTGGACGGTATCGCCATTCTCCTCGCCCGGCACCGGCGCGTTGGACCGGATCAGAGACTCCAGGTCGGAGTCGTTGAGGTCCTGTGCCCCGGTGGCTTGGAGCCATCCGGCGACCGACTCGGCCAGCACTTTCGCCGAGTGCCGCCCGGCGTCTTCTTCCGAATCGAGCGCCAGCATCAGCAGCACCGCCGCCGCGGCGATCACGCCAACGATGGTCAGAGCCGAGATCATCCCGACGATGCGACTGGCCATAGCTAGAGGGTACCGATCTGTCTCGACAGACGCTACGAACCGCTCGCCGGCGAGCGGCGCTCAGAGATTGATCAGGCTGGCGGCCGAGCTGCCCCCGTAGGCGCCCGACCGGTCGCCAAGCACGGCCTGGGCCGTCGCTACGCCGTCGGCGGCCCCACGCGAGACGACGCGGAGGAAATGCCACTCGCCGACCGGAGGACGATGCAGGTGCAACGTGATGTCGGCGTTGACGTAGCCACTGCGTCCGGGCTGCATGTTGGCGAAGGGAGAAACGAAGTCGGCGATTCCGGCCGCCCGGACGGCCGGCGACAGCGGGACCTCGTCGACCACCCGCGCGTCATTCCTGAACCAGACCAGCGGAGCTCGTTCGCCCCCCGGCGGCACGATATGGCGCATCTCCAGCGTTCCCGGGTATGACACCCAGCGATTGCCGACTCGATCCACCCTGTTCGGGATCGCTTCGTCAGGCGGCGGCGGTGGCTCGACTGCGTGGTCGGCGCCCACGGAGCCAAGCTGCTCATCGGCCCGCAGACACAGCGTTGTCGCCTGCGTCAGGAGCTTGCCGTCACGGCTCAGTTGAGACCGGAACACGGCGATCCGACGGCCCTCCCGGATCGGCTCGACTTCCACCGATAGGTGTCCATACGGAACCGGACGAAACAGATCGATCGTCTGGCGCGCGATTCGCAGCTCCCCGGCAACCTCTGGCGCCTGTTGCGCTCGGCCGGACATCTCGAGCAGGCGCTGCTCCACGCAGAACGCGATCAGGGCCGCGACCGGGCTGCCATGAAGCGTGTCGTAGGCCCACGGCCCTCGCGCCCGATCGGTAGGGACGAAATGATCACCGTCGCGCACGAACAGAGCGCCGCGAGGCACGTCTGACGGCACGGCGTTCGGATCTGCCGACGACTGGGGTTGCGAGACTGACAACTACTGGATCGGCGAGCGCGGGGTCGCTTCAAGCCGGCGAACCGAGATGCTGTCGCGGCTCATCATCTCGCCGACCTGCGGCGCGATTTCATTCTTCCAGTGGTCCGAGTTGTAGACGGCGTCGTACAGCCGCTCACGCTCTTCCTCGGAATGGAAGCGGCGAATCCACACGTACGTGTTGTCGTCTTCCTCGGATACGAACGAACCCAGGATCGTCATGCCTTGGGCCGTCTGGAAGGGAATGATCTGCTCTTCCATCAATCTGACGAACTCTTCGCGCCGTCCCTCGTTGATCGTGTACTGACGAAGTTCAAACAACATGGTCTCAGGCTCCCTGGTAGGTCGTGGGCGTGCGAGCGTATGCTACCGCCTCATCGCCGCTTACTGGCTGCCGAGCGGGCGGCTGGCGAACGTCGTGGTCGAGGTCACGACCGCCGGACCGTCGCTGCGCCCGACAGGCGGAGCGACGCTTCCGCCCCCGCCTCCGGCGGAGGCCAGCGTCCAACGATTACGGCCCGTGTTTCGAATCTCGCCCATCTCCTTCATCCGCTGCAGTGTCGACTGCAGGGTCGGCATGGGCTTGGCCGACTGCGGGGCCGCGTCGTTCCGCTCGAGGAAGGCCAGAATCTCTGTCGCGTGCACCGGCTCGCTCTGCTGGCCCAGGAACTCGCGGACCTTGCCGGTGATCAGGCCGCGCGGTCTCCGGGTCCGCTTCGCCGGGGCGTTGCCGCGCCGTGCCGCGCGTCGCCGCGCGGGCTTGGGCTCGCTCGCCGCCGAAGCTCCACCGCCGGCCTCATTACTCAACAGTTCCTGGATCAAACGGCGCTTGTTTTCGAGTCGGTCGATCTCTGTCTGGATGCCGACAAGCTCCGAGCGTAGTTGTTCTTCAAAGTTGCCAGCCATAGGTGCAGTTCCCTCCACTGCTACGTTTCGCGCCTCGGACGTGGCGCGTCGCCTGGGCCGGCTTCAGTCCGGCTGCGGACTCAGTATATGCATCCGTCAGTGGCGGCCGTCAACGATCAATTGCGTCCCAGGCTCAGCTTATGATCCGTGAGTCGAATTAATCCGTCATTGATCAACGACTGTTCCGCCAATAGCACCCGGGAACGCTTACATCCGGCATGCCTGGCCACGTCCTTGAGTACAGCTTCTCGGCCGAGCGGGCTATCGGTTTCACGCAACATTGACATAATCATCCCTCGAATCTCGCGTTGTGATCCGCGAAATGCCCCCTGAGCTTGCACTGCCCTCGCTGCTGCGCCGCCCTTGAACGCTGCGTGAGCCGCACAGAGATTGGTCAACGGACAACGATCACACTTTGGGTTCGGAGTGCAAATCGATGCTCCGAAGTCCATCAGCGCCGGATTCCATCGGGTCGCTTGATGCTCGGGAAGTAAGCGTTCCGTTGCCCATCGTATGTGTCGGGCCGGAGTCTCCAGCGCCGGCTGCAGGTCGCCGAACAACAGCCGGCCCAGCACGCGTGTAATGTTCGTGTCTATCGCTGCGGCGTCAATCCCATGGCCGAAGTTCAAGACGATCGCCGCGGTAAAGGGACCGATTCCGGGTAACCGCTCAAGTGTGGCTCGATCCTTCGGTATCTCGCCGTTGAAGTTATCGCAGACGATTCGGGCCGTCCGACGCAGGTACATGGCTCGACGCGGATATCCGGCCCGCCCCCAGACTCGAATCGCATCCTCATCGCTCGCCTCCGCGAGCTCCTGAATCGTCGGAAACGCGATCATCCAACGGTCATACACTTCAAGCACCCGAGACATCTGGGTTTGCTGTGCGCACACTGCGGCCACGAGAGCGGCGTATGGATCGCGCGCGTGTCGCCAGGGAAACGGTTGCTCGTTCTCGGTGTACCAGTGAAGCAGTCGCTTGCGAATCGCGCCCAGCCGCTGAGGCGACAGCGGGCGTGGAAGCTCCGGTTCGTCCCGTTTCAACGTCATCTGGTTCAGGTCAGCCCGCACATGTCGTCGTAGCAGTCCCGGCCAACCGGCGTGACATACACCCGATAGGCCGACTCGCCGACGTGCGTCAGATCGACGAGGCCGTGCTCGGCCAGCTTGGCCAACACCCCCGGGTGATATCCCGTGTGTCGAAGCGCTGGCCGAAAGACGAGGCCGTCTTCGGCGACCGCATCCTCGACTACCACCGCGCGAGGTTCTGGAGCATCCTGGAACTCCATCAGATCTTCCAGCATGGCGCAGTGGTATTCGTTCAGGCGGACGTGTCGGAACTGGATCACTGGTCGAGCGAACTCAGACGTGTGTCGACAAACTGCAGCACGTCACGGGCGATCTCGATCGCGCGGGCGGAGTCGGCCTGATCATAGGCGTCGTGCGGCACCCCGCCGGGCAAGCCGGTCGGGTATCGCGTCGGGTGATGGTACTTGTCCAGCAGCATCGCCACTGACTTGATCACGTCGAACGACTTGTCGAGCTGCATCGCGTCCTCGCAGAGGTCGGCCAGGGCGTGGCCCCAGACGTGGTCGGCGCCGCGAGCAAAGAGGTACCCGGCGACCGCCTTCTCTCCCGCCTGCTGAGAGAGGAAACAGGCCAGCGCGTGAAATTCCCCGCCGGCGGCATGCCCGGCGGCCTCGAGATCGTGGCGCGCCTGAGCCAGCCATCGTGCCGGTTCGGCGCGACCGCTCACACGATCACCTCATCGCTCAAGCTGGTCGCTTCGACGATTACACGGTCGGTCTCGCAGAGATCGGCGAACTCGTCAGGTGTGTAGACAATGAACGAGGTCCCCACCTGCGGTCTCAGGTGAGTCTGGAAGAAGTCCGAGCGGCGATGAAACGGTTGCTCAGTCTCGTGGACGATTAGCAGTTCGAGTCCGGAATCAGGTCGAACCTCGTTGCGCGCAAGATCCCCCGCCAACCAGAATCGCTCGGCGCCCAACTGCCGCATGGATCCTGCGATCCGTAGGAACTCCGCCTCAAGCTGTTGGCGGCGATGCGTAGCGAAGCCGAAGACCATCGGCATCGGCTTCGCCTGATCCGTTGAGACGCGAGCTAGGTCGTCGACAGGGTCGGAGCTCGCAGCTCGGCCATGATCTGGTTCTCGTCCAACGGTTCCGCGTCCTTCTGGTAGATCTGGATGCGGTGGCTGCCGAAGTCGCAGATGTAGAGCCGTCCCTCGTGGTAGCGGACGCTCTGCGGGAAGCGCAGCAGCTTCTGCTCCTCAAGCGAGGTCATCTCGCGCAGTCGCAGCGTCTTCTGGTTCGCGCGGATGTACTCGCGACCCATCCGGCCCAGCGTCGCCGCTCCGTAGAACGACTCCACGTAGCGGCCATGCTGGTCGTACATCACCACGCGGTGCTTGTTCCGCTCGGCGACATAGAGGTCGCCATGCTCGTCAACCGCGACACCGCACGGCCGGCCAACCTCGTAGCCCGGGCGCGTACCGAAGTCCATGATGTGCTCGCCGGACGTAGTCAGTTTCTGGACCCGGTCGTTGCGCCAGTCGGAGACGTAGAGGTCGCCCTCGGCATCGATTGCGACGCCCCAGGGCATGTTGAACTGTCCGGGCCCATCGCCGAACTCGCCGAATCCACCGATGTACTCGCCCTCCGACGAGAACTGCTGGACCCGGTGATTCTGCGTGTCCACTACCCAGACGTTGCCGTCCGAGTCGAAGCCAAATCCCGAAGGCCGATCGAGCTGCCCCGGTCCCGAGCCGTGCTCGCCCCACTGGCCGAGCTTCTCGCCCTCGGGCGAGTAGGTCGTGACGTTGTGGTTGCCTTCATCGAGCACGTGCAGGTTGCCATCGTCCGAGCGAAGCAACCCGACCGGCCAGAGGTGACCGGTGTCGGCCATCGTGCCCAGATCGCCATGCGTCAGGTCGTCGCCGAGCTCATCGTCATACTTCAACGAGACCATGCGAATGTTCCCGCCGACGCCCAGCTCGGTCCGTCCGACCACGTAGATGCGGTCGTCGCCGATCGCGATGTCGACAGGGAACGTGGTCACGCGGCGCATGCCGAGCACGCGCTCATACGGGTAGCCGCAACGCAGCATCGCGTGTGGGAATGCCATCTTGGTACTCCTGCTTCGTTACTCCGCTCGATCGTCGCGGGTCTAGTTCGGGAGCATCGTTTTCTTGAACGGCTGGACCTGCTCGAACTCGCCAACCACGATCTCCTCAGGCTCGACGCCCATCCACTGCTCGAGCATCGTCCCGTAGATGCCGCGGAAGTCGATCGTGTGCTTCAGGTCCTCGCCGTTCAGCCAGTCCTTCGGGTCGACCGACGGGTACTCGGCGTAGAGACCGCCCTCGACGTTCTCGCCGATGATGAAGGCGCCGCCGCCGGAACCGTGGTCGGTGCCCGAGCCGTTGTCCTTCATCCGCCGGCCGAACTCGGTGAAGACCAGCACCGCGACCTCATCGGCCGCATCGTGCTCGCGCAGATCGGTCAGGAAGTCGTCAAGCGCTCCGGTCATGTCGCGCAGCAGACCGGGATGGACCGGCGGCTGATGCGAATGCGTGTCGTAGCCGATGTGGTTCGTGTAGAACACGCGGGCGCCCAGGCCGGCGGTGTGGATCCGGGCCACGTCGCGCAGCGCCTTGGCGATCGGATTCGAGCCGTACTCGACCGACGACTCGTACATCCCCGGAACCGGGGCCAGCATGTCGGCCCCGGCCAGCGAATCGGTACCGGTCTGGCGCAGATAGTCCATCACCATCCCCGCGCCGATCGCCGGGGTGTACATCCGCTTGAAAATCTCCAGATCGCGGTTGCGATCCTCCTCCGCCTGGATGTCCGGCATCAGACCGTAGTTGTCCAGGTCGCCCACCGAAGTCGCCGTCACGCCGGGAGCCGCCATCGCCCGCGGGAGACCGCGTCCGATGTTGATGCCCGTGAGCGGGTTCTCCGAATCCGGGTCGAGCCGCTGGATCAGCTTCGCCACCCAGCCCTCGGTCGAGATTCGGTCCGGTTCGCAGGTGTGCATGATGTCCATGCCGCGGAAGTGCGAGCGGGACGAATTCGGGTAGCCAACCCCCTGGATCACGGCGACGTCGCCGCCGTCGTACATCTTCTTCATCCGCTCGGCGGCCGGGTTGAAGCCCAGCTCGTCGTTGATCGGCATCACCTCGTCCTGAGGAACACCGACCAGCGGTCGCGCATCGTAGTAGTGGCCCTCGTTGTACGGGACCAGAGTGTTCATGAAGTCGTTGCCGCCCGAAAGCTGGACGATGACGAGGACCGGGTCCTTCTTTTCGCTGTGTCCGTTGCCGCTCATTGACGTGTTCCGTTCCGTTGCGGTCTCAGTGGTCCGTATGACTTAGGCGAACTGGTACTCGGGCGAGGCGATTACGAGTCGCAGCGCCTGCGCAGCGCGCTGGCCCGCCTCCTCACTCGCTTCATCGTTGTCGAAGGAGAGCTCTCCGCCTTCGGAGGCGGCCGCCAGCAGCGCCTCGCGAGTATTGTCCGAGACCACCAGCGGGCCGGCGAAATCGAGCGTCGCGTCGACCAGTTCCTCGGGCGTGCTCGCGCCGACTTCCTGCAAGCGGCTCACCAGCTCCTGCACGCCCGGCGTGGACGGATCGGAGACCAGCTTGGAGGCGAAGTTGATTCGCTCCATCAACGTGCCGCCGTCGATCCATTCCTTGCCCGTGTGCCAGCCCTCGACCGAAGGCGGATCCATCAGGCTCTGGCCCATCGCGCCCATCGTCATGTGCAGATTCCACATTTCGGGCTGCGGGATGCCCAGTTTGCCCGACAGCTTGTACGCGCCGGCGACCCACTCGGCCGGGCACTTGACTCGCTCGTAGCGGGCCTCCTTGAACCACTCGGCGTTGAACAGCACGCGCATCACCGCACGCAGATCGCCGTCCGATTCGAGGAAGGCCGATGCCAGTTCGTCCACGGCTCCAGGGTTGCCCGGGTCCGTCACCGACCAGGCCGAGACACCCGGCTCGTCCTTGACGAAGAAGTTGTAGAGGTGTCGCCCAATGAACCGGCCAGTGGCTGGCTGCTGGACGATGAGGTCGATGATGTCCTCGCCGTTGAAGTTGCCCTTGTGCCCAAGGAACTCCTTCTCGGAGTGGTCGTGCAGGTCGTCGCGGTAGACGAAGCGCGCAGGGTAGCCGCCGTGCGGGTACAGCGGAATCGGCTGCTGGAAGGTCCAGCCGGTGAAGCTGTATGCGGCGGCCTTGATGTCGTCCTCCGTGTAGTTGCCCACGCCCATCGAGAACAGCTCAAGCAGTTCGCGTCCGTAGTTCTCGTTCGGCGCGCCTACGACCGATTCGCTGTTGTCCAGCCAGTAGATCATCAGCGGGTCGCGAGACAACTCCTCCAGGATCACCCGCATGTTGGCCAGCCCGTGCTCGCGGAACATCTGGATGTGGACCGGCATCGACGGTCCATGCTCCGACTTGAACCAGGCTGTCGCGAAGACGTGGTGCCAGAACAGCGCCATCTTCTCGCGCAGCGGCGACTCCGAGTTGACCATCCAGTAGATCCAGCGGCCGCTCCAGGGCCATGGCGTGTCCGAGTTGGCCAGCGCCGGGAAGTAGCGGAAGACGAGATCGTCGTCGTCGTCGGCCATCTCCGGGTTGATCAGATCCTCAACGATGTCGGCGTAAGGCCGCTTGGCCAACTCATCGAGCTCCGCGGGCGTCACGCCGGCGCCGGCGCGACGCATCAGGTGGGCGACCAGCGCTCGTGGGTCGTCAGACATATGGGGCACCTCTCCTGAAACGTCCAGGCGCGGGTACGGAAAATCCCTCAAGCCCGCGCGATTGCTCTACACGCGCAATATAGGACATGCAGGCCGGAAAATTGGTACGGATGCGTACCGTTTTCGCCAGGATTACCGCAGCCAACACGCACCGACTATCGTTGACCCATGACCACCCGCGAAGAGTTTCACACCGACACCGCCCATACCTTCCTCACCAAGGCTCGCTCGTCATTGTCTGAAGGTGACCTGCTGCAAGCAGCCGAGAAGGGTTGGGGCGCGGCAGCCCATTCGGTCAAGGCGGCTGCCGAGGCACGCGGGTGGCGCCACAGCTCGCACCGAGACTTGTTCGACGCCGTCAGACGCCTGGCAGACGATTCCAATGACGTGACGTTGCGCACTCAGTTCCTTGTTGCCAACGGTTTGCACAACAACTTCTACGACGGCGAGTTGCCTGTGGAGATGATTGCCGCCGGACTCAATGAAGCCGATGAGTTTGTCCGTCGCCTCGATCAACTCGACGACTGAGCATCTCAAAGCCCTCGCTATCCCTCGCTATACTGCGCAGCAACTTCAGCAATTCCGCATTAGTGCCTGGAGCGCTCGATGGGCCTGCACAAGACTTCCGGTAACGGCGACAGTGGATCATCTCCGGCTCATATGGATCGGAAGACCGCCGCCGCCTACGACCGCTACCGCGAGACGATCGTCGAGCGCGACAACACTTCCGCGCTGCACCAGGCCTTCGACCTGATCAAGGACGGCCGACCGACCACCGAGATCCTCTCCGAGACGATCCGCGCCCACGCGCCCTATACGCATGTGCCCTACCACCAGCGGATCGACTCCGGCATCGTCCGCTTCGTCAATAACGACCACTGCCTGCTCTCGTCCCGCGCGACGCTGGGCCTGCAGAACATGGTCTCCGAGGAGATGCGCCACCTGCCGCTCAGCCAGACCGCCTGGTACGTGCCCACTGGCCTCGACATCTGGAATCAGCTCAAGGGCAGGATGCCCGGACACTACTCCCGCCGCACCTATGACCCTGACAAGTACCCCGACGGTCCGGCTCCGCCCGCGGCGCACTGGGACGACCAGGAACCCACCGACTACGACGGCTCATTGGAAGAGGGCCTCAACGACTGGCTCACCCTCGTCCAGTACGGACACGTCAACGAGGAGTACTCCCTCTTTCTCGGCCTGTGGGACAAGTTCCCCGAGCGGCGCGAGGAACTCCTCGCCCAGATGATGTTCGCCGGTCTGATCGACGTGCAGGATCGGATGTTCTGGAATCGCTCCTACACGACCGGTCACAAGTCGTTCCGTGCACGCAGCACGATCCAGCTCGGACGCGCGATTGGCTGGGAGAACGCCCATCACGTTCTCTACGCCGGTGTGCCCGACATCGCCGTCGGCCCGCGCTGGTACTCGCTCTTCGAGTCCGCCTGCCAGATCATGATGTATCACCTCGAGGAAGAGCCGCCTGCCTCATCGCTCAACGCGACTCAGACCTCCACCCGCGACCAGGAGCTGTTCAGGAACCAGATCCCGCTCTCGCCGCCCGAGGCCGAAGGCCTGATCCGTTCGATCATCCGCGAGCCCGAGGAATCCTACATCGAAGACATCGTCGCCCTGCTCAAGGCCGGGCGATCACCCAGGTCGATTCTCGACGCCATCCAGATCGCCGCCGCCCGCGTCGTGCTCGAGTGCGGCCTGCCAGCCAACTTCTCCATGCCTCAGCACGGCTACGAGTACACCAACATGCTCGGCTGGTTCTACGAGAACTTCGACCACCCGCACAAGACCAAGCTGCTCTTCATCGCCGCCAACTTCATCAACCAGTGCGCCCACTGGGTGACCAACTCCAAGGGCAACAAGACCCGCGGCGCCGCCACCTACTTCGCCGGCTACTCGATGGACCAGGACGCTCCACCGATGTCGCAAGGCAAACTCCTCGGCGAACTCAACGACGCCATGCTCGCGCTCGACACCGAGCAGTCCGTCTTCTGGGTCGAGAGCTACCTCAAGCAGGGCTACGACGACGGCCCGCTGGTCGAGACCCTGGCCGACGGGATCGCCAAACAGGGCAACGACCCCCACAACCAGGAGATCGGCCTCTGTATGCTCGAGGACTACCGCCGAACGACCTCCGAGATGCGCAACACCCTGCTCCTCTCCGCCGCCCACCACACGGCCGGTCACATGAAGTACGGCGACCAGTACCAGTCATACCGCTACTTCGCCGACGCCTTCGACATGCAGGTCGAGGACGGCTGTCTCGGCGAAACACCCACGATCGAGAACCTCGCCGACGACGTCGAGGCCGAACTGCTGGTCTCAGAGCCCTCCAGGGCCGACTAGCTCAGCTCCCCACCTTCTTGTCCTCTCTCCCACTGGGAGAGGGTCCGGCTGAAGGCCAGCCGAACAGTCCCCTCTTCGTTGCGAGTGATACGATCCGACTACATGACAACCGCCGAGCTCTCCAGCCGCACAACCGACGACGATCCCGAGCCGCCACATAGCGTGGTCCGGCTCGCCGACGGTCGGACGCTGAGCTGGACCGAGTACGGCGACCCTAACGGCGAACCGCTCTTCTTCCATCACGGAATACCCTCTTCCCGCGTCGCCGCTGCGGTCATGGACCTCGGCGCCGCCCGCGCTGGGGTCCGTCTGATCGCGCCCGAGCGACCCGGTTTCGGCTACTCCGACCCGCTGCCCAACCGCACCATCCTCGACTGGCCCTCCGACCTGCGTCAGCTCGCCGATTACCTCGAGTTCGAAAAGTTCTCGGTCGCCGGCATCTCGGCCGGATTGCCCTACACCCTCGCCTGCGCCCTCCACATGCCCGATCGCCTCAATCGCGTCGCCCTGGTCTCCGGTCTCGGCGCCATCGACTCCGGCGACGTGCTCGAAGGCATGTCCTACGAGTGGCGCCTGATCTACACCCTCTTCCTCAAGTCGCAGCGCCTCGCCTCGCTCTGGATGCGCGGCTACGGACGCTCCGTACAGAAGCGCCCAGAGCGCGTCGTCGCCGAGCAGATCAAGCGCATGCCGCCCGTCGACGGCGCCGTCCTCGGCTCCGAGCCCACCCTGACCAACCGCATCACCGACCTGCGCGAAGCCTTCCGCCAGGGCCCCGCCGCAGCCGGCGACGAAGCCCGCCACCATCTGGAGCCCTGGGGCTTCGAACTGCGCGACGTGCAGTTCCCGGTCATGCTCTGGCACGCCATGCTGGATGAGTCCCATCCCATTCAGATGGGCCGCCGAATCGCCGCCGAGCTCCCCGATTGCCGCCCGATCTACGTCGACGGTGTCGGCTCGCTCGGATTCATCGAGCACGCCGAGTCCATCTTCAACGCCCTCTTCAGCGAGCATCCCCGAATACCGACCACCGTCACCCCCGTCGAAACGGCGCCAATCGACGAAGAAGCCGAAATCTTCACCGGCCTCCTCGACGTCCTCCCGGAGCCGGTCGTCGGCGAATAGCGCTCAGCCTCTCGCCCAGTTGATGCTGTTCTTCAACAACTGACCGTACTCCTCGGTCTCCCACGTAAACCGAAGCGTCCGAGGCATCTCGCCGTTCTCGTCGCGCGCGTTCTCCTCGACGAACGGCTGTGAGTTCGTCAACGGCGAGTGGCAGTGGCCCAGGGCGATGTAGCAGACACCACCCTCGCCGATACCCCGCGTGTACCCGAACACCCGCGTGACGCCGTCCGCCTCGAGCGCCGTGTCTTCCTCGTAATCGAAGCCGAAGTCCGGGTAGTTGTCCGGACCGATCGGCGCCGTCAGCAGGATGTCGGTGTTCGGACGATCCGTGATCTCGATCATGTACGGCTCGTCGATCACGTCGAACTGCTCCGGCAGACCCTCAAGAATCGGCGAGTTCACGTTCTTCACGTCGACCGTGAAGCGCTTGATCGGCGGGTGGTTGATGAAGAAGCCGCCCAGCGTCTCGTGGTGCTCCATCTTCACCATCGCCCGCTTGCCCTCGCCGACGCGCGCCGCCTTGCCGCCCGACGTTCCATGCAGCCCAACCCAGTGTCCGCCGTTGCCAATCCAGTCGCGCAGGATCTCGTTCTGCGGATCGTCCGCGTACGGGCCGGCCGTGTACGTGATCAGCGCGTCGGTCACCGGCAGCCACTTCCACATATCGGTGAAATCGTTACCCGTCGTCGCCCGAACGTTGCCGTCCGAGTACAGCATGTCGAGCAGCCGCAGACGGGCAAAGTCCATGTCGTGACCGCCGTGCTGTCCCGGCGGGAATCCACCGGTCACAACGTGTACGCGGGTCGGAGCGCTGGCCATGATGACCTCGTTTCAGGTGCGGTCGCAAGTTTGGCCAAATGATAGGCCAATCGCGTTCCCGTTCCGACTCCTTCTCGCCGAGGAGAGAGCCGGGGTACAGGCGGATCCGCAGACTTCGGGAACTATTGCCTGGTTTACATCGTCTAGCTCCCTAACGGAGCAGCAGCCGGTCGTCTATCTGCCGCCCCGATCAAGTCGGTCAGGAGGACCACATGAACCGCAACCAGACCCGAGCCAGGCTCCCCAGATGGATACGCATCCTCACCCCGCCGCTGATCATCCTGGCGCTGGCCGCTGCAATGCTGGCCGCCGCCTGCAGCGACGACGCAGACCAGGCTGAAAGCGAGCAGCCCACCCGCGTCGAACAGCAGCAACAGCAGCAACAGCAGACAGCGGCCCAGGTTGCTCAACAGCAAGAGCAACAACAGGCCGAGTACGCCGTCGCCGCCCAGGAAGCCGAATCCGAGCAGGCCCAACAGCAGGCCATGGAGCAGGAGCAGGAAGCCTCCGCCGATAGCTCCCGCTCACAATCCAGCCAGCGACCACAGGGCGGAGGCGAACGCAGCCAAACCCCGCGTCGCCCGCTCCCGGGAGCGACCAATTTCGAGGACTACCCAACCGTCGGCTGGCGCGAGACCGTCGACGATGACACCTCCACCTTCTCGCTCGATGTCGACCGCACCTCCTACTTCCTCGCCCTCAACTGGGTGGAAGCCGGCTACGCGATCGAGCCCGCGTCTGTCCGCGCCGAGGAGTGGATCAACGCCTTCAACTACAACTACGAACTGCCCGACGTCGATGACAGCTTCGCCGTCACGACCGATGTCGTCGAGCACCCCCTGCACGACGACCTGCATCTCGTCCGCATCGCGACCCAGGCGCCCGAGTTCGTCGACAACACCCCGCTCAACGTGACCCTCGTGCTCGACGCCTCAGGGTCCATGCAGGAAGGCAACCGCGTCGAGATCGCCCGCGCCGCCGCCGAATCAATCCGCCGCGGACTGAGCGACGATGACCGGATCGCCGTCGTCCTCTTCTCCGACGGCATCGTCGACAGCGAAGCCCATCAGCGCCCCGACGATCGCGAGATCAGGAGGGTCATCGACCGCCTCGGGCCCACCGGCGCGACCAACGTTCAGGCCGGGCTCAACCTCGGCGTCCGATTCGCGGACGAAGTTCGCCGCGAGCGCCCTGACGCCTACAACTATGTGATCCTCATGTCCGACGGCGTCGCCAACGTTGACGCCACCGATCCGTTCGCCATCCTGCGCACCGCAGATGATCGCGACGACTCCAACCCGCTCCGCCTGATCACCGTCGGCGTCGGCATCGCCAACTACAACGACGTCCTGCTCGAGCAGCTCGCCCAGTACGGCAACGGTTGGTACCGCTACCTGCAGGATGTGAGCCAGGCCCGCTCCACCTTCGGCCGCGAGAACTGGCTGGCCCTTTCGGTCCCCTTCGCCGACCAGGCCCGCGCCCAGGTCCGTTGGGACGAAGACTCCGTCCTCGCCTGGCGGCTGGTCGGCTACGAGAACCGCGTCACCGACGACCGTAACTTCGAGCAGGACCGCAAGGAGTTCGCCGAGATCCCGATGGGCTCCGCCACCACCATGTTCTTCGAGGTCGAGCTGACCGACGCGGCAATCCGCGATGGCGTCGTTGACCTCGGTGAGATCGAACTACGCTGGCTGACGCCGATGTCCGGCGAGTCCAACCGCCAGCAGGTCCAGATGGCTTCCGCCATCTCACGCTTCGGCGACGACGAGATGCTCGATCTCGGCTCGCTGGTCGCCCTCGTCGCCGACCGCTACAGCTGGTTCGGCCAGGATGGCCTCAGCGAGGAAACCATGCTGCTGGCCGCCGACAACATCCACGACCTGGCCTGGCGCTGGACCAACCTGCCCATCGACCTCGCCAACAGCGCCGCCGTCATGGACTTCGGCAAACTGCTCGTCTCAATGGGCGCCGTCGCCGGAGAAAGAGAGGCGGAGAACCCCGGCTACTCTCGCTAGACGCCAAAGCATCTCTCCGAGGGTGACGCCCTCGACTTCCCGCTTCCCCCCTCCCAAAGGGGGGAAGCTGCTTAACACTCCAAAAGGCCGACACCTCAGACCCCATCCCTAGCCCAAACGTGCTATCATAAGAACATACGTACAGCTAACAGAACCAGGAGCGT
>JAPPNI010000036.1 GCA_028873865.1 Chloroflexota bacterium | reverse complement strand
ACGCCTCAACCCACTGGCCCAAAATGACAAATCAGACGACCTGGGCAGTTACCGAAAGGCGCCGAAACTTCTTGAAAGGCGCCGCGCTGGCAGGAGCCGGCACGATGGTCGCCGGGGCGACCACGCTCGCCGAAATCAACGATGGCGCGAAAGCCCAGGGGTCGCCGATCATGGTCGGCGGCATTACGCCGCTCACGGGCCCCGGTGCGCCGTCCGGCGCCGAGGCCAAGCGCGGCCTCGAGATGGCCTGCGAGGAAGTCAACGCCATGGGCGGGATCCTCGGCCGCCCCGTCGAGCCGGTCTTCGGCGACAGCAAGAACCGCAGCGCCGACGAAGTGGTCTCCGCGGCCAACCTCCTCATCGACAGGCACGAGGTTCACGCCATCATTAACGGCCACAACATCGGCTCCAACAACGCCGAATACGACCTCGTCGCCGACGCGTCAGTGATGTACATCCACACGAATACGCTGCGGCAGCACGACGAATGGATCGAGAACAACCCGGGCAAGTATCCGACGATCTTCATGAGCGATCCGGCTGAGTTCTGGTATGGGCCGGGCTGGATCAAGTTCATCTCGTGGCTCCGCGATACCGGCCAGTGGACCCCGCAGAACAACACGATCGCTCTGGTTTCGGGCTCGCTTCCCTACAGCACCGTGATCTCCAACGCTGCCGCCCAGGTCGCGGCGGATCACGGGTGGGAAATCGCTTGGGGCGGCGTTGAGACGGTGTCGACTCCGACCACGGAGTGGGGTCCGATCCTCGCCAAGATCCGCGAGGCCAACCCGGCGGCGATTCAGAACTCGCACTTCTATGCGGGCGACATTGCGCAGTTCATGATCCAGTTCAATCAGAACCCGATCAACGCGTTGATCTACTTCCCCTGGGGGCCGCTGCTCTCGGCGTTCACCGAGATCGGGAAGGAGAACAGCGTCGGTGTGACGACCTCGACCGTGATCGGCCTCTTGCAGGACGAGAAAGGCACGGAATTCAGGCGGCGCTACAAGGAGAAGTTCGGTCCCACTGCGAGCGCGGTCGGTGCGACGGTGTCGTATCCCAACATGCACCACTTCGCGATCGCCGCAGCGGTGGCGGGCGGTACGTCAGAGCCGGGCAATGCCGAACAGGCGGCCAGGGTCGCGGCCCAGCTCAAGCGGATCGCCTATCGCGGTGTCAACGGCTCGGTCGCCTATCATCCGGTCTGGCAGTCCGCCATTCCGTATCCGGACCTGTCGAGCGACCCGTCGCTCGGGATGCCGCACCTGTTCTTCCAGATCAAGGACTGGGAGAAGCAGGAGCGGATTTTGATTTCGCCCCCGCCGTACAACACGGGCGATTTCTTCCTCCCGCCGTGGTTCACGTAAACGAAGGGAGAGGTTGAGCGCGCGGCGTCGCGGCACAGCGTGAGCAGCTCGCAAGACGGGCCGCTGTTGGCCTGCGACGCCGTCTGCGCCCATTACGGTGCCATGGCGGCGGTGGACGAATTGAGTTTCACCGTCGGCCATGGCGAGATTCTCGGCGTTGGCGGGCCCAACGGGGCCGGCAAGACGACGCTCTTCGACGTGATTTCGGGTTTGACCCCCGCCAGCGGCGGCACGATCACGTTCGACGGTCAAGACATCACCGGCAAGTCCGCTGACCGCGTGTGCCATGCAGGCATCTCGCGCACGTTTCAGCTCAATGCGGCGTACGACACGCTCACCGTAAAGGAAAACGTGTTGTGCGCGTCCTACTACGGCTTTCGCAACGTCGTCTTCCCCAAGTTCCGCTTCGACCGCGCCACCCGCACGCGCGCCGACGAGGCCATCGCCTACGTCGGTTTGGAAGACGACACGGAGACGGTGGTGGGTGAGCTGCCCATCTTGCAGCGCAAGCTGCTCATGCTCGCTGCCGCCGTCGCACGCCAGCCCAGACTGCTCTTGCTGGACGAGCCTGTCGGCGGGCTCAATCGGCAAGAAATCGACCTGGTGATGAGCATCCTGCGCCGGTTCCGCGACGAGCAGGCGCTGACCATCGTGCTCATCGAGCACGTCATGCGTTTTCTCGTGGCGCTCTCGGACCGCGCCTTGATCATGCATCACGGCCAAAAGATCTACGAAGGACCGGCAAACGGATTGGCGCGCGACAAGACCGTCGTCGAGGTCTATTTGGGAGAACGCTTGGCCCAGCGAATTCGCCTCGGATTGGAGGACGCGAAAGCCGGTGACTGAGGCTTCGCTGAACGTTGACGCGATTACCGCCGGCTATCGCGGACGGCCGGTTCTTCGCGAGGTCTCGGTCTCCGTGCCTGAGGGGACGGTGGTTGGCATCGTCGGGCCAAATGGTCACGGCAAGACGACGCTGCTGCGCTGTATATCCGGCATCTTGCCGCTGTCATCGGGACAAATCCTCTTTCAGGACAAGTCCCTGAAGGGACTGGCGATCGAGAAGATCGCCGAGCTTGGAATTATTCATATTCCACAGGGCGATCTCATCTTTCCCGACATGTCGGTGCGCGACAACCTGCTCATGGGCGCGTACATGCCTGCGGCCTACGCCAATGTCGAGCAGCATCTGAACGCGGTTCATGAGCTGTTTCCCGTTCTCCTCGAGCGGCGCGATCAGGTCGCGAGCACGCTGTCCGGCGGCGAGCGGCGGATGCTCGGCATCGGTCGGGGCCTGATGTGCGGCGGCCGGCTGCTGATGATCGACGAGCCGTCGCTTGGGCTCGCACCCATCGTCATCGAGCAGATCTATACGGTGCTCAATGAGCTGAAGCGCGAGGGCAGAACCATTCTCCTGGTGGAGGAGAACGCGGCACGCATGCTCGACCTGGTCGACGAGATCTACCTGCTCGACCACGGCGAGTTGGTTTGGAACGGCACGCCGGCCGAGTTCGAAGAGCGTCAGGAGGTCCTCGAAACTTACCTGGGCGCGGATCTGTAGCCGTGGAAGCCTTTCTCCAGATCCTGTTCAGCGGCCTGACGCTCGGCGCCATGTACGCGCTCAGTGCGGTCGGCCTGACTCTGCTCTGGGGCGTGGTCGGCATGCTCAACATGTCGCAGGGCGTCATGCTGGCGATCGGCGGCTACGCCTCCTACAGCGCGATCACCTATCTGGGCCTGCCGTGGCCGCTGGGCCTCCCTGCCGCGATCATCGGCGGGTTCATCACGGGGCTGGTCTTCTACTACGTGATGGTTCGCTGGATGTACCGCGCCCCGGCGTTCGAGGTGAACATCATCATCGCCACCGTCGGAGCGGCCATTGTGCTCGAGAGCCTGATGATCCGCGTGTTCACCGGCTACCCCCTCGATCAGCCGTTCTCGCTGCCGGGCGGCTTCCGCATCGGCGGGATACAGCTCCCCTTCCAGACGCTGATCAATCTCGGCGTCGCGGGCATCATGACGCTGGGGCTCGGCTGGCTGCTGCGCTCGACCCGGCTGGGCCGCGCGATCCGGGCGACCGCCCAGCGCCGCGATGCCGCGCAGCTCCTGGGCGTCCCCGTCGCCAAGGTCTATCTCCAGGTCATGATCATGGCGGGCATCATTGCGGCCATCTCCGGAGTCATGCTGACCGCGTCGGTGGCCAACCTGTCCCCCTACGCGGGGACCAACCCGATGCTCAAGGCGTTCTTCATCTG
>JAPPNI010000022.1 GCA_028873865.1 Chloroflexota bacterium | reverse complement strand
AGCGCTGCCCTGCGGAGGCAGAGGTCGCAGGTTCAAGTCCTGCCGGGCGCGCCACCTCAACGGTCAGTCTGCTTCGCTAGGCTGAATCCGTGACCACCGACGCTACCGACCAGGCTCGTCCGCAGCTCCAGGCGCAGGTCGCCGCTTTGCCCTCGAAGCCCGGTGTCTACACTTTCCGCGACGCCAACGACCGTGTGATCTACATCGGCAAAGCCGCGAACCTACGGTCGCGCGTGCGTAGCTACTTTGGCTCGCCGCGCTCGCTCGAGGGCAAGACCCGCGTCCTCGCCGGACGTATTGCCCAGCTCGAGTACGTCACGACCCATACCGAGCAGGACGCGCTGCATCTCGAAGCGACGCTGGTCAAGCGGCACCAGCCGTTTTTCAACGTTCGGCTCAAGGACGACAAGCACTATCCCTACCTGAAGATCGATGTCGACGCGCCCTGGCCGAGAGTGACGATCACCCGCCGCGTGGCCAGAGACGGCAGTCGCTATTTCGGACCATATGCGTCGGCCAAGTCGGTGCGTACGACATTGGATCTTGTGAAGAAGCTGTTCCCGTGGCGATCATGCGACAAAGAGATCACCGGCTCCGATCCGCGCCCCTGCCTCGAGTACTACATCCGCCGCTGCATTGCGCCCTGCACCTCCTTCTGCACGCCGGACGAATACCGAGAGGTGATCGACCAGACGATGCTCTTTTTGGACGGCAAGAGCGAAACGGTGGTCAGGCAGCTCAAGTCGGCGATGGCGGAGGCGGCCGACGATCTGAACTTCGAGCGGGCAGCCCAGCTGCGGGATCAGGTCAGCGCCGTCGAGCGCGTCACCGAGACGCAGCTCACTGCCGACACGTCGGCCGCCGAGATCGACGTCTTTGGTCTCGCCGTCGACGGCGACGAGGCGGTCGTGCAGGTCCTCTTCATTCGCGGCCAGAACATGGCCGGTTCCGACCATTTCAACCTTGCCGGTGTGAAGGAAGAATCGGCCAGCTCGGTCATCGCATCCTTCCTGCGACAGCACTATGAAGGTGGTCTGCAGCCGCCCAAGCTGGTTCTGATTCCGGGCGAGGTGGATGATCTGGAACTGCTGCAAGGCTGGCTGTCGGAGAAGCGGGGCTCGAAAGTCGAGGTTCGGTACCCGAAGCGTGGCGATAAGCGCCGTCTGGTCGCGATGGCGACCGAGAACGCTTCGGAGACCCTGGCGATGTCGCGGGTGCGCTGGATGGCCGATCGAGGCCGCACCGACGCCGCCCTCGCCGAGCTGGAAGAAGCGCTCAGTCTGCCGACGCCCCCGAAACGGATCGAGTGCTACGACATCTCGAACACACAGGGCTCAAACGTCGTTGCCTCGATGGTCGTCTTCCTGGACGGGCGACCGGCGACCAGCGAGTACCGCCGCTTCCTGATCAAGACCGTCGATACCAGTGACGGACCGAACGACTTCGCCTCAATGGCCGAGGTGATCCAACGCCGCTTCAAGCGACTGGGCGAGGAGCGCCGGGCGGAGCGTGCGAAGGGCTTCGATGTTCCCGACGAACCCTCGGCAGCAGAGGCCGACCAGGAAGATCAGTCTGAAACGGAGGGCTGGGGTGCCATCCCCGACTTGGTTATTGTCGATGGCGGGAAGGGTCAGGTGTCCGCCGCGCACGATGTGATGCGCAATCTCGCTGTCGACGACATCCCGCTGGCCGGCCTGGCCAAACGTGAGGAGCTGCTGTTCCAGGTTGATTCGTCCGACCCGGTCAGGCTCGACCGGCGCTCGCAGGGACTCTACCTCGTCCAACGCATCCGCGACGAGGCACACCGATTCGCCATCTCCTATCACCGCAGATTGCGAGCGCGACAAACGTCGCAGAGCACACTTGACCGGATCAAGGGCATCGGTCCGCGCCGCAAGAAGGCGCTGCTGAGGAAGTTTGGCTCGCTGCAGGCGATCCGTGAAGCCGAGGTGACCGATCTTGCCGCAACGCCGGGTATGACGCAGCGTCTGGCCGAACAACTCAAGCTTGAGCTTTAGCTAGAGCAATCGCGCTGCCTGCGGAATCGCGTCGACTCCGGCGTATTGGGCCCGATCGCCCAGTTCTTCGGCGATCCTGAGCAATCGGTTGTATTTGGCGGTCCGTTCACCTCGGGCCGGGGCTCCGGTTTTGATCAGCCCGGCGTTTGTGGCCACGGCGAGATCGGAGATGGTGGTGTCCTCCGTTTCGCCGGAGCGGTGGCTGATGATTGCCGTCCACCCGGCTTCCTGTGCAATCTGCACCGCTTGGAGGGTCTCTGAGAGTGTTCCGATCTGGTTGACCTTGATCAGGATGCTGTTTGCGGCCTTCAGTTCGATGGCGCGTCGAAGTCGTGCCGGATTGGTGACCAGCAGATCGTCGCCGACTGTTTGCGCCAGTTCGCCGACCTGCTTTGTCAGCGATTGCCATCCCTCCCAGTCGTCCTCGTGCATGCCGTCCTCGATTGAGACGATCGGGTAGCGCTCGCACCAGTCGCTCCAGAGAGCGACCATCTCGTCGCTGTTCAGCGACCGATCTTCGGTGTGCAGTTCGTAGCGGCCGTTGGACCAGAGTTCGCTGGCGGCGGGATCCAAGGCGATCGCGATCTCGCGCCCCGGCTCGTAGCCGGAGGTGTGAATCGCGTTGACGATGAGGTCGAGCGCTGATTCGTTGCCAGGCAGCGACGGGGCGAAGCCGCCCTCGTCGCCGAGACCGGTTGCCAGTCCCTGCGAGCGTAGTTCTGCTGCGAGCGCGTGATAGACCTCGACGACCATGCGCAGGCCGACGGCGAATGTCCTCGCGCCGATCGGCGCGACCATGAATTCCTGGAAGTCGGCGCCGTTATCGGCGTGGGCGCCGCCATTGAGGATGTTGGCCAGCGGGACAGGCAGGGCGACGGCGTCTTCGCCCCCAATTGACTCGTACAGCGGCCTGCCCGAAGCGGAAGCTGCGGCCCTGGCTGATGCCATCGATACGGCCAGCAGCGCGTTGGCCCCAAGCCGCGCCTTTTGCTCTGTACCGTCGAGCGCAATCAGCGCTTGGTCGATCGCTTTCTGATCAGCAGCGTCCGCGCCGGTCAGAGCCTGGTTGATCTCACCGTTGACCGAGGCGACAGCGTCGAGGACGCCGCGGCCGCGATAGCGCTGCGGATCAGCGTCGCGTCGTTCGACTGCTTCGTGCGAACCCGTGCTTGCGCCCGAGGGCACGGCGGCGCGTCCGACTGCGCCGCCTTCGAGCAACACGTCGGCCTCAACGGTTGGGTTGCCGCGCGAGTCGAGAATCTCTCTCGCGCGGATTGACGCGATCCTGGTTGACGTCACAGCCGCCTCCGATCAGGTTCGGACGCGCGCCGGGTTGTGCTGGGTTGTGCCGGGTTGACTTGCCTAGCTGGCGCGCGGATGTGCCCGATCGTAGACGTCCCGCAGGTGTTCGTTGGTCAACTGGGTATAGAGCTGGGTGGTGGAGATGTTGGCGTGGCCCATGAGCTCCTGGACGTTGCGCAGCGGCGCGGCCCCGCGCAGCAGATGGGTGGCGAAGCTGTGGCGGAGCGTGTGCGGGGTCACCCCGGAGATGCCGGCGGCCTCGGCGTAGTTCTTGATGATCAGCCAGACGCCCTGGCGGGTGAGACGCTCGCCGCGGCGATTGATGAAGAGCGCGACTTCACGCCGTCCGCGGGCCAGCTTGGGGCGGGCTTCCTGCAGGTAGTGGTGCAGGGCGGCGACGGCGGCCGAGTGGATCGGAATCAGGCGCTCGCGGCGGCCCTTGCCGACGCAGCGGACCGAGGCTCGCTGGCCCTGTAGTTCGATGGAGGAGAGATCGAGCGAGACGAACTCGGAGACGCGCATGCCGGTGGCGTAGAGCATTTCCAGCATCGCCTGGTCGCGGGCGGCCTCGGGGGTGTCCCAGCGGCTGGGCTGTTCGAGCAGCGCGTCGACCTCCTGGATCGTCAGGGTCCGGGGCAGACTGCGGCCGACGCGCGGGGAGGAGAGCTGCTCGGCCGGGTTGACATCGATCAGACCCTCGCCGTGGAGGTAGCTGAACAGGCTCTTGACCGCTGCGACCTTGCGCGCCACGGTGGCGGCGGCGTATTGCTGCTCGCGCAGATGGACGATGTACTCCTGCAGTTGCTCGACATCGATCTCCTCGATCGGCATGCCGGCGGATTGGTCGTCGTCCTGCTGGTGCTGCTCGACGAAGTAGGAGCGCAACTGGGCGAGGTCGTTGCGATAGGCGGAGATGGTGTTGGCCGAGGCTCCGCGTTCCGCCGCCATGTAGGTCAGAAACTGCTGGATTTCGTGTTCCATGTTGTCGCGTGGTCTCCTTCGTACTCGTAGTGGCGGCGCCAACAACAGGCGTCGGCGCTGGATCCGCTCTAGCAAGCGCTTCGAAGCGCACGCGTGGGCGCTGCGTAATCGGAGTTATCAGTTATTCCACGTAACACTCCATCAACAGAAGCTCGCGTTATCCGCCGACAGAAGTTCCTGCGATAACCTTGTCCCGTGCCGCCTTCGCCCTCCTCCGATTTCGATGTGAGCCAGCATCCTTTTGCCCGACATGAGCGCTTGCGCGGCTGGTGGGACAGCGGCTCGGGCGGTGCGTTGGTCTACAACGAACTGCGCCGGATTCCGGTGAGCGCGTGGTCGGAGGCGCGGGCGCGGTTTCCCGAAGACGACGGCCCGGAACCGGTGCCGCCGCCCGACCGGCCTCCGGCGCGGGTGGTCGATCTGCCCGAGGTGCTGGCGCTGCGGGCGCTGTTGATGGATCGGCGGGTCGCGTTCGACACGGTCGACCGCTGGATTCGGGCGCTGACCCAGACCACGCGGATGCTGGATTACGAGCGGCCGCTGGTCTGGACGGCCGACCAGGTCGCCGACCGGCTGGTGCAGATTGTGAGCGGCGGCGAGGGCAGCACGTGGTCGACGCTGGAGGTGGTGCGCGAGCTGTGGGAGTGGCATCCGGACCGTCCGTTCATCGAGGCGCAGAGCGAGCGGCTGCTGCTCTGGCTGGAGGCGGTGCTCGCCGCTCGCGAGCAGGGGACCTCGAGGCCATGAGCTCGGACCCGCCTGATCCTCCCAGGCAGCGAATCTCACCGATCACCTTCCCTGCCGAAACTCCTGCGCTGGCCAGGCCGCGCGACGACGAGCCCCAGGTGCGGCGCGACGCGTTTCGGGAGACCAGCTTCGCCCTGCCGCTTGATCTGAGCTGGCTGCAGGACGCGTTCGCGTTGCAGCGCAAGATCGTCGAGCAGTCTTATGGCTCCTCGTTCCGCAACCGGCGTTATGCATCGGCGTTGATGTTCTGGTCGCGGGTGTACGGCGGCGGGATCGAGGCTCGGGCGCTGACGGCGCGGGCTTCGTACTCGGCCGTGTTGCCGTTGCTGCGGGGGACGATGGAGTGGCTGGGCGCGGAGCAGGCGGTCGTGGGCGAGGAGCAGATCGAGTTCGAGGACTGGCTGCGGGAGGCCTGGTCGAACAACACCGAGCAGCATGCGGTCGAGGTTGGCATGGGGCAGTACATGGCCGGGCAGCAGATCGCGATGGCGCCGGAGACGGCCGGGGCGTACCGGGCGGTGTCGGAGCTGTCGCGGCCCCATTTTGGGGCGTCGGCGCTGCTGACGGCAGACGGTTCGCATGACAAGCGCTTCCTGGTGAACTGGGCCGACGAGGCGTTTCACCTGGGCTGGGCGCAGCTGGTGTTCGGCTGGCAGCTCGTGATCCAGGATCGGCAGTGCCGGTTCGCGGTCGGCAGCGGCCTGTTCGGGGTGGAGGCGGAGGACCGGCAGGAGTATCAGCGGTTGCACCGGCAGAGCCAGACGATCCTCGAGGACCAGCGCCGCTGCCGGGCCGAGTGGATCGTGGACGAGGGACGACAGCGGCTGCTGATCGACAACTTCCGCCGGCAACCGTCGAGCGCACCGAAGCGGTTCCTGCTCTAGGTTGATCGGCGGGAGGTTCATCGGCGGGCTACGGATCGACTACCGGTCAACGGCGGCGGTGGGGGTTGTAGAAGTCGCGGCCACCCATGGGCGTGTAGGTCTCCTCGCGGATGAGGTTGATGCGGGGGATGTAGCCGAAGGGGTTGTCCCAAGAGACGGGGTATTCGCGGCCGACGGGTTTGGGCGGCTTGGTTGGGCGTGAATTTCGGGTGTTTTTCGAGGATTTGCCGCTAGGGACTGGGAGTTCTTCGATTTCTTGTCCGAATTCGTCCAGATTTGTCCGGTTTTGTCCAGATTCGTCCGGGAATTGATGGTCTGGTTCCGGTTCAGGCTGGATGAGAGCGGGTTCGTCCGGGTCGTCGGATGGGTCGTCGGATGGGTCGTCATCATGATGGTTGGCGGGCTGGGTGCTGATGAAGCCGTTGACGACGGGCGGTCGGGCATCTTCGCCTTCGTAGAGGTGGGGGAAGCAGCGAGGGCAGTCGGGCATGCACTGGCCGACTTCCGAGCCGCCGATGTAGCGGGCGTGTCCGTCCTGGCCGGCGAGGAAGTGGCGGCTGTGGGCGATGGCGATGGCGGGGGCCTCGCGGGCGGCTTCGATCCGTTCGCGCTCCTGCTGCTCGTGTTCCTGGAGTTCGGGCATGGCGGCGAGCAGGAGGCGCAGTTCGCGGGTGGCGGCGACGGTCTGGCGGTGCCGGGCCGGGTCGGCGGCGGGTTGGGTGAGGCAGTGGACCTGGTCGGCGAGGTTATCGGCGGCGACGGTCCGCAGGACGTGGGCGCGGTGCAGCTCGAAGTCGCGCCGGGCGACGTAGACGGGGGAGCGGGCGCAGCCGAGTTGTTCGGCGATCTGCTCGGCGGAGTGTCCCTGGCAGTCGAGGTGGTGGATTTCGAGGATGCGCCGGCAGCGGCGGGGCGTGGGCGGACTGGTGATGGTGGTCATGATCTGGTCTCTTCCGTCTGACAGGTACGTATGTTCTGATGATGCCGAGACGGGTTGGAGATGTCAAGGGTCTGGGGTGTGGCGGTTGTACAGAGGGGATGAGGTGAGGGGGCGGCGGTGGGCTGCGGGCGATGGATGTAGGAGCAGCAGTTGAGGTAGTCGCGAGGATTCAGGAGAAAGAAAGAGACCCCGTGCGATCCGGGGTCTCAACGCCAGCGGTATGTCGGCTGCATTCGGCTCGCACCTACTAGCCGGACCGTCAGGCAATGCCAAGAGTAGCCACTACTTGCCATTGGGCGCAACCACGTTCGCTCAAAAGAGCACAATTGAAGTCTCGAAGAGTCGGCCCTCGTGTGTCCGAATGCCGAACCTACGCGATATTGAGCGAACCGACCCGAGCCTCTGGTCAAGGTCTCTGAGATTCTGGTCGCCCTCCATACTTCTCCTTCGGATTCCTGCCAACAAGTCCGCCACCTGGATCGCGTGAGAACTGCGCGAGTTTGCGTAGTAGACACTTGGGTGCAATGGCAACCTTCGGGTGGTCACGAAACTGCCAACGCTCTGACTTGCATGGGCATCGTCCTGATGGTTCGACCAGTCCGAGATCAAGAGTCCGGTCTCTCCATGCCAACGACACTCTGCTGCAAAGTGCTCCAGCAGAACCTGGAACTGGAGCGGCATCGTCGTTTGCAGGGTCATGGGGTGGAGCATTCGCCGCTTGTCGATGCCGACTGAGTAGACAGTGCACTCAAGCTTGGCAAGAATTCGAGCGACTTCGTCCAGAAAGTTCCTGTTCTTCGATCGCTTCCAAGAATCTGGAGAGATGTGACGTTTCGACTTCATCTCCCATCTAGCCGGATCTCCTCGTTGGCGGTAGAAGCGGGACTTTGCTCCGGCGATCATCCTGTTCAGCGCCGGAACCGCAGCTGAGGGAATTGAGAACCCCGCAACCACCAGGGCTCTCGAAGGGTGATTGGGCGATGGCTTACCGGAGTCGTCGACGAAGAGAACTCTCGTCCCTGCACCGGTTGCCATCGATGCTCCCATTTGACTTGCAGCGAGCGGCTGCAACCGAATATAGCCCTGACTAGCGGAGGAGCGGGATTGAGGCTCGCCGTTTGAATCCACTGAGGTTGAGCGCATCGCTTGGCTCTGCGAGTCTGCGGGGGAACTGATCGTTTGGTACAGATTCAGGAGAGCTTCGTGACGACGAACATTGGCATCAACGGCTTTGGCCGGATTGGGCGGCAGGTGCTCAAGGGGATGCTCGACTTCCATGGCGATGACCTGAAGGTGGTCGCGATCAACGACCTGACGGACTCGGAGACGAACGCGCACCTGTTCAAGTACGACACGAACTACGGGCGCTACCCGGGCGAGGTGGACGTGGTCGACGGCGACCTGGTGATCGACGGGCAGCGGATCGCGGTGATCTCGGAGCGCGACCCGGGGCAGATTCCGTGGGGCGACTACGGCGTGGAGATCGTGGTCGAGAGCACGGGGATTTTCACCGACGCGGAGCGGGCGCGGGGGCACCTGAACCACGGTCCGTCGAAGGTGGTGATCTCGGCGCCGGCGAAGAACGAGGACCTGACGATCGTGCTGGGCGTGAACGACGACGCCTACGATCCGGCGGCGCATCACGTGGTCTCGAACGCGTCCTGTACGACGAACTGCCTGGCGCCGATGGCCAAGGTGCTGGACGACACGGTGGGGATCAAGAGCGGGATCATGTCGACGATCCACGCGTACACGAACGACCAGGCGATTCTCGACACGGTGCACAGCGACCTGCGGCGGGCTCGGGCGGCGGCGATGAACATCATCCCGACGACGACCGGCGCGGCGAAGGCGGTGGGTCTGGTGCTGCCGCACCTGAACGGCAAGCTGAACGGGATGGCCTACCGGGTGCCGACCAGCACGGTGTCGGTGGTGGACCTGGTGATCGACGCGGAGCGGGCGACCGACGCGGAAGAGCTGAATGCGGCGTTCGAGAAGGCGGCGACCGACCTGGAATCGCCGCTGCACGGCATCCTGGACTACACCGACGAGCCGCTGGTGAGCAGCGACTTCAAGGGATCGCCGGCGTCGTCGATCATCGACGCGCTGTCGACGATGGTGCTCGAGGGCACGCAGGTGAAGGTCGTGAGCTGGTACGACAACGAGTGGGGCTACAGCGTGCGGGTCGGCGACCTGTGCGTGCGGATGGCGGAGGCGGGGCTGTCGTAGCTAGGGTTAACCGATGGCGATGTTCGATGCGCTGAGCGGCAAGCTGCAGGGCGTCTTCGCGACGCTGGGCCGTCGCGGGGCGATCTCGGAGAAGGACCTGGAGGCCGCGCTGCGCGAGGTGCGGTTGGCGCTGCTGGAGGCGGACGTCAACTACAAGGTCGCGCGCGACTACATCAAGGCGGTGCGGGGACGGGCGAACACCGATGAGGTGATGAAGTCGCCGACGCCGCTGAACCGGGTGGTCGAGATCATCAACGAGGAGCTGGTCGCGCTGCTGGGCACGGAGTCGCCGAGCCTGCAGCGAGCCTCGCAGGGACCGACGATCATCCTGATGGTCGGGTTGCAGGGGTCGGGCAAGACGACGACGGCGGCGAAGCTGGCGTTGCGGGCGCGGAAGGCGGGCGAGCGTCCGTTGCTGATCGCGGCCGATGTTTACCGACCGGCGGCGATCGATCAGTTGCAGGCGCTGGGGCGTCAGCTGGAGATCGAGGTCTTCGATCTGGGCTCGGACGAGCGGCCGATCGAGATCGTGAAGCAGGGTCTGAAGCGGGCGGAGCAGATTGGCGCGGGGACGGTGATCGTCGACACGGCCGGGCGCCTGCACGTCGATGCAGAGATGATGTCGGAGATCACCGAACTGCGGGATCGGTTCGAGCCGACGGAGGTGTTGCTGGTCGCCGATGCGATGTCGGGTCAGGATGCGGTGAATGCGGCATCGGCGTTCGACGAGGCGGTGGGGATTTCGGGCGTGGTGCTGTCGAAGATGGACGGCGACGCTCGCGGCGGTGCGGCGCTCTCGATCCGGGCGGTGACCGGCGCGCCGATCAAGTTTCTCGGCGTGGGCGAGCGTCCGGACGCGCTGGAGTCGTTCCATCCGGACCGGCTGGCGAGCCGGATCCTGGGTCGGGGCGACATGTCGACGCTGGTGGAGCGGGCGTCGGAGGAGTTCGGCGAACAGGACGCGAAGGTCTGGCGGCGTCGGTTGCAGGAGGGCGAGTTCGACCTGGAGGACTTCATCGAGCAGATCAGCAAGGTGCGGCAGATGGGTCCGATCTCGCAGATCGTGAGCATGATCCCGGGGCTGAGTTCGATCAAGAACCAGATCAATGTCGATGAGATCGACGATGACTTCTTCACGCATTTCGAGGCGATCGTGCTGTCGATGACGCCAGAAGAGCGGCGCAAGCCGGACATGATCAACGGCTCGCGGCGTCGGCGGATCGCGAAGGGGAGCGGGACGAGTCCGCAGGAGGTGAACCAGCTGCTGAATCAGTTCAAGCAGGCGAAGGGGATCATGAAGGACATCGCGTCGGGGCGGGTTCCGGGGATGCCGGGGGCGACTACGCCGCTCGCGCGTCGCTAGAGCCTGGCGTGACCGGGAGGTCGCTGGTGAGTGGTCGCGACCGGGAGGTGGCTGGTGCGACAGCGCGGATGTCGGGTTGGCATTACGCTGGATTGATACCGACGAGTGGAATGCAGGCAGAGCTGAACAGATGCTGAAAATTCGACTGGCCCGGCACGGGCGCAAGGGACGGCCGTTCTATCGGGTGGTCGTGCAGGATTCGCGCAAACCGCGCGACGGACGATTCGTGGAGAATCTGGGCTACTACGATCCGCTGACCGAGCCGGCGACGTTCAATATCGACGCGGAGCGGGTCAAGCACTGGCTGTCGCACGGGGCCAAGCCGAGCGAGACGGTGCATCGATTCCTGGCCAAAGAGGACCTGATCGAGCCGTGGCAGCCGAAGCCGCGGAGCAAGCGGGCCGACGCCAAGCGGGCGGCGGCTGAGGCTCAGGCCAGCGCGGCGTCCGAGTAGCGAGCTTCGTTATGGAAGACTTCATCGAGTACGTGGCCAAGTGGATGGTCGATGAGCCCGACGCGGTACGCGTCGAGCGGGTGGAGAACGGCGATCATGTCGCCGTGCACCTGTATGTGCACGAGGACGACATGGGGCGGATCATCGGCCGTGAGGGTCGGCTGGCCACGGCGATGCGGACGCTGCTCTCGGTCGCGGGGCATGCTCGCGCGGTCGACACTTCACTCGACATCCGCTGAGGGGGCGATGGCGTTCCGGCTCGGACGCTCGAAGACTGAAGAGCGGATGCCGCGGGCGGGCTACCGGGCGGTGGGTCTGGTTGAGCGGCCGCGCGGTCTCAAGGGTGAGATCAAGGTTCTGCCGCTGACCGATTTTCCGCAGCGCTTCGATCGCGGGGCTCGGGTGTTCATCGGCGGCTCTTCCCGCACTGTTCAGAGCAGCAACTGGCAGAAGGGCCGCGTGTATCTGTACATCGACGGAGTCGCCGACCGGGAGTCGGCGGAGTCGCTGCGCGGCGAGCTGATTGAGATTCCCGATGGGGAGCGTCCGAGCACGGGCGAGTCGTTCTGGTACCTGGATGAGATCGAGGGTCTGCGCGTGGTCGGCGGAGACGGGGCGGCGCTGGGAACGGTCCGCGAGGTGTTGCAAACGGGCGCCAATGACGTTTACATCGTCGACCGCGGCGAGCTGCGGGATCTGCTGGTGCCTGCGCTGCGCGACGTGGTGGTTGATGTGGACCTCGGAACGGGCACGATGACGGTTGACCTGCCCGACGGTCTGCTGCCGGAGGATGAAGTCGTTGATTGAATCGCCGGCGACGGCGGTTGTACGCTGAGGTTGTCCGGTAACTGCGTGGGGATATAGCTCAGCTGGGAGAGCGCGTCGTTCGCAACGACGAGGCCGGGGGTTCGAGTCCCCCTATCTCCACCATCACCTACCGAACCACGAACCCCTTCGACGATCGCCACGCCGGCGGCGCTCCGGTGCTCACCGGGCTGTCTGCTCGATCGCCCGCCGAATCCGGTCCCGTGTCAGCCGAATCTCGCGCAGTTACGCCCCGGCCGAGTTACCGCCGCTGAGGCTGAGACGTTCGCCTGTCCGCAGGAGAACCGGATTAATCTCTCTCCAGCACTTGCCCCTGGATTTCACGCAGGAACTGGGCCAGGTCGGCGATCGCTTCGGGCAGGCGCGGTCCGAAACCGAGCAGGTAGAGGTCCGCCATTGAGATCACGTGTTGGCCTCGGCCAGCCTTGGTCTCGGCCATGCCGGGGATTTCCAACAGGCCCTCGACTCCGCCGACCACGCTGAGTCCTCGATCCATGACCAGGTAGACATCCGGATCGGCAGCGACCAGCGCCTCCGGGGTTAGTGTCTGCCAGCCGACGATGCCCGCCTCCGCGGCGGCGTCAATGCCGCCGGCAGCCTCGATGATCGTTTGCGCCACGTTGCCCTCGCCGGAGACCAACTGGAGGCCTCCGCGGCGGATGTAGACGTGCAACACGCGGAGCGGCTCATCGTTCTGGGCCGCGGTGATCACGGCTGCGGTGCGCCGCTCGACGTCCAGCGCCAGAGCGTCCGCTCGCTGGGGAATGCTTAGGGCCTCTCCGACGAAGCGGATCTTGATCTGCGGCGCATCGAGACCAATCAGATCGTCGATCACCAGGACTTCGACGCCAGCCCGCTCAAGCTGCTCCAGGACACCGGGCGGACCGGCCATCGGCGTGCCCAGCACCAGCGTGGGCTCGAACTCGAGGATCGCCTCCGCGTTGAGTCCTCCCGCGAAGCCCAGGTTCGGGAGATCCTCCGCCGCGGTCGGATAGATCGAGCTCGCGTCGCGAGCCACCAGATACTCCTCCACCCCGAGGGCGTAGACGATTTCGGTGAGGTCGCCGAACAGCGTGATCAGGCGGGTTCCCTCCGGCACCGACTCTTCTGGCATCACCTGCTGCTGGTCCTGCCGACCATGAGCCGCCGATTCTGCGGCGTCCTGCTGTGCGTCGCCGCGCTGGTCGTTCCTCGCATCTGAGCTCTCGGTGGCAGGCTGAGACTCCTGCTCGCTCGCCGCCGCCGTTGTCTGCCGGCCTTGCCCCGTTTCCGACGCCTGCTGCGGTTCAGCCTGAACCTGGTTCGAGTCGATCACAGTCTCTTGCTGTGCCGACCGCGGAGTACTTTGGTGCCCGGTAGATGCCTGTTCCTGCTCCTCGATCTGCTGAGAGACCAACTCCGACGGCGCTTCCTCCCCGCATGCCGCCGACGCCAACGCGAGACCAATCAACAGACCGATCAGCAAGCCCCCGCTCCAGAACCCACTCGTCAATCGGCGCATCAGCATCGTCTTTCGCGGGAGTTGTCCTATCGCGAGGCAGTCTGTACAGGTGTATCACCAGAGCAGAGGGACACTTCGATATGCCAGCAACACTCCGCATGATTTGGTGACAGGCCAGTGTCTGTAGGGAAACTGGATGGCACTCTGGATGGATGGAGTGAATCGGGCAGGACTCCGGGCGTTCGGGCCCCTAGGCGCATTGATGCCTCGCCGGCCGCGCAGCCTGAGCCGCAGTGAAGTTCGGCATTTCAAGCTTCAAGAGCGGCGGTATCGTTGGGCCTTGTTCGGTCCGGCAGCAGTACCACACGGATTCTTCAAGTATCTACCTAAAGTTGCAATCTATGCAACTTTAGGTAGAATGCCGTTCGGAGCAACAACCATCCAGATCTTCCTGAGAAGGACGCGCCCATGACTGCCCGGATTCGCCGCCTGTCGCGGCTGAAGCTGTCATTGCTGGTGATTCCGTTGACTGTCGCCCTTGCCGTCTTCGCCGCCTGCTCAGGCGACAGCGCACCCGATGTCTCTGCCTCCGACGTCGTCGAGCACTATGCCGACGGCGTGCATCACACCTACGTGCTCAGCCTCAACAGCGCCATGGTGATGCGTGAGGCGATTCACGCCTTCCTCGACAACCCCGCCCCCGCCACGCTGGAAGGCGCCAAACGCGCCTGGCTCACAGCCCGCGATGACTACGGCCCGACGGAGGCGTACCGATTCTACGACGGCCCAATCGACAACGAAGAGGACGGCCCCGAGGCACAACTCAACGCCTGGCCTTTGGACGAGTCGTACGTTGACTACGTCGAGGGCAATCCCGACTCCGGAATCATCAACATGGTCGATGAGTATCCCGAGATCTCGGCCGAACTGCTCATCGAGCTCAACGAGGCCGGCGGCGAAGCCAACGTCTCTACCGGCTGGCACGCGATCGAGTTCCTCCTCTGGGGCCAGGACTTGAACCCCGACGGCCCCGGCGACCGCCCGATCGAGGACTACACCACCAACGCCAACGCCGACCGCCGCGCGACCTACCTGATGGTCGTAACCGATCTGCTGATCGATGATCTACAGGACATGGTCAACGCCTGGGCGCGAGGCAGCGCCAACAGTTACCGCGCCGAGTTTCTTAACCTCGACACAGATGACGCGCTGGCCAAAATCATCACCGGGATCGGCGAACTCTCGCGCGGCGAACTCGCCGGCGAGCGGATGATCGTCGCCTACGAGGCGCGCTCCCAGGAAGACGAGCACTCCTGCTTCTCCGACAACACGGTGAACGACATCATCGCCAACGCCAGGGGCATCCAGAATGTCTGGCTGGGCGACTTCGGCGCGCTGATTGGTCCTGGGATCGTCGACCTGGTCCGCCAGGAAGACACGGAACTGGCCGATCAGCTGAGCATGGAGATCGCCGCCAGCGTCGCCTACGCAACTGCGATTCCGTTCCCGTTCGATGCGCACCTGATCGCCGGCCTGCCGAATTCGGACGCCGGCCGCCGCGCCGTCCTGACCACGATCGAGTCCCTGGAAGACCAGACCGATACGATCGTCGCTGCAGCCGGGGCGCTCGGCATCAGCATCAATGTGACCTAGGACGAGCAACCGACCGATGCCCGGGCGACATGCCGCCAGACGACGTGCCATCGCCTCGGGCATCGGCATTCTGTGCACCCTGTTGGTCATCGCCCTCTCGTCCAGCGTCTGCTCCGACGGCGATGTTGAAGGCGGGCCGCTCGGACTTACGCCCGATGACACGGCCAACCTGTTCAGCGGCGGCGAGACCACGGCGACCAACGTCACCCGCAACGCGTTCTCGTTCTCGGCGCGCAACCTGGACCGGGAACAGCGCCGCCGGTTCGAGCTGGGCGACAGCTTCTTCGAACAGAACTGGGTTACGGCACCGTCCTCGACCGAGGCGCGCGACGGCCTCGGACCGACGTTCAATGCCCAATCCTGCTCAAGCTGTCACGCGCTCGACGGACGTGGGCGTCCGCCGTTTTCCAATGACGATCCGGAGCGCGGCCTGCTGTTGCGCCTGTCGTTGCCCGAGGAGTTCAGAGAGCTGTTCGCTCCCGACACTCTGGCCGCGCCCAAAGGCGGCCCGGTGCCCGATCCCGTCTACGGCAACCAGCTCCAGGATCGCGCGATCCAGAAGGTCCAGCCCGAAGGACGCATGGTGATCACTTATGTCGAGGTCCATGGCACCTACGCCGACGGCTCGACGTTCACCCTGCTCAAACCCACCTATTCGGTCGGCGAACCGGCATACGGCCCACCACACGAAGCCCTACAGATCTCTCCTCGTGTCGCCCCCAGCGTGTTCGGTTCCGGCCTGTTGGAGGCCATCCCGGTCGAGATTCTGGAATTGCTCGCCGATCCCGACGATGAGGACGGCGACGGCATCTCGGGACGCATCCACATGATCTGGAACCCGGACTCCGGCCAGTTCGATGTCGGCCGGTTCGGCTGGAAGGCGACCGCTCCTAGCGTGCGTCTGCAGTCGGCCAACGCCTTCCTCGGCGACATCGGGATCACGTCAAGCATCCATGACCAGCAGAACTGCCCCGAAGCGCAAACAGCGTGTCGCTCCGCGATCCCTGGCGGAGATCCAGAGGTCTCTGACGAGCGGTTCGAGGCGGTTGTCTTCTATTCGCAGACCCTGGCCGTACCGGCGGCGCGCGGCTACTCGACGCGCAAAAGAGGCGCCGAGCTGTTCTTCGCGGCGGGCTGCCACCTCTGTCACGTGCCGAAGTTGACGACCGGCGAGCATGAGATCGACGCACTCAGCGACCAGGTCATCCTGCCCTACACCGACCTCCTCCTGCACGACATGGGACCGGAGCTGAGCGACAACCGACCGGTCCACGACGCGGCAGGCTCGGAATGGCGCACGCCTCCGCTCTGGGGGATCGGCCTGATCGAGGCCGTCAACGGGCACAACCGACTCATGCACGACGGCCGCGCGCGCGGCGTCGCCGAGGCGATTCTCTGGCACGGTGGCGAGGCGGAAGCATCGCGTGAGGCCTTCCGCAACATGTCGGCCGAAGACCGTCAGGCGCTGATCGACTTCATCAACTCCCTCTAATCTTCGAGCGGATTCATCATGGCCACTCGTCTCAGCGCACGATCAGTCCGCCGTGCAGCGTTGCTGCCGCCCTTGATCCTGGGCGCAGCGCTGCTGCTCGCCGCCTGTTCCAGCGACGTCACCCGTCGCGATGTCGCGGCCTCCCTGACCGAACTGGTGATCGTCCCTCGCTATGAGGCCGCCGCCGACCGCGCTGAGGCGATGAGTGAGGGAATTCGCACTCTCGTATCAGAACCGACGCCCGCACGACTCCACGAGGCCCGCGATAGCTGGCGCGATGCTCGCTCGGCCTGGAGCCGCGTGCAGGCCTACACCCTCGGACCCGTGATGGAGCTCCGCATTCCTTCACTCGTGAGCTGGTGGCCGATCGACGAGAGCAAGATCCGCGACGCGCTGGCTCGGCCCTCAATCTCGGCCGAAGACGTTCGCGACACGTTCGCAGCCGATCAGCGTGGCTTTGGCGCGCTGGAACTTCTCCTGTTCGCCGACGGTGACAGTGTGCTCAGTCATCTTCAGGCCGATGACGAAGCGTATAGCCAGTACCTCATGGCTCTCGCCGAAGTGATCGCAGATGCTGTTCGGCAGGCCTCCAACGACTGGAGCGGTGAGTACGGCGAGGCCTTCTCAGGCAGCGGCGATCGAGCCATCTCTGAAAACCTCGCCATCGCTGACCTGGTCCGCGTGCCCGTCTTCCTGACCGAGACCTTGGGCGACATGCAGTTGGGTGTGGCGCTCGGGATCACGAAACCGGAGGCCGATCTGAACGTGATTCCCGAAGGCGTCGCAGCCACCGGAGTGGAGGATCTGGACCAGAGCATGCGGGGTATTCAGGACACATACCTTGGCGACGCTGACGGCCTTGGCCTCTCCGACCTGGTCGCCGAGCTCTCCACCGAGGCGGATCAACGTATGCGCGACGCCCTGTTGAACGCCATCACGGCAATTGAGTCCCTTAGGGAAACGGGCAAGCCCCTCAAGGATCTCCTGCAAACCGATTCGGGCCTCGTGATTGAGGCAAGGGATGCGATCAAGAACGTGCAGCTCGTCCTCAACACCGAGGTTGTCAGCCTGCTCGGTATAACGATCGGCTTCAGCGACAACGACGGCGACAGCTAGCGCCGACGGAACAGGGTTCATCGCTGATGGCGCTGACCGTTCTTCCACCGACACAGACGGCTCGAGCGTTCCAGCTCAGGCCGATGGGCCTGTGGCGACCAATCGATTTCCTTCACCGTCGCGGCTCCGAGCCGATGGACGCATCCTCTGTCGCCGTATTTCGGATCGCTTTCGGACTCGTGACGCTGGTCGCGATCGTCCGCTTCTTCGCCTACGACTGGATCGATCAGCTCTACGTCGATCCGCTGCACCACTTCTCTTATGTCGGCTTCGAGTGGGTCCGAGCCTGGCCCGCGCCCTGGATGCACCTGCATTTTGCGACGCTCGGCCTGCTGTCGATCAGCATCATCCTTGGCTGGCACGCGAGAGCGTCGCTCATCCTCTTCGCCTTAGGTTTCACGTACGTCGAGCTGATCGACAAGACCACCTATCTGAACCACTACTACTTCGTCTCATTGGTCGCACTATTGCTGGCGTTCATCCCCCACGACCGCGCCTGGTCGCTCGATTCCCGGCGCGCTGGGACATTGACATGGACTCCGGTATGGACAGTCTGGGTGCTGCGAGCTCAGATCGCCTTGGTCTACTGTTTCGCCGGATTCGCGAAGCTCAATCACGACTGGATCGTCAACGCCGCTCCGCTCCGCTTCTGGCTGCCCCAGCACGCCCACCTGCCGGTCGTTGGACCCTTGCTCGATGAGACCTGGATCGCCTATGCCTTCAGCTGGGCAGGCGCCGCCTTCGACCTCACGATCGTCGCCTGGATGCTCTGGGGCCGTTCGCGACTGCTTGCGTTCGCGGTCTTGATCGTCTTCCACCTGATCACCGGCCAGCTCTTCATGATCGGCATCTTCCCCTACATGATGATCGCGGCGTCGCTGATCTTCTTCAGTCCCGACTGGCCGCGCCGACTCCTCTCGCGCCTACGACATCAACCCATGCCCGCCGAGAACCTGCCCGCTAGCAGGCGACGCCTGGCGAAGCCGTCAATCTGGGGGCGGCTCGCCGTCATGATCGCATTGGCCGTGGTGGCCGTGCAGATCATCGTGCCGCTGCGTCACTACTTCTATCCCGGTCCGGTTCAATGGAACGAGGAAGGATACCGATTCTCCTGGCGCGTCCTGCTGACCGAAAAAGTCGGCCACGTCGAATACCGGGTCACCGACACGCAGGGCCGCAGCTGGACCGAATCGCCGGCAAGCTACCTCAGTCCCCTGCAGGCCGAGCGAATGTCCACCCAGCCCGACCTGATCCTCGCGACGGCGCACATCATTCACGACCACCATGCCCGACAGGGCCGACAAGTCACAGTCACAGCCGACGCATTTGTAAGCCTCAACGCTCGCGCAACCCATCGACTGATCGACCCGGCAACAGACCTCGCCGCCCAGGTCCAGGGACTCGGTCCCAAGTCCTGGCTCCTTCCATCGCCCGATTGACCCGGTGCCCCCTGCCGATTCGTTAACCTGTAGCCAAAGACTCGGTCTTAACGTGTGAATTCGCGGGGGCTTCCGCGTGGGAACGCGCGTCGAAGGGAACCGACGATGTCCACATCCGAAGACTTCATGGATCTACCTGGCCGGCTGATCGTGGTCGAGGGCATTGACGGCTCCGGCAAGAGCACACAGCTCGATCTGCTGCACAAATGGCTGCGTAGCGAGGGCTACGTCACCGTCTTCACCGAGTGGAACTCGTCGCCGATCGTTCGGGATACGACCAAGCGAGGCAAACGCAAGCAGCTGCTCACGCCGATGTCGTTCAGTCTGATCCACGCCGCCGACTTCGCCAGCCGCACCCACGAACAGATCCTCCCTGCCTTGCAGGCGGGCGTGATCGTCCTCGCCGACCGCTACATTTACACCGCCTTCGCGCGCGACGCCGCGAGAGGCGTCAATCGCAAATGGGTGCGCGACCTCTATTCGTTCGCCCCGCCGCCCGACCTCGCGCTGTACTTCCACGTCTCGCTGGAGGAGTCGATCCGCCGGATCGGCGCCGCCCGGGCGGAGATCAAGTTCTACGAAGCGGGCATGGATCTGGGCCTCTCCGAAGACGTCAGCGAGTCATTCCGCCTGTTCCAGGGACGGATCCTCGAGGAATACGACACGCTCTGCGACGAATACGACATCACCCGAGTCGATGCGCACCAGTCGCTGGTCAGTCAACAGGTCCTGGTTCGCGAGCTGGTCGAGCCGCTGCTCGAAGACATGCCACGGCGTGAGATCACCAATGTGCCAACGCATATGCAAACCGGCTACGTCTCGCTCGCTGCCGGGGGTGGCCTGTGACCAAAGTCCAGTTTTACGGGGAGCCGCCGCCCGGCATTGACCAGGAGTGGCTCCCGGGCCGGCTGATTGCGATCGAGGGAACCGATGGGGTCGGGCGCTCGACGATCATCTCAATTCTCAGGGATTATCTCGAAGCCAATGGCTGGGGCGTGGTCGACAGCGGCCTCCGCCG
The DNA here is from genome assembly GCA_028873865.1 of Chloroflexota bacterium. Taxonomy (GTDB): domain Bacteria; phylum Chloroflexota; class Dehalococcoidia; order Bin125; family Bin125; genus Bin125. The sequence goes on along the minus strand of JAPPNI010000022.1, from coordinate 18,046 downwards.
CTCGCCGCTGGTCGGACCGGGAATTGACCAGGCCAAGGAGGGCCACACGCTCGATCCGATCACCCTGAACCTGTTCTATGCGACCGACTTCTGGGACCGCTTCGAGCGGATCATGCTGCCCGCCCTACAGGCGGGCATGGTGGTCCTCGCCGACCGCTACATCTTCTCGCTCATGGCCCGGGCGATCGTACGCGGCGCCGCGCGCGAGTGGCTGGAGCAGATCTACGGCTTCGCGTTGATTCCGGATCAGGTGATCTATCTCGACATCGACGCCGAGGACCTCGTCTTGCGCATCCTCGAACGCGGCTTTGACTTCTGGGAGTCCGGCGGCGACTACCTGCACGACCGCAGCATCTACGACGGCTTCATGCAGCATCAACGCGAGCAGCTGCACGAGATGTCGGCCATGGCCGAACGTTACGACTGGGACATCGTCGACGCCCGCGGCACGATCGAAGAGGTCTTCGAAGAGGTCCGGCAGGCCGTCATGCCGACCGTCGAGAGCATGTCTCGGCCCTGATTTGCCACCCGACACACCCCACCCGCTCAGGTGGTCTGAGTGTATGCTGAGTCAGCTATCGCGCCGAGGTAGCTCAGTTGGTAGAGCACACGACTGAAAATCGTGGTGTCGGCAGTTCGACTCTGCCCCTCGGCACCAGGCTCATCCCGTCACTTCAGCGCATCCGCCAGATATTCAACCACGTGCCGCGGCCGTGCATCGGTGAAGTGTCCAATCTGCTGACGACAAGAGACGCCGGTCACCGCGACAGGGATGTGCTTGGCCGCGCGGATAGCCGGAAACAAACGCAACTCGCCCATTCCTCTTGAGATCTCGTGGTGCTCGGCCTCAAAACCGAACGAGCCGGCCATCCCGCAGCAGCCGCTGTCGATCGCTTCCGCTTCGTAGCCAGCCGAGCGCAGCACCGACAGCGTCTGGTCGACACCGGCGAGGGCCTTCTGGTGACAGTGCGCGTGCAACATCAGCTGTCCCTGGCTGCCGACGAAGATGTGGTCGGGGTCGTTCGCCTCGAGTTCTCGCTCCAGCCACTCGTCAAACAACAGCGCCCGCGCCGCCACGCGCGACGCATCCTCATTTCGCAGGAGCAACGGGTACTCGTCGCGCAGGGTCAACAGGCAGGACGGCTCTGTTCCGACGATCGGAGTCCCTGAATCGGCGTATGGAAGCAGCGACGCGACATTGCGCTCGGCGAGCGAGCGGGCATTGTCGAGCAGACCCTTCGAGATCGACGGTCGGCCGCAACAACTCCTCTGCTCCACCCGAGTCACCCGGTAACCCAGTGCCTCGATAATGGTCGTGGCAGCGATGCCGACCTCCGGGTGTACGAAATTCGTGAAGGTATCGTCGAAAATGACTACGTCGCCTCTGACGCCTGGTACCTGCCGCTCTGCCGAACTGGCACGCCGGCGAAACCACTGTTCAAACGTCTGAGTGGCCAGCCGTGGCAGCGATCGATGAGGATTCACGCCGAGCTGCCTGGTTGCAAACTTCGCGAGCGGAGTCGATGCCGCCAGATTGGCCAGAGCGGGCGCCAACGAACCGGCTCGAAGCAGGGTGGAGATGTTCGCGAAGGCCCGATCACGTAGGGGAACGCCGCGCTCTCGATGGCGGTGCGCGAGCACCTCGTACTTGATCTTCGCCAGGTCGACGCCTGAAGGACACTCGGCTTTGCACGCCTTGCATTCCACGCAGAGATCGAGCGCCTCGTGCAGCCGATTGCCCGAGAGTTCTTCCAATGGCATCGCACCGTTGAGGATCTGGCGCAACAGGTTGGCTCGGCCGCGGGTTGAGTGCTCCTCGTCCTGGGTGACCATGAACGATGGACACATCCCGCCGTCGAACTTGCGGCAGGCGCCCTGACCGTTGCACATCTCCGCCGCGCGGGCCAGTCCTCCCTCGGACGAGAAATCGAGCCAGCCCGGCGGCTCGTGATTGATCGTCTCCGGACTGAGCCGGAGGTTGTCGCGGAACGGCGGTGTGTCGATGATCTTGCCCGGATTGAGCAGCCCGTCCGGGTCGAAGATCTGCTTCGTCTCGCGGAAGGCGTCGACGAGGCGGGCACCGTACATCTTCTCCATGAACGCCCCGCGGACGATGCCATCGCCGTGCTCTCCCGAGAGCGACCCGCCAAACTCAACCACGAGATCAGCAATCTCGGAAGCCAGTTCCTCCGTCTGATCGAGCCCGACCGGATCCTTGACGTTGACCACCGGTCGGATGTGCAGACAGCCAGCGGCGGCGTGTCCGTAGTAGCCCGCTCGAAGCCCTTTGGCTCGGACCGCCGCGTCGAATCGCGCGACGAACTCGGGCAACCGCTCCGGCGGGACGGCGGTGTCCTCGACGAATGCCGCAGGCTTGGGATCGCCGTGCATCGACATCAGCAGACCCAGACCGGCCTGGCGCATCTGCCACATTCGGGCCTGCGCAGCCGCATCAGTCTCGGTCACGAAGGCGTAGCCCATGCCTTGAGCTTCAAGCTCCGACCGGATGGTCTGGAGCTGCTCGTCGAGCTCGGAATCGGTGTCGGCGAAGCACTCAATCAGCAGAATCGCGCCCGGCTCGCCGACGACGAACTCGGCCAGCGGCGCGTAACCCACGCTGGATCGGCAGCGCTCGATGATGATGTCGTCGACCAGCTCGATCGCCGCCGGCTTGCGCGCATTGGCGACAACCGTTGCTTCGGCCGCCTCGATCAGGGTCCGGAAGTGCGCAGCGAGGATGCCGCGACGACGTGGCAAGGAAGCGAGCTGAACTGTTGCCTCGGTCACGACCGCCAGCGTGCCCTCGGAGCCCACCACCATCTGCGACAGGTTGACGCCGTCTGGGTCGAGCAGGGTCTCAAGGTTGTAGCCCGACACACGACGCGGAATGTCGGGGTAGCGCTCGGCGATCTCGGCTCGCTCACGATCAGCCAGTCCGCGCAGCTCCCGATATAGCCGACCCTCACGACCGCCCGCATCGATCAGCGCCCGCAATCGGCTCTCGTCCACCTCGTCGAAGCGAAACTGCTCACCGTCCGACAGGATCACGTCCATCGACTCCACGACATCCACCGTCTTGCCATAGAGACCGCTGTGCGTGCCGCAGGAGTTGTTGCCGATCCCGCCGCCAATCGTCGCGCGATTGGCCGTCGACGGATCAATCGGGTAGTGCAGACCAAACTGGCGCGCCGCCTTGTTCAGTTCGGAGAGCACCAGACCCGGTTGGACCCTCGCCAGTCGGCGGTCAGGGTCAATCTCCAGGACAGCGTTCATATGGCGGGTGAAATCAAGCACGACCGCGTGGTTGACACCCTGACCGGCCAGACTCGTTCCCCCACCGCGCGGAAGGACCGGTACTCCATGCGCTCGCGCGACCCCGACCGCCACTTCTGCGTCAGCCGGAGTGCGGGGAAAAACGACCGCCACCGGCTCCATCTCATACAGCGACGCGTCAGTCGCGTAGAGCAATCGGGAGGGCCGGTCGACGAGCACGTCGGACGGTTCCGTCAGCGCTGCGCGAAGATCATCCGCGAGCGCGCCCAGGGCATTCGGGCCATTGTTGAGCATCGCCCGAGCCCGCCTGACGGAGCCAAAACTCGAGGGATTTCGGCCCTCGACCACGGTCCGGTGAGGCGTCTCCGTCGTCATGCGGGCAGGCTACTGTGTAGCCGGTAGGCGGCCTCCGACGGGTCCTCAGCCGACAGGATTGCACTGCGCACGGCGACGCCCCAGGCACCGGCCTCGATTGCCTGCGGAGCAGTCTTCGTCGTCATCCCGCCGATGGCGTAGCAGGCAACGTTGCCCAGCAGATCCCGTATGGCGCGGAGATGTTCCAGGCCAGCCCCCGCGCGGCCAGGGTGAGAATCGGTCTCAAAGATCGTGCCCACAATCGCATAGTCAACGTCATCAGCCAGCGCGATGTGCGTTTCCGATTCGTCATGCACCGACCGCCCAAGCAGCGCGTACTGTCCGTCAGGCGTCTCGACCGCGGCGGGCAGATGCAAGCCGATCTCCAGAGCCCGCGCGAGCTCCGCTCGACCGTTGACGATCAATACCGTCTGCGGCGGCACCCGCCGCTGGACCGCCCGGATCACCGCGATGAGTTCCGCATCCGAGAGCTCCCGTTCGCGGAACTGCACCATCAGCCGTCCGCCGACGCCGTTGGCCGCGCGCACGATCACATCGGGCAACGGTCGCCCGTCCGTCCCTTGCTGGTCGGCGATCAGCATCAAGCGGTGCAGGATCATGACTCACGCCTGAGGAAGTGCCAGGGAATCGTGCGGCGCTCGATCAGCACAACCGACAGGAAGAGCAGATAGCTCAGCAGCGCCACGACGAAGATCGCGCCAAACACGAGGTCCGTGCGGAAGGACAGACGCGACTGTTCGAGGAAGATGCCAAGCCCGTCGGTCGCGCCGGCCAACTCACCGAAGATTGCTCCAAGAACGGCATAGATCGCCGCGATCCGCAGGCCAGTGAACAGGTCCGGCAACGCGGCGGGAATCTTCACGTAGCGATACATCTGCCAGCGAGACGCGCCGAAGCTGCGCATCAGATTGATCGTCGGGCGTTCGGTCGCCGCCAGGCCGGCCGCGAAGCCGAGCACGATCGGCACGAACGTGAACAGGCCAATCACGATGATTTTGGGAGTCACGCCAAACCCGAACCAGACGATCATCAGCGGCGCGACCACAGGTATCGGGATCGTCTGCGAGGCCACGATGATCGGATACAGCGCTCTGCGAACCGGCGCGGAGAGATCGAGCAACAGCCCGAGGATCAGCGCACAGACGATGCTGATCGCGAACCCTGCCGCCACCTCAGACATGGTGACCAGAGAATGCTCCCAGATCGACCCTGCCGACTCAACGCTCTCGCGAACGATCCGGATCGGCCCGGGAAGCGTTTGCGGACGGATGTCGGAGAGCCAGACGTAAATCTGCCAGCCGACCAACACCACCAGCACCAGACCCAGCGGCGCACCGATGCTGACGGCCAACTCGCGGCGCAACGGCCGGCCAGTCACGCGATCACTTCCTCTACCTCGGTCTCATGTCTCAGGTAGTCGATCAACTGGTGAGCCGCCTCGGATTCCGCGGCTCGAGCGGTCCTGGGCTGCGGTAGATCAACTTCGAGCACGTTGGTGATCGTCCCGGGTCGAGGCGACATGACGTAGACACGGTCCGAGAGCGCTACCGCCTCGTGCGGATCGTGCGTGACCAGAAGCGCCGAACCGCCGATCCGGTTCCAGGTCTCTGCCAGCCACGACTGCAACTGGCCGCGCGTGATCGCGTCGAGCGCGCCGAACGGTTCGTCCAGCAACAGAAACGATCGTCCCAGCAGATAGGTGCGAAGGAAACTGGCTCGCTGCCTCATCCCGCCGGACAACTCGTGCGGCCGCCGATGCTCGAATCCCGCCAGTCCAAACTGCGGAAACAGATCGGCGGCGCGCTGTCGCGCGTCGCGTTTGTCGACGCCCTGCACTTCCAGTCCCAGCGATACGTTCTCCAGAACCGTCCGCCAGGGGAACAGTAGGTCCTCCTGGGGCATGTAGCCAAAGCGCTTCAGACGTTCTTCGGACGACGGCGACTCACCGTCGACCCGGATCACTCCGGCGTCATGCTCGTCGAGACCGGCGATCAGGTTGAGCAGGGTCGTCTTGCCGCAACCCGAGGGACCGACCAGCGCAGCGAACTCACCGTCGGCGACCGTAAGAGAGACATCAACGAGCGCATCGACCGCGCTATCCCCCGTGCCGTAGCGTTTGCCAACGCCCTCGATCTCCAGCATCGAACAACGCTACTCCCGCGCCGCCTCGATGATCTCGCTGTCGAAGTGCGCGGACCAATCCGGTTCCGTCGAGAGCGGATCACCGTTCTCGTCGGTCAGCAGGCCGTTCTCGTAGAGCCAGCCGGGATAGCCCGACCATTGCGACAGCGTCTGCGATCCCCAGCGACCGTCGGAGGCGAGGTAGTAGTCGTCTGCCAGCAGTTGCGCCGAGGCGTAGACGAGCTCCGGCTCGGGGAAGGCGTCCTCACCGGCGGTCTCGATCAGCAGGCGTCCTGCCTCGTCGGGATCCTCGACCGAGAATTCGTAGCCGCGCAGGGTGGCGCGCATGAACCGGACCAGCGCCTCCTCCTTCTCATTGAGCGTTTCACCCGACGTGACCAGCAGCACGGCAGGGCGATCGGGCACCCCGAAGTCGGAATGACGCCAGGTGCGGTACTCGATCCCCTGCCGATCCCAGGCCAGCCCCTCCCAGGTGACGAAAATCTCGACAGCGTGGACCCGGCCGGCGAGCAGCGCATCGTACGCACCCGTGTCGAGCACCACGAGTTCGGCCGTTCCTTCGCCACCATCGGCCTGGATCACCGTGCGCCATTGCGGCAGTTCGTAGGGCAAGCCCCAGCCCGCGTAGAGCTTGCCGTCCAGATCCCGCAGCCGCTTGACCGGACCGTCTTCGAGCACCGCGATCTCGGTCGGGCTTCGCTGCAACACCGCCGCGATGCTGACTACGTCGAGCCCCTGCGCCCGCGAGAACGGCACGACGGTGGCAAAGGAGAACGCGACATCCGCCACGCCCTCGGCGACGAGCAGGTCGCCGTTGGTCCCGCTGTACGGCAGGATCTCGACATCGATCCCTTCATCCTCGTACCAGCCCTGGGCCAGGGCGACATAGACGCCCGTGTGGTTTGTGTTCGGCGTCCAGTCGAGTTGGACGCGGATCAGGTCTGGCTCGTCCTCACCGCAGCCGACAACCAGCAGAGACACGACGAGCAACAGCGCGCCGAACGCAGCGGCCAGGAATCTCCGCGGGGCCGTCACTGAGCCTCGCCGTTCACCCAGGCCGAGTCGAAGAAGTGGTACTCCAGCTCCATCGCGGTGCGGAACTTGATCGCCTCCACGGCCGAATCCTCGCCGTGCTCATCCAGCATCTCCTGGATGATGTCGACCTTCTCCAGGTAGTCGGGGCCCGAGTACATGTTGATCCAGAACGCATAGCGGTCGTCGTAGGGCTGATCGGCGAGCCGCGTTCCGAGCCATCCGTACAACTTGGCGCAGGGCGCCATGGCCGCGAGATGCTCGCCGATGGTGCCCAGGGAGGCGGTCGCCAGGAGGAAATCCGTATACTCGCGAGCCGCCGGCAGCGGCTGCACATCCTCCAGCGAGACCCCCAGCTCAGGCGCTGTCTGCTCGTGCAGCGTGCCCTCGGTCAGGATGCCTGAGAGCAGCGACCCGAACTGGCGTCGCGTAGCCCAGTCCTGGGCGCGGACCGCGCCCCAGGCGTAGGAGCGGGCATAGGCATCGAGGTAGAAGTGGTCCTGCTGCGCAAACAGGCCGTAGCGCGACTCGGACAATGTGCCATCGGCCAGGCCGACGATGAACGGATGCTCCAGGCAGGCCTCCGCCAGATCGCGGTTGTCGTCCCAGAGGCGTTGCGAGAGGGGTGGATCAGACACGGTCGAACTCTTTCTCAGGTGAAGTCTCGGAGAGGCTTGGTTCTCATGATGTTTCGAGGGGTGAAATCATCCCCTCGGATGGCGATGACGCCTCGGCGTAGAACTTGCGCGGCATCCGCCCGGCGAGAAAGGCGTCGCGTCCGGCTCGGGCGGCCGCGTTCATCGCGCGCGCCATCTGCACCGGATTGCGCGAGCGGGCCACGGCCGTATTCATCAGCACGGCGTCACAGCCCAGCTCGAAGGCGATCGCGACATCGGACGCCGTCCCGACCCCGGCATCGACGATCACCGGAACGTTCGCCCGTTCCTTGATCAGCTGGATGTTGTGCGGATTGCGGATGCCCAGACCAGAACCGATCGGCGCGCCAAGCGGCATCACCGCCGAGCAGCCGACGTCCTCCAGTTTGCGCGCCGTGACCGGATCATCGTTGGTGTAGGGCAGCACCTGGAAGCCGCGCCGGACCAGTTCCTGTGCGCCCTCAATCAGGCCCTCGGTATCGGGCAGCAGAGTCTCTTCGTCGGCGATCACTTCCAGCTTGACCAGCGAGACGCCCAGAGCCTCGCGCGCCAACTCGGCGGTCAGGATCGCGTCGGGTGCAGTGAAGCAGCCGGCGGTGTTGGGCAACAGACCATAGCCGCGTTCCGTCAACAATGTGTAGAGATTGGTCGGATCGGAACCGTCGGCCGAGCCGACATTCACCCGTCGCAGTGCCACCGTGACCAGTTCCGTGCCCGACGCCTCCAGCGACGAGAGCAGCGTTTCCTGCGACGGATAGCGAGCCGTGCCGAGAATGATCCGCGATGTCATCTCGCGACCGGCGAGCGTCCAGATGTCCTTCTCGATCGTGTCGTTTGCCGGGCTCATCGATCTGCCTACCCGCCCTGTTTCGCGCCGACGATATCGATCCGGTCGCCATCCGCGATGCTGGTCTGCGTCCACTCGCTGCGAGGCACCACAGACATGTTGATCGCCACGGCGATGCCTTGCTGCTCCGGGTCATAGCCGAACTCGCAGAGCGCCTCGGTCAGTTGCTCATTGGACAGCGAAATCTCTTCGCCGTTGACCGTCACATGCAACGTCGCCTGTGGCTGCGTCATGAGGCCGCCTCCATGCTCACTTCAGGCTCTCCCAGCCGTTCGATGCCGTAGGGCTTCAACAGCGCCGGCGCCTCCCCCGACTCCATCGCCTCGGCCAGCCAATAGGCCGTCGACGGCGCCAGCAGGATGCCGTGCTGGAAATGGCCGGTCGCAATCCAGAGCCCGGGGCGACCAGCCGATCCGATCACCGGCAGGTGATCGGCCACCGCCGGACGAAGCCCAACGCTATGTTCTTCCAGGTCGAGTTCCCGAATCCGCGGAATTAAATCGGAAGCTCGCTCCAGCAGAGCCTCCCGAGCGTCGTCGGTCGGAGTCAGGTCCCAGCCCGCCTCCGGCTCCTTGGTCGAGGCGACAATCAGCTCGCCATCCCGGCGCTGAGCCAGACTCACATTGGCCGTGCGAACCACGCGGTCAATGACACGCGGCCCGCGCAGACGCAACAGCTGCCCCTTGACCGGTCCAACCCCAGTCGGCGCAAGCGACGATCCCGACTCGGTCGCAGAATCGATCACGGAGTCGCACCACGGACCGGCGGTCAGGATCACATTCCTCGCGAGCACCGGATCGATCACCGCTCCAGAGTCCGTCTGACGCAGTCTCACGCTCCAGGCATGTTCCGAGTCGTCATACTCGCCGCCCACGGTTTCCGTCCCAACGAGCAGCCTGACCCGCACGATCTTCACAGCCTGCTCAAGTGTCTCCAGCAGGCGTCGCGGATCGACCTGGACATCCTCGTCGACCAGCAAACCGCCCACCAGCCCTTCGGCCAGCTCCGGCTCGATCGGAAAAATCTCATCCGAGCCGACCCGGACAGACCGGAGTCCACGTTGCCTCCGCTGAACATGCAACGCCTCGAGTTGTTCATCCTCGTCGGCGTCTCTCGCCACCCAGAGCGTCCCGTCCATTCGATAGCCCGCGCTGCGACGTCCGATCGGTTCGACCTTGGCGATGAACTCCGGGTATCGACGCAGACTGTCGAGCTTGAGCGGGAACAGGCCGTCGTCCTCGCCGAGCGGGAACGCAGCCGTGCCAAGCAGGCCGGCGGCGACACGGCTCGCATGTTGTCCCGGCTGGTCCCGCTCGATCACGATCACCCGGTGCCGCCGCCGCGCCAACTCAAACGCACACGCGAGCCCAATCACACCGCCGCCCACAATCGCCACGTCCCAGATCTGTCGATCCGTCATCCGGCCGCCTCCTGCTCCCGCGCGACGAGCCGCCCAACTCCGAACGGCTCGATCGCCCTCGGGACGTTGCCGGTGGTCATCAGTTCGGCCATCCAGTGCGCCGTCGCCGGCGCGAGGATGACGCCGCCCCGGTAGTGTCCGCCGGCGATGAAGATGCCTTCGCTATCGGTTGGCCCCAGCACGGGCTGGTGGTCTGACACCGCCGGCCGCAGCCCGACGTCAATCTCGCTCACATACAGGTCGTACAACCCTGGCAGGACTTCGAAGGCGTAGCGCAACAGATCAAGCGTCCCGCCGGCGGTCGGCTCCATGTCGAAGCCCTGTTCCTCCTCCGTCGCGCCCAGCAGCAGTTCGCCGCCGGCGCGCGGCACGATGTAGACATCGCTGTTGCGCAACACATGATCGACCAGTGGTTGTCCCTTCAGGTGGACAATCTGACCCTTGATCGGCCGCATCCCGATGCGCGGCAATGGCGTCACGAGACCCTCCTCCAGCCAGACACCCGCAGCCAGCAGGACCTGATCCGCCGTCAGGATCGACACTCCATCGCGCTCCTCAAGCGTCAACTGGAGCCCTCCGCCCGACCGCTGCACGGACCTCACCCCCGTCTGTTCCAGCAGTTCCACGCCGACACTCCGACAGGCCGCCGCCAGCGCCGGCACGAGCTTGCGGCTGTTGACCTGGTGATCGGTCTCGACCAGCAGCCCGCCGATAATCCGCGGCGACAAGTACGGCTCGATCCCGCGCGTTTCCCGACCGGTCAGACGTTTGGCCGGCAGACCGCGGTCCTCCTGGATCTGGCGGATGTGATCCAGCTCCAGTTCGTCATCTCGATGTCGAGAAACCCACAGCGTTCCCTCGTCCCGATATCCGCAGGAAAGTCCGCCCGCGGCTTCAATCTCCGAGACGAAGCCGGGGTAGCGGCGCAAACTGTCGAGTTGCAGCTCCACCAGTTCGGGAGGAGTCAACTCCACTTCGAAGGACGGCGTCAGCATTCCGGCGGCTACGGTTGACGCGCCGAACCCTGCTTTTTCCCGTTCAATTACGGTGACCGACTTCCCCCGCTTGGCCAACTCGAACGCGCAGGAAAGGCCGACCACGCCGGCGCCGACGATCGCAACCTCGCTTAATCGGCGGTCACTGGTCATGTCAGCGCCCGCTCGATCTCGTCCGCGAACGCTCGGCACGATGCCTGAGGATCGTCCTGGCAGACCACTGCCGACAACACCGCGACGCCGTACGCCCCGGCTGAGAGCACGTCGGCGACGCGATCGGCGCTGATGCTGCCGATGCCGATCACCGGCTTGTCGACCGCCTCGCAAATCTCCCCAAACCGCTCCAGCCCCAGCATGGGAGCCGCGCGCTCGCCCTTGGAGGTCGTACCAAACACCGGCCCGACACCGAGGTAGTCGACCGGCTGCTTCGCTACCTTCACCGCTTCCTCCACCGAGTTGGCCGTCCCGCCGATGATCGCATCAGGCCCGAGAATTTCGCGCGCCACGTAGGGAGGAAGATCTTCCCTGCCGAGGTGAACCGCCGTCGCGCCGACGGCGGCGGCCACATCGGCGCGGTCGTCGATCAGCAACGTCGTGCCGAACTCGCGGCAGGCGAGACTCATCAACGCTGCCACGCGCATCATCTCTTTGGTCGACACCTGCCGCTTCTCGCGGTACTGGATCACGTCCGCGCCTCCGGCTGCCGCGGCCGCCGCGAGCTCCACGTGACTGAACCGATCCTGCAGCACCTCATCGGTGATCACATGCAGACGCCCGACGGGCTCGCGGTCAGCCATGGCGCGTCATCCAGAAGTGGTCGGTCGGCCCGACCCCCGCGCCGATCTCAAGACCGCCGCGAATCGCCTCGGTCACATAGGACTTCGCGTTGCCGATCGCGACTCGCAGCTCTTCGCCCAGCGCCAGCCGCGCGGCGATCGCCGACGCGTACGTGCAACCGGTGCCATGAGTGTGGCGTTGGTCGATCCACTCACCCTCGAACACTTCGGTCGAGTCTGCCGTCACCAGCACGTCCGTCGCCGGCGCACCCTCCAGGTGTCCGCCCTTGACCAACGCTGCCGACGCCCCCGCACCAATCAGCATCTCCCCGGCCTGCTGAGCGTCATCAACCGTCTTGATCGAGAGACCGGTCAGCGCCTGCGCCTCGTGGACATTGGGCGTGACGATGCTGGCCAGCGGCAGCAGCCGTTCGCGCAACGTCAACGACGCATTCTCGGCCAGGAGCGCAAAGCCGGTCTTCGAGATCATCACCGGATCGATCACCACGAACGCAGGACGTCGCGCAGCCAGCTCGTCGGCGACGAGCTCGATCATCTCCGGACTGCCCAGCATCCCCGTCTTCACCGCGGCGACATCGAGGTCGTCGAAGACCGAATCAATCTGCTCCCTGACTGACTCAAGCGGAAGCGGCCAAGCTCCCTGGACGCCGAGCGTGTTCTGTGCCGTCACGGCGGTGACGACGGTCGCCGCATAGCCCCCGTTGGCCGTGATCGACTTCAGGTCGGCCTGGATCCCGGCGCCGGCCGATGAGTCAGAACCCGCAATCGACAGGACGACGCGCACAACTCGCTCCAGCTTCGGAGTCGTCGCTTGTCGTTGGGGAGGGCCTGAAAGCTGCTGCGCTCCCTGCGCCGGCATTATCCGGATCAGGTTCGGCGGGTGTGTTCTCAGGCCCAGACCCCGTCACCTCGACGGTTGGACCACCCCGGCTTGTCTCATGGGGCAGGTTAACACATCTAGGAGTCGGCCTGACCGCCGTCGGCTCGTCGGCCGCGGATGATCGTCGGTGACCACTGGAAAATGCGAACCGTGAACCTCGTCCCGAACGCCTGGATCCCGCTGACCGAGATCACGCCGTAACTGCTCACGCCCCCAAACGCGATCAATCCGATCGAGTTGAACCCGCCCACGGCGACCAGTCCGATTGAGTTCGCTCCCCCAATCGCGACCAGCCCGATGGCGTTCCAGCCGCCGATCGCAATCACGCCGATACCGTTAGCCGTGCCAACCGCGAAGACTCCGATCTCAGACGTCGGCACATCATCGAGGATGCCCCACTGAGTCAGGCCGAACAGCACCACGAATCCGGCCGCCATGACCATCGCCCAGAAGAAGGAGACCCCCTGAGCGGTCTGTTGGCCGTGCTGGTCTGTGTTCGTCCCGGTCGCATCCGCCATGGCGACGCCAATCTGCTTCGTACGAACGGCAAGGTAAACGAACGAGGCCGCCCCCGCTCGATTGAGGGGGCGGCCTCATTGGTTGTCGGCCAGGACCGTCGATCAGTCGGAAGTGAGCACCAGGGTGCCGGTGGTCGAGAGCGTGCCGCCGGTGCCGTTGACGACACAGCTGCGGGCGCTCGTCTGCTTGCCCGGGTCGCCCGAGAAGCCGCCGTCCTCGGCCGTGCCGGAGAGCTGACGGTAGGCCTCGACCAGCAACTGCATGCCGTACATGCCGGAGTGGTTGAAGCTCAGACCGCCGCCGTTGGTGTTGATCGGCAGCCGACCACCCGGAGCCGCGTGGCGGTCCTTCCACAGGGCAGGACCTTCGCCAGCCGGTGCGAGACCGAGCATCTCGGCCGTGATTCCGGCAGTGACCGTGAACGAGTCGTAGATCATGGCCATTTCCATGTCCTCGGGACCCATCCCCGCCATCCGGTACGCCGCCGCCGCTGAGCGGCCCGCCGACGTCTCCGTGAAGTCGTTCATCTCGAGCATGTTCCAGTGGGAGATGCTCTCGCCGGCGCCAGCGATCCAGACCGGCGGTGTCTTCGAGGTGCTGGCGATCTCCGGTCCGGTGATCAGCACCGCGCCGCCGTGGTCGGTGACCAGGCAGACGTCGAGCAGCTTGATCGGCCAGGAGATGGCGCGCGAATTCATCACGGTGTCGACCGTGATCGGCCCGCCGAAGGTGTGGCCGCGCTTACCGCCGCCCCATTCGCCCTGCTCCAGCGCCGGCAGGTCGCCCTCGCCCGCCTTGCGGTACATCACCGCGCGCGGGTTGAGAGTCGCCCACTCGCGCGTGACGACCGCGATCTCGGCGAAATCTTCCTGCGTCGTGCCGTAGCGCGACATGTGCCGGTTCATCGCGTGCGAGTAGCCCGTCGGCGCCCCGCCCAGACCGTAGGCCGAGGTGTGCTGCGTCCCCGGATCCCAGGGGTCGCCGCCGCCGAAGGGGCGACCGGTGCCCTTGCCGCCCGTGAACCGCTGGCTGAATCCCATCTCGCCATGCGAGACCAGCGCCACGTTGATCACCCCGGCATGGATCGCGGCCAGCGCGTGATGCACGTGCATCTCGAACGAGCAACCGCCGACCGAGGTCGTGTCGATGTACTTGGGGTGCAGGCCGAGGTACTCCGCAAGCTGCGGCGACCAGCCAGCAGAGAAGATCCCGTCGATCGCAGCGATCGGGATCCCCGTCATCTCGCAGACGTTGTTGATCGCTTCGATGTGCAGAGTCAGTGACGACTTCGGCGCCTGCGGGTAACCGATGTCATTGGCTTCGGCGGCGCCGATGATCGCGGCGGCCTTTGATGCTTCACCAGGCATGTTGTGCTCCTGAGCGTTTCTGAGTGATCTGGCTCGTCGGCGCCTAGACAGGCCGCCAGAAGGGGATGTGGACGTCTTCCGAGGCTTCCTCAAACTCGATCTGCACGGCCGAGCCGATCTCGATCGATTCCGGGTCGTTCGGGTCGACGCCCTTGAGCACCGTCAGCATCCGGTCGCCCTCGGCCAGGTCGATGTAGGCCGTCACGTAGGGAACCTCATCGCCCCAGCCGCGCGCGACCAGGCCGCGGTTGTGCTGCACGGCGAACGTGTGGATCGTGCCTCGGCCCGTGCCCTCGACCCAATCGATGTTCATCGAGTGGCAGAACGGGCAGATCACCCGTGGGTACCAGTGGACTCGGTTGCAGTCGGAACAACGGGGGAGCATCAGCTTCCCCTCTTTGGCCCCGTCCCAGAATGGTTGTGAGACCGGATCGGGACTCGGAATGGGCTTGGTGTACTCAGCCACCGCGCTCCCCTCTCAACAATCGCTTGTGTGGGCCGCACAGCATTCCGCTGCGCGAACATGGCTTGATCACGTGATTTGATTCACGCCCGCAGCAGTGTATCAGCGACGGTTTCGAGCCTTGCCGAATGAAGAGTCCGTTGCGACGACACAGAAGACGGCGGCCTCCGGACCTCTCGGTCGCGGAAGCCGCCGTTGCTGAGCGATCTCTCGTTACGCCGCTCGCCTAGCGGCCGCGGAAGAACATCTCGCTGAACATCCCATACACCGGCGACAGCGAGCTCGCCGCCGACCGTCCCGGACGCAGCCGGCGAATCCGGTTCACGCCATCGACCGAACTGGCGGCCTCCTGCGCGCTCTGACGCTGGCGCCGCTGCTCCCGCTGAGCCATCCACCGACGCTTGGCCATATCTCGCAGATGGGCAGGACTGTTCTGCGGCAGCCGCGGCGCGTACGGGTTCGAGACAGACATCACATTCATCGCATCACACTCCTCTGGTCGAGGGAAGCGGACCGGCCGCCACTCACGACCCATCCATCGCCTCCATCTCCGACGTTATGCAGATCCGCGCCGGGCGGCGTATCCGATTCGGTGAACGCACGGACAAGCGCTCAGCTTCCACGTTTCGCTTGACAAGCAGACGTCAGACTGCCGGTACCCTGCCACACAGTCCGACAAACGCCAATAAACGAAGCACGCCTGGAGCCCGCCATGCTGAAGCAGTTCGCCGTCCCCGAAGACATCGCCGTCCGCATCCCCGGCGACGCCATGCACGGCGCGGTCCACGAGATCTTCACGACAATGGGCATGCCCGACGACGACGCCCGCCGCAGCACCGACACCCTGCTCTACGCCGACCTGCGGGGCATCGACTCCCACGGCGTGTCCAACATGCTCCGCGCCTACATCGCCGGCTTCCAGTCGGGCGACATCAATCCCACCCCGAACTGGACCATCGAGCGCGACGCCCCCGCCGCCGCGACGATCAACTGCGATCGCGGACTTGGTCTCACCGTCGGGCCGCAGGCCATGGAACTCGCCATCGAGAAGGCGCGCAACCAGGGCGTCGCGACGGTCGTCTGCAACAACGGCCGGCACTTCGGCGCAGCCGCCTATCACGCCGCCATGGCGATCGAGCACGACATGATCGGTCTCTCCATGACCGTCGGCGGACTGCTCGTCGCGCCCACCCACGGCGCCCAGGCGATGGTCGGACTCAACCCCATGAGCATCGCCGCCCCGGCCAACGAGGAAGCGCCGTTCATCTTCGACGCCTCCATGTCCTCCGTCGCCGGCAACAAGATTCGCCTCGCCCAGCGCCTCGGAGAAGACCTCCTGCCCGGCTGGGTCGCCACCGCCGACGGCACGCCGATGATGGAGGCCGCTCCCACACCCGACGAGTTCCTCATGCTCCCGCTCGGCGGCACCCGCGAGATCGGCTCGCACAAGGGCTACTCGCTGGCCGTGATGATCGACATCCTCAGCGGGATCATGGCCAACGCCGGCTCGGCCCTGTTCCGCTTCAACGGCGTCGGACACCACTTCACCGTCTTCAACATCGCCTCCTTCACCGACGTCGACGAGTTCAAGGGCCACATGGACGACTACCTCAAGGCCCTGCGCGAGACGCCGACCGCCCCCGGCGAGGAGCGCGTGATCTACGCGGGACTCGAGGAGCACGAAGCGGAGATCGACCGCTCCGAGCGCGGCATTCCCTACCACCCCGAGGTCATCGAGTGGTTCCGCTCAGCGTTCAGCGATCTCGGCATCCGCGACCACTTCGCCGGCATCGCCTGACTCAGGCCCTGAGTCAGGACCTGAGTCCGGGCCTGAAGTCGGACCTGGTTCCGAGCGGCCTCGCTCCAGCGCGACCTCGCGCATCGCCCGGCTCACCGTGCTGAAGGTCCACAGCATCAGCACCGCGCCCAGCCCCCAGCCCAGCGGCAACCGGATGATCGCGTACGTGCTCGCACTGACCTGGTCCAGCACCCACCAGCGCAGCACGCCCGAGAGCGCGATGTACAGCCCCCAGACGATCGTCAACCGTATCCAGACGCGATGATCGGCCGGCATCTGATCGCGGATCGCGGGAAACGTCTCGCGTACGACCGCGCTCACGATTGGTCGTCCGACCAGCACGCTGAGCAGGAAGACGCCGCCCAGCACGTAGTTGTCGACGAAATCGCGGGCCCAGTAGACCTTGCCGTCCGCCTCGATTAAGCCCCACACCCCGAACCCGACGTTGAAGCAGACGCTGAACACCATCAGCCAGCGCACGACCGTGATCTGCGGACGCAGACGGCGTTGGACGACGTAGACCACCAGCCCCACGATCACCGCCGCCGCGATCGCTCCGCGCACGCCGACCACGGCGTCGAACAGCAGGTACGCCGCCGTTGGACCGATCCCCAGCACGGCGACCGGGTCGACCTGCGGAATCTGCTCCATCTTCCGCGCCCACTCGGGCAGTTCCGGCTGAGGAGTCTCAGGTCCGCGTTGCATCTCTCTCCGTCCTCCCCCCTTGGGGGAGGTGCGCCGCAGGCACGGAGGGGGCCGCCCGTTGTCCGTCGATGGCGCGTCTCTCGATCTAGTGCTTCCAGAGCGGCGAGGCCACGTTGAGCGACACATCCGCGGCCGCTTCGCAGACCGCCTTGATCGTCACCGTCTGTACGACCTCGGCTTCGGGCGACGAGCGCGCGTGCTGCTCCGGGTACCAGTTCACCTCGGCGATGCCCCACTCGTCCGAGTCGACCGTCCGCTCGCGGCCGCCGGCCGAGGCCAGCGTGCCCGGACCGTCCTCGATTGTGAAGGCGACCGGCGCACCGGCCAGCGAACCCTCGCGGCTGCTGATCGACGCCGACACCATCCGATAGCCAACCTCGCCCCGGTCGGCCATGCGCACGCTCACCTCAATCGTGTCTTCCGGCATCGCCCACTCCTGAACTTGCTCAGTAAACCCAGACTATCAGCGACTCCGAGCCGAGCCATCCCGACTCGACGCCGTCCGGCCCCGTCCCCGCATCATGTGCAGGGCAGGCTGCGCATCACGCGCGGGGCAAGGTGCGCATCACGCGCGGGGCAAGGTGCCCCGGGGGCGACTTTTGCATTGCACGGGGCGCTGGTCTCCGCGTCTGGCGCGGGAGTTGGCCGTAGAAAAAAAACGCCGGGACGGGGCGGGGGATTACAAGGGGTCGTCGTCCTCGTCGGCGAGTTCGTCTTCCTCCTCCTGGCGGGCGCAGTCGCACTGGACGGAGGCGATGCCGTCGCGGACGCCCTGCA
>JAPPNI010000012.1 GCA_028873865.1 Chloroflexota bacterium | reverse complement strand
GCTCACTCACCCTATATCTGGTGGGTGTATGTGACAACCGGATAGGCACGGTTCATTCGTCTCGTTCTACGCGCACAAACCTCATGCAGTGGTCGATCCCGCAGCCCTCCGGCCATCCTCTAGCGATCGAACTCGAAGCCGGTGAGCAGATCTTTGTCGTCGGACCCAACGGCTCCGGCAAGTCGGCTCTCCTGCAGCATCTCGCCGCGTCCTCCGGCGAGAGCAAGATCAGACGCATCTTCGCGCACCGCCAGACGTGGCTGCAGTCCGGCGGCCTCACGCATACCCCCGAGAGCCGGCGTCGGTTCGAACGCGACAGGAGTGGTTATGAGACGGCCAATGACGCCATCTGGAGAGACCGCACGGGAGCCGAGACCCATGCGGCCGTCCTCTTCGATCTCGTGGCCGCCGAGAACAAGCGGGCCCGCTCAATCGCGGGGTATGTAGAGAACAGCAAGATCGAGTGTGCCGAGAAGACCGCCAACGCAGCCTCCCCGTTCACGCGGCTGAACGACCTTCTGGCGCTGGGCACGCTCCGGGTCTCGCTGCACAACCCGGACGACGTCGAGATCGTGGCACGTAAAGGCTCCGGCTCGAACTTCGGCATCGAGAGGATGTCGGACGGCGAACGCAATGCCGTCATCATGGCAGCCACCGTGCTGACGGTCGATCCGGGGACCACCCTGCTCATCGATGAGCCTGAGCGCCACTTGCACCGCGCCATCATCGCCCCGTTCCTCTCGGCCCTGTTCGAGCAGCGACAGGACTGCGCGTTCGTCGTCTCCACCCATGAGGTGTTCCTGCCGGTCGAGAATCCGGGCGCCCGTGTGCTGATGACGCGCTCCTGCACCTGGGCGGGGGACAACCCCCAGGCATGGGATCTCGAGATACTCGCGCACCCCGCCGAACCGCCCGAGGAACTGCGGCTTGCTGTCTTGGGCGCCAGGAGCCGCATTCTGTTCGTCGAAGGTTCGTCTACCAGCCTCGACCTGCCGCTGTACGACACCCTCTTTCCCGAGCTGTCGGTCTTGCCCCGTGGGAATTGCGTCGACGTCGAGCGGGCCGTGCGCGGTCTGCGCGCCACCGAGGACCGACACCATGTCGAGGCCTACGGCATCGTCGATCGGGACGACCTCGACGACGCGGCGGTCGACAAACTTGCCGAGGCGGGCATCTTCGCGCTGGCCGTGCGGTCCGTCGAGTCGCTGTACTACTGCTCCGACGCCATGCAGGCCGTCGCGCGACACCAGGCGGACTCCATGGGTCTCGACGCCGCGAATCTGGCCGGCTCCGCGAAACGGGATGCCCTCGCGGCGGTTGCGACGGAGGAGGTCATCCAGCGGATGGCCGCGCGCCGGTGCGAGCGGCGCATGCGCGACAACGTCCTCAGTCAGCTACCGGACTGGAAGACCATCCGGTCGGCTATGAGCCCGACCATTGACCTGCATGTCCCGTCCGGCTTTGCCGACGAGGTTGCCCAGTTCCGACGCCTTCTGGCAGGCGAAGACTTCGATGCGCTCGTCGCTCGGTATCCGCTTCGCGAGACAAGGGCTTTTGGTGCGATCACCACGGCGCTCAAATGCGCCTCAATTCGCGACTACGAGCAGATGGTCGTGGTGCGCGCCGCGAAGGACGAGGCGTTGGCGACCGCCCTAAAGAATCGCCTCCACCCATTGGCGGAGGCAATCACCTCCGCTACGGCCAGGTCGTAGCGACGGCGCCCGATCGGGTCCGCCGGCGTGGACCTGGACTCCGATGCCTCGGCGATGGCTGGCGCTGAGCTCATCATGCCCTCCGTCATGCCGCTGGTGGAAACGGCGACGGGACGCCCTCCCCCGGACCCCCCGTCGCTGTCCCGTTTCCGGCCGGACTCCCGCTCTCGATGGCGAGGGGCGTGGAGTAGAGAGAGCGTCGGTCGCGACGTTGACGGAACAGACGGAATGGACATATATGAAATCAAGGTCGCAAGACCGGAAGGCCGGTCACGGCTTTGAGCGCGGAGGGCTCGATGCGCGAACGGGACGAACTGGAAGGGATGCTGCACGCAGCCGCCGGGCGTCTCAGCGCCGCGCATGTGGCGGCGCTGGTCGCGCATCCCGAGGTGGTGTGCTCGGCGCTGGCGGCGGCGGCGGACGCACTGACGGCAAAGGACCGGGAACGATCCGGGGTCGATATGATCGCAGGACCAGCCTCGAAGACGGTCGACGCCGGCGAGGCGGAGCGGCGGTTGGCCGCACGGACGCGCGCTGGCGAGCCGGAGACTTTGCTGACCTCGGAGGAGCTGGCGGCGCGCACCGGGCTACGGACCCGGCAGTCGGTTCACGACTGGCGCAGGAAGGGGCGGATCGTCGGCTGGCAGAACGCCAGGCGCGGTTATGTCTTCCCCGCCAGACAACTCGACGACCGTAACCGCCCGTTGGTGGGGCTCGACCGTGTAACCGAACTGTTCGCCGACGGCTATTCCGCGTGGGTCTGGCTGACGACGCCCCGGCCGTCGCTCGACGGGGCAGAGCCGCTCGCGGTTCTGGCGCGGGGTGAGATTGAGCGCGTGGCCGAGGCCGCCCGGGGAGACCGTCAGGGCGACTTTGCGTAAAGGTGCGGCAAGCCTGCCGATGCGGATGATGCGTGAAGCCCGAGGGAGCGCCGCGGAATGAACCTGCACGCGTTTCGAAAACACCTTGCGGAGGAGCTTGAAGGGATCCCGGCGGACGCAGAGCGGTCGTTCGAAAGCTACGCGGTCACGACGGCGGCGCTTGCAAGGCGGCTGCTGGAGTATCTGGCGATCGACGATCTGAGCGTTCCGGATGGATTTCGGGACCCACCGCCGAACTATCCCCTCCGGACGGTTCTGGATCGCATCCTGCATTTCAGGGTGCTCTACCAGGATGCGATTACGTTCAATGTTCCGGGCATGGCCGACCTGTTCACTCTGTATTCCGACCAGACCCAGGAATATCGCGACCATCTCTATATTCGGCTGGGAGACTATCGGGACATCGTCGGGCGTCTTGCGAGTGACGATCGCTATGTCGCCCGTCATCTGCTGCGGCGTTCGGTGACGCTGATGAACAGCGTCATGCGGGGATCGAGCGATGGGATGGCGCCGCGGGAGCTGCTGAAGCAAGGCGCGTTCCGGAATTGGGTTCTGCGAATGCTTTACAACGCGTGGGACTTGCTGGTGACGCTCACTGAGGCCGGGGAGGTGAGCTGCCCTGAATTGTCGGTGGAATGCTACGAGCACCGTTTCGGCGACGGTGACGATGAGTATCTTCAGGATTTCTCCGCGGTTTCGACGGGACGGGACTTGATCGGAGGCTATGGTCGGTTCTGGTGGTGGGGGGTGCCGCCATACGCAAAGCTGGATATTGGCGGGCGCGAGAGACATTGCATGTTTCTTTCGGCGATTAGCTCGGAAGATGCGCGCACCAAGTACCACCTGGTCGTGACGTTCGACTCGTTCATCGAGATCTTCCAGGACGCACGTCGCCAGCTCGACGATGTGTAGCCCGCGCCCGGGTGGGCGGGATCGTCTCGGCCCTGGTCTTCGCATTTGGCGGGTCCCTGATGAACGCGGCCGGCATGCCCAATACTCGTGTGCTTCAGTTGGGGCTTGACAACGATATCGTTGCCAACGATCTTGATGCCAACAATATCGTTGGATAATGGCCATGATCCGAAAAGGCGGGAGCAACTGGGTCGACGGAGAGAACTTCTTCGACCGC
>JAPPNI010000032.1 GCA_028873865.1 Chloroflexota bacterium | reverse complement strand
ACGAGAAAGGCGGTCCCCTTGACGTCGCGCGGGCGGTCGAACACGAACAGGGTCCGGTCGCCGTCGTCCTCGACCTCGATGACTTTCAGGCGAACTTCGCGCTTGCTCTCCTGCCCCCGCTTGTTGCGGAGGATCATCGTCATGCCGGCCGTGAAATTGCCGAAACCCTTGAGGCTATCGCGGGCTTCGGTTGCGATCCTGTGCCCGGCCTCCTCGGGGGTTTCAGCCCGACTGGCCGACGGCTCGCCCGCCCACGCAACGATGGCGATGGCTGTCCCGGCCAAGACTAGCATCGGGTGGGGGAGAGCGATGCGCATCACCGTTTCCTCCTGTCGGCGGTCACTAAACAACGGGGGCGAGACGGAAATTTGGCAGCGGGTTCAGGCCGCTGCCTGGGCATGCCGTCTCCTTCGGCGCCGCCCGGCCCGCGTCGACTATGGTAGCACATTTCCTGCTTCCCGCATGTGAGAGCCCGAATGGCGGCCATTCCTGCGACCCTCGCGCGATGACCCCGTTCAGAAGTTGTAGTCCAGGTTGAGCCCGACATAGCTGTCGCGCCGCACCTCGTACAGGACCTCTTCGACGACGCTCTTCGCATCGATGCCCGAATAGGCAGTGCCCTCCACATGCAGCGACCAGCTATCGGAGATGCGGCGCTTGAATTCGGCGCTAATGGCATGACTGCCGTTGTCGAGGGAAGCGAGCACGCTGACCGTGAACTCGGTGCTCTGCTCGTCGTTCAGACCGACGCGGGCGGCGAGGAGCATGTCGTTCTCGAACGCGTTGGTCGCCCATTGGCCCCGCCCGTCCCGGGTCCATTCGGCGATCAGGCTCAGATCGGCGTCCGACTCCCACACGGCATTGATGGTGTATTCGCCACCCACGACGAACGCCGCGTAGTCCTCTTCCTCGTATCTAAAGAGGCGCTGATCGAACCGGCGGTTCTGCGCGCCGGCGCGGTGGATGGCCTCCAGCTTGAGGAGCCAGGGACCGGTGGTGAGCTGGGCATCCAGCCCGAACTGGCGGACTTTCTCATAGTATGGCGCCAGAACGAGTCCGGTGCCGACGAGCGTCGGCAGCAGGGTGGGCTCCCGGCTGGTGCCGTCGAACGCGCTGAGCCCGATGTCGAGCGGCCCGAAGCTGCCGCTGAACCGGCCGGCGAGATCGAGACGCCACTCCTCCGCCGCCGACTCGTACGAGGTCAGGTCGTGGTCCACGACGAGCGCTGGACGCAGGCGGCCGTGCCGGCCCGGAAACGTGCGCGGGCGATGCCAGGTAATCCCGAACATCTCCAGTGCCCCCCAATCCCCCGACCAGGTGAGATGAACCATGGGCTGGCCCAGCTTGGTCTTCTCGTCCGGGTGCTCCACGAGGTCGGTCTGGTTGACGATATCGACCAGGGAGCGCGATTCGACGACGCCCCAGAAGACGCGGTCCACTCCCAGGCGGAGTTCCCATTCGTCGTCGCCGATGTCGCCGTACGCGAGAAAATAGGCCTCGCGGAGGTCCGCGTGAGTGCGCTCCGGGTCCCCGGCGTCGTATCGGTAAAAGGGCGTCAGCGTGATGCTTCTGCCTTCGTCGTCCTCGGCGTACATCGTCGCCTCGACGGCAAATCCGCTCGCATGGGAGCGCTGGTCTGGATGCCCGGCGCTCTCGGGGTAGAGCCGGGTCTCCAAAGAGAGACGTCCGAATACTTCGACATCATCGAAGAAGCCGTTGTCGGCCCGCGCACCCGTCGCAAGCAGCGAGGCCAGAATCAGCGGCGTCGCCAGAAGGAGGGGGAGCCGCACGGTCAACGCGCCCTCGCCAGCCCCGGCGTGTGGGCGAATGCGCTCGCAACGCCCGCGCGCCTCGTCATTGCCGGTGTCATGCCACGCGCCCTGCCCATCGATCACGAGACTTGGGCACAGGAATTCATGCCAGCCGGCGTCAATGGCTCTCCTCGCCTGCCGGCTCGTTCTCCGGGCTCTTCTTCCTGACCCGATCGAAGATCATGAGCACCGGCGGGAGAAACAGAAAATCCGCCAGCAGGGCAATGATGACCGTCGTTCCCGCGAGCAGGCCGAGCGCCTGGTTGCTCGCCATCCCCGAGGCGCCGAACACCATGAACCCCAGCGCGAAGACGACGGTTGTCGCCAGCAGCGCCTTGCCGACCGAGCCGAAAGCAGACTGAACGGACTCCGACGGCGGTAAGCCGCTCTTTCGGCCTCTCAGGTACTTGGTCGTGAAGTGGATCGTGTCGTCGACGATGATGCCGAATGCGATAGCGGTGACCACGGCCGCCGAGACCCCGACCTCTCCGATCGCATACCCCCAGAGGCCTATCGCCATGGCTGCCGGCACGAAATTGGGTATCAGGCTGATCAGGCCGAAGCGCAGGCTTCTGAAGACGAAGACCAGCAACAACGAGACGATACCCATCGCAATTATGGTGCCGATCAACATCTTCTCGATATTTCGCTGAATCGAATGAGCTCCGACCAATGTCATGCCGGTGGCTGCAGCTTGTAGATCGGGAGCATTTTGCGTTAGCCAGTTCTGGGCGCGCTCCTCGAGGTCGAGTTTCTCGTTGACGGACACCTTCTTGAGCACGGCCGTCAAGCGCGTTGCCGACCGCTCGACATCGATGAGATTGTTGAGGTCGCGGCCCACCGGCAGAGAAAACTCGTAGAGCAGCAGGTACTGCGCGGCGAGCTCGGAACTCTCGGGAAGACTGTAGAATTCCGGATCGTCGCCATGCAGGTTCTTGTTGAGCCGCTTCATGATGTCGGTGATGGTGAAGACATGGGCAATCTCCGGTTGCGCCCGGTACCACTCCGCGAAGGCTTCCACCTTGCTCAGGTACTCGATGTCCGTCACGCCCCCTTCCTGCCCGGATTCGAGCGAGTACTCGAACGGCTCCAGCCCTGAGAAACGCTCGCTCAGGAAATCCGTGGATCGCCGGAACTCGTAACTGTCGCTGAGAAGCTCCAGGTGGTTATCGTTGAGCTCGACCCGCGAAATACCGACGATGAGCGCAACGACGAGAACGGCGAAAGAGCCCAGCATGATGGTACGGCGGGCAACCACGTAGCGCCCGAAGCGGTCGAAAAAGCGCTCGAAAATATCTGCTTTCCCTGCGCGCTCGGGGCGGATGCGCATGGGCATCAGTGAGAGAAACGCAGGTAGCAGCGTCAATGAATAGACGAAGGCGAGCAACGCGCCGAACGCCACGATGTTGCCCATGACGCGAAACGGCGGCATGTCAGAGAAATTCAGACTGAGGAAGCCGATTGCAGTCGTGACAGACGTAAGAAATACGGGCCACGCGTTGAGTTGCATGGAATGAATCGCCGCCTGCTTGCGGTCCATTCCCTGACGCAGAGCTGCAAACATTCCCTCTATGACGTGCACGGAATGCGCGACCGCGATCGCCATCAGGACGAAGAGTGCTGCGCCGCTCTCGCCGTAAAGCTTCAGGCCCGCCCAGCCGGCGAACCCCAAGGCGGACAGGAGAACGGCAATGATCATCACAATTATCGTGACGGTGCCCCATATCGAGCGCAGAAGCAGCAGGGCGACTAGCAACATTGTTCCGAGCGCAATGGGTCCAAGGATGCCCATGTCCTCGTCCAGCGCGTCGCGAACGGAACGATTGAGGAGGAGCTCTCCGCTGAGGTGGTAGTCGATCGCCGAATACTTTTCTCGCGCTTCGGCGACGGTGTTGCGCAGGAAGTCGACGATCTCTACTTTTACAAGCTGCCGATCGTCCTCGGGAATCACGACACTGACGA
>JAPPNI010000016.1:19192-160128 GCA_028873865.1 Chloroflexota bacterium | reverse complement strand
TGTCGCGGAGCGACTGAGGGGGGTCCCAGGCACGCTCACTCACCTCACTCCTCACCTCTCCCGTGTGCTCCCCCAACAACGGTGCCCGTGACCCAACCGGCCGCTCCTCACCAAACATCCAGGGAATCCCCGGCATCCGCACGCGGCCCGCCCTGGGATGCTCGAAGTCAAAGAAGAACTCCCGCTCCCGATGCGGCAGCAGGTTCAGCACATCTGACATCGTCGGAATCAGACCGAATGGAATCCGCCAGGTTTGCGCGTCGTGGAACACGTCCTCGGCCGTTCGCGAACGTGTCTGCTCCGCCAGTTGAGTCGCCAGGTCACGCGAATTCTCCATCCGCGCCCAGCCGTCGGCGAACAGCGGATCGGCAATGAATTCCGGCTTGCCAAAGAACTGACAGAGCATCTCCCATTGCGCCTGGGTCAGCACATTCGCGCCGACATAACCGTCGGAGGTCGGCAGAATGAAGGACGGCGACGGCCCGATGTCGGCCCGCCGCGAGCCGCTGTTGCCGGTGTAGTCATAGCGCTGCACGGGCAGCAGGGCCGCATTCACCGCAGCCTCGATCACCGAGACATCCACATGATCGCCGCGGCCATGTTCTTCCGCTCCGCGCACGGCGATCAGTGTGGCCACGGCCGCATAGGCGCCGGTCAGCGTCTCCGTGATCGATGTTCCCAACTGCAGCGGCTCTCGATCCTCCCGGCCGCACAGATACGTGAATCCACCCAGCGCCCCGGCGATCAGATGGTTCCACTGCCAGTCGGCATACGGCCCGTCCGAGCCGAACCCCGTCACGGTCGTCAGCACGATTCGAGGATTCCGCGCCTTCAGATCTTCATAGCCCAGACCACGCGCCGCCAGGGATGGTTCGGTCTCGTGCGAGATCACCACATCGGCCCAGTTAAGCAGGTGCGCCCTGAGATCGAGGTCGCCGGGATCGGACGGGTCGACCACAACGCTTCGTTTCGACGTGTTGGCATAGAGGAACGGCGCAGAAGCCTCGATGTCCTCCGAACCCGCAAACGGTCCGCGCCGGCGGGCCGAGTCGCCCTCGGGCGGTTCCAGCTTGATCACATCCGCGCCGAGGTCGCCCAGCAGCTTGGCCGCAAACGGACCGGCCAGACCCTCTGAGATGTCGAGCACCCGCAGTCCGTCAAGCGCCGCAGTCATTCGCCCGCTCCCGTCCTGCGGGCAGGGTAGACGCCAGCCGGCAAAACAGTCAGCGCTGCTCGCGGAGTGCGCGCTGTTTCTCGATCGTGACGTTCGTGGCGCGGCGGTATTCGGCTGACTTGTAGTGCGCCTCCAGCTGCGAACGCAGGTCGTCTTCATCGGAGGATGTGAACGAAACATCCAGCACGTCACACCAGACCGTGACTTCCTCCGCGTCTGGTCCCGCCTCGCGGAAGGCGTTCCGCGCGGTTCGCCGGGCAAGCTGCTCGTGCAATCGATTCTTGAAGTTGGCCATATCCATTCACTCCGCCCGATCGCCCGTAGACTTCTGCCATCGTACGCCGTAGATGGGAGCGCGCCATGGTTTGGGAACCCGAAGTAGAAGAACTGCGTCGACGGACGGAGCTATCCAATCGCGGCGGTACGCCCGACCGGATCGAGCGTCAGCACCGCCTCGGACGCCTGACCGTGCGCGAGCGTATCGACGGTCTCCTCGATCCCGGTTCGTTCCACGAAGTCGGCGGGTTGGCCGGACTGGGCGAATACGAGGATGGCGAACTGGTCGAATTCACCCCCGCGTCGTACGTGATGGGGCTGGGCAAGATCGACGGCCGCACGGTCGCGATCGGCGGCGAGGACTTCACCATCCAGGGCGGTTCGGCCGTCTTCCCCATGCAGCGCTCGAAGGGTGGGCTCGGCGGATTCTGCGAGGATCTCGCCGTCGAGTATCGCGTCCCCTTAATCCTGCTGATCGACGGCGCCGGCGCCAATGTCAGCGCAACCAAGAAAATGGGCACGACCTACCTGCCCAACGGCGGCACCAACTTCGTCACTTCGATCGAGGCGATGCGCAATGTGCCGGTTCTGGCCGGAGTACTCGGTGCAATCGCTGGCGGCCCGGCCGGACGGGCTTTGATGGTCCACTGGAGCGTCATGACCAGGGGTCGTTCGGCGATGTTCGCGGCCGGTCCCCCGGTCGTCAAACGTGGCATTGGTCACGAGGTGACCAATGAGTCATTGGGCGGCTCCCAGGTCCACGTCCACACTTCCGGCTGCATCGACAACGAGGCCGAGGACGAACTCGACGCCTTCAATCAAATCCGCACGATGCTCTCCTACCTGCCCGACAACGTCAACGAACTGCCGCCCGCCGCGCCGGCGCTCGACGCGCCCGTGGGAGCCGGCGAGAAGCTCATTGACCTTGTCCCGCGCAACACGCGGCGGCCGTACTCGATGTACAAGCTGATTCGCTCGGTCGTCGACGGCGGCGACTACTTCGAGGTCAAGCCGCACTGGGGAAGCTCGGTAATCACCGTCCTCGCCAGGGTCGACGGCCTGCCCATCGGCATCGTCGCCAACAACCCGCTTAAGAACGGCGGCGCGCTCGACCGCGACGGCTCGGACAAGCAGACGCACTTCCTCGAACTCTGCAACTACTTCCACATTCCTATCGTCTACCTGGTCGACGTGCCCGGATTCATGATCGGCGAGCAGGCCGAACGCGAAGGCACGCTCCGTTCCGGCATGCGCGCCGTTTGGGTCGGTCTGCAGGCGACCGTGCCGCAACTGACGATCGTGATCCGCAAGTGCTACGGCATGGCCGGCATGGCCACAGGAAATCCGAAGCGGCTCAACTACCGTCTCGGCTGGCCCTCCGGCGAGTGGGGCTCAATCCCGATCGAAGGCGGAGTCGACGCCGCCTACCGACGCGAAATCGCCAGCGCTGAAGATCCCGACGCCAAACGCGAAGAGATCGAGGCCGACCTGCGCCAGCTGCGCAACGTGTTCCTCACGGCTGAAACGTTCGGTATCGAGGAGATCATCGACCCGCGCAAGACCCGCAGCTACCTCCAGCAGTTCGTCGAACGCGCCTACAAGGTCCTCCCGCACGAACTGGAGTCAAAGCCGCTCTACGGCGTCCGGCCTTAGGCGCCAGCTGCGCGCGCGATCAGCACAGCCAGACCGACGATGAGACAGTACACAGCGAAGGGCATCAGCGAACGTCCGCGAACGAGCCAGAGCAATGCCTTGATCGCGATCAGCGCGGTCGCGAAGGAGACGAGCGCTCCCACAACCAAGGCGCCGGCGTCCACCGACTCGTGCCCATCGATCAGCGCTGCCACCGCCAACACACCCGCCCCCGCCAACGCCGGCATCGACAGCCAGAACGCCCACCGCGCCGCTGCTTCCCGATTCTGGCCCATCGCCATGCCCGCGACCATGCACATTCCGGAGCGTGAAATCCCCGGCAACACCGCCAGGCACTGCGCGACGCCAATGGCCAGTGAGCCGCGCTCGTCCAGAGAGCCCAATGATGCGGCCTCGTCGGATCGACGCAACCGCCACTCCGCGCCCGCGATCACACCTCCAGTCACCAGCAGGAACGCCCCGGCCGTCGTCGCGTCTCGCAGCTCGTCCTGCAACGTCTCGTACAACAACCCGCCGACGATCACAATCGGAACGGTGCCGATCAATCCCAGCAAGATCAGGCGACGCGGCCGTAGTCCGTCGACATGGCCTGAGTCCGCGCGCAATCCTCGGAGAACGCCCCAGACCTCGCGACGAAAGGCGAAGAGGATCGCGGCCAGCGTCCCGATGTGGACCGCGACATCGAAGTCGAGACCAGGATCGTCCCAGTCGAACAACCATCGCGCCAGGACCAGGTGTCCGCTCGACGAGATCGGCAGGAACTCGGTCAGTCCCTGGACGATGGCGAGGACAATCGCTTCAACGATGCTCACGTAGACTCCGCTCTGGGATTAGTTCACTGTAGGAGCCGATATGGAGATCACCGAGGTCATCCGCACCACGTTCGCCGCCCGACAGTTCACCGACGACCCGGTGCCTGACGATGCGATCGAGCGCATGCTCGAGCATGCTCGCTTCGCGCCCTCGGGAGGCAACCGACAGGGCTGGCACGTGATCGTTGTCCGCGCCCCCGAAATCCGCGCCGCCATCGCCCGGGCCGCCGAGCGTCCGGCCAAGCGCTACATGGCCATGCAGCAGGCGGGCGAAGGCCCCTGGAACGCCGCCTTCCCCTCGACGGTGACCGACGAGTCGGCGGCCAGCCTGCCTACGCCCAGAAGGCTGATGGATCCCTACATCGAAGCGCCGGTCCTGCTCGCGATCGTCGTCGACCTCGGCGTCGTTGCCTCCGTCGACAAGGAACTGGACCGCGTCGGCGTCATCTCAGGCGGCTCCATCTACCCGTTCGTCTGGAGCATCCTGCTCATGGCCCGCAACGAGGGGTTCGGCGGCACGCTGACCACGATCCCGATCGCCAACGAACCCGAACTCAAGCCGATCCTCGGTCTGCCCGACCACTACGCCATCGCCGCCTTTCTCCCAATCGGCAAGCCGGTCAAGCAATTGACCAAACTCAAGCGAGGTCCGGTGGAGAGCTTCGCGACCATCGATCGGTTCGACGGCGAGGCGTTCGGCGCGTAACAAGGTGGCCGACCCATGGCGCGGACGACAACAGCGCCGCTGCTGACGATTCTGATCGGCCTCCTGGGCGCCGCCATACACCTCAGCATCGGCTCGGCCGCCGACCCGGTCTCCACCTTCTCGCTCGAGGTGCGGGCGCGCCTGCACGACAGCGGCAGGCTCGAGTTCGGCATCCGGACTGAGCAGGGCGTCAAGTTACCCCGGGCCCGCTTCCTGCCGGCCGACGTCGGGCATAGCCGCTGGTTCGTGAGTTCCCCGATCGAGGTCAATGGCTTTGAGACCCGCGTGATCGCGCGGCGCCTGGCCGACGCCAGAACCGAGTTCGCCTTGCGCCTGGAAGGCGTCAACGTCAGACCGCGCCGATCCGTGTTCCCTGCCGCGGTTTCGCGCGCTCGCTGGTATCGGACGCAGCCTGTCGTCATCGAGCGATTGTCCAATCCCGAGTCCGCCGACGAACGTGCGTTACTGGCTCGGGCCGCCGCGATTCGAGCTGAGGCGACCACGCCCGATCTCACCGGTCTGGTCGGCTGGCTCAACGGCGAGCCGACCACCATTGCTCGCGAGCTGGCCAAGGGCAACGTGGTGCTGATCGATTTCTGGACGTTCGGCTGCTACAACTGCCAGAACACGCTGCCGTATCTCACAGCCTGGGACGAGAAGTACCGCGAGCATGGCCTCACAATCCTCGGCGTACATCGACCGGAGTTCGCGTACGAAGAGGATCCCGAGCGGATTCGCGACGCCATTACGCGATACGGCATCGAGTACTCGGTGCCGTTGGACAACGACGCCCGCACCTGGCGCGCCTATCGCAACCGCTGGTGGCCCGCCAAGTACCTGATTGGTCCCACGGACGAAGCAGCCATGGGTCTGCGCTACCGACACATCGGCGAAGGCCGCTACCAACGCACGGAACTCGAGATCCGCGCGGCGCTGCAGGCCGTCGGTCGAGATCTGAGCGGTATCCCAATCGGCGTTGACGTGGACGGATAGCCGTTAGCGAAGTTGGCCCGCGATGATCTCGTCCAACTCCTGCTTCAGTCGGGGCAGGATCTCGTCGTAGGGGTAGTGCCCGAGCGACTCCTCACCGCGCTTCAGGTTGACGGCCATCGGTCCGCACCAGAGGCCAAGGTCGGCGTCGTCGGTTTCGCCGGGGCCGTTCACCCGGCAGCCCATCACGGCGATCGTGATGTCGTAGTCCGATGCGTACTCGGTCATCGTCTTGACGTCCTGCGCCAGGTCGACGAACTTTTCGTTCTCGACTCGCGAGCAGGACGGACAGGAAATGATGTTGAGCCCCTCGTCGAACTTCGGCGGCACCGAACGGAAACGCCCGGCGGCGATGTCGGCGAGGATCTCGCGCGCAACGTCGATCTCCATGCCCTTGTCGTCGAAGGGAACCGTCAATGACACGCGAACCGTGTCACCGATGCCCTGTGTGACGAGCTGCTCGAACGCGACGCGGGTCTTGATCACGCCCTCCGGAGGCATCCCCGCTTCGGTGACGCCCAGGTGCAGTGGGACATCCGGCCGCTCGGCGGCGAACTTCTCGTTGACCTCAACCACCTGCTTCCAGTCGGAATCCTTGAGTGAGACGACATAGCGGTCGAAGCCGAGTTCGTCGAGCAATCCACAATGTTCGCTCGCGGAGGCGACGATCGCCGAAACGTGATCGTCGGGATAGCGCTCCAGCATCCGCGGATCGATCGACCCGCAGTTGACACCGACGCGAATCGCGCAGTCGTGTTCTGCTGCTGTCTCGGCAATGAAGGAGACCTTGTCACGCACCGACTTCGATTTCTCGTGGTGGTGCAGATGGCCGGGGTTGTAGCGAATCTTGTCGACATATGGGGCGACTTGAGTGCACAACCGATAGTTCTCCTGCAAGTCGACCGAGAGCGGCGCGTCCGTCTGTTCGCGCACACTGGCCAGCGCTTCAACGTCCTTGCGCGAGTCGACCGCGACGCGGACCAGGTCCGCGCCTGCTGCCTCAAGCAGCTGCACTTGACGGACCGTCGCCTCAATGTCCTGCGTCCTCGTCGCCGCCATCGACTGGACCACGATCGGATTGCCCCCACCGATGGTGACATCGCCCACCTTGACCGGACGCGTCGGGTTGCGGCGCAGGTCGCCGGTCAGCTCAATCGTCTCCGCCATGGATGCCGCCTCTCCCGCAGCTGATCTCTTGCATCGTACCGTTGATGAATGCTCGTCAATGCGATCTTCCTGATCCTTTTTGCCGGCGCCTGGTCGTTCCTGGCGATGCTCAGTTGGATTGCGCTCAGCTTGCCGCGGCGAGCGCGCGGCGCGCTCTGGGCTGCGCCCTTTGCCTGGCTGGCCGGGATCGGCGGTGGAGCGCTCATACCATTGGCCGGTCTCGACAACCAACTGGGCATTGGAGTCTCAATGATCTCCGCCCTGGTCTGCTCCGGTCTGTCATGTTGGCTCAGCCTTGAGTGCTGGGACGCCTTCGCCCTGAGTGAACGGTTCGCGAGGTGGAGCCGCCGAGATCGCTGATATCGTCGCTCCAATAGTCATCAGACATTCAGGATGTCCGACATGCCCGTCACACGAATGTCAGGATTGTTTGGCCGCACGCTGCGTGAAGCGCCGGCCGATGCCGACTCGGCCAACCACCAATTGCTGTTGCGCAGCGGCCTGATCGTCCAGCTTGCCGCCGGTGTGTACTCGTTCCTGCCGCCGGCCTGGACCACGCTGCTCAAGATCGAGCAGATCATCCGTGAAGAGATGGTGGCAGCCGGCTCGCAGGAGATGCGCATGCCGGCAATTCAACCGAGGGAGTTGTGGGAGGAGTCGGGACGCGCGGACTCCTACGGACCCGTCCTGTTCAACCTGAAGGACCGGCGCGAACGAACGATGGTCCTCGCGCCGACGCATGAAGAATCGGTCACTGATCTCTTCCGCAAAGTCGTCCAGTCCTACCGCGATCTGCCCCAGAGCGTCTTCCAGATGCAGACCAAATTCCGCGACGAACCGCGTCCGCGCGGCGGACTGGTCCGTGTGCGCGAATTCATCATGAAGGACGCCTACACCTTCGACGTCAACGACGATGCGTTCCAGCTCAACTACCTCGCCATGCGGCAGGCCTACCACAACATCTTCGAGCGCTGCGGTGTGCCGGTCGTCGCGGTACAGGCCGACTCCGGCGCGATCGGTGGGAAGCAGTCGGAAGAGTTCATCTTCCTGACCGAGATTGGCGAAGACAACATCATCCTCTGCTCGGGCTGCAACTATGCCGCCAATCAGGAGCGAGCCGAGTTCGCCCGCGGCGCCGGCGCAGGCTCTGTCGGTGAGTTGACAGAGGTCGAGACGCCCGGGATCACCACGATCGAGGGGCTCGCCGGCTTCCTCGGCATCCCCGCACAGGCGACGGCCAAAGCAGCATTTTTCCTGGTCGATGGCGAGCCGACCTTCGCCGTGATCAGAGGCGACCTCGAGGTGAACGAGCTCAAGCTGATTAACGCCCTGGACGCTCTGGATGCACGGCCGTTGCTGCCCGAGGAGGTCGCAGAGGCCGGTTGGGTTGCCGGTTATGCATCGCCAATCGGTGTCGATCCAGTGCGCGTCGTGGCGGACCCCAGCGTCGTGGATGCTGGTGGACTGGTAGCCGGCGCTAATCGCGAGAACATCCATCTGCACAACGTGACGTACGGCCGCGACTGGACTGCCGCCACCGTTGCCGATATCGGCACAGCTCAACCCGGCGATACCTGCGCGCAGTGCGATGGCTCGCTCGAGATGAAGCGTGGCATCGAACTGGGTCACATCTTCAAACTCGGAACCCGCTACGCCGAGCCGATGGAGGCGAGCTTCCTCGACTCCGATGGCGAACGTCGGACCCCGATCATGGGTTGCTACGGCATCGGCGTCGAGCGCTTGATGGCCGCCGTCGTACAGGCCAATCACGATGAGCTTGGAATCGTCTGGCCTCGTGCGGTTGCGCCATTCGATGTCCACGTCGTTCCCTTGGGCAGCGGCGACGATGTTGCCTCAGCCGTATCCCAGATCGAAAGTGCGTTGTCGGCAACAGGACTCAGCGTCCTGGTAGACGACCGTGACGAGCGGGCAGGGGTGAAATTCAACGACGCCGACCTGCTTGGCGTGCCACTACGAATCACGATCGGCTCGCGCGGCCTGAAACAGGGGCAGGTTGAGTTGAAGCTGCGACGGGATGTTGATTCTTCGTCTGTCCCCTTGGGCGACGCTGTTGCTTCGGCACAGAACGCCCTGGCCTCCCTTGATCGCTAGTCGCTTCGGCAGCCATTCGCCTGACAGCCACTTGATAGTGGGCGGCTTTAGCGTCCGGTCGGCGTGTATAGTCAGTGATGTGGATGTCGGGTGGGGGTCGGGCTGCCCTGTCTGATCCTGCGCGACACGCACGGATCGTCTGACACAGCACTGCGCAGGGTCTCCACAGATGAAGACAGATTTTCTGCTTGCCATCAAGCAGTTGCATTCCGACAAGAACCTCGATGACGAGGTCATTTTCCACGCCGTCGAGCGCGGCATGGCCGCCGCAGTCAAGCGCCGCTACGAGCTGCCCGGCAACGTGATCGTCACCATCGACCGCTACGACGGCGGCATGGAGGTCTGGTCGGAGCAAGAGGTCGTCGAGATCGAGGAAGACATCGCCGACCCGGACCTGCAGATTGAGCTGGAACGCGCTCGCCTGAGCGACCCGTCAGTTCAAATCGGCTCGACCCTGCGAATCAAACACGACATCGAAAACGTGGGCGGACGGATCGAAGCGCAGACCGCCAAACAGGTCGTGCTGCAGGCCTTGCGCGAAGCCGAGCGCGAAGCCGTCTTCGCCAAGTATTCGGGCGAAGAGGGTGGGATCGTCAGCGGCGATGTCCAGCGCGTTGAGCCGCACCAGGTGATCGTCGAGCTCGGCGACCACACCGAAACGGTGATGCCCGGCCAGGAACAGGTGCGCATGGAGCGCTATCGCACCGGCCAGCGCGTGAAAGCGATCATGGTCGAGGTCCTGCGCGCCAACAAGGGCCCACAGATCGTCATATCCCGCTCACGGCCCGAGTTCGTGCGCCGCCTGTTTGAGCTGGAAGTCCCTGAGATTACCCGTGGTGTGGTAGAGATTCGCGGCGTCGCCCGCGAGGCTGGGCATCGCACCAAGATCGCGGTCTGGTCGCGACAGGCGGGCGTTGATCCCGTCGGGAGTTGCATCGGCATGCGGGCCATGCGGATCCAGAACATCGTCAATGAACTCCATGGTGAACGCATCGACGTGATTCACTGGGATCCCGATCCTCGCCGCTTCGTTGAGCACGCCTTGAGCCCCGCCCAGATTTTGGCTGTGCGCATCGACCCGGAAACGAACACCGCCGAGTGCGCCGTTCCGGACATGCAGTTGAGCCTGGCCATCGGTCGGGAGGGTCAGAACGCCCGACTCGCCGCCCGGTTGACCGGTTTTCGGATCGATATCAAGCCGCAAACCGTGGCCGAGCGTATGCAGCAGGACGGCCGCGGACCATTTGCACCGCAGCCGGAACTGACCATTGAAGCGGAACCGCTGCCGGAACCGGAGCCGGTCCGCGTCGAGCCTCGGGTTGAACCTCAGGTCGCGGCCGTCCCGCCGCCTCAGGTCGAAGTCGCGCCGACGCCGGCTCCGACCCCGGTGGAAGAGCCGGCGGTCGTCGAGGAGGAACCCGAACTCGAACCTGCCCTGCAGGCCGTGGAGATTGCACCGGCTGCTCAGGACGATGGACAGATTCGCTTCGCCGAAGATGTCCTGCGCCGCGAGCAAGAGCAGCAGCAACAACGCGATCGCCGTCGTCGCCGACCTCGGTACCACGAAAGCGACGAGGGACTCGAAGACGACCCGTACGCTGAGTACCTCGAGTACGAGGAAGATTTCTAGGGGGTTCGACCGCGCCTCCAACCGGCTGTCGCCAACGCGGGTTCCAGCCCCGCGCAGTACGAAGGAATCGAATGTCTGCCCGCACCGCCCTCCGAGAATCCCAGCTGCCCCTGCGCCGTTGCGTCATTTGCCGGGATTCGGCTCCAAAAGCCGACCTGCTGCGGTTTGTACGCCGTCCCGACGGCGAGATCGTCATTTCGGATCAAGATCACGGGCGAGGGGCCTATGTCCATGTTGATTCGCCCTGCATGTCGGAGGCGGTCACTCAGTCCAAACAGATCGCTCATGCGCTACGCCGGCCATTGCCGGAGGGCCTGCTCGACCGGCTCGGCGAGCGCACGTGAGCTCAATCCACGCGAACTAGCATCCTGACCATCCGGAGCATTCATGGCGACACAGCAGACCATCCGGCAAACACCATCACCCGCAACCGAGGACAGCACGGTTCTGATTCCGCGCACACTCACCGTGCGCGAACTCGCCGATCTGCTTGGCGATACGCCCGTGTCGATCATCAAAACGCTGATGACCAACGGGGTCATGGCGGACGTCTCGAAGACCCTCGACTATGGCACAGCGGCAATCGTCGCGATGGACCGCGGCTTCGATCCCGAGGAGGCCGGAGACGTTATCGCCGAGGAGGAAGCGCCCTCAACGATCGACATCCTGGGCGACCTGCCGGAAGAGCAGGACGATCCTGCAGATTTGCGCCAGCGTCCTCCGGTCGTCGCGGTGCTGGGGCACGTCGACCATGGCAAGACATCCCTGCTGGACTACATCCGAAGCGCCAACGTGGCTGATGGCGAGGCAGGAGGGATTACGCAGCGCGTTGGTGCGTACCAGGCCACCGCGAACGATCGTCTGATCACGTTCATCGACACGCCCGGTCACGCAGCCTTTACAGAAATGCGGGCTCGCGGCGCCCAAGCGACCGATATCGCCATTCTGGTGGTCGCCGCTAACGATGGCGTCATGCCCCAGACCCGCGAAGCGATCAATCACATCCAGGCCGCCGGCGTGCCCCTCGTCGTGGCGCTGAACAAGATGGATCTGGACAACATCAACCCGGATCGGGTCAAGGCCGCGTTGGCCGACGTCGGCGTGCAGATAGAAGAGTACGGCGGCGATATCCCTCTGGTGGCGGTATCGGCCACGCGTGGCGACGGCATGAGCGATCTGCTCGACACGCTGCTGCTCGTCGCTGACATCTCTGAGTTCTCAGCGAATCCCGATCGGCAGGCATCCGGTGTGGTCCTTGAGGCCGAACTTGATCGTCGACAGGGTCCGCGAACCACGCTGCTGGTACAGAAGGGCAGCTTGCGGCAGGGCGACTCGGTGCTGGTCGGTCAGACCTGGGGCCGGATCAAGGCCATGACCGACTTTCTCGGAAACAGGATCAAGGTCGCCGGCCCGTCCACTCCGGTCGTCGTGCTTGGTCTGCAGGACGTCGCTGATGCAGGGGACTCGTTCCGCGCCGTCAAGAGCGATCGCGAGGCGAAGCGGATCTACGAGCAGGCCCGTCGCGAGCGAGAAGCGCGCGAGGCGCAAGTCCAGCACTCGGCAACGCTCGACGCACTGTTCGGGGAGATCTCCCGCGGTGACGTGTCGGCTCTCAATCTGATTGTCAAGACGGACGTGGTCGGCTCGGTCGATGCGCTGCGCGACTCGCTTGAGCAACTGTCCAATGAAGAGGTCACAGTCAAAGTCATCCACGCAGCAGCCGGACCCGTGTCCGTGGCCGACATCAATCTGGCCCTGGCGTCGGAGGGTTTGGTCATAGCATTCAGCACTCCGATCGAGCCTGGCGCAGAGCGCCTGGCAGAACAAGAGGGCGTCGAGGTGCGTAGCTACTCGATCATTTACGAAGTGATCGAAGAGGTGGAGGCCGCGATCAGCGGTCTGCTCGAGCCTGTGCAGATGCAGGTCGTGGACGGCCATGCGGAAGTGTTGCAGGTCTTCCCGATTCGCGGCCTGGGCAACATTGCCGGTTGTCGTTCGCTTGATGGCTCGATTCGCCACGATGCACAGGTCCATGTCTACCGAGGCGGCGAACAGATTGCGGAGTCGCCGATCTCCAGCCTGCGGCGCTTCCAGGACTCCGTGCAGGAAGTCGACGCCGGCCAGGAATTCGGAGTGGCGCTGGCGCGATTCGATTCCTTCCTGGCGGGTGACCAGCTTGAGTTCTTCCACGTCGAGACTCAATCGCGAATCGTCGAGGGTGGCGAAATTCGCAACGTCTCTCGCTAGGCGTGACGACCGTCATGGCACGCAACACCCGTCCCTATGCCGCCTCCCGCGACGCAGGCGCACTCGACCGCATGCGTCGGGTCAACGATCTGCTCCGGGACACGATCTCTGAAGTCGTAGCGCACGAGTTGAAGGATCCTCGCCTCGACCTTGCGCTACTCAGTGTGACCGAAGTCCGCGCTTCGAGAGACTTGCGCAACGCGACCGTCTATATCTCGGCGATGTCGGCGCCGGATTCGACGGCGGAACACCAGACAGATGCCGCAGAGGCAGCCGTCGATGCGCTGACGCACGCCGCTCCGTTCATCCACCGAACGATTCGTCGCCGCCTGCACATGAAGCGAGTGCCCTGGCCTGCGTTCGAGCTCGACCGCAGGATCGCCGCAGCGGCCGAGGTTCAGGAGCGGATTCGTGGATTGAAGGAAAGTCAGCGGGCCTCGTGACCCGCCGACGCCGCGAGCGCCGACATCCCGGTGCCGTGTTCCTGGTTGACAAGCCAACCGGCCCGACCTCTCACGATGTCGTGCGCGATATCCGTCGCTGGACCGGACTGAGGCGGGTCGGGCACGGCGGTACGCTCGATCCACTGGCCAGCGGACTGCTGCCAATCTTCGTCGGCATGGCGACCCGATTGAACGAATATCTCGCGCCGTACCGCAAGTCGTACCAGGCCACGATTCTGCTGGGCCAGGCCACCGACACCGACGACAGCGAAGGTCAGGTCATCTCGACGCTTCCGGTTCCGCCGATCAGCGCCGAGCAGCTCGATACGGCGCTCGCTCAGTTCCGGGGCAAAATAGAGCAAGTCCCGCCGCAGTACAGCGCTGTGAAACGAGACGGCGTCGCCGCCTACCGCGCCGCACGGGCAGGCGAGCGGGTCGAGATCGAAGCGCGAGCCGTGACTGTCCACGAGCTGGTCGCCACTGCGATCGATCTGCCCCATGTGACATTGGCGATGTCTGTCAGCACCGGGACCTACGTTCGGGCGATCGCCCGTGACCTGGGCGAAGCGCTCGGTTGCGGCGCGCACGTCATTCGCATGCGGAGAACTGCGATCGGTCCGAAGTCAGCTGACGAGGGACACGAGCCGTCGGCGCTGAAGGCCGCAGCTGATGCGGGAGACATCTGGTCGCTCGCCATATCCCCCGCGGACCTCTTCCCCGACTGGCCCCACTTCCATCTACACGGCGAGCAGCTCCAGCGAGTCAAGCGAGGCCAGAAGATCCGCCATACGCCGGTCGATGGCTGGGACAAGGCTCTGGCGCTCA
Organism: Chloroflexota bacterium; assembly: GCA_028873865.1. GTDB lineage: Bacteria > Chloroflexota > Dehalococcoidia > Bin125 > Bin125 > Bin125. The sequence goes on along the minus strand of JAPPNI010000016.1, from coordinate 146,093 downwards.
ACGCCGACAACGAAGTGGCCGCTGTGCTTCGTCGTGACGAACTCAGCGCCGCCACCTGGCAGCCGGAGAAAGTGCTCGCCGTACGCTAGGCGGCTCCCCGACGCTCTGTCCTCAATGGCCTTCATGGCTATTCGAGAGTGATGGGTGCGTCCAAGCTGGTGAGCTGGTGCCGAATACAGCTCAGGCCGTTGGTTCAGTCGATACCGAAAACAGGAGTGCGAGCGAGTCCGACTCGGCGATGAGTGAATATGGGGAGTTGGCCTCAAGCAGGACGCCCTCTCCCGGGGCCAGAGTGGCGTTGTCGTCCAACGTGCCAACCGCGACTTCACCCTCAGCCACGATCAGCGCGGTGGCGCTGGTGGTCTGACGATTGAGGGCCCGTTGACCTGCGGGCAATCGGATCGCTTCGGACGCCAGGGTCGATGCGTTGGTTGGGAGCGCGGCGCCAGCACTGGCCTTGATGCGACGCAGCGGCATGACTACGTGATTCCGGCGTTCGTGAGGTAGTCGACCACGTCCTGGACCGTACGGATCTCGGCCGCATCTTCCTCCGGGATCTCGAGCTGGATATCGTCGGTCGAGAATTCCTCCTCGACGGCGATGGTCAGGTCCACAATATCGAGGGAATCCGCATCGAGGTCATCGATCAGATGGGCCTCGGTCGTGACCTTCTCCAGCGGCTGACGAAGTTGGTCCGCGACGAGTTGGCAGACGCGAGACTCCAGGCTGTTGTCGTCTGACATGTGGCGGCTCCCGTCCAACGAGTCATTGGGCTGTCAGATGTCTGCCGGCTGTGAGAGCAAGGTTAGCGGTCAGTTGTCCACCCGCGAGAGGGCCACGACGCCGTTCTGTCCACCGAACCCGAACCCGTTGACGAGCGCGACATTCAGGTGACAGTCGCGAGCCTCGTTGGGAACATAATCCAGGTCGCATTCGGGGTCGGGCGTCTCGTGATTGATCGTCGGTGGTAACACACCGTGGTAGAGCGCAAGCGCGGTGGCCGCTCCAGACAGGGCGCCCGCCGCGCCCATCAGGTGACCGGTCATCGACTTCACCGACGAGACCGCCAGATCATCGGCGTGATCGCCGAAGACCGTACGAATTGCGCGGGTCTCGATGGCATCGTTGAGCGGCGTCGAGGTGCCATGTGCGCAGATGTAGCCGATTTCCTCGGGATTCAGGCCAGAGTTGCGCAACGCCGTTGCCATTGCTCGCGCTGCGCCGTCGCCGTCCGGATCGGGCGCCGTGATGTGATAGGCGTCGGCAGTTCTGCCTGCTCCCAGGATCTCCGCATAGATTCGGGCGCCGCGCGCTCTCGCGCTGGCCAACGACTCGGTCACACAAACAACCGCGCCTTCGCCAAAGACGAAGCCGTCGCGATCCTTGTCGAACGGGCGAGACGCGGCCTCGGGATCGTCGTTGCGTCGCGACAGCGCCTGCATGTTGGCGAGTCCCGAGATGCCGAGGGCCGAGACGTTCGACTCGGTGCCACCGGCCAACGCAATGTCGGCCTCGCCGCCGAGTAACACTTGCCGGCTGTCAATGAACGCATAAATGCTGGCGGCGCAGGCGGCGAGCGAAGTGAGTGCCGGCCCCCGAAGTCCGAGCTCGATGGAGACCTGGCAAGAGGCCATATTGCCCGCCATCATGGGGACGAACATCGCCGAGACCCTGCCCGGTCCCTTGGAATTCAGCACTTCGGTCTGCTGTGAAATCGTGGTCACGCCGCCGCCGCCGGTGTTGATCACCGCTGCGACGCGATCCTGGTCGTACGAGTTCAGGTCGAGCCCCGCGTCCTCGACGGCCAAACGCGCCGCGGCGACGCCGAGCTGGGAGAAGCGGGCCATCCGCCGGGCGGATTTATTCTCCATGTAGTCCCCGGGCTTGAAATCGGGGATGTCCGCGGCGATCTGGACTTTCAGACCGGCCTCGACCAATTCAGGCACCACGCGGGCGCCGGAACGTCCATGACTGAGGGAGTCCCAGAACGCGTCCACACCGACGCCGATCGGTGTCACGGGACCGATGCCCGTGATGACGATTCGCTCCTCGGGCCGACGTTCGGTAGGTCGAATGCCGTTACTCACTCGTCGATACGTTTCAGCAATACCGCGGCGTTGTGTCCGCCCAGGCCGACCGAAAACGAGAGCGCGGCCTCAGTCCTGAGTTCGCGGGCCTGATTGGGAATCACGTCGACATCCAATTCCGGATCGGGCGTTTCATAGTTCAACGTCGGCGGCGCCACACCTTCCTTCAGCACCATGGCGGCAACGATTACCTCCAGCGCCCCAGAGGCGCCCATCATGTGTCCGGTAGCCGGCTTGATCGACGACAGTGACAGGCGATCGGCGTGGGCGCCAAACATCCGCTTCAGCGCAGTCACCTCGACCTGATCGCCCAGCTTCGTTGCCGTGCCATGAGTGGAAACATAACCGACACGTTCGGGTGCAATTCCTGACTCCTCCATGGCTTGTTGCACGCTGACCATCAGTCCACGACCGTGCGGTTCTGGCTGTGCAATGTCATGGGCGTCGTTGGCGGAGCCGCCACCGATGACTTCGGCGTAGATCGGTGCGCCCCGCTCACGGGCGTGGTCCAGATCCTCGATCATCATCGCCGCTGCACCCTCGCCGGGAACGAATCCGTTGCGATGCAGGTCGTAGGGCGCGCAGGACGCCGTGAGTGGCTCGGCCGGAGTCGCCAGCACCCCCATGCGCTCGAAGCAAATGTGGAAGAGCGGCAGGATGATCGCCTCGGAACCTCCGACCAGCAGGGCGTCGGCGCGGCCGGCCTTGATGTGCAGTACTCCGTCCGCGACGGCGTTGGCGCCGGTGGCGCAGGCCGAAGTTGGCGAGTAGTTGGGCCCGGTCGCGCCGATCGCAATTGACAGATGCCCGGAGGCGGCGTCGGCGATTAGATTCGGCATGGCAAATGGCGACACCCGCCGCGCACCGCGGCTCACCAGCGTATCCTGCCAACGTGTGACCAGTTCCATACCGCCACCGCCAGAGCCGAAGATGATGCCCACCCGGTGATGATTGTCGTCGGTGACCTCCAGACCGGAATCGGCCAGCGCTTCAAGCCCGGCGACCATGCCGTACTGGGTATTCAGATCCATATGCCGTAACGCCTTGGCGTCGGGCAGCAGCGGCTCCGGATCCCAGTCCTTGACTTCGGCCGCGATTGGCGTTTTCACACCCCAATGGTCAGGATCGAAACGCTGAATCCGGGCGACCCCGCTTTCTCCGCCGACCAGGTTGCGCCAGGTCGTCGGCATGTCATTGCCGACAGGTGTGACGGCTCCGACGCCGGTGATCACCACGCGGCGTTCCGAGAAAGACGGCTGAGAGGCCACTACTTGGGAATCCCGTCGCTCTTGTCGGGGTAGTCGCGCTGCGAGAGGCCTTGGTCCTCATCCGACAGCGGGAACGTCCAGGAAGTCCGAGAGATGCGCCGTACCAGCTTGGAGAGCACGTCGCCCGGGCCGGCTTCGACGAACAGCGTCGGGCCCTGTGCGGCCATTGTCTTCACGGCCTGTTGCCACTGCACCGGCGCCGTCAACGCCTCAGACAGCTCGTGCGCCAACTGATCCTTGGTGTGCATCAGCCCACCCGAAATGTTGCTCACCACAGGAACCACGGGATCGCGCCACTGGATCGCGTGGACAGCCTCGGAGAAATGCGCTTGCGCCTCAGACATCAACGGTGAATGCGAGGCGATCGAAATAGGCAAACGAACCACTCGACGGGCGCCCTGCTCGTCAGCCAGGCGCATCATCTTTCGCAACGGCGCCTCGTCGCCTGAGACGACGGTTTGGCCAGGGCAGTTGTCGTTGGCGACGACCAGTGTGCCTTCGCTGGACGCCTCGCCGACCAGACGGCGCAGGACACGGTCACGCAATCCAATGATCGAGGCCATCCCGCCCGGTCGCAGGCTGTCGGCGGCGTGCATGATCTCGGCCCGGCGAGCAACCAAGCGCAGAGCGTCGTCAAAGTCGACGGCCCGCGCGGCCAGCATCGCTGTGATTTGGCCCATGCTGTGCCCCGAGACGACTTTGGGAGTCAGCGAGCGGCCAGCCTGCTCCCACTTGCCACGCAATGCCTCGAGCCAGGCAACCGAGGCGACGAAGATCGCCGGCTGCGAATGTGTGGTCTCGTTCAGCTTGTCGGTGGGGCCGTGCTCGATCAGATGCAGCAGGTCGTACTCAAGCACCTCGTTGGCGCGAGTGAACCACTGCTCCGCGTTCGGATAGACGCGCAATACCTTGCCCGCCATCCCGACCGATTGTGACCCTTGTCCCGGGAACAGCAGCGCGTACTCATCGTCTGTCAGGGCCGGATGCTCGCCACTTGGCGGTTCATCCGCGACTTCCTCTGGCTGGGTCAACGTTTCCATTTCGGCTCCTGCTCGCCAGTGACGTCAAGCGTAGAACGCTGCATCTTGGCGTGGTCATTCAGTTTACCGACTCTGGAGCCCTCCATGGCGTCGCAATCCGTACGCAATGCGAGCCAGCGAACAATACGGTCACCTGAATCAAATCCAGGGAATCAACCCATCACCATCCCGCCGTCGACATGGATCACTTGGCCGGTGATGTAGGCCCCGCCCGGACCAGCCAGAAACGCCACCAGTGGAGCGACATCGGACGGCTCGCCGAGCCGCTCCAGGGGAATCCGCTGCATGACGTTGCCGATCACCTCCTCGGAGAGATCGGCGGTGATGTCGGTCTGGATGAATCCGGGCGCGACGAGGTTGACGGTGATCCCGCGCGAACCGAGTTCGTGCGCCAGTGAGCGGGTCATGCCGGCCAGTCCAGCCTTGGCCGCCGCGTAGTTGGCCTGACCCGCGTTGCCAACCGTGCCGATCACCGAGCCGATCGTGATGATCCGGCCCTTGCGGGCCCGCAGCATCCCGCGCAGCACCGATTGCGTCGTGAGAAACGATCCGGTCAGGTTCGTGCCCACCACCGCGTCCCAGTCGGCCGACTTCATGCGCATGGCCAGCATGTCGCGGGTGATGCCGGCGTTGTTGACCAGGATCGTGGGCGCGCCGAGCTCGGCCGTGACGGCTTTGGTCATCGCGGTCACGGCGTCGCTGTCGGAGATGTCGGCCTGGACCACATAAGCGCGCCGGCCCATTTCCAGGATCCGGGAACCAACTTCCTCGGCAGCCCCTGCCGACGAGGTGTAGTTGACCGCGATGTCCGCGCCCTGGGCGGCCAGTTCGAGGGCGATCGAGCGACCGATCCCCCGGGACGCGCCCGTCACCAAGGCCACTTCACCAGAGAGCGGGAGGGAGCCCGGGTCAGTCATTGGGCGAGGCTATCACCGATCCCGGACTCGAATTCATCTATCCGTAACCAGTCTGCGGAGTCCGTCGGCGACACTACGCGCACTGGTTCTGCGGACGGGCGCGTTTCGGTTGATCTAGTCTTCCTATGTCAACTGCGCCCGACAATGGGGGTTGCGTATGGATTCCGGAAATACTGCCTGGTTGTTGACGTCAGCGGCGCTGGTGCTGCTGATGACGCCGGGTCTCGCCTTCTTCTATTCGGGTCTGGTTCGGACGAAGTCCGCCGCCGCGACGATCATGCAGTCGTTCATCATGGCCGGCGTGGCGACGGTCGTCTGGATCATGTGGGGCTACTCACTCGCATTCGGCACCGACATCGGCGGGTTCGTCGGCAATCTGACTAATTTCGGCCTGCGTGGTCTCGAACCAACGGCCGATGGCATGGCGTTCATGGTCTTCCAGATGATGTTCGCGATCATCACGCCGGCCCTGATCACCGGCGCGTTCGTCGAGCGCATCTCGTTCAAGGCCCTGCTCGTCTTCACGGTGCTCTGGATCACCGTCGTCTACGCGCCGCTCTGTCACTGGGTCTGGCACGGTGACGGCTGGTTGTTCCAGCTCGAAGCGCTGGACTTTGCCGGCGGCACGGTGGTTCACATCAACGCCGGGGCAGCGGCATTGGCCGGCGCCCTGTTCGTCGGACGGCGCCGCGACTCAGTCGCGGAAACCAGGCCGCACGACGTGTCCAAGGTCGTGCTTGGCGCTGGACTGCTCTGGTTCGGCTGGTTCGGATTCAACGCCGGATCAGCACTTGCCGCCAACGAGTCCGCCATCAACGCATTCGTGCAGACGCAAATCTCCGCCGCTGGCGGCCTGCTCGCCTGGACATTCCTGTCCTGGCGCTACACGGGCCATCCGTCAATCATTGGCGCGGCGACCGGCGCCGTGGCCGGCCTGGTGGCGATTACGCCGGCGGCCGGCGCTGTCGGCCTCTGGCCGGCGACCGATGGCTACCTCAACTTCTTCCCCGCACTCTGCATCGGAGTGGTTGCCTCGATCCTCGGCTTCTACGCTGTTCGGCTGCTGCATAACTGGCGCGACATGGACGACACACTCGATGTCTTTGCGGTTCACGGCGTCGGCGGCATGTGGGGGGCGCTGGCGATCGGCATCTTCGCCGTCGCCGAGGTGACCGGTGGAGCGAATGGGTTTATCGGTGGCAGCGCCGATCTGATCTGGCGTCAGCTTGTCGGCGTGTTAGCCGCGCTTGCCTGGTCGTTCGTCTTGTCCTCGGTCCTGTTCATCGTTGTCCAGAAGCTTATGCCGCTCCGGGTCGACGAGACCGAAGAAATGATCGGACTCGACCGATCCACACACGGCGAGCCGGCCTACGAGTTCGACGAGATCGGATTCGGTTGGGACGCCAGCGATACGATCGACGAGGAAATCCCCTCCGGAACGGAAGCGCTGAAGAGGTTGCTGTCATGAAAAAGATCGAAGCAATCATCCGGCCCGAGTCGCTGGAACCGGTCAAGCGCCAGCTGATCGAAGCGGGGATCACCGGACTGCACGTCGAGCGGGTCGCCGGCCACGGTTACCAGGGCGGCGTCGTGCAGGCCGGCCGAGGTGGACAGTTCTACACCGTCGACATGATCCCCAAAGTGAAGATCATCACCGTGATCTCGGACTTCAACGTGGAGCCGGCGATCGAGGCGATCATCGCCGGCGCGCGCTCCGACCGCACCGGCGACGGCAAGATTTTCGTCACCGATGTCGAAGAAGCCGTCCGAGTGCGCACCGGCGAACGCGGCCGCGAGGTCCTCTGATCGACCTTCTCGTGCTCGACCCGGTCGCGGTTAGAACATCGCGATCGGGTTGATCGGTGAAGCGGTCCCGCCAACCAGGCGTAGCGGTGCAATCGTCAGCAGAAATTCCCAGCGATTGCGCTCGGCGCAGGCGTCGCCCAGCGGACCCAACCTCGCGTTGTCGATCAGATGCACACCCATGTACGTGATGATGATGTGGTGAATCGGCAAGGGCGATCCCTCGACATTTGAGGGAATCATGTCCGAGACGCCGTCGCAGCCGAGGATCGCCACTTCCCGCTCCCGGATCCAGGGCAGCGTCTCCATCAGCAATCCGGCCATCCCCCCGAACGGTGGCCAGGCGCCTTCCGCCTCTCGGCGGGAGTCGCGGCCGGTGCGGATCAAGAGGATGTCACCGGAGCGCACTTCGACGCCCTGCGCAGACTCCGCTGCTTCGAGATCCGCCACCGAGATACCCTCGCCCAGCTCCAGCCAGTCGACGCCCTTCAACCGGGCGATATCAAGCAACACGCCGCGGGTGGAGACGCCCTGTTCGAGCCCCATGATCGAGTTCTTGGCCGCGCCGGTCGAGAGCACGTCGGAGGCTGGGAAGCCGTTGTACATCTTGCCCTGATCGAGGATGTGGCAGAGCGCGTCGATATGGGTGTTGGCCATGCCGTGTGGCGAGATCATGAAGCCGTCGCCGGTCGCTTCCAGACCGCGTAGCCGCCCCTGATCGCTGACATCGCCGGCGCCGGTCATGAAGTGCATCACCGGAGTCGGGTTGTCGGCGGCAGGCGTCTTGGCCAGTTCGAGCGCGCAGCTCACCGTTACGCCTTCCGAAACCAGCGCCGCTGCCGCGGCCGAGACTTGAGGTGTAATGAAATTCAAAGCGCCGCGCTCATCGTCGGGTCCCCATCGACCCCAGTTTGAGAGCTGCTGCGCCATCGCGTCGACATCGGAACGGGTTCCGGTCTGAGTGGCCATCGTCGGGTTCCTTTCCAGGCAGCGGCTGCTGCGTTCCAGTGGGTGAGGCAATCGGCTGGCAGTATGCCAGAGCGCAGACCATCAGGTGTGCGCCGAGTAGAGTGACCATCGGTCACCTGTACCGATTCGAGCCGACCGACAGCGCGTTATCAGGCATCGGACGGCGCTCAGCGGGCATGGGAGGCTTCAGGAGGAAGACCCTGCGTGCTGCCCGCGCTCTTCGGATCCGACCGCAAGATCTTCTACGGCTGGTACATCGTCGCCGCCGGCATCGTGATCAACATGCTGATGGGCGGGCTGATCATGCACGCCTTTCACTTCTATGTAGCCGAGCTCAAGGCCGAGTTCCTCTGGCCGGCCACGATCTTCGGCCTGGCCTTCATGATCACCCGGATCGAGTCGGGCGTCCTGGGCCCAATCCAGGGCTGGCTGATCGACCGCTTCGGTCCACAAACGATGATGCGACTCGGGATTGCGTCGACCACTATCGGTTTGCTTGCTTTCTCCCGACTTTGGAGCCAGGAAACCTTTATCGCCTTCTATTTCATCGTCGCGATTGGCGCGTCGGTCGGCGGATTCATGACCGTCTCGGTGGCGGTCGTGACCTGGTTCGAGCGCAAGCGATCGCGCGCACTGGGCTACATGTCAACCGGATTTGCCCTCGGCGGGTTCCTCGCCCTCCCGGTGGGCATCATGATCCAGGAGATCGGCTGGCGGAGTGCCGCGCTGCTTTCGGCCATTGTGCTGTTCGGCGTCGGTCAGATTCTCGCCACGCTATTCGTCCGGCGACCGGAAGATCGTGGACTGGCCAAAGACGGCGGCGACGCAGTCGACAACTCAACGGGCGGTGCGGCGCAATCCCAACCCTCGGCGAACCCGCATCGCCACCGTGACTTCACCGTCCGCGAGGCGCTGCGCACACGCGCATTCTGGGGACTGGCGCTGGCCCACGGCGCGCCGCTGCTGGTGGTCTCAGGAGTATTCGTCCACTTCACGCTACTGGTCACCGAGGTGGAAGGCCTCAACCTGACCCACGCCGGTATCGCCTACACGGCGATGAACGTGGCCCAGCTGGTCGGACAATTGGGTATGGGCTATCTCGGCGATCGCTTCTCGAAGCGGCTGCTCCTGGTGCCTGCGATGTTCGGCCACTGCGCCGCGGCCATCATGCTGGCGTTCGCAGCTTCCTATGAGATGATCCTGCTGGCCGCGATAATCAACGGACTGGCCTGGGGTTCGCGCGCTCCGTTGATCACGGCGTTGCGGGCCGACTATTTCGGGGCATCGAACTTCGGGCAAATCATGGGCTGGTCGTCGATCGTGATGTCGACCTTCATGACCGTCGGCGGATTCCTCTCCTCGGTCCTCTTCGACGCAACCGGAAGTTACGGCATTCCTTTCACCGTCCTCGGCCTCGGCGCATTGACTGGAGCGATCTGGGTGCTGATGGCCGGCCGCCCGCGCCTGCCCGGCGTGCGCGTGGTGACCGCCGGCGGAGCACTTCGTCAAGCTCAGCCGATCGCCATGTTCCGGCCCAACCGGCCGGCAACGAGTCCGGCCGTGCGGTCGGCGCCGCAGCGTCCCAGAATCCGCCGATAACGTTGCGCCCTTACCCTCGCGGTTGATGCCCCGGATCTTCTACGGCTGGTACATCGTCGGTGCCGGACTGATCATCAACATGCTGATCGGTGGGCTGACGATGAACGCGTTCGGCTTCTACGCAGCCGCGCTCAAAGATGAGTTTGGCTGGTCTGCGACGATCTTCGGTGTGGCTGCTGCGGTCACTCGAGTTGAGTCTGGCCTGCTCGGCCCAATCCAGGGATGGATGATCGACCGCTTCGGCCCACGTTCCATGATCCGGCTGGGCATCACCACTACTGCCCTGGGCATGATCCTGTTCGGGGTGCTGTGGGACGAAGTCTCATTCGTCGGCTTTTACATCCTGCTCTCGATCGGCACCTCGATCGGCGGCTTTATGACGGTCTCGGTCGCCGTCGTCACCTGGTTTGAGCGCAAGCGTTCGCGAGCGATCGGGTTCATGTCGATGGGCTTTACGTTCGGCGCTCTGGTGTCTGCGGCGGTCGGCGTGTTGATTCTCGGAGTCGGCTGGCGAGAAACGTCGTTCGGGACGGGGGCCTTCCTCTTGATGGTTGGCTGGGGGCTTTCCTTCCTGTTCGCACGACACCCGTCCGACAAGGGGTTGGAAGTGGACGGCGGGTCCTCAGGTGCACCGGCGGGCGCTGCCGCCGCTCGCCGCCTGGAGAATCCGCATCGCCACCGAGACTTCACGGCGCGCGAGGCGCTCAGAACGCGCGCGTTCTGGGGACTGGGTCTGGCGCACGGAGCGCCGCTCATGGTGGTCGGCATGTGGATCGGTCATGGTGTCCTGCATATCGATGAGCTGCCGGGCTTTCAGGCCAGCGACGCCGCCATCGTCGTCACGGTGATGGTCGTCACCCAGCTGGTGGGACAGGGACTGTCCGCCTGGGCTGGCGATCGCTTTCCCAAGCGTCCGCTGTTGGTCCTCTGCATGATTGGCCACGCTCTGGCAGGAATCGCCCTCGCGCTGGCGACCGGCTGGTGGATGTTGATGGCCTTCGCGGTGCTCAACGGCGTCGCCTGGGGCGCACGAGGAACGCTGATCACATCTCTTCGCGCCGACTACTTCGGCGCCTCGCAGTTCGGCCGGATCATGGGCTGGACCTCAATGGTGATGATGCCGTTCATGACGATTGGCATGCTCGGCTCCGGAATCCTGCGCGACCTGTTCGGCAGCTACGACCTGGCCTTCATCATCTTCAGCATCGGCGCAGGGACCGGGGTGCTCTGGATCCTGATGTCGAACAGACCACGATTGCCCGGTCCGCCGCGTCTGCCGTTGCTCCCCCCGCTTCCGCCAGCTGCTCGGTTGGTCGTGGCCGCACGTCCCAACCGCCCCGGGAGCGTCTGAGCGCACGGACGCTACGTTGATCTGAGTGTTACGCCGCTTCGCCACCGGACGCGTCTTCTTTGGCTGGTACATCGTCTCCGGCGGGATCGTCGTCCAGCTTCTGCTCGGCGGACTCGTCATGCACGCGACCGGCTTCTACGTCGCCGCGTTGCAAGAAGAGTTCATGTGGTCGGCCACGCTCTTCGGCATCGCCCTCGCGATGACGAGGATCGAGTCCGGCGCACTCGGACCTGTCCAGGGTTGGGCAATCGACCGATTCGGTCCCCGCATGATGATGCGGGTGGGCATCGCATCCACAGCGCTCGGCCTGATTCTGTTCGGTTTCATCAACAGCCAGGCCACGTTCTTCATCTTCTACTTCATCGTCTCGATCGGGGCAGGCGTCGGTGGATTCATGACGCTCACCGTGGCCGTCGTGCACTGGTTCCAGCGCACCCGTGCCCGAGCCATGGGTTACCTGATGACCGGACTGGCCATCGGCAGTTTCTTGGCGCCGCTGATCTCGTTCCTGATCGACGGCGTCGGCTGGCGCGCCACGTCGATTGGCTCGGGAATCCTGCTCTTCGTCGCTGGACAACTGATCGCCACCCTGATCGTCCGGCCCGTCGATCGCGGAGAATCGCCCGAGCCGGCACGCGCCGCAACCGTCGCGCGACCCGATGTACCCTCCGCGCTCGATCAACCTCGGCGAGACTTCACGACCCGCGAAGCTCTCCGAACCCGTTCGTTCTGGGCGCTCTCTTTTGCCCACGGCTCGCCGTTGCTCATGGTCGCCGCCGTGAGTGGGTTCTTCGTCCTTCGAGTCGGCGAGATCGATGGCTTGGGCGCGGGACACGCCGCGGTCGCCATCGTGATCGGCACGGTCTGTCAGATCGCGGCGCAGCTCGTCGGAGGCTATGCCGGAGACATCATCTCGAAGCGCGTGATCATCGCGATCTGTCTGGCCGGCCATGCCGCGGCGGCGGTCGTCCTCGCGATCGCCGATTCGTTCCCCATGATCGTCCTCGGAGCTGTTTTGCACTGGACAGCCTGGGGCGGCCGCGGGCCAAACATCAACACGTTGCGCGCCGACTACTTCGGCCCGGCCAATATCGGTCAGATCATGGGTTGGGCCTCCGTGGTCATGATGGTCTACTCGGCCGGAGGCAGCCTGCTCACAGGAGCGCTCCGTGATCTCAGCGATGGCTGGGCGCTCCCCTTCCTGGTCGCTGGTATCGGTACGGCGAGCGGCCTGATCTGGCTGGCACTCGCGACTCGGCCCAGACTTCCGGAAGAGCCACCGGACGGTGACCAGCAAGAGCGGGCGATGTCCTACCCTCAGCCTCGCACCTGAGCCACATGAATGAGGAGGAGCCGGATGGAATACGACGTGATCATCGTGGGCGCCGGATCGTCGGGCGCAGTCTTGGCCACTCGTCTGAGCGAAGACCGTTCCCGCTCGGTCCTGTTACTCGACGCCGGTCCCGACTATCGCTCGCTTGACGAACTCCCCGGCGACGTGAACAGCATCCACGAACCGTCGGTCGTGCATCACGACTGGGGCTTCAACGCCACCTTCGTCCCCGGCCGCGACGCGCCGCTGCCTCGCGGCAAGCTGGTCGGCGGATCGTCGGCGATCAACACCGGCGTGGCGATCCGCGGCGCCCCCGGCGACTATGACGTCTGGGCCGAGATGACCGGCGACGAGCGCTGGGCCTGGTCGGAGTGCCTGCCTTACTTCCGCGGGATTGAGGACGACAAGGATGAGGGCGGCGATTTCCACGGTCAGGGCGGACCGATCCCGGTTCGGCGCTGGACGCTCGACGAGATGGAGGCGGTGCAACGAGGCTTCTACGACGCCTGCGTGGCGCACGGCTTCGAGCAGACCAACGACCAGAACGACCCGGAGTCGACCGGCATCTCGCCGCTGGCGATGAATCGCGACGGTCCGCAAGAGATGACCCGTTGGTCGGCCAACCTCGGATTCCTCTCGCAGGCCCGCAACCGGCTCAATCTGACCGTACGCGGACACTGCCTGGTGGACCGCGTGATCTTCGAAGGCAATCGGGCCGTGGGTCTGGCCGTCGAGTGCGACGGCGAGTTGCAGGAAGTCCGAGGCAAGCAGGTCATCCTCTCGGCCGGTGCGATCATGAGCCCGGCGATCCTGCTGCGCAGCGGCATCGGACCGGCCAACGAACTGGCCCAGCTCGGTATCCCGTCGCTGGTCGACCTGCCCGGCGTGGGCAAACACCTGATGGATCACCCGATGACCCCCATGCTCTTCTGGCCGACACCAGGCACGGTGGATCCGGATCGTCCGCTCGCTCAGACCCTGCTGCGCTACACGTCGGAGACGGGCGAGTTCAACGACATGCAGGTCTACCTGCTCGGCCACATCCTGATCGGTCCCCAGGCCCGGTTCGGCGCCTGGGTCGGCGAGGACGAACAGGAACCGGAGGCCAGCTGGGTCTTCGGTATCGCACCCGGTGTGCAGCTGCCCAACTCATTCGGTTCGGTCACGCTGCAAAGCGCCGACTACACGCAGCATCCCAATATCGACTTGAAGTTTGACGAACACGAGGGGGATCGCGTTCGCCTGCGAGAGGGCGCCAGACTCGCCTGGAACCTGGCTCACTCGGACGAGATGAGTTCGTTCCACGAGGGCGCCATCGACATCGACCAGGAGACCGTCGACGACGACGAGAAGCTCGACGAGTGGATCCACGCCACCGCCACCAGCATGGCTCACCCAACCTGCACCTGCCCGATGGGCCCCGACCCTTCGGAGGGAGCGGTCGTCGACAGCGAGGGCCGAGTCCACGGAGTCGAGCACCTGAGAGTTGTCGATGGATCCATCATGCCCACGCTGGTCAGAGCCAACACCAACTTCACCTGCATGATGATGGGCGAGCGCGTCGCCGAGTGGATGTCGGCTGAGATCTAACTCAACGCCCCGGAGGCGGCGAGGTCCTGAATCTCGCTGTCACTCAGGCCGAGCACGTCGCGCAGGATGAGATCGTTGTGCTCGCCGTATTGGGGCGCGGGCCGCGCCGGCTCGATCGGCGTCTCCGAGAGGATGTAGCGCGGTCCCTCGACCACGGTCTCCCCATGCAGCGAGTGTGGCAGTCGCCGGAAGTGGTGGCGATGTTCGAGCTGCGGGTCGTTGGCGGCGTCCTCGGTGGTGGCGAGGCGATGGGCGGCGATGCCGGCGCTCTGCAAGGTTTCCTCGACCTCGGCTGCGAAGCGGCGTGATGTCCACTCGCTCAGGGCGGCATCGATCTCCGGCTGCGCTTGCCGACGCTGCTCGAATGAGAGCGAACTGTCGGCACCGAGCAGTTCGGCCAGCCGAGTCCACTGTTCGTCCGACGCGACGGCGATGGCCACCCAGGATTCGCCACGACCGTCGGGTACGAGGCATGGATAGACGCCGTGGGGACACATCTGCGGATCGTCGTTGCCTCGACGCTGGAGTGCCGGTCCGCCGTTCTTGTAATCGATCAACGCGGGAGCGAGTAGTTGCATGCTGCCCTCGGCCTGGGCTTGGTCGATGAAGACGCCTTCACCGGTCCGATTGCGATGGTCGAGCGCGGCCAGCAGCGCGGTCAGGGCGAAGCGCGGGGCGGGGTAATCGGTGTAGGGACCGAACGGTCCCGCCGGCGCGCGGTCGGGCCAACCGGCCAGGTCCTGGATTCCGGCCATACCCGCGCCCTGGCTGCCGAATCCGCTGACCTGGTTGTAGGGACCGTTCTGACCGAGCAGGGTGCTGCTCAGCATGATCAACTCGGGCTTGAGCTCTCGCAGATGTGAGTAGTCGAGCTGCCAGCGCGCCAGCACGCCGGCGGTGAAAGACTCGCAGACGATGTCGGCCCAGACCGCCAGGCGGCGGAACATCTCTTGCGCGTCCGGCACACGCAGATCGAGCGTCAATCCCCACTTGCCGGCATTGACGTTGCCGTAGAGCCCGGACTGCTCGACGCCTGGCTCATCGCCGTGGAAGGGGCCGACGACGCGGGCGGTGTCGATCCGCGCGGGTGACTCCACTCTGATGACGCTCGCGCCGTAGTCGGCCATCGCCCGACCGACGGTCGGCCCGGCGACGATCCAACTGAGATCCAGAATCTTGACCCCGGCGAGCGGGCCTGTGCCCTCGGGCAGCGTCATATTGCGCCCTCCGACCGCAGGCTGTCGATCTCGCCTGGGTTGAGTCCCAGTTCGCCGTAGACCTCGTCGTTGTGCTGACCGAGCTCAGGCGGGGGACGCCGACAGATGCCCTGCTGTTGACCATCGACAAGGATGTTCAGCGGCGGTCCCGGATACACGACGCGGCGGCCATCAGCGTGCTCGATATCCTGCCAGAAGCCGCGATGCTCGAGTTGCGGGCTGTTTCCGAGGTCGACGATGTCGAGCACCGGCGCGAGCAGCAGGTCGTACTCGATCGAGATATCAAGCATCTCCTGTTTGGTGCGCGTGGCAACGGCCTCGCGCATGATGTCCTGAATCCGAGGGAAGAGCGCCGGGTCCGCATTGCCGGTCGCCACACGGTCGGCGTAGGTGACGAAGTTTTCGTCCAGCAACTCCGGCTCGGCCGCGCCAATGTCGACCAACCACTTGACGGCGTGGTTGGCGAAGTGTCCGACCGCCGGTCCGGGTCCCATGAGGAGCACGATGTAACCGTCGGCTACGTCGGCCGTACCGCGAATCGCCTGCCCTCGAATCTTGACGCCGCCGCCGTAGCGCTCCGGGTCGGCCGACCCGAGCTGGTGGGCGAGCACCTGCGCCAGCGTCGCCTGGGCGGCGGATACCTGCGCCGAGATGTCGACGTGTTGTCCGCGTCCGGTCTGGTGACGGGCATGCAGCGCCAGCATCGAACCGCCGGCTGCATCGCCGGAGGCGTGTCCCCAGGTCTGCGGCTGGGAAATCCGCACCGGAGCCCGATCGTCGTCGCCGCTCATTAGCAGCGGGGTGCCGGCTGCCCAGATAGCGAGGTCGGATCCTACATAGTGGGATTTTGGACCGGTCTGGCCGAAGGCGCTGATTGATGTGTAGATGAGATCCGGAAACCGTTCGTGCAGAGTCTCGTAGTCCAGGCTTAAGTCGGCCATTCGGCCGACATCGGACGATTCGATCAGGAAGTCCGCGGTCTCCAAAAGGCGGAGGAGCAGGTCGCGTCCGCGAGCGTCCGCGAGGTTGCAGGTGATCCCGCGCTTGCCTCGCGTGTAGGCGGCCCAGTAGATCGATTCGTCGGTTCGGTCGGCGAAGAAGGGAGCCACGCCACGCCCGGAGGAACCGTCAGGCGGCTCGACCTGGATGACGTCGGCGCCGAGGTCGGCCAGCATCTGTCCGGCGAGCACGCCGCGCTCGTCGGTGAGGTCGATGACTCGGTAGGGAGAGAGCATGAGCGGCAGGGTAACGCGAGTTCGCTACTGGCTCTGCTGCGGGCGGCCTTCACCGGGCGGGCCGGCGAAGGCCTGGGCGACCTGGAGGAACTCCTCGGCGGCTCCGGGGGTGTAGGTGAGGTCGGTGTCCCTGTAGTGGATGCGTTGGGTGGCGACTCGGCAGAAGTCGACCGCCGTGCCGGAAATCGCGTTCGTGGCGCCGTCGTCACCACGGGTCCAACCAGCGCCCGAGGGCAATTCAAGTTGCACGCGCAGCGGCTCCGCGTTCGGTTCCAGGCCGCGGGTCTGATAGGCGAACTGGCGAGTGATGAAGCCGAGATGGGCGATGTGCTGCAGCCGATCCGAGTGAATCGGCTCGACCCCGGCGCCGTCAAGCGCGTCGAGACCGTGCGACCAGCACTCCATCAACCGGGCTGTGGCAAATGACCGAGCGCTCATCGGCGGACCGGCCCAGGGCAGGCGATCGCGTCCGTCACGAGCGCGCAGGGCAATCTCCATGCGATCTCTCGCTGCCCGCCACCAGTCGACGAGCTGGACTCGCGCCATGTGCCTGGAGCTGTCCTGCAGGGCTGAGCGCGTGCCGTCTTCGGAACGATCGCCGCCGGACATGGTCTGCGCCGCGCCGGTCGCCACGCTGGTGGCAGACTCATCGACCTCCGCCAGGTGCGCGATGACATCGCGGACCATCCAGCCGCGGCAGGGAGTGTCGTTCTGCCAGACATCGTCGGGCAGATCAGCTAGCTGCCCATCGAGGTAGCGCTGCTCTGCGACGAGATCATCGATCAGTTGCTGGTAAGGGTCGGGCATGTGCATCTCTCGGACCTCCCCCTTTTTGAGGAGGTGTCACGAAGTGACGGAGGGGGGCTCCCTCGCCGAGGTCGAGTCTCAGCAGGCGGGCCCCCTCAGCCGCTACGCGGCGGCTCCCCCGGAGGGGAGCTCTGCTCGATCAGTCCAGCACCGGGTTTGCGCCCAGAGGCCTGAGTTCATCCATGAGCCAGGTCAGACGCTCCTCGGACAGAGTTGGCGGTGCGTGACCGTCTCTGGATCCGGGGTAACCGAAGCTGCTGCGACCTTCCTGCTCCTGACGCACGTACTGACCCAGGCCGATGCGGCTGGCATAGCTCAGGTTGTTGTTCACGTACTTGGGTAGGTCGTCCCAGGTGGTGGCGTGAGCCATTTCGGCTGCGACCTCGAAGTTCACGGCATCGGCCATCTTGTCCCATTCGCCCTTGAGCGAGAGCTCGTGCAGTTGCATGCCCAGGGAATCGAAGCCATGCGCCTCGAAGATGTGATGGTACGAGCGGGTTGAGCCATAGAAGGAAATCGCTCGGCGCAGGCCGTCGATCGACTGTTCGACTTCGGACTCGGTCTCGCCAAAGGCCATGAAACCGCCGACGCCGAGGTCGATGTCATCAAGCGTGCGGCCGGCGCGCTTGGCGCCCTTTTCCACGTTGGGAATCACGGTTTCCATCATCACCTTGTGGGTCATGAAGCCGTGCGGACGCAGACCGTCGGCGCAGGCGCCGGCGACCTGGGCCATCAGCGGGCCGACATTGGCCAGCGAGATCTTGGGCGGGTCGTACGGAATCGGACCCGGATCGAACATCGGCGTCATCAGCGTGTAGGTGTAGTTGTCGGAGATGTACTCGGGACGCTCGCCGGTCTGCCAGGAGTGCCAGACGGCGCGCATCATGTTGATGTAGTCCTCCATGCGCTTGGCCGGTGGCGACCAGGTGCCACCGAAGCGACGCACGTTGTGTCCCTTGACCTGGCTCCCGAGTCCGAGGTTGATCCGGCCCTTGGACAGCTCCTGCATGTCCCAGGCTGCCTGGGCCATGATCATCGGCGTGCGCGGGAATGCGATCGTCACTGACGAGGAAATCTCGACCCGCTCGGTGTGTTCCGCCGCGAGCATCATATGGAAGAGCGAGTTGTGCTTGGTCTCCGGCACGACGATGGAGTCGAAGCCGCGAGCCTCGAGCGCCTTCACCTGCTCGGCGATGCCGCCCAGCCAGCCGCCGCCGAATCCGGTTTCGATTTTCATGGGTGTGAGGCCTTTCCAGCGATCGGCGTTGCCGATCTCGTCAGTTGGGAGGCATACTAGAACGGGAATCGAGCTGGTGACAGCAACCGCCCGGTACTCTGGGCAACACCAGGCTGGAGCGAACCGTGGTCACAGACCAGGCTGGCAAACGCACTTTCCTGCAGCTGTCCGAGGTGCGGGAGAGTTTCGACGATGTGATCGCCCGCGTCGAAGTCGGCGAATCGGTCGCCATCATGCGCGACGGCGAGGTGGTGGCGGAGCTGTTGCCCGGCTCAGAGCCGAAGGACGATCCTGAGACTCGGCGGGAGGCGTACGAGCGCTTTCTGGAAGAGCGGGCGAAGTGGCCGCGTACGAACATCACGCGTGAGGAGATACTGTCCTCGCGCCACGAGGGCCATCGCGTGTGAGCCGACTGATCGTTGATGCCTCTGCAACTCTCACGTTTCTACTTGACGACGAATGGGACGAGCGAGCCGAGTCCGCCTTCGAGTGGGTTGACCGCGAGGGGGGATGTGTGCCTCAACACTGGCACTACGAAGTGCGTAACGGTCTGCTGGTCAATGTGCGGCGCGCTCGGTTGACACAGGATGACGCGCTCCGACGACTGAGTTCATTGCGTCGCTTTCGCTGGGAGACAGACAGCGCGTCAGATCTCGAGTCAGCCTTGGAGTTGGCTTTCGAGCACGTATTGACCTTCTACGATGCGTTGTATCTGGAACTGGCGATCCGCCGAGCGATGCCGCTGGTGACACTGGACAACGACCTTGCCACCGCTGCAAGCAGGGCGGGGGTTGAAGTGCTCGTTACCTGAGCTTGCCTAACCGCCAACTCTCGATAGCTCACGCGGCGCCAAAGAGGCCCAGAAGTCTCGCTCTTCGTCGCACGGGGCGTTGACGACTTCGCAGTCGTGATTGAAAGTCATCACAGCCCGAGCTTCGGCGTCGTAGGTCGGCCAGTCCGGCAGGTGAGCATTGTTGGGATCCCCGGTCTTCGCGAAGGCCAGATAGGTCTGCATCATCGTCTCCGACAACGCGGCCAGCTCCGGCGAAGCCTCGCCGCAGAAGCGCTTCATGTTCTCGGCCTCGTATGTACCCCAGACGAACGGGATGTCGAGCGAGTGACAACTGCCGAGCCGGCCCTCGTGGGCGGGCGAGGGATAGTCAAAGCGATAGCTCCAGACATTCGGAGTATGGCGACCCTGCGCCTCCGCCGTCCTGACTGCGGGGATGCGGAACATCGAGTCGGTCATGATCGCGTTCCAGACCGAGTGGTTGTCTGTCGGCTCGCCGCGGGCATCCCGAGCCCGCTGATAGCGGTCGACGCCCTCTGCGGCCCGCATCCCACCGAACGGCGCCGTGGCGGCCGCCAACAGGTCGTTATCAGTCATCTCGCGTTCGGCCTGAGCGGCGGCGGTGAACAGATTGAACTCATCCCTGGTGTGACCGATCATCAACGGCATCCCTTTGGTCTGGATGCCCGCTCCGATGCGCGCCTCGGCGTCGAGGCCGAGCGAGTAGCCGTCGGCGACAGGACCGAACCGGGCCCCGCCGAAACCGCCCCCGGTCAGTTCGACCTGGTAATCAAGCAGGTCATTGGCGCTGACGGCGCGCATTCGCTCTGGATCGTCCCAACCGCCGAATCGCATCAGGAATCGTTCGGCCACGGCGCGCGCCTCGACCTTGGTGATCGTGTAGATCAACGATCCGCTCATCGGGATCGCCTTGTCAAACGCCCCGGTCGCCGCCGGCATCGCCATCAGGTGCGCGATGTCGAATCCCCCGGCCGACTGCCCGAAGACCGTCACGTTCTGCGCGTCGCCGCCGAAGGCCTCGATCTCCCGCCGGACCCAGAACAGCGCTGCGGTCTGGTCGAGCAGGCCCTCGTTGCCGTAGGCGCCGAGGGTGGGCGCATGCATCCAGCCGAACACACCGAGCCGGTAGTTCAGCGTGACGACGACAACATCGCCCGTCATCGCCAGCCTGCGACCGTCAATCCGAGGCTGCGTCCCCGAGCCGACCGTGTTGCCGCCGCCGTGGATCCAGACCATCACCGGCCGCTTGCGATCGTCGCAGGCGGGCGTCCAGACGTTCAGATACAGGCAGTCCTCCGACTGCGTCTGCGCCGGAATACCGATCAGATCGCCGACATCTCCGGGCGTACGGTGCTGAATCGCCGAGGCCGAGAACTCGCTCGCATCGCGAACGCCGTCCCAGGCTTCCATCGGCTCGGGCGGCCGCCAACGAAGCTCGCCGACTGGCGGTTGAGCGAAGGGAACGCCGCGAAAGACAAGGCATCCGTCGTCCTCAGCGCCCTGTAGTTTGCCGAGTGTTGTGCTGACTTGAGCTTGAGCAGGCATGATCATCGCCGTTACATCTGATCAGGGATGGATCGATGGTAACGGGGCCTGAGGACCGCTCCCGCAGAGCGAGCCCTTAGATGGCGCAGCCGACGCAGAGGATCGTGCGGTGGTTGAGATCCTGCAACGGGCGCGCGTTCGCACCGCCGGCCAGCATCTCAAGCTGCTCGACCTGCCGCTGCGAGATCGTTCGGATCGTCCTCGCCACGTACCACTGGACCGGCTCACTGAACGGCGCGGCCGTCAACGAGCCGACGTAGTGAAAAAAACCGTCGGAGTCGGGAACGTGGTGCGCAGCGGAGAGCCGAGGGACAACGTCACCCTCCTCGCCCGACGGCGGCGTCGCCGCGATGATCTGCTCCAGACCCTCGTCCGCTTCTCCGAGCCGGTAGACCGTTCCCACGACTAACAGCTGATCGTCCTCGTTGACGTGGACGAAATGAACCTCGGCGGCGAACTCATCGCCCTCGATCGTGTGTTCCGCCGGCGTATGCCAGTGAAACTGGAGCAGCCGATACGACGCGTCGCCCAGCAACAGTTGGCTGCCTCGGTCGAAGTGGAAGATGACGAAGCCTTGGGCGCGTTCGACTCGATTCGCATTGCTTACGTAGTCAAACATCGGCGCGTGCGCGTCCGAGGCAGCCCAGTCACTGATGTCGATCGGCGACTGTCCGGTTCCCATCTCTGCGCTCGTAGTCATCGCGCCCTGGTCCGATCTTGAGTCTCGATTCGAGCGGTAGATTATCGTGCGGGCGTCGACGAGCGCCGCTCAGACGAACACACACCACAACAGCACGGGGACTGAACGATGGCCGAGCAACAGTACGAGACCTACGACCCGGCGAAGCACAATCGCTCCACGCCGCAGGAGATCTTTGGGCCCGTGGTCAAGGTCGACAAGTTGGAGAACGGTGGAATCCACCTGATCACCCTGAACCGCCCCCATCGGCTGAATTCGATCGGCGATGGACTCAGCGACGCCCTCTACGACGCCTTCGTCGACTATCGGGACGATCCCGACGCCCGCTGCGCCGTCCTGACCGGAGCCGGCCGTGCCTTCTGCGCCGGCGCCGACCTGATCAACACGGCCGAAACGCGCGAAGCGGAACGCGAAGGCCGGCAATCGGGCGCCGCGCCGATCATCAGCCGACGCAAGAATCCCGTGCCGCTCTCCGAGTCCCTAAACCTGTGGAAGCCGACTATCGCGGCGATCAACGGCTGGGCGGTCGCCGGTGGATTCATGTACGCGATGCAGTGCGACATCCGCATCATGTCGGAGGAAGCCAGAGTCGGCATCGCCGAAACGCGCTGGAACATGGGCGGCGCCGGCTGGATGGCTCCGCTCACCCGGCAGATCGGGCTCGGCTCGGCGATGGAGCTGACGCTCTGGGGCGACACCCAGTACAACGCCGATCGCTGTTACCAGCTCGGTTGGGTCCAGCGCGTCGTGCCCCAGGAGCTGCTCGTGGAGACGGCCCTCGTCTACGCGCGTCGAATGCTCTACCTCGCCCCGCGGGAAGTCCGCAACATCAAGCAGGCGCTCTACCGCGGCTACTACATGGAGCCACTGATGGCGCAGCAGTTCGGCAACGCGATCGAACAAAACTTGCAGGGCATGAACGACTCGATCGAAGGCCCCAAGGCCTTCTCCGAAAAGCGCCTCCCCAACTTCACGGACACCTAGCCCATGACCTCCCTGAAGATCGTTTGGCACGAACAGACCTCCGACTTCGGTCAGCCGATGCCCTGGTTCGGCTCCTGGCTCGTCGGCGACGGCGCGACCGAAGGGGACTGGTTCCACTCCGGCCGAGGCGCGGCGGAGACCACGCATGAGCCGCCCGACGACGCCGTCGGCGTCCGCCTCCGCTTCTGGCCCTCCGAAGGTCTGGACCCCGAGTACATCGACCTCCCGCTGCCCGACAACGGCCTGATCGAGACGATCAGACTCGACTACGACCATCCCGGTCCCCACTCACGTCTCGACCTGTCGCAGCTCTGATCACTCCGGTAGACTCTCCCTAACGATCGAGTGACGGCAGGCTTCTGTCTGCCTCGGAAGGATGTGTCCATGGTTACTGCTGAACGATCTTCGACCGACCCGGTTGGATACGAGATTCCCGAGCACCGCACCCTGACGCCCGGTGTCGAGGGCTGGACCCGCACGGCGCGGCCGGACGACCCCAACAAGTACTTCATGGTCTCCGCCGACTGCCATGTGCACGAACCGGTCGACCTCTGGGAGCGTCGTGTCGAGGAGAGATTCCGCCACCGGCTGCCTCGCATCGAAGTCGACGAAGACGGCGTCCGCTGGCAGGTGACTGAGGGCCATCGCCCGACCAAGATCCGCGACCTCAAGCTGGCCGGCGAAGACCTCGTCCGCGACAAGCACGGCAACGCCTTCCCCGAAGAGCGTGTCCGCGACATGGACATCGACGGCGTCGATGCCGAGATCATCTTCCCCAACAAGGGACTCTCGATGTGGGCGACCTCCGACCCGGTCTTCGCCAACGCGATGTGCAGCGCCTGGAACGACTGGGCCTGGGAGACCTTCGGCGACACCTACGACCGCTCATCCCCGCTGGCCTGCGTCGCCACCGGCGACATCCCCGGCGCCATCGCCGAGATTCAGCGCTCGGCCGAGCGCGGTTTCCGCGGCTTCTCCTTCCCCGCCAAGCCGGTCTGGGGACCGACGGGCGAAGACTCCCGCAACTACAACCTGCCCGAGTTCGACCCGCTCTGGGCCGCGGTCGAGGAGACCGGTCTGCCGATCACGTTCCACGTCTCCACCGGCCGCGACCCGCGCGGAGCCCGCGGCAACGGCGGCGCCGTCACCAACTACGTGTTCCACTCGCTCGCGATGACCATGGAACCGATCATCAACATGTGCGCCTCGGGCGTGTTCCAGCGCTTCCCGGGTTTGCGAGCGGGAACCATTGAGGCCGGAATCGGCTGGATCCCGTGGGCCCTGACCGCAATGGACGAGGCCTACCACAAGCACCACATGTGGGCCTTCCCCAAGCTCGAGGGCCTGCCCTCGGACTACTACCGCGCCCACTGCTTCGGTTCCTTCCAGGACGACGGCCCCGGCATCGACCTCGCGCGCAAGTACGACCTGGTCGACAACCTCCTCTGGGCCAACGACTACCCGCACCACGAGGGCTCATGGCCGCACTCGGCCGCAGCCATCGAGCGCACCATGGGCGACCTGACGGACGAGGAACGGGCTAAGATTCTGGGCCTCAACGCCGCCAGGCTGTTCAGCTTCGAGGTTCCCGACTCGAAACGCTTGTAGGAAGGATCGGCGCGCCTCCCGGCGCACGATGCTTCGTCTCAGGATGTGTATAATCCGCCATGAGCGGAACGGCCTTCGGGCGAGCAATCGGAAGGCATGAAAGGACAGGGTTTGCTATGAGACTGCCAAGTTTGAAAGGGCGGCGACTTGTTAGCGCCATGCTGTTTGCAGGTGCGGCACTGGTCGCCGGCGCTGTGATTGGCGCCTGTACATCGGACGAAGAACAACAGCAGGCGCAGGCGACTGAGCAACAGCAGCAGGTCGAGCAGCAACAGCAGCGCGCGCAGCCCGAGGCTCAGGTCTCCGGCGAGCCGCGTGGCAACACGACCCAGCTCGTCCAGGACCGCGGCACCCTCAAGTGCGGCGTCAAGCAGACGCAGCCGCTCTTCGGATTCCGAGACGATCAGGGCACCGTGACCGGCTTCGACATCGAGTTCTGCAAGGCCATCGCGGCCGCCGTGCTCAAGGATGCCGACGCCGTCGAATACGTCGACGCCTCCGACGCCTCCACCCGATTCGAGCTGCTGGCCGACGGCCAGATCGACATCCTGATCCGCACCACGACGATCACCAGCTCGCGTGACATGGAACTCGACGTCGACTTCGCCCAGACCACCTTCTACACGGGCCAGGGCTTCGCGGTCCGCAAGGACTCCGGTATCAACTCGACCAGCGACATGGCCAACGCCGCAATCTGTGTCCAGACCGGTACGACCACCGAGCAGAATGTGGCCGACCACTTCACTGACATCGGTCTCGACTACGAGCCGACCGGTGGTCTGAGCCAGGACGTGGCCGCCGCCTTCTTCGAGGGCCGCTGCGACGTGCTGACCGCTGACGCCTCCGACCTCGCTTCGCGCATCGTCGTCCGCGACGACGCCGACGACTACAAGATCCTCCCGCAGATCATCTCCAAGGAGCCGCTGGCCCCTGGCGTGCGCGACTATGACAGCGACTGGAAAGACGTCGTCAACTGGGTCGTTCACGGTCTGATCCGCGCTGAGGAAATCGGCATCACCCAGGCCAACGTGGCCGCTATGGCCGCCGACCCGCCGAACACCGAAGTCGCCCGACTGCTCGGTGTTCCCTTCGGCGACGGTGACGTTGCCACCCTCGGCTTCGACGTGGTCGACGCCCAGTTCATCCAGCGCGCCATCGCCGCGGTAGGCAACTACGGCGAGATCTACGACCGAGAAATCGGCTCCGCGATCGAGCGTGACTGCACCCTGAACGCACTGGCGCGACCGCTGCCCAGCGAGGCAGTCGATTGTGGCCCCGGCGAGGGTGGCATCCTCTACGCGCTGCCCTACCGCTAGACCGAGAACACTCGGACCTGACCAAAGGGGCCGCCCGCCGGGCGGCCCCTTTGCTGTCCCCCTCCGCAAACTCGCGCGGCCTTCGCGTCCTGTCTGAGCACCTGCTCGGCTAACCTGTGTCCAACCTCGCGCAGGACGGTGAGAAACTCGACCGCAACCGGATGTCAGCACAAGCGCCCGTCTCGTCCCCGTCCCCTGGTGACGGCCCCACGCCGACCCACAGCGTTCCGTTGTTCTATCGACGCGGATTCCGCCGCCTGCTGCAGCAGGGCTTGTACATCGCCGCCACCGCACTCCTGTTTTGGTACGTCTACGACGCCCTGAATTTGCGTGAATTCGGCTTCGGTTTCCTCGACGATCCGGCCGCCTTCAAGGTCGGCAATCAGTGGCTCACCGACGTTGACGGCGTCACCAGTTCACGGATCGAGATGTATCTCGTCGGCGTCTGGTCGTCCCTGCGAGTCGTGTTCGTCGCCATCTTG
Source organism: Chloroflexota bacterium (assembly GCA_028873865.1). GTDB lineage: Bacteria > Chloroflexota > Dehalococcoidia > Bin125 > Bin125 > Bin125. Next base: position 120,194 of record JAPPNI010000016.1, on the reverse strand, counting down.
CTCTCCACCCTCGTGGGTGTCGCGGTCGGCGTCGCCAGGTTGTCCTCCAACTGGCTCGTCGCCCGACTGGCCATGCTCTACGTCGAGATCTTCCGCAACACGCCACTGCTCGTGCAGGTCGTCTTGGTCTACGCCATCTTCCTCGTCGGCGCGCCGATCATCCAGGAGGTCGTCATCATCGGCGACTTCGCCTTCATCTCCAATCGCGGACTCGCCATCCCCTGGCCGGTACCCAATGACGGCCTGTGGGGGCTCCCCGACTGGTTCGTTGGAGTCTGGGTGGCCCTCCTGATCGCGATCGGCGCAGTCGCCATGACCGTCCGCCGAACCCGCCAGAACCGCGAGCGGGAAACCGGCCAACCGCAGTTCGCCAACCGCTGGGCCTTCGGCATCTTCGCCGTCGGCGCGCTCGTCACCTTCATCGTGCTGGGACTGCCGGTCAGCATCGACCGCCCGTACGTCGAGGGCACACGCTATCTGGAAGGCATGGTCATCCGGCCGGAGTTCGCAGCGCTGACCATTGGTCTCACGCTCTACACGGGCGCGTTCAACGCCGAGATCGTGCGAGGCAGCATCCAGGCGCTCCCCACGGGACAGACGGAAGCCGCCAACGCGATCGGGCTCTCCGGTTACCAGCGCCTCACCCTCGTCATCCTGCCCCAGGCCCTGCGCCAGATGATCCCCTCGATCACCAACCAGTACCTCAACGTCAACAAGAACTCCTCCCTGGCCTACGCCGTCTTGTATGACGATCTGTTCCGCGTCGCCGGGATCATCCAGAACAAGGCCGGCCACGCGCTGGAGATGTTCTTCGTCATCATCGTCACCTACATGCTGATTTCGCTGGTCATATCCGCCCTCATGAACTTCATCAACTCCCGCGTCACGCGGGTCGGCGTTTGAGCGGTGCCCGACATGTCTGAACAACCGCCAATCCCGCGCCCCGACCAGCGTCCCTTGCCGCCCGCCCCCGGCGCAGGCCAGCGCAGGATCGTGCTGCCGCCCCATCGACAGCGCGCGCGCCGTCCCCGCTCCGTTCGCGTCCGCGAATGGGTGCGCAAGAACCTCTTCCCCTCGACCGCCGGCACCCTGTTGACCCTCGTTGCCGGTGCCATCATGGGCGCGATCCTCGTCGGCGTGATCGTGTTCGTCTTCTTCGGCGCGAACTGGGAGGTCATCACCCACAACCGCTGGCTGCTCTTCGCCGGCGGCTTCCCCCACGAAGAGGCATGGCGGCTCTGGGTCAGCATCGCCGTGGTCTTCGCCCTCATCGGCGCGGCCTACGGCACCTGGTCCTCATTCGGCCGACGCGACCACCTCTTCGTCCTGGTCGTCGGCGGATTCGTGATCTTCCTGATGGCCCACGGCGGCGCGGCGATCTGGTCCACGGTCTACTTCCTCATCGCCATCGGTTGCATGTACCTGGGCTACGCGGCGACGGTCTGGATGCCGCGAGAAACATCCACCCTGCGCACCCTGCAACAGCGCATCGTCGGCGGTCTGCTGGCGATCTCGCTGCCCATCGTCCTGGTCATTCTCCTCGTCGGCGGCGAGGTGGGACCGCGCCACATCGACGGGTTCGTCTTGAACCTGATTCTGGCTCCCGTCGGAATCGTCGGTGGCGTCCTGCTGGGCATCCCGCTGGCCCTCGGCCGAGCGTCTCGTATGCGCTCCATTTCCCTGACCTGCACGGCCTACATCGAGATCGTCCGCGGCGCGCCCCTCCTCGGCTGGCTCTTCGTCGCTCTCTTCATCCTCGACGACGTCATCGGCGGCGATCTAATCATCCGCGCCATGGTCGTCATGGCCGTCTTCACCGGCGCCTACATGGCCGAGTACATTCGCGGCGCGCTCCAGGCCCTCCCGCGCGGACAGTTCGAGGCCGCCCAGGCCGTCGGCCTCACCCCGACTCAGAGCACCCGCCTGATCGTCATGCCCCAGGCGCTCCGCATCTCCATCCCGCCCATGGTCGGTCAGGCCATTTCGATCTGGAAAGACACCACCCTGGTGACCGTCATCCTGCCCCTGCGAGAGCTCAAGGGCAACGCCGACTCCGCCATCGCCCAGTTCGAGTTCACCCCCGACCGGATCGAAGCCTACGTATTCGTCGCCGTCATCTTCTGGATCGTCGCCTTCGCGATGTCCAGAATCTCCCAGCGAGTCGAACGCGCGCAGGGAGTCGGTGAACGTTAGCCTCCAACCAGAGGCGGCGAGAGGAGCTTGAGATGGCAGAAGAACTCTCCCCGGCAGACATCATCGCCGAGTCGGCGGGGCCCAAAGGCGCACCGCCCCAGCCCGCTGCCAATGGCGACGGGGCCGACGTCTTCTCCCCGCGCCTCGCCGGCTCCAAGGACATGATCGTCACCGAGCACGTCGACAAATGGTTCGGCGACTTCCAGGCCCTCGACGACGTCTCCTTGCGCATCAAAGAGGAGGAAATCGTCGTCATCCTCGGTCCCTCCGGCTCCGGCAAGTCGACCTACATCCGCTGCCTCAACCGGCTCGAGGAGCACGACGCCGGACGCATCGTGATCGACGGCATCGAAATGAACGAGGACGTCCGCGCTTTGGCCGCCATCCGCTCCGAGGTCGGCATGGTCTTCCAGCAGTTCAACCTCTTCCCCCACCTCTCCGTGCTCAGCAACATCACCCTCGGACCGCAGAAGGTCCGGCATGTGCCCAAACTCGAGGCCGAGGCCCTCGCCATGCAGCTGCTCGAGCGCGTCGGCATCCCCGAGCAGGCCGACAAATTCCCCTCGCAGCTCTCCGGCGGTCAGCAGCAGCGCGTCGCCATCGCCCGCGCGCTCGCCATGCAACCCAAGATCATGCTCTTCGACGAGCCCACCTCGGCCCTCGACCCCGAGATGATCAAGGAAGTCCTCGACGTCATGCAGGAACTGGCCGAATCCGGCATGACCATGATCGTCGTCACCCACGAGATGGGCTTCGCCCGCGAGGTCGCCGACCGCCTCGTCTTCTTCGACGAAGGCGCCCTCGTCGAGCAGGGCACCCCCGAGCACTTCTTCACCAACCCGCGCGAGGAACGCACCAAGCTGTTCCTCAGCCAGATCCTCTAGGCGCGCCGTGCCCGACCTCAGCGGAGTCAAGGCCCTCACCTTCGACGTCTTCGGCACCGTCGTCGACTGGCGTTCCTCCGTCTCCGCCGAGGTCGCCGCCTTCCTCAACCGCCACGGCGTCGAGGCCGACCCCGGCATGTTCACCGACCGCTGGCGCCGCGAAGGCTACGCCGGCGGCATGAGACTCGTCCGCGACGGCGAACTGCCCTTCCAGACCGCCGATCAACTGCATCTACGGATGTTGAAGATCCTGCTGGAGGAGCTGGGCATCGAGGCCGACGAAGCGGAAGTCGACGAGTTGAACCGCGCCTGGCACCGGCTCCACCCCTGGATCGACTCGCCCGGCGGACTCCAGCGCCTGCGCTCCCGCTTCCTCGTCTCCACGCTCTCCAACGGCAACGTCGACCTGCTCGTCAACATGGCCAAATTCGGCGGCCTCCCCTGGGACTGCGTCCTCTCCGCCCAGATCACCGGAGCCTTCAAGCCCGAGCCCCAGTGCTACCAGCGCGCCGCCGAGCTCCTGGGCTGCGACTCCCGCGAAGTGATGATGGTCGCTGCCCACCAGGCCGACCTGCTCGCCGCCGCAAGCACCGGCATGAGAACCGCCTTCGTCCCCCGGCCCGACGAAGCCGGCCCCAACTTCCCCGTCGACCTCACCCCCGACCCCTCCTTCGACATCGTCGCCACCGACTTCCACAACCTCGCCGCCCAGCTCGACTGCTAGCCCCTGCCATCGATACCGAAGCTGTGCCACACGAGACATCGTGTGCGGTCATCCCTTGACTACCGCAAACCGGTAGAGTACATATGTTCCTATAGGTGTTGAGTCGAAAGGGCTTCGACGTCTCATGTCTGTCCGCAGTTTGCTCGCCACTCCCGACCACCCCCCCCTCAGCGCGCCAGATCGAACAGGACCGAACACACCCGAACGGCCAGCCGCGCCTGCGATCCCGGAACAAACCCGAATTTCCCAGCCAACCACTGGAACCACCCGAAAAAATCAAACAAAATCTGGAATTATCTGGACAAATCTGGAGGTTTCCGAATGCGAGCCGAGCCAATTCTCAGCCCACAGCAGCAGATCCGCCAGATCCGCCCGAAAAATTCCTCGCCCGCAGTCTCCCTCTAGCCTGAACCTCAGCGAACATCACCTGGAGCCACCTATGACCCTCAACCCCGACGCCTACACAACCATCGACATCGACAAGCGCTCCGACGGCGTGACGATCGCCACATTGAACCGACCGGAAAAACTGAACGCCGTCAACTCCGCCATGCACCGCGAGCTGGCCTCGCTGCCCCTCGACGCCAACCGCGACCACGAGGTCCGCGTCCTCGTCCTCACCGGCGCCGGACGTGCCTTCTGCGCTGGCGGCGACTTCTCCGCCGACCGCGACGAACCCATGGGCGGCCGCTACCTCAATCGCATGAACGAAGCCCGCCTCATCGTCGACAACTGGCTCGACTGCGAGAAGCCCGTGGTCTGCGCCGTCAATGGCTACGCCCTCGGTCTCGGCGCCACCGTCGCCCTGATGGCCGACGTCGTCTACATCGGTCGCTCCGGCGTCCTCGGCGACACCCACGTCAACATGGGCATCGGCGCCGGCGACGGTGGAGGCGTCATCTGGCCGATGCTCGTCGGACCCTCCCGAGCCAAGTACTTCCTCATGACCGGCGAACACATCCGCGCCGAGCAGGCGAAGGAGCTCGGGCTGGTCCAGGACATCGTCGAGGACGACGACCTGATGCCAACCGCGCTCGCTCTGGCCGAGCGGCTCTCCAATGGCCCCCTGGCCGCCATCTCCGCCTCCAAGGTGCCGATCAACAAGTGGATCAAGCACGTCTCCAATCTCGTTCTGCCGCTCTCCCTCTCCATGGAAGAAGCCACCATGTCCGGCCCCGACGCCGCCGAGGCCCAGGCCGCCTTCCGCGAGAAGCGTCAGCCCGTCTATCGGCCTTAACCCCGGATTCAAATTCCTCGATAGGCTGATGCGTAGTGCGGGGTGGACCGCGTCGTCCAGGCACTGACGCGGCCGGGCATCGACATCGATGATTGGCAGGTTTCCCTCCATGTTCCTGCGTCTGATGCTGTCCCCGCGCGGGGCCCCACGCCCCGGGTGGCTCACCGCATGGTTGCTCATCGCGCTTCCCCTGTTCGCAGTTGCCGCCTGTACCGACAACCCCTCTCAAGATCAGCAGTCCGAAGCTCAACAACAGCAGGAGCAAACCCAGGACCAGGAAGCGGCATCCGCACAGCCCGACGCTACGCAAGCCGGCGCCGAAGCGGACCAGCAGGAGGCCGGCCAGGCCGCAGCGCAGGCTGACCGGCAGCAGGAGAACCAGACCCAGTCATCGGCTGCCGATGCGATGCAGCGCGATCAGCAGGCATCCCAGCAAGGGGCCCAGGCCTACGGCTCGGTCGACCCCTACGGCGAAGACGACGCTGGCGCCCAGGACGACCAACCCGTCACTCCCGTGCCGCCCGTCCGCCAGTGGTTGGCCGAAGGCGTGCCGCTCAATCCCAGCGTCCCCGCCGAGCGCGACGAGTACGGCTGGTCCGCAGTGATCGAAGGCGACGTCATCGCCGTCGGCGCGCCCTACCACGACGAGCTGGGCGAGGACACGGGCGCAGTCTTCATCTTCGAGCGCATCGACGGCGAGTGGGTCGAGACCGCCTACCTGCTGCCCCCCTTCCCCGACCCACTCGGATGGTTCGGGCGCTGGCTCGCAATCGGCGACGGACGCATCGTGATCGGCGCGCCCTACGAGGACGGTCTGCGGGAGGACGGCAGCCGGATCGACGACTCCGGCATCGCCTACGTCTATGAGAAGGTCAACGGCGAGTGGACCCGCACCGGCACGCTGCTGCCCCAGATTCCCAACTCGGGCGCATCGTTCGGCTGGAGCGTGGCCATCTCCGGCGAGCGGATCGCCGTCTCCGCCTGGGAAGCCCCGCTCTTAGGCATGCAAACCGGATCGGTCACGATCTACAGCCAGCACAAGGGACTCTGGCGGGCCGAGGCCGTGCTGCAGCCCGCCGAGGCGAGCGAACGGATGATGTTCGGCCGCGACATCGAGCTGCAGGACAACGTCCTCGTCGTCGGCGCGCCCGGCGACGACACGATCGCCGAGGACGCCGGCGCCGTCTACGTCTGGCATTACTACAGCGACGAATGGAACTTCGCCGGCAAGCTGGTCGCCGCCGACGGTCTTGCCCTCGACCGGCTTGGTTCGCAAGTCGCGCTGGACCAACCCTGGCTCGCCGCCGGCGCCTACGACCACGACGATCCGTACTGGAGCGCCGGCGCGACCTACATCTGGAAGCTCGACAACCTCTGGAACTTCCACACCAAGCTCGAGGCCTCCGACATGCAGCCCGGCGACTGGTTCGGCTATTCGGTCGACATCCACGAAGATCGAATGGTGGTCGGCGCCCCCCACCGAGCGCATCCCGAGTCCGGCACCTACCGCAGCGGAGCCGCCTACGCCTTCGAGCTGACCGATGATCAGTGGATCGAGGTCGGCGTTCTCGGTCCGGTCGACGCGATCGAGGCCGGCGAGCGCGCCGAGTTCGGCTGGGTCACCGAGATCTACGAGACCACCGCCGTCGTCGGAGCCTGGCTCGCCGACACCGCGGCCGGAGGCGAAGACGCCGGAGCCGCCGCCGTCTACGAACTGCCCACCAACGGCGAAGACGGCGAAGACAACGAGGACGAGTAGCTAGCGGTCCGGCCCGCGCACCGTCACCCCGCCGTCGACCGGCAGGATCACGCCCGTCACGTACTTCGCCTCGTCGCTGGCCAGGTAGACCGCCGCCCAGGCGATGTCCCAGGGCTCGCCCTCCTGCCGCAGCAGGCTGGCCTTCCTGCGACGCTCGCGCAGCTCGTCCGACATCCCCGCCGCATACACCATCGGCGTGTACACCGGACCCGGCATGATGCAGTTCGCCCGGATCCGGTCCCGCCCATGGTCGACCGCCAGCGCCTGCGTCAGCGTCGCCACCGCCGCCTTGCTCACGCTGTAGGCCGTCAGACCGCGAGGCCGCAGCGCCGCGATCGACGACACATTCGTGATCGCCCCGCCGCCGCTCTCCCGCAGCGCCGGAACCGCATGCTTGCAGGTCAGCATCATCGAGGTCACGTTCACTCGCTGCACATGCTCCCACTCGACCTCCGAGACCTGCTCAACCGTCCCCCGCCCGCCAATCCCGACATTGTTGTGCAGCACATCGAGCTTCCCATACCGGCTCACCGCATCCGCCACGATCCGCGCGCAATCCTCCGTCGACGTCACGTCCGCGACCGCAATCGCCGCATCATTGCCCTCGGCCCGGATCATGTCCAGCGTCGCCTGGACCGCCGCCTCATCGCGGTCAACGAGCAGCAAATCGGCCCCCTCGCGCGCAAACAAAATCGCGGTCGCCCGCCCGTTGCCAATCCCCTCAGCGCGAGAACCCGCACCGGTGACGATCGCAGACTTCCCCGCAAGTCGGTCGGGCATGAGACGCTCCCTTCGCTTCTCAGTCGATTTCAATTGGCCTGGCGACAGGTTCTGAAGGGCGTTGAGGCTTCCACAGAACCTCCCGCAGCAGGGCCGGAATAGCTTGAGGAAGCTGAAGTTGGCCGCGTTCCTGCCGATCCGCCCGCACCCACAGGATCATGATGATCAGCAGCAGGGGTCCATAGAAAGCCGCAAGGCCGAGAAACACCGTCGGCAAAGGATGATCATTCACGACCTGGCCGAACACCGGCAAGAAGGGCAGCATGATCAGCGCCCAGCCCATGTGATTGAGCGAAAGTGCGGTGGCTCGCAGGTGTGATGGGATTCGTCGGTTCAGGTAGCCCTCCATCAGCGGCATCTGCGCGCCCCGCGCCAGTCCGAGGATGACGAACAGCGCGATCGCTCCCAGGTGATCGACCAGCCCGACACCCACATAGACCAGCACCACCCAGAACGGCATGGACGCCAGCGTCCGCACGATGCCGAACCGTATCGCCAGCCAGAACGCCAGCGCCGCGGCGACCACCGTCGCGATCCGCGCCGGAGCCTGCAGCGCCGAGAACAACCAGCCAACTTCGATGCCCTGTTCCTGAAGGAACGGCTGCAGCAGGTAGAACTCAGGCACCATCGCCGCAATCAGCAGCGCGCTGAAAATCAGGGAGTAGCGGATCGTCGGCGTACGAGCGGCCAGCCGCAATGTCTCCCGGAGCAACTCCATGTAGGACGGTCCCTGCGACTCCGCTTCGCCTTCCTGCCTGGGCGGCTCCCGGAAGAACAGTGAGATCATCAAAGCGACGCCCGTAGCAGCGGTTCCGGCCAGCAGCGCGCCTCGACTCCCAATCTCACCAGCGATCACTCCCCCGGCGAACGTCGCCAGCACCAGCGCCGCCGACCGCATGGCGAACGCGCGTCCCGCCTCCCGCTCGAACTGTCGCTCTCGGCCCAACGCCTGCAACGAGTCGTGTAGGAACGCGCTGTCGGTCCCCGTGATCGCCACCATCGCCAGCCCCCACAGCGCCCAGGCGACCGCCGCCATCCAGAACCCGTCCGAGAAGGCGAACCAGGCCGTGAAGACCATGAAGATGATCAGCGAAGCACGGATCGTCCGTACCCGCCCGAACCGGTCCGCCAGCGCCCCCGCCAGCGGTTGCCCGAACGACGTGATCACATAAAACGCCGGACCGATCGCCCCCAGCTGGGCAAACGTGAGCCCCACCTCGTCGGTCGCGAAGATGATCCAGACCGGCATCCAGAAGTGCAGATCGTGGAAGAAGTAGAACAGCGGATACAGACGCAGATTGCGCCGCCAGTGCCGACGCGGGTCAACTCCATTCAGGCTGACTGCGGAACTCACGAACGCAGGGTAGGGCGTTGGAGGATGCTGGAGTCACGCCAACGGCGCGGAAAACGCTGCGAGAACGAAGCGGACGCCTAGGCAGGCGTCGCCCGGAACAGACGCACCGGGTCGGGAATGCCCTTCATGATCACCGGGCCAAGCTCCTCGAACTCCGCGGCCGAGGCATCGCGCAGTTCAGCCACGGTCGCCTCGGACAGCAACAGCTCGGTCGCGCCCGCTTCGTTGGCGATCCTCGCGGCCAGATTCACATCGTGTCCGATCAGGTCGGCCCGCCTCCGCGTTTGACGCCCCCAGTGGATGTCCATCCGCACCCACAACGGCTGCAGCGTCTCGAGCGAATACTCCTCGAATCGCTGCATCAGCCGCAGACAGGTGGCCAGCGCCGCGTCGGCATCGGGAAACCAGAGCATCAGCCCGTCGCCGAGTTCCTTCACCAGCCAGGAACCCGCCGGCAGGAACTGGTTCACGATCAATTCCTGCGCGGAGAGCAGCTCGTTCGCCGCCGCATCGCCCTCAACCGCATTGAACTCGGTGAAGCTGACGATGTCGGTGAAGACGACAGCCCCTTCGATCGAGTTGGGCGGAGCAGCGGCGACGGCTGGGCCGGACATGACCGCCTGACTGCTGGGCTGTCCGCTCATCTCTGCTCGCTCGCCGCCGTCGCGCTGCTGCGTGTTGTCCAAAATCAGTGCGTGCCTACCTTGATTGCGCCCGATACCGTCGCCACCGTGATCTTCAGGTCGCTGCCCTCCGTGCAATCCACGTCGAGGCTGCCCGACTTCCGGCGGCACTTGACCTCGGGTGCGCGGTGCTTGGGGATACGGACCTTGATCGCCCCGGACACCGTGGCCGCGCTGATGTCCCCGGCCCCCTCCGACGCGATGTCAATCTTGCCACTGACGCTCATCGCCTCCGCCGAGCCGACGATTCGTCTCATCTTGATCTTGCCGCTGACGGTCGCCGCCCGCGCGCTGCGAGCGTGTTCCACCTCGATCGAACCGGAAACGGTTCCCGCCGACGCACGTCCGTGGGTGCGGGCGATGGTGATCTTGCCGTCGCGCGATTTCACTTCAGCGCTGCGCGCGCTCTCGACGCTGATGGCGCTGCTGCTGCTCTTGAGCTTGACGTCGCCGAAATCACCGCGCAGCTCAACGCTGCCCGAGTCGCTGCCCGCGCCGAGATCGGTGCCCGGCGGGCACTTCACGGTCAGCGAGTTGCTCCCGCTTCCCGAGCGGATGTGCAGGCGGCCGCTTTCACGCCAGACCTGCTTGCGCTTCGCCTGTTCCTGCAGGCCATCGACTTCGATATCGACCCGCCCGTCCTCCGCAATCACGACAAGCGATCCGGAGCGGGTCGTAATCTCCAACACGCTGGCGTCACGCAGTTCGAAGGTGCGACTCATGCCCTTGAGGCTAGAGATGTCGTCGGGCGCTCGTGAGCCGATTCAGCGGCTGGAGTTTCGTGCGACATATAGACTTGGCCCACCAGTACACAGACCTTGAGACGGTGGCAAACAATGACCTACGAACAGATCCTGACCGAAACCATCGGCCGCGTCGGAGTCATCCGGCTCAACCGGCCCGAGAAGCTGAACGCCTGGACCGATCAGATGGCCTCGGAAATGGCCGAGCAGATCCAGTCCTGGAACGCCGACGACGGAATCGGCGCCATCGTCATCGCCGGCGAAGGCCGCGCCTTCTGCGCCGGCGCCGACCTGCAGGGCTTCAACCAGCGCCTGGCAGACGACCCCGAGGCTCAGAACCGCGACCGCGGCATGAGGGTCGGCACCAACTGGACCCGCCTGATCCGCGAGTCCAAGCCGGTCATCGTCGCCATCCACGGTTACGCCGTCGGTGTCGGACTGACCCTCGCCCTGCCGGCCGACGTCCGCTACGCCGCCGAGGACACCAGGCTCTCAATCCGCTTCGTCAAGGTCGGCCTCGTCCCCGAGCTCGGCTCCACCCGCCTCCTCGCCCAGCTGGTCGGCCTCGGCCACGCCACCGACATCTGCCTCTCCGGACGCATGGTCCCCGCCGACGAGGCCTACCGCATCGGCCTCGTCTCCGCCGTCGTCCCCAGGGAAGACCTCTTCGCCACAGCCCTGGCCAAGGCCGAGGAGTACGCCAACAACCCCACTGCGGTGGTGCGCAAGATCAAGACCTTGCTCAACGACAACGTCACCGAGCCCGACCTCAATCGCGTCATGGAACGCGAAGGCGCCCGGGACCGGGAATCGCGCCGCCTGCCCTCCCACACCGAGGCCGTCACCGCGTTCCTCGAGAAGCGGGACCCCGTCTTCAACCAGTAGCGAGTGCCCGCGGACGCCTCAGCCCTCGAAGAGCAGGTCCCGCACGCCGACGAGGTCTCCCGCCGTATGCGTCGCCCCGTACCGACGCAGATAGGCTTCGTCCCGCACCCCGATGATCCCGATCACACCTGAGAACCGCGCATTGCGCCCCGCGCCCATGTCCGACTCCGTGTCTCCGACCATCACCGCCGACTCGGGCTCGCCCTCCAGGATCTCCAGAGCATGCAGCAACGGCGCCGGATGCGGCTTCGGATCGCTGGCCGTGTCCGCACCGATGATCGTCTCGAACCGCTCCGTCCAGCCCAGCAGCTCCACCGTCTTGCGACCCGCGTCCTCGCGCTTGTTCGTCACCACCGCCAACGGCACCTCCGCCTCGCCGAGCGCGTCCAGGAGCGGCTCCGCGCCCGGCAACGGACGCGTCTGCGGCATGTAGACATCCTCGTAGCGGCGCAGGTAGTCCATGTAGATCGGCTGCGCCTGCTCCAGATCGAGGCCCAGCATGTTGTACAGCATCACCGGCAGCGGCGGACCGATGTACTTGAGCAGCAGCTCCTCGTCGACCGCGTGGCCGTGCGCGTTGATCGTCTCCAGCATGCAGCCGAGCACCAGCGGCTCCGTATCCGCCAGCGTGCCGTCGAGGTCGAAAATGACCGACCGGTACCGCGGTCTCTTGCCCGTGCTCACTTGAACTGGATGCGCCAGTCGTCGGAGCCGGGCTTGTCCCGCTCGCAAACCGCCAGCTTCCCGTTGACGAAGACGCTCACACTGAGCGCCGGTCCGGGAATCGTTCAATCCCGCGCCGAGGGTCGCTCGGCTTCCGCTGCTGCTTGACGGATTTCGTCCAGGAGCGCATCCGCGTCAACATTCAGGATGTCCGCCGCGTTGCTGATGCTGAGTGATTCGGTCGGTGCAACCATGCCAGAAGAGTAGCGTAGGGATTCATAACCCCCGGCAATTTCGGGGGCAGCACTGTCCGTTGTGTGACGGAACGTGCAGGGAGTCCGTTCGTGATTGAGTATTTCGTGCTGCTGGCAGGGCTGCTGGCTCTGTCGGCGTTCTTTTCCAGCTCCGAGACGGCCTATCTGTCGATCGAAGGCGTTCGACTTGAGCACGAACGCCGCCGCCGACTGCCCGGCGCCGACCGCGCCGCTGCCTTGCTGCGCGAGCCGCGCCGCCTGCTCGCCTCGATCCTCGTCGGCAACAACCTCGTCAACACCGGCGCGGCGACCGTCGGCGCCGTGATCGCCCAGGAGATCGTCGGCGGCAGCGGCGGACTCAGCATCATCCTCGCCACCGTCGTCGTCACCGTCCTGCTCGTCGTCTTCGGCGAGATCGGTCCCAAGTCCGTCGCACTCCACCACAACCTGGCCGTCGCCCGCTACTACTCCCTGCCCCTCACCTGGTGGTCGCGACTGACCAGGCCCGCCGTGGCGGCCCTCGACTGGACCTCCCGCATCTGGCTGCGCATCGTCGGCGGCCAGGAGGAAGCCCACTCGGCCCTCTCCCTGGGCGAGCTGCGCACCGCCATCGTCCAGGCCCGCGAGGAAGGCGAGCTGGAAACCCAGGACACCTCCGTGCTGCTCGGCGCGCTCCGCCTCGGCGAGACCCAGGTCCGCCGGATCATGACCCCGCGCCCCCAGATCTACTCAATCGACTCGGCCGCCACCCTCGAGGAAGCCGGACGCGCCTTCGGCGAGGCCGGATTCCTCCGCCTGCCCGTCCGCTACGGCTCCGCCGACGACTACATCGGCTACCTCCACGGCTCCGACGTCGTCGCCGAGCTCGGCCGCGGCAAGCGCGAAGACCGCGTGCGCGAGGTCATGCGCGAGGCGCCCGTCGAGTCGGAACGCGCCTCCGTCCAGCGCGTCCTCACCGAGATGCAGACCACCGGCCAGCAGCTCATGCTGCTCATCGACGAGTTCGGCGCCACCACCGGCATGGTCACCCTCGAGGACATCCTCGAGCTCGTCGTCGGCAACATCCGCAGCGAGACCCGAGCCGCCTCCGAGCCGGTTCCGGTCAGCATCGCCGGCGAACAGTTCGTCGAGGGCCGCCGCGGCCTCACCGACCTCGGCGCCGAACTCGAGCTCGACTTCTCCGACGAGGAAGCCGAGACCGTCGCCGGCATGCTCCTCCAACGCTTCCGCCGCATCCCCCAAGCCGAGGAGTCAATCGACCTCCACGGCTACCGCTGGACCGTCGCCCGCTCCGACAACCGCCGCATCAGCCTCGTCCGCTTCCGTAAGTTGAACCCCATTCAGGCCCACCGCGAGGACGACGACCGCCTCCGCGACTCCTGATAGTCTGGTCAAAGCCTGCCGAGGTGGCGGAATGGTAGACGCGATGGTCTCAAACACCATTGGGCGTAAAGCCCGTGCCGGTTCGAGTCCGGCCCTCGGTACCAGGCGCACTGAACATTGCCGAGTAGTGTAACGGTAGCACTAGGGTCTTTGGAACCCTCAGTTCAGGTTCGAATCCTGGCTCGGCAGCCACCATCCGTGAACGCAGACGTAACGTGAATGCTCGGTCATGCGAATGAACGAGAGCCATCAGTTCCGGCGGATGACGCTGAACAATCTGGCACCATATCTTTGCAGCCTAGTAGCAGTCCTCGCAGGGATAGTAGTGGGGCCCTTCATAGCGGGCCTCATCGCGTACCTATCGACCGGATCGGTACTTGGGAATCCCAGCTCACAACTCCACAGCGGTGAAACACCTAGTGTAGGCGCAGTGCTCGTGTCGATTTACGTGGGGGGTATCGGCATCTTTGTCCTGCTTCGCAACGAACAATCCTTGCAGTGGGCTGCATCAGTTGGCGGTACTGAGATTCTTGCCCTTGCTACTGGTAGCGGTGCGGTTGGGTTGCTTTGGCTTGGACTGTTTGTTGTATGGATCCCTATAGGAGTGTTGAATCTGGTACACACACAAGTGAAGCCGCCAATGTGGTTTGCGGTCAGTGCCCTGGTGACAGCGGGACTGATCGTGGCATGGAGCTTTTGAAGTGGAGAAGCTTAGCGAGTCTACTTGCGATTGGAAGCCCGGAAGCTGCCTAATCGTGAACACCACTACTGGATGGAAGGTGACTTGGAATATCCCGGAGGGCCGCCCCAAAGAGACCTTTAAGTACGACTTAGCGGCTGCCTGCTGCTCACAGGAGTAACAGCCAGTCCTATGCTGGCGCGGGAACAGAATGGCCGAACTCCTTGGCGGTGTCGATCCACAGCGCCATTGCCACCTGAGTTTCGTAGAGCGCTTTCTCGTAAGTGTCGCCAAACACCGAACAACAGAGAAGGTATGGGATGGCGCGACCTAGACTCCGTCCTCATCGCTCCAGAGGATGGAGATCGCGTACTTATGTATGAGTCGTTGAGGTCTGGCAAGAATGGCTGCCCGGGCAGGACTGGAACCCGCAGCAACCTAGCCGTTAAGGGCTGCCCGCTGCAGGAGCCACGAGTCTCCGAGCCGGTGCTGGAATCGGATGGCCGAACTCCTTCGCAGTATCGAGCCAGAGCGACATAGCGACTTGCGCTTCTTCGAGCGCTCGTTCGTAGGTCTCGCCGTGCGCAGAGCATCCTGGCAACTCCGGGATGTGTGCGATGTACGCATTATCCTCGTCGCTCCAAAAGATGATGATTTCGTATTGAAGCATCAGTTTCCTCCTGAGGCGTCGCGCAAATCGTGCTTCGCAAGCACCGCGCGGATTTGGCGTAGCTGGTACGGTATCGCGTCTGAACCTTGTGGCTGCAAGTTGATTGTGTCGTCGATACCTGCCCTGACGTAGATGTGGTGACTGCCGCGAACTCGCTCCTCGAAGCCAATTCTAATGAGAAGCGAACGCACGTCGCTGAACGGGATGTTGGCGAGGTGCCGACCATCAAGAATGCGATTGAGCAGTCGCTGATGGCGGTTCAAGGTGGGCTCCGCACATCTCAGCAAGAATGGCTGCCCGGGCAGGACTTGAACCCGCAACCTAGCGGTTAACAGCCGCCCGCTCTACCAATTGAGCTACCGGGCATCGCCACAGACCATCTTAGCGCGGCCCGACCCCTCGATCACCCCTCCACTGACGCCGCCGACGCACTCACGACCCGCTCGGCAGTCCCCCCACCGCCAGCGGATTCGCCGACAGCGGATCATTGATCCGCAGGCTGATCCGGCCCTCCAGCGCATCCAGCAGCGGCTCCCCGCAGACCTCGCCCCGCCAGCCCGTGATCAGACCCGGCCTCCGCTCGGCCGGCCGACCGTTCTCGTTCCACGACACCAGCGCCCGCAACTGCGAACTCCCCCCGACCAGGTCCGGGTCGATCTCATGCGTCGCGCACGCCGCCGCCAGCACCGACTCCAGGAACAACACCACCATCCGCGACGGCTTGCCCCCGTGATGCCGGGACGCCCGCGCCGGCAGCTCCGCATCCGGGATCGCCAGCGCCGACTCGACCGCGCCGAGCACATCCGCGAAGTAAGCCTGCTTGATCTGCCCGATCCCCCGAACGCTCGACAGCTCCGCCGTCGACGTCGGCCGCGTCGAGGCGATCGCCACCAGCAGGTCGTCCGACGCGATCCGCCGGAAGGGGACATTGCGCTCGCTCGCCACCGACTCCCGCCACGACGACAGCTCCCGCAGCGCCGCCAGCGAGCGAGGCGGAAGCTTGTTCGCCCCCGACAGCCGCCGCCAACGCTCCGTCTCGCGCCGGCTCAGACGCCCCAGACGCGCCTCGGTCTCCTCCCGCAGCCAGTCGAATCGCCACTGACCCGGATCCTCGCTCATCCGGCTCAGGAACCGGTCGTGCAAGCCAATCAGCCAGCGCACATCGTCCGCCGCATAGCGGCACTGCGCCGAGGTCAACGGTCGCTGCAGCCAATTCGTCCGCGACTGCGACGGCCCCACGCCGCGCCGCAGCTCGCGACCGACCAGCTTGTCGTAGGCAATCGGGTAGTAGTGACCGCTGAACGCCGCCGCCAGCTGCACGTCGAACAGGTCGCCCGGAGCCTTGCCCGTCCGCTGCACGCAGAACTGCGCCTCTTGATCCAGCGAGTGCACCACCGTCCGCACCGACGCGTCCGCCATCAGGTCCCAGATCGGCTGGTCCGGAGCCTCCTGGATGTGGTCCGCCAGCGGATCGATCAGGAAAATCTCGTCCCGCGTCGACACCTGCAGCAGCGCCAGCTGCGGCTGATACGTGCGCTCCGAGATGAATTCCGTGTCCAGGCCCATCACGCCGTCGGCGCGAATGCGGTCGGCGAGCTCAACGACATCTTCGTGTCGGTCGAGCAACTGGCCGTTCATCTGGCCGATCACTCGGCAAGCCGTCCGGCTGCGGTGCTGGGGTTCAACGGCATACGCAGTTGAAGTGTCGACAGGCCATCCCCACGAGGATAGCGACAACTCGCCGACCGGTCAGCCACAGCCCCTCGGACGCCCGAGACACTCCAACAACATCCCGCAACGCCTCGGAGTGGTACGATCTCCCCCAGAGCAGCAATCGGAGCCCGCATGAAGGTCAGAGCCTCGGTCAAGAAGCGTTCCCGCGACGATCAAATCGTGCGCCGCAAGGGACGCGTCTACATCATCAACAAGAGGAATCCGCGCAACAAGCAGCGACAGGGCTAGACGCACGGCCGTAGCTGAGTACGGCCGGGTCGAGTGGCGGACGCCGCGGTGAGTGACGAGTCCCAGCCAGAGCAAGCGCAAATCCAACGCCTGCAGGCCGCCCTGACGGCCTGCGCAGTCGACGGCCCAGTCGACGGCCCAGTCGACGGCCTGGTCGTCGGCGCCCAACGACTCAAGGGCCAGTCGCACGAGAGCTGGCGCATCGACCGCGAGAACGCGCCGCCGGTCGTCCTCAGGATCGAGCCCCAGCGAGGCATCCTACCGCCCTACGACCTCCCGGCCGAAGCGCGCCTGCTCGGACAACTCCGCCAGGCCGGCATCACGGTCCCTCGAGTCCTCGGCGTCTGCGCCGATCTCGGCCCGCCCGACTCGGCGGGACTCGGCGGCATCGTCATCGAGTGGATCGAAGGCGACGTACTGATCCGAGGCCAGGTCCAGCCCGACGCCGCCCGCGCCTACTGCGAGACATTGCGGCAAATCCACACCCTCGACTGGCGAACCGCCGGCCTCGACTGGTTGCCCGAACCGCCGCCCTCGGGACCGGCGCTCCGCGAGCGCGCCGAGATCATGAACCGGCTGCAATCCTTCGGCGTCGCCGACCTGCCCCACATCCGGCGCCTGCGCGAAGCCCTCGACGGACGCCTGCCCGACAGCCCCCCGCCGATGCTCGTCCACGGCGACATCAACTTCGGTAACTTCATCATCGGACCCGGGAAACCGTCGCAGGTCGCGGCCGTGCTCGACTGGGAGCAGACCCATCTCGGCGATCCGCTCTCCGACTGGGGCCGCCTCGCCGCCGAGGACCTGCTCGGCAACCTCAACCTCACCGACGCCGCCCGCCAGGCCATGAAGGACACGCTCCAGCTCTACGACCGAAGCGAAGAAGATCTCCACTACTGGACCCTGCACCAGCTCTACAAGCACTCCTCAGCCACCGGAGCCCTCACCATCATCCACGGCTGGGACCCCAACCAGATCGCCCGGATGTACACCGAACCAACCAACCACCTCCTCTCAACCTGACACCCGCCCCCTTCACCACCCGCGCACCAAGCCACCAGTCATTCCCGCACCCTCCGTCATTCCCGCACCCTCCGTCATTCCCGCGAAAGCGGGAACCCATACAGCGATCGCCCTCCGTTCCGATGCCCCGGGCTTGACCCGGGGCCCAGACCTCGATCCATGCCCAAAGCTCCAAACTCCCCCTCACCTCCGACGCCGAGCTGCCCTCCGCAAACGCCGACACACTCAAGACCTGCACCCATGTTCACATAGCACTAAAGTGTCAACAGGGACAGAAGGGATGAGGAAGCGGAGGACAGCATGAACAACCCAAACATCTCACCCAGACGACGCCGACGAATCTTCCAGGAGCACCAGCTCCGACAGGAAGGACGCACCCTCGAGCAGATCGCCGAGGCCGTCAACGTCTCGATCGCCACCGTCCACGCCGATCTGAAGCTGCTCGAGGAGGGTTGGACCCTGCTCGTCCAGGACATCCACAACGACCTCCTGCTCAGCCACGTCGCCCGCCTCGACCGCCGAGTCGAGCATCTCAGCCGCCTCGACCCGGTCGCCGAGGCCCGCCGCGCCCTCGCACCGGACGCGGACCTCAGCTTGGACCAGCTCACCCAGATTGAAGATCGCCACGAGCGCCGTCTCGCCCGAGCCGAGCGCGAGCTGCGAATGCTGCTCAAGCAGCTCGACCGGCCGCACATCATCCGCGGCTTCCGCTCCGCCGATTACCCCGAGGACGAACTCGTCGACCCTGAAACCGACCCAGCAACCGACCCAGCAACCGACCGAAAAAACCTGAAAGAACCTGAAACCGTTTCAGTCACGATCCCCGGTAAAACACTGGAGATCGTGTCCAACGGGACCCCGGAAAAAAGTTCTCCCGAAAACCTGAAACCCAGCGCCGCGCTACCCCGAAACGCCAGACGCAACAGCGGCCGCAACCAGCCCTGTCCCTGCGGAAGCGGCCGCAAACGCAAACGCTGCCACCCCCAGGGCGTTCCCTCCGTCCCCGCCCCCGATCCAACCCTGCCGCCCGAGCACGAAGCCGAGGCGCTCCGCCTCACCGACCGCTATCGCGCCGCGCAGGAGGCCAACGACCCGCTCGCCCAGGTCAACGCCCTCTCCGAGCTCCTCGAACTCTACGCAAAGTGATCTCGCGCCCGCCTCGACCGCCGAACCGGGCTGACCCTACACTCTGCCTATGCCCGACGACATTCAATATCTGGTCCCCTTGCCCGAGATCGAGTCTCGCTACGGAACCAACTCGCTCTTCGGCGAGCAGTTCACCGAGATCTCCCGCGGCCGCACGGTCTTGGAAATGCCGATCACCCGCAACACCGCCGGTGGCGCCCGCGGCGGCGTCCACGGCGGCGTGCTCGCCTCCCTCGCCGACATCGGCGTCGTCGCCGCCGTGCTCTCCACCTGCCGCGTCGGCGAGCAGATGCAGGGCACGTCCGAGCTCAACATCTCCTACCTCCGGCCGGCGGTCGGCTCCAAGGTGCGGGTCGAGTCCAATGTGATCAAGAAGGGCCGCACCCTCGCCGTCGGCGACGTCGATCTGCTCAGCGACCAGGGCAAGCTGATCGCCAAGGCCCGCGTCACCTACTCCATTTCCCAGACGGGCTGAACCGATGGACATCGAGCTCACGCCCGCCCTGGCGACCGAAGCGCTCGCGGCCTGCGGAGTGAGCGGGAAGGCAGTCTCGGCCGAGCGGCTCGACGGCGGCGTCTCGAATCTCACCTGGCAGGTCAAACGAGTCGGCGAAGCCCCCGTCGTCCTCAGGCTCGAGCGCCCCCAGGGCATCTTCCAGCCCTACGACGTCCGCCGCGAGGCCCGCGTCATCCGCTGCCTCGAATCGTCCCCGATTCCCGTCCCCGGCGTGCTGGGCGAGTCCGCCGAGGACTCCCCCCTCGGCGCGCCCTGCGTCGTCTTGTCCTGGTTGGACCATCCCCACATGGGCATGGTCCCGATGACCCCCGAGGTCGTCGACAATTACCGCGCAATGGTCGAATCAATCCACGCGCTGGGCTGGCGATCCCTGGGCCTGGACTTCCTCGATCCTCCGCCCGCCGGCCACGAAGCCGCGCTGCGCGACCTCGACGCGGTACGCGCCCGGGCCGTCGCCTTCAACTGCCACCACGACCACCTGATCGGAGAGATCGGCGCGATCCTCAACCGCAACCTGCCCGACAGTCCCGAGCCGCAACTCTGCCACGGCGACATCAACGTCTTCAACTACCTCGTCGCCCAGGACAACACGATCGCCGGCGTCGTCGACTGGGAACAGGCCAATCTCGGCGACCCGCTCTCCGACTGGGGACTGATCACCGCCCTCGCCTCGCTCAAGGGCCTCAACGCCCCGCCCGAGGATCACCCCCTCGCCGCCCCCGCCTTCCAGCGCTCCCGACGAGACGTCCACGACCTCCGCTACTGGATGCTCCACCAGATCTACAAGCTCGCCGTCATCCACCGAATCTGGTCCGAGATCGGCGACGCCCCGCCCTGGTACACGTGGGCAGACATAGAGCGAGTCTCCGAAAGCGCCCTCATGTACCTCGGCGAACAGCTACGCGAGCAATGATCCCAGGTGCTCGACCGCATGAAGCATGCTGCGCTCGGTCGGCGTCGCCAGCGAGACCAGCCGGTGCGCCCCGGCCTCCGCATACTGCTCCACCGCATCCGCAGTCAGGCGCGCCGGAGGCGTGATCGTGATCTCCAGATCACCCAGCGCCTCAGAACGGCCAATCTGCTCCGACAGCTCCGTGAGACGCCGGACATAATCCGCGGTCTGCTCCGGATCCTGCATCCAGCCATACCAACCCTGGCCGCGCTCCGCCGCCCGCCTGAGAGCCGCCTCCGAGTGTCCGCCGACGTGAATCGGGACACCGCCGGGATCGGTCGGTCGTGGATGAGCATCGATCCCGCTGAACTGCCAGAACTCGCCCGAGAAGCTCGGGTCTGCCTCGTTCCACAGCGCCCGCATCGCGTCGATCGCCTCATCGGTCCGGCGTCCCCGCTCGCGGAACGGCGCACCGATCGCATCAAACTCAGGCTCCAGGTACCCCGCGCCGATCCCCAGGATCGCCCGACCATTCGAGACCGCATCGACCGAAGCGAACTCCTTGGCCAGGACCAGCGGGTTGCGCTGGGCGATCAGCACAATGCCCGTGCCCAGCTTGAGCGTCTCGGTGCAGGCGGCCAGGTAACCAAGCACGACCGACGGATGAAGAAAGTGATGCTCCGGATCGGCCGGCGACGGAGCCACGCGAGGCTTGGGCAACACGACATGCTCCCCGCACCACAGCGACTCCAGCCCCGCCGACTCCGCCGCTGCGGCGATCCGCCGCAGCGACCCCGGATCGGAAACACCGGTGCCCATGTTGAAGATGCCGAGTCTCATAGCGCGTTGCCTCTCAAGACGCATCCGTCATTGCCGCGCTCGCCGCGGCAATCTCGCAGGTTGAGCGACGACCGTCGTGCTCAAATTGGCGAGATACCCGCGGCAAGCGCGGGTATGACGGAGGCAGGCTAGTGCCTGATCCTACGCCTTGAGCAGACCGTCGGTCAGCGTCACGTCGTAGTTGCCCTCGATGAACGGTTGGGCGTCAAGCACTCGCTGCAGGAAGGGAATGTTGTGCTTCAGCCCCTCGATCCGCGATCCGTCGAGCGCGATCCGCAGCCGCTCCAGCGCCTGCGCCCGGTCCTCGCCATGAACAATCAGCTTGGCCATCAGCGGGTCGTAGAAGTGCGACACCTCATCGCCCGAGGCAACGCCGGCATCCAGTCGCAGCCAGGGCTCATCCGGCACCTCGAGGATGTCGATCGAGCCGGGACTGGGCAGCAGTGTCTCCGGATCCTCGGCGTAGATCCGTGTCTCGATCGCATGGCCGGAGATCGGCGGCGGATCGCCGTAGCCCGGCAGCTCGGTCAGCGGCTCGCCCGCCGCGATCCTGATCTGCCACTCAACCAGGTCAAGTCCGGTCACCATCTCCGTCACCGGATGCTCAACCTGCAGACGCGTGTTCATCTCCAGGAAGAAGATCTCGCCCGAGGCGTCAAGCAGGCACTCAACCGTGCCCGCGTTGCGGTAGTTCAGCCCCGCCACCGCACGGCGCACCTGGCCGTACAGTCGCTCCCGCAGCTCGTCGGTCAGATGCGGAGCCGGCGCAGGCGCTTCCTCGATCACCTTCTGGTGACGCCGCTGAACACTGCACTCGCGATCGCCCAGGATCGCCGCATTACCCTGACCATCGCCAAACACCTGCAGCTCAATGTGATGCGGCTCAACCAGCAATCGTTCCAGGTAAACCTCATCCGAACCAAACGCCCGCAGCGCCGACGAGCGGGCCCGGCGCAACGACCGGCTGAACTGATTGGGCCGCTTGACCGTCGCCATCCCGATCCCGCCGCCCCCGTACGAGGCCTTGATCAGCAGCGGGTAACCGACCTCCTCCGCAACTGCTTCCGCATCTTCGTCCGCCACCGTCGCGGCCGAACCGGGAATCACCGGCATACTCAGGTCGCGCATCGTCGCGCGAGCCTGGTTCTTGTTGCCCATCAACTCCATGTGCGCCGCGTCCGGCCCGATGAACGTGATCCCGCGCTCGTCGCAGGCCTGCGCGAAGTGCCCGTTCTCCGAGAGCAGACCATAGCCCGGATGCACCGCATCGCAGCCCGCCTCGACCGCCGCGTCAAGCACGGCCTCAACGTTGATGTACGACTCCGCCACCGGCGCCGCGCCAATGTGCGTCGCGCCATCGGCCTCGCGCACGTGCAGAGCATCCGCATCGGCCACCGAGTACACCGCATGCGACTCGATCCCGAGCCGTCTGCAGGTGCGCGACACCCGAGCGGCGATCTCGCCGCGGTTGGCGATCAGAACCCGTTGGAACATGGCGGATGCGATGGCTATGGCTATCTAGTCGCCGATCGTGACGAGCAGGTCGCCCTCCTGGACCTGGTCGCCCTGGGCAATGTGAATCTCGGCGACCGTCCCGTCGCTGGGCGCCTCGACCGGGATCTCCATCTTCATCGACTCGAGGATGACCAGTTCGTCGCCCTCCTCCACGGCGTCGCCGACGGCGGCGATCAGTTCGAAAATCGTGCCGGCCATCGGCGAGTTCACTTCAGCCATGGTTGCCCACTCCGCTCCGCAAATGCTGTGCTGCAATCCGACGCCTGCCCGCCGGACGTTCGTACGAGTTGGCGTACAGTATTGCAGTATCCCCGCAGCGCTCAGTATGCGCACCACTAGCCGACGCTGGGTGAGGTATGAGAAAAGAACTGGTCGATCAACTGGTCTGCCCCGTCACCCGTGACCCGCTCACGCTGGAGATCACCCGCGAAGATGAACACGGCGAAGTGATCGAAGGTGCGCTCGTCTCCGAGCGGATCAACTTCCGCTACCCGATCGAAGACGGGATCCCCAACCTCCTGCCGCCCGACATGCAGCGCCGCGCCGATGAGTCGGTCTAGCTCGGCCTCAATTGCCCGACGCCCCGCAGCGCATCTATGCACCGTCCGGTGGAACACGTGGACACAGTGTCGCGGTAGACAGCACCCGCCGGTCGACAGGTTGTAAGCTCGCTAGAACCCAAGTTGGACTTTAATCCGGTCCCGCGAGGCCGGGAAGGTCAACGAGATGTATCCAGAGCTCCTGCCCACTCCTGACCTGCACGGGTGTCAGCTGCAAAACCAGCGCTTGCCGCTGGTTTTTTCGTATCCGCGAGGCGCCGCATGCTGACCTCCATGGACGCCGCCGCCATGAACCGCGCCATCACCCGCGTCGCTCACGAGATCGTGGAACGACACCCCGAGCCCGAACCGCTCATGCTCGTCGGCATGCGAACCCGCGGCGTCCCCATCGCCGAACGGCTCGCAATCAGGATCGAGGGAATCGACGAACGCCGGATCCCAGTCGGCGCCATCGACATCTCGCTCTACCGCGACGATCTCGCCCAGCGACCACACGCGCGCATGCAGCCCTCAAGAATCCCGGAAGACATCGACGGTGCCGTAATCGTGCTCGTCGACGACGTGCTCTTCACCGGCCGCTCCATCCGGGCGGCGTTGGACGCCCTGATCCACTACGGACGGCCCGCCGTGATTGAGTTGGCGGTCCTGATCGACCGAGGCCACCGAGAACTGCCGATCCGCGCCGACTACGTCGGCAAGAACATCCCCACGCAGCGCGGTGACGACGTGCGAGTCTCCTTGCTGGAGTCGGACGGCGAGGACTGCGTCGGCGTGTACGAGGAAAGGGTCTCGCGTGGTCACTGAACCGATTGCCGAACCCCTCGACGCGCCCTCGCCCCGAGTGCCGTTCGACGAGCCAATCACGGACTGGCGTCATCGACACCTGCTGGATGTCGACACGCTGTCCAGGGAAGAGATCCTGCGAGTCCTCTCGACGGCCAACGCCATGGCCGAAGTGCTCGACCGCCCGGTCGCGCGGACGCCGGCGCTGCGCGGCGTCACCATCTTCAATCTGTTCTACGAAGCTTCGACACGAACCCGCTCCTCATTCGAGTTGGCGGGCAAGATCCTCGGCGCAGACGTGATCAACGTGTCCGGCTCTGGCTCATCGGTCGAAAAGGGAGAGTCGCTGGTCGAGACCCTGAACACGCTCTCCGCCGTCGGCGCCGACGCAGTCGTGATGCGTCACCAGGCCTCCGGCGCGCCCTGGCTCGCGGCCCGCACGATCGATGGACACATCATCAACGCCGGCGATGGTCAGCACGCGCATCCGACACAGGCGCTGCTCGACGCCTACATTCTGCTGGAGGAGTTCGGCGACCTCACCGGCCGAAAGGTCGTCATCGTCGGAGACATTCTCCATTCCCGCGTCGCCCGATCCAACATCTGGTCGCTAACGACCCTCGGCGCCGATGTCACCCTTGTCGCCCCGCGTCCCTTGCTGCCGGCCTCCTTGGCGTCGGGCGCCGACGAGCCAGAGCATCCACTGGCGTTGCCCTCCGTCCGGGTGGAATCAGACCTGGACCAGGCCATCGTCGGTGCCGATGCAATCATGGCGCTGCGGATCCAGAACGAGCGATTGCGCGGCAAGCTGCTTCCCTCGTCCGCGGAATTCGCGCGCCGCTACCAGCTCACCGCCGAGCGCGTCGCAAAGGCCTCTCCCGAGGCAATCGTCATGCATCCCGGACCAATGAATGAGGGCGTCGAGATCGCCGTCGACATCGCCCACGGACCACAGAGCCGAATCGAGGCCCAGGTCTCTGCTGGATTGGCAGTGCGAATGGCAATTCTCTTCCTGCTGATTCGAGGCGGCGCATGACCGGCATCCTCGTCCACGGCGGCCGGTTGATCGATCCCGCGTCAGGCCTCGACGAACGGCTCGATCTGCTGATCGTCGACGGCCGGATCGCGCAGGTTGGCGCGGATCTGCCCCTCCCTCCGGGCACGGAACATCTGGCCGCCTCGGGACTGATCGTCGCACCGGGCTTCATCGACCTGCACACCCACCTGCGAGAACCCGGCCAGGAACACAAGGAGACCATCGCCTCCGGCGCGCGCGCGGCCGCCCGTGGTGGATTCACCACAATCTGCGCCATGCCAAACACCGAGCCGGCGCTTGACTCTGCCGCCGTCATCGACGGCATGCTGCAACGCGCCAGGGACGTCGATTGCCGCGTACTCGCTATTGGAGCCGTAAGCATCGGCCGCCGCGGTCAGGAGTTGGCCGAGCTCGCCGCGCTGCGTGACGCAGGCGCGGTGGCCGTGTCCGATGACGGCGACGCCGTCGCCGACGCTTCACTGGCCCGGCGAGCCTTCGAGTATCTCTCCGACCTGCATATCCCGCTGGCCGAACATTGCGAGGATCCCGCCATCGCTCAGGGCGGTGTGATGCACGATGGTGCGGTGTCCGCCCGTCTGGGACTACGCGGCCAGCCGGCAGCCGCCGAGCTGTCCATCGTCCAACGCGATATCGCCCTCGCCGAGGCCGCAGGGGCGCAGCTCCACGCCTGTCACATCTCGACCGAACCATCGCTGCAAGCCATCGCCGATGCTCGGGCCCGCGGCCTGCACGTCACTGCTGAAGTGACGCCTCACCATCTGTTCCTGACCCATGATGTCGTCGCCGGCAGCGGCGACGATCTGCTCTACGACACCAACGCCAAGGTCAATCCGCCGCTGCGCACGGAGTCCGACGTTCAGGCCTGTATCGATGCGCTGGTCGCCGGCGTCGTCGATGCCGTCGCCACCGACCACGCGCCGCACGCGGCTGTGGACAAGCAGTGCGAGTTCGATGCCGCCGCGTTTGGCATCTCAGGTCTGGAGTCGGCCTGGCCCGTGGTCAACTCATTGGTCGAGTCCGGGCGGCTGACGCTCTCGGAGGCGATCGAGCGCCTGACCATCGGTCCGGTGCGCGCCTGGAACCTCGACCGGGGCGAACTGAGCGGCTTGGGAACGCTGCGGGTCGGCGCGCCCGCCGACGTGACCCTGCTCTCGACCGACGCCGTCTCGCGGGTCGAGCCCGACTCCTGGGCCTCTATGGGCAAGAACACACCGCTCGCCGGACACACGCTCAGCGGCGTGGTTGCGGCGACAATCTCACAGGGACGCATCGTCTGGGACGGTCGGGAGCAGTAATGACCGAACATACAGAGGCGGCGTTGGTCTTGGCCGATGGAGCAGTGTTCCGCGGTCTCGCACTCGGCGCCGCTGCCGACACCTGGGGTGAGGTCGTCTTCAACACCTCCATGACCGGCTACCAGGAAATGCTGACCGACCCCTCCTACGCGGGACAGATCCTCGTCCTCACCTACCCGTTGATCGGCAACTACGGCATCGACCCGCCGATCGATGAGTCTCGACAGGTGCAGGTCCGTGGCCTGATCGTCCGCTCCGAGTGCGACTCCCCCTCGCATCCCCGCGGCGGCATGCGCCTGCACGACTACCTCGCATCCGCCGGGATTCCCGGGATCGCCGGCGTCGACACCCGGGCCATCACCCGCCGAATCCGACATGAAGGCGTCATGATGGGCATGATCGTCCCGACCGACGAAGTCGAGGCGGCCCGGCAGCAACTGGCGGAACTGCCCGCCTACGACACTCAGGACTTCATCGACGTCGGCGTCGACCAGCCCTACAGCTGGAGCGATGGACGGCCGCAGGCGCTTTCCAACGGGTCAGACGAATCAGGCCCGCACATCGTCGTCCTCGACGAAGGACTCAAGTACAACATCCTGCGTAATCTGCGCCGCCGCGGCTGCCGGGTCACGGCGATGCCGCCGACTTCGGGCGTCGAGGACATCCTCTCGGTCAATCCGCAGGGAGTCCTGCTCTCACCGGGACCGGGCGACCCGCAGCTTCGCGAGTTCCAGGTCCAGACCGCCACCTCGCTCATCGGCAAGCTGCCGATCATGGGTATCTGCATGGGACACCAGGTGCTCGGACGCGCATTCGGCGCCGACACTTTCAAGCTCAAGTTCGGTCATCGCGGCGGCAATCATCCTGTCCTCGAAGTCCCGACCGGCCGGATCGCGATCACCGCCCAGAATCACGGCTACGCCGTTGACCCCGACGGCCTCTCGGCCGATGTCGAGGTGACTCACATCAATCTGCACGACCAGACCGTCGAAGGATTGGCCCACCGCGCGGAGCCAGTGTTTTCGATTCAATACCACGCAGAGGCGTCGCCCGGTCCACTGGACAACGGACACCTCTTCGACCGTTTCCTCGACCTGATCGGCGAGGTTCAGGGAGACTGACATGACCCACTCCACCGGCTCCGGCGAAAGCGTCGAACCCGAATACCGACTGGCCACGGCCGACGACGCAGCGGCCATATCCGATGTCATCCGCGACGTCGTCGAAGGACCCAACCCGGTCGTCTTCGACCGTCCCTGGAGCGTCGAGGAAGTCTCAACCTGGCGCAGGCGACTGGGCAACAGCGGCGCGATCTACGTGGCGGTCGAGGGCGACAACCTGATCGGCTTCGGTGCGCTCGACTACAACACCCGTCAGCCCGACACCTGCACGCTCGGCGTCTGGCTGCGCTCGGAGTGGCGGCGACGCGGGATCGGCACCGTGCTGGCCGAATACCTCCTCTCCCACGCCCGCGAGCAGAACTTCCGCCGAGTCGTCGGTTCACTCCCCGACAACAACGAGGCCGCGCTCTCGTTCCTCAGCGCCATCGGTGCGCTCGCGCCGCTGATCAATCCCGACTCACGATTCGAGCTGCCACTGTGATTGGACCATCGGTTGCATCTTCGCCGCTGGTTGCTCGTCGGCGCGCTGGTCTGCGCGCTCATCGGCGCAGGGACGTTGACCCTGTCCCTCTGCTGCATCTTCGATCTGATCGGAGGTCAGTGCGAACTGTGGCTGCTGGGACCGCTGCTCGCGTTGCCGCTCGGTCTGGGCTTTGCCCTGATTGGTCGAGCCGCCGGCAAACAGCCCGTGGGCGAATCTCCGCAACTGGACGAATCAACGGGAAGCGGTGAACGTGAAGAAGCCTGAATCCGTCCTGATCATCGGCAGCGGGCCGATCGTGATCGGCCAGGCCGCCGAGTTCGACTACGCCGGCACCCAGGCCTGCAAGGCGATGACTGAGGAGGGTGTGCGTTCGATCCTCGTCAACTCCAACCCGGCCACGATCATGACCGACGAGGGCGTCGCCGACGAGGTCTACATCGAACCGCTCACCGTGCCGGTGTTGCGCCGGATCATCGAGAAGGAACGGCCCGAAGGCCTGTTGCCCACGCTCGGTGGGCAGGTCGGCCTGAACCTCGCCGTCGACCTCCACGAGGCCGGCGTACTGGAGGAGTTCAACGTCCGGCTGCTGGGCACGCCGCTCGACGCCATCCGTCGGGCCGAAGATAGAGAACTCTTCCGCACCGCGATGCGCGAGATCGGCGAGCCGACGCCTCCGTCGGCGGTCGTCCACTCCCTCGCTGAGGCGCGGGAGGCGTTGGAAGAGATCGGCCTGCCGGTCGCGATTCGCCCCGCCTACACGCTCGGTGGAACCGGCGGCGGCTTCGTTCGCACCATGGAGGAATTCGAGCGGGTCGTGCAGACCGGCCTCGACGCTTCGCCGATCACCCAGATCCTCATCGAACGCTCGCTGCTCGGCTGGAAAGAGGTCGAGTACGAAGTGATGCGCGACGGCGCCGACACCTGCATCACGATCTGCAACATGGAAAATCTCGACCCGATGGGCGTCCACACCGGCGACTCGATCGTCGTCGCGCCCTCGCAGACGTTGTCCGACAAGGACTATCAGATGCTGCGCTCGGCTTCGCTCAACATCATTCGCTCCTTGGGGATCGAGGGCGGCTGCAATGTCCAGCTCGCGCTCGCCCCGCGCCAGGATGTCGTCGCCTGGCCGCCGGAGTCGATGCGCGCAGGCGGCGGAGTCGGAGTCCCTCACGACGAACCATTGCCCTACTACGTGATCGAGGTCAACCCCCGCGTCAGCCGATCATCGGCGCTGGCCTCCAAGGCGACCGGCTACCCGATCGCGCGCGTCGCCGCCAAGATCGCGGCCGGCAAACGGCTCGACGAGATCGCCAATCAGGTCACCGGCCGCACCCAGGCCGCGTTTGAACCCGCCTTGGACTACTGCGTCGTCAAGATTCCCCGTTGGCCCTTCGACAAGTTCGAGGCCGGCGACCGCGTCCTCGGCACCCAGATGAAGGCCACCGGCGAAGTGATGGCCATCGACCGGACCTTCGAAGCCGCCCTGCAGAAAGCCATTCGCTCGCTCGAGTTCGGTGGACGCACGGTTCTCTGGGAAGACTCGGAGGTCGAACACGAACCCTTCCGCGGTTCGGAGACACCCACCGATGTCCGCCTCTGGCACCTGCTCGCCGCCGTCCGGGCCGACCTGCCGCTCGACGAGATCGCCAAACGCTCCGGCGTCGATCCCTGGTTCCTCGAACGGCTCGAAGCCATTGTGCAGATGGAGCGGCGTCTGCTGGCGGAACCGCTGACCCCGGCTCTGATGCGCCGCGCCAAGCGCATGGGCTTCGCCGACGAACAGATTGCCAACCTCGCCGGCAGCGTCGACGAACGCATTCGCGAACAGCGGCTGAGCTGGGGCATCGCGCCGGTCTACAAGATGGTCGACACCTGCGCCGCCGAGTTCGACGCCGTCACCCCGTATTTCTACTCAACCTACGAAGACGAGAACGAGGCCGAACCGGAGCCGGGCAATCGAGCCCTCGTGGTCGGTTCCGGCCCGATCCGGATCGGTCAGGGGATCGAGTTCGATTACGCCTCGGTCAAGGCCGCCCAGGCGCTCCGCGCGGCCGGCTGGGGCGCAGTGATGGCGAACAGCAACCCGGAGACCGTCTCCACCGACTTCGATACCTCTGACCGGCTCTACTTCGAGCCGCTGGACGAAGAAGCCGTGCGTGACATTCTCGAAAACGAGGACGGTTCGCAGAACGGGAACGCCAGTGCCAATGGCGGCGTCGCTTCGATCCTTCAGTTCGGCGGACAAACCGCGATCAATCTCGCTGGACCCCTGACCAGCGCGGCCAGGCCGATTCTCGGTTCCTCAGCCGACGTCATCGATCTCGCCGAAGACCGCCGGCGGTTTGAGCGCTTCCTCGCCGACCTCGGCATCCCCCAGCCTCCGGGCACGGCCGTCAGCAGTGTCGACGAGGCCGTTCTCGCCGCCGATGCGATCGGCTACCCCGTGCTCGTCCGCCCGTCCTACGTGCTCGGCGGCCGAGCCATGGAAATCGTCCAGGGCGTCGGCGACCTCGCTCGCTACGTCACCCAGGCCCAGGCCGCCGCGCCGGGCAAACCGATCCTGATTGACAAGTACCTCGCCGGGATCGAAGTCGAGGTCGACGCGATCTGCGGCGGTCCCGGAGACGACGCCGTCCTGATCCCCGGGATCATGGAGCACATCGAGCGGGCCGGTGTCCACTCCGGCGACTCGATGGCCGTCTATCCGGCCCCGAATCTGCGCGCCGGCGAAGTCGCGACGATCATCGAGTACACCCGACAGATCGGCATCGGACTCGGCGTCGCTGGGTTGATGAATATCCAGTACGTCATCATGCGCGACTCCGACGACGACGGCGACGTGTTCGTCCTCGAGGTCAACCCACGCGCCAGCCGCACCGTGCCCTTCCTGAGCAAGGTCACGGGCGTGCCGATGGTCGAAGTGGCCGTCCGCGCGATGCTCGGCGAGAAACTGTCGGAGCAGGGATACCCCGGTGGCCTCTGGCCATCGTCACCACTGGTCGCAGTCAAGGCGCCCGTGTTCTCGATGTCCAAGCTCTCCGGCGTCGACACGCACCTCGGCCCCGAGATGAAATCGACCGGCGAAGTGATGGGCGTCGATGTCGACTACGACCGGGCCCTGAACAAGGCGCTGATCGCCGCGGGCATGGCCGTTCCCTCGAAGGGCCGCGCCCTGCTCAGCATCGCCGAACAGGACAAGCCCGGCGCGATGTCGCTGATCCGCGAGCTGGGCGAAGCGGGATACGAACTCCACGCCACGGCAGGCACGGCCGAGCTCATTCGCGGCCTCGGTTACGAAGCGCAGGTCTGTCCCAAGCGCGAGGTCGGCGGTGATCCCGACGTGATCGACCTGATCCGATCGGGTCAGATCGACATGGTGATCAATACGCCCGAGCAGATCAGCAGCAACATCCGCGACGGCTTTCACATTCGCCGCGCCGCGGCCGAGCAGCGGATTCCCTGCTTCACCTCCATCGACACCGCCCACCACGCTGTCGGCGCGATGCTCGAGGGCGGCGCCGACTACAACGTGGCGCCCCTGCCCGACTACACGGCGGGCCGGGTCTAGAGAGCCGGTCCGTTGCGCCGAGTCGTCGCCAGGGTGATCGAGACCGAGGAGATCTATCCCGGCACGTTCGTCACCTGGTACGACGCGCCCGCGCTCACGCAGCACGCCCAGCCCGGCCAGTTCGTCATGGTCGATCCGGGATCCGAGCGCGGCGCATTCGATCCGCTGCTCCCCCGAGCCTTCTCCTACTACCGCTTTCGCTACGCCTCGCCCGGAGACTCCGAGCGACAGTTCGCGTTGCTCTACACCGTGATCGGTCGCGTCACCGAGCAGATGGCCTCAATGCGATCGGGCGATCGTGTCTGGATGACCGGCCCGCTCGGCCGCGGCTTCGAGGTGCGCCGCACCGCCTCAAACCTGTTGTTGGTCGGAGGCGGCGTCGGCATCGCGCCGCTCGTCGCCCTCGCCGACGCTGAGACGGAGAACCCGTCCCGCACGCGCTCCATCGTCCTCTGCTTCGGCGCGCGCAGCGCCGACGGCGTCTACCCGGCCGAGCTCCTGCCGCCGCAGGTGGAGTACCAGGTCTCGACCGAAGACGGCTCAATGGGCAGGCAGGGATTCGTCACCGACCTGTTCGCCGACTACCTCTCCTGGGCCGACCAGTCATTCGCCTGCGGTCCGGTGCCGATGTTCCGCGCAATGACGCCGATCGTCCGCCGCGACGGGATGAACCGGCCGGTCCAGATCCTGATGGAGACCGAGATGGCCTGCGGAACCGGTATCTGCTACGGCTGCGCCGTCTTCACCAGGCAGGGGGTCAAGCTCTGTTGCAAGGACGGCCCCCGATTCGAGCTGTTGGATGTGTATCCGAACGGCTGAGACGTATCTTTGCCTGAAGCAAATGCAGTTCGGAGCCATGTCATGACGAGTGAAGGTCGATTGGTGTTGGATGGGTTGGTTTTCCCCGAGGGGCCGCGTTGGTACGAGGGCCGACTCTGGTTCTCCGACATGCACGCCCACGAGGTGGTCGCCGTCACGCCCGACGGCGAGCGCGAGACCATCGTCGAGGTCCCAAACCAACCCTCCGGACTCGGGTTCCTGCCTGATGGCCGACTGCTGATCGTCTCGATGACCGACCGCAAGTTGTTGCGCCTCGACCCCGACGGCCTCTGGGAAGTCGCCGATGTTTCCGACAAGGCGCCCTACCACTGCAACGACATGGTCACCGACTCCGAAGGCAATTCCTACATCGGCAACTTCGGCTTCGATATCACCGACGGGTCGCCGCCGCGCGCGACGACGATGGTCATGGTCACGCCCGACGGCGAGTCCTCCGTTGTCGCAGACGGCTTGCAGTTCCCCAATGGCACGGTGATCACGCCGGACGGCAAGACACTGGTCGTCGGCGAGAGCTGGGGTCAACGGTTGACGGCCTTCGATGTCGAGGAGGACGGCTCCCTGTCCAATCAGCGGGTCTGGGCGGAACTCGGATTCCCGCCCGACGGCATCTGTCTCGACGCCGACAGCGCGATCTGGGTCGCGGTGCCGACCAACCCTGACGCATTGGTCCGAGTCGCCGAGGGCGGCGAGGTTCTGGAACGCATCGAAGTCCCCGACATGGGCGTCTACGCCTGCATGCTGGGCGGGGAGGAACGCAAGACGCTGTTCTCGCTTGAGGCTCCCACGTCCAATCCTCAACCCCGCGACCCCCGCCGCGGCCGGATCCGCGCCTTCGATGTCGGGGTCGGCGGCGCGGGTATCCCCTAGCCGCCCCTGCGATCGCCATGTCCAAGGCCGAGCTTCGACGCGAGTTCAGACGCAGACGCGCCGCCTTGCCGTCGGAGTTGGTTGACGGCTGGTCGGCGTCGATCACGGCGCGATTGACCGGGCTGGCGGAGTTCCTTGCCGCCGAAACTCTGCACTGCTATCCAAGCTCGTTGCCAGGCGAGGTCCGAACCGACCAACTCATCGCCCGGTCGCTGAGCGAGCGCAGGTGTCTGATCTGTCCACGGGTGCGCCCGCACGGCCAGCTTGACCACCGCGAGATCACTGACGTGTCGCAGCTGATCGCGGCTGCGTTTGGGCTGCGAGAGCCAGATCCGGAACGATCGCCTCCGGCAGATCCCGGGGCGGCGCAGTTGATCGTGGTTCCCGGAGTCGCCTTCGCCGAGGACGGGACCAGGTTGGGAATGGGAGGCGGCTACTACGATCGCTTCCTCGCCGGCCATCCGGTGCCACGTGTGGGTCTGGCCTACGAGATGCAGTTGATCGACTCCCTGCCTCACTCGAAACATGACCAACCGGTTGACCTGATCGTGACCGAACTGCGGGTGATCCGGTGCCGATGATCACGTGGATGCCGGAGCGTCGGGCCGCCGTGTTCCATGCAGTCACGACCCGGGATGAGCTGGTGGGCGCCTTCGCCCAGATGTACCCGGCGATATGGGACGCCCTGCAGGAGCAGGGTCCGCCCGATCTGGGCGAAGTGGTCGCGGTATACCACTCGATCAGCGACGGTGCACTGGTCCTGTCGGCCGGCATGGAGGTCGCTGATGACTTTGAGCCGGCCGAGCCGTTGGCGCCCCTGGGATTGGGCGGCTGCGAGGCGGGCATGATCGACCACTTCGGCCCCTACCTGTTCGACGATTTCCGCGAGACGCAGGCTCGGCTGGAGACGGAGCTTGCCGCTCAGGGGCGAGCTCCGAGCGGGATGGTGGTTGAGCGCTACCTGACAATGCCTGACGCCGAGCCAGATCAATCGAAGTGGCACACCGAGATCTGGTTGCCGTTGGCCTAGCATCGCGGTGAAGCGAGATGATGAACGGAGAGATCGATGCCGGAGATTGTCCAACTTGCGGCCCGGAGGGCGGCCGTGATCCATGCGGAGGCGTCGACCGAGGAGTTGCCCGCGACCTTCGCCCGCATCTTCCCCGCCGTGCATGCGGCGTTGACTGAGCAAGGCGTCACCGACATGGGTCATGTCATCGCGGTCTACCACTCGATGGACGCCAACCAGATGTCGCTATCGGGTGGTATTGAGATCGGTGATGGAGTGCAGCCCGCCGGTGAGATCGAACTGCTGGAGCTGCCCGCCGGCGACGCCGTCAAGGCCGACCACTTCGGTCCGTACGAGGAGCTTGGCCGGACCCACGAGGAAGTCTGGAAGTACGTCCAGGAGATCGGTCGGGCGCCGGCCGGCGGACCGATTGAGCGCTACATCACGGACCCCGAGGCGGAGCCAGACACGTCCAAGTGGCACACGGAGATATTGCTGCCGCTGCAGTAGCGCTGGAGCGGGGGACGGGATTCGAACCCGCGGCCACCTGCTTGGAAGGCAGGAGCTCTACCCCTGAGCTACCCCCGCTCGCTGCTTCAGCTTAGCGGCCATCCGGCCGGCCTCAACGAGGCCGGCCGGATGCTGGATTAGCGCTCGCGCAGCCGGCGCAGTTCGGGATCCTTGCGCAGCTCGCGGTAGGCCTTGGCCTGGATCTGGCGGATCCGCTCGCGAGTCAGACCGAAGCGCTGTCCGACCTGCTCCAGGGTGTACTCGTTGCCGTCCTCGAGTCCGAAGCGCATGGCCAGCACCGCGGCTTCCCGAGGTTCCAGCCGGTTCAGCGCCTCACGCGTCAGCCCGGTGAGCGCCTGGTGCAGGACCTCGTCTTCCGGCGTCGGCGTGTCCTCGTCGGCGAGGAAGCGCGTCAGGTCGGAGTCGTTGTCCTCATCTGAGACGCTCTTGTCGAGCGAGGCCGGAGTCATCGAGATACGCCGCAGCGTGCGGATCCGTTCTTCACTCTCGTCCATCTCCAGCGCCAATGCGGCATCGGTCGGCTGGGTCTGGAACTCCTGGTGCAGGCGACGCTCGGCGCGCTTGAGCCGGTTGATCAACTCGGTGGTGTGCACCGGGACGCGGATCAGGTTGGCGGTGTCGGCCAGCGATCGTGTGACCGACTGCCGGATCCACCAGGTGGCGTAGGTCGAGAACTTGTTGCCCTTGCGGTAGTCGAACTTCTCGACGGCGCGGAACAGGCCGACGTTGCCCTCCTGGATCAGGTCGAGCAGGTGCAGACCCTTCTTCTGGTACTTCTTCGAGACCGAGACGACCAGACGCAGGTTGGAGACGTACATCGTCCGCTCGGCGTCGTAGCCGTCCCACTTGGTCTCGGTCAGTCGGCGCTCGGCGCGGCGCACCAGGCCGGCATCGGCCGAGAGCCACGTTTCTGTGTCGTCCGGCATTTCGCCGAAGCTCGGGTCGCTACCCAGCGCCTGGACCGAGCGGCGGTAAAGCCGCGGAGTCACGATCGACGTGACGATCGACAGCGCGATCACCAGATCGCCGACGTACTCCTGCTCGAGGCCGCTCCGCGCGCTCAGGCGCGAGACCAGATGCGTGTCCAGCTTGCCGTCGACCGCCTGTCGGAAGCGCTCGTGCTGCATCAGCTCGTCGGCGGGCAGCGTGTTGAGGTACAGGCAATGCGCGGTCATCTCCATGATTCCGCGCAGCTCGCCGAGCTGGCTGAGCAGTTCGGCCCAGACCTGCATCGGGCGCGGCGCATGGCCCAGGCGTTCGTGCAACCCCTGTTCCAGCGCATCGATCCAGCGTGCGCGCTCTATCGCCGCGCCCAGCTCCTGCTCCTGCTCGGCCGTCAACAGCGGCCGCCGCCCGATCTCGTTGAAGTAGGCGCGGGTGGCGTCGATATCCGTATCGGCATCGGGATTGGACGCGCGGCGTCGACGAGGCTTGCGCTTGGACGCAGTGGACGCAGTGGACGCCTGGCCGCCGGCCGGGGCCGCTGCATCGTCGTTCGCTTCGTCGGCGAAGTTCCAGTGCGGCGAGGTCTGGCCCAGCCGAACCGGCGGACGGGTTGCGTCGGTCATCCGACGACGCCAGGCGGCGGCGACGTCCTTGGTCGGCGCCCGGGTCCCCGAGATGTCGAAGCCGATCAGGGGGATCACCTTGTCCTTGGTCGCCTCCGGCGCGGTTTGCCGCTCATCGCCATACACCTCGCATTGCTCCTCGATCAGCGCGTCAATTTCGGCGCCGTCTTGGTCGAGTCGTTGCTCGAACGTCATCCGATCCCCCTTTCTCTCAGTGCTACCGCGCTCGCCCGATGCTCCGTGCACCGACGAACCAGCGCGCTTAACGACAGTACGGAAATGGACGCGGGTTTGTTCCCGCGTCAAGCTGAAATGCAACCCGGTGTACGCGGATCGTGCATCGGCTGCGACGCAGCGAGGAACAGCGTCTACCAGTGACAGATCTGGTGTATCGCGGGCGACTGAGTCGCGGTCAGTCCGCCTCCGATGTTGGTGGTCAGTCCGCCAAAACGGCCGCCGCGTTGGCCGCTCTCGCCGGCGCGTGGCGCACGTCGTCGGGACGCATGGCGCGGGTCCAGGCAGCGAACTCGAGCATGATGCCGTCGGGGTCGTAGAAGTAGACGGAGCGGACGAAGACGCCGGGATGGTTTTCCCGCGCGATCCCGCGCGGAGAGTCGTCGTGGTTGAGGATCGGCGTGCAGCGGACCCCGGCCTCGATTAGCCGCTCGCGCATTTCCTCGATCTCCTCGGGGTCGACGTCGAAGGCGACATGATTCATCGAGGCGATCGCGGTGACCAGCTCGGCTGAGGGATCGAAGAACGTATTCGGATCGGGCGAGGCGACGCCCGGTGCGGGTTCGGGCGCGTTGGGGAAGTTGAAGAAGGCGAGGCAGTCGCCGTTGCCGATGTCGAAGAAAAAATGCTGGCCGTTGTCGCCGGGCAGCTCGATCGTCTTGACCAGCGGGAAACCGAGGAGGCCTTCGTAGAAATCGACGGTCTGCTGCATGTCTCGACAGACGAGGGCGAGGTGGTTGATGCCGCCGACGTTGAAGTTGCCGACTCGCGTCTTGGCCGGTTGTTCACTGGTGGTCGTCATTGATGTTGCTCCTCGTCGATGCTCGGATTCTCAGGATACGCCTTCCAGATCCCTGTCACCGGTGGTGTTCGGCGAAAAAGTATTCCCGGGTCCCGGAAGCAGGATCTCCAGTGTTTTGCGGGGGATGCGTGGTCTGAGGGTGGTCAGTTTTGGTCAATTCTGGACAGGTTTGGTCAGGTCGAGCGCGCGTATTGGCAGGTGTTTCCTGTCTGGACCTGTTCGGCCCTGTTCGGCTCCGTTCGGTCCGGTCAGGTTGTGCACGAGTCGTGCGGCCGATGGCGGGAGCGGTGCGGAGCGCCGGCGGAAGGTGGTCGGCGGAAATTTTTCCTGGCGAGGAAAAAGAGCGGAAACCCAGTATTTTATGCGGGATGGGTGGTTGAAGGTGGTTCGTTTTGGAAAGTTTTGGTCGATCCTGGTGTACGCGATGGCGGTTGGACCTGTTCGGTCTTGTTCGGTTCTGTTCGATCCGGTTCGGTCGTGGGTGCGCGTGACCGACGACGGCGGAAACGAGTCGGACAGGCGGCGGGACGTCGTTCGTCATCGAGTATCCTCTGAAGAACAAGCGTACTGCGTCGAGACGCGGTCATGGGCGCCGGATTGTATCGACTGGGTTACTTGTGATATCAAAATCCTCTATCGAGAGTATCGATTGCTATTGACGATGTCTACAGGGTTCGTACCTTAATCCAACGTTCACAAACGATACTTGCGAGCGGCGATCACGCAGGTCGTGTGAGGCCAACGAATCGACAGGGCGGCAGACAGACCGCGAGCAGGGACAGAGTACAGAGATGACCCAGGCGATTGAGATTAGCACCCCGGACGGCGTGGAAGTCGTTGGAACTCTCGAGGACGGCTTCGACGAGATCCTGACAGAGGACGCCCTCGCCTTCGTCGCCGGACTGCACCGCGAGTTCAACGCGCGCCGGCGAGAGCTGCTGGCTCGCCGGATGGAGCGCCAGGTCGAGTTCGACAACGGCGCGCTGCCCGACTTCCTGTCCGACACCGAGGAGATCCGCTTCAGCTCCTGGCAGGTCGCGCCGACGCCGGAGGACCTGCAGCAGCGCTGGGCCGAGATCACCGGGCCGGTCGACCGCAAGATGATGATCGGCGCGCTCAACTCCGGCGCCGACGCGTTCATGGCCGACTTCGAGGACGCGCTCTCGCCGACCTGGGACAACATCGTCAATGGCCAGATCAACGCCCGCGACGCGGTTCGCCGCGAGATCACATTCGCGAATCCCGACGGTTCGGTGAGGTCACTCAACGAGAAGATCGCGACGCTGTTGATCCGTCCGCGCGGCTGGCACCTGGACGAGAAGCACGTGCTGGTCGACGGCGAGCCGATCTGCGCCTCGCTGTTCGATTTCGGCATGTACATGTTCCACAACGCCGCCGAGCGCGTCGCTCGCGGCACCGGCCCATACTTCTACCTGCCCAAGCTGGAATCGCACCTCGAGGCGCGGCTCTGGAACGACGCCTTCGTCAAGGCGCAGGACGACCTCGGCGTGCCCCAGGGCAGCATCCGCGCGACGGTGCTGATCGAGACGCTGCCGGCCGCCTTCGAGATGGAAGAGATCCTCTACGAGCTGCGCGACCACTCGGCCGGGCTCAACGCCGGCCGCTGGGACTACATCTTCTCGGCGGTCAAGCGCTTCAAATCGCAGCCGACGTTCACTCTGCCCGATCGCGTGCAGGTGACGATGACGACTCCGTTCATGCGCGCCTACACCGAGCTGCTGGTGCGCACCTGCCACAAGCGCGGCGCGCACGCGATGGGCGGCATGGCCGCGTTCATTCCCTCGCGCCGCGACCCCGAGATCAACGAGATCGCGCTGACCGGCGTCCGCGCCGACAAGGAGCGCGAATCGACCGATGGGTTCGACGGCACCTGGGTCGCGCATCCGGACCTGGTCTCCGTCGCCCGAGACATCTTTGAGCGGAACCTCGACGGCGCGCGCAACCAGCGCGAGCGGATGCGCGAAGACGTCGAGGTCAGCGCCGGCGAGCTGGTCTCGCTGGACGAGTCGGGCGGCACGGTTTCCGAGGCCGGCCTGCGAGCGAACATCTCGGTCGCGCTGCAGTACATCAACAGCTGGCTCAACGGCGTCGGCGCGGCGGGGATCAACAACCTGATGGAAGACGCCGCAACGGCGGAAATCTCCCGCGGCCAAATCTGGCAGTGGATCCGTCACGAGGCCGAACTCGACGACGGCCGCGCCGTGACGAGCGATCTGTACGAATCGCTGCGCGACGAAGAGCTCGCATCGCTGGGCGGCGCTGCGGAATCTCGTTACGGCGACGCGGTCGAGATTCTCGACCAACTCGTGCTCAACGACGAGTTCACCGAGTTTCTGACGCTGCCCGCTTACGAATACCTCGACTAGAACTGCGAGACCAGACAGAGTGGGCGAATACCAACCACAGGGCATAACGGCGATTGCGCCGCGCATCGTGAGTCGACGCACAGGATCGGCCACGGACAGCCACGGAGGACCCAGATGACGACGAACGGCACGAACGGGACCGGCAACCCGCTGGACAGCGCCGCCGCCGCACTCGAGCACGAGTGGGCGACGAATCCGCGCTGGGCTGGAGTACAGCGGAACTATACGGCTGCCGACGTCCTCAAGCTGCGCCCCTCGTTGCTGCCTGAGTCGACCCTCGCGCGCTACGGCGCGGAGCGGCTCTGGAACTCAATGCAGGACACGGACTTCGTCCGCACCTTCGGCGCCGTCACCGGCGCGCAGGCAGTGCAGATGGCCAAGGCCGGCTTGCAGTCGATCTACGTCTCCGGTTGGCAGGTTGCGGCGGACGCCAACACCGCCGCCCACACCTACCCCGACCAGTCGCTCTACCCGGTCAACAGCGTGCCCTCGCTGGTCAAGCGACTGAACAACGCGCTGATGCGGGCCGACCAGGTCGACCGGCTCGAGAGCCGGGCCAGCGTCGACTACTACCTGCCGATCGTGGCCGACGCCGAGGCCGGCTTCGGCGGTCCGATCCATGCCTTCGAGCTGATGCGCAACATGATCGAAGCGGGCGCCGCCGGCGTCCACTACGAGGACCAACTCGCGGCCGAGAAGAAGTGCGGTCACATGGGCGGCAAGGTGCTCGTCCCGACGGCGCAGCACGTGCGCACGCTGCAAGCCGCCCGGCTCGCGGCTGACGTGATGAACGTGCCGACCGTGCTGATGGCTCGCACCGACGCGCTCTCGGCGACGCTGATGACCACCGACATCGACGAGCGCGACCGTCCCTTCACGACCGGCGAGCGCACGGCCGAGGGCTACTTCGGGGTGACCGGCGGGATCGATTCGGCGATCGCTCGCGGACTTGCCTTCGCTCCGCACGCGGACCTGATCTGGTGTGAGACCTCAGTGCCGGACATCGGCGAGGCGCGGGACTTTGCGCAGGCGCTGCACGCCGAGTACCCGAACAAGATGCTGGCTTACAACTGTTCCCCATCGTTCAACTGGAAGCGTCACCTTGACGACGCCACGATCGCGAACTTCCAGGAGCAGTTGGCCGACATGGGCTACCGCTTCCAGTTCATCACCCTGGCCGGCTGGCACGGGATCAACTACCACACCTTCAACCTCGCCTCGGGCTACCGCGACCGTGGCATGGCCGCCTACGTCGAGTTGCAGGAAGGTGAGTTCGAGGCCGAGGCTCAGGGCTACACCGCGACCAAGCACCAGCGCGAAGCGGGCACGTCGTACTTCGACGAAATCCTGCTCACGGTCACCGGCGGCGACGCGGCGACGACGGCGCTGAGCGGCTCAACCGAAGCCGCCCAGTTCAGCGAGGAAGCCGTCCCGGCCCACTAATCCCGCCCGACCCGGCAATCACCACGAAGCCCCGCTCCGGCGGGGCTTCGTCGTCATCGCTGCTAGGCTGCCGCGCATGATCAAGCATGGGCGTGTTGGCCTGGCGATTGCAGTGTTCGTCCTCGTACTCGCGGTGGCGTTGCCGGCTCTGGCGTTGGCAGACGAGACTCCTGAAACACGTACCGTTGAGCTCCAGCCGGGCGATAACTTTGTCGGCTGGGTGGGCGAGGCGGTCTCTGTTGCGGCGCTGTTTGGAGAGATACCGGAAATCGAGGCTGTCTACAGCTGGAACGCGAGGTGGAGCCGCTGGTCGATGGCGGCGCCCGCGATGCCCAACAGCCTCTGGAGCCTGCGTCGTATCACGCCTGGCGCGGCCTACCTCGTTCGCCTCGGCGAAAAATCGCGAGCCACCTGGATCCGCCCCATCGTCCCTGCGGCCGGATCGGTCGAGCTTCACACCGGCGTCAACTGGGTCGCGTGGTTGGGCCCTGACGACCGGTCGATTGAGGATGTCGCCCGGGGCATCGGCGGTGCGCTGCTGGAGATTCGCCTTGGTGATCACCGCTACGCTCCGGCCGCTCCCGAGTCTGCGGACGATTGGCCGGCGGTCAGGCGGGGCGATGCGCTCGAAGTCAGGGTCAGTCGCGACGTCAACTGGCTGCAGCCGACCTTCGTCATCCCGGAGATTCACTACGCCGGCAGCGTCGATCACGGCGTGCGCCGGCTGATTGAGCGCGATCTGGCCGCAACGCTCGAGTACAGCGCCAGAGAACTCGGTGTGCAGGCTGACCCGTCCTCGCTCGTGGTCGTCGTCGCCGGCGATGCGAAATCGGCGCACGACAAGACGACGGAACTGGGCCACCCATGGGAATGGGAGTCGTTCCGGAACTTCTGGCAACGGGCTGGTGGTTGGTACAGCAGCGATCAGAATGCGTTCTACCTGAAGAGCAGCACGTGGGAGGGATCCAGCAGTGGGCGCTACCACTGGGGTCGCTATGTGGTGCTGCACGAATACATTCATGCGCTGCAATATCAGCTTATGGGCGCCAACTACATTGATTTGAACTGGCTGCTTGAAGGCTCCGCCAACTGGTTCGACAGTGATCTTTCGACCCAGGATCGCAACGGCTATCCGCTCAGCAGGAAGCTGATCAACGCGCTCAACCTGGCTTCGAAGGGTCCGCCGCTTGAAGAGATTGAGTCGAGCAACGAGACCTGGCAATACTCGTTCGGCCTGGTCGCTGCCGATCTGCTGGTCGAGCGCGCCGGCAAGAGCGCCGCGCTCGATTTCTATCGCGTCCTGGCCCCGGGCAGAGCCGGGCCAGGTGGCCGCTGGGAGACGCGGCCCACCATGCGCAGCGCCTTCGCGGCTGCCTTTGGACTCACCCTGGAAGAGTTCTACGACGAGTTCGAGGCGCTCATGACCAAGCGTCGCGGCAGCGCCAAACGCCGACCTGCAGGGAACGAATTCGCGCTCGCAGGGACAATCGTCAACACCGACGGCACACCGCGAGTTGGAGCCTCTCTGGAGGCCAGGGAGTACCAGGACGGCTATCCGGCTGGCTGGGATCGTCGAGCGAGATCGAGTGAAGACGGGACGTTCGAACTCTTCGTCCGCAAACGGGCCGACTACCGCGTCTGGATCGAGCTCGGCGATGACTACTGGCACTGCCAGTTCTGGTGGTCGGAGAGCAGCGATGAGGCGCGGCCGTCCGATGACGAGGCCAGCCTGATCGAAATCGGCAACAGTCAACCCGAGCCGATCGCGATCACGGTGGACGCCGATCAATGCCGCTGGCAGATCGTCGGAGCGCTGGCCGGCCCGGATGATCAGCCGCTGGCCGGCATAGAAGTCCGGGTCCAGAGAAAAGGCAATTCGACTGCGGTCAGAACCGAGCTCGACGGCTCCTTCACATTCGTCGCGACCGAGCCCGGCCCCTACCAACTCTCTGCCGACCTGGGTGGATGCC
The DNA here is from genome assembly GCA_028873865.1 of Chloroflexota bacterium. Taxonomy (GTDB): domain Bacteria; phylum Chloroflexota; class Dehalococcoidia; order Bin125; family Bin125; genus Bin125. The sequence goes on along the minus strand of JAPPNI010000016.1, from coordinate 76,886 downwards.
GTCTCTATTGGAACGCGGATCTTCCGACCTGGACCAAGGAGCGGGCCGGGACCATCGAGGTGGTCAACCGGGACATCGCTGGCATTCGATTCCAGGCCGAAGAGGATCCGTGCACCAGAATCACGGGATGGTTACTCGATTCCAAAGGCGAGGCCATCGAGGACGCCCAGATCAATGTCGTTGCGGTTGATCAGAGCGTTGAAGTTCGCACCGATTCCACGGGTAGATTTCGGGCGGGGCTGACGAAGGCAGGCCAACTATACGTGTACTCATGGCTGGATGGATGCCTGCTGTACCTCGGGGCTCAGGGCGCGACTGGGAAATGGCACGAACGGGAGATCATCGACCTGTCGGAGCACGATGTCTCGGGGCTGCTGTTCCAACTCCAGCCAGGCATGTGCACGCTGCGCATCTCCGGCAAGCTCCTCAACGCCGACGGCACTCCAAGGAACGGCGTCTGGGTCGGCGCCTCCGGCGAATCCGGCAGAGGCGGTGATTGGCCCGCCGACGACGGGACGTTCTCCTTCACGGTTCCCGGTCCGGGGGTCTACGACATGTGGGCCACGATCGACAACTGCGAAATCCACTACGCCGGCAATGGCAAGAGCGGAGCCAAGAGCGAACGCCGCTCCTTCAACATCATCCGCTCCGACATCACGGGGATCGAGTTCCGCCTGCCACAGGATCCCGCCTCTGTCTGCAACTGACCCTGCGCTACCCTGCCCGCAAATCGCGATCTCCCCGAGAGGACTCCCCCCAATGACCAACAGCCCGCACTTCGGCGTCATGGTTCCCCAGATCAAGCGCACCTGGCAGGAGACGCAGCGCGCCGCCTCGGCCTTTGAGGAGATGGGCTTCGACTCGCTCTGGGTCAACGACCATCTCTACGGCCCGCAGTCGCCCGCGATCCCCATGCTTGAGGCCTGGACCCTGGCCGCAGGCATCGCCGCCGTGACCGAGAAGCCAGAAATCGGCACGCTGGTCACGCCCGTCGGCATGCGCAACCCGGCCCACACCGGCAAGATGATCGCCACCGTCGACAACATCGCCGGCGGACGCGTCATCCCCGGCTTCGGCTCCGGCTGGATGGCCCGCGAGTTCTCCGACTTCGGCATGCCCTTCGTCAGCACCCGCGACCGTCTGCGCCAGCTCGAAGAGGGTCTGCAGATCTTCAAGGGCATGTTCGACCCCGACCAGGACGAGTTCTCGTTCGAGGGCGAGTACTTCCACACCGAGAACCTCGTCACCCAGCCCAAGCCTCCGCGCGACATGCCGATCCTCGTTGGCGGCGGCGGCGAGCAGGTCACCATGCGCATCGCCGCGCAGTACGCCGACATCTGGAACAACTCGGCCGGCGCTCAGGACGACCTCGAGCACAAGGTCTCGGTCCTCCGCGGCCACGCCGAGCGCCTCGGCCGCGACCCCTCGGAAATCCGCGTCTCGCAGCAGTGCCTGGTCACCATCGTCGACGACGACGCCAAGGTCCAGCCGATGGTCGAGCGGGCACAGAAGATCTTCGGCGGTCACATGGGCAACCCCGCCGGCGACATGGCCCTGACCGGCACCCCGGACATGATCAAAGAGCGAATCAACCGCCACATGGAGCGCGGCTGCGACATGTTCATGATCGAATTCTTCGGCCGAGACACCATCGAGCCAGCCCAGATGTTCGCGGAGACGGTGATCCCCGAGTTCCGTTAGAGGCTCAGATAGTCGTGTGATGCGCCTGTTTGGCGTCACCTGCGCGCTCCTGCTCCTTCTGGCGGGAGCGCGCAGTCTTGCTACGGAAACTCATCAGTTAACGACCGTACTGAAACCAGGGATTAACTTCGTCGGCTGGGTCGGACAACCGATCTACGCAGACGATCTGTTCGAAGCCCTTCCCGAGTCCCAACTGGTCTACAGCTGGGATGGGGAAGCGAAACAATTTCGCTTCTCATCACCCCATCTTCGCGGCGACCTGTACAAGATTGACCCAGGAATGGGCATTGTCATCCGTATCGCCGGCGATGAGACCGTGGAGTGGGTGCGACCCGATGATCGTCCCGCTCCGATCTTGTTTCTGGAGCCGGGCTGGAATCTCATTGCCTGGTCTGGCGCCGACGGTGTGTCGCTCAGAGAGGCAAGGTCGAGTCTCGATCTCGAAGACGCTGACATCGTGGCGCCTGAAGGAGTCACGAGACTGGATTTTGCTGATGCGATCTGGGTAAACACGCCACATGCCATTGAATGGAACCAAGTTGCTGGAATCCCGCTCGATCTCATCGCCACCGGGGCGGCGTCGACTGCGAACAAGAACGCGTCGGTCACTGAAGCGCTCGCCGCAATCGACTGGTATCGGCAGGAGTTCGACCTGGAGATTGAAGCGCACTTGACTCTGTATCTCCATTTTGAATGTGAAGAATTGCTCGCCGACGCGTTGCCAGAGCATGACGTACTAGGTGACTTGGAATGTCTGGGTTCGTATCATCCCTTCTCGGCGTGGGCCGGACCGGATTACGTTGTCGTCGATCTCGGTGCGCTCTATATGTGGGGCAACTCATGGAGGCCGCATGACTTCTTCCGCGATGTGTACACGCACGAGCTTGCGCACATCCTCCAGTATCAGCTCCTAGAACGCTCCCTCCTCGACGAGCCGGCCTGGCTTGTCGAGGGCGTCGCAACGTGGATGACGACCCACCGGAAAATCTTGGGAATTATCACCGTGAGTAACCAAGGAGTTCAGAAGTGACAGCGAAAACAACACCAACTGTCGTGATCAAGTTCATTCCGGCATGTGACATAGAGACTGCCGCAGATCGTCGATCAACTGGAGAGCGTCCGTCGAGTTCAGTCGGATCTCCAAAGAAGGAATGACGCCCGGCCCTGGGACGTTGATTCTGATGTTCGAGGCGGTCAGGACGATCCGTCCGAGTTCCTGACTCCATTTTGCTTCGACACTCGCGTTCTCGCCGACAGACTCGATCTCAGTCATTTGGCCGCACCTCTCTCGGTTGGCTAGCCCCCGAATCATCGAGGGTTTCAGATTTCCAGTCGAGGTGCGTAGATGAGGTAGTGGAGAGGCGGTGGAATGGTTGGGGACTGGATTAATTCCGAGAGCCGATGATAGGGTGGCGGCGCGGGCACTGATGGAAATCGAGAGCCATCATGCGCCGCGCTTAAACGCAGAACCCACTTCCCAAGCCCGGGAAGCGGGTTCGATGGCTTAGAGCCACAGTGCAATCCCTACAAGCATTGTGGCAGAAGTCATCCCTTCTCGCAACCTGGACAGTAACAGTCCTGGGAGCCCAGTGCCCCGCGAATGTTACAATAGTTCCGAAACGAGTGTGAAGAGATGACTGCCCGAGACAAGCACAGCTTGTCAATCCCCGAGTTCTACCGACGGTTCCCGGATGATGCTGCTGCGGAGCGCTGGTTCATCGACAACCGATGGCCAGACGGCCCGATCTGCCCGCACTGCGACCATGATGACGTTCAGATCGGCACCACCCATCCAACGATGCCGTTCCGTTGCCGAGGGTGCCGGAAGTTCTTCAGCGTCCGCACGGGCATGGTGATGCAGAACTCCAAGCTGGGCTACCACACCTGGCTTCTGGCGATCATGATGTTCGCGCAACAGGTCAAGGGGTGGTCCTCGCCGCAGTTGCACATCATGCTCGGCGTGTCCCAGAAAACAGCATGGCATCTCGCCCACCGGATCCGGGAGTGCTACGACGAGCAGGATCCACCGACGTTCTCCGGAGAGGTCGAGGTCGACGAGACCTTCATCGGCGGCAAGTACAAGAACATGCACCGGGACCGCGAGAGAGCAAGCCGGAGAAGTTTCCAGTTGTCGGCATCGTCGAGCGCGAGACTGGCCAAGTCTACGCCAAGCCGGTCAAGGCGGCGACGATGGAGGAGCTGGTGCCGTTCGTCCATCGCCACACCGAGCCGGGCACCCAAGTCTACGCGGATGAGTCGCCCAGCTACAACGCTGTCCGTCGTCCGCTGGAGACAGTCGCGCATTCGCGGCGAGAGTGGGCGCGCGATGGGGTGTCAACGAACGCGATCGAGTCCTTCTGGGCCGAGGTGAAGCGGGTCTACCACGGCACGAACCACTGGTGGAGCCGGAAGCACCTACACCGGTACGTCGACGAGTGCGTCTGGCGCCACAACCATCTCGGCCTCAGCACCGTGGAGCGGATGGAACTGATTACGAGAGCCATGGATGGCCGAGTGCTCGAGTACGCAGAGTTGACTACGGACCTGCCAGAGCCGATTCCGCTGGGTCAGATGGAGCTTCAATGGTGAGCAAGACCATGTCCAAATTGTTCAAGCTGCTGGATGGATGGTTGATGAACCTGGAGTCCAGATATTCGGCGGGACCGACCAAGCGAACGATTCTGGCGCTCAATTCGATCATCTGGTCCGGTGGCGACTCGGCAAGCCCTCCGCGGGAAGTTCCGACCACCTTTGCACGGGTGCGCGCACTGTGTAGGGGAATCTGCGCGAAGGTACTGAGAGTGTTCGTTCCGGGCGTTGGCACCACAACGTGGCCATCCTCATCAATTCCCGACTACCGCACACTTGCTGACCTTTGCGCGGAGGAGCGGGAGTCTTGCGCGAAATGCGGCCGTGCCAAGTCGAAGACCGACCGTGTGTGCATAGCCTGCGTGTACAAGCGGTACGGAGAGACTGTCATCTCGGCAACGGAGTGCGCGGATGACACACACGGGAAAGTCAACGTCATCTACTACCTCGTGGCAGTCGGGGGGAGCGAACAGAGGGTAGGGTATCGGCTTGATGCTGGCCACAAATATAGCACCGACCACAGCAAGTTTCCCGGTGGTGAGGCGTGGTGGGTACGGGACAGGGTCGAGGTCGACTTAGACAAGCCGTGCGAGATGCCGGTTCATTGCGAGAAGTGCGATCCCTCAGCAGTCAAGATCGCTCTCTTCGGCGAGCGCTGGGACGGACCCCGCGTCTCGCTATCTGATGTATGGCAGGTGCGGCGCTCGCCAGATGATTTCTACTTTGAGTTCTGGTTCAGGAAGGCGTGGGGAGTGGGCCCGGATGAGCTTGTGGTGGAGAAGGGAGCCCTGGTTGACGCGCTGTACGGAGAGTTCAACTACAAGCAGGTGTGGAAGCTCTATCTGGAGGCGAAGAGAGCGTTGAAGGCGTGGCTCCACAGCGCTGGTATCTTGATCGCCGGCCTCGGCTATTGGATACCGCTTCTCGCTGCTGGTGCGCCGCTGTGGGCCCTGGCTTTGTCAGGAGTGTTGTTCATAGTGGAGGTTGTGATGGTGTGGAAGGTGCTCGCCTGGCCACATTCAGGACAGCACGAACATTGGGAGAGCTGGCGAGTGTTGAATGACCACAGAGACTACTTCTTGGTGAACGTCGGCTCGGTCGTAGAAGAGCGGTACAACGATCAGTACGAGGAAGATGACGAACTGGGTAGATTCCTTCAGCCACTCCCACTAGAGACGGAACGCTGGGTGAGGAACGAGGGAAGCGGGTGATCGAATCCGAGCGTATGCAAAGTACTATCTTGCACGATACACTGTACCCGTGACGACTGAAGACTACTATCCACTGCAAATGTTCCCCAAGGGCATGGCGATCCCGGAGCCTTCCAAATCCCGTCTACGTGTTAGACAAGATGAAGTAGAGGGCAGCGGGGGCACCGCCCTGGAAGTCCTCGGAGGAGAAGTCTTGCCCGAGGACGAAGCCTCCGCGGATGAGTAGAGTAGGAGGGTCCTGATGTCTACTGTTCAGCCGTCTCCAGATCCTTTGGCCACCCAGCAGAGTCAGCGTAGTTCGCCTCATTCGCAATTGCCTCCGAGAGCGAGGCGAGTGATCGTCGTGAAACGGCCAACTGAATTGTCAGAGCACCCTGTGCGTCGAGGCTGGTGGAGACGACAGATCGGGGCACTTCGTCGAAGATTAGAACTACTCGCTTCGCTTCTTGGTCGCGCCAAGTCAAGAATCTAGCCTCTCCAACACCCAGTGTGATGCCATCCGTACTCCCGATTACGGTGTAGGGTCGATCTGATTCTGCCATCTGAACACCTTTCTCGCTTGCTCGGCATCGGGCCGAGCCGAGCGCTCAGAGTAGGCCCAGGCTCTACCCACAGGGTCGGTGTTCGCCCGGATACGGGGTGAGTCCGATGGTGACGGTGTTCGGCCCGCCATGCACTGCCGGCAAGACCATCGTGAACTCGCCCTCAGCCAGCGCCTGCTCCCAGAAGTACTTCGCGTCGAGTCCTGAAGCGAACACCCGGTGCAAGTCGACGTGCCACTGGTGACCGCCGACCTCCGAGTGAACCAGCTCGAACGTGTCCTCAAGCGCCAGCGAGAACTCCTGCGGCAACAGGTAATCGCCGAGGGGATGGTGGATCGTGTCGAAGACTTGCACCTGCAGGTACCAGTCGCGGACGTTGTCGGGGCAGCGCACCAGCAGTTGCGCCCGATTCCAGCTTGGGTTCGAGGCCGACCCCCAGATCTCATACGGGTGAGTCACCTGGGGGACAACCTGGACCGGCTGTTGGGCCTGAGCCGGAGATGCCAGGGTCACCCCGCAGGTAACGAGAGCCTGACTGAACTCCGACCAGACCCGCTCGTGCAGGGATTGGATGGTCAGCAAGGTCAGCGGGGAGATGCCGCGGTCAGGGTGGTGGACCTCTCCCCAGCCGTGTTCGTTATGCCAGTGCAGCAGCGAGCCGGAGCCAGGCTGACACGCATAGTGGTTGGTGGTGGTCACGGGGGCGCCGGCGTCGTTCGAGCCGTGCCCCCTGGCGGCGATCACGTGATAGCCGGAGTCGGTTGAGTGGGTGGAGATGCTGCGCGCAGCGGTCAGCGCCACCAGGGGCAGCGTGGTCGGGTCGGTGAGCTGCCACGCTGGGCCAGCGGATGTGCTCTGCGCGGTCGCCGGCTCATCCTCCATCAGGTCTTCTTCGACCTGAGCCACTGGTACCTCGATGGAGACGGTGTAGGCGCGAGTCGAAACCCAGCGGTCATGGCCGACGTTGGCCGCGAGGAAGCGACCAGGCAGGAGAAGCCGGTCTCCCCATGAGGCTCCGTCCCGCTGCTGCAGGGCGAACTCCACCCGCCCGTCGTCTAACTGACGGGCGTTGATGCGGACTTGGGCTGTGTGGGTGGTCGTGGACTGAGAGACGGCGAGACCGGCGACGGAACAGACGAACGCGAGAACGACGATTGCGACGACGGCCCCTCGGTGCGGGCTCGTCACGGTGGCTCCCTCCCTGACACGAGGCAAACGGCCAGTGCCAGCCAACCGATGACCCGCTGGAACGCCACGGAGGGAGCATGGAACCGCTGCCTTTATCGGCGGGTCCCAGACAAGTCCGGTTGGCTGGCGCGGGCAGTATGACAGAACGAAAACGACCCTGCCGGAGCAGGGCCGTCACACATCTTGGGCGCCATCCGATAGGCCGATGAAAATCCCATAGAATTGACTCAGCGGCCCCAGCCTGATCCGCTTTGAGGGCCGCTGAATCTAGGTATCTGCCTGTCGTGACCATATCACGAGAGGCTGGTCGGAGATGTTCGCTTGCCAATCCTTGAACGCATCATCACTCGAATCTGGGGCGCGATCAGGGACCACACGCCGTTCGGAGACAAGATCGTCAGGGCAGCGCCATTCGCGCTGGTGTTCGTGGCTACCCATCTCGGCCATGTCGCAGCCCGGGAGTATCACGAGGGGCACGCCGTGCATGAAGCGCTGATCGCTGTTCCTATTGTCCTGGGCGTCGCAGCAGTCCTCTACTTCCTCTACTGGCTGGGACCCAAAGAGCCGGAACCACTGGTAGAGCCGGAACCAGAGGCGGGTCCGTCGCAGCTTGATCGAATCGAGTCCCTATTGCGAGAATTGGTGGACCGCAACCGCAGCGCCTGACACGCCGGATCGCCCACGTCCTCCGCAACCTCGACGAGACCAACAAGCACCTCGGACAGGTCACCAACCGGGTGGTGATGGTCGACGAGAAATGCGCCCGGATCGAGCGCTCGCTGGGCATCTACGGGCGGTAGTCACCGCCGGCTCCAGGTGAGTATCCTTGTATAATGCCAACATAGCAATATAGGAGGAATGATGGCTGACAAGCCGAAGCTCGGCCGCCCACCCAAGCCAATTCCGGAGCCAGTGGACGACAGCCCGGAGAACGTCGCCAAGGCTCTGTTCAACACCAAGCCCAAGCGCAAGGACGAGTGGAAGTACCTGAAGGAGGAGAGGAAGGATGGCTGAGGAACAAAGGAAGAAGGTCACGTACCAGGGTGTAGGTTATCTGATCGAAGACCCCAAGGGGTGCTACGTCGATGTTTGGTTGGGCACCCTGCGGGGTAGGGTGGCGGTCGATCCGTCTAGGCCAAACGAGCCATATGCCGTAGTCGTTGACGAGGGCGGAATCACTGATGATGGCGTCCGGCCTGAGAATGCCACTGCGTTCAAGTCCAGCGCTAAGCTCGCGCTTGAGGCTACCTACGATGCCTTGAAACGCCAGAATGACTCTATTGAGGCTCGTGAGAAATTCGATCGCGATGCCGCGTGTAAGGAGATGCACGACTTCGTAGCGAAGATCGACGACGCTTGATTGTTACTCAAGGTGATAATTCCCAAAATCTTGGCCGATGAAACAACCTGGCTGAGCAGCTCCTGGAGACGACAGCTCGAATACAGCAGCAAGACGCCGACCCTGTCGAGCGTTGAAGATCGCCCCGATTATCCGTATGAAGGAAGAAACCCTCACATCTATTGGCTGGGTCTCGATGCTGCTCACCTGCTGGAAGAGATGACTGATCCCGACTCTCTCTTCGAATATTGGCGCGTGCTTGGCGCGCATTACCAGAGCGAAGCAACGAGTGATTCATCTACGAAGCCATGGGAAATCGTCTTCGATCAGGTCTTCGGTGTTACGGCATCTGACTTCTACGAGCGGTTCGAGGATTGGAAACTCTCCCGGGCAGACGAAATCCTCTGGTCCCCGGATGGCTACCCGCTCATCCACGGGATCGTGCTCGATCCAGAGGGCAACCCGGCGGCAGATGGCGTTATCCAGGCCGACCCTGACGTGACGCCAAGAAAGAGTGGATTCGGCGGGTTCGCCAACGAGGACGGTCAGACTGTGTTTCGTGCGAGCATGCACAGTCATCGCTACATCTTCTACGTTTCGGCGCTCGTGGGCCGCAGTTGTTGGGGTCTCTGGGGAAGCAATGGATGGTCTCAGCAACGCTCGAAGGTTGAACCTGTGTTAGTCGAATGGGTTCAGGGCACCCCGGGAGAACCTGATGGAGCATTGGGGATCGACGGTCAGCGGATCATTACTCTCCAGATTCCGCGAGAGTTTTGCACGGAGGCAGAAGAGTAATTTCGTGGCTCCAATTCACTTGTGACCGCAGTGAGAGTGCTCTGCTCACCAGGGCCCCCGTTGATGAACCGTCTTCGCCGCTTACAACTGGCCCCCCGACATCGACGACGAGCAAATCCTCGAACGCCTCCTCGCCCTCAATCTCAAGCGCGCCAACCCCGCTCCATAGCCACCTGCCCCGACTCTGTCTCTCCCGACACCACCCCACCCACCACAAGAACATCAGACCGTATACAGTCGATGCCGCCTGGTCGCCTGACCATCGCACGACGGAGCGGACATGACCGACCTCACCGCCAGCACCACGATCCGGACCGACCCGGACTTACCCGGAATCAGCCGGACTCACACTCACAAAATCCGGATTCTTATGGACAAATCTGGACAAAATCGGACAAATCTGGACTTTCCCGGACACATTCAGCGCGAATTCCCAGCCCACAGCAGCAGATTCACCAAACGTGCCCCGAATTCTCCCGCGCTCGCCCTGATCCTCACTCTGCCGGCGTTCGAGCCTGCACCACGTACATCGGATCGCTTCGACCCTTGGCCGGCGAGATATCGTGCCACTGCGGCGCCTCGAACGCGCCCGAGTAGTGGAAGTAGGCCCCAACCATTTGCACGTGACCGTCGTCGCCCATTCCCTGCCAGAGCCAGACCGCCTTGGTCGGGAAACAGCGGTTCGAGAACGAAACGATGCAGCCCCCGCCCGGTCGCAGCACCCGGCCGATCTCGCGAAACACCTCCAGCGGACGGGTCAGGTACTGCACCGACACTGCGATCGTCACCACGTCGAACTCATCGTCGCCGTAGGGCAGCACCGGGTCGGCATTCAGGTCATGCACCACCCGCTCGGTCAGCTGCGGATTCTCGGCCAGCTCCTCGGCGTTCATCCCCAGCCCGGCCACCCGCTCCGACTCCAGGTCGTCCGGGTAGTGCGAGACCCACGACGACATCAGGTCGAGCAGCCGACCCTGCTTCGGAAGGAACTTCGAGTAGTGCGCACGCAGCGCGCCGATCGCCGCATCGTCGATGTGCGTGACCAGCCGCGGCTCGACGTAGAAGTTGGCGTCGTCCGACTCGTCGGCACGCCGAAAGTGACCCTCCTCGAAGGGTGGGTCACTCCGCGCTTCGTCGGGCATGGCCGCTTAGAACTTAGGCGGCTTGGGCAGAATGTAGGCGGCCGAGAGTCCGAGCAGGATCGCCGACAGCGCGATCCCGATCACGATCGCCACGATCTGTCCGGCGTGCAGGCCGCCGCCCTCTCCGCCGGCAGCCATCGCCACGCCGCCCAACAGGACGGCGGCGATGAATGCGACGGACAGCGTCAAGGTGCGCAGCATGGCGAGATTCACTCCGGGCTAGAAGGCCGGGCGGCTGATCTGCGCGGCGTGGTCGGCCAGGTGCCAGGTGTTCATCGCCATCAGGCCGGCCACCGGCACCGCAGCCATGCCTTCGCCACCCTGGGACTTGCCCAGTTCCTCGTCCTGCACGTGCTTGATCTTGCTGTTGGCCGCCTCGGCGACGGCGTCCAGCGCGGCCAGCGCGTCGTCGGGAGTGGCGAACTCGGTGCTGGTCAGCGGGTTGTCCGGGCCGTCGTAGCCGCAGGCGGCGCAGACGCCGGTGGCGAACATCATCTCGGCCGGGATCACATGCTCGGCGGTCTGGCGCGGCGACCAACCCGCCTCACCATCGTCGGCTGTGCCTTTGGGGGTTTCCCAGGCGTCGCCAGATGTCTGGATCGCCACGCGCAGGGCTGCCCGCGCTCCGTCAATCCCGGCTCGCAGTTCGTCGGCAGTCGGCATCTCGTGTACTCCTTGGTTGGGGACGTTCGAATGGTTCTCAAGCAGCATAGGACAGGCCCGGACTACCCTGACCTCGACTCTTCAGACCTTCACAACCAATCGCGCGACACGGAGGAATCGGCCATGGCATTCGGCATCGGACTGATCGGAGCAGGCGGCAATCAAAAGCTGCGACACATCCCCGGCTTCCGCGAAATCGACGACGTCGAAGTCGTCAACGTGGTCAACCGCTCTCGAGAATCGAGCGAGCGAGTCGCGGCCGAGTGGGACATTCCCAGGGTCTCCGACTCAGTCGAGGAATTGCTCGCCGACCCGGACGTGGACGCCGTCAGCATCGGCACCTGGCCGTACATGCATCTCGATTACACGAGGGCGGCGCTCGAAGCGGGCAAGCACGTCCTCTGCGAAGCGCGCATGGCCACAAACGCGACAGAAGCTGAGGCCATGCTCGCCGTCAGCCAACAGCATCCCGACCTGGTCTCGCAACTCGTCCCCGCCCCCTTCGACTTCCGACTGGGCAAGACGATCAAGCGGCTCTGCGAGGACGGCTCGCTGGGCAGCATTCTCGAAGTGCATCTGACCTTGCTCAACGGCTCTGGCCTGGATGAGTCGGGACCGCTGCACTGGCGTCACCGAAGCGACTATTCCGGACATAACATGATGCAGCTCGGCATCTTCAACGAGACCATCCAGCGCTGGCTCGGCGATACCGCGCGCGTGACCGCGCACGCGCGCACGTTCGTCCCGTCGCGCGTCGACGAGGGGACTGGCGAGCGCTACAGCATTGTCATCCCCGATAGTCTGGGCATCTTCGCCGACATGGCCAACGGAGCGCGCTGCACCTACCGCGTCAGCGCCGTCACCGAGGGCGCCCCGCAACCGCCGAGCATCGACATCTACGGCTCCGAGGGCCGCCTGCACTGGCGCTTCGGCGATACCGGCGAATGGGGCAGGCATGGCGACGACCTGCAGGAAATCCACCCCGACCCCGGTACCGCGCATGGCTGGCAGGTCGAGGCCGACTTCATCAACTCGGTCCGAAACGGAGCCCCGGTCACGCTGACCAACTTCGCCGACGGCGTCCGCTACATGCGCTTTACCGACGCGGTCTGGGAGTCGTGGAACACAGGTCAGAGCCGGGAGATCGAGCCGCTGCAACGGGCATAGAACAGGTGGGGCGCTCGCGTTGGAAGCGGCTAGAGCGTCTTCAGCCAGTCCACCAGAATCCGGTTTAGCTCGTCCGGCTCCTCCTGCTGCGTCCAGTGGCCGCAGTTTTCGATGTGGCCTCGGCTGAGGTTGGGGATCCAGTCTTCCATGCCTTCGGTCATCGAAGGGAGGAGCACGCCGTCCTTGCCGGCGGTGACCATCAGGGCGGGTTGGACAATGTTCTGACCGTCGACGGCGGCGCTCCATTCCCAGTTACGGCCGTGGTTGCGGTACCAATTGAGTCCGCCACGGAATCCGGTCTGCTCGAACGCGCTGACGAAGGTGTTGAGGTCCTCCTCGGTCAACATGATCGAGCGCTCCGCATCGTCAGGCAGGCCGACGAGCAGTCCGCCTCGGTCTCGGACGCCGGAGGTCATGCCGATCACATCCAGCCGATCCTCGGGCTTGGAGGTGCGCAGCATCAGGGTCACGGTGCGGCGGACGTTGCCGCCCAACTCTGCTTCGGCGACGCCTTCGTCCTGGAAATAGAGCTGGTAGTCGAAGCGGCCAGGATCCATCTTCATCGCCTCGAGCGGGTTGATCGGCGGTCGGCGGCCGGCCGGCGTGTTGATTCCGGCGACGGCATTGCAACGTGAGGGATGATGCTGGGCCATGTTCCAGACGACGGCGCCGCCCCAGTCATGGCCGACGAACACGGCACTCTCGATCTCCAGGGCGTCGAGCAGCGCGACCATGTCGGCGCAGATCAGCTCCTGTGTGAAGTCTTCGGCGTTCGGCGGCGCGTCGGTGCCGCCGTAGCCGCGCATGTCGGGAGCGATGGCGCGGAAGCCGACCTCAGCGACGGCCGGCAACTGGTGGCGCCAGGAGTACCAGAGCTCGGGGAAGCCGTGGCAGAAGACCACGGCCGGACCATCGCCGGCCTCGGCGACGTGCATGTTGATGCCGGTCGAGAGATTGATTTGAGAGTGAGTGATGTCGGTCATTGGGCGCCCTTGCGACTGGATGAGAAGCGGCGGAGCGGGGCTCCGCGCTGGCACGATCATACGCAGAAGCAGCCACTGCGGATACCGTAACTCCGACAGGAGAACGACGATGACGATCGAGACGCCGAACTGGGCCACGACGACCGCCGACGACATCGAGCGGGGCGTCGATGCAACGATTCGGGCCGTGGAAGGTTTGGTGGACGAACTGGTATCCGTGCCCGACGGCCGGCGCAACTTCGAGAACACGGTGCTGCCTCTGGACGAGATCAGCAACGTCTTCAGCCAGGCGTCGGGCCGATTCGGCTTTCTGTCACAGGTCTCGGCGGATGAAGCACTGCGCGCTGTCGCTCACCGTCAAGAAGAGCGGCTGAACGTCTTTGCCGCCGGAATCGGTTTCCGCGAGGATATCGACCGCGCGCTCAAGGCCTACGCAACGAGGGCCGAGTTGGAGGCTCTGCCTGACGACGCCCGTCGACTGCTGGAGTTCGCGCTGCGCGACTATCGCCGCAACGGTCTCGACCTGGACCAGGAGACGCGTGACGAGTTGCAGTCCTTGCAGGAACGGCTGGTCGGTCTGGGCATCGACTTTCGCAAGAAGATTGACGACTACGAAGACCATATCGAGGTCAGCCGAGAAGAACTCGATGGTCTGCCCGACGCTTACATCGAGCGACTCGGCACTGTGGGAGTCGACGGCGCCGTCCGCTATCGAGTCGGCCTGGACTATCCCGAGCTGCATCCATTCCTCGACGCCGCGCACGACGGCGAGCGACGCCGCGAGTTGTTTCACAAGAACCACAACAAGGCAGCCGACACGAACATTGACATCCTTGAGGAGGCGCTCGGCGTGCGTTCGTCGATGGCCACGCTCCTTGGCTTCGAATCGTGGGCGGCCTACGCGCTCGAGATCAAGATGGCCAAGCAGGCGGACGCCGTGCTTGAGTTCCTGGAAGATCTGGAAGAGCGACTGCAATCCAAGCTGGCCGCTGATCTGGCGCGCCTGAGCGAGCAGCAAGAACGCCGGACCGGCGTTGGAGGTCCGATCGGAATCTCTGACTGGCGCTACTACACGAATCAGGTGATCCGAGAGGAATACCAAGTCGATCCGTTCGAGGTGGCTGCCTACTTCCCGCTCGACGCGGTGTTGGACGGGATGTTCCGGATTTACGAGGAGCTGGTCGGGGTCGAGTTTGTCCGGCGGCCGGATGTGGCTGACTCCGCCTGGCACGAGGATGCGCAGCCGTTCGACATCGTCGATCCGGTCAGCGGCGAGTCGTTGGCGCGGTTCTACATGGACCTCTACCCGCGCCCGGGAAAGTTTGGACACGCGGCGGCGTTCACGCTGCGCGGCGGACGACGGTTCGGCGGTGATGGATATCAGCGGCCGATCTCGGCGATCGTGGCCAACTTCACCAAACCGACGGAATCATCACCCTCGTTGCTGCGACATACGGAGGTTGTGACCCTGTTCCACGAGTTCGGTCACATTTTGCACCAGACGCTGACCAGCTCGCGATACACGCGATTCAGCGGGACACGGGTTGAACGCGACTTTGTCGAGGCGCCGTCGCAGATGCTCGAACACTGGTGCTGGCAGCCCGACATGCTGAGCAGCTTTAGCCGTCACCATGAAACCGGCGATCCGCTGCCAAACTCGCTGATTAACCGGATGATCGAGGCCAAGCACACCTCATCGGCGATTGCGACGCTGCGGCAGGTGTACTTCTCTCGTCTCGATCTTGCCTATCACACGGATTCGGGACGCAGCACCGACGAGATTGCGCGCGAGTTGCATCCGATCACCGGTTTTTCGTTCCCGGAAGATACGCACTTCCAGGCCGGATTCGGGCACCTCTTCGGATACGACGCCGGCTACTACGGCTATCTCTGGTCGAGGGTCTTCGGCGACGACATGTTCACCCGCTTCGAGGCGCCGGGAGCTTCAGTGTCGAGTGTGGGCGCGGAGTATCGGCAGCACATCCTCGAGCCGGGCGGTACCGCCGATGCGGACCAGCTGATCCATCGCTTCCTCGGACGGGAACCGAACGCGGACGCGTTTCTGCGCGAACTGGGTCTCGCGACGTAATCTGTCGCCGCCCGATACAGCCAACCCCGATTTGCGCAGCAGGTACACTGCCGACGGTAGCGCGACGCAGATGCTTCGGCGAGGAGAATGAACATGCCCGACATCGGATCCCTCGAGCAGGCCAAACAGCGGTTTGGCGAACTGCTCGAGGCTCAACAGACACGGGTGGACGCGATCAAGGCGGAGGGCGAGCCGACGGACTTCACCACGCTCGATCACATCGAGATCGGCGTGCTGGGCGGCGACGGCATCGGTCCGTCGATTGCCCATGAATCGCAGCGCGTGCTCGAAGCGTTGCTTGAGGATCAGGTCGCGTCTGGCCGGGTCAGCTTCCGCACCATCGATGGACTGACCATCGAACGTCGCGCCGAGGAAATGGCCGCCATTCCCGAGGGAGTGCTCAAGGAAATCCATGAGTGTGATGTCACACTCAAGGGACCGACCACCACACCGGAACAGGGCGACGGTTGGCCCAACATCGAGTCGGCCAACGTGGCGATGCGCAAGGTGCTCGACCTCTACGCCAACGTCCGGCCGGTGCGGGTACCGGCCGAGGGAATCGACTGGACATTCTTCCGCGAGAACACCGAGGATCTCTACGCGGTTGGCTCTGAGGGCTTCTCGCTGGGCGATCTCAATATCGACTTCAAAATCCTCTCGAATCCAGGATCCGAGCGGATCATCCGGGCCGCCTTCGACTATGCCAAGAACAACGGCAAGGACTCGGTCACGATTGTGACCAAGGCGAACGTGGTCAAGACGACCGACGGCGCCTTCCTCGATGCGGCGCGCAAAGTGGCGGAGGACTACGACGGGATCGAGTGGGAGGGCTGGTACATCGACATCATGACCGCGAAGCTGGTCGACCCCAAGCGTCGGACCAACTTCCAGGTCTTCGCGTTGCCCAATCTGTACGGCGACATCCTGACGGACGAGGCGGCGGAGTTCCAGGGCGGCGTCGGAACGGCCGGTGCTGGCAACATCGGCACCAAGACGGCGATGTTCGAGGCGATCCACGGCTCGGCACCGCGCATGGTGCGCGAGGGTCGCGACATTTACGCCGACCCATCCTCGATGCTGCGCGCCGGGGCAATGATGCTCTCGCACATCGGCTTCCCCGAACTCGGCGGCAAACTGGACAAGGCAATGGACCTCTGCGGCCAGTACGAGAAGGAACTCGTCATGACCGGCCGAGACACCGGCGCCACTACGGCGGCATTCGGCGACTACGTCCTGGCGACAGTGAACGACTCCACCCTGGACGACCGCTGGACGACGGCGATCGAGGCCGTCCGCGCCGGGGCGTAGGTCGACCAGTGCCAGACTCAGTCCGAGTTGAACGCGCCCGAGCGGAGCGTGCCGAAGCGGGACGCAAGGCAGCTGTCGCGCGCGCTGACACTCTGGAAGATCGCGCGAAAAAGGCTGAAAAGCAGTCTCGCGATCTCAGGGCGCACCTCGACCGGCTTGCGGATCGGCTTGCCAAATCGGGCGATGAGATCGAGCCGCTGCGCAACGAGCTGCGCGAGGCCAGGAACGAGCTTGAAACACTGCGCGCGACCGCCGCAGCGGCGAGTGAATCTGCGGAGTCGGCGAACGCAGACCTCGGCGAGCTCCAGGCCCGGACCGAGTCGGCCGAACAGGAACGGGACCGGTTACGGAACGAGCATCAGGCACTGACCGAGAAGTCGACGTTCTACGAACAGGCAGCCAAGGATGCTTCTTCATCGCTGGCGGCCGCATCTGCTGCGCAGTCGCAGGCGGAAAGCAAGGCGTCCGAGCTGCAATCCACCCTCGACGCGCGGCACGAGGAATTTCGCCAGGAACGCAACCGGCTGAGCCGGGAGAACGAGCGACTGCAGAAGCAGGTTGAGCAGCTAGAGTCGGAGCTGGAGGCAGCCAGTCGCGGGCTCGGCGGCGCGCTCCGGCGTCGATTCGGCGGCTAGATCCGGGCTTCAGCACTGTTCCCGCAATACTGCCGCCCCTCAGTTCGATAGTTACGATCAACTGATGCAACGCCCCGACTTGCGCGCCGCTGCTGCTGAGCGTGTCATCGTGCTTGACGGCGCGACAGGCACCGGATTGCAGCTGCTCGATCTCTCGCTTTCCGACTTTGACGGTCTGGAAGGCTGCAACGAGATTCTCAACATCTCGCGCCCCGACGCGGTGGCCGCGCTGCACGAGTCGTACTTCGAGGCCGGCGCCGATGCCGTGTTGACCAACACCTTCGGCGGCTCTTCAATCACACTCGGCGAGTACGACCTGTCCGATCGCACAAGAGAGATCAACCGCGAGTCGGCGCGGATTGCGAGAACAGTCGCTGACCGCTTCTCCCGGTCCGAATGGCCTCGATATGTGATTGGGTCGCTTGGTCCGGGCACGAAATTGCCCAGCTTGGGTCACGTCGGATTCGATGAGTTGCACGCCGCGTACCTGGAGCAGGCGAGGGGGTTGCTGGACGGTGGCGTCGACGCACTGCTGGTGGAGACGGTCTACGACCTGCTGCAGGGCAAGGCAGCGATCCTGGCCTGCAAAGATGCGCTTGCCGAGTTCAGAAGCGGCACTCCGCTCTACGCGACCGTAACGATTGAGACCACCGGCCAGATGCTCGTGGGCAGCGAGATCGGTGCGGCGTTCACGGCACTCGCACCGCTCGGACTGGATGGAATCGGGCTGAACTGCGCGACCGGTCCCGACCTGATGCACGAGCCGCTGCGCTATCTCTCCAATGCAGCCGAAACGACCTTGCTGTGCTCGCCCAACGCCGGTCTGCCTCGGACCGAAGACGGTCAGATGATTTACGACCTACAGCCTTCGGAACTGGCTGACGCGCACCGCACGTTCGTGAGCGAGTACGGCGTCGGAATTGTCGGCGGATGCTGCGGGACCACTCCCGAACACGTGCGAGCGATGCGCGAGGCAATGGACGGCCTGCAACCGATCCAGCGGAATCCTGAGCCGGAAGCAGCGGCGGCTTCGTTGTTCGTCTCGACTCCATATCGACAAGACGCTTCGTTTCTGATCGTCGGCGAGCGAGCCAACGCCAACGGCTCGCGTCGATTCAAGCGGCTGCTGCAGAACGAGGAATGGGAGCAGATGGCCAATGTCATCCGCGACCAGGCAGCCGAAGGCGCGCACATTGCCGACATCTGCGTCGACTTCGTCGGTCGTGACGGCACTCCCGACATGGCGGAATTGGTTCGACGTGCCCGCGGGCTTTCGACCCTTCCCCTGATGCTCGACTCGACCGAGCCGGCCGTGCTTGAAGCGGGGTTGAAGCAGCTCGGCGGCAAAGCGATTGTCAACTCAATCAACCTGGAGGACGGCGGCAAGCGGCTGGACCAGACACTGTCCGCGGCGATTCGTTTCGGCGCTGGCGTCGTCGCGCTGGTGATCGACGAGGAGGGCCAGGCCCGAACCTGCGAGCGGAAACTGGAGATCGCACGGCGGCTTTACCGGATCGCCACGGAAGACTACGGACTCCCGCCTGAGGACCTGTTTTTCGACGCGCTGACTCTGCCGGTCAGCACCGGCCAGGAGGATCTGCGCCGCGACGGCCTGGAAACGCTGAACGCGGTGGAAGCGATCACCCAGGAGTTTCCCCGCGCCCAGACGATCCTCGGCATCTCCAACATCTCCTTCGGTCTCAATCCGGCCGCTCGACAGGTGCTGAACTCTGTCTTCCTTCACGACGCGGTCGAACGAGGCCTCAAAGCCGCAATCGTGCATGCGGCACAGATACTGCCCATCAACCGAATTCCAGAGGAGCAACTCTCCGCCGCTCGTCGTCTGATCTTCGATGAGTGGGTAGACGGTCCGTCCGGCCTCATCGATCCACTGCCGGCCTTCATGGCCCTGTTCGAGGACCAGCAGGCCGCGACCCAACAGCGCGAGAGCCTCGACGACCTGCCTCTGGAAGAGCGTCTGCATCGCCGCATTGTGGATGGCCAACGCGAGGGCCTGGAAACAGATCTTGACGACGCGTTGGTCAAGCGAGAAGCGATTCCGATCATCAACGAACTGCTGCTGCCTGCGATGCAGGAGGTTGGGGATCTGTTCGGCGCGGGCGACATGCAACTTCCCTTCGTGCTGCAGTCGGCCGAGACGATGAAGAAGGCGGTTGCGCATCTCGAGCCGCACATGGACCGCCTGGAATCAACCAGCAAAGGTTCGATCGTGCTTGCAACGGTTCGAGGCGACGTCCACGACATCGGCAAGAACCTCGTCGAGATCATTCTTTCCAACAACGGCTTCACGACGATCAACCTGGGCATCAAACAGCCGATCGCCAATGTGATCGAGGCGGCGATCGAGCACAACGCCGATGCCATTGGACTGTCCGGCTTGCTGGTCAAGTCAACGTTGGTGATGAAAGAGGATCTGGAAGAACTCAACCGGCGCGAACTCGCCGATCGCTGGCCGGTACTGCTGGGCGGCGCCGCGTTGACCCGCAAATACGTCGAGTGGGACCTGCGCAACACCTTCCATGGCGATGTCTACTACGGTCAGGACGCCTTCGACGGTCTGCGCATCATGAACGCGCTCAGTGACGGGATCGAGCTGGATACCTCTCCGACCGAACCTGTTGCGACACCGACGGGACCGTCGTCAACCGCTACTACCACCGCCGTTCGCTTGACCCTGACTCCGGCGAGAATGATCCCTGAAGCGCCATTCCTGGGGACGCGGGTGATTCGCGGCCTGCCGCTGACCGATGTCTTCCCTTACATCAATCGGACCGCACTGCTGCGCGGCCAGTGGGGCTTCAAGGGCCGCGACGCCGAGACGGCGGCTCGGGCGGAACTGGCGCTCTCCCAGATTCAGCAACAGGCGTTGCGGGATGGAATTCTTGAGCCTTCGGTGGTGTACGGCTACTACCCCGCTCAGTCCGACGGCGACGACGTGATCGTTTACGAACCCGACGCCTCGGGTGCAGAATCAGTTCGATTCACATTCCCTCGGCAGCAGGGCAAACAGGGACGCTGCCTTGCCGACTACTTCCGCTCGGTCGACTCAGGCGAGATGGATGTGATCGGCTTCCACGTGGTGACGATGGGCTCGCGAGTCGGCGAGTACGCTCAGGACCTCTACAGCGACAACCGCTACCAGGACTATCTCTACTGGCACGGTTTCGGAGTCGAGATCGCCGAAGCTCTGGCCGAATACTGGCACCGCCGGATTCGTCAGGAACTGAAGATTGACGGAGCGGACGGGGCGACGCCCGAGGAACTGATCAAGACCAACTATCAGGGTACCCGCTATTCATTCGGCTATCCCGCCTGTCCAAATCTGGAAGATCAGGCGTTGCTCTGGCAGTTGCTGGATCCGGAACGGATCGGGGTAACCCTCAGCGACGAGTTCCAGATGCACCCTGAGCAGTCGACCTCCGCCCTCATCGTGCATCACCCAGAGGCGCGCTACTTCAGTATCTGAATCATTTCGGGATGCCGGGCGCGATAGGATGCTCACGGTTGAAGTCGTGCAAACCGCGAGACCGAAGGTGAAGAAGCAGGCGCCGCATGGCTGATCTCTTCCGACCTCGCTGGCGCGAGGGCAACGACCCATTCCGACGAATCGTCGTGCAGACGACGTTGCGGTTCATGGAGGTTGAGGCCGCCGGTGGTATCGTTCTCGTCTTTGCCGCAGCCGTGGCGTTGATCTGGGCCAATCTCGACTTCGGTTCTTACGACTCCTTCTGGCATACCCACATCAAACTTGATCTAGCCATCTGGTCGTTCGATCAGTCGCTGCAGCACGTCGTCAACGATGTCATGATGGTTGTCTTTTTCCTTGTCGTCGGGGCCGAGATCAAGCGCGAGTTCACCCACGGCGAACTGCGCAACCCGCGCCAGGCGGCGCTGCCGATCGTGGCTGCGCTGGGTGGCATGGTCGTGCCGGCGGCCTTGTACGCCGCACTCAATGCCGGCGGCGAGGGCTCGTCCGGATGGGGCATTCCGGTTGCGACCGACATCGCATTTGCCCTCGGTGTCCTGGCTCTGGTTGGTCGCGGCGTACCAATCCAGCTCAAAGTGTTTCTGCTCACCCTGGCGGTGGCCGATGACGTCGGCGGCATCTTGATCATCGCGATCTTCTATTCCGACTCGATCCAGGTCGAGTGGATCCTGGGCATGGTCGGGGCGATTGTCTTCCTCCTTCTGCTCAAGCGTGCCGGATTCCGCCACTTCGGCATTCATGCCATTGGAGGAGTGTTTCTCTGGCTCACGCTCTGGGAGGCGGGAGTACATGCCACGCTCGCCGGTGTAATCCTGGGGCTGATCGTCCCAGCCGATGCGCTCTACGACGACAAGGGGATCACAAGACGGATCGACTATCTGCTCCAGCGTCTGCGCTATGTCCAGGAGGACCCCGATCCCGCAGTCCGCGAGCATGATTCCCACGAGGCGCTGCGCAACGTCGAGCACGTTGCCCGCGAAGGATTGAGTCCGCTGGAGCGTCTGGAAGAGGGAATGGCGCCGATATCGGCATTCATAGTCGTTCCGATATTCGCCCTGGCCAACGCTGGCATTCACATCACCGGGGAGAGCATCGACGCCGCCTTGAGTTCCAACATCGCCTGGGGCATTTTCCTCGGTCTGCTGCTCGGCAAATTCGTCGGCATCGTGGGAGCTTCGGCACTGGCGATCCGGTTGGGAATCGCGTTCAAACCCGAGCAGTTGCGTTGGTCCCATCTCGGCGGCGCAGCCCTGTTGGCCGGCATCGGCTTTACGGTCGCCATCTTCATCGCCAACCTGAGTTTCGGGTCGGGAGAGGCGGATCTACTCGAGGGCGCAAAGATCGGCATCTTCGCCGCGTCAATCGTCGCGGCAGTGCTGGGATTCGCCATGCTCCGCTGGGTGAGACCGCGCTACTGAGCGCTCCGTTCGCTGCGTCCGGTGCGAGGGTGTGCGCTACACTTCTTGCGGTTGAACGCCGCCCCGGCGTGTGCAGGCGCGGCGTCACCAGATCGATCTGTTGTCTGAAATCGAGCGCTCCAGAGGCGCAAATGTTGAGGAGGCGGACTACGTGCAAGCGGTCAAATACGCCCGCGCCGAGAGCGTGGAAGAGGCGGTCAGCCTGCTGCAAGACGGGGGCGAAGGCGCCCGTCCTCTGGCCGGCGGAACCGACGTCATCGTCCAGGCCCGTGAGCGCACGCGCGACATCGACCTGTTCGTCGACATCAAGCACATTCCCGAAGTGGTCAGCATCTCCCATGGCGGTGACGGCAGCCTGACCATCGGTGCAGCCACGCCCTGCTACGAGATCTACGGCGACGACGCGATCGCCAGGAACTTTCCGATTCTGGTCGACTCGACTTCGCTGATCGGAGGCACCGCGATCCAGGGCCGCGCTTCGCTCGGTGGAAACCTGTGTAACTCCTCGCCGGCTGCGGACGGAATCCCGTCTCTGATCGTTCTTGAGGCACAGGTCGAAATCGCCGGACCAAACGGCCGCCGTAGCGTTGCAGTCGAGGACTTCTGCACCGCGCCCGGCCGCAACGTGCTGGGCGACGGCGAGTTCGTCGTCAAGCTGCACTTCCCCGCTCCGGCCACGGGCTCAGGCGCGCGCTTCCTGCGCTTCATCCCGCGCAACGAGATGGACATCGCGGTCACCAACGCAGCCACGCAGCTGCGCCTCGACAGCGACGGGACTGTGAACTGGGCGCGTGTCGCGATTGGCGCCGTTGCGCCGACGCCGCTGCTGGTAGCGGACGCCGCCGCCGCGATCGTTGGACAGCCGCTCAGCGAGGACACGATCGCCGCCGCCGCCGCCGCTTCCAGCGCTGCCGCCAGTCCGATCACCGACATGCGCGGCAGTATTCGCCAGCGAGTCCACCTCGCGGGCGTGCTGACCGAGCGCACCATCCGGCAGGCCGCCGAGCGCGCTGCCTGAGCTAATCAATCCGATTAATCGACGGAGGACTCTCCCCCATGGCAAGTGAACACATCGTTGTCAACTGCACGATCAACGACGAGAACACCACCTTCCTCGCCAACGAGCGCGACTCGCTGCTCGAGGCGCTGCGCGATCGAATTGGTCTGACCGGGGCCAAAGAAGGCTGCAACAACGGCAACTGCGGCGCCTGCTGCGTCAACATGGACGGCCGGATCGTCAATAGCTGTCTCGTCATGGCTGCCGAGTGCGAAGGTTCCGACATTCGCACGGTCGAGGGTCTCGCTTCCGGCGACCAGCTCTCGCCACTGCAGAACGCCTTCCTCGAGCAGGCAGCGCTCCAGTGCGGCATCTGCACGCCGGGCTTCCTCGTCGCCGCCGAGGCCCTGCTCGAACAGAATCCCGACCCGTCGGAGCACGAAATCCGCTACTGGCTGGCCGGCAACCTCTGTCGCTGTACTGGCTACGACAAGATCATCAAGGCGGTCCAGCAGGCCGCCGGTCAGAGCGTCGTCTAACGACACCAACCACCCGCAGACGAGAGGATTCTTCGCATGGTCACCGCACAGTCGCAACCACAGTCGAAAGAGACCGAACAGTACGACGTCATCGGCACGCGTCCAATCCGCCATGACGGCGTGGACAAGGTGACGGGCGCTGCACAGTACGGCGCCGACATCACTTTGCCTGGAATGCTCGCCGGCCGGGTCCTGCGTAGCCCGCATGCCCACGCACGGATCGTCAGCATCGACACGTCCAAGGCCGAGGCGCTCGAAGGCGTCCTCGCCGTGATCACCAACGCCGACTTCCCTCGCGCCTCCGACGAGGTGATCGACACCGGCGAGGGCACCGCGCAGCTCAACTGGGTGCTGGACAATGTGATCGCCTCGGACAAGGTCCTCTACAAGGGACACGCCATCGCCGCCGTCGCGGCGACCGATCACCACATCGCCGAGGATGCGATCGAGCTGATCGAGGTCGAGTACGAAGTCCTCACCCCGGTGCTCGACGTGCGCGATGCGATGGTCGACGGTTCGCCGTTGCTGCACGACAGCCTGCATACCGGTGAGATGGACGGCTCGAAGAGCGACAACGCCAGCAACACCGCCTCGCACTTGCAGTTCACCAAGGGCGACCTCGACGCCGGATTCGCCGACGCCGACGTGGTCATTGAGCGTGAGTTCGAGACGTCAATGGCGCACCAGGGTTACATCGAGCCGCACAACGGCACCGCCTACTACCGAGCTGATGGCACCCTCGACATCTGGACGTCGACCCAGGGCGCCTTCGTCGTCCGCGACTCCGTCGCGCCGCTGTTGCAGCTCTCGCCGTCTCAGGTGAAGGTCACACCCATGGAAATCGGCGGCGGTTTCGGCGGCAAAATCCCCGTCTACCTCGAGCCGTTGGCTGCGTTGCTCTCGCAGAAGACCGGCCGGCCCGTGAAGCTGACCATGAACCGCGAGGAAGTGCTGCTCGCCACCGGTCCGACCTCAGGCACCTACATGCGCGTCCGCATGGGCGCGAAGCGAGACGGCACCATTACGGCGGCCGACGTTCACCTCGCCTTCGAGGCGGGCGCCTACCCTGGCTCACCGGTCGGCGCCGGCGCGATGTGTGCCTTGGCTCCCTACGACATCCCCAACCAGCGGATCGACGGCTACGACGTAGTCGTGAACAAGCCGAAGACCGCCGCCTACCGGGCTCCCGGCGCGCCGCAGTCCGAGTTCGCCACCGAGTCGGTGCTGAACGAGCTCGCTGAAGAGCTCGGCCTCGATCCGCTCGAGATGCGGCTGCAGAACGCTTGTGAAGAGGGCGCGCAGCGCGCCGACGGCTTCACCTACGGCGTGATCGGCAACGTCGAGTGCCTCCAGGCTGCACAGGATTCGCCGCACTGGCAATCGGAGCTCCAGGGCCCGAACCGCGGCCGTGGCATCGCCCAGGGCTTCTGGTTCAACATTGGCTTTGAGTCCTCCGCCTACGCACAGGTCAACGGCGACGGCACTGTTCCGCTCGTGCTCGGTTCGACCGATATCGGCGGCACCCGCGCCTCGATCGCGATGCAGCTCGCCGAGACTCTCGGCATCTCCGCCGAGGATGTTCACCCGCACGTCGTTGACACCAACTCGGTCGGCTACACACAGGTCACCGGCGGCAGCCGAACCACTTTCGCCGGAGGCTGGGCTGCTTACGAGACCGCGATGGACATCCGTCGCCAGATGGAAGAGCGCGCCGCCCAGATCTGGGAGTGCGACGCGTCCGACGTCACCTACGGAGACGACGCGATCATTCGAGGTCCCGCTGACGAAGACGGCAACGATCAGCAGTTCACATTCAAGGAACTCGCTGCTCAGCTCGTAACTTCCGGCGGACACATCGTTGGTCGCGCCGACGTGAACAAGACCTCCAGCGGGCCCGCCTTCGCGACCCACATCGTCGACGTCGAGGTCGATCCCGACACCGGCAAGGTTGACGTGCTCCGCTACACGGCCGTCCAGGACGCCGGCACGGCGATCCACCCGGCCTACGTCGAGGGCCAAATGCAGGGCGGCGTCGCGCAGGGCGTCGGCATGGCGCTCAACGAGGAGTACTACTACGACGACTCTGGCGACCTCAAGAACGCCAGTCTGCTCGATTACCGCATGCCGACAGCACTCGACCTGCCGATGATCGAGCCGATCATCGTTGAGGTCCCGAATCCCGGACACCCTTACGGTGTTCGCGGTGTCGGCGAGGTGCCGATCATTCCGCCGGCTCCGGCGGTTCGCGCTGCCATCGCGAACGCAATCGGCGTGCACATGAACGAGCTGCCGATGTCGCCCCGCGCGATCCTCGACGCCACCGTGCTCGGCGGCGATTAGCCGCCAACAGCTCTGGCGGCGTCAGGGACGGCGAACATGGTCACCGTCCTGATCCCTCAGCCCCTCAGGACCCTCACCAATGGTGAGTCGGTCCTGACGGCCGAGGGTCACAACATCAGGGCGATCGTCAGAGACCTCGCCCCGCGCTATCCCGAACTGGCCGATCGCCTCATCGACGGAGCGAAGATCGGCCGGGGGATCTCCCTGGCGATCAACGGAGATGTTGTCTCGACCGGCCTGATCACCAGAGTGCCCGAAGGGGCGGAAATCGCGATCGTCCCACAGATCAGTGGAGGGTCGAAGGGCTAACCATCCGCTGTCAGCACCGCGATTGACGCCGTAAAGCCGTGGAGGTGGTTCTCGCCCCCGACCGGCCCAATCTCTCCATTGCAGAAGAACCCGGCCGTTGGCACCGGCCCGAAAATCTCTGAGAGCGCCGACGCATCGTGGTCCGGCTCTCCGAAGAGTCCACGGCCACGGCCGTTGCATGAGCAGAGCAAGGCTCCGAGCACTTCTTCTCCCGGTTCCAGGGCATCTCGCAGGTCCGACAGGCGCGTGCGCAGATCGTCGTCGGCAGCCTGGGCATCGCGGAACTGGAACTGGAACGTCTGCCCCACCCTGGGAATCGCATTGATCGCGACCGCGCCCGACTCTCGGTCGGCGCCCATCACGTTGCGAATCAGGAAGTCGCCGCGCTCATGAGTCTCCTGGTACTCGTTCATCGCCAGTCCAACGAGGAGATTGCGAGCGGCTCGCTCTCGCGTCGATTCATCGAGTTCCCAGAGCGTCTCCTGCAAGACCTCAAGCGCAGGCCTCGATCCCAGCGACTTGACCGTGTTCGCTTCGCATTCGGTCACGATCCACGGCTGACCGAGTGGTTCGGCTCCTTGCGCGACGACCGGCTTCACTGAGACGCCACTCAATCCCATCATCACCGCGCCGCCCATCAACACTTGGTCGTCAATGAATACGGCGCAGCCTTGCTGCTGACGATGCGACGAAGCCATTCCGCCCAACAGTGTGATCTCCGGCCGCAGCTGCTGCAAATGCGACACCAGTTGATCGGTCATGATGGTGAACGGATTACTAAAGAACAGCCAGACGTCAGGACCGTCCTGCAGCGGAGCGAAGACGTCATCGGACATCGACTGCGGGTCCACCGCGATTGGCGTCAACTCCGCCCCCGGTAGGGAGAGACCGAGAACCGCGATCGCGGAGCCTTCTTCCGCCTCTAACGAAGAACCAATCACGCTCTGTCCCGACGCGCCAATCAGGTGGCGAGCGCCGGTGTGTGCTCGCAATCGTGCGACGATCTCCTCATAGTGGGTGGCGTAACGCGAATCGATGAACACCATCAGCAGATCGGGAGAAGTGCTGAGACTCAGGCCGTTCAGCGCCGACTCACATGCCGCTTCCCACTCCGCCTCGAATCCAACGGCGGCCGACGCCCCTGCCGTGCCCGTTTGTACCGTCGCCTGGCCGGGACCGCTTGAGTGACGAAGCGTCTCGTCCGATGTTGCGTGTTGGTTAGACATTTTGCCAGGCCCTTCGCTGAGGGTGCGGGTAGCAAAACAAAGGGTAACCTGCTGATATGACCAACATGACCGATGAATCCCCCGAGACCGACATATCTCATCTATCCCCCGAGACCGAACTACTCGACGACGAAGAGTTGACCCACCTGGCTGAGGCCGCTCGGTTGCTGGCGCAACGCGGCGGCGACATCCTCATGGATCGCTTTCACGCGACGATCGAGATCTCGTTCAAAGGCCAAAACGCGCATGACCCGGTGACCGAGGTCGACCACGCTATCGAGGATTTGATCCGCGACGAAGTTCACCGCCAGTTCCCCAGCCATGGCGTGCTTGGAGAAGAACGTGACAACGGCGGTCCGGTCGACGCCGACATCGTCTGGGTGATCGACCCGCTGGACGGCACCTCGAACTTCATCAACGGGATTGGCATGTTTGCCTGTTCGGTCGGCATTTTGCATCGAGGCACGCCAATCGCCGGAGCGATGTGGTTGCCGTCCAATCGATTCCTCACCCCTGGTGTCTATCACGCGCGCTCAGGGCGAGGGTTGATGTTCAATGGCGAAGAGGTCGACTGCGGCGCCCCGGCGTTACAGGCTGCTTCGAGGCTGAGCACCGTCCCGGCCGGAACTGGTGGAGTCACCGGGCCAGCCGGACGGCGATTCGGCATCGCGCGAACGTTCGGCAGCACCGCGACCGAGCTGGCCCTCGCCGCGGAAGGCTCGGTGCAGATGGCGCTCTTCGACGGCTCAAGGATCTGGGATGTCGCCGGCGGAGTCGCGCTTTGCATCGCCGCTGGCCGTGCCGTCTACACGAAGACCAGGCGCAGCGATGCCGGTTGGCGGCCATTCACTCGGTTCTGCGATCGGATCGACGGACCCACCACGATGGCGAAGCTGAGGGCCTGGAGTGATCCGCTCGTAGCAGGGGATGCATCGGTTCTGCCCAACTCGGCGTCTGACCTGAAGAAGGAACAGAGCGTCGCCGCTACAGCCAAGCGCGCGGCGGTCAAGAGCGTCAAGCGGGCATTCCCGAACCTGCCGCTGCCTTCGTACCCGTAGCCGACACCTGTCGTCAGGCGTGGACGACGGGCAACACCTCGTCGAACAGCCGCTGCGACTGGTACATGATTGCGTCGTCGCCGCGTGCGACCGGGCGCATGATGAACTTGCTCACTCCCGCCGCGCGGTACTCGTCAACGCGGCGCAGGATGTCCTCTGCCGTGCCCACCGAATAGAAGGTGGCAGGATCGACATCCGGCAGTCGGCGCTTGATGGCGGAAATGCTGTCCTGAACATCGGCGTCGTCCCACGAGCCGAAGTGGTAGGCAAAGCCGGCGCCGAAGTGATCCGGCTCGTAGTCCGTGCGTCCCGCCTCGGCAAGCGCCGCCTTGATCTGCTGGATGATTGGACCCACTTCGTGCGCCGATTGGACGCCCGCAACCCAGCCCGTGCCGATCCGTGCCGTGCGCCGGATCGCCGCTTTGCTGTGGCCGCCGATCCAGAGCGGCAGTGGATTCTGCACCGGCTTCGGCGAGATCGTGGCGTTGTCGTAGGTGAAATGGTCGCCGTGATAGGTAAACGACTCCTCGTTCCAGAGTCCGTTGATGATGTCGAGCATCTCGTCGGCGATCGGCGCGCGGCCACGCAACTGTCGATTGGTGACGTTCCACTCCGGCGCGAAGCCGCCGCCGACGCCGAAGGCGGGCAGCATCCTGCCATTGGAGAGGAAATCGATTGTCGCGCACTGCTTGGCCAGGACCAGCGGATCGCGGAAGCCGACCACGACTACGTTCATGCCGAACTTGAGCTTTTCGGTGCGGGCGGCCAGCGCCGCCATGAACGTCATCGACTCCAGGATTGGCTCTCTCGAGATCAGGCGATCGGTCTGCCAGATCGAGTCGACATCGTTGTCCTCGCACAGGTCGATCCAGCGCCACATGGTGTCGACATCGGAGAAGGGGAAGTTAGCCAGGCCCATGCCGATCCGGTCGCTCATCGTCGGTTCCTCCCGCTTGCGCAGTGATTTATGCGCTCAGCCTAAACGGTGGATAGCGGTCGGTGATGAGCAGGAATCCGTAGGCCTGCACCCGAAGCCAATAGCGTCCAAAGCCAACGACCACGTCGAACAGGAATCGCGGATAGCGTGCCGTGATCAGAATCGCAAACCAGGCCGCGATGACAGCCACCAACGCCGCAATACTCAGCAGGATGAGGACGATGTAGTGCGGGATCAGCAATAGCCACTTGACAATCGGCAAGAGATTGTTGAGTTGTTCGGCATCGGGATAGTCCAGTTCGACGTGCACGTTCTGCTCCTCGTCGGTCGACGGATACCTGTCGGTCAGCAACGCCCCGTAGGCCGAGACACGGAACTGGAACCGGGTCAACTCGAGCAGGAAATCGAACCACCAACGCGGATACTTGCGGCGGAACAGGATCATCAGGATCAGCGGCAGAAAGAAGGCTGCCGCGAACCAGCCCGTGCCGGAGTCATCGATGTAGCCCTCGACGGCCAGGCTGACCGCGAGCAGTGGCGCCACCGGCATCAGATAGGAGACGATACCGATGGGGATGATGAAGGGGATGCGAAGCAGAGTACTGACTCGGTCAAGCCGTTCCGGGTAGTCAACTGCAAGCCGCGCGGGATATGCGTCGGGTTGGCGTTCCATAGAGCATCTCCTGTGCGCGAAGACTACTCGTTCAGGCGCATCGGCCGTTGCCAGATTCCCACATCCCAATACTGCTCAAACTTGCGTCCGCACTCTTTCCAGACGCCCGAGAGCGTATAGCCGACCTTCTCGGTCATCCCCACCGAGGCGTCATTGGGCAAGGTGATCAGGGCGAAGAGCTGATGCAAGTCATCGACCTTGACCAGTTCGTCGTAGAGCGCGTACCACAGCCGGGTTCCGACCCCTCGGCCAACCTCACCGGGCAAGAGGTAGACGCTCGTCGCGACACTGCTGTCGTAGGCGGCCTTGGGATAGAGCTCACTGGAATAGGAGTGGCCCACAATCTTGCCGTTCGGCTCGACGGCGACCATCACGCGGTAGGGACCTGAATCAGAGAACTTGGCGAACCACTCTCGTTTCTGGGCGACCGTGTGCGGTTCGAGGTCGAACGTCGCCGGCGTGTTGATGATGTAGTGGTTGTAGAGGTCGGCGAGCTGAGGCACATCGTCGTCGATCGCAGCGCGGATGATCAGGTCGTCGGTCATGGTTCGCCCTTTCAGGCGTCGGAAACGCGAAGCGGCGGCCCGATCGAGCCGCCGCTTGAGCGTATCGAACCGTGATGGCGTGTTAGCCGAACAGGCGGCTGCCTTCAACCGCCGGTTTGAAGACCCGCTCGATCTCTTCGGCTGCGCGCTCGACACTCCAGCCTTCGTTGCTGGAGAGGTTGCGGATGATTTCGTACTGGTTGTACAGGCCGATGTCGTAGCCCATGGCCTGGATCACCTGGCCGTTGAGCCAGTCGGAGGCCTCGGAGGCGATGTAGACGATCGGCACGGCGACATTGGCCGGCGAGCGGCGCGGGTCGACCGTGGTCTCGGAGTCCTCGTCGAACCCGCGAGAGCGTCGATCCGTTGGCACGGTGTCGGTCATTCGGGTTGAGGCGCCCGGCCCGATCGCGTTCGAGGTGACCCCGTAGCGTCCCAGCGCGTTGGCGCAGCTGTATGTGAACCCCACAATGCCGAGCTTGGCGGCGGCGTAGTTGGGCTGTCCCGGAGCGCCGTGCAGGCCGGAGCCGGAAGTGAAGTTGATCAGCCGGTAGTGGCCCTCGCGGTTCGCGCGCCAGTAGATCGAGGCGTACTTGGTCGTGTTGAAGGTGCCCTTCATGTGCACCGCAACGACCGCGTCCCATTCCTCTTCGGTCATGTTGAAGACCATCCGGTCGCGTAGGTTGCCGGCGACGTTGACCAGGATGTCGAGTCTGCCGAAGTCATCCAGCGCCTGCTGGATGATGCCCTCTGCGCCGTCGTAGTCGGCGACCGAGGTGTAGTTGGCGGCGGCATTGCCGCCCGCGTCGCGGATCGCCGCAACGGTCTCGTCGGCCGGTCCGGCTTCGCCGCCCGTACCGTCGACCGCGCCGCCGAGGTCGTTGACGACCACGCTGGCGCCATTGGCCGCGAACAGCTTGGCGACTTCCGAACCGATCCCACGTCCCGCGCCAGTCACGATTGCGACGCGATTGTCAAGCATTCCCATGATGTCTCTCCCTTGCACCCAACCTCCCCCTCTGGGGGAGGTGTCACGAAGTGACGGAGGGGGCTATCCGTAGAAGCCGCCGCCGCCAACGGCCGGCTTGAACAGTTCTTCGATCTGCTGGGCCGCGCCCTCGGTCGTCCAGCGCTCGGTACCGCGCACCTGGCGGATGACGGCGGGCTTGTTGAAGAGCTGCAGCTCGTAGCCCGACGCGCCGACGATCTGGCCGTTCAGCCAGTCCGACTGCTCGGACGCGATGTAGACCAGCGGCACGGCGACGTTGGCCGGCGAGCGCTGCGGGTCCTCTTCTGCGGAATCGCCGATGTCGCTGCCAGCGCGACGTCGCTCCTCCGGCACCGTGTCGGTCATCCGAGTCGAGGCGCCCGGTGAGATCGCGTTGGCGGTCGCGCCGTAGCGGCCCAGGGCGTTGGCGCAGCTGTAGGTGAAGCCGACGATGCCCATCTTGGCGGCCGCGTAGTTGGGCTGGCCGGGAGCGCCGAAGATCCCCGATACCGAGGAGAAGTTGATCAGTCGGTAGTGCCCCTTACGCTCCGAGCGCCAGTGGATCGAGGCGTACTTGGTCAGGTTGAAGTGACCCTTGAGGTGGACGTCGAGCACCGCGTCCCACTCCGCCTCGGTCATGTTGAAGACCATCCGGTCGCGCAGGATGCCGGCCGTGTTGACCACGATGTCCAGGTCGCCGAAGTTGTCCAGCGCGTCCTTGACGATGCCCTCGGCGGCGTTGTAATCCGAGACCGATGAATAGTTGGCGACCGCTTCGCCGCCGGCGTCGCGGATCGCAGCGACAACCTCATCGGCCGGAGCGGCGGCTGCACCGGAGCCGTCAACCGCGCCGCCGAGGTCGTTGACCACGACCTTGGCGCCCTCGGAAGCGAACAATTTGGCCGTCTCGGCGCCGATTCCGCGTCCCGCGCCAGTGACGATCGCCACCCGGCCATCAAGCATTCCCATGTGTGATTCCTCTCAGCCCACGACACCGTCACGTCAGGTGTGCGGGAAAAATTTCACAGGCAACATCAGGCTATCACCGCCTATGGCTAGCGACAGTAGGCAGGCAAGCTCTCCTCTCCCCCGCTTGTGGGAGGTGAAGATGCCGGAGGCGGAAGGAGGCAGAGGGAGCGGCCTAGTGCCGCGGACCTCGACGATTTGGGTCTGGCGCGGTGTCGATCAGCTCCCGCGAGTCTGCCGTCTCGTTGATCACCGGCTCGTACAGGCCCAGCTGCGGCGGACCCATGAGCACGCCGGCGACGGTCCCCTGGGCGTGACCCTTGCGGAACGCCTCGGACTGTGTCCAGGCATGGAACGCGGCCTGGTCCTCCCAGACCGAGTAAGAGATGTAGTCGCCCGGCTCTGCCCCTCGTAGCAGCATGAACTGGACGAAGCCCGGCACCTCCCGCAGGTAGGTCTCGCGATCCTTCCAGATCGCCTCCCACTCGGCTTCACGCTCGATATTGACACTGAAGCGGTTCATGGCCAGGTACACAGTGCGTCTCGCATTCAGGTAGCAGATAAGTGATCAACGCCGTTCCCTCGGCTGAGACGACGCATAGACTGAGTTTAGATGAGGCGACGACTCCTGCTGCTCGGCGGATTGACTTGCGCAGTCGCGCTGGCGGTGCTGTTGCGCACCACGGCTTCCGACTTTGAACTGATCGTCGCCGCCCCCAAGGGCGACACCGCTGTGTCAGTCGTTTCGGACTTCACGCTCGAGGACTGCGCCATTTCGCCCGACAGCGCACCCGAGCTCGTGTCTTCGGAAGCGGCGCAGCTCTACCCCGCTGCGCCGCCCGACGCAGCTGAGATCGGCGTGGCGCCGATCGCCGACGAACGCGGTGTCGCGCTTCTGGCAACCCTCGACGCCGGGCCAACGACATCACTCATACCCCGCTTCCACGACAGTATCCGCGCTCCTCCTGAGACACACATCGCTTGATCATCTGCCGGGCCGGTCCGATTCCGGCCGTCATCGCAGTGAAAGTGTGATGTTGTGAAGATTGTTCTCCCGCTGGTCGCACTGCTCGCCGTGGTCGTGGCGATCAGCGCCTGTTCCCAGTCAGATTCCGACGCCGTCGAGACGCTCCGGGTCGACGCCGCCATAGCGACCGAAGCGGCGCAACGGGCGCAGATCCTCGCTGCGCTCGAACCATTGGATCCCCTGCGCTATCACCATCTCGACAGGATCGTCCGCGAGGAACAGCGAATACCGGCCGAGGCTGTGATCTGGGCGCGGCGCGCGCGGGAGGTTCTTGACTGGACTGACTGGCCGGCCGAGTTGGACGGCCACGTGGAGCAGTACGCCGAGTGGCTCGACTCGCTCCTGGCCGCATTCCGCAACGACAACGCCCACGCAGCCGCCGAACCGTCCAAGATCACCCATGCCCTGGCGCACACCTTTGAGGCAACATTGGAGGCATGGCTCAACAACGAGCCACTGCCGGCCGTGCCCGCACTGGCCGGCCTGGAACCCCCGATGCATGACGAGAACCACAACGGCCATGGTCAAGATGCTGCAGAAAACAGTCACGGCGAGTAACTGTCGCCTCTTGCTGGCGTTCACCCTCGGCTTGATCGCTTGTTGGCTGGTCATCCTACGGGCGGACGCACACGCCGCCTATGAATCCTCGACCCCGGCGTTCGCCGAGCAGCTCAGCCAGTCCCCCGACAGGATCACGATTCGCTTCAGCCAGGAACTGTTTCGTCGCGAAGGCGCCAACACGATGGAGTTGGCCCTGATCCAGAGTTCAGACCTGTTGGCCGAGTACGAGATTGGTCCCGTGGAGATTGATAACGATGACCGCAAGGTCATGTCAGCGAAGGTGCCGGTCGAACTTCCTCCCGGCGGCTACGGCGTTCGTTGGACCACTCTCTCCGCCGAGGACGGAGACGAACACTCCGGTTGGCTCACCTTCTACGTGCAGTGGGAACCGCGACCATGGCAAATCGAGCAGGATCGTCACATCGCTCAAGAATTGCTCATCCCGTACCCCGGCGATGAACCGGACCCACCGGAGGCCGCCGACGCGCCAACGCCCGCGACCCCGGCAGTGGCTCGCGCGGCCGACGATCCCAACCCAGCTCTGGGTGTCGGTCCTCTCGTCTGGCTCGCGCTGGGCGTCGTAGCCGCACTAACAGTCGTCGGCGCACTCGGCTTCCATCTCGGTCGCCGCGGAACAGGCGCGTGATGCGATTCGCCGCGGCGCTGGCTGCAGTGTTGTCCGCCATCGTGTTCGTCGGATGCGGTGGAGCCGAAGAGCCAACCGAGCGCCGCATCCCGGCGCCGGGCACGTTCGTCTTCACCGTCGGGGTCGACCTCTGGATCCAGGATGACAACGGAGCCCGACTCCTGATCGCAGCCGAACAGGATCAACAACTCCTCCAGCCGGCAATTTCCCCCGACGGGACGAAGGTGGCCTACATCGTCTTTCAGCTCACCCAGGCCGAAGGCACGACGATCGGCACCGACCTCGCTATCGCAGACCTCGATGACCCCAGGCAGGAGATCCTCGTCCAGCACGCACGACAGGCCGAGTTCATCTGGACGCCTCGCTGGGCCCCCGACGGCCGGTCGCTGATCTTCACCCACGAACCGGGCGACCTGATGATCCGGGTGGCCCGACTCGACCTGCAGCGCCGCGAGGTCGAGATCCTGCGTGAAGACGCGCGTGACGCCGATATCTCGCCCGACGGCTCCCGCATCGTCTTCGTCAACGCGCCCTACAGCGGCGATCCGCATCTCGTGGTCCGAGATTTGTCCGATGGAACCGAACGGGTTCTTGATCCACAACGAGAGTGGGAACCGCGACCCTTCCGCATTCCGCGCTTCTCCGTCGACGGCGAGTCCGTGGTCTTCTCCGCCGGACAGTTCCTGCCCCAGGTCTCTGCCCGCTCGATCGGCGTGAACGGCCCCGAGGACATCTGGAGCTTCAACCTGGCCACCGGGGCCCTCACCCAGCTCGCCGCGATCGGCGAGGATCAACCCGACTTCGCCCTCTCCGACGACGGCCGCCACGTGCTCATCCTCGGCGTGTTTGGCATCTACCTGGTTGCCGATCCGCCCACCGATCCGCCCTTCGCGATCGCTCCCGGCGAATTCCACGGCAGCATTGACTGGATCGGCAACGTCAGCGATTCCGAGTGGGCGCAGATCCGCGATTCGGTCTACCAGATTCCGGAATCGTCCCAATGAAGCGGGCGCTCGCCGGCTTGCTGGCCCTTGCTGCTTTCCTCACCATCGTTCTCTGGCCCGATGACGCCAGCGCGCACGCGCTCCTGGCTCGCGCCGACCCGCCGATCAACGCCTCGCTGCGTGAATCGCCCATCAGGATCACGCTGTTCATGACCGAGCAGCTGCAACGCAGCCACAGCTCGATCCAGGTGCTGCACAGTTCCGGTGAACGCCGCGACATCGGCCAGACTGAGTTTGCCGACGAAGTCCCGACCCAGATGAGCGTCCGCGTCCTCAAGCTCGATCCAGGCGTCTACACCGTCGTCTGGGAGACCCTCTCCGAAGTCGACGGCCACACCTGGACCGGCTCCTACGTGTTCTCGGTCCTCAATCCCGACGGCTCGGCTCCCGCAGGCAGCGGCGTTGAGATCGATCTCGACCGGCCGGGGACGCCGGTCGCCGCCGACGCTGCGGTCAAAGCCATTGGGTTGGCCGCCCTCGTGATCTTTGCCGGAGCGGTCTTCATCTCATGGCTGCTGCGACCGTCGCCAATCTCGACACTGCTGCCGCTCATGGCGGTCACGCTGGTCGTCGGAATCGCCACGACCGGCTACGAGTCCATCGCCGGCGCACTGCGCCTCGGCGACATCGGATTCCTCGGCGATGTTCTCTTCGACACCCGCAACGGCCTCTGGCTCCAGCAACGCTGGTACGCCCTGATCGTCGCTGCGGCGCTGGTCGGCGTCAGGCTGTTGAAACCCGTGTCGCTTCCCGATCGACTCGTCTTCGTCGCTCTCGCCGTCCTCGCCGCCGTCTGGCTCGCGTCGTCCTCGGCGATCTCCCACGGAGCAGCAATCGGCTCAGGCTGGATCTGGGGGACACTGTTCGACGCCCTGCACCTGTCCGCCGCCGCGCTCTGGATCGGCGGACTGCTCAGCCTGATCATCGTCATTCGCGGCCAACCGGATGCGCGAATCGCAGCGGTGCGTCGATTCTCTGTCGCCGCCGCGCTCTCGGTCCCGGTGCTCGCCGCTGCCGGGTTGCTCTCCGCGCTGATCCAGATTCCCAACCTCAACGGAATCGTCGAGACCGACTGGGGCCTCGCCTTCATCGTCAAGATCGCGATCCTCGTCGCCCTGTTCGCGGCCGCCGCCGCGAACGCATTTTTCCTCAGACCCCGCGATGCAGCGGCCGACGGACAGGACCAGCGCCTCGTCCACCGCTTCAGCCGCATGATGCGGATGGAGGCCCTGCTGGGATTGGCCGTGATCGCGGCCTCCGCCGCCCTGACCCAGCTGCCTTCGCCCGCTAGCGCGCAGCCGGAGATCGAACAGAAAGACAACACAGTCGTCGAGACCGTCACCCGCGGCGGGATCATCGTCGCCCTCGAGATCTCCCCAAACCTGGTCGGATTCAACACCTGGACCGCGACGATTCGCGGCACAGGAGACAATCCGGTCGAAGTACTGCTGCTCCGATTCCGCTACGCCGACCGCAGCGTCGGACCGGTCACGGTGCCCACCACGCGGCTCTCCGACAACCAGTTCCAGCTCGAAGGCGCCTACTTCGGCCTGCCCGGAGCCTGGACCGTCGAGATGGAACTGCGTCGCGCAACGGGCGAAGATCTGATCGTCGCGGTACAGGCCGATGTCGAATCCGGCTACCAGGCCTCCCCCTTCGCCACCGACAGCGGCGGCGCGCTCGCCCTGCCGCTCACCCAGATGGACTGGAACGGTGTCGGAGCGCTCTGGGCGCTCGTGATCGGCGGCCTGGCCTGGGTCAATCGGCCCCACATTCGCCGGACCTGGGGACCTCGCGGCGGCGACGCTGCCTTTGCCGCCGGTCTGCTCGGTCTGATCGTCGCCGTCGTGCTGTTGACCGGCCTACATGTCGAGCCAGGACGCACGCTGGCCAACCCCATCGAGCGGACCGCCGAATCGGTCGAGCGCGGATCGCTCCTCTTCGCCGCCAACTGCGCCTCTTGCCACGGGGAAACCGGCGCCGGTGATGGACCGCTCGCCGACTCCCTGCCCGCGCCGCCGGCCAACTTCACCGTGCACGTCCCCTTCCACCCCGACGGCGTGCTCTTCGCCTGGATCACCGACGGCATTCGCGGCACCGGCATGCCCGCCTGGGCGCCCCAGCTGTCCGACCAGGAGCGCTGGGACCTGGTCAACTTCCTCCGAGCCAACTTCGACATTTCGGCAGCCCAGTGAAACTGTTCCAACTGATACGCTGGCAACATCCCACCAGAGAGCCGCTGCGCATGATGCGGCCCGCGCGACAGGACGACAACATGGTCACCGCGATCGAGAACCCCGGACTCAATCTGGACTGGTTGAATCTGGAGACCGACGAAGAGTTCGACATCAAGGCCGGCCGCAAGGGCGTAACCCTGCAGTCGATCAACCAGCGCATGGCCGGCATTGAAGGCGTCGACCAGGCCGACTGGCGTTCCTTCGCGCCGCGCGGCATCGAAGCCGACCCGCGCTCCAACGCCCACGCGCGCCAGTACCGCGACAAGGGCGACGTCTGGTCCGAGTCGGCAATGCTGCTCTACGAAGAGGCCCTGCAGCGCCAGTGGTCTTCCGCACGCGACATCCCCTGGGACACCATCGGCGACCAGCCCGACGACATCGAAAAGGCGATGTGCACGCTCTGCACATTCCTCACCCAGGTCGAGTTCATCGCCGGTGACGTCCCCGGACGCTTCCTCGAGTCGGTCCATCCCGACTTCTTCGAGTCGCAGCTCTTCCTCGGCACCCAGCTCATGGACGAAGCCCGTCACCTCGACGTCTTCCGCAAGCGCGTCCTCGTCAACGGCGGTGGCATGTCGCCCGCCGGCCTCGGCGCGGTCGGACTGCTCGCCATCGACGACTTCACCGAGATGACCGCCATCCTCCACCTCTTCGCCGAGGGCCTGGTCCAGTCGCTCTTCCGCATGGGCGAGCTGATTGGCCAGAACGAGGCCGAGAAGCGCATGTTCCGCCTCTCCGCCCAGGACGAGTCCCGCCACCTCGCCTTTGGTGTCACCCACACCAAGTACACCGTCGAGACCCAGCCCTGGCGCAAGGAAGAACTGCATCACTACCTCGACATCAACGAGACCGTGCAGAACACCCAGGCCGGCCTGACCACCAACCCGATCACCGGCGAGGCGCTGGCCGTGCTGGCCGGCGGCGGCATCGAGTACCTCGACGAGGGCTACAACCTGGTCATGCTCATGCGCAAGAAGCAGATCAACGAGTACTACCACCGCCTGCAGGTGGTCGGCCTCGGCGACCGGCTCGACCGCATGTCGCCCGACATGCGCGAGCTGATCACAGTCTAACCCGCAAAGGACCTGGATTTGTCTGGATTTCTCCGGAGCGATTCGCTCTCACACAGTCAAAATCTGGACTGTTATGGACAAATCTGGACTAAACCGGACAAATCCGGACTGTTTCGGACACCCGGCGGACCGCAGCAACGTCGTTCGACCTGAAAAACACGGGAAATTCTGATGCCCACGCTCTCTCCAGCCCAGAAAATGCGAGCCCAGGTCCGCGGCTGGTCCGCTGAACTCATTGAGCGGGTCGAAAACTCGCCCACCTCGGGCAGGCAGATCGACAACATCCTCAACATCTCGATCGAACCCGATCGCGTTGGCAAGTGGCTGGAGTTCATCGAGAACGATCCCGATCATCCCTTCGCCCAGGCCCAGTTCATCATGTTCGAGGACGGCGGCGAGACCGGCCTCAAGCCCACAGCGTCTGAAGACGGCATGAGGCTCAGCGATGTCGACATCGGCACCTACGGTCACGTGCCCGATGTCTGGAACTACCGCAACGACCTGCCCCGAGGCACCCGTCCCGTGCCCGGCATGTACATGCCCGCCGGCTATGCGATCTACGACCGAACCGAGGTCTGGGCCGAAGGCGTCTCCGACCTCTACGAGGACGCCATCCGCGACCGCTGGGTTCCCGCCACCGATCTCGATTGGGAGAACCGCGAGGAACTCTCGCCCGAGGTCGAGCGAGCCACCGGACAGCTTTGCGCGATCTACTCCACCTACGGCATCGCCGAACAGAAGATCATCTCCAGGTGGTTGGAAGAAATCTCCTACGGCTTCCACGAGGTCAAGCTCTTCCTCGCCACCCAGGTCTACGACGCCGGCCGCAAGGTCGAAGCGCTGCGCAAGCGCGCGCTGCATGGCTCCGGAATCATCGGCAAAGCACCGCTCTCCGACGTATCCGAGACCTGGTACCAGGCCCTGACCTTCACCGACATGATCATCGCGCTCGACGTCGTCTACAAGTCCTACGAGCTGACCGCCTTCGAGTGCGCCACCGACTGGGCCCGCTCTGATTTCGATCGCGACCTCTTCGCCCGCCTGGCCGAGGACAGCAAGCGTCACCTCGAGTACGGCCTCAAGCACCTCGAGTGGTACAACCGCTACGCCGAGCGCGCCGACCTTGAACTGCCGATCTTCTTCATCAAGGCCGAAGGTGGTCTCTCCTCCGAGTTGGCCCAATCACCGCTCGAACGAGAAGCGCTGGCTGTGCTCTACGCCGATGG
Organism: Chloroflexota bacterium; assembly: GCA_028873865.1. Taxonomy (GTDB): domain Bacteria; phylum Chloroflexota; class Dehalococcoidia; order Bin125; family Bin125; genus Bin125. The sequence goes on along the minus strand of JAPPNI010000016.1, from coordinate 36,256 downwards.
CGTGGAGCGGCTCGATGCCGGCGTCGAAGAGCTGCGCAAGCTGCGCGAGAAGCAATACCACGACTACCTGCATCGTCTGCACGAGCACGGATTCAACCGCATCGGCGAGACTGCCAGCATTCTCGGTCTGGTCACCCAGGACCCGCTGCTCAAGGCGCTCAACCCCGAAGCGCTGACCGAGGGCGCCGCAGCCGGCACGACTGCCACCGACCGCGGCTAAGGCCCCGCTCCACCTGAGGCGGCTGGGGATCCCTGGCCAGCATGCCGAGGCTGCGGAGCAGGTCTGCCCATATCATGCTCTGGTGACCCCCACCGACATCGACCTCAACTACGTCGTCGACGGACCCTCCGACGGGCGGCCCGTTCTTTTCGTTCACGGTATCCTCACCTGCCGCGCCCATTGGCTGCTCAATCTCCCCGCCTTCCATGAGGCCGGCTTCCGCAGCATCACCATCGATCTCTTCGGTCACGGCTCCTCGCCGAGTCCCGACGATGAGGCTGCCTACCATCCCGACCGCTACGCCGATCGGTTCACCGCCCTCCGCAACCTGATCGAGGCGGAGCGCTGGTTCGTCGTTGGCCAGTCATTGGGCGCCGCCCTGACCCTGAACTACGCCATGTCTCGGCCCGACGAAGTGATCGCCCACGTCGTCACCAATTCCCACTCTGCCTTCGGCGAGCTCGAACGAATCCGAGACCCGGAGGCGGCTCGCGAGCGAGCTCAGATGATGATCGACGGCGGCATCAGCGCGGTGATGAAGCATCCGCTCAACCCACGCCGCGCCCGGGCCTTCAGCGACGCGCAACGCGCCGAGTTCGACGATGCCATGCTCCTCAGCAACGCCGAGGGAATCGCCCGCACGATGATCTGGACCTCACCGCACACACCCATGCGGCATCGCTTGCCGACCAATCCTGTCGACACGCTGCTGGTCGCCGGAGACCGCGAGGAAGCGTTCACCTCCGCTCGCGAGTGGGTCGAGCAACATGCCGTCAATTTCCGGGTCGAGCGAGTGTCGGCAACCCACGCCGTCAACATCAGCGCTGCCGAGGATTTCAATAGGATCGCGATAGAGTTTCTCAATCAGCACACCTGAAGCTCGGCGACGCGGGAGGGGTGAACCGTGGAGGAATCGGTAGATTTCACCACTCTCCTGTTGGTCAGCGTGCTGGCGGTCGTGGTCCCGTTCGTTGCCTGGCGACTCACCGGTGGTCTGGTTCCGGCGGTGGTCGGCGAGGTACTGGTCGGCATCGTCTTCGGCGAGCCACTGCTGGGCATCATCACTCGCGACAACGAGTGGTTGACCTTCCTGGCCCTGTTCGGCTTCGCCTATCTCATGTTTCTCTCCGGACTGGAGATCAACCTCAGTCTGCTCGGCCAGTCTCCGGGAAGACGTTGGTACGTGCCCCGCATCGCCTTGCGCCATCCGCTGATCTCGGGGCTGGTGTTGCTGTTCCTGGTTGTCGCTGCCACCTATGTCGCGCTGCATTTGCTGACAATCGTCGGGTTAATCGAAACCCGTCAGTTGCCCATTCTCTTGTTCATCCTCATCGCGACGGCGGTCGGTGTGATCGTTCCCGTGTTGAAAGATCGGCCCGATCTCGGACGCATGGGCCAATCACTGCTGGTCGGCGGATTCCTGCTTGAGTTCGTCGCGATCATCGGCGTCGGCGTCGTGTCGTCGCTCGAACGCGAGGGAATCGGTTGGAAAATCATTCTGATTCTCGCGGTCCCGTCGGCCCTGGTGCTGATGGTTTGGCTCTCGCGCTACGGCAGCGGACGGTTTCCCATCATCCCACGGACGATGCACGAGCTCGCGCAGACCTCATCGCAGCTCAAGATCCGTGCATCCCTCGCCTTGCTCGTCATTTTCGTCGCGTTGTCCCAGGTCGCAGGCACCGAGATGGTGCTGGGAGCGTTCGTAGCCGGATTGGCGGTGACCGTGGTCTCACCGCGACATGGCTCTTCGCTGCGCGGCAAACTGGAGGCGCTGGGCTACGGGTTCTTCGTGCCCATCTTCTTCATCCACGCCGGCGCCACCCTCGATCTTGGAGCGGTCTTCGACTCGGTAGACTCACTGATCCTCGTTCCGGTCCTGCTGCTGATCGCCTTTGCATCCAAGCTGGCGCCCTCGCTGATCGGGCTGGTTCCCGCCTGGGGCATCCGGCCGGGCTTGGCGGGTGGATCACTGCTGAGCGCCAACCTCTCCCTGGTGCTGGCTGCCGGAGCCATCGCCGCAGATCTCGCTCTCATCGACGATGGGATGCACGGCGCCCTGCTGCTCGTGGCTTTGCTCACGACCGTGCTGGCGCCGCTGATGTTCTCATCGATAGCGGGCCGCGCGCCGGCCGCAGAAGATGGTCACACCCTGATCGTCGGCGGAGGGGAACTGGCGGAGACGCTCGCTGGCCGATTGATGGCGGGCGGCCGCCGCGTCATCGTTCTCGACCGGGAGCCGGATGCCCCAACGCGCTGGGCCCCGCTTGGGGTGGAAAGCGTGGTCGGTGATCCGCTCGACGCATTGAAGCTAATCAGCGTGCGATTGCTGCAAACCGACGTAGCTGTGATCGTCGACTCCGATGATCCTGAGGTCATTGTCGACTACACCAGGTCAATGCGGCGAATTCATCCCACCCTGCGGGTCGTGACCTGGGTCTCGGAGCCAGACTCCCAGTTCGACCATTTGGACGTGGAGGCATACGCGCTGTCGGACGTCACCGCGTTGGCGCTTGAGGAAGCAGTCCTGCGCCCCGGCCTGCACGCCGCTCGCAGCGATCCGGAGTCGGGCCTGGTTGAAGTGGAAATGCTCAACACCGAGCTCGACGGCCAGACATTGCGTGAGATCGACTTCGAGGGGGATGTCCGAGTACTCGTAGTAATGCGCGAGGGTGAATCATCTGTCGCGACCGGCGACACCTCGATCTTCCTGCACGATCGCTTGACCTTGGCCGGAGAGCCATCGGCGGTGGCCTTGATGAGCGGACGATTCCAGCAGCGTGGCAGACACCGCTGGCTGATTGACGTGCGAACGACTCGACAATTCGACCCAAAGACCTAGGCAGAGCGAATGGTTGCCTGCTCGGAACCAATGCCCGCCAGGTGGCCGAGGTAGATCGGGACCAGCGGTAACACACAGGGACTGATGAAGCTGACGAAGCCGCCGGCAAAGGCGATTGCCGCTGAGCCGGCATTGAGGTCGAGCATCTGGGTAGAGGAGCCGTCTGCCCCCGCCAGCACATCGACGCCGAAGCTGCCGAGCGCCTCGTTCAGCACCACCACCCGGTCGAGCGCGATCAACATGCCCACGAAGACCAGCAACACTCCTGAGACGACCCCGATCAGCGGCATCCAACGGTTCAGCTTTCGTAGGAATTGCGTGGACGCGCCGAACGTCGCACCCACGATCAGGAACGGTATCCCGAGCCCTGCGGCGTAGCAGATCAGCAGGATGATCGCTTGCAGTAACGAAGCCGAGTCAAGCGCGAGTACCAGGATCCCGGCGAGGATTGGTCCTACGCATGGGGTCCAGCCAACCGAGAATGCCACGCCCACGACGACGGACCGCCCGTAGTCGGCAGCCGCGCGAGCCCGCGAAGGTTCGGCCTCAGACGCAGTCGACGACGGTCCACCTGGTCCACCCACCTGGAAGCTGCGATAGAGCAGTGGAATGGTGATCACCTCGGCCAGGTGCAAGCCGAGAATCACCAGCAACACACCAGCGACGCGCTGGAACCAGATCAGCTCTTCCTGAAATGCCGAACCGAGGGCTCCAAGCAGGGCGCCAAGCGCGACGAAGACCACGCTGAAGCCGAGCACGAATGATGCTGCATGCAGAAACACGACCCGTCGAGCCGTGTTCTGTCCCGCGTCGACGGTTCCAGTGGCGAGCGACATATGGCCCAGTGTACGCCAGGTCTTGTGGCTTGGAGGCCGATTCAGCTAGTGCGAGACCCCTGCGTCCTCCTCTGCCGATAACAGCGTGGCCATCACCGACTTCATCCCGTAGCCGCGGTTCTTGGCCCGGTTGAGCATATCGCTGGCTGCCGAAGCCATGGGTGAAGGGATGCCCTGTTCGCGGGCGACCTGGACTGCAAGTGAGACGTCCTTCGCCGCCCACTGAAGGAAGAACGAGGCGTCATCGAAGTCCCGCTCCAACAGCACCGGCATGTTGCGCACGTAGTTCTGCGCCGAAGCGACGCTCATCACCTCGTAGGCCTTCTGCGCGTCCAGCCCCGCCGCTTCTGCGATCACCGTCGCCTCGATCAGCAACTGGATCGAGCTGATGCTCACCATGTTGTTGGTGATCTTGGTCAGCGCGCCCATCCCCAGCTCCCCCATGTGAAAGACATTGCTGCCGATGCACTCAAGCACCGGCCGGTACTTGTCAAAGGCCGCCTCGTCGCCGCCAACCATGACGGCAAGCGTCGCGTCGATCGCCCCCTGCACGCCATTGGACACCGGAGAATCGAGGAACGTCACGCCTTGCTCGGCAGCGCGCTCGGCCAGCAACTTGACTGTTGAAGGAAGGTTGGTCGACAGGTCAAAGCAAACGAGTCCGGGCTCCGCCCCTTCCAGGATGCCCTCGCTACCGCGCAAGACCGCTGTCACCTCTGGCGGCCCGGGCAACGATGTCAGAACGACCTCCGATTGCGCCGCGACTTCCGCCGGTGACTCCGCCCAGATCGCTCCAAGCTCGATCAGATTGGCGGCATGTTCTTCAACCAGGTCGTGAACGACCACGCGATGGCCGCCCTTGATCACGTTCGCGCACATTGGGTTGCCGATCTTGCCCACGCCAATGAAACCCACGTCCGACATATGCCACTCCTGATTGGTTGACAACGAATTCCTGCCGCGCAGCCTAACGCCGACTCGGGGGTATCCTGCCTCGGTGACTGAGCGAGAGCCGGATCAAGACGCCGGGTCCTTGGACGGATTGCGCGTCATTGAGTTGTCCGAGTCCTCGGCGGGCGCTTACTGCGGCCGCCTGCTGGCCGGATTCGGCGCGAGTGTGACCATGGTTGAGCCGGCGTCTGGCACGCCCGTGCGACGCAGTGGTCCTTTTCGCGCAGACATGCCCGACTGCGAAGGAGGAGCGAGCCATCTCCACCTGAATCGACGCAAGAGCTCGGTTCGACTGGAGATTGACAGTTCAGGCGGCCGTCGCATGTTGGAAGGGTTGTTGGGCGAGTCGGATGTGCTGATCATCGATATCGACCTGCGCCGTTGGGACGACTTGAAGCTGAATCCGGAGGCGATCAGCCAGCAACACCCGGAACTCCAGGTGTGCACGATTACCCCGTACGGCACCGAGGGTCCCAGTTCGCTGCGGCGCGCCTCTGAACTGACCCTGTACGCAGCAGGCGGCTACCTGCGCATTGGCGGCGAACCCGATCGAGAGCCGGTCAAGGCATGGGGCGAGCAGGGACATATGCAGGCGGGGCTCCATGCGGCCCTCGGCATCGTCTCCGCGGTCTACGCCGATCGGGGTGGGCAACTGATCGACACCGCCATCTTCGAGGCGCTGGCGTTCCTGCTCGGTGGTGGCTACCAGCACGCCTGGTTCTCCGATCGCGAGCCGGTGCGCAACGGCGCCCGGCTCGTCGGGTTCGGAACGGGACACCTGTACCCATCGACGATCCGGCCCTGCCTCGATGGCTGGGTCCACGCGCACTGCAACAATCGCTATCCGGAAGCCATGGCGGTCTTGTTCGACGAGCCGCGTCTGGCCGAGCCCGACCTTCTGAAGACGTTGATGGGACACGCGGACGAGGTTGACGCCCTGATGGCGCCAGTCCTCATGAATACTCCTCGCCGCGAGGTCGTGAAGCGGGCGCAAGATCTGCGCATCCCCTTCACCGAGGTCCTGGCGCCGTCGGAGGTCATGGCCGACTCCGATGGACACCACGCCTCCCGCGACTTCTGGCGAGCAACGCCGCATCCTCGTGGAGGTGACTACCAGGCGCCCGGACCAGCGGTGCGGTTCGAAGCGACGCCGTGGCTGGACGGTGTCGCTCCGAGGTTGGGCGAGGACAATGCCAGGCTCGGCACGCCTGGGGAGCGGGTCCGTTGGAGGCGCGCCGGTGTTGCCTGAACCCGAACTGGCTCCCTACCCCGACCCGTCGCGTCGGCCGCTGGACGGCATTCGGGTCCTCGACATGACCACCGCGGTCGCCGGTCCGGTCGCTACCACTCTGCTGGGTGCCCTCGGCGCAGAGGTGCTGCGCATCGAGACGCCATGGGCCAAGCCTCGCAATCCCACATCGGCGCTCCCCTATTCCGGAACCGGGCCGGACGAACCGTGGAATCGCGAACCGCGCCAGAACGAACTGGCCCACAGTAAACGCTCCATCGCCCTCAACCTGACCACAGGAGCAGGCCGCGAAGTCTTTCTCGAGCTCGTTGAGCAGTCGGAGGTCGTGCTGGAGAACTTCTCGCCCCGCGTGATGGGCAACTTCGACCTTGAGTGGCACGTCCTGTACGAGCGAAATCCACAGATCATCTACGTCGCCATGCCCGCATTCGGCAAGTCGGGCCCGTGGCGGGACCGCATTTCCTACGGACCCGGGATCGACGCCATGAGCGGGCTCTCCTGGCTCACCGGCTACCCCGGCGGCTCGCCGCTGAAGCCGGGCAATTTCTACTGTGATCAGAACGCCGGCCTGCACGCCGCCCTGTCCACCATCGCCGCGCTCCTGGCCCGCGGCCGCGTCGGCGGCCAGAGGGTCGAACTGGCCATGCTGGAGGGAGAGCTGCAGCTGATCGGCGACGCGATGGTGGGACAACAGCTGTCGGGCAGGGAGCCAACGCGAATCGGCAACGAGCACTCCTCCGCCGCCCCTCACGGCGTCTATCCGACGGCGCCGTTGCTCAACGATCCCGACTCCTGGATCGCCATCGCTTGCAGGACCGACGAAGAGTGGGAGGCGCTGCTCAGCGTCTGGTGTGACGCTGCGATCGCCGCCGATCGCCGCTTCTCGACCGGCCTCCGACGCTGGCGCCATCGTGCAACGCTGGATCACACCCTGTCTGAATGGACCCGTTGTCACGACCCAGTCGAGCTGACCGAGAGTCTGCAGTTCGCAGGCGTTCCCGCATCGCCGGTGATGGGCGCCCGAGCCCTGTTGAGAGATGAACAGGTATGCACACGACAGTCGGTCGGCGGACTGATGCATCCGCAAGTCGGACAATCGCCCGCGCCACAGGCCGCATTCCGCTTGTCCAGGACACCTGCGCCGCCGAAGAACGCGGCGCCGCTATTCGCCGTCGACACGATTCCCGTGCTGCGCGAGATCTTGGGATACTCCGAGGAACAGATTGCTGATCTGCTGGAGTCGGGTGCGGTCAGCGACCGGCTGCGCGAGCGCTGATCCTGATGAGAATGAGGTGACGATGCCCATCCGCAAGCCCTGGATCCAACCGAGCATCGAGTCAATTCGCGCCATCCCGGCGGTCGTCGGTGTCTACGAAATCGCCGACGCTGAGGGCAACCTGCTCTACATCGGTCAGGCCGGTGGCCGCGAACCGTTCGGGTTGCGCACCCGGATCGCTTTGCACTTCGGTGGCGACGACCCGAACGCCGTGTTGCGCGAGCGCGCGGCTCAATTTCGCTGGGAAGCCAACCAGCAATACACCACAAAGCGTCTGGAGATGCTGATGCAGTTCCAGCGCGACGAGGGCCGAGAGTGGCCGCCCGCACACGAGGCCGGCGACTGGCGTGACACGCCCCAGCTTGGCCGCCTACGTCGATCTCAGCCCATCGAGCAATCTGGCGGGTAACGGAGGAATCAGATGGAAGTGCTCATGTCCGAAGAGCAGCGGATGATCACGCAGGCCGTGAAGCGATTCGTCCGCGAAGAAGTTCAGCCGCTGGAACGAGACCTCGATCCCGACGCCGTTGAACTGCCACCCGGCGAACTGGACCGGCTCAAAGGCATCGTCAAGCAGATGGGGCTCTATCACATTGACGTCCCCGAGGAATACGGCGGTCCTGGCCTGCCCCTCACAACTCGGGGGTTGGTCGCCGAGGAGATGTCGCAGCATCGCGCGGGACTCTATCTGCCCTGCTACGGCGCGTTCGGCTCGGCCGGGCTGGCGCAGCTGTACTCCGCCTCAGACGATCAGAAAGACCGCTACCTCTATCCCATGCTGCGTGATGAGAAGCGCGCCTTTTTCGGGCTGACCGAGCCGTCGGGAGGTTCCGATCCGGCGCGAGCGATCCAGACCAAGGCAGTCAAGGACGGAGACGACTGGATCCTCAATGGATCGAAGCTGTTCAGCTCGGGCGCCGACCGAGCGGATTTCGGGCTCGTCTTTGCCCGCACCGATCCCGAGAAAGGGCGTCGCGGCATCTCCGCCTTTCTCGTCGACACCGACTCGCCCGGCTTCGAGGTACGGCGCGTCGTCCACACCCTGCGCTCGGCCAACTACGGCACCGAGCTCTCTTTCGACGACGTCCGCGTACCGGCGGCCAATCTCGTCGGAGAAGAAGGAGGCGGTTTCGCGCTCGCCAACAACAATCTCACTCGGCAGCGGATTCCCTACTCCGCCACCTGTGTTGGCATCGCGGTCGCAGCCCAGGAGATGGCAATCTCCTACTCGCAACAACGGGAGACCTTCGGAGCGCCCCTCGCCTCGCGACAGGCGATCCAGTGGATGATCGTCGACAACGAGATCGACATCCGCACCGGTCGGATGATGTACCTCGCCGCCGCCGAGAAGGGCGAGCGCGGCGAGCCGTTCCGCTTTGAGGCGGCCATGGCCAAGCTGACCTCGACCGAAGGCGCCAGCCGCGTCGTCGACCGGGCAATCCAGGTTCACGGCGGCATCGGCGTGACCAAGGATTTACCCCTCGAGCGCTGGTATCGCGAAATGCGCATCCGCCGGATCGGCGAGGGACCGTCCGAGGTGCAGCGGATCATCATGGCCCGCGACTTGCTCGGCCGAGGCAGCAGCGGCTAACCCCACAGACTCCCTCGTCCGTCGAGAACGGACGAAGGGACTTTTCCCCTGCTGCCTGAGCTGATTGAAGAGGAGACGAAACATGAGCGAGATCATCGAAGTAAACGTCGACGGCCCAGTGCGAACTGTGACGCTCAACCGTCCGGAGAAGCGCAACGCGCTGAACAGCGAGATGCTCACCGAGTTGCATGCCGCATTCGACAGCGAGCCATCATCCCAGGAGCGCGTCGCCGTGATCCGGGCCAATGGTCCGGTCTTCTGCGCTGGACTCGACCTGCGCGAGCGTGAGGAGGGTCTGCCCGGCGGCGATGTCTCTATCGAGCAGATGCTCGACGCGATTCAGAATTGGCCGCTTCCCGTCGTCGCCGTGGTCCAGGGCGACGCAATCGCGGGAGGCAATGAGCTGGCGCTGCACTGTGACTTCGTCGTCGCCAGCATCGACGCCAGGTTCGGCATGTCGCTGGCGCAGATCGGACTCGCCCCGTCCTGGTTCCTGGCCAAGAAACTGCTGGAAGTCGCAGGACCCGTCGCAACACGGGAGATCCTGTTGCTCGGCGACCGCATCCCCGCCTGGCGAATGCACGAGTGGGGCGTGATCGCCCGGGTCGCCAACGCCGAGGAACTCGAGGAAGCCGCCGAAGCGGTCATCGAGCGTCTGAGCAAGAACGCCCCGCTCAGCCTCAGGGCGATGAAAGCCCTGATCGTCCGCGAAATGGACTTCCGCGATCACATCCCGCACGAAGATGTCGACGAATTGGTCGCCGCCGCCAGGAACTCAGACGATGCCAGGGAGGGAATCCGAGCCCTCTTCGAGCGCCGCCCGCCGGCATTTGCCGGCGAGTAGCTGAGCGGGGCTTATCGAACCATCGCGGAATCCACGGGTCTGCGGAAGGCAAAGCCTCCCGACTCCCCGTCGAATCCTCCCTCAACCACCTCGGCCGTGGGGATCACCGTTTCGTTCACGGTCGGCAGGATCAGCCGCCCTGCTCTCTCTCCTCCAATGGTGATACTCAGCGTTGCTTCATCTCCTTGTGTCGGCACGACGAGATTGTCAGCGTCGGCCGCGGCGATCGTCAGCCGGATGCGGTCGCCGGCTCGGACGATGCTGGAGATGGGATACATCTCGACCTGGATATCCATCGGCTCCCCGGGATTGACGGGAGCGAGATCAGCCTTGCTCCAGCTATGCCAGACCGGTCCTTCGTGTCCGCCAGGATCGGCCCTGACCCGGCGGTGCTCGAAGTTGAGGAATCCCTCCGAGAGATAGGCGGCGGAGCCATCCTGTCCGACCTGCTCAAGCGTGACTTCGATCGCGCCGCGATCCGACGTCGTCGACAGTTCGAGTTGGACTGCCGGCCATCCCGTGATCTCAACATCCGCCTCAAGCGGGCCGCTCGTGAAAGTGAGGCACCGCTCCGCCCTGGTGTTGAGATCGGTCGTGTTGATGTACAGATCGTCGATGTAGTAGCTATGCCTGGTCATCTCGCCCAGACTGACGTCGTGGTCGACTTCGTAGTCGACTGAGCCATTTTCCTGCGGTTGCGACTCCGCAAGCTGTCCATCCAGCGTGAGCCAGCGGCTGCGGTCCTGCGCCTCAGGCAGCGGCAAGCGGGGTGCCGACTTCCAGACGGTCGCGCCGGAAGGATCGCTGGCGCCGTAGTGGACAGCAGGCTCGTCCATCACGCCGTTGTCCACGTCCTTGAGCCAGTGGTCGAACCAGCGCAGCAGCTCCGGATCGCCGCCCTGGCCGTGATTCCACGGACCCACGATCAACTTCTTCGGCACATCGAGGCGGTTGAACGCGTCGATCAGGTAGCCCGGGAAGGTCAGATCCCACCAGCCCGTGACGAGATATGTCGGTACGCCGCTCTCGTTGATCAGGTCGCAGGAGTCGAACCAGCCACTCGCCACCTCTCCGAGGCCGAGGTCTGGCCTCGGCCGCTTGCGCAGGAGTCCGTCAAACGACGACATCCGGGTCACGTCTCGCGGATCCATCTCGGAGAAGGTCTCGACCCAGCGATAGCGGTCGGGCGAACGCTCCGACTCGGCCTCTTCACGCAGCCGCTCCCCCTCAGGGCCATCGACCGACGCGGCCGGCTCGTTCTCCGACATGCCCTTGTGCAAAGACTCCCAGACCCGCGCGAAGCTGCTGATCGCGAGACCACCGTCGACATAACACTGAGGCAGCCCCGGATACTGCGGCGCAATGCACTTGAGTCCCTCAGGCCGGTGAACAGCGGTGAAGAACTGCATCATGCCTTCATACGAGATGCCAACCATGCCCACCTTGCCGGAGGACCACGGCTGCTCGCAGATCCAGTCAATCACGGCAGCCATATCGTGTCCGGCTAGCCAGGAGTCGCTGTACTCGGAGCCGAATGAGGCGCCGGTCCCGCGAATGTCGACCGAGACGAAGCGATAGCCGTGATGAATCAGGTCGCGGGCGATCGGGCGTTCCTCGTACTGGGTAACCAGCTCGCCCGGCTCCATGCTGCGCAACTGCTCCGCGTATCGAGCTGCGGTGCCGGCTCGGCCCGAGATCTCGAAGGATCGCCGGTACGGCGTGGTGTGCAGCACGGTCGGCGTCTGGCCGTCGACCATCACGCCGCCCTTCGTCGGATGCAGTACATCGATCGCAATGCGGCAGCCGTCGATCATGGGCAGATAGAGCGATTCGCGCTGGTATCCGTCCGCCACCTGATCGGTGTAACCCTCGTAGACGCCCAAGAGTGATCGTTTGTCCGTCATGACGCTCCTCGAAACAGCGTGTCCGCCGCGATCCAGATTGATACGCTCAGCAAGAGGATACGCCGCGAATGCTGGCGAACGGAGCGGATCATGGCGACGATGACCAGCGGCCTCGATCGGATCGACCTCGTCACGCCGGAACTCTATGCCGGGCGCGGTTATCCGTGGGAGGATTGGGCGCTGCTGCGGCGGGAAGCGCCGGTCTACTGGTACGACAGACCGGGCGTGACGCCGTTCTGGGCGATCACCAAGTACGACGACATCCAGGACATCTCCCGCGACCCTGAGACCTTCATCAGCAGTCAGCGGCTTGTGATCCGTTCAGCAGGTTCCGGCGACGGCGGAGCGAACGACCCCTCGCTGACCGTCCCCAACCTGATCAACATGGACCCGCCTGAGCATGGCAAGTACCGCAACACGACCAGCCGCCGCTTCTCGCCACGCGGCATGCGGCTACTGGAAGATCGAATCGACGAGATCGCCGAAGACGTGATCGATGATGCCGCCGCTCACCTGGTCAATCAACTGATCAACCGCAGCGAAGCCGAATTCGTCCGCGATGTCGCCGCCAGGATGCCGATGGCCGCGATCTGCGAGCTCCTGGCCGTCGAGCGCGATTCCTGGGAAGACATCTTCCGCTGGACCAACGAGTTCATCGGCTCTGAAGATCCCGAGTATCAGCAAGGACGCACCCGCCGCGAGACGTGGCAGGCCGGCATGCGCGGCCTGCAGGGCTACTTCACAGCCCACATCGAGCGCAAGCGCCGCGACCCGGACAACAGCGTCATGACCACCCTCGTCCAGGCCGAGATCGACGGCGAACCGATGCCCGATCACGAGATCCTCTCCTACGCCATTCTGCTCATCCTGGCCGGCAACGAGACCACCCGGAACGCGACCTCAGGCGGCATGCAGGCGCTGATCGAGCATCCCGATCAGTTCGAACTGCTTCGCGCCCAACCTGATCTGCTAAACAGCGCCGTCGAGGAGATGCTGCGCTGGACCTCGCCGGTCGTCCACTTCGCCCGCACCGTCACAAGAGACACCGAAATCCGCGGCGTCCCGATCGAGGCCGGCGAGACGCTCGCCATGTGGTATCCGTCGGCCAACCGCGATGAGGACGTGTTCGAGGACCCGGATCGGTTCGACATCGCCCGCTCGCCCAACGATCACCTCGCCTTCGGAGGCTTCGGAGAGCACTTCTGCCTCGGAGCCAACCTCGCAAGGTTGGAGATGCGCTCCGTCTTCCGCCACCTCATCCAGAAGCTGGACAACTTCCAGCTGAACGGAGAAGTCGAGCGGCTCTCCTCCGGCCTGATCGGAGGAATCAAGCGCCTGCCCGTGTCCTACACGGTCCGTTAGCCCACTTCGGATCTACAGCGTCGCCCCGCCGTCGACCGTAATCGTCTGGCCCGTCACGAACACGTTCCGCTCGATCAGCGCCACGATCGCATCCGCGCAGGTCTCCGGTGTCGCGACCCCGCGAAGCGGCGCAGTCTCTCCCAGACGCTGCCGGCCGGCCTCATAGGTATCCTCGCCCAGCCCGCCCCTCAGCCAGCGCCCTTCGATGAAACCGGGAGCGATCGTGTTGATCCTGATCTCCGGCCCAAGCACCCGCGCCAGAGACTTGGTGATCACATTCACCCCCGCTTTGCTCGCCGCATACGGAATGCAGGAACCGCCGCCACCGGCGCCGGCGACGCTGCTCACGTTGACCACCGCGCCCTCGCCTGCCGCTCGCATATGCGGAGCGGCGGCGCGGGTGCAGTTGAAGACGCCGCGCAGGTTCGCCCCGATGATGTCGTCCCACACCTCGTCCGTCACCGATTCGAGATCGTCATGGGCGATGAAGTGAGTCATCCCGGCGTTGTTGACCAGGATCTCCAGATGGCCGAACTCGTCGACGGCGGCCTGAATCAGCTTGCGGCAATCGGCGTCCGAGCGCGTGTCTGCCTGCACCGCGATCGCCGACCCGCCAGCGGCCTGGATCTCGTCAACGACACGCTGTCCGGACTCGGCCCCGCGGAAGTAGTTGACAACCACCGCTGCTCCCAGCGAGGCGAGCAGCTTCGCCGTAGCTTCGCCGACTCCCGACGATGATCCAGTGACGACTGCGACTTTGCCGTTGATCTCCATAGGATGTGTTCTCCGTTAACCAACTCTCCCCCCGCGAAGCGGGGGGAGATGCTGAATGCAGAGGGGACGCCGAACGTCTAGCCGCCGCCCGCTGCTGCCGCTGCGGCGAGACCTGCGGGCATGACCTCCGGGATCTCGATGTTGTAGAGCTTCGCCGAGTTCTCCCACAGGATCTTGCGGCGCACCTCTTCCGACTGCCCTTCGAGCCCGTCCTCGATCGTCTCCTGCACGTTGCCGTAGAGGCAGGTCGGATGCGGGAAGTCGGTCTCGAACAGGATGTTGTCCGCGCCGATGTCGTCGATCAGCTTCCGCGGTGCGACCTTCTCGAACCAGTAGCAGGCGTAGACCTGTCGGCGGAAGTAGTCCGAGGGCATCATCTCGAACTCGGGGCGCGCCTTGCGGATATCCGCGGCCATGAAGTGATAGTCGCAGCTCTCAAGGCAGAACGGCACCCAACCGATACCGGATTCGACCGAGATGAACTTCACATCAGGAAAGCGCGGCAAGACGCCCGAGAGCAACAGGTCGGTCATCTGCAGGCCATTGGCCATGAACAGGACGGTCGAGGTGCGTGCGTAGGTCACCTCTGGGCCGTCGACGGCGAGGCGCTCGGGCGTGAAGCCGTCGGTGAAGTCGCCCGAGCCGATGTGGAACGAGATCGGCAGGCCGGTGTCGGAGGCGATGTTCCACAGCGGATCCCAGTGATGGTCGCCCAGGAACGGCTCGCCGTGCGACTGTGGGTCGCCGGTGAACAGGATGCCGCGCATGCCCTTGGGAGCCACGCGCTCAATCTCCTTGACCGACGCCTCGACATCCCAGAAGGGGATCGAAATGTTGGCGACGAAACGCTCGGGCGCCACCGAGATCCAGTCGATCTGGAAGTCGTTCCAGGCGCGGACGCACTCGAGCATCAACTCGGGGTCCTTGAGCGAGAGGAAGCGTTGCGAGGCGAATCCGGCCACGTTCGGGTAGAGGACCTGCGCGTACACGCCGGTTTCATCCATCAGCTTCAGTCGCTCGTGAACATCGAACGACGCAGGGTGGGCCTCTTCGTAGGTCGGCGGAGAGCTGGGGAACTTGCCCTTCCAGCCAGCGAACACGCCCGAAGGCGCGGCCGCCACTTTCTCGTCGCCCACGAACCAGGAATTGATCCCCTTGTCGTCCTGCTTGACATGCAGGACCCGGTCGCCCCACTTGGAGGAGACGCGGGAGGTCCAGAGATCGGCGGGTTCGGTGATGTGGGTATCGGCGTCAATGAAGGTTTCAAACACCATGGGTGCTCCTTCTGGTCAGGGTGCGGATCTGGCTCGTGAACAGTGTAACGGGGGCGACACTGTGCCGCAGGGCTATGGAATCACCGGCTCCCCCGATACCGCCTTGATGATGTCGAAGTAGCTGATCACCACGATGAAGATCAGCAGCGCGGCGAAACCGGCCATGTGCACCAGACCCTCACGCTCCGGACTGATCTTCTTGCCCCGGCGGGCAATCTCAATCAGGACGAACATGATTCGCCCGCCGTCCAGCATCGGCAGAGGCAGGATGTTGATGATCGCCAGGTTGAGCGAAATCAGCGCGGCCAGCTCGATCAGCCGCGACCAGCCCGCCCGGTCGACCACTTCGCCCGTGACCCTCGCGATCCCGACCGGCCCCGATAGCTCAATCGGTTCGCCGCCGGCAATCCACGAGCGAATTCGGTTGCGCACGAGAATGAAGGTGTCGCGCGTCTGCGTCCAGCCCGCCGCGATTGACTCGCCCAGCGAAGGGCTGTCGCGTGCGACCAGCCGCGACGCGTCGGCGATGCTGATCCCCGTTGCGCCCTGCGGCACTTCGACCTCGATCCCCGGCGGCGGATGAACAGGATCGATGCCCAGTGCGGCGTAGACCGAGGCCATCCGCACCTGTTCCTCGATCGCGATGCTCAGCATCGTGTCATCCTGTTCGGTCACGTAGGTAACGCCGCCCGGCAGTTCCAGCTCCAGCCCTTCCTTGAGTTTCTCTGTTTCGATGCCCCAACCGGCGATCACCGCAGCCGGCGAGACGCCGAGCTTCTCCGAGATGTCGTGCACCGAGTCTCCGGGTTGAACCACGTGGGTGAGCGGCTGAGGAGCCAGACGGGCGTGCACCAGGACATCAAACTGTTCCGGTTCGCTGGATGCGCGGCTCGCGGTGAGTGAACCGCTGGCCGGGCGCTCGACCGAGACCAGCAGGGTCTTGCCCAGGTTGAGCTGGATCGCGCGCGAGAGATCCGCCGCGTTCTGGATCGGCTCGCCGTCGATCGCCACAATCCGGTCGCCGGCGCGAATCCCCGCCTGGTGCGCCGGAGCATGTTCGATCGTGCTGGTCACGACGGCCGGTCCGGCCGAGACGTTGTCGGGAATCAGCGCGCCCACGGCGAACAGGATCAGCGGCAGGACCGCGTTCACGATCGCGCCGGCCGCGAGGATCAGGATTCTCGTCACCCGCGACTTCGCGCCGAGCGATCGCGGGTCAATCCCGACCGTCAGGCCCAGCAGCGTCGCCTCGCCCCGTTCGTTGATGAACTGGGCGCGCTGTTCCTCGGTCGTGCGAAGGTTGCGGGCTGGGCGCTCGTCCGGGTCCGGGTTCTCCTGCATGGTCGTCGTCAGCGTCCAGGTGGTTTTCCTGCCGTCCGACTCCGTGTGGTCGTAGGTAAACTCCCGCTTCGCCTCCCCGTTGGTCCGAAAGATGCGGTCAAGAAACTGGTCCGGCGTCACTACGCGCTTGCCGCTGACCTTGAGGATGCGGTCGCCGGCGACGAAGTGTTCCTTCATCCGCGAGTCCTGGTCCACTGCGGTGATCAGCAACCCCGACGCCTCTTCGCCGGTCAGACGGACGAAGCCGCCGATCGGCAGCCAGTTGAAGGAGTACAGGGTCTCGCCGAACTGCCAGCCCTTGCCAATCCGCGGCGGCAGCCCGACCCCGAACTCCTCCACCCGAACCCCCGCCAGCTTCGCCGCGACAAAGTGCCCCAGTTCGTGCAAAACCACCAGTCCAAGCAGCACGCCGATGAAGGGCAGAACCGTATCGATCAGGACCATGAAATCAGCGTACTAGCCACCCCGCGCCCGCCTGCCCAGTCCGTTACCACGCGCCTGCCGTGGGGGGGGGGCGGCCCCCGGCGGCGCCGGGCCAGGGGCCCCCCCCCCCCCGCCCCGGCGGCCCCCCCCCCCGGCCGGCCCGGGGGGAAAACCCCCCCC
>JAPPNI010000016.1:0-19182 GCA_028873865.1 Chloroflexota bacterium | reverse complement strand
CCGCCCCCGCCTGCCCAGGCCTTCCCCCCGCCCGTGCGGGGCCCCGGCCCCCCCGCGGGCCCACGGAGACCATCGCGACAGCCCGGCCGAGCCGGTCAGACCGCGGCCGCGATCCGTCCAGTCGTAAAGCCACGCGCCCAGGCGTCAGCGGCGTCGATCGCCTCGATATCCGGATCGCTCGTGTTGCGATGCGCATCCATCGCCTGGTTGACGTAGTCGCCGATCTCGGTGAACGCGATCCGGCGCTCGAGGAACGCCTCGACCGCCACCTCGTCGGCGGCGGCCATGACGGCGGGATACGTCCCGCCGGCACGACCCGCCTGCTGGGCCAGCTTGAGGCAGGGATATCGATCCAGGTCGGGACGGGAGAAGTTGAGCGTACCGACAGAGGCGAGGTCGAGCGGCTCAACAGTCGGTTGCAGACGATCGGGATAAGAGAGCGCAAGCTGAATCGGCAGCTTCATGTCGGGATAACCCAGCTGAGCCTTGACCGAGCCGTCGCCGAATTCGACCAGAGAGTGGACGATAGATTCTGCGTGCTGGACGATCTCGACTCGCTCATACGGCACGTCGAAGAGCCACTTGGCCTCGATCGTCTCCATCCCCTTGTTCATCAGCGTGGCGCTGTCGATCGTGATCTTGTCGCCCATGTTCCACGTCGGGTGATCCAGCGCCTGCTCCGGTGTGACATGCGCAAGCTCGTCCGCTGGCAGGTGACGCAGGGCGCCGCCGGACGCCGTGAGCAGGATGCGACGGATCTCATGATCCTCCTCGCCCCAGAGACACTGCCAGATGGCCGAGTGCTCCGAGTCGACAGGCCGCAGCTGCCCGCCGCCACGATCTACAGCGTCGCGGACGAGTTGCCCGGCCATGACGACGACTTCCTTGTTGGCCAGCGCCACGGCGCCGCCGCGCTCCAGCGCGATCAGCGTCGGCTCCAGCCCGGCGCGCCCGGCCGTGCCGACGACCAGGACGTCACCGTCCGGATCGGCGGCCATCTCATCCATCGGAGTGACGGAAGCGCGACTCTCCCCTGCAATCTTCGCCAATCGCGCTTCGTCGTCCGAGGCGGCCCAAATGTATGTCGGGCTGAACTCATGAGCCTGCGCTTCAAGCGCATCCAAGTTGCGCCCCGCGGCCAGTCCCAGGAGGTTGAATCGCTCAGGCATCGCGCGCACGACGTCAAGCGTCTGCCGACCGATGCTGCCGGTTGATCCCAGCAAGACGAGATTGATCGGAGCGTGCTTCAGGTCGTCCATTGCAAGAAGAAATATACGACGGGCAGACCGAAGAGGAGCGAGTCGAGACGGTCGAGTACGCCGCCGTGACCGGGGATGAGGTTGGACGAGTCCTTGACGTCCATCGCGCGCTTGAACAGGGACTCCGCGAGATCGCCGAGTTGAGAGACGATCGGCAGCACCAGGGCCAATAGCACGAGTGGCCAGATCTCGACGTCGAGATTGAGGAGCTGGTCCAGTGCGATCGTCGCGCCGAAACCACCAAGCCAGCCGAACACGGCGCCCTCAATCGTCTTGTTCGGCGAGACGGATGGTGCGAGTTGATGTCGGCCAATCAGTCGGCCGCCGGCATAGGCCGCTGCATCGGCCGACATAATGGCAAGTACGGCAAGCAGAACCCAGTCAGTCCCCTGATGGCTACCTCGGACCAGGACAAAGGTCGCGCCTGGGATGGCGAGGTAGGCCACGCCGCCGAGCATGGATACGCCGCCGAGCAGAATCAGCTTAAGTTGCGCCGGATCCGGCAGGGCCACGGAGCGGACTGCCGTGATGGTCGCTACGCCGGCGATGCCGAGGCCGCCGGCCAGGATCGGCCAGAGCAACGGCAGGTCAGATTGCGTGGCTACGCCGATGATCGCGCCGATCGCGGCGACCGCGACGAGGAACAGTGCGCTGGGAATCTCAAGCTTCACGATCGCGGCGATCTCACCAATCGCGATGGTGAGACTAAGCGCCATCAAGGCCGCGAATAGCGGGCCGCCGATCAGGATGGTGACAATGATGATCGGCATACCGACGGCAGCGCTTGCGAGTCGGAGTCCCAGGCTTCCAGCCATGAAGCGTTCAGGTAGGGAGGGGCTAATCGCCATTGGCGGGTCGTCCGCCGAAGTTTCTGGTTCTCTCGGCGTAGGCGGCGAGCGCTTGGTCGACATCCTGGTCGCCGAAGTCCGGCCAATAGGTGTCGGAGAAGACGTACTCGGCGTACGCGGCCTGCCAGAGCAGGAAATTGGACACGCGCTGGTCTCCGCCGGTACGGATGATCAGATCAGGGTCAGGCAGCTCGCGCGTATAGAGGTAGTCGGAGAGCTTACGCTCGGTCACCTCTTCCGGGTCAACACCGTCGGCGACCATCCGACGGACCGCGTCGACTAACTCGGCCCTCGATCCGTAGTTGAATGCCACGCAGACGGTCATGCGGTCGTTGTCGCGGGTGAGTTCAATGGCGTCGTCAATCTTGCGCCGCAACCGCGCATCGAGCGCGTCCAGCCGACCGATGTAGCGCAGCTTGATCCCGGCCTCATGCAGTGGTTGCACTTCGCGGTCGATCGTCGAAGAGAGGATCCGCATCAGCCCGCGGACCTCTGGTCGTGGTCGCTTCCAGTTCTCAGTTGAGAAGGCGAACAGGGTGAGGCAGCGGACACCGCGTTCGGCGAATGCCTCGATGGCGGCCCGAATGTTCTCGGTGCCGGCTCGGTGGCCTTCGGTAGGACGCAACCCACGTTGCGCCGCCCAGCGGCCGTTGCCATCCATGATTACGGCGACATGATCCGGAATATCGACTGAATCAGCGAGGCGGACACCGTTCGCCCCTGGGGACAGAACGGCATGATTGGCGGGTGGTGTGATCGTGGAAGCGGATGGGCTTGGCACGTGCTAGACCTCGAGGAGCTCGCGCTCCTTCTGATTGCCCGCAGCATCAACTTTAGCGATGAATCCGCTGGTCAGCGTGTCGAGTTGGGATTCCGCCCGGCGTTCTTCGTCTTGGGACAGATCGCCGTCGCGTTGCATGGCTCGGAGGTCGTCGTGAATGTGACGCCGCACGTTGCGAATAGCAACCCGCGCCGATTCAGCCTTCTGATGCACGACCTTCACCAGGTCGCGGCGCCGTTCTTCGGTCAATTCAGGCAGGGCCAGACGAATCAGAATACCGTCTGATTGTGGGTTGATTCCGATATCCGAGGTCTGAATCGCTTTGGTAATCGGATCGAAAGCGTTCTTGTCCCACGGCTGAATCGCTATCAGCCGGGCCTCGGGCGTTGAGATCGTCGCGAGCTGGTTCAACGCCATCGTCGTCCCGTAGTAATCGACGCGGAGTTGGTCGACGAGCGAGGTGTGTGCCCGTCCGGTGCGCACCGCCATCAGGTCACGTTCGAGTGCACTGACCGCGCCAGACATTCTTGAATCGGCGTCGTCGAACGCGAGGTCAAGGAGCTCGTTGTCAGACATGTCGCGCTCCGGGCCAATCTGCGGCCGCTTATCATCAGGAGGCCTCAGTCGGCGAGGACCGTGGCCCCGTGATCGACCCGAGTACCGGCCAGCTCCAGATTGGGACCGTCGATCACAGTGCTCACGATAGCGTCAGGGGCCTCGATGTTGAACACAACGATCGGCAACGAGTGCTCCTCGCATAGCGCCAACGCAGAAGCGTCCATCAGAACCCCGAGATTCTGCTGCAGCGCCTCGCGATAATTGAGTCGCGAATAGCGCCTGGCGTCGGGATGAAGCGCTGGATCAGCGGTATAGACGCCGTCGGTCCCGTGCTTGCCCATCAACAGCTGGCCGGCGTCCAGCTCGATGCCGCGTAGCGCTGCGGCGGTGTCGGTCGTGACATA
Organism: Chloroflexota bacterium; assembly: GCA_028873865.1. Taxonomy (GTDB): domain Bacteria; phylum Chloroflexota; class Dehalococcoidia; order Bin125; family Bin125; genus Bin125. Next base: position 15,332 of record JAPPNI010000016.1, on the reverse strand, counting down.
CGGATTGCCGGTCCCGCCGACGCAGAGTACGACGCGACCCTTTTCCAGATGGCGGATGGCCCGGCGGCGGATGAAGATCTCCGAGACCTGACGGACGTGCAGCGCCGACATCGTCCGAACTTCACCACCTGCCGCCTCAATGGCGTCCTGCAGCGCGAGTCCGTTGATCACGGTCGCCAGCATTCCCGCATAGTGAGCCGTCGCCTGGGTCATCCCCAGTTCACCCGCCAGCCGCCCGCGAAACAGGTTGCCGCCGCCGACGACCACGCCGATCTCGACGCCCCGATCGCGGCACTCGACGATCTGCCTGGCAATGTCGTTGAGCGCAGCCGAGTCAATCCCGGAGTCGCGTTGTCCTTGCAGCGATTCGCCGGAGACTTTGAGGACGACTCGGGGAAAGGTCGGCTGGTCGTTCACGAGGCGTGCGCCATATCGGGAATTCGATCAGAGACGGCTGGCGGCTACTCGCCCATTTCGTAACGGGTAAAGCGTGCGACTTCGATGCGCTCGCCGATTGAGGCGATCACATCGTTGATCCGGTCCGAGATCGTCTGTGAACCGTCACGGATGAACTCCTGGTCAAGTAGGGCGACCGCATCGTCATCGGCGTCTTCGGGGATGTCGTCGGCACTGACCGCAGCCGGGTTCATCGAAGCGATCTGCATGGCGATGTCGTGCGCGAGCTCCTTGAAGGGCTCAGTTTTGGCGACGAAGTCCGTCTCGCATCGCAGGTCGACGAGCACCCCGATGCGTCCCCCGTGGATGTAGCTGTGAATCAAACCTTGTCCCGTGGCGCGATCGGCGCGTTTGCTCGCTGTAGCGATGCCCTTCTCGCGGAGCAGGAGCCGCGCGCGTTCGATGTCCCCGTCGGACTCGGTCAGCGCCTGACGGCAATCCATCACGCCAGCGCCGGTCTCGGAGCGCAAGGCTTTGATCTGATCAATGGTTACGGGCACGTTGGTCGCTCCTCTGGTGGTCAGTTGGGTGCGTAAGGGGCGGTCAGTTGGGTTCGGACAGTGGCGTGGTTCAGCTCACTGCGACAGGCTCGACGGTCTCGGCAGCCGCAAAGGATTCCTCACCCTCAACGGCGCTCTGGCGCATCATCCCGCCTTCTTGCGCTGCGTCGGCGATCTGAGCCGTCAGCAGTCGAACTGCGCGGATCGCGTCGTCATTGGAGGGGATCGGGAAGTCAACCAGGTTTGGATCGGAGTTGGTATCACAGACCGCGATGATCGGGATGTTCAAGCGTCGCGCCTCGGCGACGGCGATGTGTTCACGCGGGACGTCGACAATGAACAGGGCACCGGGCAATGAGGTCATGTCGCGCAGACCGCGCAGATAGCGGTGCAGCCGCGTGAGTTTGTCGCGCAGCTTGAGCGCTTCCTTCTTGGGGAGCAGGTCGAGCTGGCCGGCCTCTTCTCGGCGTTCAAGCTCGATCATGTAGTCAACCCGCTGGCGGATTGTTTGGAAGTTGGTCAGCGTGCCGCCCAGCCATCGCGTCACGACGTAAGGCATGTTTGCCCGGTCGGCTTCGTTCCGGATCACGTCCTGGGCCTGTCGCTTGGTGCCGACAAACAGGATCTGCTGGCCAGACCCCGAGAGCTCGTGGGCGAATTCGGTGGCGTCCTGTAGCCGGGTGACGGTCTGGGCCAGGTCGAGAATGTGAACGCCGTTGCGAGCGCCGTAAATGTAGGGCGCCATCTTGGGATTCCAGCGTCCGGTCTGATGGCCGAAGTGGACTCCAGCCTCCAACAGGTCGCGCATTGAGATCGATGTCGTCATCCGGCTCCTCAGAAGAACTGGTTTCAAATCACGCCGAACCCGTCCCTGAGGCGGGCAACTGGATCGAGTATATGCATGTGCGCACAGTACGCGCACTCTATCTGGACTCGTGATAACTTACGCATGTTGTCTGGTTTCCGCGCGGAGGAAGTACGTGCCCCGCTACGTCTACGAGTGTTTCGAGTGCGGCCACACGGTCGAGAAGCTGGAAGGTTGGAGCGCGCCCGCGCAGCAGCCCTGCACGGAGTGCGAACACACCCTGCAGCGCATTCCCAGCGCCCCGGCCATTGTCTTCAAGGGATCCGGTTGGTACTCGACCGATAGCAAGAAGAGCAACTGGAAGTCGCGACGCGACGAGGACCGCGACAGCGAAGGCGGGCCAGAGTCGAATGGCGCCTCCCCTGATGACGCCTCGTCCGGAGGTTCAGACTCCGGCGAACTCGAGACCTCCGCCGCCGCCGCCGAGTAGTCGTTCTCCAAGCCTCACATCGTCGGGTACTGGCCCATGAGGATCGTGCTTCAACGCGTGACGCGGGCCTCAGTGTCCGTAGGTGGAGCCGTCGTAGGGGCCATCGACCGTGGCCTGCTGATTCTGGTTGGCGTCGCCCAAGAGGACACGCCGCTTCAGGCTGAGGCTCTCGCGCGCAAGGTCTCAGGGCTGCGTATCTTTGCCGACTCCGACGGCCGATTCAACAGGAGCCTCCTCGATGTCGGTGGTGAAGCCCTGGTCGTCAGCCAATTCACACTGCACGCCGACGTTCGCAAGGGCCGTCGCCCCAGTTTCACCGACGCCGCGCGGCCCGAGCTGGCTGAGCCCTTGGTCGACCACTTCGCAGAGTCAATGCGAGCGCAAGGGGTCCCGGTTCAAACTGGAGAGTTCGGGGCGATGATGTCGGTAGAGCTGGTCAATGATGGCCCGTTCACTGTGGTGATTGACTCGGCCGACCTGGAGCGTCCCCGGCGAGATTCCCGCGGCAAGCGCGAGAATGACGGAGGCTCAGGGCAATCTGAGTCAGTCGGGCGGCAGGTCGAGGGCGATGTCCAGCGCGATATCGAGTGACGGCGCTGAGTGAGTCAACGAGCCCAGGGAGATGTAGTCGACGCCCGCCCGAGCGATCTCCGGGATCTGTTCAAGCGTGATTCCCCCGCTAGCCTCGGTTCTGGCGTGGTAGACGCGGGCGACTTCGACGGCCGGGACCAGTTCCTCGCTTTCGAAGTTGTCGAGCAGGAGTGCAGTGGCGCCGGCCTCCAGCGCTTCGCGCGCCTCTTCGATGTTGGTCACTTCTACTTCGACGCCTGTGGCCGGCCCGACATTGGCCAGTGCGGTCGAGACAGCGTCGGCGAGGGTGCCGCCCGCCTGTCGCACCGCGGCGATGTGGTTGTCCTTGATCAACACGCCGGCAGCCAGCGAGTCGCGGTGATTCAGTCCACCGCCGCAGCGAACCGCGTAGCGCTCGGCCGGACGCAGCCCGGGCGTGGTCTTGCGTGTGTCGAGAATCTTGGTCCTTGAACCCGCTGCCTCGACGGCTCGCGCAGTGAGCGTGGCAGTGCCGCTCAGCCGTTGCAGCCAATTGAGTGCAGTCCGCTCCGCCCTCAGGAGCGGAGCGAGCTGACCGCCGACGACTGCGATTCGTTGCCCTGCCGACACCTGATCGCCATCGCTGACTTCGGGCAAGAAGCGCACGTCGGGATCGAGCGCTGCAAACGCGGCGAGGGCGAAATCGAGACCACAGACAACGCCGTCGGCCCGGGCGATGAGATACGCATTGCCCTGGCGCCAGTCGATCCACTTGCTCAGCGAGCCGGTTGTCACATCGAGGTCGGCCCGATCTTCAGCCAGTGTGGCGTCGACGAGTCGCTGGACGATGGCAAGGTCAAGGGCGGTCATTCGCGGGCCAGTTGCCAGAGGCTGTGGCGTTGCCAGGCAGGACTTGCGTCCGGATAGTCAAGGCGCAGGTGCGAGCCTCTGGTCTCCGTGCGCTGCAATGCAGCCTCCGCGATGAGTCTCGCGGTCAGCGCCGCAAGCATCAGTGACGGATCGGCTTGGTCTCCTCCTCGCTCCGACCACTCACCGAAGTGCTCAATGGCGTTCCGGAGATCTCTATCGGTTCGCGAGATACCGACGAGATCGTTCATTCTTCGCCTCAGTGCACTCCATGACGGAGCGCCGCATATGGGGTTGAGACGCAACGTGCGGATCTCTCCGTCGGGGATGTCGGCCTGGTTCGCGTCGCTCCGCACTGATTCGACAGCCCTCGAGGAGAAGACGACCGCTTCGAGCAGGGAGTTGGAGGCCACCCTGTTCGCACCGTGTGCTCCGGTCGAGGCGCATTCGCCAGCGGCGAACAGACCCTGGACCGTGGTGCGGCCGTCGATGTCGGTATAGATGCCGCCCATGTGGTAATGCGCGGCTGGAGCGACCGGAATCGGACCGGCGGTGATGTCATGGCCGCGCTGCAGAGCGCCTCGGTAGACGCCGGGGAAGCGCTCTCGCAGGAAGTCGGAGTCGAGGTGCGAAACGTCGAGCAGCACGTGCTCGGAGTCGTCACGACGCATCGTCTCCGTCATCGCCTGAGCTACTACGGAACGCGGTGCCAACTCCGCATCTGGATGAACGTCCGCCATGAACCGGTCGCCGTCGGAGTTCAGCAGCACCGCGCCCTCGCCTCGGAGGGCCTCGGAGATCAGAAAGGCGCTGTCCTCGCTCACCAGGGCGGTGGGGTGGAACTGGACAAACTCCGGATCTCGCACCAATGCTCCCGCCCGGAAGGCCAGTGCAACGCCGTCACCGGTCGCATTTACAGGGTTGGTCGTGGTCCGGTAGAGCGCGCCGGCTCCGCCGGTGGCGAGAATCACGGCGTCGGCGAGGATGGTTTCGCGGCCATCGGTCGTTGCGCCGACGCAGCGTCCGGCTTCAATGGTCAGATCGGTCACGGCAACACCGGTTCGCACGTCCACGTTGGCTTCCGCCAGCCGCCTCATGAGAGCGGACTGAATATGTACGCCAGTCTGGTCACCGCCGGCGTGCAGTACGCGCGGCGTCGAATGTGCTCCCTCGGTCGCCAGGGACAGTTCACCATCCCCGTCACGGTCGAAGTTGACTCCCAGCTGGAGCAATCGCTCGATCGCATTCGCGCCTTCCGCTGTCAGTGCGCGGACGGCAACCGGATCGCACAGTCCGGCGCCCGCACGGATCGTGTCTTCAGCGTGTAGTCGTGGATCGTCGAGGGCCGTGATCGCGGCAGCAATCCCGCCCTGGGCTCGCTGCGTGTTGGTGTCCTGCAGCTCGGACTTGCTGAGCAGGGTGACATCGGCGAACTCTGACGCCAGCAGCGCGGCGTTGATGCCGGCCAGTCCGCTCCCGATGACCAGGACGTGCATGGCTGCCCGCACCGGCAGTTCTAGGTGATCGCCAGCATCCGGTCGAGCGCGACGCGTGCCCATTTGCGCGTGTCCTCGTCGACCGTGATCGGATTGACCACGCGGCCCTCTACCAACGCCTCAGTTACCCAGGCCAGGTACGCGGGGTGAATCCGGTACATCGTGGCGCAGGGGCAAACCACCGGATCGAGACAGAACGCGGTCTTGCCCTCGTGGGCGACCTCTTCGTTCAGCCGGTGGACGAGATTAATCTCCGTGCCCACGGCATAGACGCCAGGCGGGCCGTTGCGTACGTAGTTGATGATGAACTCGGTCGATCCGTCGGCGTCGGCGGCGTCGACGACCTGCTGGGTGCACTCTGGATGTACGACTACTCGCACTCCCGGATGCTCCTCGCGAGCACGCTCGATCTGGTCGACGCGGAACCGGATGTGAACTGAACAGTGGCCCTGCCAGAGCAGGATCTTGCTCTGTTCGATCCGTTCCTCGCTCAAACCCCCGTTGACCTTGCGCGGACTCCAGACGGCCGTCTGGCCTTGGGGGTCGATGCCGAGACGCTTCCCGGTATTGCGCCCGAGGTGCTGGTCGGGGAAAAACAATACCTGGTCACCTTGCTGGAAGGCCCATTCGAGCACGGCCGTCGCATTGGACGAGGTACAGACCGCACCGCCGTTCTTGCCCACGAACGCCTTCAGCGAGGCAGCGGAATTCATATAGGTAATCGGGATGACGTGGTCGGTGTCCACGACCTCTCCGAGGTCATCCCAGGCGTCGTAGACATCTTCCGGTTGGGCCATATCGGCCATCGAGCAGCCGGCGGCGAGATTCGGCAGGACCACTGTCTGTTGCGGCGTGGTCAGGATGTCGGCGCTTTCGGCCATAAAGTGGACGCCGCAGAAGACGATGTAGTCGGCCTCGGAATTCTCGGCAGCTTGCTGAGCCAGCTTGAACGAGTCGCCGCGGAAGTCGGCGAACTCGATGATGTCGTCGCGCTGGTAGTGATGCCCGAGGATCAACAGCCGCTCGCCCAGCTCATTTCGCGCGGCACGGATGCGTTCCCGCAGCTCATCGCCTGAGATCCTCAGATACTCCTGCGGAATCTCCGGCTGCCAGTCAGGGAGGTGGGGCTCCGAGGCCAGCGGGATGGTGGCGATGTCGGTCTCGCAGGCCTCATCCGGCAGGTTGGGCGGAAGGGTCTCGGGAACGTATGTGGTTTCGACAACGACGGCTTCAGACATGACTCTCAAACCCATCACTTAGTGTCAGAGTGACACTATCCATCCGCAATATTCTTGCAAACCTGGAGGCGTCCTGTCAAGAGATGGCCAGGCGGATCGTGGATCAAATGAGTCGCGACATAAGAACCGGTCGCGGTTGCCAACGATTCGACTCGCCGACGGCCAGTCAGGACCGATTGGCAAACCGATAGAGCCGAGCAGGGCGATGGCGGCCTTCCTTGCGTTGTTCGGTTGTCGCGGTGATGAAATCGGTGGCCAACAGGCGGCGGCGGAAGTTCCGCTTGTCCAGCGGCCGTCCGAGAATCGCTTCGTACACCTCTTGCAGCTCGCGCATGGTGAACTGAGGCGGCAGCAACGAGTAAGCGGCGTCCGTGTACTGCAGTTTGTTGATCAACCGGGTCCGGGCGACGTCAATCACCTGCTCATTGTCGAACGCGAGCGGGGGAAGATCGTCCAGGCTCCACCATTCCGGACGCCAAGCGGTCCGCTGGGCCAGACGGACCGACGCGCTTTCGACCAGGGCAAACCAGGCCACACCGACGCTGCCCTCCTCGGGCGACGGATCGAGATCGCCAAAGGTGTAGAGCTGCTCGAGGAAGACATCGGTGACGCCAGTCTCCTCAGCCAGTTTGCGCACGGCGGCTTCATCCATGGTCTCGCCATGAAGCAGGGCGCCGCCGGGAATCGCCCATTGCCCCTCGGCCGGCGCGGCCGAGCGCTCGATCAACAGCACCTGCAAGGCGCCGTCGACGACGGTGAAGATCACCACCAGAACGGCAACGCTTGGACGCCGCAGCGCCGGTGAATCGCTGTCGGTTGAGCGAGTGATCTTGGTCGTCATCGACTTATGCCGGCTGGCCCTGCAGACTCCATGCCCCGACGCGAGTGATTGAGACGTCCAGCATGTCGCCAGCCATGTACTCGCCGACCGGCGCGTCGAAATGGACCAACTTCATCGTCCGTGTCCGGCCGGTGTGCCGCTCCATACCGTCAACATCCGATGGTTTGGTTGACTCCAGCAAGACCTCGACATCTGCGAGCAGGTAGCGGTTGTTGATCTGGAACGAGATGTCGCGTTGCAGCTCTTCGACCCGGTGCAGACGCTCCATTTTGAGCTCGTGTGGGACATCGTCGGGCTGATGGCGCTCGGCAAATGTGCCAGTCCGCGGACTGTATGCGGCTACGTGGACCTTGTCGAAGCGCAGTTCCTCGAGCAGATCGTAGGTCTCCTGGAAGTCCGACTCCGACTCGCCCGGGAAGCCGACGATCACATCGGTGGAGATGCTGACATCAGGCCAGAGCGAGCGGACTTTGTCTACTCGCTCACGAAACTGGGCGACGCTGTAGCCACGGCGCATATTGGTCAGCACGTCGTCCGAGCCGGCCTGCACCGGCAACGAGAATGCTTCGCAGACCTTGGGCAGCTCGGCCATCCCCTCGAGGATCCGGTCGGTCATGTCGGGCGGGTAGCTGGTCAGTTGACGGATGCGCTGGAGGTTGGGCAGTTCGTGAATCTCACGCATCAAGTCGGAGAGGTCGGCGTGGTCAGTGTCGGGATCAACCGGCGGTTGGTCCTTCCCGTAGGCCTCGACGGTCTGGCCAAGCAATGTCACCTCGCGGACTCCGCGCCGCGTGTGCGCTTCGATCTCGCGTGCGATCTCGTCGATTGGCCGGGAACGCTCGCGGCCGCGCCGCAGCGGCACGATGCAGTAAGTGCAGAACTTGTCGCATCCCTCGATCACTGGCACGAATGCCGTCGGTCGAGTCTCGTCGGGGAAGATCTCCGGCCAGAACTCGCCGCCGTCGTCATCTGGTTCGGGAACTCCCGGCAGATTGAGCAGGTTGACGACCTGGTCGAAACGCTGCGGTTGGGCCCACGTGTCGACGAACGAGAAACGCTTTGTGATCGGGTCATCGCCTCGGGCAGTGTGCGGTCCGACCATGCAGCCCATGACGGCGATGCGCAGATCGGGGTTCGTCCGCTTGAGATGCTTGAGCGAGCCCAGCTTGGCCTGCGCTTTGTCCTCGGCGTGCTGACGCACGGCGCAGGTGTTGAGCACGATCAGGTCGGCGTCGCGCGGTTGGTCGGTCGGGTCCATACCGAGCCGTCGCAGACCGGCCGCGAGCTTGGCCGAGTCGGCCGTGTTGACCTGGCAACCGACGGTCCAGATGTGGTACTGCGGCATCGCTCGATCGCCCAATCTCATGGCGGAGGGTGAGGGATTCGAACCCTCGACGGAGTCTCCCCCGAACCCGCTTAGCAGGCGGGCGCACTAGGCCACTATGCGAACCCTCCATGAATGAGACTAGCAGCGAGCGGGCCATATGCTGCGCGAAGATTGCATATTGGAGCAGGCACGATCGGCGGCGTGACGATGCGCGAACGGCTTCTGAAACTCCTCGATGGCGCCCTGCTCCGACTGGCCCCGCCGAGCCCTCAGCGACTGCTTCAACTGGCTTCCAATCGGTGGATGCCGTTCATCGGCGCGCTCATGGCGATCGCCCTGGCGCTGGCAATCGTTGTGCCCCTGGCGCTTGCCACTAAGAGTGACCAGAACGATCCGTTCGTGCTGCAATCGGCGGACGGCGCGCGATTCGTCGCCGAGGTCAACGGCGACGGCGACGACTGGGTGTTGCTTGGGCACATGTTCCCGACCAAGCGGACCAAGCCGACCCACCGTGGGATCTGGAACAAGTTCGCGGAGCGGCTGGTCGCTGAGGGTTATCGCGTGCTGCGCTGGGATTTCCGCTGTCACGGTGATACGCCCTGCGTCTACAGCCGCAAACCCATTGAGGATGTCCCGGACATCTACCTCGAGTGGGAGGCGGCGATCGACTACGCCGTTGAAGAGGGCGCCCAACAGATCTACGGCATCGGGGTCAGCATGGGCGGCACGAGCCTGATGCAGGTGGCAGCGTACCGCGAAGAGTTCGTTGCTGTAAGCGCGATCTCCAGCCCGAACATCTTTCCGAACTCGTCCAAGAACACGAGCCGGGTGACCGAGAATGGGTTCGACAAACTCGATGGTCTGAGCACGGTCGGCGAGATCCAGGTACCGAAGCTGTACATCGCCGGAGCGCGCAACCAGTGCTCCTACTGGCAGTCGAATCGATACTTCAAGGCGGCCGGCGAGCCAGTCCGGTTTGTGATCTACGAGACCGATTTGCACGGGACGGAGATCCTCGACGACGAGGAGATCGGGCCGGACGCGGTTCAGGAGGTGCTTGATTTCCTCGCAGATCCGCACGGGATCCTTGGCAAGGAGAAGCGCAACCTGGCGCCTGACGCCGATCCCCACACCGAGTGTTTTCCGCCGAAGGACGATGAGGATGAGGAAGGCGAAGGCGATTAAGCAGGCGACCAGCTCTCAGGACCCTCAGGACCTGCTGCGGCGTTTGAGCAATCGCTGAGTGACTGGAACCAGCACGAGCACGGCAATCGCGCCGACGATGATTCCGACGACCACATCGACGGCGAGCGCGAGGATCACCATCAGCAGGATGCCGATCAACGGGGCGATGAATCCCGCCAGCGTGGCGATCTGACCTTGCCGTTTGGGGCTCAGCGGTTCATCGGTCATGAGGTCATCATCGGTCGTCCGGTTACTCCGCGGGAGGACCGGGAGGCTGGTACTTGCCGGCTTCTTCGAGCACGCGCCGCATCGTTGAGCCGATCTCGGCCGGGCTGCGCGAGATGATCGCCCCTGCTTCCTCGAGCGCCGTGATCTTGGCCTCAGCCGTGCCGGCTTCTCCTTCAATGATCGCGCCGGCGTGACCCATACGGCGTCCCGGCGGCGCTGTCGCGCCGGCGATGAAGGCGACCACCGGCTTGTTCATGCTGCGCTTGATGTACGCCGCGGCCGCCTGTTCGGCCAGCCCTCCGATCTCACCGATCAGTACTACGGCGTCGGTGTCGGGGTCGCTGTTGAAGCGTCGGAGGATGGCCTGCTGTTGCTCGCCGATGATTGGATCGCCGCCGACGCCAACACAGGTCGACTGTCCGATGCCGGCGCGGGTGAGCTGATCGACCGCTTCGTACACGAGGGTTCCAGAGCGGGAGACGACTCCGACGTTGCCGGGCATGAACACATCGGGCGGGTGAATTCCGACCCGGCACCTCGATGCGGGCTGAATGATTCCGGGGCAGTTCGGTCCGATCAGCTTGCTCCTCGAGTTGGCCAACGCCGTGCGCACGCGGATCATGTCGTGCACCGGCACGCCTTCCGTGATGCAGACGATGAGGGGCACCTCAGCGGCGATGTTCTCCAGAATCGCATCGGCTGCACCGGGAGCCGGTACGTAGATGATTGTGCAGTTGGCCTGGGTCTTCTCAACCGCCTCGGAGACCGTCGCGTACACGGGGAAGTCGTGATTGCCGTGGCCGAAGCTGTCGCCTCCGCGGAATCCGGGATGTACGCCCGCGACCACCTTGGTGCCGTAGTCCAGGGATCGCCGGATTTGATTCTGGCCCTCGTTGCCCAGTCCCTGAATCAGCAATCGAGTGCGGTTGTTGAGGAGGATGCTCATGGGCCGGATCCTTGTTCGGAGCTGTTCGGATTTGTTCGATTCTGTTCGACGGCGACGCGGTTTGCCGGCTAGTCGTTCGACCGTGAGCGCCGCTTGCTGGTTCTCGCCGCGTTGACGGCGAGCTCGGCTGCATCGCCGAGCTCATCGGCGGTCTGTACGGCGATGCCCGAGTCGTGAAGCACGCGCCGGCCCTCTTCGACGTTGGAGCCATTCAGCCGGACCACAAGCGGCTGCTGAATGTTGAGCTCCCTGACAGCGTCGACGACGCCCTCGGCGACGATGTCGACGCGGGCCAGCCCGCCGAAGATGTTGATGAAGATGGCCTTCACGTCCGGGTCATTGACGATGATTCGCAACGCCTCGATCACGCGGTCCTTGCGGTTGACTGTGCCGATGTCGAGGAAGTTGGCCGGTTCGCCGCCGTGCAGCTTGAGCGTGTCCATCGTCGCCATGGCCAGCCCGGCGCCATTGACCACGCAGCCGATATCGCCGTCGAGTTTGATGTAGGAGCCGATGTTGGCTTCCTCAGCCTCGATCTCGGTGGGGTTCTCCTGCGAACGGTCGCGCCACTCCTCGTATCCGCCGTGACGGAAGGAGGCGTTGTCGTCGAGGCCGACTTTGCCGTCGATCGCGAGCACGGTGCCCTCGCCGGTCAGCACGAACGGGTTGACTTCGACCAGGGAGGCGTCCATATCAGCGAAGACCTGGTAGAGATTGGCGAACATCTCGCCGGCCGGCCGGATCGCCGAGGACGGCAACCCCAGCCTGCTCGCCAGCGAGCGACCGCGGAACGAAGGGAAGCCCTCAACCGGGTCGACCGGGACACGCAGGACGGCGCGCGGATTGGTCCGGTTGACCTCTTCAATCGATTGGCCGCCCTCGGCCGAGGCGACGATCAACGGTTGGCCGTTGGCGCCGTCGACCTGGATGGAGAAGTAGTACTCCTTGGCGATTGAGGTCTGCTGCTCAATCAGTGCGGCCGAGATCGGCACGCCGTCGGGTCCGGTCTGGATGCTGACCAGACGGGCGTCCTGTTCCATCATCGGACGGAACTCCTTCAGGGCTTCCTCGGTGCCACTGGCGAGTCGGACGCCACCGCGACGGCGTCCGGTGATCTGCCCTTCATGCCGGTCGGGTTCGCTGATCAAATCGTTGTAGATGCGGCTGGTTCGGTCGCGCTTGACGATCCGGCCCTTGCCGCGTCCGCCGGCGTGGACCTGCGCCTTGATCACGACGTCGGGGCCGTGCTCCTTGAGCAGCGCGCGCGCCTCACGTTCGGTCGTGGCTGCTCCCCCGCCGGGTACCGGGACTCCATGAGCCCTGAATAGTTGCTTGGCCTGATATTCGTGAATGTTCATGTTCGCCAGCCGGGTCGGTCCAGGAGGGTTTGTCGGTTACCGTCGATATCGAACATAGCTGCGGCCAGGTGGTGGAGCAATTGCGTATGACACTGAGCCGGCGGCAGTTCATCAGACGGTCCGGAGCGCTGGCGAGCGGCGCGGTCGCACTGGCGCTCGTCGGCTGCGGCGGAGAAGACGTTGTCGAGCAGCCCCAGGCCCAGGATTTGCCGGCCGAGCCGCGAGAGCCAGCGACTCAGGCCGAAACGACGCCGTCGGCGCAATCACAGGACTCGCAGACGGCCCAATCCGACCAGGCGCCGCAGCCGGAGTCGGATGCTCAACCCACCGGGCAACCTGAGCAACAGTCGCAGCAACAGCAGGTTGCTCTGCAGACGGCGCAGCCGCAGGTGCGGCAGCAGACCGAGCCGGCGGAACCGGAGGAGCGTCGGCTGCTGGTTCCGGAGGTTCAGGCCGGGGACTACGAACTGGAGGCTCCAGCCTTCGAGCCGATCCCGGGCGCCCGCGCGGACTTCGGCGAGATCGAGGGGGCGGGATACCGGATCGAGTTGCCGGAGGATTGGAACGGGGAGCTCGTGCTCTGGGCGCACGGATTCCGAGGTCTCAACGACGATGGAACAGGGTTCAGCACGCGCCTGACGTTTGACGACATTCCGGCGCGCGATGTGATCATCGGGCAGGGATACGGCTGGGCGACTTCGACCTATCGGGTGAATGGGTACGTCCCCGGAGTCGGGGTGGACGACCTGTTGCGGGTCAAGGATCAGGTCGCTGTGGCGGCGAGGCCGCCGCGGCGCACCTACATCGCCGGCGGTTCGATGGGCGGCGCGACGGCGCAGCTGATGGCGCAGGAGTTCCCCGAGGAGATCGCCGCGGCGCTGGCCTTCTGTCCGGCGATGGGGAACGTCTGGGTGGTCGACTACACCGTGGCCTGGCACGCCCTGGCGCACTGGCTGATCGGCGATGTGCCGCAACGGATGGACATCTCGGGCATGCTGGACTGGGCCAGCGCGCTGGGGACGTCGGATGAGTCGGGTCTGTACCTCACGCCGCTTGGCGAGCAGTTCGCCGAGCTGATCATGGATTTCACCGGCGGCGAGCGATGGGGCTTTGCGGAGGGCCTGCGGCAGCAGTGGAACATCGCGTTTGGTCTGGGCGTGACGATGTGGCCTGACGTGATTGACTCGAGTCCATTCGACGCGGGCGCGGTGATTTCGATCTCCGGCGATCTCCCGCCTGCGGACACGCAGGAGCATATCTACTCGGCCGATCCGGCGGCGGAGATTGATCTGCGACGGTTGAATGAGGAGGTGATCCGCTTCGCCTCGGACTCTGATCGACGGCATGATCCGGGGGTGGGCATACCGACCGGCGAGCTTCGCGTGCCGATGCTGGCGCTGAAGACGACCGGCGATCTGTTCACTCCGATCCACCTGGATCGGGACTATCAGCGGATGGTCGGCGAGGCAGGTTGGGGATCGAACCTGGTGGTGCAGCCGGTTCGGCGCGCCGGGCATTGCACGTTCTCGCCGACCGAGGCGCTGGGAGCGTTCACCAGGGTCATTACCTGGCTGTCGCTGGGTTTCGCGCCGGCCGGCGATGACCTGCAGGGCGACCTGTCGGCCGTGGGGACGGCGTTCACCGACCCGTTCGACGAGGACGATCCGCTTCGTCCCGAGGGCTAGCGCGCGCGGGCGAAACCTGCCGGGATCATGCCGATGACCATGCCGGCAACGCGGCGGTCTTCGCTCTCCTGCATCCGGCGCACGATCTGTCGCAGGACGGTTCCGAGCAGGGTCTGGTTGAAGAGCCAGTTGTTGAGGTCGGCGTCGGTGGGGTAGTTGGCCCCGGGCTGGGCGGTGGCGGACTCGTGGTAGAAGGCGCGCAGATCATCGGAGGCGAACTTGAGCCGGACCGGCATCGGGTGATTCCAGTCGATCTCCCCGTCCGACGGTTCCTCGCCGGTGGCGAAGTCCGCGAGCAGGTTGGCCAGGTCTTCAATCTGGTCCAATGACGCTCCGGAGACGCCCACCGTTGAGCGGCCGCGGCGCTTGCGAGATTCGGCGTGCCAGGGGGCGAGCTGGCGGATTTCCTCCACCAGCTGGTCGCGCAGGGCTTCCGACTCGTTGGCCGGCTCGGGCGGGGCGAGCGCGACGGCGCAGGCCCACGGGTCGTCGCCCGAGGTCGGGGCGTCGTGCGGGTAGTCGGCGAGCGCGGTCCCGGTGGCGGTCTCGAGCAGTTGCAGCGCCGAGTGCAGGACATCGCGCTGGAAGTCGGGCTGATCGGGGGAGCCGAGCGGCCGTCCGAGGGGGAAGGGCACGAAGAGCGAGCGCGGCGGCTTCATGCCTTCGGCGTGTTCGCGGATGAGGGAGACGCCGGTGGTGGCGACGCGGCCTTCGCTGCCGCGTTCGATGTAATGGCTGAGCGCACACACGGAGCGCGTGCAGAACGGTCAAACGGGTGTGAGGAAGGCGGCATTGACTCCGTCCTCGGCCAGCAGGCGGCCGATTTCCTCGCCGGTTTTCTCGAGACGGGTTGGTTCGGGCTGGGCGCCCATGAAGGAGTAGTGGTAGCGGCTCACACCGGCGATGATGCCCTGGTCGGCCAGCTCGCGCAGGCGCTCGAGGGGGAAGACGGTGTTGATGTCCTGCTGGAAGCCGGAGCGGTCGAAGTTGACCGAGAGGTGGGACATGCGCAGGTCGGCGAAGTCGATGTCGCCGGGGATGAGGCGGTATTCGACGGAGCCGGGGTTGAAGGGGCGGTCGTCGTGCGCGTGCATGCCGGCGGTGGTGACGATCGCGACGGTGGTCTGCGAGAGGGCTCCTGGTGAGATCCACGGCTGCGGCTCGATCTCCGGGAGGGGGAGGCTGAGCAGGTTCTTCGCCATGTCGGGGTGCATGTCTGAGGTTCGGACCATGGATCGGCTCCAGTGAGTTGATGGTTGACCATCTTGGACGATATCGGATGAGGCCTCAACTCACCTTCATCAATCAGAACACAACAACCGAACCGCCGTTCACATACCATCAACCACGACGAAGACGTG
>JAPPNI010000030.1 GCA_028873865.1 Chloroflexota bacterium | reverse complement strand
CGAGCGCGGCGAGGAGGTCGTCGAGGAGGGCATGGTTGAGCGCGTTGCGCTTGTCAGGTCGGTCCATCGTGATCGTGGCGATCGGACCGTCGGTCTCGAATTCGATAGTGGTGTAGGTCATGGCGAACTCCTCAACAGTGGTTTGAGATCTGGAACACTCCTCACGGTGTTCACGTCAACTCACGTCATGTCGTGAACCTGCTGTCCTCGCTCATAGTGAGCCGCCAGTAGGGCTCGACGGGGACCGAGGAGCTGAAGGGCTCTCACTACCCACGAGCGAGTGTCGGCGGGCATGATCATCTCTGAGACCATGCCCAGCTCTGCTGTTTCCCAGGGACCGTCCGAGGGCGGCGAATCAGGATCGCGGGCCAGGTAGTCGGGGCTGTCGGTCATCGCCAGCCTGGCTGACGGCCAGGACCAGATGAAGTCGAAACCTGTGCCGAGGCCGCCAAGGGCCAAATCCCCGAGCGCATGACCCCAACCCGTGATGATCGTGAGCTTGGCCGCGTGCGAGGCGCGCAGCGACTCAACCGTACGGGCGGCGGCGAACATGAACTCGCCGGTCGCAGCGTCCGAGGGGTCGTAGCCGAGCGTGTCCTGAGTGGAGAGAAACGGGATCTGGTAGTCAGCGCTCCACGAGGCTGCTCGGGCGATTCGCTTCATGTCCGCCGTCGTCAGCGCCGTTCGCGGCGACCCGCCAGTCAGTGCAAAGGCAACCGGGACGCCTGCAACCTGGCCCACGCCCACCGCGCAGTTCGTGTCGGCCGGACCCAGCAACGTCACGCTGCCGGTGTCGAAGATGGCATCCACCTGCTCACGCGGCGAGGCGTACATATCCTCGTCGGTGAGATTGAGTGTGGCCTCGGACGACGCGTTGCTCACGGGCACAAGCGGCGACCCAAGCTCGACTGGCAGCGTCGCGAGAAATCGTTGGGCGGCGTCGATCGCCTCGGCATCGCTCTCGCAGACCAGGTCGGCCACCGACGCCGCAGCTCAGCGAGATTCTTCAGGTCGGCGGGGCTAGCCGTTGGCACCGGTGCCCCAATCGATCGCGTTCTTGAGCAACTGCTCGTAGGCGTCGGTCTCCCAGGGTCCGCGGAAGCGCAGCGGCACGCTGCCGTCCGGCGAGATGCTCTGGTGCACAGACCGCTGCGAGTTCGTCAGCGGAGTGTGGCAGTGTCCTGGTGCGACATAGGCGACTTCTCCCTCTCCGACCTTGCGAGCGAATCCGAGCGCATGCGACTTCCCGTCGGGCAGCAGCGACAGATCGCCGCCGTAAATCTCGTCCACGTAGGGTGGCGACTCGATGTCCTCGGTCGTCAGCAGCACCTGCGTGTCGGGATGGATCACCTCGACCATGTACGGCTCATCCTGCACCGGGAAGTTGTTGGGCAGGTTGTAGGTCAGCGGGTGGTTGTGGTCCGAGACCTTGACGTCCATCTCGCGGATCGGCGGGTGCGTCATGAAGAAGCCGCCCAGCGCCTCGTGGTAGTCCATCTTGACCAGTCGTCGGCGTCCATCCTCGCGGCCCATGCGCTCGGCCTTACCGCCTGAGGAGCCGTGCAGGGCCAGCCAGCGGCCGCCGTCGCCTAGCCAGTCGCGGATGACCCCGGTCTGGTATTCGTCTGCGAACGGTCCCGCCACGTAGCAGATCAGCAGATGCGCATCGCGGATCCACTTGTGGCAGTCGGTGAAGTCGCTGCTGACGGTTGTGTGGACGTCCTCGTTGGATTGCAGCGCCATCAGGATCCGCACCCGTGCGTAGTCGATGTCATGCCCGGCGTGCTTGCCCGGAGGAAACCCACCGGCAACGACGTGGACGCGGATTGGTGTACTCATGGCGGCCTCCTCGGTGTCATGCAGCCTGCCGCGATACTAGCCGGAACAACGAACCGCACGGATCAGGACGGAACTCGACATGGAACCGCTGCAACCAATGGCCGAAGCGATCGCCGGACTGCTAAGAGAGCGAGGCGAAACGGTCGCGATCTGCGAAACGACGGCAGGCGGCCTCATTTCCGCCTCGTTACTCTCGATCCCCGGGGCATCCCGCTACTACGCCGGCGCCGCGGTCACGTACACCGGAGTCGCCCGTTCGGCCTTCACCGGGATCAGTCTTGATGACCACCCAGGAGTCCGGTCCAGCAGCGAGCCTTACGCCAGGATCATCGCCGAGACCATCCGGGAGCGGCTTGGCGCCACCTGGGGCATTGGAGAGACGGGCGCCGCTGGTCCCGGTGGCAACGTCTACGGGGACGCCTCAGGCCACACCTGTATTGCCATCGCGGGGCCAAACGAGTACGTCGAGACGCTTGAGACTGGCCTCGAAGACCGCGAAGAGAACATGTGGCTCTTCACGAAGCGCACGCTGAAGGTCTTCGAGTCGGTGCTACGCGAGGCGGACTGATGCCCGCCCTAGCGGGATCCCGGCACGATTCCACGCACCGCTGTCTCGATGCTAAACAGACTGGTTCCAGCCGTCATGAACAGCGTCGAGAAACCGTCGCCTCCGAATGTCAGGTTGGCGGCGTGCTCATCCATCTCGAAGACACCGAGGTAGGTGCCGTCTGCGGCGTGGGTGGAGACCCCGCCCGCACCGGTCGTCCAGAGTCGGCCTTCGGTGTCAACCTTCATCCCGTCGGGCGCGCCCCGGCGGTCATCGTTGGACTGGTCGACGAACAGGATGCGGTCTCCGAGCGAGAGGTCGGCGTTGACCTCGTAACACCAGATCAGGCCCTCCTGCGAGTCGCCGATGTAGAGCTGGGACTCGTCGGGAGTGAAGGCGAGCCCGTTGGGGTTGGAGAAGCCGGTCGACGCGACGCAGCGCAGTGAGCCGTCGGGGTCGATCCGGAAGACGCCCTGGAAGTCGAGCTCCTGTGTCTGGCCTTCCTGCCCGAAGCGCGGCGTGCGCCCCGAATCCATCCCGTAGATGGGGTCAGTGAAGAAGATCGCGCCCGACGAGTGAACGACGAGGTCGTTGGGACTGTTGAGCTGCTTATCGTCCCACGCGTCAGCGAGCGATGTTTCGCTGCCGGGAGAGCCGTAGGGGGCGCTCGACACACGCCTTCCGCCGTGCTCACAGGCGAGCAGGTTGCCAGTCGCGTCGAGCGTCAGCCCATTCGACCAACCCGACGGTTCGCGGTAAATGGCGGCTTCGGCGTCGCCCGGCCGCCAGATATGTTGACGATTTCCGGGAATGTCGCTGAATACCAGGGCACGATCTGAGGCGATCCAGACCGGCCCTTCAATGAAGCCGAATCCGCCGCAGAGCCGTGTCTCTTCGCCGATCAACAGGTCGGAGATGCCATGGTCGTCTTCGATGCGCACGAGTGATTCCTCATCTAGTCCTGGTTCTCAGGGATGGTAGCCGCCCGAGCCGGTCGCTCGGGCAACAACTCAGTGGCGCTCCCCTGAGACCGCCTTGCGACGCCCTTGACGGATCGACTGTGACCTCCGAGCGCCTTCCGCGGCGGCATCATAGCGGCGGCCCGGCGGGGGCACCACGACTGTCAAGCTCGCGTCAGTCGAACCCGTCACGCCGGCCGGGGCGGCGCCAATCCGCTCCGTTCGGTGCGATGCTTGCCTGGAGGAGCACTGGACATGCGCATCGACATTGGCGAGTGGCAGATCCGCAGGTTCCAACCGGACGACGCCCAACCACTGGCCGAGGCCGCCGACAATCGCAAGATCTGGCGAAACATGCGGGACAGCTTTCCCCACCCGTACACGCTGACCGACGCCCAGGAATGGATCGCCCTCACGATGCAGGAATCGCCCGCGCAGAATTTTGCCATCGCTTCGACGGCACAGGTGGTCGGCGGGATCGGACTGAGGCTGCGCAGCGATGTATTTCGACGTTCTGCCGAAATCGGCTATTGGCTGGCTGAGCCATTCTGGGGACGTGGGATCGCCACGGCAGCATTGCGCGCACTAACCGAGCACGCATTCGAACAGTTCAACCTGGTCAGAATCGATGCGAGCGTGTACGAGTGGAACCCGGCGTCCGCTCGTGTCCTGGAGAAGGCTGGCTACACATTTGAGGCTCGCCTGGCTAGGTCCATCTACAAAGATGGCCAGATCGTCGACAGGCTGATCTACGCGAAGCTACGCGACTGAACGCGCCGACCCGGATCTCGTCCAGCAATCCATGATCGAACGGCGACTCCCGGCGGTCGCACCCATCCTGACTCCGCTATTCTCATTATGACAAGCAACAGTAATGCCTCGCATCCGGCGGCGCGAGGCAACACACAGGCGGTGTGGGGGCCGGGCCATGACCGTATCCGGTGGAGCACTGGCGCTCGCAGGCGTGCTGCTGTTTGTCAATATGAACCTGCAGTTCCCCTCGTCCGTCGCGACGCTTGAGGTGCCGCAGCCGCCTATCGTTTACCCGTTGCAGGTCGGTCTGGCCGAGGTTGACTGGAACGACGTGACCGGCGCCGTTCAATATGAACTACAAGTTTGGCGCCCATCAGGCTGGATCGCTCTACCAGATAACGAACTGGGTGTCGACGTCGAGTACTACGGATCGCGTGCGGTCGTCAGCAAGCGATCGGGTGGCGCGTTAATCAACACCTTTCGGGTCAGGGCTCTTGGCTGCGGCCGTGTGTCTGATTGGTCCGCGCATGGTCAAAGGGCGAGCGCCGAGATGGTTACTCAACCGGTCAATGCTCAAGAATTGTCCGATCTACAACTCCAGGACTTGTCGTCCAACATCATCTGGTCGGGCCGTCTGACGGCAGGGACAACGAGTAAGACATCCGGCGATCTCGGCTATTCCCATAACGCCGGCGTTGGCTTGTTGTCGACGGCTGGATTCTCGCCCGGGCAGGATCAGTACCGGATTCTCCACGCGCTGCAAGGACGAGGCGGGTTCGTTCTGGAACTGCAACATACAAGAGCGGCTCCGCCGGAATTCGCTGTCGAGGTGCACAATGAGGGTGAGACCGAGGTCACCCGTCTCTCGTCATGCGACAGCGTGCGTCTGAAGACTGACGAGGGGAGCAGATACGTCTGGCTCGGCGCTGACGTGGGCTGGCAGGGAGGATCCCACTCGGCGTTGAGGATCAGCGTGCCCAACGGTTTCACCGTGCCCGGAGACCAACAGGCCTTGCGAACGGTTCGGACGTTGACCGCCTCGTTCGAGCGCATGCCGAGCCATCATGTTGGGGACGAGTTTTCGTTCCTCCTGCGATTCAGCGAACCGGTGACTGCCAATGCCGATTCGTTGTTGAACAACTCACTGCAGATCAGGGCCGGCACCGTGACGGCGGCGCAGCCGGTCGATGGCCGCCGAGATCTCTGGGAGGTCATGATCGCACCCGACGCTCGACGCAGCGTTCACCTGCGACTGATCGGTGGTCGGAGCTGTGCAGCGCCCGGGGCGATCTGCAGCCAACATCAGATCCGCCTCGCCAACGAACCCGAGGCGGTCATCATTGGCCCACCGATCACCGTCAGCTTCGCCTCCGAGCCGGGCTCCCACAGTGGTGCTCATCAGGTTCCGGTGTTGATCAAGCTCAGCGAACCGATGCTCACCAACTCGCAGATGCTGAAGCGGCTCGCCCTCAATGCTTCGGGGGGCTCGTTGATCGATGTGCGGCGGGTCGAAGGCCGCAGCGATCTCTGGGAGCTGATTGTGGCCCCCGAATCAGCCGTCGCGGTCGACATCAAGCTCAGCCTGGTCGGTGAGTGTGGTGCGAGGACGAGCTGCCTTGACGACCTTTATCGCATTGCCAATCCGCTGAATCTGAGCATCCCGCCGGCGGTCGTCCATCTGACTTTCGACGACGGCCCGCACCCGCTGTATACGCCCCAGATCCTCGACATCCTGGCCTGGCACGGAGCTCGGGCCACGTTCTTTGTCACTGGCGAGAGCGCCATGCTGTATCCGGAGCTGATTGAACGCATCGTCAGCGAAGGTCACACGGTCGCCAATCACACCTGGGACCACGTCGCGCTCGACACATTGTCGGCTGAGGAATTCGAGGAAACGGTGCTGAGGACACAACGAGCGCTGGGCGAGCACGCCACCTCTTGCATTCGCCCTCCTTACTACCGAGCGGATTCTGAGACTTACGCGCGGGCCGCGCAGTTGGGACTTGAAGTGATCATGGGCAACGTCAGACCGTTGGACTGGACCCGCCCGGGCGCGATGGTGATCGCCAACCGAATTGTCGCCGGCGCGGCACCCAACGCCGTGGTGGTGCTGCACGACGGCGGCGGCGACCGCAGCCAGACGGTCGAGGGGTTGCGGATGGCGCTGGCCCACCTGCGAGCTCAGAACTACTCGTTCCAGCCGGTCTGTAGCTAGCGGCTTCTCGTCGCCGACGCATCGCCCGCGCTCGAGCCCCCGGAGGCGCCATTGGTCGCTGTGGCCTGCGGCTTCGTCATCGCGTGCAGCCTGATCGCCAACCGGGCCTGCTCGCGGCCATGCAGCAGACGCCAGACCAAGGCGAAGATCCCGCCCGCTCCGAGCAGAATCACCAGTAGCAGACCGAACGATGCCTGAAAGCCGACCGAGTCGGCGACCGTTCCTACCTGGGGCAAGATGATCGCCAAGACGAGCGCCGCGGAGAGTTCGAACATCGACAGCACGGTCGCTCGCTGGTCGGAGGGGATGCGGCGGTTGATGTAGCCCGTCGCGATTGGGCGAGTCATGCCCCGGACGGCCGCGAGCAGACCGATCGCGCCGACCACCCAGAGCGAGTCCCAGAGGGTCGGCGCGAGCAAGATGAGAGCGGCCGCGCACAACGGGATGACCAAGGACCGTCGCTCGCCGAATCGACTGGCGAGCCAGGCGGCGAGCAGTGAGCCGACCACCATCCCGGCGACAGGAGAGATGAGCATCCCCGAATAGGCGAAGCCGGAATCGACACCGCTTGCCGGGTCGACGCCGTGATGGACGACGAACGGCTGCAGGAGGAAGTCGCTGCTCGCCATGATCACGCCGGAGAGCAGGGTGGCGAGCAGGATGTACCAGAGCAGCAGCTTGCTCCGCCAGACGACCAACACGCCGCCGAGCATGTTGCCGAACACGCCCTTGCGGGGCTGCACCTCGGCGACGCCGTTCCGGCTGGATGGCTGTGTGGAGAACTCCGCTTCGCTGCGCGGCGGCTCGCGCAAGAACAGTGCGACGGCGCCGGCCACACCCATGGCCGCGCCGCCGAGCAGGATGGTCGCCGAGTAGCCGATCAGCGCGACCAGCGGTCCGCCGAGGAGGGTGGCGATCAGCATGGAGCCGAACGCGAATGCCTCGGAGCGGCCGATGTGTTTCTCGTACTCTCTGGTTCGCCCGATCTGTCTGAGCGTGTCGTAGATCAGGGCATGTCCGGCCCCGGAGTAGAGGGTCATCGAGACGGCGATCACGATGTAGGCGGTGAGCAGGATGACGTAGGTCGAGCTGAAGGCGAACACGACGGAGCCGAAGCAGAGGAAGGCGCCGCCCATCGCGAGCGAAACGCGGCGTCCCCAGCGGTCGGCGACGGCGCCGGTCGGCACCTCGGCGAGGACGACCGTGATCCAGAAGATCGACTCGATCGTGGCGATCTGGGTGAGGCTCATGCCCCGGAATTCCTGCAGGTAGATGACCCAGACGGGCATCCAGATGAGGAAACCACTGACGGCGTAGAAGAGGTAGTAGACGGGAATGTTGCGGGCGTATCGGCGGCGCAGACGCTGGAGATCGTCCGGCGCTACGCCTGTCGCGTCGCGGGCGGCAGACATGGCGTTGCAAGTTTAGTCGGCTCACTGGCCCCGGCTCAGGGGTCCCTGCTGGTGCGCTTCTCGGAACAATGGCGGTTTCAATCCGCGACAATAGCCACAGCTACGCAGCGACGGAAACGGGAAGCGAGGTACTCATTCATGATTGAATCTCTTGGTCTTGAGCACCTGTTCGACCTGACTGCGGAGGAGAAGATCCTGGCGTTCTTCACGCCGCTGATCATCTTCGCGGCGTTCGTCGTGGCCCAGGTCGCGTTGACCGCGCGCAAGGTGACCGGCTACGTGACCAATGCCGAGACCGGTCAGCCGCGCACCTACCGGCTGAACGGGCTGCTGGTTTTCGTGATCGCGATCGTCATCTGGGCGACCGAAGCGACCGGGATGCCGCGCGACTGGTTCTACCGATCGTCGCTCTGGGCCGTGTTCGGCGGCACGGTGTTCACGGTCATCTTCTCGCTGATCGCGATGTATACGCAGCCCCAGGGCGAGGTCAAGAACCCGATCATCGCCTTCTACCTGGGCCGCAAGCAGGAGTTCTCGTTCTTCAATGAGTACTTCGACGTCAAGATGTGGTTTTACGTGGTGGGCGGATCGATGCTGGCGCTCAACGCGCTGTCGGGCGCGGTCTGGCATCACGAGAATTTCTCGGACGCGAATCTGGGCGTCTTCCTGTACGCCGGGATTTACACGTTCTACATCACTGACTACTTCATCTGGGAACGGGTGCAGCTGTACACCTACGACCTGATCCACGAAAACACGGGCTTCAAGCTGTTCTGGGGCGGACTGGTGGTTTACGGCTGGCTGTTCATCCTGCCACTGTGGGCGATGGCCGCGCAGCCGGACCCAGGATTCTCGGCGGCTGCGGAGTTCGCCATTGTGGGCGGCGCGGCGGCGCTGTTCCTGACCGGCTGGACGATTTCGCGGGGCGCGAGTCTGCAGAAGTACTGGTTCAAGCGCTGGCCCGAGCGCAAGTTCCTGTGGTTTGAACCGGAGGTTATCCAGGCCGGCGAGCGCAAGATCCTGTGCAGCGGCTTCTGGGGAGCGGCGCGTCACTTCAACTACTTCGGCGAAGGCCTGTTCGCCCTGGCGATCGCGCTCAGTTTCGGTCACTTCGGCAATCCCTGGGCCTGGAGCTACATGCTTTTTGTCGTGACGATGTTCACCTGGCGCCAGTATGAGGACGACCGGGCCTGCGCCGAGAAATATGGACCGGAGAAGTGGGCCGAGTACCAGGAGCGGGTGCCTTACCGGATCTTCCCCGGCGTCTATTAGCCGTCCTTGGGGGCTGTTCGTCCGAACGCCCGAACCTGTCGCCAAGGCGTGTTCGGCGAAACTTTTTTGATGGCCCGAACCGGAGAGATCCGGGCACGATCTCCTGTAAAACACGGGAGATCGTGAGTTTCGGACTTTCAGCATTTTTCAGGTTTTTTCAGGTTCTTTCAGGTCGCCCGTACGGGCCTGCTCGGGTCTGCTCGAGTGGGCGTCGGACTGCGTGTCGGCTGCGCGGCGGCAGGGCGTCGGCTGCGCAGCGGGTCGGGATGGACATGGGTCACGGCTCCTTGCGCCTGACACGAACGGATGACCTGATTGTAGCGGGCGGTCGCGTGGGCGAGGTCGGCTGTCCGGTTGCTCTGTTACCCAGCTATCTCGTTCTGACCGAGGGACGCGCCAGGCCGGCGCCTAGTCGATTCCGAGGACGCTGTAGTCGCCGTCGAGGATGAGGCGAATGGAGAGGTACAGACCCACGATGGGGATCAGTATCCAGACGGCGTTCAGGCTGAGGATGTAGACGTAGAGCTCACGCGCCGTGATCAGGTTTCGCTTGCGTCCGACGAAGAAGCTGACCAGGTAGAGGGAGGACGCATAGGTCCACTGCCAGAAGAGCATCGTCCCGAGGATGCCGACGGCCATGGCCGGGATGATGCCGCCGGTGTAGGCGATGTAGAGAATCAGAGTTGGCAGCAGAGTGACGAAGCCGTTGCCGATATCGATGTTGAACCCGTAGGTGTTGCGATCGGCGTAGGCCGAATCGAACATCGAATAGGTCGCCCAGACATCGGCCCAGACCGTGGGTGAGAGGATGCGGTTGAGCGGCACCCGGGCGGTGAGGAACTCCACGGCCGGCGTGCGGCCGGTTTGGTTGCGGCGGTCGCGCCAATATTCCGCGCGTGTCTCGATGTAGTCCCTGCGGAAGAACAGGCAGATCTCCCAGCAGCAGATCAGGAGGTTGGTTGAGAGGAAGAGGCTGAACAGAACGTGGAAGGCGTTCAGGTCGCCGTGGAGCCCGTAACGGACTCCGATACCGGGCAGGGCCAGCAGTGCGATGGCCAGCAGCGCGAGCAGAGCTGCCGGCGCCGCCCATCGGCCCGTTGGCTCGCTCGCGCTGCTCAAACCGACAGACTTCCTTCGCTGTACTGATCGATCCGGCGGATCCCGCAGACTCACACAGACTCACACAGACGAGGCTCGGAGGTGGATCAACAGGTGTGCAGCATAGCGACAGTCTGCGGCGCGACCGGGGGAGCGTTGCGTCATCTTGCACCTCTGATGGCCACGGATTACCGTTGCCTCATCCTTCTCGCCCTCCGCCGTATACGTAGTGTGGAAGCTGTTTATGGCCTCCCAGTCATCTGAAAGTCCCTCCGGTACAGCATCGCCGCCCGTGTTCCTGACGGGCGCCGCGGGGCACGTGGGGGCGAATCTCGTGCGCAAGTTGCTCGACGACGGCGTGCGTGTGCGGGTGTTGTTGCGACCGGAAGACAACAACGAAGGCGTGGAGGGGCTCGACGTTGAACGCGCCTATGGCGACGTTCGAGACCTCGAGGCGACGAGGGAGGCGATTGCGGGCTGTCACGGAGTCTATCACGTGGCGGCGCTCGTCTCGACGATTGACGGCAACGACGTGCACCGGCGGGACGTGTACGAGTCCAATGTGCTGGGCACCCGCAACGTGCTCCAGGCGGCTCGGGAGGCGGATGCGGGGAAGGTGGTGGTCACGGGCTCATTCAGCGCCGTGGGCTACGACCTGGACGACACGTCCGCTCCGACCCAGGAGTCGATGCCGTTCTATCCGATGGAACGCACGATGCCTTACGAACGCAGCAAGGCGATGGTCGAGACGGAGTGCTGGCATGCGGCCGCAGGGGGTCAGGAGGTCGTGATCGCGACGTCCTGCGCGGTGGTTGGGGGGAATGACTTCTTCCCCTCGCGGATGGGGAGGACACTGTGCGACTTCGCCAACGGCAAGCTCCACGCCTATGTCGATGGCGGGTTCGAGTTCGTGGCGGCGGCAGACATCGTGCAGGGTCATCTGCTCTGCATGGAGCGCGGGCGCTCGGGGCAGAAGTACATCTTCAGTTCCGAGTATCAGACGATCTCCGACATGCTGGACCATTTCCAGGAGGTGTCGGGGGTCGGGCGACCGCGTCGACAGATACCGCTGGGCCTGATGCTGCCGTTTTCGGAGGTGGCGAGCTACGCCCTGAGTCGACTCTGGCCGAGCTATCCACAGCGCTTCACGCCCGGGGCGATCCGGCTGTTGCAGCAGCGCCGTCACGCCGACACCAGCAAGGCGAAAGAGGAGCTGGGCTTTCAGCCGACGACGATCCGGGCGGCGGTTGAGGACGCCTATGCGTTTCACTATGAGCGGAATGCCATCACGAATCGACGGGCCAAGCGCCCGGAAACTACAGTGGGGGCAGGCGCGTGAGCATGACGGGTTGACCGGGCAGCGCATTTCCGAGGGTTACGTGACATGAGCGTCGAGACGGAAGCAACATTATCCAGACCGCCGGGTTACGAAGATGCCGACAACCTGCGGCAGCAGGCGCGTGCGGTGGGCATGAACCCGGACTACTGGTACGCCGTCGAGGAAGTGCAGCGAGTGAAGCCCGGGACGGTGACCGAGGTCGTGTTCTGGAAGCGGTCGATCGCCCTGTTCCGGTCGGAGGACGGCTCATTCCACGCGATTGAGAATCGCTGCCTGCACCGCCAGATCAAACTCTCGCTGGGCGAGGTCGAGGGTTGCCGGCTTGTCTGCGGTTATCACGGCTGGGAGTACGACGAAGAGGGCCGGGTAGCCGAGATCCCCGATCTGTTCGGGCGCAAGCAGGTCCCGAGACTGTCGGTGCGGTCCTATCCGATACAGGTTCGCTACGGCCTGGTCTGGATCTTCCCGGGAGATCCGGCGCTGGCTGAGGAGCGTCGGATTCCGGAGATTCCCGAGCTCGAGGGGCCCGGGCGTTGGGCCTGCGTCCCGCTGAGGTTCGACCTGTCGGCGCACCATTCGATCATCATCGACAACGTGAGCGATTTCTCGCACGCGTATCTGCATCGTCAATACCGACCGTTCGACGGCGCGACGCTGACTCGTCACGAGACGATCGGTGACAATGTGCACCTCGCCTACGAGACGCGAGTCGGTCGGGGACGCATCTCCGGCAAGTTCGTCGATCATGATCGCCTGGACACGAACCACATGGAGCTCTGCTACGAGTATCCCTACCAGCGATCGAACACCGATGACGAGATCAAGCACTGGCTCTTCGTGCTGCCGATCGATGAGCGGACGACGCGGACTTTCTTCCTGTTCTACTTCAGATCGCTCAAACTGCCGATGCTGCCGATTCGCATCCCCCGCTGGGCGATGACTACCGTTTTGCGGCTTGCGAACCGGATGTTGATCGGTCCGTTGCTTTCGCAGGATCGATGGGCGGTGGAGGCGGAGCAATCGGGCTACGAGCACAATTGGAACGCTCCTCCGATTGAGGTGAATCCGGTTGTCCGGTCTTTCCAGCAGGTGACCGTCCGCAAGTGGCGGGAGCATCTGGACCACGAGGACGCCGCGCACCCGATCGATGCCTGAGATCCCCTCGGCCTGGACAACGTTTTCCGGCCAGCATCTGCTGGAGGCGGCGGGGATCTTCCTGGTGTTCGTCGCTGTGCTGCTGCTGGGTTCGAGGTGGCTGCCGGGGCGCCAGGCGGTCGGCAGGCCCGATCCCGATGGGGTGGCCCGCACTTACAACCTCAACGGGCTGGCCCTGTTTCTGATCGTCGTCGTGCTGGCTGTGCTCGGCGATGTCTTCGACGTGATTTCGCTGTCGGTGCTGCATACTCACTTTGCCGAGCTGTTCGTCGTGGCGAATGTGTTCGCCTTCGCACTGTCGGCCGGGTTGTACTGGCAGGGGGCTCGGGGCGGAAGCGAATCACCGGGGCTGTTGCGAGGCGTCTTCTTTGGCCGTCAGCTCAACCCCAGCTGGTTTGGGGTCGACCTGAAGCTATTCAGCTACCGGCCCTCGCTGATCGCTCTGGCGCTGTTCAATGTGTCGTTCGCGGTGGTGCAATACGACAGGCAGGGTGAGCTGTCGCTTCAGATGATTCTGTATCAGGCCTTCACCCTCATCTACGTATTGAACTACTTTCAGTTCGAGTATGGAATGATCTTCACGTGGGACATTGTCTCCGAGCGTTTCGGCTGGATGTTGGCCTGGGGCGACTATGTACTGGTGCCATTCTTCTATTGCCTGGCGGGATGGTGGGTGCTGGACAGCACGGACTCCTTGCCGGGCGTAGCCGCGGCGGGGATCTGTTTGCTGTTCGTGGTCGGCTTCTGTATGTTCCGCGGCGCGAACGAACAGAAACACCGCTTCAAACAAAACTCGGAGGCCTCGATCTGGAGACGGCCGGCCGAGTCGCTGGACGGCCGATTACTGGTGTCCGGATTCTGGGGGGTCGGGCGGCATCTGAACTACACGGGCGAGATCTGCGTGTACTTTGCGTTCGCGCTCACGGCCGGGTTCTCTTCCTGGATCCCGTATGCCCTGCCGATCTGGCTGACGGCGCTGTTGTGGCATCGTTCGAGGCGCGATGACCGCTACTGCCGGACGAAGTACGGCGAACTGTGGGAACGCTACACGCAACGGGTACCCTATGCGTTGATCCCGCGGGTCTACTAGGGTCGGCGGATCAGGGTCCAGCGGGGACAGAGATGGTCCAGTTACGTAGCGATCCGACGGCTTCGCAGGAGACGCGGGAGATCCCCGGGCTCGATGGCGGGGCGCCGCTGCTTGGCCATCTGTTGGAGTTTCAGCGCGACCCGGTCGCGATGCTGAGCCGAGGCCGGCGTGAGCTGGGGGATCTGTTCAGCTTCCGGCTCGGTCCTCGGCAGTTTGTGCTGTTCAGTGGACCCGAGGCTCACGATGCGTTCTTCAGCGCGCCCGAGGATCAACTGAACGCGAAGGCCGTCTATCAGTTCACGGTCCCGATCTTCGGCCGGGGCGTGGCTTACGACGTCGCTCCGACCATCATGGACGAGCAGCTCGGTTTCCTCTATCCGGCGCTCCGAGAAGCGGCGATGCAGAAGTTCGCCCGGATCATGTTCGAGGAGACTTCCCAGTTTGCGGACTCGCTCGGCGATGAGGGTGTGTTCGATCTGCCTGAAGCGATGAATGAACTGACCGTCAACATCGCCAGTCGCAGTCTGATTGGGCAGGAGGTCCGGGATCAGGTGGACGCGGGCTTCGCGGATGCGTATCACGATCTGCAGAAGGGCATCAACACCCTGGGATTTTTCTTTCCCAGGCTGCCCACGCCCGCGCATCGGAGCCGCGACCGAGCGCGCAAACAGGTGGCTGAACTCTTCAGCCGGATCATGACGGCGCGGCGACGGGCCGAGGCTCGTCCCGATGATTTCATGCAATCGTTGATGGACGCGTCCTACGAGGACGGCCACGCGTTGAGTGATGACGAGATCACCGGGATCCTCCTGACGGTGTTGTTCGCGGGACAACACACCAGCGCGGTGCTCGCGACCTGGACCGGGCTGGAACTGCTGCGGGCGACCTCGTACCTGGCGCGGGTGAGAGAAGAGACGCAGGCCATCTACGGCGAGACGGGTCATATGAGCCTGGAGGGCCTGAAGCAGCAGGTGACCATGGAACACGCCGTCCGCGAGTGCGAGCGGCTGCATCCGCCGTTGATCCTGCTGATCCGCAAGGTGCTGAGGCCGATGCCGTACGGAGATCATGTGGCACCGGCGGGTTCGTTGGCCATGGTGTCGCCGGCGGTCTCTCACCGGTTGCCTGATCTGTTCGCCGACCCGGAGCGTTTCGACCCGGACCGGTTTGCTCCGCCCGCTCGCGAGGACAAACAACACCCCTACACCCTGATTGGTTTTGGCGGCGGCAAACATCGCTGCATGGGGAAACACTTCGCCGAGATGCAGGTGCAAGCGATCTGGACCGTGCTGCTTGATCGGTTTGAGCTGAGTCTCGACACCGAGTTTCCGGCTCCCAACTACGGCAGCTGGGTGACGGGTCCCGTGACGCCCTGCCGGCTCCGCTACCAGCGCCGCGCGGAGGGAAGAGTCTTCAGGTGACGGAGGGCGGCGTCGGCAGCTACGACGTGGCTATCGTCGGCGCCGGACCCGTGGGCAGCGTGTGCGCGATTGCCCACGCTCGCAAGGGCTATCGGGTCGCGCTGTTTGAGGCGAATCCTGCGGCGTCCAACCGACTGGCCGGGGAGTGGCTGCATCCTCCGGCGGTGCAGGTTCTGAACGAGCTCGGCATATCGGTCGAGGGCGAGGTGCCCAGCACTTCCGGCAAAGGATTTGCTGTGTTTCCAGAGGACGGTCAGGAGCCGATCGTGCTCCCGTACTCCGATGGATCGCGCAGCCTGGTCTGCGAACACGCGGCCCTGGTCTCGCACCTCCGCCAGGTCGCGGGGGACGAGCCGGGGGTCGATCTGAGAGTCCACGCCCGCGTGCGCGCGATCGAGGACGGCCGCATCACCTACGAGCAGGACGGGGTGGACCACACGGCGGTCGCCGAACGCATCGTCGGCGCGGATGGCCGCTCATCCGTTGTCCGACGATCGCTGGGCCTGGAGACGCGAACGAGAACCTGTTCGCGGATGATCGGGCTGACGCTGAAGGGCGTGGACTTGCCCCTGGAGGGCTACGGCCACGTCGTTAGCGGCGCACCCGGGCCGATGCTCATCTATCGCCTGAACGAAGACAGTGTCCGGGCGGTCGTCGATATCCCGCTTGAGCTCTCGCCCCACGAGTGGAAGAGCCTGCTGTCGGACTCGTACGCTCGCTGGGTTCCGGAGACGCTGCGCCCGGCGTTCCTCGAGGCCTGTGCGGACGAGCGATTTCACGCCGCCGCCAATGTCGTCAGTCCGCGTCTCACGTACGGCACCTCCCGTCGCGTGCTGATCGGCGATGCGGCGGGTCACTACCACCCGCTCACCGCGACCGGGATGACGCTTGGCTTCGGCGATGCCTTCGCGTTGGCCGAAGGCGAGGAGTTCAGCGACTTCCGAAACCATCGATTCGAGGCCACGCGGGTGCCCGAACTCCTGGCCATGGGAATCTACGAGGCCTTCGCCGATCAGCGGGTCGAAGGGACGGCGTTGCGGCAGGCGATGTACAGCCGCTGGCGGGCCAGTTCCGGGGTACGGGGCCGCACCATGCGGCTGCTTGGGTGTGAAGACACCTCGATACGCAGTTTGAGTCGGGAATTCTCGACGACGGTGCTGTGGGCGCTGCGGGCAACGGTGCCGAGATCACTCAACCGCCCGGCCTGGCGCCGGTACCGCGACGTCGCTGTTGGATTGAGCAATCGTCTCGGCTGGCTCCTGCGGGCCGCCTGGCACCTGTACCAGGTCAGACGAGCGGGTGGAACGGGAGCCGAGCGACCGACGGAGACGCTCGCCCGCGCCTTCTTGACCTCGATGCCATCGGGTTCGTCGGTGCCGCAGCGAACCGACGAACCCCGCCGTGCGGCAGCGGCGTCGCCTGATGCCGGACCGGCGCTGCAGCGTGCCGCAGAGCACCTGCTGGAGCTTCAGGGCAAGGAGGGCGGCTGGGAAGGCGAGATGGTCTGGTGCCCGATGATCACGGCTCAGTGGGTGTTGCTGCAGCACATCATCGGGCGGCCGATCGACGCGGAGCGGCGTCGGCGGTTGCGGCGCTACTTCGAGCGGTCGCGTTTGCCGGAAGGGCTGTGGGGCCTGCACGATCACTCAGCGCCGCATCTGTTCGTCACCACGCTGGTGTATGTGGGGGCGCGACTGCTGGGGGTGGAGCGGGACGATGGGCTGATCGAGCCGGCTCGGCGATTCCTGCAGGCGGAGGGGGTGATCGGCATTCCCAGCTGGGGGAAGTTCTGGCTGGCGCTGCTCAACCTCTACGACTGGGATGGACTGCACCCCGTTCTCCCCGAACTGTGGAGCCTCCCGCGGCATCTGCCGCTGCACCCTTCGAACTGGTATTGCCATACGCGGCTGATCTACATGGCCATGGCCGCGATCTACGCTCGGCGGTTCCAGACGCCGGTCACGCCGCTGATCGGATCTTTGCGCGAGGAGCTGTTCCCGCAGGGATTTGAGAGCGTGGATTTTCGCGCCAGTCGCAGTCGCCTGCGCGAGGCGGACCTGTTCGCTCGACCGACATTGTGGCTGCGGGGTCTGTATCGCGGAGCGCAGCTGATTGAACGGTTCCATGGCACGGGGCTGCGGGCCAAGTCGGTGGAGGCGTTGATCGGTCAGATCAAGTGGGAGCTGAACACGACGGACCACACAAGCATTTCTCCGGTGAGCGGTCTGCTCAACATCCTGGCCCTGTGGTTGCATGACCCGGACGACGCGGACTGCCGGCGCGCGCTGGAGCAGGCTGACCTCTGGTTCTGGGAGGACGACGAAGGCGGGGCGCGGATGACCGGGGCGAGAAGCGCCTCGTGGGACACCGGATTCGCGCTGCAGGCGCTGTCGACGGCGCGCGAGGTCGACGGCGTGGGGGAGGCGCTGCGGCGCGGGACCGCCTATCTGCGGGAGCAGCAGATTGATAGCAGCTTCCCGGGCTTTCGCGAGGCGTATCGCAACGACCCGCAGGGCGGCTGGTGTTTCGCTGCGCGATGGCATGGCTGGCCGGTGACGGACTGTACGGCGGAGGCGGTGCTGGGGATCGTTGCGGCGGATCGCGGATCGGCCAGTTCGGCGGAGTTGCGTGATGCGGTTCGCTTCATGCTGCGTGGTCAGAATCGCGATGGCGGATTCGGCAGTTATGAGT
This sequence comes from Chloroflexota bacterium, assembly GCA_028873865.1. Classification (GTDB taxonomy): domain Bacteria; phylum Chloroflexota; class Dehalococcoidia; order Bin125; family Bin125; genus Bin125. The sequence continues at coordinate 148,313 of JAPPNI010000030.1, read as the reverse complement.
CGCAGCGTTCGCGGATCGATCTGGAACGGATCAACCCGGCTGAGATGTTTGGCGAGTCGATGACGGAGCATTCGTATGTGGAGTGCACGGCGTCGTGCGTGGCGGCGATGGCTGCTTGCCGGGAGCACTTTCCGGAGGTCATCGATGGCGAGGCCGAGCGGGCGATGGCGCGGGGCGACGCCTGGCTTCGGCGGACCCAGGGGAGCGATGGATCGTGGCGCGGGGTGTGGGGGGTGCAGTACATCTACGGCACGTTTTTCGGGATCCGGGGTCTGATGGCCGGCGGGGCCCGGCCGGGTGATCCGGCGCTACGGGCGGCCTGTCAGTGGCTGCTGGATCGTCAGCGTGAGGACGGGGGCTGGGGCGAGCACCACAGCGGCTGCCTGACGGGGGAGTACGTCGGGCATGAGGAGAGCCAGGTCATCCAGACGGCGTGGGCGTTGATTGCTTTGCTCGAGGCGGGGGAGGCGGACTGGGCGGCGATCTCGCGGGGCGTGGGCTTCCTGATCGAGCGGCAGTGCGGGGACGGGACCTGGCCGACGCAGGACATGGCGGGGGTGTTCTTCCGCACGGCGCTGCTGGATTACGTGCTCTATCGGCAGTACTTCCCCCTGCATGCGCTGGGGCTGTACGAGGAGCGGCGGCGGGGTCGCAGCGTCTGACGGGCGGCGGCGGGCGGATTTGCCTCTGGGGGCTGGGAATTCTTGGGTTTGGTGTTCGGGCTTGTTCGGTTCTGTTCGGACGTGGGTGTGTGGTTGGGGCGTCGGCCGGAGCCGTGGGTGGATTGTTCTGCGGGAAATTTTTCTGGCGGGCTGAATTGGGTGGAAATCCAGTGTTTTGCTAGGGATCGTGCGATCGGGGTGGTCAGTTTTGGTCAATTTCGTGATGGTTTTGTCGGTTTTCGGGGGGTCGGATGGATCAGATTGGGCAGTTGGGCGTTCGGAGCGGGCGAGGCGTAGGGGAAAAAGGGCCTGAGGCATCGCGGGCTCGTTTCGTGTCTGTGGATATTGAGGACAAGTGTACTGATTGGGGAGTGGGTGGTCAAGCGGTTGGCTTTAGGCGGGGTGGAGTTGGAGCTTGGCCCGCAGGTACTCCATGCCTCGATCGCCTTTGACCGAGTTGCAGTGGGCGCACAGCAGCTGCAGGTTGTCGAGGTGGTCTGTGCCGCCCTTGGATTGGGCAATGATGTGGTCGACGGTCAGGTGCTGCGGCTGGAAGTGGGTGCCGCAGCCGGCGCAGTCGCCGCCCTGCTGACCGTAGAGCTGCTGCTTGTTGGCCGGTGAGTTGTAGGCGGGCAACGGGCCCAAGTCGTCGCGCTGCGGGATGTCGGCACGGTGGATGATGTTCTTCCACAGGCCCTGCTCTGCCTCGACTCGCTGGACAACAAGCTCGGCCGCCTTGGCCGAGAGATCCATTCCAACCCATTGGCGGTCGAGGCGGTCGGCGGCAACCAGCGTTGTGGCACAGCCACAGAACGGGTCTAGCACCATGTCTCCCTCGTTCGACGAGGCCTTGATGACCCGCTCAAGCAGCGCGAGCGGCTTCTGTGTCGGATAGCCCAGACGCTCTTTCGCCTGCGCGCCAATCGGGTTGATGTCGGTAATCACATCGCCTGCAGCCCGTCCCTGTTGTTCATCGAGGTAACGTTTCAGTCTCGGCCGTCGGTCTGTCGATGGGGGATACCAGATGCGGCCTTCGTCGTGGAGGCGCTGCATCGTCTCCCGCTCGAAGCGCCAACCCTTCTCCGGAGGCGGAAAACCGCGCCAGGTATAGGTCATGTTTGGTCTCGGGTTGGGGCTGGCCATATTGTCCAGCATGTAGCGCCGGCCTGATTCGTCGCTATGGCGATAGAACCGGTTCACGTACTCCTCGTCGTGAGGTTCCCACGCTCCGTTCCAAGTCGCCTCCGAACCGCGCACGTAGTACAGCAGCGTGTCGTGAATCCGGCCGTAGCGTTTGGCATCAGATCGACTGCTCGTTCGTTTCCAAGTGATCTCATTCTTGAAGTTCCGCCGACCGAACACGGCGTCCATCAGCAGCTTTAGGTAGTGGCTCATTGTCGGGTCGCAGTGCAGGTAGATAGAACCGGTCGGCTTGAGCAAGCGCGGCATCTCCAACAGCCGCGCGGCCATGTACGCGAGATAGCTCTTGTCTGAGTTGGTCATCGCTGCCAGCAGTACGCGGTGCACCGCAGGGTGTTTCTGCTCGATCAGGTTGATCCACTCGGCATCGACGTCGGAGAGCGTCCACGTGTCCTTGAACGCGGCACCAGCCGCCTGCGAACCGACCGGTGCGGCGTAGTTGGCGTTGGAGTTGAATGGCGGGTCGAGGTAGATCAGATCGATGGTCTCCGAATTGATGCCGCGCATGACTTCGAGGCAGTCGCCTGTCCAGATGGTCCCACTGGCAAAGTTGAGTGAGGAACCTTCGGAGGTGCTCGTCACTTGATCGGCCCCTATCGGTCGCAGTTGACCCGGCGAAACGCTGGCGACAACACCCGCTGACTCCTATCGGTCCGCCACCGAGACGGATTGGTACTCCGTGCCCAAAACTAGGTCTCTAAGGTCGTCAGTTATGGGCACGTACAAGACCTCCTCGTTCGGGGCTCCAATTGTGCTGATTACGAATCGATACTCCCTCTGATGACCGAACTCCGGCGACTTCAGGAATGGCACGGCTGACCCTTGTAGAAGGCTAGGGATCGGCTCAATCAGATGCTCCGGGTCATCGGTGTATGCCACCGGTCCATGGTAGACATGTACAATCTTCTCCAACGAGGATTGCTCCCTCATGGCGGAGATTTGAAGCTGGTCAACGTCGGTATCGAATGTCACAGGAAACGCCGATGCAGAACGCGAGAAGGCGCTGCCCAACTCTCGGGCCAAATCGGTAGGGTGCTGAAATCGAGTCATACTATCGGCGGAAAACTCTTGGAACATCATGTCCTGCTCGGCCTTCGTCCGAGGCTCAAGGGACGCGCAATAGATCCACTCGCCGTCGGCGGCACGGTTGACTGTTCCGCTCGGAACGACTTCCACCGTATAGTCTCGCGAGTCTGCTGTGAATGTTGTGGAGAATGGAGCCAGCAGCGTTAACGCATCGGGATTCCAGCGCTCGAAGAAACTCTTGATGGATTGCCGATAGACAGCATCGTGCTCGTCCCGAATGCCAGGCCCACCGCCCTCGAACTCCCTGTAGTGACGCGCTGTCGCAATCTTGAGGCGTTCGGTGCGTGCTGGCGCGTAGCGAGCGGGAGAGTACTTCACAATGGAGGACGGGCGTTCCTGGATATCTCCCTGCCCGAGTTCCACCCGATGTACAAGAGTCATGGTGAGATTGGGCTTCGCCTCCACGAAAACGGATTCAAGCTCCATCTGCTCACAGTCAAGGAGCTCCCTCATCTTGGCAGGAATTGACGACTCAGCTCGCACGCCGTGTTGCCTAAGGCCCCTTATGAATGTCTCCTCGTCCACGACAAATCCCCTTCGTCCTTGAGCGCGCACCTAGATTCTCACGTTCGGACGGCCAAGCATACGACCCTGCCCTAACCGCGCCGAATCGTCTGGGCCTGGGTGAACGTGGTGGGTCCTCTGGGACTCGAACCCAGGACCTTCGGATTAAAAGTCCGCTGCTCTGGCCAACTGAGCTAAGGACCCACAGCCAGTTTAGGCGGACGGTCCGTGGATGGGGCGGGTAGGCTGGGGCTCGTGATGCGTGAGCTGGCGATTCTGAGTTTTGTGACCCTGGACGGGGTGATGCAGAGTCCGACGAGTCCGGAGGAGGACGCGTCGGGCGGGTTTGCGGCTGGCGGCTGGGGCGCTCCGTACTGGGAGCAGGTGATGCCGCAGGTGTATGCGGAGGCGATGTCGGCGCCGTACGATTTGCTGTTCGGTCGGCGGACGTACGACGTGTTTGCCTCGCACTGGCCCAACGTGGATCCCGAAGAGGATCCGGTGGCGGCGCGGCTGAATGGGGGTCACAAGTATGTGGCGGCGCGGACGGCGTCGCATCCGTTGGCGTGGGGGCCGGCGACTCGGATTGGCGATGATCTGGTCGGGGAGGTCGGGCGGCTGAAGTCGGGGGATGGTCCGTTGATCCAGGTGCATGGGAGCGCGGAGTTGATCCAGACGCTACTGGCGCATGAGCTGATCGATGAGTTTCGGCTGTGGGTGTTTCCGGTCGTGGTCGGAGATGGGAAGCGGTTGTTTGCGGATGGGGTTGTGCCGGGGAGTCTGGAGCTGTTGCGAACGGGGTCGACGGGGAACGGGGTGGTGATGTCGGTGTATCGGCGGTCGTCCTAGCTGCTGGTGTGATCGAGGATGGCGGGGATGACGGTGTCCCAGACGGGTCGGGGGAGTTCGTGGCCGACGCCGTCCATGGTGAGCATTTTCGAGCCGGGGATGGCGGCGTGGAGGGCCTGTCCGTGGTCGTAGGGGAGGATGGGGTCGTCGTTGCCGTGGATGACGAGGGTGGGGATGTCGAGGTCCTTGAGGCGGTGCGACCAGGGCTCGGAGCCGGCGATGGCGGGTCCGTGGTTGAAGCTGCTGGCGTAGTTGATGGCGCGGTCGAAGTCGGCGGCGAAGAAGTCCTCGCCGAGCGAGCCGTCGTCGGGGTACTTCGAGCCGGCGAGGGCGCGGACCATCTGCATCTGGACGCCGATGACGGTGTCGCGGTCGGTCCAGTCGAGGCCGGCCATGGCGCCGATGGCCTCGAGGATTTCGGATGTCGGCGGGGAGAGGGTTTCGCGGTGGCCACCGGAGTCGAAGGCGTCGGAGGCTTCGAGGGTCGCGCCGGGGTCGGGGGTTGACATGATCGGGGTGAGGGTGAGGGCGCGGTCGGGGTGATTGAGGCCGATCATCTGGGTGATCATGCCGCCCATCGATGCGCCGACGATGTGCGCTTTCTCGATGCCGTAGGCGTCGAGGACGGCGACGCCGTCGGCGGCCATGTCGGCGAGGGTGTAGTTGGGCTCGCCGAGCGGGCAGCTGGTGGTCTTGCCGGTGTCGCGGTTGTCGTAGCGGATGACGAAGCGTCCGCCGTCGGCGAGCTGGCTGCAGAGGTCGACTTCCCAGCGGAGCATGGATGCGCCGGCGCCCATGACGAGGAGGATGCAGGGGTCGTCGGGATCGCCGAAGGCGTCGGTGCAGATTTAGATGCCGTTGCCTTCGATGATTCGCTCGGGGTGGTGGGTTGCCATGTCGCTGTTCCTGTGGGTACCGGATTTACTGCAACGCGCCAGACGCTACCAGCTCGATGACCTGCTCGTCGGTGTAGCCGAGGAGGTCACGGAGGACGGTGTCGTTGTCGGCGCCCATGGTCGGGGCGACCTGGGGTCGGCCGGCGGGGGTACGGCCGAAGACGATCCTGGCTCCCTCGACGACCGACTGTCCTTGCGTCGGATGGGCGAGCTGGACGAAGTGGTTGCGGTGCTGGAGCTGGGGGTCGGCGAAGCAGGCGGCGGAGTCCTGGACGGCGTGGGCGGGCACGCCGACGGCCTGGAGCGCGTTCATGGCTTCCTCGTTCGAGCGGGCGGCGGTCCATTCTTCCAACGACTGGCCGTTGAGCACGGATTCCAGGGCGGCGCGGTCGGCGTCGTCTCGGCAGGCGATGGCGACCCATTGATCTTCGCCCTGGGAGGGGAAGACGCCGTGGGGGGACATGTCGGGGTCGTTGTTGCCGTCGGCGAGCCACTTCTCGCCGGTGAGGCGGTACTGGAGGAAGGCTGGGGTGAGGAAGTGGATGGCGGCTTCCATCTGCGAGATGTCGATGTACTGGCCTTGTCCGGTGCGGTCGCGCTCGTCGAGGGCGGCCAAGAGGGCGGCGGAGGCGAAGCGCGGGGCGACGTAGTCGGTGTATGCGCCGAAGGGTCCGGCAGGCGAGCGGTCGGGCCAGCCGCAGAGCGGGGTGAAGCCGGCGAAGGCGGCGGCGAGATTACCGAAGCCCGCGAACTCGGCCAGGGGGCCATCCTGTCCCATGAGGCAGGAGGACATCATGATCGCGCGCGGGTTGACCTCGTGGATGGTGTCCCAGGTCAGATCCCAGCCGCGCATGGCGCGGGGCGTGAAGGACTCGGTCACGATGTCGGCCCAGCGGACGAGGTCGAGGATCAGTTTGCGGCCTTCGGGGTTGGCCGGGTCGACGGTGATCATGCGTTTGCCGGCGTTCATGTTGTGGAACATCGACGAGCCCTCGGGTTGGGTGGCTTCGTCGTCGATGAACGGCTGCAGGGTGCGGGCGGTGTCGATCCGGGTGCTGGATTCGATTCGCACCGTGTTGACGCCGAAGTCGCAGAGCGCTCGCGTCCCAGCCGGTCCGGCCATGACCCACATCAGGTCAAGCATGTTGAGGTCGGAGAGGGGTGGGGCGGTCGGCGCCGAGTCGCCGGAGCCGTTGGCGGCGTGCAGACTCGCTGCGGGACGCGTTTCGGCGAGGACTTCATCGGTGTGTTCGCCGAGCATCGGCGCGGAGCGGCCGTACTGGATCGGCGTCTCGGAGAGACGGGCGAACGGTCCTGGAAACTTAACCGTCTGACCGTCGCGCTCGACTGCGCGCCAGTAGGAGCGGGCGGCGAGGTGCTCGTTTTCATCGAGGTCGTCCATCGTTGAAACCGGGACCAGGAGGAGGCGACGCTCCTGCGCGACCTGGAACAGCTCGGCCTTGGTCTTGTCGGCGCAGAGCGCGCCGATCACGTCACAGCAGCGGAGGTACTCGCTGATCGGTTCCTGTCCGCTGAGGATGAGGTTGGTGTAGTTGAGCCAGTCCTTGTCGCGGGTGGCCTGGTCGCAGTAGCCCTCCTCGAGGGCGTACTGCATGAGTCGGTCGGTGAAGGGGCCGATCGCCGCGCCAAACAGATATGTGATCGCGACGTGGCCATCCTTGCAGGGCCAGAAGAGCCGGATCTCAAGTGGGCCGAGGGCTGCGCCGACGGCTGAGCGTGTGAACTGGCCGGAGTTGTTGGCAGCGGCAACGATTCCGGACTGCGTCGCCTGGGCGTAGGCGGCCTGGGCGGAGACATCGACGAACTGTCCACGTCCGGAACGCTGGCGCTCGTGCAGGGCCATGAGGACGGCCAGCGCCGCCTCCGCGCCGGCGTGTAGGGCGGTCTGCGGCAATCCGACTCGGAGCGGCGGTCGGTCTTTGTCGCCGCTCTGGATCATCGGTCCGGCTGCGGCGGCGACGGTGATGTCGGTCGCGGCCCAGCCGGCCTTGGGTCCGGTGGAGCCAAAGGGGGTGATGGCGACGTAGACCAGGCCAGGGTTGACGGAAGAGAGCGTCTCATAGCCGAGGCCGAGAGAATCCATGCCGCCGACGTCGGCCGACTCGATGACCGCGTCGGCCGAGCGCGCGAGCTCAATGAACTGTGCGCGACCGTCGTCGGACTCCAGATCCAGGACGACCGAGCGCTTGCCTCGGGCGTAGGACTGCCAGGTCAGGGAGTCTTCGATACCGCCCTGGTTGGAGCCGTCGGCGAAGGGGCCGCGTTGGCGGGCGGCATTGCCGCCGGGAGGCTCGATCGCGATCACATCGGCGCCGAGGTCGGCCAGGATCATTCCGCCGATCAGGCCGCGATCGTCCGTCAGATCGAGAATTCGATAATCGCTGAGCATGGCTCGTATCCTCCGCGTGTCCCCGCTCGGGGCCTCGTGTGGCGGATCGTAGCGAAGTTGGCGGTGCGCCCGGTCCTACAGCGCCCACGCCGCAGTGAGCAACGATTGCGCGGATTCGGCGACTCGCTCCTCGGCGGCAGCGAGCGCTCCACGCAGGTCTTGCGGGCGGTCTTCCAGCCAATCGGCCATACCTTGCGCTGCGGCCTGGTGGAGGGCGGTGCCGACATTGATCTTGGCGACACCCAACTCGACCGCCGTTGCCAACTCATCGTCGGTCAGCCCGCTCGCGCCGTGCAGCACCAGGGGCACAGACACGGCGTCGCGGATCGCCTGGAGGCGTTCGGCCTGTAGTCCCCCGATGGCGGAGCCTCCGTGGGTGTTGCCGACGGCGACGGCCAGCCAATCGACACCGGTGGCGTCAACGAAGCGGGCTGCCTGATCGGGGTCGGTCCAGGACGCCTCGCCGATCGTGACGCCGGCCTCGTCTCCGGCGACGTGTCCCAGCTCTGCCTCCAACGGCAACCGGGACCAGGTCGTCAGGCCCTTTGCCGACTGGGCCAGGGTCAGGTGTTGTTCAAAGGGAAGAGTGGACCCGTCGATCATGACGGAGCCGAATCCGGCGTTGATCGCGGCTGTGAGCTCGTCAAGCGTATCGGCGTGATCGAGGTGCAACGCGATCTGCGCATCCGACTCGTCCGCGATCGATTTGACCATGAGGGCGGCGACATCGACTCCGCCGATCAGGCCAAGGCCTGATCGATTGAACTGGATCAGGACCGGTCGTTGCGCGGTCTCGGCGGCTTGCACCACGGCGCGGACCATCTGGATGGTGGACACGTTTGCGCCGATGACTGCGCGACCGCTCTGATGAGCTTGTGCGATGATTGGGCCTGGATCGACGAGCGGCATGGACGCAGTGTCCCACAGGCTCCGCCCGCTCGGACGCGGCCGGAGGTTTCCGGCGAGCGGGCGACAGCAGGGGAGCGCTTTGGTGAACCGTCCGGGCGGTCAACCGGATCTCGATGTCCTGGATGACGACCAGTTGGTCGCCGTCTCGCTGGACGGGCGGCTCGACGCGTTCAACATTCTGGTGCTGCGTCATCAAACGCGCGTGCGCGCGACCTGCCGCGGGATCGTTGGGATGGCCGACGCCGACGACCTGATGCAGGAGTCGTTCATCAAGGCGTGGGACCGGCTGAACACGTACAAGCAGCGGGGTAAGTTCCCGGCCTGGCTGGGAGTGATCGCGCGGCGCACGTGCTTCGACCATCTGCGCCAGCGGCAGCGGCGACCGACGACGTCGCTCGACCGACTGACCGATTCGCTTGGCGACCAGTTTGCGCCGGAGTCGGGCGAGCGTTCCCTGGACGAGCACCTGCTCAACATCGAACTGAGCGGAACGCTGCGAGAGGCGTTGGAGTCCCTGCCGGAAGAGCAGCGACGCGCGGTCTTCTACCGGGACGTCGCCGACATGGAGTATCGCGAGATTGTGGATGCCACCGGCTGGTCGATGGGCACGGTGAAATCACGTATCAGCCGCGGACGCTCGGCGATGAGGGATTTCCTCAACGAGCGGCAGTCGAAGGAGTTGTCCGATGCCGATGGTTAGCGGTTGGGGCGTTGAGGGCCGAGGGGGTGCGGGCTTTGTCGCCGGCGCGGTGATCCGTGTCGTTATGTTGCCGGCGACACCGGTCCACTGTCGATGACCGAGGCCAGTTGTGGAACTATTTCGCCCGGAGGAGCGTCTACATTTGTAGACGAGGGACGTACCCAGCAGCTGGCCGTTGTCGGCGTAGAGGTGGATTCCGGGGTCGGTGTGAGATGACGTGGCGATTGATCTCCTCGCTGTTGCCGCACCGCGTCGACTGGCGCGAGGACATCTCGGCGTACATGGATGGGGAACTTTCGCCTCGAGATCGAGCGCGGGTGGAGTCGAGGCTGGCCGAGTCGGTCGAGATGCAGGAGTACCTGGCCGACCTGCAGCGTATGCGCTCGGTGCTGCGCAGCTTCGAGGCAGCGCCAGGCGAGGTTCCATTCCAGCTCACGACTGAGATGCTCAACGACACCACGCAGATATCGGTACAACCGGCGAGCACGACTCGGGCCCTGCGACTATCGATGTCCACTGCGGCGGTCGGCGTCGCGACGTTCGCCGCGGTGATGGTTTTCGACGCGGTCGATTCCCCAACGGTTAACTTCACGACGACATCGGCTGATGCGCAGGCGACCCTGGTTCCGACGGCGTCGGTCGTGACCCAGGCGGTCGAGGTGCAGACGCAGGCTCGGGAGGCGGCTGATGAGGCTGCTTCGCCGGCGTCGGGTGAGTCTGAGACCGTCGCCGCCCTGGCGGACGAGGCGCAGCAGGACGACGAACAGGTCGCGGTCGCGGCAGTGGCGTCCGTAGAGGACGAGGAAGAGGCCGCTGAGGAGGCGATCGAACAGGAACAGGCCGAACAGCAGGCTGAGGCATACCAGGAGGAACAGGCGCAGCAAGAGGTTGAAGAGGCGGTAGTTGACGAGTCTGCGGCAGACCCATCGCGCCGGGCCTTGACCGCTGGTCGCAGCAGCGGGACCGGCGAATCCAAGAGCGTCAATGTGGAGGATGTCGTTGCACAGGAGGAAGAGGCGGAAGAGGCTGTAGCCGCTGCCGCGAGCCGGGAAGACGACGCGCAAGAGCAGGCAGCCGATGCGACGGTGGCGCAGGACTCCGGGAGTCGATCGAGCGCGGTCGAAGCGCAGGCGGGAAGATCCTCGGACGACGACCGGGCGCTGGCTGAAGACACGGAGACGCGTTCCGTCGCGACCTCGGTGGCGCGGGGCGAGTCCGACTGGCCGCTGGAGCAGCGGCCCCGCTCATCGACGGTTCAGCTGGCCAGGGATCCGTCCTGGGAACTGCCCGTCCAGATCGTGCTCGCCGCCATTGCGATCAGCTCCGCCGTGTTCTGGCTGGTGCTCACGATTGTCGATCGCCGCCGACGAGCATGAGCGCGCGCTCGGCCGGCAGCTCACGCCTGATGTTGCGGGCATTCGAGCTGGCCCGCGCCGTGCGCGGTACGACGAGCCCCAATCCCGCTGTGGGCGCGGTCGTCGCCCGCGGTTCGCGAGTCGTGGGCGAGGGTGCGACGCAGCCTCCGGGGAGTTCCGATCCGTCCTCGCGACACGGCCGCCCGCACCAATCGGGGTCCGACAAGCGCTCGGGCGGTCCGCATGCGGAGGTGATGGCTCTGCGGCAGGCAGGCGACCTCGCTCGGGGCTCGACGATGTACGTCACCCTTGAACCGTGCGCTCACTTCGGGCGGACGCCGCCCTGTACGGAGGCGATCATCAAGGCGGGGGTGGCGCGCGTGGTCGTCGCCGTTGGCGACCCCGATCCTCGAGTCTCCGGTCGCGGGCTGGCGCAGCTTCGCGAGGCGGGCATCGAGGTCAACCTCGGCGATGGGGCCGCCGAAGGGGCAGCCCACTACGAAGCCTACGCGCATCACCGGCGAACCGGGCGGCCGTTTGTGACGGCGAAGTTCGCCGCGTCGCTGGACGGCCGGATCGCCTCGACGAGCGGCGACTCGCGCTGGATCTCGGGGCCGCAGACGCTCCAGTGGGCGCACCAGAACCGGCCACTGTTCGACGCCATGCTGGTCGGGGTGGAGACGATCATCGTTGACGATCCGCAGCTGACCGCTCGTCCGGAGCGCTGGAACGGTCCGGTGCCGCAGCCCTTGCGCGTGGTGGTCGACAGTCGTGGCCGGACGCCGCTTGACAGCAGAGTGCTTGAGGACGTTTCGTCATCGCCGACGCTGATCGCCACCGTGTCCGCGAGCGCGGAGTGGCGTGAGGCGATGGCCTCCCGAAAGATCGATGTGGCTGTGCTGCCGGCCGACGAGAACGGACGAGTGTCACTGCCGGCGCTCCTCGATCTGCTGGGCCAGGAGCGCGGGGTGGTCGGTCTGCTGGTCGAGGGTGGGGGCGACGTGCTGGGTTCTTTTTTTGACCAGCGTCTGGTCAACAAGGTGACGGCAGTGGTGGCGCCGATGATCATCGGCGGGGATGCACAGGCCGCCGTACGCGGACAGGGCGCCAAACGGATGCGTGATGTGTTGCGCCTGAACCACATGACCGTTGAGCGGCTTGGCGCCGACTTGCTGATCAGCGGCTATCCCAGCGATCCCGAGCGAGAACTGGATGTCCGGATACGTCCCGCCGGGCAGGCGGACGCCGACGCCGTGGACCAACTACTGGCTGCGCAGGTCGCCGGCCTCGCGCCGACATGTGACGAGTTGTTGGCTCAGGCACTGGCAGGCGACGCAGTCGTCTGGCTGGCTTCCGTCCAGACACCACGAGTCGAGGATGGCAATGGCAGACAGGAGCAGGAGGACATCCTCGGTGTTGCGGCCGTGGAGTTCGGCGACGACGGACGAGCAATGATTCGCTGCCTTGCTGCCCGACCGGATGCGCCGGGCAGTGTCGCCGAGCGGTTGCGCGACTCGTGCGAAGCTTCGGCGGGCGGGCGCGAGATTCGCTGGTTGTGCTTAACTGTTCAGACTGTCTCGGGGCTGAGCGAAGAACAGTACAAATCGGCGGGGTATCGCTACTATCGGCGAGATGCCAGTGGATCTGACGTGTTGATCAAGCGGTTGCATTAGTATCGTCGGACTCTTCATCCGTAGCATTTGTTCCACAGTCCGAGGCGCTGCGGTTGGCCGGCTGCGGCCCGTTATGTGTTTGTGGGCGCGTGTCCGGGTTAGCATTGAGCGCGACGGAGGCTCACCCGGGAGGCAGCGCGAATGTTCACGGGCATCATCGAAGAGGTCGGGGGGATCACTGAAGCCGCCGAGGGGCTGCTGCGGATCTCCGCGCCGATGATCCTCGAAGACGCCAACCTGGGCGACAGCATCGCGATCAATGGCGTCGATCTGACCGTGACCCATATCGAGTCCGGCCAGTTTCTCGCCAACCTGATGCCGGAAACCTATCGCCGATCCAATCTTGGCGAACTCAAGGTCGGCGACCGGGTGAACCTGGAGCGATCGGTGCGGCCCATGGACCGGTTATCCGGCCACCTCGTGCGCGGGGTGGTTGAGGGACGCGGCGCTCTGAGAGACACCCGACCCGAGTCCGACGCGATCGTGGTGACCTATGACGCGCCGTCCGACCTGCTTCGCCACATGATCGTCAAAGGACCGGTGTGCATCGACGGCGTCTCGCTGACGATCATTGACAAGGATGACGCTGGATTCGCTGTGTCACTGGTTCAGTACACTCAGGAACACACGAATCTCCTCGACAAACAACCGGGTGACGCAGTGAATCTCGAGACGGACATCCTGGCGCGCTACGTTGACGAGCTGCTTGAGACGAAGATCGAGCAGCTTCTCGACGAGCGGCTTGGCGCACGCCAGACCCCTGGAGGCGAAGCGCAATGACCGACGCCGAGACTTCCCCGGCAACCGATTCTTCGACCAACAGCGAAGCGAAGAAACCACGGCGCGCGCGCCGAGCCAGCAGCGGCCGACGGAAATCGCCATTCTGCACGGTCGAGGAAGCGATCGAGGCGTTCGCCCAGGGTGAGCCGCTAATCATCACGGACGACGAGGACCGGGAGAACGAAGGCGACCTGGCGCTGCCGGCGCAGTTCGTGACCTCGGACACGATCAATTTCATGGCTACTCACGGGCGCGGCCTGATCTGCGTAGCGATGGACGGGAACATTCTCGACCGACTGGGCCTGCGCCTGATGGTTGAGCACGACTCCAATACCGCTCCGCTGGGAACGGCCTTTACGGTCTCGGTCGAGGCGCGTTCGGGCGTAACGACGGGGATTTCGGCGCCGGACCGGGCGCGGACGGTTCAGGTGCTCATGGATCCGAATTCCACGCCAGAGGACCTGGTGCGTCCGGGGCACATGTTCCCGCTCAGGGCGCGCGAGGGCGGGGTCCTGGTTCGGGCCGGTCAGACGGAGGCGTCGGTTGACCTGTGCCGATTGGCCGGTCTGCAGCCGGGGGCGGTGATCTGCGAGATCATGAAGCGCAACGGCGACATGGCGCGCTTGCCCGAGTTGGTGCGCTTCGCTCGGCGACACAAGATCAAGATCGTCTCGGTCGAACAGATCATTCAGTACCGACTACGCACGGAGCAGCTCGTCGAGCGGGTCTCGGAGGCGAAGCTACCGACCCCGATGGGTACCTGGCGGCTGCTCGGCTATCGCACGCGAGACCACTCCGAGGAGCACGTGGCGTTGGTGATGGGGCATGTCGACGGCGGTGAGCCCACGCTGGTCCGGGTCCACTCCCAGTGTTTGACCGGCGACGTTTTTTCCTCGCAGCGCTGCGATTGCGGAGAACAGCTTGAGCTCGCCATGCGCCGCGTCGCCGAGGAACGACGGGGGGTCATCGTCTACATGGCGCAGGAGGGCCGCGGGATCGGTCTGCACAACAAGATCGCCGCCTATGCCTTGCAGGATCAGGGCATGGACACGGTGGAGGCCAACCTCGCGCTGGGCTTCTCGGCCGATCGCCGCGACTACGGAATCGGCATGCAGATTCTGCGCGACCTCGGAGTGCACCGGATCCGACTGATGACCAACAATCCGGCCAAGCGTCACGGTCTGGCCGGTTATGGGTTGGAAGTTGTCGAGCGGGTGCCGGTGATCGCCTCAGCGAATCCGCACAACGTCCGCTACCTGTCGGTCAAGCAGGAGAAGATGGGACATCTGCTCGACAGCGACGACATCGCGGCAACCGATCCGGGCGACGATGGGCATCCGCCCACGCGCCGAGCGGCCATCGGCTAGGTCGCGAGCCGACGACCATGCCAAGAGTCCACGACGGCGCCGCGAATCCCGACCCCGAGCATGGTCCAGCCAGCGGTCTGCGCTTTGCCGTGGTGGTGAGCAAGTTCAACGACTTCGTGACGAGCAAGCTGCTCGATGGCTGCATCGATCACCTCGAGGAGAACGGGGCCGACACGGACGAGATCGACATCTACTGGGTCCCGGGCGCATTCGAGATCCCGATCGCGGCGCAGAAATGCGCCCGCACCGGGCGCTTCGACGCCGTGATCTGCCTGGGTGCGGTGATCCTGGGGGAAACAGACCACTACCGACTGGTCGTCGACGGCGCGACGCAGGGGATCGCGCGGGTAGGCCTTGATACCGGAGTGCCCGTGATCTTCGAGGTGCTGGCGACGCAGACCGTCGCCCTGGCGATGGCGCGGGCAGGCGGTTCGGCGGGCAACAAGGGCGAAGAGGCGGCGCAGGCGGCGATTGAGATCGCGCGGTTGCTGCGGACGATCGAGTAACGCTCGCTCAGTTCTCGTCGAAGGTGTTCCCTCGGCTGCGGAAATCGTCGATCCCGAGGCCGTCTCGCCACTTCGCGGATTCCTCTCTGGAGAACGGGTCCAGGGGGATGCCGCAGCCGTCGGCGATTCTCACCATTCTCTGGAAGTTGGCGATGGTTGCGGCGCAATCGACGACGGCGTCGGGTCCCATGGCGATGTCGAGCGCGTCACGCGCGGCCCTGAGATCCGGAGTTCGGCCGACTGCCGCGTCGGAGTAGCGCAACAGGATTTCTCCGTGCTCGACTCCACTGTCGACTTCATTGCGCACCGTTCCGTTGAGGTTCAGCGCGTCGTTGCCTTCGCTGCTCCGACCGAGCAGCATCACGTGGGAGATCGTTCAATAGAAGCACTCGTTGAGCGCCGACACGCGGGCCGCGACCAGCTCGCGTTGGGGGCGGGTGAGGACGCGGAACGGCTCCTGCACCGCCTGGATCTCGATCCAGCTCAGATAGTGCGCGTCGAACAGATCGGTGAGCCAACGGACGCTGTCGGGATGCAGACTCATCGCGGCGCGGACGTTGGCAGCGCGATCGGCGCCGCCGTAGATGTCCGCGTCCCGTTCATCCAGGTCGTCCGGCCAGACCGTCGGCGGCCAACTGCCGTGCGCCTTTGCCCCTGTGGGACGAATCTGCGTCGGTTCACCCGCGAGCGGCTCAGGGAGCGGTTCCAGGTCGATGTCCAGCGCTCGATGAAATTCGTCGACCGACCAGATGTGCACGACGACGCCCAGCAACTCGATGTAGTGCGCGTCGGACATGCCCTCGGCGCTGATGGTCTCGTCGTACCAGTCGCGGGTGACGTTGGGTAGGTCGCCGATCAGCTTGTGGATGGCGAACACGGCGGCCTCGGGCAGTTCGGCCGGTCCAGGTCCGGGATCGGGCAGGCCATCCACCCGCGCCGAGGCGCGTCGGCATTCGGCAGCGATACTGATCCGCTCGGCGCCGGTCCACCACTCTCCGGGCGCGGCCAGCATCTTCCAACTGCGCCGGTGCGCTGCGGCCATTCGATCGAGCACAGGCCAAGTGGTGCTGGTGTACGCGAACGAGGCAGTCGTCGTAGTCATGGCGAACTCCGAGCTCTATGCCGTATTGGCGGCCGACGCGTACTCGTGGATACCAAGTTCGTCGCGGACATCGTCGGTTGCGTCTTTGGTGAATTCGTCGAGCGGGATGCCGCAGCCATCGGCGATCCGAACCATGCGCTGGAAGTTGGCCACGACGCCGGCGGCGTCAACGAGCTCTTGTACGCCGAGCTCCGAGACGATCTGATCGCGCAGGCCGGGCAGAGCGTCGGTCTGGCGAACGGCGGCCTCGGCGAAGGCGGTCAGCAGGCTGCCCTGGGGGACGCCGCTGTCGGCGTCGGGATTGACCGTGCCCTGGAGGTTGAGATTGTCGATGGTTCCGCTGCGTTGGCTGCTCTCACGGAGCATGCGCACGTGGGAGGCGGTTCAATAGAAGCATTCGTTGAGCGCCGAGACTCGGGCCGCGATCAGCTCGATCTGCGAGCGAGAGATGGCCCGCAGCGGGTCGGGCTGGCGCATTTCGGCGAAGGAGAGGTAGTGGCCCTCAGAGAGATCGTGCAGCCAGCGCACGTTCTCGGGAATCAGGGAGAGCGCAGAGATGACGTTGGCGCCCCACTCCATTGGTCCATAGAGCATCTCGTCGCCGGGGTTGAGTCCAGCCTTGGGGACGATCGGCGGCCAGGAGTAGCGCTGCTCGGCCTGAGCCGGTCGTTGTCGCGTGGGTTCGCCACTCACGGGGTCGGGCAGTGGTTCGAGGGCGAGGCCGAGGGCGCGATGGAACTCGTCGATCGAGAACGAGTGGACGACCACCGCGACCAGCTCGACGTACCGGTCCTCGGTTATGCCTTCGGACGCCATGATCTCGTCGTACCACTCGCGGTTGAGGTTGGCGTTGTCAACGACCAGCTTCTGGATTGAGTAGACGGCGGCCTCGGGCAGGATCTCGCTACCGACTGCCTCGAAGTCTCGCGCCGCACGTCCGATTCTCGCGATCTCGACGCGTTCCGCGCCGGTCCACCAGCGGCCGGGATTGGCGATCATCTCCCAGCTCATGCGTTGGGAGGCGATCGTCTTCTCCCGAATCGGCAAATCGACGCCGGTGTACTCAAAGGCCATTCCCGCACCTCTCAACCTGACAAGAGAGTAGCGTTTAGTCCGATGCGCGCCTGATGGGTACTGAGTTCAGCGGCAAGGAGTGGACGACATGGCACAGACGCTGGATGTGACCGGTGGACAATTGATCTATGACGAGTTCGGTGACGGTCCGGGGACCATCGTCTTCGTGCATGGCGCAGGCGGGAATCATCTGAGCTGGTGGCAGCAGATTCCGGTCTTCCGCGACCGCTACCGCTGCGTGACGTACGAGGTGCGTGGCTGGGGACGCAGCCGCGACGACTCGGGCGAAGGGCGCAAAGCGTTCTCGCGCGACCTGGGCGAGTTGATGGATGCGCTTGATATTCCCGAGGCGGTGCTGGTCGGTCAGTCGATGGGCGGCTTCACAATCCTGCCGTTTGCCGTGCGCAATCCGCAGCGGGTCAAGGGACTGTTGATGGCCGACACCTTCCTCGGAATCGATGCGCCGGAGCTGGTCCAGGAGATGCGCAAGGCGGTCGAGTCGGCGCAGGTGAACCAAGACCAGGGCGGGTTGACGCGGATGGTCGGTCCCGCGTACCTCGAGCGCGAACCGAATGGAGTGTTTCTGTACAACCAGATCCGAGGGCTGAATCCACCGCTCGATCCGAATCAACCGCTGGCGTTCGGACAAGAAGACGGGGCGGTGTCCAAGGATGAACTGTCGGCCCTGACGATGCCGACAATCTTCCTGGCCGGCGCGGAAGACGCGATCATTCCAGCCGAACTGATCGAACGCGCCGCCCAGATGGTGCCGGGCGCGCAGTACATCCAAGTGCCGGAGGCGGGGCACAGCGTCTACTGGGAGCTGCCGGACGAATTCAATCAAGTCGTCGAAGTGCTCCTCCTGGAAGCGTTCGTCTGATCACCCAATGTTCGCTGATAGCCTCGCACTGTTATCTGTCCAGACCCGCTGAGCGGAGGATGCCATGACGTATCACGAGGTGGTCTACGAGCCGGGACCGGTGGCTCGCGTGATCATGAATCGGCCTGAGTACCGGAACGCGCAGTCGCGCGTGCTACTGGAGGAAATCGACCGAGCCTTCCAAGAGGCGGCGGACGACCCCGAGGTGTTGGTCATCGTGCTCTCGGGCAATGGCCCCGACTTCTCCGCCGGGCACGATCTCGGCTCGCCATCTGAGATCGCCGATCGCGAGATTCGCGGCTGGGCAGAGGATTTCGTCGGCGTGTTCGACCGTCAGCGGGACACCCGCATTGCGAACACGATGCGCTGGCGCAACAATCCCAAGCCGACAATCGCGATGGTGCATGGCAAATGCATCTTCGGCGGCTGGATGGTGGCCGCCTCGATGGATCTCATCTTCGCCTCCGACGACGCGCTGTTCCTGCCCTCGCACACGCAGTACTTCTCGGCGCCGTGGGACCTGGGCGTGCGCAAGGCGAAGGAGATCTTGTTCCAGAACCGGTTCATCCCGGCTCGTGAAGCTCAGGAACTGGGATTCGTCAACCAGGTCTATCCGGCCGAGGCGCTGGAGCGGAAGACGCTGGCCTATGCGGGCGAGGTCGCCCAGCGGACGCCGATGTCGCTGCGCCAGATCAAGCACTCGATCAACAACATGCAGGACGCTCAAGGGTTCACCACGCACATCAACGCCAGCTTTATGACCTACGCCACCGGCGCTCGGTTCGGCCTGCCCGACCCGCGCATGATGCAGGGCAAACGCCAGCTCTCGCCTGTCGCACAGGCGCTGGCGAAGTTGCAGAAGCCGGGCAACTCCTAGAGGGATTCGTCCTGTGTCGGACGGCAATCTGCTGAGCGGCATCCGCGTCGTCGAGTACAGCCGTGACGTACCTGCGGCGGCATGCGCGCTTGAGTTCGCGCGCTGGGGAGCGCGGGTCTCGGTCTTCGAAGCCGAAGATTCGCGCTTGAAGGTTGCCGCGCCGACGATCGAACGAGACGGCGAGACTGTTTCGTTGCTGCGTGAGTCGCTGATGGTCGGCAAGTCACCTGGATCGGGCGACTGGCGCGCCAAGCTCTCCGCTGCGGATGTGTTCGTGACGGACGCGCCGCTTGCGGAACTGAACGGCATCGCTGGCGAGTTCCCGGAGTTGATTGTCGTCCACTCGTCGCCGTTTGGGACCGACGGTCCGTACTCCGACTACTTGTCCGACGACCTGATCATCCAGGCGTTGTCGGGCTTTGCCGGGACGAATGGCGTCGCGCCGCAGGAGCCGCTGGCCGCTCCAGCGGCGATCATTCCTCGGGCGATTGGCATCCTGGGCGCCGTGGCGGCGTTTGCGGCGCTGCTCGAGCGTCTGCACTCAGGCCGGGGCGAGTGGATTGAGCTGTCGTCGCACGAGGCTGTCTCAACCCTGATCATGTCGCTGCGTTCGGAGTTCTCGGGCGAGGCGCTGCTACGAGTCGGAGGGACGCCAGGCTGGGCTGAGGTGATGGAGACGGCCGACGGCTACATCACGCTCTCGCCCTGGTCGAGGGAGACGCTTCGCAATGCGCCGATCGCCTTCGGCTGTGATCCACCTCCAAGTGAACTGCTGGAAGGTGAAGGACGCTTTGCCGAACGAGAACCGTCGCTGGAGTATGTGCGGCCAATCGTCGAGTCGCTGGATGCGGCGACGATCTGGGCGAAGCTGTCGGAGCTGGGCTCGGTGATGGCGATGCACCGCTCGGCGCAGCAACTGCTAGAGGATCCGCAGCTCAAGGCGATTGATTTCTTTCGCGACAACAACGGTCTCACCGGAGCCGGCCGAGCGATGCGTGTCACGGAAGTTGAGGGGCAGGCGGAGCGCACGGACCGATTCGCGCAGCGGCGGCAACCTGAACGTTCGACGGGACCGCTCGATGGTTTGCGCGTGGTCGACTTCACCCATGCATGGCTGGGACCGTACGCGTCGGGACTTCTCAGCGATCTGGGCGCAGAGGTGATCAAGGTGGAGGGGCCGAAGCGCCCTGATCTCTGGCGCTACGAGGCGAGCGGTCCGATGCGGGTCGCTTCACCGGATGCGCATCCCCTGAATGTGCGGCCCAACTTCAACATGGCCAATCGGGGCAAGCGAACGATCTCGATTGCCCTCGATACGGACAAGGGACGCAAGTTGGCGCTCGATTTGATCGCTCGCGCTGACGTGGTGCTGGAGAACTTTCGTCCGCGCGTGCTGCAAAACCTGCGGCTGACCCACGAGCACATGCGCGAGGTCAATCCGCATATCGCACTGGTCTCCTTCTCCGGTTTCGGCACCGGCGGTCCATACGACAACTTCCGCGCCAACGGCGGCACGACCGAGGGCAACGCGGGCTGGGATCTGTTACTTGGCTACCGGGGCGACAAGCCGGTGATGCTGGGCACGATGCAGGCCGACCCGATCGTCGGCGCGCAGATGGCGGCCTCGGCCCTGGCGGCGGCGTGGCAGGCGCAGCGGGGACGCGCGGCCGTACATGTCGAAGGTTCGATGTTTGAGTCCGCGGTCGCATACATCGACGAATATCTTCTGGCCGCCTCGGCGGGGCAGGAGATGCCGGCGCGTGATGGGAATCGGATACCAGACGCGGCGCCACACGAGTGCTTCCGCTGCGCCGATGGCGTCGACGGTAACGACGAGTGGATCGCGATTTCGGTTCGAGGCGACGAAACCTGGCTGCGGCTTGCAGAGGTTGCCGGGATCGATCGTCCCGAGTGGCGGACGGCGAGGGGTCGCAAAGCCGATGAGGTTGCGTTGGAGTCTGCCCTGAGCGAGTGGACTCGCAGCTGGAACGCGCTGACGCTGCAGCACCGCCTGCAGGCGGTCGGTGTGCCGGCGGCGGCTGTCCATTCGACCCTGACCCATCTACGGGATCCGCACCTGGCGGCTCGGGATTGGTGGCTGTATCTGACGCATCCCGATAGCGGTACTCGTCAATATCAGGGATTCCCCTGGCGGCTGCGCCGGCGGCCCGCATCATGTCTGCGACCGGCGCCTCGGATGGGCGAGCACACGGTCGAGATTCTCAACGAGGTGTTGTGCCTCGATGACTCGGCGATCGAGGAGTTGATCGAGAGCGGCATCGTGGCGGGGTTAACAGCGAGGCAGTCAGCTGGCGAGCCGCCTCCACAGCCGATCAGTCCGCGCTGACCAGCTATCAATCCGCCAAGCCGAAGGCTTGCAGATACAGTCGCCTCGCCGCCTCCAATGTCTCACCTTGGCCGAGCCAGCCGTCACCGACGCGGATTTCAAAGTGCAAGTGGACGTCGGTGCCGGGATTGGCGTAGACCTCTTGCTGCCCGGATTCACCCGGATAGCCGATCACCTGCCCTCGCCTCACCTCGGTCCCGGCAGCGATGCCTTCGGCGATGGCCGAGAGGTGGGCGTAGCGGGAGACGATCCCTCGGCCGTGATCGATCCAGACCTGGCGGCCGCGGAGTTCGTCGAGGATCTCCTCGCCCTCCCAGTTAGCGGCGATGAACCGATCCCAATCGGCTGGCGTGATGTCGATGTAGTTGAGATCAGCGCGAATCACAACCCCGGCCTTGGCGGCGAGGATCTCGGTGCTGTAGCGAACGGCCGTGCAGGAAGCCCACTCGTAGAAGTCGAGGCCCTCGTGGACGCCGTCATTGCGGTAATGGCGGGTCGAGCCTGGCAGGTGGCCTGGAAACTCGGTGATGCAGGCGCCGGCGATCGGGATGACGAAGCCGCGTAGTGGATTGTCTGCCTCCGGCTCCGGCGCAATCTCTTCTTCGTCGGCCTGCTCGGCCTGCGCCTCAGCCTCCGAGACCGGCTGCTGCGGTTCTGTGGACTGCTCCACGGACTGGGTTTGTTGGATCGGCTGCGCCGTCTCGGTCCCGTTGGGCTCTGCTGAGGCAGCCTGCTGAGATTCCCCGATCTCGTCAGCCGGTCCGACACTCGTCGCCTGGAGGGCGTTCGGTTCACCGGAGTCATCGGAGCCGGTCGCCTGGACCACGGCGACCGCCGCAGCCGCGGCGAAGATGACGATCGCCGCCAGCACGTACAACCAGCTCGGGCCGATCAGCCAGCTGCCGCTCTCGTTGGAATATGGGCTACGAGCGCCACGGCGGCCGCCGGGGAGTCCTCCGCGCGACGGCTGTTGTCCCCAAGGGCTATCGGAGCGGCGGATAGCCTTCCTCCTCCAGGGCGGCGTCGATCTGCTCAACCGACGCCGTAGCCGCGTCGTATTCCACGTCGACGCGCTTTTCGTCGATGTCGACCGCGACGGTAGCGACGCCATCGATGGCGCCCAGCGCTCCGGCGATCGCGTTGGCGCAGTGTTCGCAGGAGATGTCCGGCGCGGTGCGAGTCAGGGTTGATGTGGCGGCCATGGCGATTCCTCTTGAGCTGATGTCGTGACTTTACGTTATGCGAAGCGGCGCCCGAGTGACGATTCCCCGGCCGACAGAGCGGCGTGGAGGGCCTCGGCATGGGCTCGCAGGGCAGCGCTGTCGTCGAGCGGTGCCAGATTCGCTTCCTCGGGACCGTAACGGCGCACCATCGCCAACGAGATCAGGCGGTCGGCGAGGCGCGGATTCTTGGGCAGCACCGCGCCGTGCAGATATGTGCCGTAGGCGTTCTTGACCTTCGCGCCTTCGAGTCCGTCTCCACCGTTGTTGCCGAACCCACTGACCACGTCGGCGAGAGCTTGCTGACCCTCGTTGAGGTAGGTTCGTCCGCCGTGGTTCTCAAATCCGACGACCGTCTCGCCCTCCCAGAGCGCGATGACATTGCCAACGCAACGGGCGATCCTGGGTCCAGGGTGAGTGGCTACAGCGTCGAAGACGCCGATGCCCTCCATGATCTCGCCGTCCCAGCCGCGATAGTGATGGCCGAAGAGCTGAAACCCCCCGCACACGGCGAGCACCACGCCATCATTATCGACGTACTTGCGTAGGTCTTCGCCTCGCTGCTGGAGGTCTGCCTGGACTCGGCGCTGCTCGCGGTCCTGTCCGCCGCCGACGAGGACAATGTCCGCCTCTTCGGACGACCAGTCGTCGCCGATGCCGACACCAATCACGTTCGCCTCGATGCTGCGTGCGGCACAGCGCTGCTCAAGCGTGCGTGCGTTGCCACGGTCACCGTAGAGATTGAGCAGGTCCGGATAGAGCACTGCAACGTTGAGAGAGGGTCGGTCCGCGCTGCTCATCAGGCCACATCCCAGAGGCGCGAGGCGCCCAGATGTCCGAGCCGTTGGCGGACGTCAAGCATCGCTGTATAGGTTGGCAGAACGACCAGTTGCCCGGCGTCGGGAACGGCATCCAGGGCTGTGCGCAGCGCGGTTCCAATGTCATTCGCGATTGGTTGGCACGGCGCCGGAAGTCCGGCGTACTCCAGTCGCAGGGCCATGTCGGCGGCCCGGCGGCCACCGACTGTGAGCGACTCGCAGTGCTCGGCCTGAGATTCCCAGTCCACGTCCCAGATCCAAGAGACATCGGTTCCGTCAGCGATGCCGTCGTTGAGCAGGACCAGCAGATGGTGGCGCTCGCCCGGGTGTTGCAGCGTGCGCAACGCCTGATTCATGCCCGACGGATTCTTACCCAGCAGCACTCGGACTCGCCGGCCCTGGACGAGCACTTCTTCCTGTCGACCGAAGGCTGCCTGATGTGATCCCAAGCCGGCCCGGATCGTCTCGAGCGAAACACCCAGCGCTGTCGCCGACGCTGCAGCGGCCAGCGCGTTGTAGACGCTGTACAGGCCTTCGGCCGGCAGCGCGATGTCGGCGGACGTCTGAGGCGTTCGCAGGGTGAACGAGGTTCCTTCCGAGCTCGCCGCTATGTGTTCTGCCGCGATGTCCGGGCGCGGCCGTTGTGTACCGCCGGCGGTGTGCCAGCGACCGAGCTGGGCAAAATACCGGCGTGAGTAACGGAAGTCCTCGTCCGTCTGCGGATCCCAGACAGCATCCACAATTTCTCCCGGCGGGGCGGGTGGAATGTCCGGGTCCTCGATGCCGAAGCTCAGGCTCTGACCGGGCCAGTGACGGGACAGAGATGCGATCAACGGGTCGTCCACATTGAGTGCGATGGTTGTGTGCGGCGGAAACTTCGACAATGCGTCGGCCCAGCGCAGAGCGATCGACTCGATTTCCCCGTAGCGGTCGAGTTGATCGCGCATCAGATTTGTGAACACAGCGACGCTGGGCGGTGCGGCGGCCGCTATGGCAGGCAGCGCAGCTTCGTCGGCTTCGAGCACGGCGTTGGTCTCGTTG
Organism: Chloroflexota bacterium; assembly: GCA_028873865.1. Taxonomy (GTDB): domain Bacteria; phylum Chloroflexota; class Dehalococcoidia; order Bin125; family Bin125; genus Bin125. The sequence continues at coordinate 124,057 of JAPPNI010000030.1, read as the reverse complement.
GGCAGGCGGCCTATGGGAGAGGCCGCATCGATCATGGCGGCCGTGACCCCGCGCATCAGATTTGAGCCGGCGCGATTGTGCACGACGGCCCGGCCGTCGGTACGGAGGATGCGGGCCAACATCGCCGCGGTTGTGGTTTTGCCATTGGTGCCGGTGATCAGTGCGACCGAAGAGAGCCCTGCCGCAAGCTGCCCAAGGGCATTGGGTTGCATTCGCTCTGCGATCAGGCCGGGTAACGCTGTACCGCCGGAACCCAGCGCCCGCATACCGAATCGGGCTGCCTTCCCGGCCATGACGGCTGCGCTGAGTCGGGGCGATGACATGGGTCTCGGTCGGCGCGGCCTCACGTCATCGACTGTATCGCCATGCACCAGGAGGTTCAGGCTCCGGCCGACGGATCGAGTCGCGGCGGCGGTCCCTGTCCCAGAGCCTTGAGAATCTGTTCCAGGCCGACGACGCCCAGTAAACGCCCACGCTCGACGACCGGCAGGACGAACGTGCGCTCCTTCTGCAGGCGCTGCAGCGCCTCGTCGGCGCCCGAGTCGGGTTGCAGCGGTTGCACCTGGTCGGCAGCGAGCATGATGTCGCGCAATCGGTCGCTCTGATAGCGCTCTTCATCGAGCAACAGGATCTGCACCGCCGAGGCGATCCCGACCGCGATGCCGCCCTCCGCGACGATGAATACATCCTGCTGGTCGAGCTGAGCCCGCGAGGGGGCCAGCACCCGGACCAACAGGTCCGCCTCTGCCGTGCGCGCCACGGGCGGCTCCAGCATCAATTCCCCCACGCGGAGGGAGGCGAGATCACGTTCCAGCTCGGCCGCCTTGACTCCCTGAGCTGCCTGGGTCATGAGCAGGAAACCGATCAGCGCCAGCCAGAGCGAGTTGAAGCCCATGTCGAAGAACGCGATTTCCGTCAGCAATCCGCCGATGCCGTAGACGATCATCGCCGCTCCGAGCAGTTGTCCCAGGCGGGCGGAGGCCCGCGTCGCGCGATGCCGCGATCCGGTCAGCCGCCAAACCAGCGAGCGCATCACGCGGCCTCCGTCAAGCGGGAATCCGGGCAGCATGTTGAACGCGGCGAGGATGCAGTTGAGGACGCCGAGAACGAAGACGATGTTGCGTAACGCGGTGCCGTCAGACAGGGCAAAGAGCGCCACGAACGTGAAGCCTGCGCCCAAGACGAGCGATGCCAGCGGTCCAACGACGGCGATCCAGAACTCCTGGCCAGGCCGTTGCGAGTCCTCACGGATCAGCGATACGCCGCCGAAAAAAAACAATGTGATCGAGGAGACTTCCATGCCGTAGCGGCGAGCCATCAATGAGTGGGCCAGCTCATGGATCAGCAGCGAGAGAAAATAGACGGCTCCGCCGACCAGGCCGTACAGCCAGCGCTCCGCGCCACCCAAGCCGTCCATCGAATCCGGCATGATCTGAGTCGCGATCAAAAACACCACGAGGGCGAAGACGAAAAAAAACGAGAGGTCGAGCCGGATCGGGATCCCCAGGATCCGCCCGACCTTGATGCCTTGACCGCCGAACATGCCGAACCTCATGTATCCAGCATATGTTTCTCTCGATCGGCGTGGAGCATCTGTCGGGACTGTCTGGGTCGTGGAGGATTGTGCTCAGTGAGACAGATAGCCTCGTTGTTTCAGCCTCGCCGTGAGTCCCCTGACCGACGGCAGGGTGAGATCGGGCTCTATGGCCTCATCGGATTTGTCGCCGACCAGCACTGAGACGGCGAAGCCGGCGTGGCGAGAGCCGAGGATGTCGGCCTCGGGCGTGTCGCCGACAAAGGCGGTTTCCCCGGCGGATGCGCCGAGCGCATCGAGCGCAGCAGCGAAGATGGCCGAGCCTGGTTTCCAGCTGAGCACGTCGTCGGACCAGATCCAGTGGTCGATCCAGCGGTCGAAGCCACGGGCGACCAATGCGTCCTCGACGTATCGGCCCGGGGCGAGGCCGGTGTTGGAGACCACCGCCAAGGTGACTCCACGCTGCTTCAGCGCAGCGAGTTCTCGCTCGACGCCATCGATGATGTCAGGCGGCTCCCAACTGGGGCTTTCGCAGATTGCCGCGACCAACTCTTCCCGCAGGGCGTCATCTTCGACGGTGTCGGGGCATTGTTCCAGCATCGAGCGACGCACGGCATTGAGGCGGTCCTCGCCGGACAGATCGATGTTGGACTGGTGGGCAACGACCAGCTCATCGATTGCGTGCCGGATCGCCTTCGGGACGGCGCCGGCGGCACCGCTGCCGGCGCCCGCTCGCTCGTAGGCCCTGGTCAGGCGTGCTTCACGGCGGCGCATGCGTCGCCGGCCGCCGCCGGGTGCGTCAACGATCAGGGTGCCCCACAGGTCAAGGGCAACTGCACGCAGCCGGGTCAAGGGTGATGAACTGGCGTGGGGACGTCAGCCCGAGGAGCCGGACGAGGACGGCTTGTCTTCTTCTTCCGACGTGCTGGACGAGACAGTGACTTCGTCCGTCGCGTCTTCCTCGCCCTCTTCCTCCGAATTTGGCGTCCGCGCTTCCTCGCGGAACTCACGCAGGCCGGTACCGAGCGCCTTGCCGACGCCGGCCAAACGACCCGCGCCGAAGACGACCAACACCACGATCACAACGACAATCGCTTCGACAGGACCAAACCCGATCAGTGCCATACCGAACTCCTGCTGTGCCGCCGGCGCTCAGCGCGCGCCGCTCGCTGGGTGCGGCGCCTCGCCTCGGTCTTCCTCCCCGACATCACTAGGTCAGAGAGACCCGGTACGGGCGGCTGATCCCTAGCTTATCAGTGTTCCCCAGGCTGGGCGGGCTCAGTTATGCTTCCAGCTTCTCGACGAAGATGCGCATAATCCCACCGCAGATCTTGTCTTCGCCGTCGACCGGCTCGGTCAGGTCGACCGTGACCATGCGGGCGTCGCCGTCGTCGAGCGCGTCCATCGCCTCTTGCCAGACCTCCGCCTCGCCGCAGCCGCCGCCGATCGTCCCGACGAACGAGCCGTCCTCGCGGACCAACATCTTGGCGCCGGTCTTGCGCGGCGTCGATCCGAGCGTCTGGGCGACCGTCGCCAGAGCGACCGGGGCGCCCTGTTCAAAGGCGCTCGACATGGCTTCGTAGACCTCGTCCTGGGGCATCGTTGTTCCTCTGCGTCTCCTGGCGAACAGTTTAGCGTTGCTTGCCCGCGAGCAAGCGGCCGTGCTCTGACATCGGCTGTGCGCCGCCGCCCCTGCGGACGAGGATGATTTCGCCCAACACGGATACGGCGATCTCTTCCGGAGTTTCAGCGCCGATATCGAGGCCGATCGGCGTGAAGACCCTGTCCAGCGCCTCAGAGTCGACGCCTTCCTCGGCCAGGTGCTGGAGCACGGTGCGGGTTCGTCGTTTGGAGCCGATCATGCCGACATAGCCAGCGCCGCGCTCGGCGACGGTGCGCAGAGCGAGCTCGTCGACCTTGTGTCCGCGCGAGACCAGGACGATGTAGGTGTTGGCTGTAATCGGGAACTGCTCGAGCTCTTCGCCGAAGTCGCCGCAGATCACGTTGGCCTCGTAGGGGAAGCGCTCTTCGTTGGCGTAATCTTCGCGGTCATCGATGATGACGACCTCCATGCCCAGCATCGCGCCGAGCTGTCCCACGGCGAGGCCGACATGTCCGCCGCCGACCACGAGCAGGGTCGAGGCCGGCTCGACTACTTCGACGAGAATTTCGACGATCGCGTCGGCGGATTCGATCGCGCGGCGGCCTTCGACCAGTTGGCCATCCGGCGTGAAGGCGCAGGTCTGCACCAGGTGCTTGGGGATCGCTCGGCGACCAAATTCAGCGACGGCCTCTTCCAGCGGGCCGCCGCCGATCTCGCCCAGGTTCCGGCCCTCATAGACCAGCATTTTGGCGCCGAGCGCGGCATTGACGCCGTCGGTCGCGCCCATCACCGTGCACGAGGCAACGGCAGGGCCCTCGCGGGCGGCGATTAGCAGGGCGCGGGCGATCTCGGCGGAACTGGCCATGGATAGAGGATACGTCCCGGATTGGACTCGTCAGATGTTGAAGAGGATGTGCAGGACGTCGCCGTCCTGGACCTCGTACTCCTTGCCCTGCGTGCTGAGTTGGGCCCGCTTCTTGGCCTCCGCCTCGGCTCCCGACGCTCCTACCGCGGCGCCGCAGTCGAGCAGATGGTCCCAGCGCACCACCTCGGCGCGGATGAAGCCGCGCTCGAAGTCGGTGTGAATCCTGCCGGCGGCCTGTGGGGCGGTGCCGCCGGCTCGAACGGTCCAGGCCCGACACTCGTCCGGGCCGACCGTGAAGAAGGTGCGCAGACCGAGCAGCCGGAACGTCTCCTGCAGCGCCGTCTCGACCGCGCCCGCACCGACGCCGAGCTCTTCCCGGTATGCGGCGGCTTCCTCTTCGTCGAAGTCGCGCAGTTCTTCCTCCAACCGGGCAGAAAGTGCGATGCCTTCGATCGTTCCCCCTGCAGCCGTGTCCTCATCGACGTTGAAGATGGTCAGCATCGGTCGTTCTGTGAGGAATCGGTAGTGGCGGATGTCGGCGCGTTCAAGCTCCGAGAGCGGAGCGTCCAGCAAGGTGCCGCCGTCGCCGAGGTGACTCTGTAGGCGGCTCAGCAAGTCCCGTTCCCGGTCGACGGCGACCCGTTCCGCGGCCTTCATTGACTTGGTTTCGTCGGCGATGCGCTGGAGGCGCTTCTCGATCAGGGCGAGGTCGGCGAAGGTGAGCTCCAGTTGCATTGCTTCGATGTCGGCCTCGGGATCGATGCGCTCGGCGGGATGCGGCACGGCGTCGTTGTCGAAGGCGCGGACGACGTGGGCCAGCGCATCGAGCTGAGAAAGCTGGTCGAGCAGTTTGCTCGACGGCGGCTCGTTGCCGCCGCCCAATGCTCCGGCGAATCCGGCGCCGGGGAAATCGACCACATCGAGTACGGCCGGGGTGGTTTTCTTCGGTTGATAGAGGTCAGAGAGTCGGCTGAGCCGCTCATCAGCGGCCGGGACGACGCCTTCGTTTGGCTCCGTGTGGGTGGTGAATCCGGTCGCCCGTCCGGCACCGGTCAGGGCGTTGAACAGGGTCGTTTTGCCGGAGCGTTCGAAACCGATCAGTCCAATGGAGGTCATGTAGTCATCGTTGCACGGTCGGAGGTGATGGTCAGTCTCGTGGTGCCCATTGCAGACCCCCGACGGGCGGGTGTCGGACCCGATCTCAATCGGCGGCTAGTTCGGCTGGGTACATCTCGGTGACCCCCAGCCCGGGGCAATCAGGATTCGCCAACGCTTCACCGACCATCAGAATCGAGTCCCGCATTGCCGCCCAATCGACGGTTTCGGCTGCTTCATTGGGAGTCAGCCAGCGCCAGGCCTGGTGTTCGTCTGAGATCGTTGGTTCCGATCCTGCCGCGACCAGGGCGGCGAAGGCGGGGACGAAGTAGATCGTGTCGTTTTCGGGGTTGTAGAAGGTCTCAGGGCGGTCGATGCGGAACCAGTGCTCGACATCGAGGCCGGTTTCCTCGTTCGTTTCGCGGATCGCGGCCTGCCAGGCGGTTTCGCCCTGCTTCTCCTCGATATGACCGCCCACAGTCTGCCAGGCGCCCGCGAAGCGGTGGCCCTCCGGTCGCTGGAGCATCAGCAGTTCGATGCCGTTCTCCGACGGACGCACGACGTAGACGGCGATGATGTTGCTGCGCAGCCGGGGCACCTCGTGTTACTCCGCCCACTTGGGGATCGTCGAGTCGAATGAGTCGTAGAAAGTGACGTAGGGCTTCACGTCGAGCACCGGCGTGCCGTTGACGAGGTCGAGACCGATCACTCTGGCGACGTTGCCGTCTACCGACTCGAGCGGACAGATGGAGATCGAGATCGGGTTGGGTCGATGCGCAGTACGGGTGGCGAAGACGCCGACCTCGGGCGTGTCCTCGCCGCCGGATGGATGCAGCTTGAGCAGCGCGCGGCCTTCGTCCGTTACGTCACCCATCCAGCCGATGACGAACAGGTGGGAAAAGCCGGAGAGCCCGTCGAGGGCGGGCCCGAATTCGGGCCGGAAGATGAGCTCGGAGCGGACCTGGGCCCAGACGCGGCCGGAGGTGTCGTCGATGCCGTTTCTGACGACGGCGACGGGCGAGAGGTCGTCGATCCGGTCGGGTAGGCCGTGCAACGCAGCGTCGCGGGCGACGCTGGGATTGACCAACCGCAGTCGCTCTCGCCAGCTCGTCATTTCCACCTCTGTTTCGTCGCCTAGACGCGTGTCGCGAACCTTATGCCAGTGGTAAACTGAACGTAGCCAGAGTACCGCTCTGGGCTTCATGCCCCGGTGCTTCCCGCGCGGCGCGGCTCGCCTTTGTCAGGACTTTCCCTTTGACCCAGCAGGAACCTGGACAGCCCGACTTGTTCACAGATGGGCGGTCCGGCGCCGTCGACACGACGCCGGGACGCGAGGCCAACCTCCCGTCCAGCAACGGCGTCGACAGCTATGACGCCTCCGACATCGATGTGCTGGAGGGCATTGAGGCCGTCCGCCGCCGACCGGGTATGTATATCGGCTCGACCGGACAGGCCGGGCTGCACCACCTCGTCTACGAGATCGTCGACAACTCGGTCGACGAAGCGATGGCAGGTCACGCCACCCGGATCGAGATCGCCCTCCAGCCCGAGGGCTGGGTCCAAGTGCGTGACGATGGCCGCGGTATCCCCACCGACCAACACGCCAAGACGGGTAAGTCGGCGCTGGAGACCGTCCTCACGGTGCTGCACGCCGGGGGCAAGTTCGGGGGCGGCGGCTACAAGGTTTCGGGTGGCTTGCACGGCGTGGGCGCATCGGTGGTCAATGCACTTTCCGCACAGCTCGAAGTCGAGGTGCGCCGCGACGGCCAGTCGCACACCCAGAGCTATGTGCGCGGCGTGGCCACCGAAGCGATCAAGCGGCGCAAGCTATCGCGCGACGTTTCCCCTGAGACCGGCACGATGGTCCGCTGGGTCGCCGACGACGAAGTGATCGATCATCTTGAGTACGACTTCAACACGCTGGCCCAGCGCTTCCGAGAGGTCGCCTATCTGAACAAAGGACTCTGGATCTGCTTCCGCGACGAGCGCGACTTCCCGTCCGGCTTGAGCGAGGCTGAGCGCCGCGCGCGGGAGCCGCGCGAGGAGAAGAACTTCTACTTCGAGGGTGGGATTCAGTCATACGTGCGGTTCCTCAACCGCGACCGCGAAGTCCTGCAGCCGCTGCCCTTCCACCTCGACCGTGAAGTCGGCGTCAACGGGACGGCGGTCATCGTCGAGGTGGCGATCCAGTACAACGCCGATTTCCAGGACTCGGTCTATGCCTTCGCCAACACGATCAACACGCACGAGGGCGGCTCGCACCTGACCGGCTTTCGCTCGGCGCTAACCCGCGCGATCAACGATTTCGCGCGGCGCAACAAGCAGCTCGGCGACAAGGACCCGAATATCACCGGCGAGGACACGCGCGAAGGCTTGACCGCCGTCGTCTCAGTCAAGCTGGGAGAGCCCCAATTTGAGGGTCAGACCAAGACCAAGCTGGGCAATCCGGAGATCAAGGGGATCGTCGAGTCGGCCACCGCAGAAGCGCTGACCGAATATCTCGACGGCCAGCCGCGCGAAGGTCGGCGGATCGTTGAAAAATGCCTGACCACCGCTCGTGCCCGCGAGGCGGCGCGCAAGGCGCGCGCAATCGTGCAACGCAAGGGCGCCCTCGAGGGCGCGTCGCTGCCGGGCAAGCTGGCCGACTGCTCGGAACGCGACCCGTCCCTGTCGGAGATTTTCATCGTCGAAGGCCCCTCGGCCGGTGGTTCGGCCAAGGAAGGCCGAGACCGCCGCACGCAGGCGATCCTGCCGCTGCGCGGCAAAGTGCTCAACGTCGAGCGCGCGCGTCTGGACAAACTGCTCGGGCACGAAGCGTTCCGCACGCTGATCACGGCGCTGGGCACGGGAATCGGCGAGGACTTCGACCTGTCCAAGCTGCGTTACCACAAGGTCGTGATCATGACCGACGCCGACTCGGACGGCGCGCACATCCGCACGCTGCTGCTGACCTTCTTCTTCCGCCACATGCGCGAGTTGATCGAGGACGGCAAGCTGTATATCGCCCAGCCGCCGCTCTACCGAGTCAAGGTGGGCAAGCAGGCCGAATGGCTGTACACCGACGCCGATCTCGAGTCGTTCATGGACAAGCAGAGCGAGGGCCAGAAGAAGGTTTCGGTCCAGCGCTTCAAGGGGCTTGGCGAGATGAACGCCGACCAGCTCTGGGAGACCACCATGGACCCTCAGGCGCGTTTGCTCTGGTCGGTCGACATCGCCGACGAGCACGCGGCCGACGACCTGTTCGTGAAGTTGATGGGCGACGACCCGGCCAAGCGCCGTCATTTCATTGAGCAACACGCCGATCTGGCCAAGATCGACGTCTAACCCGGTGCCCCAGCCCGCCGCCGCTCCTTTGCTGGCGATTCCGCCGGCGCTCCGCCACTGGTGGCGGGGGCAGCCTCGGCTTGCGCTGGAAGATTCCCCGGCGGCTCAACTGATCGAATTGACGGCCATCGCCCCGGTCGAGCGGTTGATGGTCCTGGGTCCGGACTCGCCGCCGCTCGCAGCGTTAATCGCGGACACTGCTGGCCTGGAGCCGACGCCGCTGGCGGTGCTCACCGGCGCCCGGCCCGCGCCTGACGCCGAGGATGTCCAGACCGTCCGCGCCGAACCGCACCGCCTACCGCTTCCCGACGGCACGGTCGATTTTGCCGTCGTCCCCCACCAGCTGCGCCATTGGGACGACGAGCAGGCGCTGCGGGTGCTGGAAGAAATCTGGCGAGTACTCGACCACAACGGGGTCGCCGTCTTCTGGGAGGTGGCTCGTTCCCGATCGGCGGCGGTCAATGCCGTCTGGTCGATCCTGCTCGGCTGCAACGGATGCCGGCCCCAGCTCCGCACGTTCGGCCAGCTGGGACAACTCGCCTACGACGCCGGCTTCGCCTGGGTGCAGACGCTGCCGCTCCGACCGTTTCTGTTTCCCCCAGGTCCACGCCTGACGGTGCTGGTGCGTAAGGAGCACTACACGCCCAAGAACATCGGCCACGCCTAGGAGCCTCCGCCTGCACCAGGTGTCGCGTCGGTCCACGCGAGCCGAGCTGGTGTTCAGCCGCTGGGTTATTCGTAGAGCCGATGGGCCCGGGCATAGTCCAGCACGGCGGCCGGCACGTCATCCGAGACGTCCTCGCCCCGGGCGATTCGCTCCCTGAGTCCGGAGGCCGAAAGGTCAATCGGCTCCATCGGCACCCAGTCAAGCCAGCGGCCGAGGCCGTAGACGATCTTGTCGAGCTGCCGACGATCAAGCTCCGCGCCCGGCCTGACCGCTGCTGCGATACGGGCGCAGGCCAGGATCTCGTTGGGCTGGTGCCACTTAGGGAGGTCGAGCACCGCGTCGGCGCCCATGATCCACCAGAGTTGCTGTGCTCCCCGATCGCGGAGTTCACGCACGGTGTCGAGGGTGTACGTAGGCCCTTCGCGAGCCACCTCCAGATCCGACACCTCGAGACCTCCCCGGCGCTCGTCAACCGCTGCGGCGGTCATGGCGAGGCGGTGCTCGGCCGGGGTCACGTCGCGACCTCGCTTGCGCCAGGGGTCGCCCGCGGGAATCAGGATTAGTCGATCCAGCTCGAGCGCCTGCGCGGCAGCGTCGGCGAGATGGAGATGGGCGCGATGAAGCGGATCAAAGGTGCCGCCCAAGGCCCCGACCCGTTCGTGCGGCTCAAAGCGAATCTCGCTGCTCTCAACCACAGACGTCAGCGCTCCCATTCCCAAGTAATGCGCGACCGACCGATCCTGACCACGTCGCCTGGCTGACAGCCGGCGCGGTGCAGGGCCGAGGCCACGCCTCGACGATCCAGCCAGCGGTAGGTCTCGGCCAGGGCCTCGTCTTCGCCCAGATCCATCATCGAGACAAACCGCTCGACCGATGCCCCCCGGACCTGGTAGAGCCCCGAGGCCAACTCGTCGACTTCGAATCGCCGGCCGTCCTGCCTGGGCCGGACGACGGGCACCTCCGTCGTCCGCGGAGGCTCCTGCTGCCGAAGTTCTTCCAGCATCGACGCGCATGCATCGACCAAGGTTTGGGCGCCTTCGCCGGTCGCGGCGGAGCAGAAGAGCGGCGGCGACTCCAGGTCGCCGAATTGCGCAGTGATCTCGTCGCGAAAGACGTCGACTTCTTCGAGATCGACCTTGTTGACGACGACGATCTGTGGCCGCCCGGCCAAATCGGCCGAGTACCCGGCGAGTTCGCGGTCGACCAGGGCTTTTGCGGCTCGTGGATTGTCCTGCGAGCCGTCGATCAGGTGGACCAGCAGTCTGGTTCGGGAGGTGTGGCGGAGGAACTCGTGCCCGAGCCCCGCTCCGCCGGCGGCGCCCTCGATCAGGCCCGGCAGGTCGGCCATTACGAACTCGCCCCAGCCGACGGAGACGACGCCGAGATGCGGCTCCAGAGTCGTGAAGGGGTAGTCGGCGACTCTCGGGCGGGCGGCGCTCAGGTGGCGGAGCAGCGATGACTTGCCTGCGTTCGGCAGTCCCACGATGCCGACATCGGCCAGCACCCGCAGTTCGAAGCGCAGGCGGCAGCGTTCGCCCGGTTCGCCCCTCTGCGCAACGCGAGGCGTCTGGTTAGTGGCGCTGCGGAAGTACATGTTGCCCTGGCCGCCACGCCCACCCCAGGCCACAACCAGCGACTGTTTGTCCTCTTCCAGGTCGACCAGTTGCTCGGCTTCCTGCCCACGGAGCCGCGAAACCATCGTGCCCACGGGAAGCTCGAGGACCATGGTCGCGCCGGCCCTGCCGCGCTTCTGGTTGGTTCCACCGTTGGTTCCTGGCTCGGCGCGGAAGCGTCGTTGCCGCCGGTATCGCCGCAGGGTGTTCAGCTGGCTGTTGGCTTGGACGACCACGTCTCCGCCGCGGCCGCCGCGGCCGCCGTCAGGGCCGCCGCGAGGCACGAATTTCTCGCGGCGAAACGACACTGCTCCGCGGCCACCGGCCCCGCCCTCGATCTCGATCTCGACGGAATCGATCATGAGTTGAGTTTATCCACAGTGCCGACGCACGCTCCGGATCAGGGATCTATGAAAACTCAGGAGAGGAAATAATTCGCTGTCGTTGTTTCTGTGGTTGGGGGCACTGGGGATGACGACCGGAAACTACCCCCAAAGCTGTGCGCGGGATGTGCAGGGGTGTGGGAGTGCCGTGGAGCACCCGTTTCTCAAGCTGGAAGACTCGTTGACGTGGCGTGGATGCCGGAGCGCGTCGACCTAGAGGTGGAGGCGGGAGCGAATCTCAGAGATCTGCTGGATCCACCAGTGGGCTTCTGCGTCGCTAGAGTCGGCGAGCAGCCGCTCGACCTTGTCGCGTCCGTGCAGAACGGTCGAGTGGTCGCGTCCGCCCAGTGCCTCGCCAATCGAGTTGAGTGAGAGGTCGGTGTGTTGGCAGGCCAGGTACATGACCAACTGGCGAGCCCTGGCCGTTCGCCGATCCTTGCGAGTGGCAGTGAACAACTCGGGTGCGACGCCGGTGATGTCGGAGGCCGCTGCGATCAGTTCTGCCACGGTGGGTTTGGCCTTGCGCGTTTCTTCCTGCGCATGCCCGGCCAAGGCCCGCATCACGATGCCTGGCGTAACGAGCGATCGCTCGCTTTCGGCGAAGACGCGCACTCGCTGCAGGCCGCCGAGCAGGGAGCGGATGTTCGTCCCGCCGCGCTCAGCGATCATCTGAATCGTCGGCTCGTCAACAACCATGCCCCAGTCGCGAATCTTGCGCTGCAGGATTGCCATTCGCAATTCGACATCGGGCTGGTTGATTTCCACCACCAAGCCGCCCTCGAATCTCGTGACGAGACGTTCGCTGAGGCCGGTCAACAACCTGGGCGGCAGGTCGGAGGCGATCACAATCTGCCGGCCGCGCTGGTGCAGCGCGTTGAAGACGTTGTAGAACTCGTCCTGGGTCTGGACTTTGCCGCCCAGCTTCTGCACGTCATCGACGATCAGGACTTCAGCGGACTCATACTTTTCCTGGAAGGCGGCGCGCTCGCCGGCGCCGACGCTGTTGACGAACTGGCGGACATAAGACTCCGTGTCGACCAGCACTGTGTAGTGCGACTGCATGGTCACGTGTGCGATGGCATGCAGCAGGTGGGTCTTGCCCAGGCCGGAGTTGGAGTAGATGAACAGTGGGTTCGTGTCTTCGCCGGGATGGAACGCGACTCGGCGAGATGCGGTGACGGCGATCTGGTTGGATGTGCCTTCGACAAAGCGCTCGAACGTTGCCTGATTGAGGACGGACGGACGGCTGCGCGCCGGCTGGATTGGCTGGCCGCGCTCGGCGGACGGCTGAGATTCGTCGCCTGAGGGGAGATCGAGAGCTTGCGTGACCGGTTCCGGCGGCGAGGCAACGCGCAGTTCAATCTCCATGGATCGGCCCGAGGCTTGACGGACCGCCGAGGCGAGCTGCGGGTAGTAGCTGCCGCGCAGCGTTTCCAGCTTGATCACGGTCGGCACACCGACATGCAGCACGCCGCCACGAACCTCGATCGCGTGCGTGTCGGCAAACCAGGTCTCGAAGGTCTCGCGATCAAGCGAGTCGCCGAGGATTTGCAAAGTGCGCTGCCAGATGGCTCGGTGATCCGAGTGAGGGTCGCCGAAAGAGCGGGCGGATCGGGTGACCATGCCGCTGTCGCCTCCTTATGGCAAAGACCGTTGCAAGCGATACGGGCGCCCTGCAGGGCTGACCAAGTTCGCCGCTCATCAGAGGGGCTGCTTGGGGGAACATACTAACCAGCATCTGCGCACACAACAGCGTGCTGTGGAACTGGTTGATGGGTGACTCAACCAGATATCTCTTCCACATCTTCCCCGGACTATCCACGTCCGCTGATCGGCGAACTTGACAGGCATCGCGCAGTCTTCTCTTGCCCATCGGGACCCCCTCGGCGAGTGGCCGGGAGGGCCGATGCCGATCTTGCGTAGAATGCGCGAGATAGTGAGGCTGCGCAGAGATCGCTCGACCTGGCCTGTGTCGGTTGAGCGATTCACGAACGCGTCGGGAAGGACGACCCGCCATGTTGATCGCAATCGACATCGGCAATACGACCCTCCAGATCGGTGTGTTTAACGACCGTAAAATTGTCCACACCTGGCGACTGGCCACCCAGCATGACCGGCTGTCGGACGAATACGGCATCTTCGTCGCATCGCTGTTGCGCTATGAGGGCATCCAAATTGCACAGATCGACGGAGCGATCATTTCCTCAGTCGTGCCTGCGCTGGCGCCTGTGTTTCAGGACGTTTGCCGCAAGTTCCTGCGCACCGAACCTCTTCTGGTTTCGCCCCACATGAAGAAACCGGTCCGAATCGGGATCGAACATACCGAGGAGATCGGCGCCGATCGCATCGTTGACGCGGTGGCTGCCGTCTCTCGCTATGGGCCGCCGCCGCTGATCGTCGTCGACTTCGGCACCGCGACGGTCTTCGACGCCATCAATGAGCACGGCGTTTACATCGGCGGCGCTATCTCGCCCGGCATCGGCATTTCGACGGAGGCGCTGTTCGACCGTGCCAGCCGGCTGGCTCGGATCGACCTCGACCGTCCGCCCGCGGCGATTGGTACGCGCACGGAGACTGCGCTGCAAAGCGGCATCCTGTTTGGTTACGTCGGCCTCGTGGAGGGAATCATCGCCCGCTTCCGCCAGGAGCTCGGTCAAGCGCAGGTGGTGGCTACCGGCGGCTGGGCGCCGCGAATCGCAGAAGAGACGGAAATCCTCGACATCGTCGATGAGGATCTGATTCTCTGGGGTCTGCGTGAGCTCTACTACCACAACGCCGAAGGCACTCCATGAGCAGCAGCGACGTCCCGCCGCCGCGGCCGCTCGGCGGCCGCCGAGTCACCCTGGGCGTCACCGGCTCCATATCCGCGTACAAGAGCATTGAGGCGGCGCGTCGGCTGGAGGATGCCGGGGCGGTCGTCGATGTTGCGCTGACTCCATCAGCAGTGCGCTTCGTTCCACCTTTGACCTTCCGCTCGCTGGTCCAGGGGGAGGTCGCGGCCGATCTCTGGGATTCGTCGGCGCCGGCGGAGCAGCACGTTGCCATGGGCCGACGCGCCGACGCGATGCTGGTCGCGCCGGCCTCCGCCACCACGATCGCAAAGCTGGCTCAGGGCATCGGCGACAATCCGGTCACTCTGACCGCGCTCGCGACGAGCGCGCCATTGATCGTGGCGCCGGCGATGGATTCGGTGATGTACGGCCAGCCCTCCGTGCAAGCCAACCTCGAGCTGCTCAAGGCGCGCGGTGTGTTCATCGCGGGGCCCGCGACCGGTCGGCTGGCATCCGGGAGTAAGGGGCTGGGACGTCTGATCGAACCGATCGAGCTGGCCGCCGCGGTGCGCTCGGCGATCGGCCGCACGGTGGGCGACCTGCGTGGACGCCACATCATCGTCACGGCTGGCGGCACGCGGGAGCCGATCGATCCGGTTCGCTTCGTTGGCAACCATTCCAGCGGCAAAATGGGCGTCGCGGTGGCCGAGGCGGCCCGAGACCAGGGCGCGGCGGTGACCCTGATCACGACCCAGCCGCCTCCCGAGGGTCGGTACGGAATCGTGGTGCGATCCGTCGGCACAGCGATCGAGATGCAGGAAGAAATCCAGAAGGCGGCCCGAGGGGCGAACGCCTTGGTCATGGCGGCTGCGGTCGCCGACTATCGGCCGGCAGAAGCTGCGGAGTCGAAACTCAAGAAGCAGGACGCTGAGCAAGAGGGCATGACCCTGGAGATGGTCGAGAACCCCGACGTGATTGCCTCAGTTGATGTGCCGCACCTGCTCAAGGTGGGATTCGCCGCTGAGACAGACGACTTGATCGAGAACGCCAAGGCGAAGATCGAGAAGAAAGGTCTGGTATTCATCGCAGCCAACGATGTCAGCCAGTCCGACGCCGGATTCCGAGTGGACACCAACCGAGTCGTTTTGCTCGACGCGTCGGGAGAGCCCGAGCGTCTGCCGTTGCTGCACAAGTACGACGTCGGCGTGGCGATTCTGGAGCGGCTGAAGTCGCATCCGAAGTGGCCAGCTCGGGCTGGATAGAGATCCCCCAGAGGAGTTCTCTCCTGGCTGTTACTTCAACTTCACTGCTGTGCCGTACATGTAGACCTCGGCCATGTTCTGACCGATGTCGGAGGTCATCATCCGTGTACCGACGATGGCGTCGGCGCCCATTGCGTTGGCTGAGGCCTCGAGTTTCTCAATCACCTGCACCCTGGTGTCGCTCATCAGCTTGGTGTACGCGTGAATCTCTCCGCCGAAGAGACTCTTGACCCCGGCCAGAATGTCTCGTCCGACGTTGCGCGAGCGCACGCTGTTTGCGCTGACCAGCCCCAGCACTTCGGCAACGTCTCGATTGGGGACGGAGTCGGTCGTCACGATCTGCATGGTCAGCTCCCGTTGAAATGGACCGGCATGCTCAAGCTGAGCCTATTGCGCAGGACGACGAGCATCCACGCGACCGCGCAGACCGCCATTCCGGCGAAGACATCGAGGGTCCAGTGGTTGGCCGTGGCGACGACCGCCCAGCTCTGTGAGAGCGGAATGGCGACCGCGAATACCCGCATGAGCGGATGGCGCGAAGTTTGCCAAACGGCCAGTCCCGCCAGCAGCGCCCAGCCGACGTGCAGCGAGGGCAGCGCCGCGTAGGGATTGACGAACAGACCTACCTCCTGCGCCTGATAGGCGGGCGCTGCGCGGACAGTGAGCGTGTCGACAAAGCCCAGGTCCGGCATCAGGCGTGGTGGCGCTGTGGGGAAGAGATAGTAGGAGACCATGCCGGCTGCGGCGGAGATCAGCAGCGCGTTGCGGAAGGTGCGCCAGACCGAACGATGCGATCGCCAGAGCCAGACCGCCAGCACGATCAGCAGTGGCATGTGGCCCCAGAAATATGTGCCGTTGGCGAAATCGATCAGGGCATTGGTACCGAGGATCGCCTCATGGATCGGGGTTTCCCAGTCGAGCCAGATGCGTTGTTCGAGGTCGAGAATGTCGCGAGCGCGCTGGAACGCCTCGTCGGCGCGGTCCGAAACGGCGCCGCGGACCAGGTAGTAGACCAAGGCGGCGACCGCCACGGCCGCCAGTTCTCGCAGAAACTCTCGCATTCGGTAACGTTATTCCCGGTTGTCTGTGGCAGTGATCGCTAGGATGATCTGCATTGTTCCGATCCGTTCAGGCTCACCCCTCTAGAGACCTACCGAGAGAACCTCATGGACATCACCGCCAACGGCCTGCCCGCGCTCGAAGCCGCCGCCGACCATCTGCTGATTTTCGCGACCAAGGAAGACGACATCCTTGACGGCGGCGCCTTGCGCCGGCTCAACGACGCGCTGGACGGCGGTCTCGCGCCGCTGGTCGCATCGGGTGAGCTGTCAGGCGCTGTCAACGAGACCGTCGTGGTGCACACATTCGGCCGAACCGAGGCGCCGCGGATCGTGATCGCCGGGCTAGGTCCGGCTGAACAAATGGGCCTCGACGAGATCCGCAATGCCGCCGCAAATGGCGCCCGCAAGGCTCGCTCGCTCTCCACTGGCAGCCTCGCGGTCGCCGTCGACGGAGAAGAGTGCGGCTTCACCACGACAGAGATCGCAGGTGCGATCTGCGAGGGGCTCGATCTCGGGCTCTATCGCTTCGATAGACATCAGTCGCCGAAGAAGACACCGAATGTGCTTGAAAGGGTTTCGCTGCACTCGGACAACACAGCTGGTGTCGAGGCCGGGATCGCACACGGTCGCTCGCTGGCCGGCGCGGCCAACTTCGCCCGCGATCTGGCAAACGAGCCGTCCAACCTGCTCACGCCGACTGAGCTCGCGCACCGGGCCGAAGCCTGGGCCGGCGAGCACGATATCGATATCGAGATCATGGACGAGGCGGCCGCTGCTGAGCTCGGCATGGGATCGTTCCTCGGCGTGGCCAAGGGTTCCCACCAACCGGCCAAATTCTTGATCCTGCGACACCGTGGAGGTGCCGACGAGCCGGGCCTCGGTTACTGCGGCAAAGGCATCACCTTTGACACCGGTGGCATCTCGATCAAGCCGGCCGCCAACATGGAGGCGATGAAGCAGGACATGTCGGGGGCGGCGGCGGTCGTCGCCGCCATGGGCGCGATCGCCGATCTCGAGTTGCCGATCAACGTCACCGCGCTGGCGCCGTGCACAGAGAACATGCCGGGCGGCAATGCGATCAAACCCGGCGACCTGCTGACTGCGATGAACGGCGCGACGATCGAAGTGATCAACACGGACGCAGAGGGCCGGCTGGTCCTGGCGGACGCGCTCTCCTACGCCAACCACCTGGGCCTCTCCCCGCTGATCGACGTCGCCACACTGACCGGCGCGGCTGCAGTGGCGCTGGGCGATGTCGCCACGGCCGTGATGGCCAACGACGACGAGCTCGCGGCCGAAGTGATCGAAGCCGGCAAACGCGCCGGCGAGAAGTTCTGGCAACTGCCGATGTTCCCCGAGTACGACGAGCAGATTCGCAGCCAGGTCGCCGACGTGAAGAACACCGGCGGTCGGCTGGCCGGCGCGATCACGGCGGCCAAGTTCCTCGCTCGCTTCGCCGGCGACACGCCCTGGGCGCATCTCGATATGGCCGGCACCGACGACGCCTCCAAGACGCGCGGCACGCAGGTCAAGGGCGCGAGTGGGGTGCCCGTCCGCTCGCTGGTGCGCTTCGCAGCCGCCCGCGCCGAGGCGTCCGCCTAAACTTGAGAAAGCTCAGCACGTAGGAAGAGGGCGCGTCATGGCCGAGTTCGAACGCCTGACTGATCTGCCGGAAGAGGAAGAACGCGCCCTGCGCGACCAGTACCGGGCCGAGATGACCGAGCTCGCTGACAAGTTCTGCGAAGAGCGCGGCTACATCCTGATGAACGCTGACCAGACGATCGAAGACTTCGTCAATATGCGCATGCGCTTCGGCAAGTTCTACTGTCCCTGCCAGCCGGCCAACAACGACGACACGATCTGCGTCTGTGAGCCGGTACTCAACGGCCTGGTCGACTTCGAAGGCACCTGCTTCTGCAACTTCTTCACCTTGCCCGAGGGCAAGACGGCGATCAAGGACGAAGTCGCGCTGGACCTGTAAAGCGGAGCAAGGCTTCCCCTAGGGGAAGCCTTTGAAGGGGGCGAGACTCCCCGAGACGCTAGTTGTGGTGCTGAAAAATCGGCAGCGGCGCCAACGGGGCATAGATCTCGACCGATAGCTCGTAGACCTGGTCGGCCCAGAAGTCCCAGTCCCGCCGGGCCACCTGAGCCTGCTCGGAAGACAGGGCGGCCTGGACGACTGACTCGTCCTCAAATGTGTAACCCATCAAATGCGCTCCGGCGATTGGGTCGGACCCGCGCACGCGAAAGGCCGAGACGATGCCCGGGATTTCGAGCACATGTGGCAAATGGGTCTGCCGATGCCAGTCCTCGAACTCTTGCAGCACCGTCGGGTCCAGACGCGCCCGGACGATCATGATCGGATGAGTCATCAGCACGGTCATGCCGCCCAGTGTCGCATATGCGACCGAACTGACATCTGCAACGCGGCACGGTCTGGTAACGTCTAGGCAACGAGACGACCACGCAGCGCAGCGGTGGGGAGTTGGCGGCTTGGAGAGCCGCCGGCAGACTCGAAAGAACCAGGTACTCGCCAGGGACAGGGCAGCCCCGCCGCGCAACATCGCCTGATGGCCCATGTGGACAGGTGCACACATGCTGAGCAAGGATGAGAAGGCCGCCATCGCGGCGAAGTTCGGTCAGCACGAGAACGACACTGGCTCCCCCGAGGTCCAGATCGCGCAGCTGACCCAGCGAATCTCGCGGCTGACCGACCACTTGCGCGAGCATCGGCACGACTACCACACCCGTCGTGCGCTGATGAAGCTCGTCGGTCAACGGCGACGGCAGCTTCGCTACCTCAACCGCGAGGATGTCAACCGCTACACCACGCTGGTCAGCGAACTGGGTCTGCGGCGCTAGCGCCACCCGCGCAGATCCGAACCAGCGCTGCAACCGGTCTCGGACGAACACCGGCGACGCGCCCCGGTAGCCCTTGAAGGGGGCCGGGCGTCGCAGATCAATGAGGGCCTGTCGTTAAGGAAACGGCGCCGGGCCCGACCGGCAGAAGGAAGCACAGGAACGCAACAGCCCATGGAAATCACCACTCAAACCGTTCAGCAGGAAATCGCCGGACGGACCCTCACGATCGAAACCGGCAAGCTCGCACATCAGGCCGGTGGCGCGGTCACCGTTCGCTACGGCGACACCATGATGCTCGGGACTGCCACCGCCTCCAAGCCGAGGCCGGGGATCGACTTCTTCCCGCTCTCAGTCGAGTTTGAGGAACGGCTCTACGCCGCCGGCCGGATTCCCGGATCGTTTTTCCGGCGCGAAGGCCGCCCGACGACTGCCGCCGTGCTCTCGGCGCGACTGACAGATCGGCCAATTCGACCGCTCTTTCCCAAGGGCTACAACGACGACACCCAGCTGATCATCACGATCTTTTCGGTCGATATGGAGAATCCTCCCGACACGCTGGGCACGATTGCCGCATCGGCAGCGCTCTGCGTCTCGGATATTCCCTTCGACGGCCCGGTCGCCTCGGTGCGCATTGGACATGTCGAGGGTGAACTGGTCCTGCAGCCGACGTTCGCCCAGCTCGAGGCCTCAGACCTCAACCTCGTCGTTGCCGGCACCAAGGATGCCATCACGATGGTCGAGGCGGAAGCGGGCGAAGTGCCTGAGTCGCTGCTCGTCGAAGCTCTGGCGATCGGTCAGGAAGCGATCACGACGATCTGCGAAATGCAGGAGGCGCTCGCCGCCGAGGCGACGCCGGCCAAGCGCGATTTCACGCTGCAGGCCGTCGACGCCGACATCTTCGCCGCAGTCGAGAAACAGTACGGCGACGACCTGCGCTCCGCGCTGCGGGGCGCCGAGGACAAGGCGGACCGCGACAGCCGCCGCGCCGCTGTCAAGGCGTCGTTGCTTGACCGTCTCGACGAAGACGCTGACACCGAGGCGCATGCCGAGGCTTTCGACGCGCTGGAGAAACGGATCGTTCGCCGCAGCATCCTCGACGAAGGGGTTCGCCCTGATGGTCGAGGGCACGCCGAACTGCGGCCGCTGTCGGCCGAGGTCGACCTCGTCCCGCGCACCCACGGCTCTGGGCTCTTCCAGCGCGGCGAAACCCAGGTGCTCAGCTTCACGACGCTGGCCGGGTCGGGCATGGCCCAGCGCCTCGATGACCTCACGCCCGAGGACTCGAAGCGTTTCATGCATCACTACAACTTCCCGCCCTTCTCCACGGGCGAGACCGGCCGGGTCGGCAACCCGTCGCGGCGCAGCATCGGCCACGGCATGCTCGGCGAGCGTGCCATGGCGGCGATCCTGCCGCCGTTCGAGGAGTTCCCCTACACGATCCGAATTGTCTCCGAGGTGCTCGCGTCCAACGGCTCCACCTCGATGGCCTCGGTCTGCGCCTCCGTGCTCTCGATGATGGACGCCGGTGTGCCGATCAAGACGCCGATCGCCGGAATAGCCATGGGCCTGATCAAGGAAGAGGACGAAGTCGCCATCCTGACCGACATCGTCGGCATGGAAGACCACCTCGGTGACATGGACTTCAAGGTGGCCGGCTCACGCGACGGAGTCACGGCGCTGCAGATGGACATGAAGGTCAAAGGAATCGACCTCGAGATCCTGACCCGCGCACTCGACCAGGCTCGCGACGCCCGACTGGAAATCATGGACGTGATGACCCAGTGCATCGAGGCCCCGCGTGAGCAGATGTCGCCGCACGCGCCGCGCATTCTGCGCCTCGACGTGCCGCAGGACAAGATTGGCCAGTTGATCGGCCCGGGCGGCCGCAACATCCGCGCGTTGCAGGACGACACGGGTGCGGAGATTTCGGTCGAAGATGACGGCGCGGTGTTCATCACCGCCGTCGACCAGGCTTCTGGCCAGGCCGCCTACGAGCGCATCTCGGCAATGACTCGCGACATCGAACCCGGCCAGATCTACACCGGCAAAGTGGTCCGCATCCTGCCCTTCGGCGCCTTCGTCGAGATGGTCCCGGGCAAGGACGCGCTGGTTCACATCTCCGAACTGGCCGACTACCGAGTCGACAAGGTCGAGGACGTCGTCAGCGTCGGCGACGAGATGCAGATCATCGTGATTGAGGTGGACAACCTCGGCCGCGTCAATGCGTCGCGCAAAGCGCTGCTCAACGGCGACGCCGACTCCGGTCCCCGAGAACCGCGCGAGCGCCGCGGACGTGATGAGCGTCCTCCGCGACGCGAGCGAGAACCCCGTGAAGCACGGGAGACCCGCCAACGCCGACCTCGCGTCCAGCACGAACCAGAGCAACCCGACGTGGAGGAGGCAGCTCTCGCCGAACAGCCGCCCGAAACCGTCGAGACGCCCGAACCGGAAGCGGCAGAGCCTGCACCTCCGGCACCGCTCGCCACAGCCGCTGCCGACGACGGCTCAGCCGCCGTTGCTCCGCCCCGGGAGGGTCAACCGCGCCGCCGGAGGCGACGGCGACGGCGCGGCGCTGCGCAGCAGAGTGGGGAGTCGAACCAACAGTCAGGCGACGGATCGGGCCAACCGGGCTCCGGACAACGCGGCGAGCGCTCGCCGCGCGGCGAAGCCGGCGAACAGGAAGAACGCCAGCCCGACACGAATATCGCACCACGACGCCGTGGCGGCATCCTCTCACGGGTCAACATTCGCCGGAGTCAAGAGACAGATGGCGATGGCCCCCCGCCCCCGCCCCCTCCGCCGCGCAGCGACTTCGGCGCTCCCAGCCGGTGAGCGAATCGGTAGTTGAGTAGGTGAGTCATGGCCAGCCCCGGCATCCGAGTGGTGATGAGCGGCGCCGGCAACATGGGCCGGCAAATCATGACCGCGATCGAGGCCGCAGACGATCTTGAACTGATCGGTGCGCTGGACGGCTTGTCCACTGAACCGTCGGTTGAGATTGGCGACCGGGCTGTGCCCCTGAGCAACTCGCTTGACTCGCTGGCCGCGTGGTCGCCCGATGTCGTGGTCGACTTCTCCAACGCAGAGTGGACCGTCAAACTCATTCCGGCTGCAGTCGAGGCGGGCATTCGCCCGGTCATTGGTACCAGTGGACTCCCGGACGAGGTCGTCGCCGATGCCGCGCGACGCGTCAACGAGGCGAATCTGGGCGGTGTAATCGCAGCCAATTTTGCGCTCGGCGCGGTGCTGATGATGCACCTGGCCAACGTCGCGGCGCCGCTCTTCGATTCGGTCGAGATCATCGAGCAGCATCACGACGGCAAGGTCGACGCGCCGTCCGGCACCGCCGTTGCAACAGCGCAATCGATGCGTGCCGCCCGCGACAGCGACTTCAGCCGCAAGGAGGCCGAGCGCCACAACCTTGACGGCTATGACTCGCGCGGCGCCGAACTCGGTGGAGCGTCACTGCACTCCGTCCGCCTGCCCGGACTGGTAGCCCACCAGGTGATTGTCTTCGGCGGTAACGATGAGACGTTGACGATTCGCCACGACTCGATGAGCCGCGCATCCTTCATTCCCGAGATTCTTCGCGCCGTTCGCGCCGCGCCCGCGCTCGATCATCTCGTGATCGGACTCGACCGCCTGCTCGGACTGCGAACTGACTGACCCGAGCAAACAGCGCACCACGCACAAACAAGGAGTAAGACCGTGGGACGTGAACTGACCGTTGCCCTCGTTGGAGCCACCGGCGTCGTGGGGGCCGAATTCCTCAAATGCATGGAGGAACGCAACTTCCCGGTCAAGGAACTCCGACTACTCGCGACGAAGCGCTCCGAGGGACGCGAACTCAGTTTTCGAGGTGAAACGCACATCGTCCACGAGACCACCCACGACGCCTTTGACGGCGCCGACGTGGCCTTCATCTCTGCCTCGACGGCGGCCTCGAAGGAGCTTTGCCCGGTGGCCGCGCAAAAGGGCGCGGTCGCCTTTGACGACTCCTCCGCCTTCCGCCAGCAGGAGGGCGTGCCGCTCGTGGTGCCCGAGGTCAACCCGGAGGACCTGCGCCACCACAACGGGATCGTCTCCACCCCCAACTGCACCACCGTGCCCCTGGTGCTCTCCCTGCATCCGTTGATCCGCGACCGCGCAGTGACACGCGTAATCGCCGACACCTACCAGGCCACCTCCGGCTCAGGCGGCGCCGCAGTGGTCGAGCTCAAGCAGCAGAACGCCTCGCTCGCCGGCGGTGGCTCAATCTCTGACGAGCAGATCTCGGAGTATCCGAAGCAGATCGCCAATAATGCGCTGCCTCAGGTCGATGTCTTTCTCGAGGACGGCTACACCAGGGAAGAGTGGAAGATGCTGGTCGAATCGCGCAAGATCCTGCACCAGCCGGAGCTGCCGCTCTCCGCAACCTGTGTCCGCATTCCGACCGAGCGCGCGCACGCCATTGCCGTCCACGCTGACTTCGACCGTCCGATCGCGCCCGAGGAGGCGCACGAACGCTGGGCAGCTCAACCGGGTCTCACTGTGATCGACGGCCGCGCCGCGGGTGAATGGCCGACGCCGCTTGACGCCGACGGGATCGACGACACGCTGGTCGGTCGCGCACGCGTTGACGTGACCAACCCCAACGGTCTCGCCTGGTGGGTCGTCGCCGACAACCTGCGCAAGGGCGCGGCGCTGAACATCATCCAGATGGTTGAGTGGATGCTTGATGACGGTTGCCTCTAGCGCACCGCGATCGGCAGTGGGTGAGGGCGCCATGCCTGCGATATCGCGTCTCTGACCTTGTAGCCTTGATCGCCAGACTGTGACAGACGGAAAGCCCGAATCATGACTGAAGCAAACGACGCCCCAGACTGGGGACGCCTCTACACCGCGATGGTGACGCCGATGACCGAAGCCGGTGGCATCGATGTTGAGCAGGCGCAACATCTGGCATCGGCGCTGCTCAAGTCGGGCTCCGACGGCGTCGTTGTGGCCGGCACGACCGGGGAGTCGCCGACGCTGACACACGATGAGGAGCGGGTCCTCTTCCGCGAACTGGCTCCAGTCGTGCACGATGCAGGCGGGACGTTGATCGCGGGGACCGGGTCGAACTCGACCGAGACCGCGGCCGAGGCTTCCGAGCAGGCGGCCAAGCTCGACATCGACGGCCTGCTCCAGGTGGTGCCGTACTACAACAAGCCGTCGCAGGAAGGCCTCTACCAGCACTTCAAGGCCGTCGCCGACGCGGTGCCCGAGACGCCGATCATGCTCTACAACGTGCCGGGACGGACCGGACTGAACATGTCGGCGCAGACGACCGTGCGGCTGGCCGAGGACTGCCCCAACATCGCCGGAGTCAAGGAAGCCTCGGGCGACCTCGAGCAGATCGCCGAGATCATCCGCACCGCTCCGCGCCAGTTCCGCATCTGGAGCGGCAACGACGGCGACAACCTGGCCATCCTGGCGATGGGCGGTTACGGTGCAGTTTCCGTGCTGTCTCACCTCGTCGGTGGGCAGATCAAGGCGATGTACGACGCCTGGGAGCGCGGCGACACGGCTGAGGCGGGCCGGCTGCAGGTGAAGATGGCGCCGCTGGTCAAGGCCCTCTTCCTAATCGGCAGTCCTGCGCCGGTCAAGTGGGCGCTCAACGATATCGGCTTCAACGCCGGGCCGTTGCGCGCACCGCTGGTCGACCCCGACGAGGGCATCCAGGCCACGATTCGCTCCGCGCTCGAAGTCGCAGGCGGCCAGGACCTGATCTAGCCGGGTCCGCGATCTGATGAAGTCCGACTCCGCCGAGGCCTGGGGCTATGCGCTGCTGCTCACGCGGCGAGTGCTGACGACGGCGCTTGCCGGCGCGTCCGAAGACCAGTTGCATGAGTCCACGCCATTAGGGTCGCTGGCCGATTGCGCATCCGAGGCCTGCACGGCCGAAGCCAACCTGATCTGGCCCGAGGGCCTGCTGCCGGCCCAACTGGATCCGCCGCAGACCCCCGTGCAAGTCCTCTACACCCTCGTCCGTCATCGTGCGGTGACGGAAGAAATCCTGATGCGAGCTACGGACGACACCATGCAGCAGGCCTGGTGGACGCGGGCCAAGAGACTGGCCCAGGACCCTGGGCAGACTCTCACCGAGTCTCTGCAGCAACTGGCCATGCAGGAGTTCGCCTCGGCAGTCAAGGCGACTATGATTCGCACGCGGATCGACACCGAATGGTCGCCGCAACTCGACCTGCAGGAGCGCGCCCAGTCAGCGATCGCAGCAGCGCGCTGAGCCAGAAGTGCCGCCCGATTCGATACGCCTACTTGTCATCCGCTGTTCGTCCCCGGAACACGGGCCTCGTAACCTGCTGCAAGATCACCAAGGACGGAGCAGCCCGATGACGTGGGAACGTGAGATCGCGGAGATCGCCAAGCGCAAGGAGTTGGCCAAGGGTCGCGGTGGGCCAGAAGGGGTGGCTCGGCAGCGGCGGCGGGGCAAGCTGCTGGTCAATGAGCGGATTGATGGGCTGCTGGATCCGGGGTCGTTGACGGAGTTCATGTCGCTGGTCGGGCGGCCGTCCTACGACGAGGCGGGGGAGCTGGTCGGGTTCACGCCGAAGGGCGCGATCGAGGGATTCGGCAAGGTCAATGGGCGCAAGGTCGTGGTCTCGGCCGGCGATTTCACGGTGCGCGGCGGATCGGGCGGCGGCGACGGGTCGGACGGTCTGGGCTCGGAGAAGCGCTCGAACCAGCGGGCGCTCGAGTGGCGCGTGCCCTACGTGCGGATGCTCGACGCAGCAGGCGGCTCGGTGCGCGGATTCGAGACGCTGGGCCGCACCTATCTGCCCGACGGCAACATGTGGTCGACCTTCGACACTGACCTGTTGCGGGTGGTGCCGGTCGTCTCGGCAGTGATGGGCTCAGTCGCCGGCCTGCCGGCGGTCAACGCCTGCATGGCCCATTTCACGATCATGGTCAAGGGCATCTCGCAGCTCTTTCCCGGCGGCCCTCCGGTGGTCAAGGCGGCGCTGGGCTACGACGTGACCAAAGAGGACCTCGGCGACGAGCGGATCCACGTCTACCAGTCGGGCTCGGTCGACAACCTGGCCGAAGACGAGGAGGACGCCTTCCGCCAGATTCGGCAGTTCCTCAGCTACCTGCCGCAGAGCGTCTACGAGATGCCCCAGCGGATCGAGCCAACCGACGACCCGAACCGGCGCGAAGAGCGCCTGCGTCGCCTCGTGCCGCGTGACCGGCGACGCGCCTACGACGGCCATCGTGCGATCAACTGGTGCGTGGACCAGGGCTCGTTCTTCGAGATCGCGCCGTTCTACGGTCGTTCGCGGATCACGGGTCTGGCGCGGATCAACGGCTATCCGGTCGGGGTGATGGCCAACAACCCGATGCACGAGGGCGGCTCGACCGACGTCAAGGGCGGGAGCAAGGTGATCCGCCTGATCCAGCTCTGCGACATGTTCCATCTGCCGATGATCTCGTTCGCCGACGAGCCCGGCTTCATGGTCGGGATCGAGTCGGAGAAGCTGGGCATCGAGCGAGCCGGCGCGCGGCTGGTGATGGCGACCTGCCAGTCGCAAATGCCCTGGGCGACGGTCGTGATGGGCCGCATCTTCGGCGTCGCGGGACAGTGCCAACACCGCCCGACGGGGATGTTCCAGCGCTGGGCCTGGCCCTCGGGCCGCTGGGGTTCGATGCACATCGAAGGCGGGGCGATGGCGGCGTATCGGCGCGAAATCGACACGGCCGACGATCCAGAGGCCAAGCAGGCGGAGATTGAGCAGCGTCTGCAGGACCTCGCGTCGCCCTTCCGAACGGCGGAGGCGACGGGTCAGGACATCATCGATCCGGCGGACACGCGTCCGCTGTTGTGCGAGTTCGTGGAGGATGCGCAGGCGATCCTGAAGACCCAGTTGGGTTCGTGTCCGTATCCGTACATGCCGTGAGCATGGTCCGCGGCCTGACCATTGCGGTTCTGGTCATTCTGCTCGCCGGTTCGGCGGTAGCGTGTGATGATCGCATTCCTGTAGCTCCTGCTTCGTCGGAGACATCTGATCAGTCTGGGGTTGGCCGAACCCAGAGTCGCGGAGCGACGGGAACCGAGACGACCCCCAGACGCGCACGAGATCAGGCAGTGGCAGCGCTGTCCCGATGGCAGGGCAGTCTGCGCGGAGTGGTCTTGCAGTTGGAGTTGGATGTCCGCACCGTGGAAGAAACTGCGAAGATCAGCGCTCGAGCGCATCGGGATCTGCTGTCCGGGCGTGACTGGATCGACTTCGCGACCCTTGAGGCGACTGGATCGGCTCTCGCATTCCAGCTGCTGGTCACAAATGAAGATGTACATCTCTCGTTGGATGGAATCGAGTGGGAACAGGTTGCTGCGCAGGAGCAGGGCTGGGTGACCAACCTCGAGCGGCTACTGCAGCTGGAAGAGTTGGCCGGCCCGGAGCGAGCCGCGCCGCTTCTGGATTGCCTCGATTCAACGATCGGGTCGGTCTCGGAGCTGAATTGGGAAGGTCGGCCCGCATGGGACTTACTGTGCGCTGGCGACACAGGAACACCCGAGTCGGACAGCGAGCTCTCTGCTCTCGTCAATGTGATTGCAACTCAGTTCCGTGATCCCAACCGACCCAAGGATGGGGATGAAGAAGAGGGCGAACTTGAAGAGCATTCGGAACAGCCAGTTTCGTCCTATGCGCATCTGCGTCTGATCGTCGATCGGGAGTCCGGCGCCTTGCTTCGTTTGGAGTTGCGAATGGGGAATCGGTATCAGCAGCAGCCGGATATCTACATCGATTATTCAGCGGTGCTGATCAGCTATAACGAACCGATGGAGTTTCCAGACCCCAGGAGTGTTCTCCGTAACTGACCGCGCTGCCAAACGCCTACCTTGAGCGCAGCGACGATTGAGAAGAGGCGCGATATGTCGGACCAAATCATGATTCACGTGGGCACGATTGGACAGGGGGTCTGGCGCTCGCCTGA
Organism: Chloroflexota bacterium; assembly: GCA_028873865.1. Taxonomy (GTDB): domain Bacteria; phylum Chloroflexota; class Dehalococcoidia; order Bin125; family Bin125; genus Bin125. The sequence goes on along the minus strand of JAPPNI010000030.1, from coordinate 96,044 downwards.
TGGCGGGGGCGTCTGGCAGAAGGGGCGCGGGGTCGGCGAGCAGTCCGTGCGCTCGCTGGTGGTGTTCCCCGACGATCCCAACCGGCTGATGGCCGGGGCGGACGATGCGCTGCTGTTGTCGGACGACAACGGCTCCAGCTGGAGCGTGGTCGACAGCTACGAACCCGACCGGCAGACCTGGTCGCTGGCGGTCGACCCGTCGGATGCAAACACGATTTTCGCGGGAGGGCGGCCGGGTGTTCGACGATCGCGTGACGGAGGGCATTCCTGGGACGACCTGCCGGTCGACATCGTTGAGGAGTGCCCGATTGGCACTCCACGCACGACTGTGGTCGTGATCGATCCGCTGAACTCACAGCGGATCTACGCCGGCGTCGAGGTCGACGGGGTGCACAAGTCACTCGACGGCGGCGACACCTGGGTGCGCGGGAATCCGCTGGGCCCCGAAACGTTCCAGGCCGACATCCACTGCATGGGTCGGGCGACGGCGCCCGCGGGAGCGGCGACGTTCGCGACGAGCCCATTCGGCATCGCGCGATCGGACGACGAGGGCGAGTCCTGGCTGCAGCACGAGTTTCCGCCGCTGACCGAGCGGACGCCCCGTGCCTATTGCCGCGCCATGATTGTCAAGCACGACGACCCCGACACCATGTTCGTCGCCAGCGGTGACGGCATTCCCGGCACGACCGGCGCGATCCAGCGCACCACCGACGGCGGGCAGACCTGGGCGCCGTGCGCTCTGCCCGTCGCGCCGAAGTCTGTCGTTTACTGGTTGGCCAGCCACCCCAAGGCGCCTGACACGATTGCCGCGGCCACGCTGTACGGCTACGTCTACCTGAGCGAGGACGGCGGCGATTCGTGGCGCAAGCTGGAGCGGGAGTTCGGCGAAATCCGCGCCTTGGCGCTGTCGACCGCCTGACCCCCTCCCGCTCCGCTCGCGGCGTTCGGGGCCTGATCCCGCGATACAGTGAATCGAACTTGATTCGCCACGGGGAGGGTGGGCCGATGCGCGTGCTGCGTTTGTTCCTGATTGCCGCGATGCTCGCCGTGGCTGCGTTGCTGGCCGGTTGCGGGGGCGATGAGCAAGCGCAGCAGCAGGCTCAGCCGGAGCAGCAACAATCGGAGCAGACCGCACAGCGCGCGACCACGAGCGCTGACGGGAGGCAGTCGGAGGAGGAAGCTTCGGAGGCCGAGCAGGAGGCGGATCCGCAAGCGGGGGACCGAGAGGACGAGGCGCAGCCGACCCAGGCTCTCGATGACCCGGAGGCGGATCCTCTGTTCGCGGCGGCGCAGGCGGCGTTCGACGCGTGGTCGGCCGACCTCGAGTCGTTTGAAATGGCGATTGACGTTGACCTGAACCTGGGCGGTCTGTCGGCGCAGGTCACGACGGCGGTCGTAGTGCAGCTCGAACCGTTTATGGCGCTGACGACGATCGATGCCAGCTCGCTGCTCGAGGTGGCAGGCGAACTCGCCGACGATGAGCAAGCCGGTCTCGATCAGCCCCTCTTGATGCAGGTGCTGTTCTCTGAGGACGCCGCCTACCTCTCCATGCCTCAGATCGGAGGGTGGATTGACCTGAGCGACCAATTCGAAGAAACATTGGCCGGTCTCACGGCGATGTTGGGCACGAACCCTGAGGATGTGTCCGACCCCGATCAACTGGGCCAGGCCCTGGACTGCGTCGACGCCATTGGCGGATCGATCTCCGAGGGGCGGCACGCCGATCAGCCAGTCTGGTTTGTCGAGTGCACAGTCGATGTCGATGCGCTCAACTCCGCGGCTGCACAGCGGTTGACCGCCGAGGGTATCGATGTCACCGACGCCGGCATCGAATCGGCGGTGTTGCGCCTGGCGATCAGCCAGACCTCCGGCGCACCGCTGCTGCTCGAGACAGAAGCCAGGCTGCGCGACGCGTTCGGCCTGTCGGTGGGAGAGGCGGAGGACTCGGATGAGGATCCCGGGTTCTACGTCCTGACGGTGGTGAATCTGATTTCGTGGAACGAACCGGTCGAGTTTCCGACGCCCGAGCCGCTGGTCGATGGGTCCCTGTTGCAGGACTTCGGAGAATCGAGCGCGGAGGACCCGGGCGCCGGGCGGGCGCCGGCTGAGCTGCTGACGCCGGATCAGTTGTTGGAGCTGGCTTCAGATTGGGTCGCGAACGCGGATGAGCTACACGTCGAGTTCATAGCCCAGGCCGTGATTGACGGCGAGGCGCGCCTCGCCTCGGTCATTGTGCAGAGTTCCCGCATCGCGGGGGCGTTCGAGACGACGGTCAACATTGACGGGGCCAGCACTTTCCGGCTGCTCTGGAACCGGGACGGGATCTGGACGAGCGATGTCGAAGAGAACGGCGGACCGATCTGGGCGCCGTCGAATCCGGCCCTGCTGGGCTTTGCCGGGATGACAGTCGACGAGTTCCTGGCCAATCCGGATCGATTCAACCTGGACCCGCTCAGGGCCCTGCTCGACATCTCGTGGGTGACACGAACGATCGAGGGGAGCGGACCTCCGGTGTATGAACTGGTCATCGAGAGCGGTCCGCTGGCTGGCGATGACGCTCACTTTGCCCAGGTTGTCGAGATTCTCAAGGCAGACACCACCGAACTTCTCGCCGAGAGCGTGACAATTGAATCGATCGAGCACTATTCCACGATCCTGACGATGTCCGGGGATGATGGCAGATTGGCCAGCCAGGTGACCACGGCGGAGTTCCAGACCAGCGCCGGACGTGTCGACCTGGTGGCCAACCTCCATCTGGTCAGCGATGGGCCGATCGAGTTCTCCCGGCCGACGGAGTAACGCGAGAGCCGAGACTCGCCCCGCCAACAGCGGTTGGTGGTGTTAGCCTGCATCACACTATCCCGGCGTGCGCAGAGCGACGCTCGGCCTGTCCGAAGCTGGCCGGCAGGCGCGCCGACAGAAAGGATCCCCATGACGACCCGCAATTACTGGCAACGCATGCGGCGCGGCAAGATGTCGAGGCGGTCGCTGTTGCGAGCCTCGGCCCGCGCCGGGGTTGGCGCGGCGGGCCTCGCCCTGGTTGGCTGCGGCGACGATGACGACGACGCTCAGCCGGCAGCCGCCCAGGTGCAGCAGGAGCAAGAGCAGCAGCAGGCGATGGCCGAGCAGCAGGCTCAGCAGCAAGAGCAGCAGGCCGCTCCGGCCGAACAGCAACAGCAGGAGCAGCAGGCGGCGGTCGCCCAGGCATCGGCCGGACCGGGCATCGCGCCGATGTGGAACGCCGGTGTCCATCTCAATACCACGTCCCTCGACCCGCACACCGGTACCTCGGGGACGGACGCCTACTTCTTCCAGCCGTTCCATGACTACCTGGTCATGCACGACACGGAGAACAACCAGCGCGGCGACATCTCGTTGGCCGAGTCCTGGGAGTTCCCCGACAACACGACGATCATCTTCTCGCTGCGCGACGGCGTGAGCTACCACAACGGGGAGCCGTTCAGCTCCGAGGACGTTCGCCTGAACCTCGAGCGCGTGACGTCACACCCGGCCTCGACGCCGAAGGCCAACTTCGAGGTGGTGCACACGGTCGAGACGCCCGATGCCACAACCGCCACGTATCTGCTGTCCGAGCCCTCAGCCGCCGTCATGCACCTCCTGGGTGACCGCGCCGGCGCGATGATCCACGTGCCGACGGCGGACGAGCTGGGTGACGAGTATGGTCTCAATCCGGTCGGCACGGGGCCGTACAGCTTCGTCGAGTGGGTCGACCAATCGCACGTGCTGGGCAAGCGCAACCCCAACCACTGGATGCGCGGCCCCGAGCCCGGCTCGGCGACCGGCAGCCAGGTGCCGTACTTCGAGGAGATGCGGTACGACATCATCACCGAGAACTCGACCCTGATCGCGACCGGTCTGTCGGGCGATCTGGACACGATGTTCATTCCCGAGCCGCAGTTCAACCCGCAGGTGGAGGAGCACCCCGACTGGCGCATCGTGGAGATGCAGGGAGCGTTCGTCTCGGAGATTCTGGTCTTCAACTCGAAGAAGTCGCCGCTGGAGGACATGAACCTGCGGCTGGCGATCATGCATGCGGTGCACCCCGAGGCCGTCAACCAGGCCGTGCACAACAACCTGATGATTCAGGCGCTGGGCGGCCAGTGGCCGAACGGCACGCTGGCCTACAGCGAGGTGCCGGGCAACCCGCAGGTCGCCTACCCGGACATCGCCGCACGGCGTGAGCGGGCCAAGGAACTGCTCGCCATGTCCGGTGTCGACGTCGAGGCGCTGAACGCCGAGGGCGGACTCTCGCTGACCACCTACGTCAACCAGGTCAAGATCGACGCCTGCCAGACGTACGTCCAGCAGATCAAGGAAGTGCTCGGCATTGACGTGGTCTTTGAACCGCTGGAGCTGGTCCAGTTCATTCCCGCCTTCTTCGAGAACGGCGAGTACCACATGACCTTGACCGGCTGGAGCCGCTACCCGGAGCCCGACTGGATCGCGTCGCTGGCCTACACCGAGTCGGGCGTCTACAACCCGACCGCCGCCCAGGACACGGCCAGTCCGATTCACCCGGAACTCGATCAGCTTGTGGCAGACGCACGGGCGACCTTCGATGTCGAAGAGCGGCGAGCGTACTACGCGCGAATCAACGACATCATCGTTGGCGAAGGCCACTTCTACACGATGCTCTACGGCGTCAACTTCACCGGTGTGCGCAACGCCATTCAGAACGCCGAAGAGACGTTGTTCAACGGCGAAGGCAAGTGGCAGAGCCGCTGGCTGTGGAGCGACGAGGTCTAACGACAGCAGCGCTCCCCCTCCTGGGGGAGCTGCCGCGGAACGACTGAGGGGGCCTGTCCGAGACGACGCCAGTGTCTGTACTCGGCCGGAGCCCCCTCCGTCACTCCGTGATGCCTCCTCCAGAGGAGGAGGTCTAAGACACTGCGATGTGGACATACATCTCGGTCCGTGTGCTCCAGTCGATCGCCGTGATCATCCTGGTCGCGATCGCGTCGTTCGCTATTTTCCGGATCCTGCCCGGCGACCCGGTCGCCGCATTGTCGGGTGAGGGCGAGGCGATCTCGGAAGAGCGACGCCAGCAGATCGAGGAGCGGCTGGGGCTGAATAAGTCCGTGCCCGAGCAGATGATCGACTGGTTTGGCGACATCATCACCTCGGGCGACTTTGGCCAGTCGACGCTGACCAACCGGGACATCGGTCCTGAACTGCTGCAGCGGTTGCAGAACACGTTGCACGTGGGCGTCGCGACGATCGTCGTTGGCATGCTGATCGGTATTCCTGCCGGCGTGCTCTCCGCGATCAAGCCCAACTCGATCGCCGATCGGCTGGTGACGATGCTCTCGGTAGGCGGCGTCGCGATCCCCGACTATCTGACCGGCCTGATCCTGATCCTGCTGCTCGTCGTGACCTGGGACGTGCTCCCGGCTGCCGGCTTTGAACGGGTCTGGGTGGATCCTGTGGCGTCGATCAAGTCGCTGATCATGCCCACCATCGTCGTTGGCTGGGTACTCTCTGCAATCGTTGCTCGCCAGACGCGATCCTCCATGCTCGAAGTGATGCGTCAGGATTATGTCCGCACGGCGCGGGCCAAGGGGCTGCGCGAGCGTCGCGTGATTGCGCTGCACGCCTTGCGCAACGGCCTGCTCCCGGTCGTGACGATCGTCGGTCTGCTCCTGGCGCGCGTCTTCGCTGGCGCCGTGATCGTTGAGCAGATCTTCAACATCCCCGGCATGGGACGCTGGCTGGTCCAGGCGGCGCTGCAACGCGACCTGCTGATCGTGCAGGCGATGATCCTCGTGATTGCGATTGCGATCGTGGTGGCCAACCTGCTGACCGATATCTCGTACGGCGTGCTGGATCCGAGGATCCGCTATGGCTGAGCAGGCGACAGCCGAGACGACGCCGGGCGGCTACCCGATTCCCGAGAACGCCAGCCGGTTTGAGCCGCTGCGTTTCTTCATGCGCCGGTTCCTGCGCGTGCGCTTGGTCAAGCCGGCGGTCGTCATCCTGGTCGCGTTCGTGTTGATCGCGATCTTCGTCGACCTGTTCCCGATTCCCGGATTCGAGGAGCAGGCGACCGACGAGAATGGGCTCTACGTCTCCTGGCAGTCGCCCAACGCCGACCATCCCTTCGGCACGGACAAGATCGGCCGCGATACCTTCTCGCGGGTGCTGAATGCGACTCGGGCCGCGCTTGCGGTCGGGTTCGGGGCGTCGCTCTTCGGAGCGATTTTCGGCCTGCCGATCGGCATCGCGGCCGGTTACTCGCGGGGCATCGTCGACGAGGCGCTGATGCGGCTGATGGACGCCGTGCTCGCCTTCCCCGGACTGATCCTGGCGCTGGCGCTCGTGTCGGTGCTGGGGCGCGACATCATCAACATCATCGTTGCCGTCGGGATCGCGAACATCCCCTGGGTGGCGCGGATTGCGCGGTCGATGGCGCTGTCGGTGCGTGAACAGGATTACGTGCTCGCCGGACAGACGATCGGCGCCAACAACCTGCGGATCATGATGCGCTACGTGTTGCCCAACAGCTTCCAGCCGGTGATCGTGCAGGTTTCGCTGGGGGCCGGATTCGCGATCATCGCCGAGGCGGGACTGTCATTCCTCGGACTCGGCATCCGCCCGCCCGATCCGACTTGGGGCGGGCTGGTCTCCGAGGGGCGTCAGGTGATCATCACCGGCAACGGTTGGTGGCTCTGGGTCTTCCCCGGCGCCTGTATCGCCCTGCTCGTCTGGAGCCTGAACATCATCGGCGACGGTTTACGCGACGTGCTCGACCCGCGCCTTCGAGGCGCGCTCGAAGGCGACTGACCGCTTCAGATCCCGGAGATCGCCAGCATCCGCCAGACACCGTCGCGAAGGCCGACGAGTGCCAGCGCTTCCTGGATGGCGTCGTCTCGCTGGACGCGGAACGTCAGATTGGCTCCGCTGCTGCCGCAGTTCACGACCTCCGCGGATCCTGGGGGAACGTCGAGCCGGTCATCGCCGACGCTGCGCATTGCGGCCGCCATCTCGGGTGCGGAGGCGATCTGCATCACCACGCCGGGCGGCCCGACCAGGGCGAACGGGTAGGCCAGGGCGTTGCAATAGGCATCCACGTCACGGGCGCCGAGCAACGCCAAGGTGGACTCAACAGCTTCCAGAACCGCAGCCTGTTCTCGTTCGTAGTCCTGCCCGTCGACAAAGCTGTCAGTCTTGAGTTGCGCCTGCAGTCCCCAGCCCTCGTCGGTTCTGGTCGCGACGTAAACGACTCGGTTCGCCGCCATCGCGTTCCCGTCCGCGTCGTAGCGGGTCCAGCCGCCGGCGATGTGGGCCTTGACCTCAGAGGATTGGACGATCTTCGGCGCTGTCGACTCGGATCGGACCCAGCCGGTCGCCTCAAGCTCGTCCCAGAGCGGGGCCGAGAGGTACTGCCCGGCATCGGCGAAGATGCGGGTCGGCGGACGCCAGTGGACTGAGCTGTTAGGAGCGGCGGCTGAGATTCTCGCATGTGGCCACGAGTTCACGCCCGCCCAACCGTCGGCGTCGCGTGCGTTGAACGTCTCGAGGAATGCGAAGTAGGCAGCCTCGGGGGATTCGTACGCGGCCATGTGTCTGACCACCTGATGTGCTTACGTGATGGCGGAGACCGCGAGGATCTTCCATTCGCCGTCACGCTCGGCGACGAGGAAGGACTGGTGGAATGAGTTCTCGCCGCGGGTGATCGATTGGGAAAGCGTGACGCCATTCCCGCCGGCGGCGATCACGTCGGCCGTGTAGTTGATCGGCAAGGCTTCGCCGGCCCAGTCTCCGAAGGCGTCACGCATGGCTCCGGCGTCGTCCATGGTGTCGACGGCGCCCGGTCCGCCGACCAGGGTGAGGGGATAGTGAAAGCAGTTGAGCCAGGGCTCGACGTCTCCGGCTTCGAGCGTGGTCATGAGGCGTCCGAGCGCGGCGAGCGCCGCCTGGGATTCCGCCTCCCGGGCGTCGTTGCGCGACCAACCGTCGACGCCGAAGCGCGCCTGGATGCCCCAACCCTGCTCTATTCGGCTGAGGACGTACAGCACGCGGTTGGTGACGATCTCGGAGTCGTCGGTTCGGTGCCGGGTCCAGCCGCCGGACAGGTGCATCTTCGACTCGGAAGACGCCACGACTCGCGGCGTGACGCCCTGCGTTCGTACCCAGCCGGTGACCTCGAACCGCTCCCAGCCGGCTTGCCCGGCCATCGAAGCGTAGTCATCGGCGGTTGGATAGATGCCTGAGGCGGTACGCGGGCTGGGACCGTCACCGCGGCTCGGCTGTTGCCTGGCGGAGACCCGCACATGCGGGTACGACATCGCGCCGGCCCAGCCGACGGGATCTTTGGCGTTGAAGTTCTCGAAGAACGCCCAGTAGGCGGCGGTGGGAGTGGCGTGTGCACCCATGAGTCACGATCCTCTGCGGCTTTGCCGAGGGATCCCCTCAAACTTCAGCAGCACCCCATGCAATGGGGAACGTGAGAGTGAGGAGATCTGGCCAAGCGAAGGGTAGGGGGCTCGAGCTACTCAGCCCACTGGCCGTAGTTCTCGTGGCCCAGCGCGTCGTTGTTCGGGTCGATCAGTGGATCGACCGCGGGCAAGGTCTGCAACCAGGTCCAGATGTCAGCGATGTCCTCGACCGACACGTCCTCAGCCGAGAACTCCTGCATAATCCCCCGAGGCTGGCGGTACTGGGAGATCACGCCCTGGATGTCGAGGCCCGTGCGGGCGATCGTTGGTCCCACGATGCCCTCGCCCATCTCGCCGTGGCAGACCTGGCAGCCGTTGGCGACGTAGAGCTCGGCCCCGCGCAGGGCATTTCCACCGGCCCGCACCGCTTCCTCGTCGATGATCTCAATCGGCAGCGGGGCAGCCTCGGCGCAGGTTTCGGGCGGCCGCTCGGTCAGCGAGAGCGAGGGGTGGTCTTCCTTGCCGTCTTCGATGCAGAACAGTCCGGTCTCCCAGCCCTCGGCGCCGGCGACCTCGGAGATCGCCTTGGCCTCCACCACGTTTCGGTCGGCGCCCTTGTAAACGGCGAAGCCAACCAAAGCGAAGATGCCAGCGGCCATCAGGGCGAAAACCATGATGATGCCGAAGGACTGCGGAATCCCGGTGCGACTGGGCATAGACCTCTACTTCATCTCGCTGCTTCGATGACTGCCCGTTCTCCGCGGCGAAGACGCACGCACGCGACTCCGACGTATCCTACCCCAGCATCTGGTTAGGCGGAATTGTCTCGCTCGGGTTCCGACCCTCCGTGGATCGCCGCCGCCAACACCCTGGGATGTTCGGCGGCGGCTCCCCTCTGTCACCTCGCAAGAGCTTCCCCAGATAGGAGTTCTTCCGGTTAGCTCTTCGGTGCGGAGGGACGTTTGTTCGCTGCCCCGTAGTCCTGGAAGGGACCGTCCCGCCAGTCGAGGGCGGCCTTGAGGCCTTTCTCCTGGGCGATCCGGCCGAACTCTCCGGCGGACTTGCGGAACGTCGAGAGCGCCTGGATGTCCGCGCCGACCTGGAGGGCGGTGCGGAAGCCCATCACTTCGTAGGCGCGGTTGAGCCCGCGCTTGGACATCATCACCATGTCCGGGGCGATGTTGGCGATCCGCTCGCCCATCTTCTCGGTCTCTTCGGAGAGCTGGTCGACGGGGAAAGCGCGGTTGGCCCAGCCGAGTTCGACCGCCTCCAGCCCGGTCACCGAGTCGCCGGTGTAGCAGAGCTCGCGCGCCTTGCGCATGCCCATGTGCCAGGGGTGATAGAGGATGTCGACGGTGGTCATCGCGCGGACCGGCGGATAGCCGATGATCGCGTCCTCGGCGACGTACATCAGGTCGCACATCGAGGCGAGTTCGGAGCCGCCGGCGAGCGCGTAGCCGTGGACCTGGGCGATGACCGGCTTGGCCAGCTCCCAGATCTGCCAGTAGCCCGAGAGCAGGTGCTGCGGCCACTGCCCCTGTCCGGGATGGATTGGCCCGACGGAAGGAAGGCCGGATCGGTAGTCGAGGTAGTCGGACTCGGACAGGTTCGGGACCGGAGTGATGTCGTAGCCGGCGGAGAAGGTGCGTCCGGCGCCGCGGATGATGACGACGTGGACGCCGTCGTCGGCTTCGGCCACCTTCAGCGCATCGAATAGTTCGGCCCGCAGTCGGTGGCTGAGCGCGTTCATCTTCTCGGGGCGGTTCAGGGTGACGATCCCCAGCCGTCCCTTGGTTTCATACAGAATGTCCTCGTACTCGCGCATCTTGGTACTCCTCGGTGGTGCTCAGGGCAGTGGGCGTCGGCGACGTGCCCGCGGTCTCCAGCAGATTAACCGACCTGAACGTGCGGTCGCTCACTCCGAGGGTTCGCTCGACGACAGCATGTCGGTCAACGGCGCCGGTCCACGGATCGTGAACAAATAGACGCCCCAGCGGTCGAGGACGTAGATCTCGGGCAAACCATCGACCCGATAGTGCTGGGCCACGGAACCGGACTCATCGACGAGGTGGAGGATCCGCGCACCGTGGTCGCGGGCAAACTGCTGGGCAGCGCGTTGACTGGGTTCGTAGACGTTGATCGCAATGACGCGCACCTCGCTGGACTCCACGGCCAGTTCGCTGAGCGTCGTCAACGTCTCCTCCACGTGCGGAGCCCAGGATGCCCAGAACACCAGCAGCGTGTGCCGGGCGCCACCGCCGAGCGCGTCGAAGAGCGAGACCAGAGTTTCCGGATCCTCGCCCAACCGCGGCAGCGTGAATTCTGGCGCCGGGCGGCCGGGCGCCAGTTGGGCCGCGTCGCTGAGCATGCCGGCCGAGGTGGCCCACAGCCGCGAGTACGGGGTCACGCTCACCGGCAACAGGATCGACGAACTGCCTTGCCAGCGATTCTCGGGCCGTTGCCGCCAGTCGAAGAACCACGTCGCCGCTCGCAGTCCTCTTGAGCGGCCGTCGCTTCTGATTCCCAGTCCGAAGTCCAGGCGGTCGCCGACTCGCCGCGCCCTGACCCAGAGCGACACGCTCGGGGCGATCTCGATGGCGCGCGAGCGGAACCAGCGACGTTCGGCGACCGCGGCGACGTTCAGTCGTCGCAGGTCGGGGCAGATACGCGTTTCGCCTCTTGCCTCATCGTGCAAATCGATGCAGAGCTCAATGATCCCGTCGCTGTCTTTCCAGGTCGCGATACTGGCGCGCAACGAGGGCTCCTGCGCGCCGACCGGTGAGCGGAACAGCGCCGCTCCCAGCAGGCCGAAGCCGATGGCCGTCAGCGCGACGAGGGTCCAGACGAGCGGCGTTCGCCTTCGCTGCTGCGTCATGAAGGCAGCATCGAGAAGTTGTGATTGCCGAGGAACGCCCCGGCCCCGGCGACGAGCAAGGTCATCAGCAGTCCGGAAATGGAGAGCGCGATCGTGATTCTGCGGATGCGTCTCAGTTCGGGGGTGTCCTCATCGACGTCTGCGGTCTCCCGCGCCAGTTCCAGTTGACGCGGGCCGAAGACGAACTGGTGCAAGCCGATCAGCGCGATCATCACCGCCCAGAGCGCCATCTTGCTCACGAAGATGTACCCCCAGCGGGCGGCGTACAGGTCTTCGCCGAAGTTCTCGACCTGGTCGAGGCGGGGATCGATCATCGCGCCGCCGGTGATCACGATGATCACCATCGCAGCGATCCCGATCCGGCCGAAGCGGCGGGTAAACCCCTCCAGGGCCGAGAGCCAGATGGTGCGATCACCAACCGCGCGCAGGGCGGGGATGACGCAGGCCGCGGTCACGATCTGTCCGCCCAACCAGATGGCTACGCCGATCACGTGCAGCCAGACGAGAATCGAGATAACTGTTTCCGACATCGCCGCCCTCCGCGTCGTCCACCATTCACCTTGCCATCATTAGAGGCGGAAGCGCAACCGGGCGTTACAGAATCGGATCGACAATAATCGCCTGGTCTCGCTCCGGACCGACGCTGACCAGGGCGGCCGGCGCACCGATCAGGTCCTCGATTCGGCGCACGTAGCGCTGAGCATTGGCGGGGAGATCGTCGAAGCGTCGGCAGTGGCTGGTCTCTTGCTGCCAACCGGGAAGTTCTTCATAGATCGGCTCGGCTGCTTCCAGCGCCAGGCGTGAGCTGGGGAAGGCGTCGACCCGGCGGCCGTTGATGTTGTAGGCGACGCAGACCTTGAGCATTTCGAACTCGTCCAGCACGTCGAGCCTGGTCAGCGAGATGCTGTGGCAGCCATTCAGGCGGATCGTGTAGCGTCCGGCAACCGAGTCGAACCAGCCGCAGCGGCGCGGCCGACCCGTGGTCGTGCCGTACTCCTGGCCTGCGTCGCGCAGCCGGTCGCCTTCGTCGCCGAACAGCTCGGTCGGCATCGGCCCGTTGCCGACGCGCGTCTGATAGGCCTTGTAGACGCCAATCACACGGTCGATGTCGCGGGGAGCAATGCCCGCGCCGACGGCTGCGCCGCCGGCCATCGAAGTCGGCACGGAGGAGGTGACGTAGTCATAGGTGCCGGCATCGAGGTCGAGCAGCGAGCCCTGCGCGCCCTCGAGCAGGATGCGCTCGCCGCGGCGTAACGCTTCGTGGCAGATCAGCGAGGTGTCGGTCACGTACGGGGCCAATCGGGCCCAGTGCTCGCGGTATGTCTCGTAGACGTGGTCAAAGTCGAGCGGTTCGAGGTCGTAGAGCCTCGTCAAGATCTCATTCTTGTAGTCGAGCACGAGGCGCAGTCGAGCCATGAAGCCTTCTGCGTCGGCCAGCTCCGACATGCGAATGCCCCAGCGGCCGACCTTGTCGGAAAATGCCGGGCCGACGCCCTTGCCGGTGGTACCGACCGCCGCCGTGCCGCGGAACTGTTCTTCCTGTTGATCGATGATCGGATGCCAGGGCATGACCAGGTGGGCGCGGTCGGAGACCTTGAGCCGGTCGGTGCTCACACCACGCGTCTCGAGCATCGTGATCTCGTCGATCAGCGCCTGCGGATCGATCACGAGCCCATTGCCGATGATGGCCGTCTTGTCCGGATAGAAAATGCCCGCCGGGACAAGATGCAGGGCAAACTTCCCCTTGGCGTTCACGATGGTGTGTCCGGCGTTGTTCCCGGCCGAATAGCGAACCACGATCGATGCATGACGCGCCAACAGGTCCACGACTCGCCCTTTGCCCTCATCGCCCCACTGGCCACCAATCGCCACGACTGCCGGCATTTCGCGCACTCCGACTCAGGCGCTGCTCGTCTGTCGCAAGCGCCACGGTTTTTCGACGGTGAAATGAAGGGCCACCGCGATCCGCAGGCAAGCGTAGCACGGTGCGAGTTCGCTATCGCGACCGAAAATGCGGGCGGTAGCCTGCGCACATGAGCGAGTCCGCCGACTGCGTCGAGTTACCGCCCGCGCCCCGAGAACAGCTGATTGAACGCAAGGTTGCGCTCGACGGACGCATACTGGAGTTCCCGCTCGAACGCTGGCTGGCGACGCCGCAACTGGTCGTCGGCCGCTGGGTGGCGGACAAGGATCCGCGCGCGATCGAGCGCTATCCGCGAGCCAGCGGTTTCACCAGCTGGGGCGTCTGGTGGCCGGGTAAGCCCTACAGCGCTTACCGGTTGCATCGCCCCGACGGCTCCCTGCGCATCTATCGGCTCGACACGGTCGACCAGGTGCTGTTCGACGGCGAAACGCTCGAGTTCCACGACCTGTTGCTCGACGCGCTGATCCGGCCAGGCGGAGAGGTGACGATCGAGGACGAGGACGAAGTTGAACAGGCCACGGCCGAGCACCAGCTGAGCCTCGAGCAACGCTGGCGGATCGACTGGACCCGCGACCTTTACCAGAACAGGTCCGAGCTGCTGATGCAGCGGATTGACGCGGCGGTCGAGCGGGCGATCGAGTCCGTCCGGAATGGCGGCGGCTGAGATGGCCAAGCCCTTCCTCAAGTGGGCCGGCGGCAAGACGGCCCTGCTGCCGGAGTTGCTCCAGGCGGCCCCGGAACAGATCGAGACCTACTACGAACCGTTCGTCGGTGGAGGGGCGCTGTTCTTCGCGCTGCAGGCCGAGGGCCGCTTCAAGCGGGCAGTGCTCTCGGACAGCAACCGGGAGCTGATCAACGCCTACATCCAGGTGCGGGACAACGTCGGCGGGCTGATCAGAGCGCTGTCCGTCCATCAACGCAAGTACCGCGAGGCCGAGGATCGAGCCGAGTACTACTACACGATCCGAGCCAAGAAGCTGACCTGCAGTCTCGGTGGAGCAGCGAATCTGATCTTCCTCAACAAGACCTGTTACAACGGCCTCTATCGGGTCAACAGCAAGGGCCGCTTCAACGTCCCGCACGGTCGCTACACCAACCCAACCATCTGCGATGAGGGGAATCTGCGTGCGGCGTCGGAGGCGTTGCAGGGTGTGGAGTTGCGGGTGGCCGATTTCGCGGACGGTCCGCGCTTGGCGGGCCCAGGCGACTTCGTCTACTTCGATCCGCCCTATGTGCCGCTGAGTGAGACGGCGTATTTCACCTCGTACACGGCCAAAGAGTTTGGGATGGACGAACAGGAACGCCTTGCTAGGACCGCAGCGGAACTGGCGGAACGTGGCTCAAGGGTGGCGCTGTCAAACTCCGGTCACCCGGAGGTGAAATCCATGTACTCGTCAGAGGTGTTCAAGTTGGACGAGGTTCACGCGAAGCGCGCCATAAACTCGGACGCCAAGAAACGCGGACCGGTCCGCGAGTACCTGATTCAGTCCGCTTGAGCCTCTGCCGAGCCGTTGAGACTCATCACTGCTTGTTCTGCGCGTTCCTCTGGAAGATCAAAGAAGAACCCCAGCCAATTCGCCAGATCCTCAAACTCTACGACTTTCCCTGTGCTGCGTATGAATGCTCTGAAATCGGGTGAGAATCCTTCTCCGTGGACAACAACGAGGCCTCTAATGGGCCAAGCCTCGATATCTGTGATGGTCAGGGGAATCTTCTCTTCGGCCGTGCCGCCAACCTTTTGAAACTTGCACTCAATGCCGAGTCTTTGGCCCGTATCGGGATGGCGCAGGATGATATCGACCCGTCGTCCTCGTCCCCAGATGCGCTTTCCCATTGCAACCTGCGAACGAGCTTCGAGTCCGAGCGCCGCACCCAGTCTGGACACGGCGCGCTCAAGTTGGCGGCCTGACTTGATCTCCATGGCCTCTGTCTACTCCGGGCGCTTCGGGATCATCACCGCTCGGTGAAATGATAGTACTTCTGTGCCATCCTGATTCGCTGCCGTCGTGTGGACGGTGACGATTCCCCGGTCGGGCTGGCTGTTGCTCTCACGGACCTCGAGGACTTCGGTTCTGGCCTGCAATGTGTCGCCGTGGAAGACCGGGGCGGTGTGGCGTAGATCTGACGTGGCCAGATTGGCGATCGCCTTGCCCGAGATCGTCGGCACCGTCATGCCGAAGACCAATGAGTAGACGAACGGCCCGGAGACGACGCGCTGACCGAACTGCGTGTCTTCGGCGTATTGCTTGTTGGTGTGCAGCGGATGATGGTTCATCGTCAGCATGCAGAACATCAGGTCATCGGCCTCGGTCACGGTGCGAGCCGGCCAGTGCTCGATCACCTCGCCCACTGCGAACTCGTCGAGGTAGCGTCCGTACAGTTCCTTCGTCGGCATCACAATCCTCCGATGTGAGAGCGTTGAATCACTCGACCGCGTACATCTCCAGCAGACGCCGTGCGATCACGATGCGCTGGATTTCGTTCGTGCCCTCGGCGACCGCCATCAGCGGCGCGTCGCGGTAGAAGCGCTCGACCGGCAGCTCCTTGGTGTAGCCGACCCCGCCGTGGACGCGCATCGACTCGAGCGTGCATTCGAGCGCGACTTCGGTCGCGAACAGCTTGGCCATGCCGACGTCGAGGTCGGAACGCTGGCCGCTGTCCTTCTTGCGCGCGGCGTCGCGGGTGAGCAAGCGTGCGGCCCGAATCTTGGTCGCCATCTCGGCCAGCTTGAGCTGGATTGCCTGGTGCTGCGCGATCGGCACGCCCATCGTTTCGCGCCGCTGCGCATAGATGATCGCCTCGTCGAACGCGGCCTGGGCCACGCCCGTCGCCCGGGAGGCGACGTTGATCCGGCCGATCTCGAGTCCTGAGATCATCTGCTGGAAGCCGCGACCCTCGCTGCCGCCGAGCAGGTTGTCGGCGGGCACGCGGGCATCTTCGAGGAAGAGCTCCGCTGTCTCCGGGCCTTTGTAACCCAGCTTGTCGATCGTGCGAGCGACCGAGAATCCGGGCGTGTCCTTCTCCACCAGGAAGGCGGAGATGCCCCGGTGTCGCGGCTGCGCCGAGGGATCGGTCTTGGTCATCGCCAGGTAGACGTCGCCGCGGTCGCCGTTGGTCACAAACAGCTTGTTGCCGTTGAGGATGTAGTCGTCGCCGTCGCGCGAGGCGGTGGTCCGGATCGCCTGCGCGTCGGATCCGGCGTTCGGTTCGGTGATCGTGAAGCAGCCCTGTTTCTCGCCGGTGGCGAGTCCGGGCAGGAAGCGATCCTTCTGCTCCTGCGTGCCGTGTTCGTCGATGATCCAGCCGTCGATCACGTTGGTATTGATGATCCCGGCGAGGCCCATCCAGCCGCGCGAAATCTCCTCGATCACGGCCGAGTAGGTCTCGAACGAAAGCCCAAGCCCGCCGTGCGATTCAGGGAACGTGATCCCGAAGATGCCCATCTCGCACATGTCGGAGTGAATCTTGGCCGGGAACTCGCCCGAGTGCTCCAACTCGGTCGCGTGGGGGATGACCTGTTCGTCGACCCAACGGCGCACGTTGCGCGTGATCTCCACGCCGGTATCGCCGTCGCCGGCAATGATCTCTCGGACATCCGAAACCCCAGCCATACGCCCGCTCCAATCTGCCTCAACCGCGTTGCGAACCCAGTGTATGCGCGGTACGGTCAGGCCCGACTGCAACGACGGGAAGGCTGCTTGCCGATGGCCTCCGACCTGACGGAACAGCTCCGCGAGTGGCGAGAACGCACCGAATCGATCGAATCGATCCTGCGCGCCGAGGCTGATCACAACGACGAGCTGCGCCATCTCTCGCCCGCGACGACGCGGGCGCTGCGCGGGATCGAGGCGTTCGGCATTTGCACGCCGGTCGAGCTCGGTGGTTGGACCTGCACCCGGCCGCGCAGCTGGAGGTGGTTGCGGCGGTCTCGGCCGCCGATCCCTCTACAGGTTGGAACCTGATGAACGGCTGTCAGGAATCGGCATGGCTCGCGACCCGGCTGCCCGATGAAACGACGCAGCGACTCTTCGCCCCCGAAGTCACGGCCGGCCACTTCCCCGTCGCGGCCGGCGGACTTGCGCCCGAGGGCGAGGCCCGGCCGGTCGAGGGCGGTTGGATCGTCAACGCTCGCTCCGCTTGGGCGTCGGGCATTCACACGGCGGACTACGTGCTGGCCCAGAGCTTCCTCGCCGGCGTCGAGCCCGAGCCGGGACGCCCACGTCCGACCGTCACGGTCGCGGCGCCGCGGGAACAGGTCGTGATCGAGGACACTTGGCACACGCTCGGCATGCGCGGCACCGGCTCGGCGCACTACCGCTTCGACGATCTCTTCGTCCCGCAGGAGATGAAGCTCGAGAACCTCGAGCTGCCGCCATTGCGCGGTGAAGGATTCGTCACCCGGCCGAACCCGATCTTCCTCGTCCCCGCCATGTACGCCACCGGCGTCGGCATTGCCCGGCGGGCGCTGGAAGAGTTTGCGGCTCATGCCCCGGCCGGCTATCGCCGCGCCTATCGAGCGCCGATCGCTGAGCGCGAGCGCGTCCAGCACGACATCGGCGAGGCGCAGGCGATGCTCGACGCGATCGAAGGCTACGGCCGCTACCTCTGCGAGCAGCTGCACGACACACCGATCGAGTCCACGGAGCAAGCCGTCAGGCTCGGCGATCACGCCCGCTCGGCCTACCGCTGGTGCAACCAGACGACCGAGCGCATCGTGAAGATCGTCCATGGTCACATGGGCGGCGCCGACGTGTTCGAGAGCAGCATGATCCAGCGCTTGCTGCGGGACATCCAGACCTCCTCACAGCACGTGATGCCGGGTGACAGCGCGTATGTGAGGCTCGGCAGGCATCGCCTCGGGCTAGAGGTCCGACCGGGAATCTGACGCTGAGGCCTCGTACCCTAGATGGAGCCAGCGGAGCGAGGGGATCGATGACCAGCACATTGGCCGATCAGCGAGCGGAATGGCGCGAGCGAATCGCGGGGATCAGCGAGACCCTGCGCGGGGAGTCACAGGCCAATGAGGAGCTGCGCCGACTCTCGCCGGCGACCGAGGCCGCGCTGCGCAGCGTCGATGCCTTCCAGCTCTGCTCGCCACAGGAGTTGGGCGGCATCAATGCGCATCCGAGACTCCAGACCCAGGTCATCGCCGACATCACCTCCCACGATTCGTCCGCCGGCTGGTGCGCGTTGATCGGCGCACACGAGTCCGCGTGGCTCGCCTCGCGCCTGCCCGACAGCGCGGTCGAGCGCATCTTCTCCGATGCGGATTCCCGCTGGCCCGTGACCTGCGGATCGATCGCGCCCGAGGGCGTCGCCGAGCAGGTCGAGGGCGGCTGGATGGTCACCGGACGCTGGGGCTGGGCCTCGGGCATCCACCACAGCGACTACGTGCTGGCCCAGTGCCGGATTCCTGCCCAGGAGCCCGAGCCGGGCAAACCGCCCCCGCTGGTCACCGTCGCCGCTCCCAGGTCCGATGTCGTGGTCGAAGACACCTGGCACACCCTCGGCATGCGCGGCACCGGCAGCACCCACTACCGCTACGACAACGTGTTCGTCCCCGACGAGATGTGCCTGGCCGGTTTCGAGCGCCCGCCCATGCGCGGCGACGGCTGGCTGGCCCGCCCAACGGTGACCTTCCTCACGGCGGCCGGTTACGGATTCCCCCTGGGCGTAGCCAAGCGAGCGGTTGAGGAGATCACAGCGCAGGCCACCACGCACACGCGAACCGGCCAGCGTGCGTCAATCTCCGAGCAGCAACACTTCCAGGGCGACCTCGGACGCTGCGTCGCCCAGCTCGAAGTGATGGAGGGCTTCGGCCACCACCTCTTCGAAGAACTCCTCACCGCACCGGTGCGGTCCGTCGAGGATGCCGTGCGGATGGACGACCGAGCCCGCGCAGCGCTGCGCTGGGCCCACCAGACCGCAGAAGAGATCGTCCGTACCGCGCACGAGCACGCTGGCGGACCGGCCGTCTACAGCGACAACGTGCTCGGCCGGCTGCTACGCGACATCCAGACGGTCAGCCAGCATGTCATCCAGACGCAGTCCGCCTACATCCGCCGCGGTCAACATCAGCTCGGGATTCCCGTTCGACCGGGACTGTAGCGCGTTGCCGGAGGGAGCCTCAATGGTCATCGAAATGAGCACTGAGCTCCGCCGCGAGCTCGACGACTGGCGCGACCGGGTCGAGTCGATCGCGCCGACTCTCAGGGAGCACGGTGCCGAGTCGGTCGAGCTGCGAACCCTGGCGCCGGCCTCGGTCGCCGCCCTGGAAGAGATCGGGGCGTTCAAGCTCTCCGGCCCACGAGAAATCGGAGGACTGGAAGCGCATCCCACGACCCAGCTCGAAGCGTTCATCGATCTGGCCCGGGCCGACGTTTCCGCCGGCTGGTGCACGATGGTCCAGTCGATGGTCGCCGGCTTGGCCGGAGCGCATCTGTGCGAGGGCGAAGCCCTTGAGAAAGCGTTCGGCTCGTCCTACCCGAAGTTCTCCGGCACCACCAATCCCGAGGGCACGGCGCAACCGTACGAGGGCGGCTACCGGCTCAACGGACGCTGGTCGTACGCCAGCGGCATCCGGCACTGCGATTGGGTGCTCGGCGGCGTGATGCTGCTTGACGAGCAGGGACGCCAACGTACCGCCGAGAACGGCGCGCCGCTCTGGACGGCGATGGCGATCCCGACGAACGGGATTGAGATCGAGGACAGTTGGCACGTCGCCGGCCTGCAGGGCACCGGCAGCCCGCACTATCGAGCCCATGATCTGGTCCTCTCCGAGGACCACGAAATGCCCTTCGGCGGAACCACTCCCCGACGCGGCGGCGCCTGGTTCAACATTCCGATGACCACCTTCCTCGTCGTTGGAGTGGCCGCTTCCTGCATCGGCATCGCCGAGCAGGCGCTCGATCTGTTCCGCGAGCATTCGACCAGGGTCCGCTTCTCGACCGGCAGAGCGCTGGGACTGCGCTCGACGGTTCGGCATGACTTCAGCGTCGCCGCGCAGAGCGTCGAGGCGGCCCGCGTCTACGCCGGCCACGTGCTCGCGGGGGCCTGGGACCAGCGACAGCGCGGCGAACCGATCACGCCCGCCGATGAATCACGGATCCGGGCGATGGGCTCCTGGGTCGGAGATGTCTGCCTCGACGCGGTCCGCTTCTGCTACCGGGCGCTGGGCGCGGCGGCCAACTTCTCCGACCATCCGATGGACCAGCTCAACCGCGACATGCTCGCCGCCTCCAATCATGTGTTCATCTCCGAGATCAACTATGAATTAGATGGAGCGCGCCGCCTCGCACCCGACTAGGGACAGTCATGAGCCGCACGAGCATTGAACGCCAGCGTGAACGCTCCGAGTGGATCGAACGGGCCGAATCGGTCGGCCCGACGCTGAGAGAGTTTGCAGCCGCATCAGCCCAAGGCAAGACGCTAGCGATGGAGTCGGTCTCTGCTCTCGAGGGTGCGGGTCTGTTCTCGATGGCATCGCCGCTGGAGGTCGGCGGCTTCGACGTGCATCCCGCCACTCAGGTCGAGGCGTTCGAACAGTTGGCAGCCGTCGACGTATCGAGCGGTTGGGTCGCGATGATCCAGGCGGAATCACCGGCCATGGCGGCGTCGCATCTACCCGACGGGATCGGGCTGGACACGGTCTTTGGCGGGCGGTTCCCTCGGGTCGCAGGCACGGCTAATCCCGAGGGCGTCGCCACGGCGCAGTCGGACGGCCGCTTCCGACTCAAGGGGCGCTGGTCTTTCGCCAGCGGCATCCGTCATTGCGGCTGGGTCCTGGCCAACGCGATCGTGCGCATGGAAGACGGCTCCCGGCCAACGCCGGCCGACGAACTGCCGCCGGTCGTCGGATCGCTGGTGCCGCTGGAGCAGGTGGAAGTGGAGGACAGCTGGAACGTCATGGGACTGGAGGGCACCGGAAGCTGCCACTACCAGCTCCACGACGTGATCGTCGAGCGCCCGTTCATGACCTCATTTGGCGGCGTGCACTCCTACCGCGGCGGTCCCTGGTTCGCCAACCCCACGATCACGTTTCTCAGCCCGGGACACACCGGCATTGCGCTCGGGTCAGCACGGAGAGCGCTCGATCTGCTGACCGGCGATGTCGGCAATCGCACACGATTCGGACAGGCCAGCGCCGTCGCTGACCGGGGCGCGTTCCAGCGCGACTACGGCGAGATGTCGTGCCGCTACGAGGCCGCGCGTGCCTACGCGCTCTCCACACTCGACGACGCGATGGCGCAGCGCGAGGCGGGCGAACCGATCACGCCCGACTACGACGCGCGGATTCGGGCCATGGTCACCTGGGTCACCGACACCTGCGTCGACGTGGTGCGCTTCGCTCATCACCACGGAGGCGGCGCGGCCGCCTTCACCGACAGTCCGTTGCAACAGGTGCTGCGCGACATCCTCGTCGCCAGTCAGCACATCTACGTCGCCGATGTCGCCTATGAGCGCACCGGCGCCTTCCGACTCGGCCGAGAGGCCAAGGGCGGCTTCTAACGCGCCGACTCCATCGCCGCGATCTGCTCCGACCAGGCCAGCACGTTCTCGGCCTGTTCCAGCACCGGCTTGTCGATCATCTGGCCGTCCAGCGCGACCGCGCCGAGGTTCTGTTCAACGCCGTCCTGGTAGGCCTCCACCACTCGCCGCGCCCAGTCGACGTCGTCCACCGGCGGACTGAAGATGCGGTTGGCCGGACCGAGCTGATCGGGATGGATGCAGAACTTGCCCTGGAAGCCAATCTCCTTCATCCGCCGCAACTCGTCTTCGTAGCCCTCGGAATCGCGGATGTCGGTCCACGGCGTGTCCAGCGGCGCGATGCCGGCAGCATGTGCGGCGTTGACCGATGCTCGCCGGGCCAGTTCCAGCTCCGCCCCGCCCTTGGTCCGGCGTACGCCGATGCTGACCGCGTAGTCCTCGCCGCCGACACAGATCCCGACCAGCCGCTCCGAGGCCGCGCAGATCTCATACGCATTCGCGACAGCGTGAGCATTCTCAATCCAGGCCGCGATCTTCACCTGGCCATCGGACAGGCCGCGCGCCCGTTCCAGCAGCGTCAGGTAGTCGTCGATTCGCTGCACATCGCGAGCAGTCTCGATCTTCGAGACGCTGACGCCATCCAGCCAGGGCTGCACGATCGCGTCGAGTTCCTGCTCGATCAGCCCGGTGTCGTAGCCGTTGGTGCGAACGAAGACCTGACGGCCGCGCTTCGGGAAGTCGGGCAGAACCCGGCAGAGCAAGTCTCGGGCGGCCGGCTTGTCGTCCCACGCAACCGAGTCCTCGAGGTCAAAGCAGAGCACATCCGCCTCGGCGTCGCGCGCTTTCTCAATGAATCGCTCGCGGATCCCCGGCACCGACAACATCGATCGCATCACGGTGGCTGCCACTACGAATCCTCCTCGTCCTCATCGGTCTCAGGTTCGGGTCTCGTGAACGTCGCTCGCAGACCCTCAAGGTCAGTCAGCTCTCCGGTGGCGCAACCACGGAAGCCGAGCGATGCAGCGTACTCGGCGTCGGGCGGTGAGCCGTAGACCACCGGCAGGTTGTAGGCGGCTGCGGTCATCACCACTTGCGAACTGGCCAGCCGGACCGTCGGGCTGTCCGGTGCGACGCCCAGCGACTCTGCCAGCTCTGCGTGGTCGAAGGCGATCCAGGTCATCCGATCGGACGAGTCGCGCATCGCGGCCAGGCAGTCGGACATGATGTTGATCGCCTTGGGATCATGGAATCCAACCGCCATCGCAGTCAGTCCAGGGCGGATGCCAGCTCGTAGTTCGAGCTCCTCCAGTACGCCTTCCAGGTAGCGGAGCTGATCGACACTCGCGGCGGTCTGGACTGCGACCCCGTAGATCCCGGGTTGAAGAGCATGTTGCAGATAGCCGCGCGCCAGTCCGGAATCCAGCGGCGGGATGACGAGATACACGGGTGGTCCGACCTCGATCGCCGCCGCCGCGCGCTCCTGTGAGGCTGCGTAATCGCTCTCCTCCTGGGGAAAGACAAGGATCAGCGCGTCGGCCGCTTCAACGTCCGTCGGTTCGGGCATTGGCGCGTCAGGTAGCACGACGAACATCGCGCGCACGTTATCCATGGCCACAACCACGCTTCCGTCGTCAGTTTGGGCTGAAGCCGCCGACACGCTCGCGCAGATCATCCGCCTGCTCGAACGGACCGACCACCGCCGCCGCGAGATTGTCCTCGCGCACGATGCGCTGTGCGACCCGCTGGATGTCTGCGACCGTGACCGACTCATAGCCGGCGATCGTCTCCTCCACGGGCTCAATGAACCCGTTCGAGACCAACATCCCGCCGGCCCGATGGCACCAGCTCGCCGCCGCATCGAGACCCAACCGGAACGAGCCGATCACATGCTCCCGGACCCGCTCGATCTCCTCGTCCGAGACCGGTTGGGCGACGAGCTTGCCCAGTTCGTCCATCACCACGTCCACCGTTTCCAGCACGTGCTCATCGGTCACGCCCGCCATGATCGAGAGGTGTCCGGCGTCGTCGAAGGCCGTGGGATACGAACCGACCGAATAGGCCAGCCCGCGCTTCTCCCGGATCTCGGTGAACAGCCGCGAAGTCATCCCGCCGCCCAGCACCTCGTTGAGCAGCGTCATCGCATAGCGATCAGGGTCCAGCCGATGAATCGATCGCAACGCCAGCGCCAGATTGCACTGTTCCAGATCGCGAACTTCGATCTGCGTCAGATCCTCGGACATCTCCCTGGCGGCCGGCCGGCGTGTCGGCGTCGCTTCGCTCGAATCTTCGGGCCATCCGCTACCCCAGTGACGCTCCGCCAGCTCGACCACTTCGGCCCGATCGACGTTCCCCGCCACCGACAGCACGATGTTCGACGGTCGATACCAGGTCTGGATATGGTCGGCCAGATGACCCCGCCTCACTGCGCCGACCGATTCCAGATCACCGGCGATCTCCCAGCCCAGCGCCTGCTCGCCGTAGGCGGCGTCGCTGAGCAGCTGCATCACGCGTTGCCCCGGCTGATCATGCGCGCGCCGGATCTCGGAGCAGATCACCGTGCGTTCCCGCTCGATCTCCGCCTCCGCCAGCAGTGAATACCGCACGGAGTCGGCGAGCACGTCCATCGCCAGTGGCAGCCGATCAAACGGCACGCGGTTCCAGTAGCTGGTCAGTTCGCGGGTAGTGAACGCGTTCAGCGATCCGCCCGCACCCTCGATCGCCGCCGAAATCGCGGTCGGCTCCGGCCGCGATTCCGTGCCCTTGAACAGCATGTGCTCCAGGTAGTGCGACAGCCCCAGCGTCTCGCGCGCCTCATCGCGCGATCCCACACCGACATACGCCGCCAGCACCGCCGCCTGGGAATGCGGAATCTCGGTCACGACCACGCGCAATCCGCTGGAGAGGACGTCGATCGTCGGTTCGACGGTGACGCGATGGTTGCTTGACTTCGGCATGGGCTGTCTCAGCATACCCGCGCCTCCGTATGCTCAAGCCACTGTGCGGGACGGCGACGGCCAAGAGCAGAGGAGCTGCCGGTGCAGGCGTTCGTCGAGGCACGCTACGAGTATCACTGGGCGCCGCTGATCGGCTGCCTGACAGCTCAGCTCGCCCACATCGGATCGGGACAACCGAGCCACATCATCGGCTCCGTCACCGGCCTCAGCTATCAGCCGCCGCAGGACGCCGAGTTGCCCGCACTGCTGGAAGACGGACTCTCCGCCC
Source organism: Chloroflexota bacterium (assembly GCA_028873865.1). Taxonomy (GTDB): domain Bacteria; phylum Chloroflexota; class Dehalococcoidia; order Bin125; family Bin125; genus Bin125. The sequence goes on along the minus strand of JAPPNI010000030.1, from coordinate 71,140 downwards.
TGGGCGTCGCCCCGCAGATCACGAATTTCAGCTACCCCAATCGCCTCCAGCGCTTTCGCTCGAGGCGACGGATCCGCACCGAACTGCGCGCCGACCGGCCGGTGTCGGCTTTCGCTGTCGGCGTCTCGCCATTCGGTCCGGCCTGGGGCCTGATCGTCGGCGTCGACGACGAGCGCCGCGCCTGGCGTCGCGACGGTCCGATGACCGAGCAGGTCTCCCCCTGGCTGCCCGAGTCAGAGTTCAACGCCGCCCCGGCTCTCATCATGATTGCCGCCCGACGCAGCGGGGAACCGACCTCCGAACGCACCGCACGAACCGCAGCGGAAGCATTCGTCACATCGATCGACCGGGTCAGGGAGGACCTCCTCAGCCGAGTCGAGCTGTTGCAGAGCGACATCGAGATCGAGCCGCAGCGCTACGCGCATGAAGCGCAGACGTTAGCCGCGAACTGGGGGGAAGCCGCCACGTTCTGGCGAGAGCACTCGCACCCCGAGTACACGTCCATCTCGACGCACATGGCGGTCACATTGTCCCGCTACGCCACGCTGTTTCCCTACCCCATGGGCGGCCAGCCCAACAATCCCGGCGTCCGCAGAGCCGCGGCGCTCATCCTCGAAGAAGCGTATGGAATCGTAGAGCCGATTACGAACCTACCAGGGAGGCGATCAGCAAACCGATGACGATGCCCCCAATGGCTAATAGCACCATGACGATGAAGAACGTTGCCTGCAGAATCAGCGCCCGGGTCTCCAGACGCAGTCGTTCGAAGGCTGCATTGGTTTCCGCTCGCGGCGTCATTCCCTCGGTCATCTCGTCGAGCGCCCCCACGAACTCGTCGACCGGTTCCTCAGCCAGACCCATGCGCCTGACCATGATGTTGCGGATGCGCAGTGGTACCTACGACATGGTTCCATTGTATCAACGTACTCATCCACAGCCTGCGGCGACTCCCATTGATACACTCCCAACCAACCAGCGACGGAGACCGCCATGGCTATCAGCGTCAAGCTCTTCATGACCCTCGTGCCGCTCTCCAGGTCGAAGAAATCCAGTCTCTCGGTCGACTGGTTCGATGGCATTACCGCCCAGCACATCCTCGAAGCGGAGGAGTTCTCCGAGCAGGACCAGGAAGCGATCGCGGTCGTGATCAACTCCGTCCAGGCTCAGGTCGACGACCCGCTCAACGACGGCGACCAGGTTGACCTGCTGGTCAACCTGCAAGGTGGATCAACAGGAGCGACATCGAGCCAGTGAGCAGCGGCGAACCCTCACCGAAGTACATCTTCATCACCGGCGGCGTCATCTCCTCCGTCGGCAAGGGCATCACCACCGCTTCACTCGGACGGCTCCTCCAGTCCCGCGGTCTCTCCGTCACCGTCCAGAAGCTCGACCCCTATCTCAACGTCGACCCTGGCACCATGTCGCCCTATCAGCACGGCGAGGTCTATGTCACCGACGACGGCGCCGAGACCGATCTCGATCTCGGCCACTACGAGCGCTTTCTCGACCAGAACCTGACCGCCGCCTCCTCCGTCACCATGGGCCAGATCTCCGCCGACGTGATCGAGCGCGAGCGCCGCGGCGACTATCTGGGCGGCACCATCCAGACCGTCCCCCACGTCACCGACCTGGTCAAGGAACGGGTCCGCGGCCTGGCCCAGAGCGCCGGTGTGGACGTGCTCATCGTTGAAGTCGGCGGCACCGTCGGCGACATCGAGGGTCAAGCCTTCCTCGAGGCGATTCGCCAGATGCGCTACGAGGAGCCGCGCAACGGCACCCTCGCGATCCACGTCACGCCGCTCTTCCACCTCAAGGCGACCAACGAACTCAAGACCAAGCCGACCCAGCACTCCGTGCGCACCCTGCGCAGCATGGGCATCCAGCCCGACGTGATCATCTCCCGCACCGACATCCCCGCCGACCATTCGATCACCGAAAAGCTCGCCCTCTTCTGCGACGTCCCGGCCGAGGCCGTGATGACCCTCGAGACCGCTTCCTCGATCTACCAGGTGCCGGCCATTCTCGAACAGGCCGGCCTCACCGAACTCACCCTCGAGCGACTCGGACTCGACGCCCGGCCCTCGCAGCCGGGACGCTCAATCGACGACTGGCTCGAGTGGACCGCCGCGCTCTCCCAGACCGATCGCGTCTGCCGCGTCGCGATCGTCGGCAAATATGTCGAGCTGCGCGACGCCTATCTCTCGGTCAAGGAAGCGCTGATTCACGCCGCAGCGCAGCGCGGCGCCAGCGTCGACATCACCTGGATCCAGTCCGACGATCTCGACGATGCCGACCAGCCCGAGATCGCCGCCGCCCTCGCCGAGGTCGATGGCGTGATCGTGCCCGGCGGCTTCGGCGAGCGCGGCATCGAGGGCGAAGTCGGCGTGGCCCGCTTCGCCCTCGAGCAGGACATCCCCTACCTCGGCCTCTGCCGGGGAATGCAGAACATGGTGATCGCCTTCGCCCGCGAGCGCCTCGACCTGCCCGACGCCAACACCACCGAGGCCGACGAACACACCGACGCTCCGGTCATCGCCCTCCTCGACGAGCAGCGCGAACTCAGCCAGATGGGTGGCACCATGCGGCTGGGCAGGTACCCCTGCCAGCTGCTTCCCGAGACCCGCGCCTGGGATCTCTACCAGTCCGAGTTCGCCTACGAACGTCATCGCCACCGCTGGGAGTTCAACCCCCGCTACCGCGAGCGCTTCGAACACGCCGGGCTCTTGGCCAGCGGGACCTCGCGCGATGGTCAGCTGGTCGAAATCGCCGAGGTCTGCGACCACCCCTTCATGCTCGGCTCCCAGTTCCACCCCGAGCTCAAGTCGAGACCCGAGCGCTCGCACCCCCTCTTCCTCGGCTTCATCGACTCCGTCTTGGCCGAGTCGGAGACCGCCCTGCGGCACCCCGTCGGAGCGACCAATCACACCGGATAGTCCCCGAGCGGCCCGTTCCCGGCATGCATATTCGGACACACCCACGATTCCCCCGCAGAACACCAGAGCGGTATTGTGTTCGATGCAACGACAGCGCGCCCCGGACGGGCGGACGATGAAGACGAGGCCGACACCCATGCAAAACGCAAAGGAACGCCCCCGCCTTCCCTCGGCCGCGAGGCGCCGATGCCCCAACCCAACCGAATCGAACCGAACAGAGCCGAACAGGACCGAACACGAAGCGAGTCTGAGCATCGCTGAAAAAACCCGAAATAACCTGAAAGAACCTGAAACTCAAACAGGCGCGATCTCCCGTAAAACACAGGGAATTCGCACGGGCGCAGCGTCCAGAAAAAGTTTTCGCCCAACACCTGAAACTGCCCTGCCGGCGCGCCAATCCGCGCCATCTCCGGGCGACAGGTTTTTTTCCACGACACGGCGCAGGACAGCGCGGGACAGCGCGGGTCGGGCCCGGCCATGAGCGAGGACGACGTCTTCTTTTTTTTCACCACCGTCGCCGCACTGGTCTACGCCGGCGGCGTCGCCGCCTTGACGCTCGCCCTCACTCGCGCCTGGCAGACCGATGACGCTGTCGAGCGGGACGTCCTCTTCCGCTCAGCCGACCGCGCTCACACGCGCCTGTTGCTGCCCGGGATCATCGCCACCGGTGTGCTCGGCGCCGTCTGGGGCATCCGCGCCGATGCCGTCGACCCGATCGAGACCGGCTGGCTGCTGGCCGTGGAAATCCTCTACCTGATCTCGCTCTTCGTCCTCGTGCCCGGTATGTTCGCCGGCGTCCGGCGCGTCCGGCTGCTCTCCTTGCAGGTCCGCAAGACCGGCCGGATCTCCGACGAACTCACCGATGCGCTCAACGACCGCGGCCCGCTCGTCTTCGCCGTCCTCATGGCCGTCCTGCTGCCCGTCCAGGTCGCGCTCGTTACCCTGCAGCCCTAGCTGCAGCAACATCGGGCAGCCCTAGCTGCAACAACATCGGGCAGCCGGCGGGGTATCCACAACGCACGGCTCAAGGCTTCACCCGATAATGCATAATGGATCAAGCAGGTTAACCAAAGGGAACTCGCGCCATGAAGATCTTCCTCGACACCGCCCGCCTCGACGAGATTCAGCAGGCCGTCGACTGGGGCGTCTGCGACGGGGTCACGACCAACCCCTCGCTCCACGCGCGAGCCGTCACCCATGAGGGCGACAACGCGATCTCCTACCACGACCGCATCCTGCGTATCGCCGATATCGTCGACGGACCCATCTCGGCTGAGTGCGTCACCCGCACGACGGCGGAGTTGATCGAGGAAGCGCGTGAGCTCGCCGGCTGGCATCCCAACGTCGTGGTCAAGATTCCCATCGATGGGCCGGGCCTGGCGGCGATCAAGGCCCTCTCCGAGGAAGGCATCCGGATCAACACCACGTTGATCTTCTCCCTCAACCAGGCGCTCCTGGCGGCCCGTGCGGGCGCGGCCTACGTCTCACCCTTCGTCGGTCGGCTCGACGACATCGGCGAGAACGGGATTCAGCTCGTCGCCGACACCGTCAATCTGCTCGACCGTTTCAACCTGCCGGCGCAGGTGATCGCCGCCTCGTTGCGCAACACCGACCACACCGCCGAGGCGGCCCGGGTCGGCGCCCACGTCGCCACGATCCCCTTCCCCGTGCTCGAGCAGATGCAACTGCATCCGCTGACCGACAAGGGCATTCAGGCCTTCCTCGACGACTGGCGCCAGGCCGAAGCGCAGCTTCGCGCGCAACCGGTCGCGTAACTTTCTGTGAATCAGCCGGGAAATTGCTTGCCAAGCTGCGAATCGCCGGTCTACGATTGGTCTCGTCCCGTGAGATTGGTTCCAGCGCCCCGCGCCTGTTGATTCGCTTGGCGTCGTAGAGCGCCGGAACCCGGTTCCGCACAGACGGTGTCTGCACACACTCCTCCCCCGACGACGCCTGAGCCCTGCCACCGCTGAGCAACCGTCAAGCAACCAGCACGCGATGCGCCGATTCCCGAGGTAGCCAATGACGAGCCTGAACATCCCAGAACTGGAGACCCAGACACGCGAGGAACTCCTCGCCAAAGCCCGTGAACTCGAGGTCAGCGGCTTATCCGGTCTCAAGAAGCAGGACATCATCCTCCGGCTGTTGCAGGCCCAGTCCGAGTCCGAAGGCCACATCCTCTCCGGCGGCGTCCTCGAAATCGTCGACGACTCCTACGGCTTCCTCCGCGGTGAATCACTCCTGCCCGCCCCGACCGATGTCTATGTCTCGCAGAGCCTCGTGCGCAGGTCCGGCCTGCGTACCGGCGACTACGTCATCGGCTCGGTCCGTCCGCCCAAGCAGGGTGAGAAATACTACGGGCTCTCCCGCGTCGACCTCGTCAACGGCGTCAGCGCGTCCGATGCCGCCGCCCGCCCGCACTTCGAGAATCTGACCGCGGTCTTCCCCCACGAGCGCTTCGAACTGGAAACCGAAGACCCGGCCGAACTCTCGGGACGCGTCATCGACCTCGTCGCCCCGATGGGCCGCGGCCAACGCGGCCTCATCGTCAGCCCGCCCAAGGCCGGCAAGACGATGCTCCTCCAGTCCATCGCCAATGGAATCGCGGTCAACCACCCCGAGGTCCACCTGATGGTCGTGCTGATCGGCGAGCGGCCCGAAGAGGTCACCGAGATGAAACGCTCGGTGCGCGGCGAAGTGATCGCTTCCACCTTCGACGAACCGGTCGAGGAACATACCCGCGTCGCCGAACTCGGACTCGAGCGGGCCAAGCGCCTCATGGAAATGGGCCGCGACGTCGTCATCCTGCTCGACTCGATCACCCGCCTCACCCGCGCTTACAACCTCGAGATGCCCTCCACCGGACGCACCCTCTCCGGTGGCATCGATCCGGTCGCGCTCTATCCGCCCAAGCGCTTCTTCGGCTCCGCCCGCAAGGCCGAGGAGGGCGGCTCGCTCACGATCATTTCGACCTGTCTGGTCGATACCGGCTCGCGCCTCGACGATGTCGTCTTCGAGGAGTTCAAGGGCACCGGCAACTGGGAAGTCCGGCTCGACCGCAAGCTGGCCGAGCGCCGCATCTACCCCTCGATCGACATCGCCGCGTCATCCACGCGGCGCGAGGAACTGCTGCTCTCCGGCGAAGAACTGCAGCGAGTCTGGTTGCTTCGCCGGATGATGTCCGTACTCGCCGGTTCAGGAGGCAGCGCCACCGAGCCGACCGAGCGCCTGCTCGACCGGCTTGCCAAGACCAAGTCGAACACCGAGTTCCTCGAAAACCTCACCGCCGCCGAGGCGTAACGCGCGTTCGGGAGCAACCATGAACCGCAACGACGTCGCCGACCTCTGCGAAACACTGCCCGGATCCTGGCCCGATTCGCCTTGGGGCGAGGATGACCTCGTCTACAAGCTGGGCAACCGCAACGCCGACGGCAAGGGCGGCAAGATCTTCTGCTTCGTCGGCGGAGGCACGACCGAAGGCAAACCGCACGCAATCTCGATCAAGTGCGACCCCGCCATCGTTCCCGCCCTCCACCAGCAATACGAAGCCGTCACCTTCCCCAGCTACCTCAACAAGTCCCACTGGATCGCGATCACGCTCGAGTCGGACCTGCCCGACGACGAGCTGGAGGAGCTGATCGTCGACTCCTACGAGCGAATCCTGAGCGGCTTCAGCAAGCGCCAACAGCGCCTGATCAGGGGCGAAGAGTAGCGTCGATTAAGCAGGAACCACCGACAGCTCCACCCGAGATGCCCGATCTGCGTTGTGGTGCACCGTGTTCAGCGCTGTCCTGACGTGCGTCTGACGTCCAATCGGCTCTCCCGTATTGGGGTTGACGTCGAACCTGGGGTAGTTGCTGCTGCTGATCTCGATCCCGATCCTGTGGCCCGCCTTGAACACGTTCGAGGTCGGGTAGAGCTCGATCGATACCTCGACGACGTCATCCGCTGAAACCAGGTCCTCGCGGTCGTAGCCGTTGCGGAAGCGCAGACGCTTGATGCTGTCCGTGATCCGCAGGTGGTAGCCCTCGGGATAGTCCGCATTCGGCGGATAGCAGTCGAGTAGCGCAGCGGTGAAGTCGGTGTCCGGGGCGCTCGTCGAGACGTACAGGCGGACCGTGACCGGTCCGCTGACCTCGACATCCCCGGCCAGCGGCTCGGTGCGGAAGGAAAGGACGTCGGAGCGGGAGGCGGTCGGCAGGTATGGTGCCTCGGCGCCCATCACGTCGGGACGCGTGCGCTGGTCGGCGCCCCCGGGCAGGATCAGCTCTCGAGAGCGCTGAGTCGGTGGCCAGATCTGCGACTTCAGCGTCGGATCCTCAGGCGCGTATTCGCGCAGGGACGACACGTTGGCAGAGATCGACGGAACCGGGTTCGTCGGGTCGAAGAGATAACTGGAGGAACCTCCATCTTCACCCGCTGGCTCGGTGGCCAGTCCGCCGCCGGGCTGGAGGAACCAGTCGACCTGCTCAGCAGCAGCCGGGGGCCACGACGACTCTTCGCGCCACTCGCCACCGTGATCCATCCGGCCTGAGGGAATTCGGCGGCCGCTGCCTCCGCCCATCACGAACATCGTGACCGGTGCCATCTCCGCCCAGCCGCTGTCGAGGTCCTTCAGCGTGTGGTCGAAGAAGCGCAGGCGCAGGTCGGAGATGCTCGGCGCGAGATTGCCCGATGTCGGCGCGGTGAGACCGAAGTCGACATCGCCCGACCACGTGCGGTCGAGAGTGACCTCACCATGTGTCCAGGGACCCATGAGCAGGTATTGCGGCGACGACATCGCCTCGGAAAAGGCCATAAACGACTCGGTCGTGGCTCTGGTGTAGCTGTCGTACCAGCCACCCGAGTAGACGCTCGGCACATCGGCGGTCTGGCCGATGAATCGCTCAAAATTCATTGACGGCAACTGCCAGAGCCAGTCGTCCTCGCGCGCAAGCGTGAGCAGGTCAATCGCCCAGCGCTCGTAATCCTGGGTCTGGGCGAGAGGGGTGTCGCCGTCTCGCCAGGGGAGGCGATCGAGATAGCCGCGCAGGTCCACGGCGGCCTGGTCGAGCGCCGCGTACAGCGACGGGTCCGACATGGCCTCGGGGCTGACAGGTGCATTCCAGAAAGCCCAGGCCAGCCAGCGCAGCTCCAGCGCGCCGCCCTGCCGCAGCGACGAGGTGAGCCCGTTGAAGGCGCCCTGGTTCACCCACATCGCCGAGAGGTGCGGTGGATTCTGTGTCGCCGCGGCCGACTGCACCCAGCCCATGTAGGAGGTGCCGACGGTACCGACCTTGCCCGTCGACCAGGGTTGCTCGGCGAGCCACTCGATCGTGTCGTAGCCGTCTTCTGCTTCGTTCTTGAGCAGGTAGAAGTCGCCTTCCGAGGCGAAGCGGCCGCGGACGTCCTGCATGACCCGGGCGTAGCCCCGGCTCGCCCACCATTCGCCGTCGGCGGCGAACCCGAGCTTGTCATAGGGGGTCCGGGTGAGCAGCGTCGGCCACCGACCGTCGAGCGCAACGCCGTCGCGAGCAGGCAAGTAGACGTCGGTGGCCAGGGTCACACCGTCGCGCATCGAGACGCGTCGGTTGCGTTGAATGACGACCTCAAACTCGGGCTGCGAATGCTGTTCACCCATGTCAGGCTCCTCTGGCCAGCAGCGGCGCCACAGTCGGCGCCGAGGGAAGTGACGAACGGGTCACGTTGATGTGGTTGTCGGACGGAGGCTCGACGGTCAGGCCCATCTCCTGGAGGAACACGGAGAGTGGCTCGAGGCCGGTATGGACGTCTTCCGCGCCCTCCGGCTGGTAGAGCATGGGAATGACGAGGGGGGCAGCAATCACCGCTGCGACCCCCGCGGCAGCCTGAGGGGAGAGGTGAGATCCGCCGCCACAGGGCAGGAGGACCACGTCGGCTCGTTGCAATTCCTCCATTGCGGCTCGCTCCGGCATCTCCTGCAGATCGCCGAGGTGAGCCACGATCACCTCGTCGATCGTGACGACGAACGAGATGTTTCGCGTTCCGTCGGCCCCGAGAGTGCGAACCCCCGTCGCCAGCACGCGCTTGATCTCGTACTCGCCGGGCGCATCCAGCGTGCGCTGGAGTCCGGAGGACTCCAGGGTCACGCCCTCGACCCAGTTGTGCGAGGAATCGTGTTCGCGCGAGACGGTAACGATGTCGGCCGAAGGACGGTTGAGTCGGAAGCCCGTCTCCGGCGAGCAGGGATCCATGACCACGGCCGCTTCGCGACCACGCAGGCGAAACGCGGCATGTCCGTACCAGGCGATATCCATAGGCACAGCCTACGGAGCAGGTGACATATGCGCAGACGCAGCTGGGGTTCTAGTTGGCTAGCAAGGGAAGTTCGTCGCCGGCTTCGGCCTGGTGGGGCAGGAGAACCAGGGCGGCGTTCTGTCCGTGCGCGCCGTAGGCGGCGGTGGCGACGCCGACGATCCGGTCCCGGTAGAGCTTCTGGACGAACCCCAGCCGACAGGCGATGTCTTCCTGCTCGAACGTGGCGTGCGGCGGGATCTGACGCTGGTCGACGATCTGCGTGGCCGCCACCGCCGTGAGTGCTCCCGATGCACCGACCGTATAGCCAACGTTCGGAGTGACGGCGGCGGCGTACATGTCGAGCGTGCGCCGACCGAAGGCTCGCTCGATCACGTCGGTCTCTCGCTCGTCGCCCCGGGGCAACCCCAGTCCTGCGGTCACCACCACGTCGACATCTGCCGGAGCGATCTCGCCGCCGAGCAATGCATCGCCGGTTGCGCGTCGGGCCACCTCGACATCGGTGGGTCCCTGCCCGTCCCCCATCGGACCGGCGGTCAGCGCCTCGCCGCCGATCTCCGCGTAGATGTGAATCCCTCGCTGCGTCGCGAGCTGTCGATCTTCGAGCATCAAAGCGGCGGCGCCCTCGCCGAGAATCATGCCCTGACGGTTGGCGTCGAATGGACGCTGCGCATTGAGATCGCCGCTGGAGTCGAGTAAACCCGCGGACTCATACGCGTTCCAGATATCGGCTCGAAGCGGCGCCTCAGCGCCGATCGCCAGCGCGGCGCGGATAACCCCCGTGCGGATCATCTGGGTGGCTAGCACGACCGAGGCGAGGCCGGAAGCGCCGCCCATGGCGACGGTGAAAACCGGTCCGGCGATGTTCAGTCCCAGCGAAGCGCCGGAGAGCCCGGAGCCCAACGCCGCCCAATCATCGCCGGTTCCCGGGTGCGCGATTCCGCTCACGGCTCCGACGGCGAAGGCGTTCTGTTGATTGAACTCAATCCGCGCATCGGTCTGGGCCTGAATCGCGGCGTCCAGCGCCAGCCGTGAAGCGCGATCCATCCGTGCCAGCAGCCAATCCGGAGCGCCCGAGGGACCGTGCCAGTCGCGGTCGACCTGTCCGGCCGCAGCTGCTCGGGGCGCGTCGAAGGTCGTCAGCGGTGAGGTGCACACGCGACCCTCGGAGAGCGCGGTCCAGAGGTCTGCGGCGCTGCCTCCGGCGGCCGACACGGCGCCCAGCCCGGTGATCACCACACGTCGGCGCTCGCCGAGAGATTCGTCGAACTGTCCCCGATGGGACGCACCGCTGACCATGATTTCAGCCTCTCATCATCCCCGTGTGCTGAGCTGACTGACGTGTTCTGTCGACCACGTCTGAGTATCGATTTCCTTTGCCGATTCTTGGAAACGCTGTTACGATGACCGCGTTAGCACTCTCGGTAGGAGAGTGCTAAGCGCAGCCTAACGGAGCCTTCGGGACGGAACACGACTCGATACGAGCCATGATCTCCGAACAGTTGTCAGACCGACGCGCCGGCATTCTGCAGCTCGTCATCCAGGACTACATCGAGACGGCGACGCCGGTCGCGTCGCGCCATGTGGTGGAAAAGTACGCGCTGCCGGCGTCGCCCGCCACGATACGACATGAGATGCACGCCCTCGAGCAGGAGGGTTATCTCACCCATCCGCATACCTCCGCTGGTCGAGTGCCCTCGAATCGCGGCTACCGCCACTTCGTCCAGTCGCTGATGGGCCACGCCGAGCTTGGTCTGGCCGAACAGGCGCAGGTCCGCCACCAGTTTTTCCAGGCAGCTCCCTCGGTCGAGGAATGGGTCGAGCTGGCAGCCAATGTGCTGGCCCGATCGCTCGGTCTGCTGGTGATCGTCGCGCCGCCCCATCCCGAGCGGCTGCGTGTCCGCCAGGTAGAACTGATCTCGCTGAACGAGCTCTTGGTTCTGATGATCGTTGTGGTCCAGGAAGCGCGGATGATCCGGCAGCTGATGCCGCTACCCCAGCCAATTGAAGTGGATGAACTGGACGATCTGTCGACCCGACTGTCTTGGATGCTGCGCGGTCGCTCGGCGCCCGACGTTCGCGAAGCGGCGCGCCAGGCGATTGAGACGCCCGATACGCATCCGGCCGAGCACTTCGTGCTGGAGACGCTGGCGCAGGTGCTGGATCGCGACGCCGAACGCGCCGGCGTACCGTCGATCGCCGGGCTGGGCGGCATGATGGCGCAGCCGGAGTTCCAGCAGGAGCCGGAGCGATCACTGGAGCTGATCGAGCTGGTCGACCAGCACGCCTCCGAACACTTGATCCCGCATTCGGTCATTGACGAGGTCACGGTCGAGGGCGGCATGCACGTGTTGATCGGAGACGATCACCCGACCGAGCTGCTCCAGGAATGCTCTCTCGTACTGGCTCCCTACCACTCCTCTACTACTTCTGCGAGCTCGCCCGAGATCCCCGGCTACGTCGGTGTGATCGGACCGACGCGGATGAACTATCCGCGCAGCATCGCCGCTGCGCGCTTTTACTCCCGTTTGCTCCGGGAGATGATCGACTCGGTCTACGGAGTCAGTCGATGAGCCAGGACAGCCAGACGACTGACCAGGCGGAGCAGCAGGCCGACGAGGTAGTCGAACCAGCACCCGATACCGACGTTTCTCAGGCGCCGGCGAACGAGCTGGAGGCCCTGCGCGAGGAGTCGGCGCGCAACTATGCCGGCTGGCAGCGCGCCCAGGCCGACTACGAGAATCTCAAGCGTCGCTCGGCCCAGGACGTGCGCGATCGGGTTCAGCAGTCGCAGCGCGCGATTCTGCTCGACCTGCTCGATCTGGCCGACGACTTCGAACGCGCCAACCGCGAAGCACCGGCGGACGACCCAAACGCTGACGACCCGTGGCGCCAGGGTGTCGAGCTGATCTCGCAGAAGCTCAACGCCCTGCTGCTACGCCAACAGGTCAAGCGGATCGAGACGGTTGAACAGTCCTTCGATCCCGAATTCCATGAAGCGGTTGGGCAACTGCCCGGACGACACAACGAGATCGTCGCCGTCCTGCGCACCGGATACACCGTCGGGAGTCGCATCCTGAGGGCGACGCAGGTGATGGTCGGCGACGGCTCGATCGAATCAACAGACACACCAGACGAAGCAGCAGAAGAAGCTACCGAGTAGGAGAACCTTATGCCCGGACGAGTCATTGGCATCGACCTCGGCACGACCAACTCCGCCGTCGCCGTCATGGAAGGCGGCGAACCGACCGTGATTCCGAACGCCGAAGGCAATCGCACCACGCCATCAGTCGTGGCCTTGACCAAGACCGGCGAACGAATCGTCGGCACCGCCGCCAAACGCCAGGCCGTGACCAACCCCGAGGACACGCTGTTCTCGGTCAAGCGGTTGATGGGCCGGCGATTCGAGGATCCCAACGTGCAGGGCGCCGTCGGCCGCTTGCCCTACACGGTCGAAGCAGCCGAAAACCACGACGCCCGCGTTGCCATGGGCGGCAACCCGTATTCACCCCCCGAGATCGCGGCGATGGTCCTGCAAAAGCTCAAGGCCGACGCCGAGGCGTATCTGGGTGAGGCCGTCAACGAGGCCGTGATCACCGTTCCGGCCTACTTCGACGACTCACAGCGCAACGCGACCAAGGACGCCGGCCGGATCGCCGGTCTCAACGTGCTGCGGATCATCAACGAGCCGACCGCCGCCTCGCTCGCCTATGGCCTGGAGAAGACAGAAGACCACTACATCGCGGTCTACGATCTCGGCGGCGGCACCTTCGACATCTCGATCCTTGAGTTGGGCGAAGGCACGTTCCAGGTCCGCTCGACCAACGGCAACACCTTCCTCGGCGGCGACGACTTCGACCAGCGGCTGATGGACTACCTCGTCGACACGTTCCGTAAGGAGCAGGCGATCGACCTGTCGCAAGACCGGATGGCGCTGCAGCGCCTCAAGGAAGCCGCCGAACGGGCCAAGGTCGAGCTCTCGACCACGCAATCGACCGAGATCAACCTGCCCTACATCACGGCCGACGCTTCCGGTCCCAAGCACTTCACCCACACGCTGACTCGCGCACAGCTCGAGCAACTCGTCCTCGACCTCGTCGAGAGCACACTCGAGCCCTGCCGCAACGCGCTCGACGACGCCGGCATCACCCGCGATCAGGTCGACGAGGTCGTGCTCGTCGGCGGACAGACCCGCATGCCATTGGTCCAGCAGAAGGTCGAGCAGTTCTTCAACAAAGAGCCGCACCGCGGCGTCAACCCCGACGAGGTCGTGGCGCTGGGCGCCGCGATCCAGGCCGGCGTGTTGCGCGGTGAGGTCAAGGACGTCCTCCTGCTCGACGTCACGCCGCTGACGCTGGGCATCGAGACCCTGGGCGGCGTCTCGACCCCGTTGATTCCCAGGAACACGACGATTCCGACCTCGAAGTCGCAGGTCTTCTCGACCGCCGCCGACAACCAGTCGCAGGTCGAGATCCACGTACTCCAGGGCGAACGAGAGATCGCCGGCGGCAACAAGTCGCTGGGTCGCTTCATCCTCGACGGCATCCTGCCCGCGCCGCGCGGCATGCCGCAGATCGAGGTCACCTTCGACATCGACGCGAATGGCATCCTCAATGTCGGCGCCCAGGACAAGGGCACCGGCAAGGAGCAGCGAATCACGATCCAGGGGTCGTCCGGACTCTCGGACGACGAGATAGCAGCCATGCAGCGCGACGCCGAGGAGCACGCCGAGGAGGACAAGCGGATCCGCGAGCTGGCCGAGGTCCGCAACCGCGCCGAGACGACTGCCTACGAGGCGGAGAAGGTGCTGAGCGATCAGGAAGACAAGATCGACGACGAACTCAAGACCGAGATGCAGGGCAAGATCGAGACGCTCCGCGGCACGCTTGAGTCGGAGGACGCAGCCCCGATCCAGTCAGCCCTCGACGACCTCAACACGACCCTGATGAAGGTCGGAGAGAAGATCTACGGCCAGCAGGAACCCGCCGGAGCCACCGCCGACGCCGGCGGCGCACCCCCGCCACCCGACGACGACACGGTCGAAGGCGAATTCCGCGAGGTGTAGGAGTTGCGACAGGCGCCTCGTATTGAGGCAAGGCATGACGGTACCCTGACGCCAACTCCGCGCCAAACGAAGAAACGGCCTGATGGCTCAATCCGACGACTTCTATGAGATTCTTGGCCTCTCTCGAGAGGCTTCGCAGGATGAGATCCGTCGATCGTTTCGCAAGCTGGCGATGGAGCATCACCCCGACCGGGTGACCGACCCGGCGCAGAAGGAGGCCTCGGAGGCCAAGTTCAAGCGCATCGCCGCGGCCTACGAGGTGCTCTCCGACGCTGAGAAGAAGGCCAAGTACGACCAGTACGGCTCGGTCGGCGCGTTCGCCCAGGGGACCGGCTTCGAGGGATTCGACTTCGGCGGCTTCGGTGACATCTTCGACGCCTTCTTCGGCGGCCGCCGCGCCGCCGGCCCAATCCGCGGCGGCGACCTCCGCATCCAGATCGAACTCGATTTCGAAGAAGCCGTCTTCGGCTGCGAGGAAGAGATTCGCGCCTCGCGGTTGGAACACTGCACGGTCTGCGGCGGCTCGGGCGGCGAGCCCGGGACCCAGCGCGTCGCCTGCGAGTTCTGCGGCGGCTCCGGCGAGGTCCGCCGCACGCAGAGCAATGTCTTCGGCCGCTTCGTCAACGTCGCGCCCTGCGAGCCCTGCGAGGGCGAGGGCACGGTGATTGAACATCCCTGCAAGTCCTGCGGCGGCGTCGGCCGTGAGCAGCGCAACCGCCGGCTCAAGGTGAAGATTCCTGCCGGCGTCACCGATGGGGCGCAGATGCGTCTCTCCGGCGAGGGCGACGCCGGTATGCGCGGTGGTCCGGCCGGCAATCTCTACGTCGACATCAACGTCCGAGGGCACGAGACCTTTCTTCGCGACGGCAACGACCTGATTCTGCCGCTGCATCTCAATGTCGCGCAGGCCGTGCTCGGTGCCGAGGTCGACATCCCGGCCATCGATGGGCATGCGCAGCCCCTCAATGTCCCCGCCGGGACGCAGCACGGTCATGAATTCCGCCTGCGCGGACAGGGCGTCCCGCATCTGCGCGGTCGCGGCCGGGGCGATCTGCGCGTCCATGTCGTGGTTGAGATCCCGGCCAAGCTATCGAGTCGCCAGCGCGAGCTGTTTGAGCAGCTCGCCGAGGAACTCGACATTCCCGCCAACTCCGGTGGCGACGACGACGGCGTCTTCTCGCGCATCCGCGGAGCGTTCTCCAATTAGCCGGTCGCCGGCGCTGCTTCGCGTCTCCATCGCCGTCGAAGCAAACCAGGTGGAACTCGCCGTCGCCGCCTGGGAGCTGGCTGGCGTCCACAACTCCAGCGTCGAATACGTACTCGGCGAGCCGACTGAAGAGCCATGGCCCGGCCACGACAATCGCACCGAACATGCCGAGGTCGCCGCCTATCTCTCCGCCCAACAGTGGCATCGACTCGAATCGCTTGCGCGAACGGCGGCAGCCGATCTGCTCGGCGTCGATCCACTGCTTCAGGTCAAGCAACTGCCCAACCGTGATTGGCGCACCGCGTGGCACGACCACTTCGACATCGTGCGTGTTCCCGGCCCGAAAACGATCATCGTTCGCTCACCCCATGTTCAACATGAACCCGGGGCGAACGAGATCGTCATCGACCTCGTGCCCGGACTCGCCTTCGGCACTGGACAGCACCAGTCGACACGGCTCTCCCTCGGCCTGCTCGCCGAGCAGATCCACGGCGGAGAGCACGTGCTGGACGTCGGCACTGGGAGTGGGATTCTCGCAGTCGCCGCAGCCAGGTTAGGCGCAGGGTCGGTGCTCGCGACCGACATCGATCCACTCGCCGTCGACGCAGCGCGTCAGACGGTGCGTCAGAATCAGCTCGCCGACTGCGTCCGGGTGCAGGAAGGCTCGGTCCCGGCGGGTCAGCGATTCGATCTCGTGGTCGCGAACCTGACGGCCGACCTGTTGCAGTTCCTGGCCGGAGATCTGGCCGGTGCACTGATGCCGGGCTGCAAGCTGATCGTCAGCGGACTGATCAACGCTCGGCAGGATGAGGTAACGGCCGCCCTGGCCGAGTGCGGTCTGCAGCTCCACGCTGACCGTGGCGAAGACGAATGGCGCGCGCTGCTCTTGGGCGCCCCCTCGTCGGGCTAGCCATCAAGAAGTCACTGAGAGAGCTGCCCGGCTACCAAGGGCTACCACGCCGGCGAGGCGCCGCCGTCGATGTTGATCGCGCAGCCGGAGATGAAACTGGCCGCGCCCGAGGCGAGGAACACGATCATGTTCGCCGCCTCCTCCGACGTGCCAATCCGCCTCACCGGGATCCGCTCTCCGACGCTGGCCAGGAACTCCTCGTAGGTGGCGTCGGGCATCTGCGCTTGGTGGAATCCGTGCCACTGGGCCGAGTCGACCGATCCGATGCAGGCCGCATTGACCAGGATCTGGTCGGCCGCGACCTCCTTGCTCAGCGCCTTGGTCATCGCCAGACCGGCTGCGCGCGAGGCAGCCGTCGGCATCGAGCCGGCGCCGGGTGTCTTGCAGCCGATATTGAGCAGGTTGACGATTCGTCCGCCGCCGCGCTCGCGCATCGAGGGCGCGCAGAGCTTGGACAGGCGGATCGCTCCGTAGAGCTTGAGATCGAGGTCGACCGCCCACGTCTCGATGTCGTGCGATTCGATCATCCCGGACGATGACTGTCCGGCGTTGTTGATCAGAATGTCTACACCGCCGAAGCGCTCGATCGTGGCCGCCACCAGCCGCTCGCAGTCACCGTCTGAGGTGACGTCCATCGACATCGCCAGACAATCGCCGCCCGCCGCCTCGACGGCTGCCTGCGCCTCGTCCAGCGGGCCCTGCCGTCGTGCGCCGATCGCCACGCTTGCACCTTCCTGCGCCAGCAGGATCGCCGTCGCCCGGCCGATCCCTTCCGAACCGCCGGTGACGATCGCCACCTTCCCGTTGAGTCCGAGATCCATAAGTCGCCCCGTCCCTTGTCCGTTCTGAACCTGTCCGCTCTGAATGTGTCTGAGCTGAAGTAGTACAGTTTCTGTCCCAGCGGAGTCTAATGCTCGGTCTCGGGATCATCGCCAGGACCGGGTCGGAGAGAGGCTGGGCGCGATGACTCGGCATGACGACAACCCGGCGCTGGATGATGAGCAAGGCAGCGGGCTGGTGCCGCGCTACTTCCTCGACGAGTCGGCCCGCGTCGACGATGATTCGATCACGATCACCGGCGGCAAGGCGAATCGGCTCAAGCGGGTCATGCGAGTCCGTCGCGACGACCCATTGGAGCTCATTCACCCGATCACCGACCGCCTCTACCGAGCCTCGGTCGAGCGCGTCACCCGCGATGACGTCATCTGCCGGATCGATGCGAGCCGCCCGCTTAAGCCGCTACCGCCGCCTCGAATCGTGCTCTCCGCCTCGCTGATCCGGCCGCAGCGTTATGACTTCATGATCGAAAAGGCGACCGAGCTGGGCGTCGATGAAATCCGCCCGGTCTGGTCGCAGCGCGCGATCATCCGCGGTGACGCCGCCCAGCGGCTGCATCGCTGGCGTCGGCTGGCGACCGAGGCGGCCGAGCAGTGTCGCCGCGAGTATCGGCCCGAGATCCATGCCCCGGTCGAGGTGGTCGATCTGATCCAGGAATCGGCAGGACCCAGCACGTTGCGTTTGCTGGCCTCGGCGCTCGAACCGGACCAACGCATCGCCCCGATCTTCGAGCAGCGACGCCAGCAAGGCCTATCGGAGCCCGACCCGGTACATCTGCTGATCGGACCGGAAGGCGGGTACACACCCGAAGAAGCCGACCTCGCTCGAAGCCACGGCTGGCAGCCGATTTCGCTGGGCAATCGGCCGTTGCGCGCGGAGACGGCCGCGATCATCGCCGTCGCCTTGACCCTGGAAGCTGCCCGCTCCTGAGCGACTTTTCGCCTGGTCCTTCCGACTCGCCGCGACCGAGTTGGCCTGCCTAGCCCGTGGCGAGATTTGTCGAGGTCAACGCGTTGACCGGGTTCAGCTCCTGGTGGGGGTCGGGGAACTCCAGCAGCCTCAGCCAGGGCAGCGGGTTGACGGTGATGCCCCGCACGACCACTTCCCAATGCAGGTGTGGGCCGGTGGCCAGGCCGGTTGCGCCCATCCGTGCAATCAGGTCGCCCTGCTCGACGACTGCACCGGCGGTTTGCAGCACCTCGGACAGGTGGTAGTAGCCGGTGAAGACCCCCGCTCCGTGATCGACGATGATCCCGTTGCCGCGCCGCCGGGTCCGGCCCGCCCAGCTGACAATCCCGCTGTTTGCCGCGTTCACCGACGACCCCGTCTCGCCGCCAAAGTCGATGCCCGTGTGATACTCCTCGATCGGTCCGCCGTTGAACGAGCGTTGCTCGCCGTACAGGGCTGTGATCTGGCCGTCGGACGGCGGATCGAAGACTCCCAGCCAGTGCAGTTGCGGCGTGAGCCTCGTTTGAAATGGCAGCCGGGTGGATTCGTCGGCCTGTCGGATCGCGGGCTCAAGCAGCGCCGCGTTGGGGCCGTCGATCTGGATGTTGTCGATGGTCCACTCCACCGACGTGATCTCGATCACCGTCTCCTGCCAGAGCAACTGCTCCCCCCGGGGTCCCCAGACAGCAACACCAAGCGATTGTGGACCGGCAGGTGAGTTGGCATCGATTCCGAAGAAGCCCACGAAGCGCCCGTCGCTCTGCAGCAGCGAGAACGCTTGCCCTTGCCAGGACAGCGAGGCCTCCTCCGCACCCGGGGCCTCAATCAGCACCAGCACCGTCTGTCCCTGGCTCACCG
Organism: Chloroflexota bacterium; assembly: GCA_028873865.1. Classification (GTDB taxonomy): domain Bacteria; phylum Chloroflexota; class Dehalococcoidia; order Bin125; family Bin125; genus Bin125. Next base: position 52,109 of record JAPPNI010000030.1, on the reverse strand, counting down.
GACTGGGGATGATGTACACCAGCGGCTCCGGCAGCTCGGCGAGCGGCGCCGCTTGCTCGGACGCCTGTGAAACCGCTTCTTGCGCCGTCGCTCCCTCTACCACCGCTTCATCCGCAACGTCGCCGTTCCCGGACGGAGGAGCCGTGGGTTGGCGGTCGGTCGCGAACGGGTCCAGGTCGTCTCCGCCGCAGGCGGTCAGCAACACCCCGGCGCCTGCGCCGACGAAGGCGCGTAACACGGTTCGCCGACTGAGACGCAAGGGCTGTTGCAGCGGTCGCTGCATCGTTTCTCGCCCAACCTGCTGGAGATCTCCCGAATACGCCATACCGACGGAATTACTGTACATACATGGGCTACGCTCTCATCAAGTGCCCCCGAAACCAGATGTTGGAGGCCGCTCGGACCGACGGCGGCATGGTCGCCTTGAGGGCGATTGAGCGGCAGACCTGTAAGCGGAGAACTCCCTGATGGATGATCCCCGAACCGTGCTCCTCAGCGTCGTGGCCAATGTCGAGCGCGTCATCCTCGGCAAGACGAGAGAAGTACGCCAGGCAGTCATCGCTCTGGTCGCCGATGGTCACTTGCTGATCGAGGATGTGCCCGGCACCGGCAAGACGATGTTGGCGCGGGCACTTGCCGTGTCGACCGGTTGCACCTTCAACCGCATCCAGTTCACCCCCGACCTGTTGCCCTCGGACGTGACCGGCGTTTCCGTCTACAACCAGAAAACCCAGGACTTCGAGTGGCGCCAGGGACCGGTCTACTCGCAGATCGTCCTCGCCGACGAGATCAATCGGGCCACGCCCAAGACGCAGTCGGCGCTGCTTGAGGCAATGGAGGAACGCCAGATCACCGCCGACGGCGTCACCCGTCCGCTGCCGCCGCCGTTCATGGTTATGGCGACTCAGAATCCGGTCGAGTACGAGGGCACATTCCCGCTGCCCGAAGCGCAACTCGACCGGTTCTTGCTGCGCATCCACCTCGGCTACCCCGATGCCAACGACGAGGTCGCGGTCCTGGAAGGACAGCAGCAGCAGCATCCAATCCAGTCGCTGGCGCCGGTCACCTCACCCGAGGAGGTCCGCGAGATCCACCGCGTGACCCGCGATATCTGGGTCGACCCACAACTCAAGCAGTACGCGGTCCAGCTCGTCGCCGCGACGCGCTCACATGAAGCGGTGTACCTGGGCGCCTCACCGCGCGGCTCGCTGGCGCTCTTTCGCTGTGCGCAGGCCTCCGCGCTGCTGGCCGGCCGCGATTACGTCATTCCCGACGACATCAAGTCCCTCGCCCACGCGGCGCTGGGACATCGGATCATCCTCAGCCCATCGGCTCAGGTCCGCAACCAGGACGCCCGCACCGTGATTGACGATGTGTTGGAGCGCGTGGCGGTTCCGGGAGCCAGGGCTGCCTCATGACCTGGCCGGTCGCTGGCTCGGACTGCAGATCGGACTAGCTCGTGCGCGGCCTCGGAGGAGCACTGACGAACCCGTTGCGCAGCGCCTGGCGCGCGACGTTCGGCACTCGCCGGTCGATGAGCATCATCGTCACCCTCACGATCGTGGCCTTCGCCGTCGGCTTCGCCTCCAACTATTGGCTGCCCCAGCGGCTCGGCTACACCCTGCTCTTCGGCCTCCTGCTGGCCGCGCTCTGGACCTGGTCCTCCGGTCAGGGCGTGCGCGTGCGCATGTCGCGTTCGCGCGACCGCGTGCAGGCCGGCGAGTCGATCATCGAGCGGTTCGAGGTGATCAACGACTCGGCCATCCCCAAGCTCTGGCTCGAAGTCGAAGAAGCATCCGATCTACCCGGTCACACGGCCCAGTTCGTCACCTCGCTGGGACGCAGCGGTCATCGCAACTGGCGCGTGCAGACGCAATGTGATCGACGCGGCCTCTACAACCTGGGGCCAATCACGGTTCGCAGCTCCGATCCGTTCGACATCTTCCACCGCGAGTTGCGGTTCGGTCATCGCCGTGGGCTCGTCGTGTATCCGCGCGCACTGGAACTGCCGCGCTATTCCGTGCCTCCCGCCAACCTGCCCGGCGAGGGCCGCTTCCGCCGCCGGACCCACTATGTGACGCCCAATGCCTCAGGCATCCGTGACTACGAACCGGGCGACTCGGTCAACCGAATTCACTGGAAGAGCAGCCTGCGCACCGGATCACTCAAGGTCAAAACCTTCGAGCTCGATCCAGCATCGCACCTCTGGGTCGTCCTCGACCTGTCAGGCCAGGACCACCTCGGCACCGGCGATGACGCAACGATCGAGACCGCTGTCACGATCGCCGCTTCCGTGGTGCGGTTGTTCATCAATCAGAACCGGTCCGTTGGCCTGATGATGTTCGGCGAACGGCTCGATGTGATCGAGCCCGACCGTGGATCGCAACACTTCGGCCGGATCCTCGAGTCGCTGGCGGTGGCGCAGCCAATCGGCAACGTGCCAGTCGCCTCGATCCTGTACCAGCAGTCGCGTCGTTGGGGCCGCCACACCACCGTGATCGTGATCACCCCCTCAACCGATCCCCGCTGGCAGGGCGCGATCCGGACGTTGACCCAACGGGGCGTGAAGGCAGCGGTGGCCTTGATCGACCTCGATGCGTGGGGCGGTCGCGCCGGCGCCGCAGCCACTGCGGTCGAGCTGCGGGCGATGGGCGTGCAGGTCAACCTGATCCGCAAGGGTGACCATATTCCCGCGGTGATGGTTGGACAGGTACCGGGCGGTGGCAGGAGTTCCGCTGCTGCGCTGGCCGAACCTGCACCGAACGGGGCGAATGGAGCCGGTGGCGCTCCGGCCGCGCAGGCCAACCTGGAAATGGAAGAGGTCCTGGCCGAAACAGACTGGAGCAGCGGCGACAGCGATATCGAAGCGTCCAGCGAAGAGACGCCGGTCCCATGAGCGTGAGACCTCCTGGTAACGACGATTCCGGAGAACCGACGACACTCGTCGCCGAGGCGGAACGCCGCTTTTTCGCCCGCCGATCCTCAGGAGAAACGCTCGTTGTCTCTGGACAGCAACGGCGGTTGACCGTCACCCAGCGTGCGCTGGAAGTGACCATCACCTTCGGCATCCTGCTGCTGGTTGCCTTGTCGACTGCGAATAGCATCTACATCGCCGGTTGGGTCGCAGACATGCCCGACTTGCGGGTGACCGCCGCCGCCGGCGTGATCCTGGCCTTGGCGCTGGGGCGTGTGCGCCGGCTGCGTTGGCCCTTCGCCTGGTTGATCGGCTTCATCATCGGCGGCCTGATCATCATGGCGCAGATCACCCAGATGGAGACCTTGGGGGGACAGCCCCTCTTCTGGGACCGATTCACCGACTTCGGCTTTCGCTTCCAGGACTGGTTCAGACAGGCGTTCAGCTCGGGCCTCACGACCGACAACCTGCCCTTCGTCTTCTTCACCGATGTGTTCGTCTACATCGCCTCGTTCGTCGGTGCCTATGCGGTCGCTCGGTGGCGCAATGCTTGGGTTGCGATGATCCTGCTCGGCGCGCTGTTGGCGGTCAACGTCTCTTATCTCTCGGACCGTCAGTGGAATCTGTCCTACGGGTTCTTCCTCACCGGCTCGATGCTGCTGCTGATGCGCGCCTCACTGCTGCGACGCATGGATCGCTGGCGCCAGCAGGGCTCCGCCTATCCCGACTGGATCTCTCTCTCATTCCTCGGTGCAACGATGATCGCGGTCATCCTGCTGCTCAGCCTGTCTCGAGCGATCCCCCGTCCCGACGAGTCACAGGCGCTCGAGGACGCCTGGGCGGCAATCGCCGAGCCGTTCGACGGACTCAACGACGACTTCCGCCGGCTGTTCAGCGGGATCGATTCACGCCGCGGCGTGCCGGTGCACTCCTTCGACAATTTCCTGGTCCTGCAGGGCGATGTCGATCCGGGCGATGCAATCATCATGCGCGCCGCCGCGACCGAACCGGGGTTGTTACGTGGCGCGGCCTACGACGAATACACCGGCCGAGGCTGGCGCCAATCGCCCTCCGTCGCCCGGACCGTACCTGAACTCCAGCCGATTAGCGGAACCGCCGCGACCGACGAAACGTCGGTTGAGGGCGAGAGCTCGGTGCTGACCAGCGAGTACCTGGAACGCCGTCCGGTCGCCGCTCAGATCTCGGTTGAGAAATCCCCGGCGGTCATGTTCTCCTTCGGGGCGCCGGTGATCGCCAACAAGGACCTCCGAGTCGATACCCTGGCGTCCGTCGACTTCACCGTCGACTTTGGCCGCCCCGAGCAATTTACCGGGACGGATTTGGAACAGCCGCTGGCGGCAATCCGCGAGCGCGTTTCAGAGGCCGATGAGAATCCCGACGACGAGATCGAAGCGCCGTCAGCCGATGAGGTCGCTTCGTACGTGCCGGTCCAGTACACCCTGATCGATGTCGCGATCGACTCGAAAAGCGGCGCGCCCACGGGCCTGTTGCTGCGCTCCGTGCCGGAGGAAACCGACGTACTGTCCTTGCGTCCGGCGCAGCGCAGGGTCCGGGCCGGCTTCACATATCAAATCACCGGTACGGTCTCCGACGCCAACGAGGCCGCGCTTGCGGCCGCCGGTAGCGACTACCCGTTGTGGGTCAGGGAGACCTTCCTGCAATTGCCCGAGTACGACGAAGCGGAGCTGGCCAATCTGACCACTCTCTTGCATCAGATCGCCCGGACCTTCAATCTGGGTCCGGATCCGACGCGCGAGGACAACGGCTACAACCCATACGCGATCGCCTCGGCGATTGAGACGTACCTGCATGCCGCGCCCGCGATCGACGAGAACGGCCAGATTGTGCGCAATGACGAAGGAGAGCCGGTCCCGCTTTACCCACTGACGACGGACATCGAACTGCCGCCCGCCAAGTCCGACGCCGTCTACTGGTTCCTGTTCGAGAACATGGAGGATGGCCGACCGATCGGCGGCTACTACGACTACCACGCCTCATCGATGGCCATCCTGCTTCGCCTCGCGGGGATACCGGCCCGAATCGCGACCGGCTTCGTGCTCAGCGCCAACAATTTCGACGAGCGCACCCGGAACTACATCGTTCGTGGACACGACGCATACGCCTGGGTCGAGGTGTACTTCCCCGACTACGGTTGGGTCGACTTCGACCCGACGCCCAGCACATCGGCCGATGAAGCCTTGGCCTCGATCGCCAGCGGAGGCGGCGCTGGACGCAGGATCGCTGCCCAGCGACTGACCACACCCCGATTCGATCTGCGACCCGGCATCGGCGGCACGAGCTTGGCAGACGTGGTGTTGGACGACATCCTTCAGTACCTCGCGGCCGGCACGATACCGGCCGAGAATCTCCAGCTCCAACAGGGCCCGAGCAAGTGGTACTGGCTGGGGCCGACCATCGCCGCCAGCATCATTGCCGCGCTGGCGCTGGCGTTCTGGCTGATCTGGCGGATGTCCCTGCGCGGCCTGGAGCCAACAGCCCGACACTGGGTCTCCACCACCCGACTTGCCCGCTGGACCGGGATCGGCGCAGACATATCCACGACGCCTCAGGAACACGCAAGACGCATCGACGAGGTGCTGGGACTGGGTACACCGGCAATCGACCTCGCGGATCGCTACACCGCGACCCGGTTCGGCCGCAAGATGTTGAGCGACGAAGAACGCGAGACCACGACGCGGCTGTGGAAGACGCTGCGCTCAGCCCTGATTCGCCAGGCCCTCCGTATTCCGGCCAAGTCGGCCACGGCCGAGGAACCGGAGATCGAACCGACTGCCCCGGCCCCGGCCGGCGACTAGGCTCACCAATCCAGCGGTTGCCCCGCGAACTGGAGTCGTCCCGCTGCAAGACGCTCGCCGGGGACTGCGCGCAACGCGTCCAGCACGGCCAGCGCCTGCTCTAGGCTGGCGTTCTCCAGGGGCAATTCGTCAAGCGCAGCCTGCAACTCCTGCATCGCCTCCTGACGGCGCTCAAGTAAGGAACCCTCCTCGCCGAAGGAAGGCGTGGCTGGTCTGGCTCCGGAGCCCTGTCCTGCCGTCGACTGATTCTGTTCCTCGCCTCCTGGCTGATTCCGCTGTCCCTCGCCAGACGTTGCCTCATCCGAGAGGCTGGCATCGGATCCGCTGGATTCGCTCTGCTGGCCCGCCTGATCCCCCTCACCCGGGTGGTCGCCAGTCGATTGCCCATCATCTTCTTCCTGCAACGAGGCGAGCAGGCCGTTGACGATCTCCAGGTTGACCTTCGCGTCAACCAGAGACGGTGACTCGCGCAACGCCTCGACAAACGCCAGCCGTGCGCCGAGTAGATCCTCCGTAGCCCAACGATGGTTCCCGGTGTGGAACCAGGCGAGGGCGCGAACTGCGGCATCCTCGGACCGAAGCGCGTTCAGCGTCTCGGTCTCCGCGCGCTCGTATTCGCCCAGCTGATGCAGGGCGCGGCCCGCGTTGAGATGCAGCTGCGGAACGATCCCTTCATCCGTGTACCGGGCCAATCTCTGCGCCTCGCGCCAGGTGTCGAGCGCCTCGCCATACTGGCCCGCTTCATAATGAGCGACCCCTTCGCGATTGGCTTGCCCGACTCCCGCTCCGCTACAGCCGCTGGCTACGAGCATCGATGCAGCCACGGCGCCGAGCGCTCCGAGGCCAATGACACGTCGACGCGACCATCCGAAGACCCGCGCCGCAAGCGAACCGAGCAGCGCGAGCGCCGCCGCTCCGGCGAACCACTGGAACTGCTCGGCCAGCGCCGTCTCCTCTACAACGACTTCGCGGACCAGGTCCAGAGCAGCGAGATCGGCATTCATGCCCGCCATCGTTCCAGGTTGGTCGAGCTTGAGATAACGACCGCCGCCGGCGGCCGCGATCCGCTGTAGATGCGTCGAATCCAACCGTGTGACGATCGGCGCGTCGGTCACCACGTTGAGCTTCGGCTCCTTCGACGAGCCGAGAGGAATGGTCGAGCCTCGCTCCGATCCCACGCCGAATGCGAACACCTGCAAGCCCTCTCTCCGTGCTGCCGAGGCGGCCTCTTCGGCGTCGCCGACGTGAATCTCACCGTCGCTGACCACCGCGATGGCGCCGCTGATGACGCCCGTGCCATCATCCTCCGAGGCCCGGAGCACGGTGGCGGTTGCCAGTTCGATCGCACTGGCGATATTCGACCCCGGTTGTACGAGCGCCTCTCCCGGCTGCAATGCCTCGAGCACTTGCAGCGCTGCCTCGTGGTCGCGGGTCAAGGGAAACCGAAGAAAGGCATCGCCAGCGAAAATCACCAGCCCCACACGGTCGCCGCGCCGTCCGTCGATCAGCCGCCGGATCTCAGATTTCGCCGCTGTGAGGCGACTCACCGGATCCCCGATCGCGGCGTCAACATCCTCAGCCGCCATGCTCTCGGAAACATCCAGCGCGACGACTAATGAGAAATCAGACAGACCGAGCGTCTGCTCACCCGGGTCCCACATCGGACGGGATGCTGCGACGGCGATCAGAACCAGGGTCACCAGCAGCAAGGTCCGTGACAAGGTGAGGCCGCGACGAACTCCCGCCACCTGCGACCCGACGGCGATCCGATGTAACCGCCGAGCTCGCCAGAGCCACCACCAACCAATGCCGGCGGCCGGAATCAGGGCGAGCAGCGCAAGCATCGCCGGCGAGCCAAGGGCCATCAGGGCACCCTCCGCCACCAGCTCGAACGCAACCCGATCTCAATGACAAGCAGGAGTCCGGCGGCCAAGAGGAACCACGGCGCGAGTTCTACGGTCGTGAGAAACAGCTCATCGCCCACCCGTTCACGTTCGAGCTCCGAGATTGACTGATAGGCGTCCGCCAGTTCGCGTGCGTCGGTCGCGCGAAAATAGACACCTCCAGTCTCATCAGCCATGTACACCAGGGTCAGCTCGTTGAAACCCACGCCGACTTGCCGAACGTTCGATGGCAGGCCGATCGTGTAGAGCCGAACGCCGGTCGCCCGCGCAACGGCGGCCGACTGATTCGGCGTAATCTCGGGAACGTTGTTCTCACCATCAGTCAGCACCACCACGATCCGCGACGCCGCGTCTGACCCGCGCAGCAAGTCGATCGCTTCCATCGTCGCTACACCCAGCGCGGTTCCGTCGGGGATCAGTCCGCTGCGCACCGAGACCTCGACCATCTCGTCGATCGCATCCAGGTCGAGCGTCAGCGGACTCAGCACCAGTGCGCGGCGCTGGAACATGACCAACCCAATCCGATCGGTCCCATTCGCTCTGCGGTCGGCGATGAAATCACGGGCCACCCGCCGCGCCGCGTCCATTCGCGTTTCATCATCAGTCAGCCGTGCCGTCGCCATCGAAGACGAAGTGTCGATCACCAGAACAATGTCGATGCCCTCGGCAGGTCGCACGGCCTCGACGGTCGTCGCCTGCGGCCGGGCCGCGGCGATGATGATCAAGACCAGCGCAATCAGGCGCAGTGCGCCGAGAAAGGGCAGCGCTCGCATACGACGCCCGGCACGACTCGCGAGCGGCGGCGCGCCGTAGAGCTGAGGCAACAGATAGCGCGGCCGGACCAGCCGCGCCTCGCGCCTGAGCATCCAGAGCAAGGGCGCCAACAGCGCGAACAGAGCGAACAGCGCCGGATCGTCAAATCTCACGGCGACTCGCTCTCAGCCCAGATCGCCGCCGCGAGTTGCCGATAGCCAGCCAGGCGCTCCGGCGTTGGCCGTTCACCCCCGTACTGGACCCGATCACAGGCCTCCAGCAGCCGCGTCACCCGTAAAACGACGACGCCCGGCGCCCCGGCTGCCGCCAACGCTGGGCCAATCTCCGATGATGCCAGCGCCGATGCCGGCAGCGACCAATCGTGGCCAAGTCGGGAACGGACCGAGGTCGCCAGACGACGGCACTGCTCCGCAGCATCGAGCGATGGATCCATGTCAAATGACGCCGTCTCCGACACCGCGGCGTCGACCTCCTGGACGACCGCGACCGCAGGCCGTCGATAACGGCGGCGAACCAGGCGAGCCAGGACGAATCCCAGGCCGACGCCAATCGCCGCCACGATCCATGGCGTGAACGTTCGATCATCGCCTTGCAGCAGGTCCGGTCCCGTGATCGGTCGTGGCTCGCTCTCGCCATCGAGTACGGAGGAGATCGTGATCGAGACCGGCCGCAGCGGAACCTCGGTCAGAGACCCGTCAGCCTCCTGGAAGGGGACCGCCGGCAACTCGACGTCGAAGGCGCCGGTGTTGAAAGCGCGGGTCTGGAAGACGACGAGAGTTTCCGTCTCGCTCACCGCAGTGACCACCGGCGCCGACGGCTCCATCCCGCCCATCTGCACGACCGAGCCGTCCATCAGGACCCGGCCGCCCGAACCATGGGTGATGGTGACCTGCACCTCGACGGGATCCCCCATAGTCAGTTGGCCGTCGGGAACGATGACCACACTGGCGCTGGGACCATCCGCCCCGGCCACCCCAACGTTCAAGACCCCGATGAGAACGATCAGCAGCCCGATACCGGCGCGGATCACGGTCGGTTCCGCCGCTGCCGGAAGAGTCCGACCAGCGCCGGAACCCAGTCCTCGTCGGTATCGATCATCACCGCGTCGCAGCCGCACTGCCTGAGGCGGGCCAGCATACGGCCCCGTTCCGACGTCAGCTCGTGTTGCTGGGTGCCAGAGATGCCCGCATCGGCAAGCAGCATGTCCTCGCGTTCCGCCCCGCCCCAGTGGACCAGCGCGCCCTCCGCGGCGGCGACCAGCTTGGTCTCGCGAGTGTCCCGGAGGCAGACGGCGACCACATCGTGCCGTCGACTGAGCTGAGCCAGGGCCGGTTCCCACACGTGGTCGGGATGCGTGGCGACGAAGTCCGAGATCACGATCACGACGCCCCGCTTCCGCATCACCCGTCTGGCGTAGCGCAGAGCCCGGGCCAGCTCGGTCCGGCCTCCGGCTTCCAGCCTGAGCAGGTCGCGCAGGATGCGTAACACGTGGGTTGATCCCTTGGCTGGGGGCACGGCGAGCACCACGTCGGTGGCGAAGGCCGCGACCCCAACCACATCGTTGGCCGCTGCCGCAGCCAGCCCCACCACGCCGGCCACTTCGACCGCGCGGTCGCGGACCGATGGTCCCGAGGCCGCGTATCCCATCGAGCCGGACACGTCGACAAGGATCAAGACGGTCTGTTCGCGTTCCTCCACGTAGCGCCGCACGACCGGAGTGCGCAGTCGGGCCGTGGCCTTCCAGTCAATCGATCGAACATCGTCGCCAGGGCTGTACGGTTGCAACTCGGAAAACTCGAGGCCTCGGCCGCGGAACGCCGTGCGGTACTCGCCGGCCAGGGCGTCACGCAGCGCTCGTCGGGCGCGCACTTCGATGTGGCGCACCTGGCGCCGGACATCATCCAGCGTCGGCGCCGTCGCTCCCGCTTCCGGGACAGGAGGGGCGATCCACTCACGAATCCGTCGCAGGCGGGACATGACAGACCTAAGGCACCGGCAGCGCCGTGAGCAATCGTGAGAGCACGGCGTCTGCCGCCACCTCGTCCGCTTCGGCTTCGTAGCTCAGCACGATCCGGTGTCGGAGCGCGTCCAGCGCCATCGCCTTGACATCGTCGGGGGTGGCATAGTCGCGGCCCGAGAGCCACGCTAGCGCTCGGGCGCTCATCGCCAGCGCCGTTGTTGCGCGCGGGGAAGCCCCGAAGTCGACGTACGCGCTGAGTTCAGGAACCGAGCGTCCCGGAGCCCGCGTGGCGCGAACGAGTTGGACAACATAGTCGCGGAGGCGCGGCTCCATCCGGACCTCGGCGACCGACCGGCGCGCAGCCAACATGTCGGGGAGCTGCATGACCGGATCCACGCCGGGCAGCTCGCCGCCGAGCGTGCGATCGAGCACCTCCCGTTCATCCAGTTCGCCCGGATAATCGACATGCACATTGAGCAGGAAGCGGTCGAGTTGGGCCTCGGGAAGCGGATACGTTCCCTCCTGCTCGATCGGGTTCTGCGTGGCCAGCACGAGGAACGGAGACGGGAGCGGGAAGGTCTCCCCGCCGATCGAGACCTGGCGTTCTTGCATTGCTTCGAGCAGTGCTGACTGCACCTTGGCGGGGGCTCGGTTGATCTCGTCGGCGAGCAGAATGTTGGTGAAGATCGGCCCGGTGCGCACCTCGAACTTCGATTCCGCCGCGTTGTAGATCTCCGAGCCGGTCAGGTCGGCGGGTAATAGGTCGGGAGTGAACTGCAACCGGGCGTAACCCGCGTCGAGGCAACCGGCGAGCGTCGAGACGGTCAGCGACTTCGCCAGTCCGGGCACTCCCTCGACGAGGCAGTGGCCATCGCAGAGCAAGGCGATCAGCAGTCGCGTCACCAGTCCTTCCTGTCCGACGATCACCCGGCCGATTTCCCGGCGCAACGCAGACAGGGGCGAGTCCTCTGGCATCGTAGGAGTGGGCAGCGACGCAGCCTCGACCGCAGCCACCGGGGCCGGCGTGGGTGGCTGCTCGGTCACTGTCGGGCGATCGCCCCTGGCCCACTCAGACACGTTGTCGCCGACCTTCCTGCCCGACCGTCGCGGCCTGAGGCTCAGTCTATCCACGAAGGCGTACCATTCACGGACAACGCGGGCCTGAGACGAGAGCGCAGGTGATGATCATGCGATTTGGCGTCGGCGTCGGCAATATGAACGGATTCAACGACGAGTCAGGTCCCAACGCCTGCATCGATGTCGCCCAGGCGGCCGAAGACCTCGGCTTCGACTCGGTCTGGACCAACGATCACATCGTCGTTCCCACCCAGATCGAATCTCGCTATCCCTACAACGACCTCGGCGAGTTCCCCGCGCCGTCGACGATCCAGTGTTTCGATCCACTGGTCGTGATGTGCGCGCTGGCCGAAGCGACGCAGTCCGTCGAGATCGGCTGCTCCGTGCTCGTCATTCCCTACCGACACCCCGCGGTCGTCGCCAAGATGTTGGCTGCCGCCGACCAGATCTCCGGCGGCCGGATCGTGCTGGGAGCGGGCGTCGGCTGGATGCGCGAGGAGTTCGAAGCGCTCGGCCTGACCGAGGTCCACTATCGCCGTCGCGGCGCGGTGACCAACGAGTATCTGCGGGCGATGCGCGAGATGTGGACCAATCCCGGACCCGCCTCCTTCCACGGCCAGTTCGTCGAGTTTCACAACGTCGGCGCCTATCCCAAGCCCGTCCGTCGCGAGGACGGCGGCACAATACCGATCGTGATCGGCGGCAACGGCATCAACGCCTGGCGCCGAGCCTCGCGCTACGGAGACGGCTATCACGCCGCCTTCCAGACCGTCGAGAACATGGCGGTCGAGGTCGAGGGCGTGCGTACCGCCTGCGAGCGTGATCGCCGCGACCCGGACGAACTGGAGATTCAGCTGCTGCAGAATCTCCGCCCGTCAATGACGGCGCTGGACGACGACGACCGCCCGCTGCTGCACGGCTCGCCCGACCAGATCGCCTCCGATCTGCTCGCCTTCGGCCGGGTCGGCGTCGAGCATTTGATCGCGACGCCGATGATGATCGAACCCGAGGGCGAAACCACCGTCGAACGAGTGCTGAACAGCATGCAGTTCGTCTCCGACGAAATCCTGCCCGCATTCGCCTAGTCGAGGAGCGAAACGATGAAGTTTGGAATCCCGATCGGCAACTTTGGCACGGCCGGCAAGTTCGGCGACATCAACGACGTGATCGACATCGCCGAGCGGGCTGAACTGCTCGGTTTCGACTCCGTCTGGGTGCATGACCACATCTTCATGCCGGCCAGCATCAAGTCCCGCTACCCCTACAACGACTCAGGCGTGGCCGGCTTCGCCTATCACCAGGACATCATGGACCCCCTGGCTGTAATGTCCGCGATCGCGGTGCGTACGTCGGAGGTGCAGATCGGCACCTCGGTGCTGATCGTTCCCTATCGCGACCCGCTCTACCAGGCCCAGGCGATCGCGACGATCGACCAGCTCTCCGAGGGCCGGGTGCTGCTCGGCATCGGCGTCGGCTGGATGGAAGAGGAGTTCGAAGCGCTCGGATTGGGCGGCGAGCCCTTTGACCGTCGAGGCGCATTGACCGACGAGTGGATGACGATCGCGATCAGCGCCTGGAACAACGGCGTCAACCGCGACCCGATTTCGCACGAAGGCCACTTCCGCCAGTTCGAGAATCTGGGCGGCCTGAGTGGCTGCTATCAGCAACCGCATGTCCCAATCTGGATCGGCGGCAAGGGCCGGATCGCCGCCCGACGCGTGGCTCGCTACGGCACGGGCTACCACACGATCACGTCCGAGCCGGACCAGATCCGCGAGGAACTGGCCATCGTCGGGGAAGAGATGGAACGCGCCGGCCGCGACATGTCGGAGCTGGAGATCTCGATGCTCGGACCGATGGTCCTCCTCGACGGCGACCCCGACTCGGTCCGAGGCTTCCCGGCCGTGGTCGGAGGTTCACGAGACGAGATCGTGGACAAGCTCGGACAGTACGAGGAGGCCGGCCTCGAGCACGCGTTGAGCATCCCCGCCTATCGGACGCCGAACTGGGACGTCCCGCCCGAGCAGCAGATGCAGGCGATGGCGGAGCTCGCCGAGATCGTCGAGGAGTTGCGCTAGGGCGCAGTCATCCAACGGACAGCCGAACGACTCGTCCGCTGGCATCGGATTGGCGCATCGCCTCGATGGTGAGCTGCGAGTGCAAACCGTCCACGAAGTTCGGGGCGGGCGAGTATCCCTCGTCGATGCCCTGGGCAAAGGCCTGGATCAACCGCGCCGACACACCGACGGCTCCTCCAGGCAGCCCGCCCGAGCCTTCCCCCGGTGCCTCCACCGTCGTGAAGTCACCGTTGCCGGCCCGGCCGATTATGACTTCACCCTCCGACAGCATGCTCCCGGGCGAGGTCGCCTGAATCACGCCCTCGGAGCCGGTGATCACCACGCGCAGACCGAGCGGAGGGTCCGACACCCAGCACATCGAGAGCGTGGCTGAGGCGCCCGACTCGAACCTGAAACTCGCGCCGATCTGGTCCTCGCTGCTCAGCCCGGCTGGCAGATCGTCGGGCGGGAACGAGGCGAACTGCGCCGACACCGACGCGATATCCCCAAACCACTGGCGGAAGCGGTCAATGGCGTGCGAGCCAAGTTCGTTCAACAGTCCGCCGCCGTGAGCCGGGTCAAGTCGCCACGGACGATCCATCTGCAACAGCGGATTGGTCGTGTGCAGATCAACGGAAGCGTGCCGCACTGCGCCGATCGCCCCATCCCTCAAGAGCTCTTCGACCCGAGCGCGCAGCGGGGCGTAGCGGAACTCGAAGTTGACCATCGCGGTGCGGTCGCAGGCTTCGGCTGCAGCGGCCAGCGCTCGGGCATCCTCGACGTTAGTGGCGAACGGCTTGTCGACTAGCACGTGCTTGCCGGCGGCGAAGGCATCGCGGCACAGGTCGAGGTGCATGTGCGGCGGCGTGTGGATCGCGACGGCGTCGATCTCGGCGCGACTGAGCAGTTCCCCAGCTTCGTGGGTGGCAAACGGGATCTCAAGGCGTTCCGCCATCGAAGCGGCCCGCTCGGGCTTGCGGCTCCACAGGCCGGCGACCTCCCAGCCGGCGGCGCGAAAGGCGGGCACGGAGACTCGCGTGCCCCAGCCGGTGCCGAAGACGCCGACTCGCTTCGGTTCGCGACTGGCCATCGCTGCTCAGTCGGCGGCGGCGGTGAGGTCTGCGCCGGTCTTGGTGTCGACTTCGAAGGCGGACTTCAGGTCGAGCTCCTTGGCGATTTCCCTCGTCGCCGGGATGACTTCCTCCCCGAACAGCCGCAGCGAGCGCATCGAGTCCTGGTGCGTCATCGCGCCGTCGCCGTCCCAGAAAAAAATCTGGCCGGGTCGAAGGTATTCGAGCACGTGACGGATCTTCGGGATCACCGTCTTGGGCGTGCCCGTGATGATCGTCATCCGCGCCTTCTGGTCCTCGTATGACCCGAAGATGTCGGCTGCCTCCGGCTGTTCCTCCTTGCGCGCGGCGAGCGCCGCCTCGGCCGCGGCCGTGCGGCCGCGCGAGGCGGCGGCGGCGAAGTTCTGGATCGTGGGCAGGACGTTGGTTCGTGATGTCAAACCTGGCAGGTTCTGCAAGTGTGACTTGACTACCCCCTGGTTGCCCTCGAGGAACGGGTTGGATGGACCCTGCAGGTAACGCCGTCCGGCCTCCTCTGCCAGCTCCTCCGTCTCGTCGACGTGCACTTTGAACAGGTAGCCGTGGTGCTCCGAGCCGGCCTCATAGCCGTTCTCACGGGCGACCTCGTCGTAGTACTCAAATGACTGCTTGGTCGGCTCCAAGTCGGTGGCCAGCATGACGTACGGATAGCGGTGCTCGGCTGTCCACTTGACCGTGTTGCGGCTCATGATCCCCGGGATCCAGATCTGCGGATGCGGGTCCTGGATCGGCCGTGACCAGGGGTTGACGTAGCGGAAGTTGTAGTGCTCCCCCTCCCAGCGGAAGGGGCCCGGCGTCGACCAGGCCTTGACGACAAAGTCGTGGGCCTCCTGAAAGCGTTCCCAGTTGAACGGCGCCTGCGCGTTGTGCGAGACCGACTCGCGGCCGCCGCCGCGCACCCAACCGGTGACCAGGCGGCCGCCGGAAATCATGTCGATCTGCGCCAGCGTCTCGGCCAGCCAGAGCGGGTCCTCCCAGATCGGCAGGATGTTGCCCAGCAGCACGATCTTCGCCTGGCGTGTGATCCGCGCCAGGATCGCCGCCTCGACGTTCATCACCGAGCCCATGCAGAAGGGAGTCGAGTGATGCTCGTTGAGCATCAGCGCGTCGAAGCCCATCTCCTCGGCGTACAGCTTTTCGTCCAGGTAGCGGTGGTAGAGCTCCGACCCGACAGTGGGGTCATAGGCCGAGTTCGACGCGTCGAGGTCGGTCAGGTCGAGTCCGGTCGCGCCGAAGAATCCGGTCTGCGGGTCCTGGTAGGGGCGCTCGGTGAAGTAGCCGATCAGCATGATGAAGTCCTGTTCACTCGTGCGCAGTATCGGAAATCTGGATCGGGATTGCCACACCCGGCGCGCGAAGCAAGGCTCTGCCCTCCCATGGGCAGAGTTGCGCCATCGCCCCGAAATTCGAGTAAACTCAGTGCATCAGTTCTCTCGGAGCCATCGGAGCCATCGGAGCCATCTGTCATGTTCATCTCCTCCCCCAGCGACAGCCACGCGCAGGCCCGAACAAGCCCGAGCAGACCCGAGATCGGACCTGAAAGAACCTGAAAAAACCTGAAAGAACCTGAAAAGTGCTGAAGGCCGAGCCGCTCCCCTCATCCTCCGGATCAGACCCGGATTTCCCAGCAGACCGCCGAAGCCACCCGAAAAAATCCAACAAAATCTGGAAATTTCTGGACATATCTGGAGATTTCCGAATGCGCAGCCTGCGCATTCCCAGCCCACAGCAGCAGATCCGCCAAAATCGCCCGAAAATTTCACCGGGTGCTCACGCCGGACCACGGAAGCGACGAATGAGCAAGAGCCTAGACTCGGTGCTGTGATGGAGGGTCTGACATGTCCAAGCCGGTCGTGATTGAAGCAGCGATCAACGGCGCGACGCCCAAGTCGCGCAATCCGAACTCTCCCCGTTCGGTGGAGGAGATCGCCGCCGATGCGATTCGGGCGGTTGATGCCGGAGCCGCCATTGTGCACAACCACAACGACGACGCGGTCATCGTCCCCGGCGGTCGTACCACGGCGGGCTGGCACGATCCGCAGCCCTACATCGACGCCTGGCGCGAGGTGCTGGCCCAGCGGCCCGACACGATTCTCTATCCAACGATGGGCTCGGGCGGTCTCGACTCGGAGATCGCCGTGCGCTACTCGCATCTGCCGGCGCTGAACGAGGCCGGCGTGCTCGGCCAGGGACTAATCGATCCGGGCTGCGTCGGACTCGGTGCGGCCGACGAGCACGGCCTGCCGTCGCCGACCGACAACGTCTACATCAACACCTACCGCGACGCTCGCTACATGTTCGAGACCTGCCAGCGGATGGGCCGCGGCGCGTCGATCTCGATCTTCGAACCCGGTTTCCTGCGCGTCGTGCTGGCCTATCACGCACAGGGCCTGGTGCCGCAGGGAGCGCTGGTCAAGCTCTACTTCGGAGGCACCGAGCGCGGGCCGCTGGGCTTCGGCATGTTCCCCACCGAACCCTGTCTCAACGCCTATCTCTCGATGCTCGAAGGCACCGGACTGGAATGGTCGGTCGCCATCCTCGGCGGCGACTGCATCGGCTCCGGCTTCGCCCGCCTGGCGCTGGAGAAGGGCGGCCACCTGCGCGTCGGCCTGGAGGACTTCTACCAGGGCGCCCGCACGCCGACCAACACCGAGCTGCTCGAAGAAGCGGTCAGCCTCTGCGACGAGGTCGGCCGGCCCGTGGCGTCGCCGTCGGAGGCTCGGGAGCTCCTCGGGCTGCCGTCGACGCCGTAAGGGAGGAGCGTCCGATGTTCGAGATGAGGGCCGACGCCCTGCGCGAGTTCCTGGAGGAGCCGCTTCCGGCGATCCTGGCCACGTTGCGGCGGGACGGGAGTCCCTACACGATCCCGCTCTGGTACCTCTGGGAAGGCGATGTGCCGGACGATTTCCATCCGATTCAGAACCCGCCGACCGGCCACGCCTGGTTCCTCGGCGGAGAGACCAGCACCTGGGTTCGTCACCTGCAGAACGATCCGCGCATGTCCCTCTGCATCGACGTCGAAGGTCCGCCGGCGATGCACGTGGGAATCGACGGCGCCGTCGAGCGCCTGTCCGAGGCGGAGACGGACCCCTGGCCAATCATGCGCCGGCTGGTGGAGAAGTATGTGGGACGCGGCGATCCGGCCAACGACGAGGCGGTCGAGCAATACATGGACTCGACTCGCTCGATGACCCCGGTCCTGTTCAGGGTGACGCCGACCAGGTGGCGGGCGATCGATCTGTCCGAGTTCGAGGCCGGGCAGGACGCCTGACGCTCGAAATCTGTGCTCCTCGCGGCGAGAGACCCGCGCGGAGCGCGAGTGTGGCGAGCGGTGACGGCCGGTGGCTATACCCTCGAAGCAATCCTGGCGCGATGACAAACTGACGCTCAAAGGAGTGTGACATGGCCCGTATGCGACCGGACGCCTGGCGTGAATTCATGCAGCAGCCGCATATGGGTGTGCTCGCGTCCCTGCGACAAGACGGCCGGCCCTATACGGTGCCGCTCTGGTTCCTCTGGGAAGGGGATATCCCCGACGACGCCCATCCCTCGCGCAATCCTCCGACCGGCCACCTCTGGCTCACGGGGACCCTGGGCCGGGTCTGGTGCCGGCAGTTGATCAACGATCCGCGCATGTCATTCTGCATCGAGACCTCGGGCCCACCCTCGCAGCACGTGGAGATCGACGGCACGGCCGAGGCGCTCACGCTGCCCGACTTCGATATCTGGCCGGTATCGCGCAAATTGGCGGAGAAGTACGTGGGTCAGGGTGATCCGGCCAACGACGCGGCGGTCGACGCCTTCTTTGCCAACATGCAGACGGAGCCGCGGATGCTGTTCAGGGTCACGCCCCAGGTCTGGAGAGCGATTGACCTGACCGTCTACCGGGGCAAGCGCAGCGACCGCGAGCACCAGGCAGCCCATCAGGAGGCTCAGGCGGTGCGGTGAGCCTGCGCGTCGAGCCAGGTTCAGGTCGACGGAGACAAGGTGTCGGCGCGCTCGTAACGAACCCCGACTTCCGCCGGGTCTGGGCGGCCGGGGCCGTCACCGGCATGGTGCGCTGGCTCGACATGCTGGTGCTCACCCTCTACGCCCGCGATCTGGCCGAGGCCGCCGGATTCGTCGCACTGGCCTTCCTCATCCGGATGCTGCCCCGTCTGCTGTTCGGGATGTTCGTCGGCGCCTTGGCCGATCGCTTCAACCGCAAGAAGATCTGGATCGCCTCGCTGCTGATCCTCTCGGTGATGTACTTCGCCCTGACCGTCTTCGTCATGCTCGTCGGGATCGACTTCTGGCTGTTGCTGGGATTCGTCTTCATCGCAGGCACAGTCTGGTCGGTCGAGTTTCCGACCCGCCGAGCGATGATCGCCGACGTCGTCCCCCCGCACCAGGTCGGCCGGGCGGTCGGACTGGACTGGTCAACCGACTCCATCGTGCGCATTCCCGGCCCGCTGATCGGAGCCGGTCTGCTGCAGGAGCTGGGCGCCGAGTGGGCCTACCTGTTCACCGCCTGCGCGTTCATCGTCTCGGCCGCAATCGCAACGACGCTGAGCTATCGCGCGCCACTGCGCGGCGGACGCGCTGAGGGCTTCGGCGAGGTCGCGAGGGAGACCTGGCGCGACATTCGCGATGGCTTCAGCTACATCCGCGGAAACGAGCTGCTGGTCGGCACCCTCGGCGTGACCCTGGCGTTCAACCTGCTGTATCCGGCCTACGCCGCCGCCCTGCCCGACATCGGACAGGAACTGCTCGGCGTCGACAAGCTGCGCATCGGTGTGCTGGAAGCGCTGGTTGGGGCAGGATCGTTCTTCAGCGCGCTGGTGATCGCCGGTTGGAGCAGCTGGGGACAGTCGGGCCGGATCTACTACGCCGGAACGGCCTGGTTCATTCTCTGCGTGAGCGGGATGGTGCTCTCGCCCTGGTATCCGCTGTCGATGCTGATTTCGTTCTGCATGGGCTTCGGTTTCTCCGCCTTCGCGATCATGCAAACGGCCCTGCTGGTCACGCGGACGCCGGCGGAGATGCGCGGTCGGGTCATGGGATTCCTCTCGATGGTGATCGGGATGGGCCCGGTGACCGGTCTGCAGGTCTTCTTCATGTTCGAGTGGTTCGGCATCCAGGGCGGCGTCATCTCGGTGGTGATCGAGGCGCTGGCCCTCATGCTGCTCGTGATCATCTTCTGGCCGGTCGTGATCAGACGCCTGGTCGGATCGGATCCGAAGGTCGCCGCGACTTTCGCGCCCCAACGATCACGGTGAGCGCGCGTTGACTACGCTGCGAACGACAGGAGCATCCCGATGACGACGATGCGGCGACGCCGGCAATTCAAGGCGGAAGTGTTGACCAGCCGCGGGTGGGTGCTGACCGAGTGTTTTGCCATCGTCGACATCGAGACGACTCGTTCAGGCGACGTGCGCGAGCGCTCGTGGCGGGGCAAGATTTCCTCGCTGTCGAACCCCGAACACTCTCTCGGTGGGGCCTATCGTCTGCGCGCCCGCGGCGAGGAGGGCGACGGCGCCCGGATCGAAGTCATCGACGGCTTCGAGGAGCGGCTGGGCGTCACTTCGGACGAGTACAGCTTTGTCGGCAGCGGAGATCCGCCCAGGGCGCCTGAGCGTCGGCGAAGGCGGCGTTGAGTCCGGATTCTGACTACGATCGTTGAGAAGCAAGCGAGTGGACGGGAACACACGATGACGACAGAGTCGGCGGTGGGAAGCGCGGTGGATGCGTCGATCGAGTTGAGACAGCAGGTGGAGGCGGCCAGGGCGGCCTCACCGGCCCTGGGTTGGGCGACGACCGACCAGAAGAATGCGGTCTTGCACTCGGGCGCAGCGCTGTTGCGCCAACGAAGCGAGGAGATCGTCGTCGCCAACGCCGAGGATGTCGCGGAGGCCAGCGGTCATCTGAGCGAAGCGATGATCGACCGGCTCACGCTGACCCCCGACCGCGTCGAGGCGCTGGCTGCGTCACTGGAAGATCTGGCCCTGCTCGAGGATCCGGTCGGCGAGACAATCGATGGCACAACAACTGAAGCGGGGCTCGAAATCGAGCGCGTGCGCGTGCCCCTGGGAGTGATCGCGTCGGTCTACGAGTCGAGGCCCAATGTGACCATCGACATTGGCGCAATCTGCCTCAAGTCGGGCAACGCCTCAGTGCTGCGCGGCGGTCGCGAGGCGCTGCGTTCCAATCAAATCCTCGCAGACGTCCTGCGCGACGCGCTGGCCGCCAACGATTTGCCCGCAGATGCGATCCAGCTGGTGCGCAGCACCGACCGCGCGTTGGTCGGTGAACTGTTGGCGATGAACGACCTGATCGATCTGATGGTTCCGCGCGGCGGTCAGGCCCTGATCAACCGGGTACGCAAGGAAGCCTCAATGGCCGTCGTCGCTGGCGGCGTCGGCATTTGCCACACCTACATCGACGCCGCCGCCGACATCGAGATGGCCCTGTCCGTTGTGGACAACGCCAAGCGCCGTCGGGTGAGCATCTGCAACGCGCTCGACGTGATGCTGATCCACGAAGCGGTCGCGCCGCAGTTCCTCGCAGAACTGGGCCGATGCTGGGCCGGCGACGGTCCCACCCCGGTCGAATTGCGCGCTGACGATCGGGCGCGTGAACTGCTCGCGGGGACGCCGGCCAACGTGCATCCGGCCGGTCCCGACGATTTCGACACCGAGTTCCTCTCGCTCACCGCCGCGGTCGGAGTGGTCGACGACGCCGACAGTGCGCTGGCCCACATCGCCGAGCATGGCAGCGGCCACTCCGAGGCCGTGATCACGGCGGACGAGGCGCTGGGCCAACGCTTCCTGCGCGAGGTCGATGCGGCTGCGGTCTATGTCAACGCGTCGACCCAGTTCACCGACGGCGGACAGTTCGGGCTGGGCGCGGAAGTCGGCATCTCAACCGGCAAGCTGCACGCTCGCGGGCCGATGGGGCTGCGCGAGTTGACCTCGTACAAATGGGTGATTCGCGGCGACGGACACATCCGTCCCGCGTGAGCCACGCCTGAGAGAGAACGAACCATGCCCGAACGTCCATCCGCCACAGCCGCCGGGGCTGCCATGCGCGCCGCCGCGACCGACTTCGCCGACAGCCTGAACCCTGAGCAGCGGGCGACGACGATCTATGACTTCATGGATGGCGAGCGGATCTTCTGGTACTACCCGCCGACCAACCGTCACGGCTTGCCCCTGCGTGACATGAACGAGTCGCAGCGGTCGTTGGCGATGAAATTGATGGAGTCGGGCCTGAGCGAACGGGCCTACGCTCAGGCGATCGGAATCATCGACCTGGAGGTGATTCTCGGCGAAATTGAGGTCGGCGCCGGGCGCAAGACCTTCAAGCGAGACCCCGAGTTGTACTACTGGACGATCTTCGGCGATCCGGCAAGCGACGAGGCGCCCTGGGGCTGGCGAGTCGAGGGCCACCACATCTCGCTGAACTTCTCGCTCTGGAGCGACGGCTTGCTCTCACTGACACCGTTTTTTTTCGGCACGAACCCGGCCGAGGTCCGCAGGGGTCCGCAGTCTGGTCTGCGGATTCTTGACCGGCGTGAGGACCTCGCCTTCGACTTGATGAGCGCACTGGATTCAGAGCAGGCGGAGCGAGCGGTGATCTACCCCGAAGCGCCGTGGGACATCCTCACGTTCAACGCCTCGCGGGCCGTCATGCCTGCCTACGAGGGCCTGGCAGCGTCAGAGATGGACGACGACCAGCGAGCCGTACTTGACCGGCTGATCAACGTCTACGTTGATCAGGCGCCCGCGGACCTGGCCAAAGACCGTCGCGCGCGGATCGCGGCCGCCGGACCCGAAGGCATGCATTTTGCCTGGGCCGGTCCGGTTCAAGCGGGAGAGCCGCATTACTATCGGATCCACGGCGGCAACTTCTTGGTCGAGTTTGACAATCGCCAGAATGGGGCCAATCACATCCATTCGGTCTGGCGCGATGTCGAGAACGACTTCGCCAACGATGTGCTCGGCGACCACTTGATCCTTTATCACGTGCTCTAGGCGCGATCAGGAGACGGCGAGCCCATGTTCCACTACGAACGCGAGAGCCGCACTGCACACTCTGAGTGCTATGTGGTCGAAAATGAGTCGGGTTCGCGTGCTCGGGTCGATCTTCATTACGCCTCGCCGCTGGTTTACGCCACGCTCTGCGTGCCCGAGTCCTGGGGCGAGGAAGATATCCAGGACGTGATCGCCGAGGTCGACGATCGCTGGGCGCTGACCGCGGATCCGCTTCGCGGTGATCTGATCGTGACCGTCTGGCGCGGCCAGGAGGTTGGCGTCTACTCACAGGATGATGGAGGGGCTGATGACTGACGAAGACGTTGCAGTGGGCGATTTGCAGGACGAGGCCGAAGCGGCCGACGCATTGCAGATGCTGTTCGATGGTCATGTCGATGTGATGTTGCCTCCGGAGGAGATCGAGGAGTTTCACGACTTCATCCGCGAGGAAGCGCTGATGCGACGGCGTTTCGCGGTCTCCTTCCGGCTGGAGTGCCGCTGCCTCGCCTGGATCGGCTATTCCTTGGCCAACATCGTCACTCACGAGGACGGAATCGAGTTCAAAGCCAACCCGATGCAGACCTACGTGCCGGACCACGAGCCGGACGTCGAGCATCCTGAAGGCGCGACCGAAGATCCGCCGGAGCAGTTTCTTGACTGGCCGATTTGGCCGCTCGAGATCTACCAGGATGAACTCGAGGAGGAAGAGGTGGACGAAGCCGGGGACGAGGAGTGAGCAGGGCAAACGGCCGCTTCGCCGCCGTCTTCTTCGACCTGGACGGCACGCTGGTCAGCGAGCGCATGGGTGTGCGCGAGGCCCGCGCAGCAGTTGGCGCTCGGTTGATCGAATTTGGGCTGTACCGCAAGCCAGCCCCGGCCTTTGCCGACACGGTCGAGATGGTGATCGGCGGGATCATGGAGGACAACGACTGGCAATGGCCGCTCTGGCTGCACGCCGAGGAATGGATGAAGCGGAGCCTGGCGGTCGAAGAGATCACTGTCAGCGACGATGAATTCCGGGAGCTGAACCAGGTGTACCGCGATGAACGCAGTGATCGGGCGGAAGCAATCCGGGATTGGCCGGAGGCGTTGGCGGCCGCGCGGACACACGGCCCAATCGGGCTGATCACCAACTTCAATGACGGTTCGATGCAACGGGAGAAGATTCGAGGCGCTGGCCTTGAAGGCCAGTTCGATGGGATCTACATCTCCGGCGAGGTCGGTGTCTGGAAGCCGGAACCGGGCATATTCGAGCACGCAGCCAACGACCTTGGAGTTGATCCGGGCGAGTGCGTGCACATCGGCAACAACATCCAGTCCGATGTTGAGGGCGCACTCTCAGCGGGAATGAAGGCGGTGCTGGTCGAGGAGGATGACCGACCGCGGCCGGCGAGTCTCAATGGTGACGTGGCCTGGTGTGAAGATCTGCAAGCTGTGGCGGACTGGCTGCTCGCTGGCTCCTGATCGGCTGCTGCCAAGAGGCCGGCTACTTCCTGGCGATCGCCCTCTTGGCCGCTTCAACGACTGACTCTGACGTCAAGCCGTACTCATTGAGCAGCGCCTGCCAGGGCCCGGACTGGCCGAAAGTGTCGTTGATCCCGACCTGTTCCATCGGTACCGGACAATGCAGCGCCAGAGTACGCGCCACGGCCGCCCCGAGACCGCCGATGACGTTATGCTCCTCGGCGCAGACGATCGCGCCGGTCTCCTCGGCGGCCCGAATCACCTCCGCCTCATCGAGCGGTTTGATCGTCGCCATGTTGAGCACGCGCGCGCCGATGCCTTCCTGCGCGAGCGATTCGGCAGCGCGCATTGTGGGCTCCACCATCAGCCCACAGGCAATCAGGGTGACGTGGTCTTCCAGGTAGATGACTTCGGCCCGCCCAAGCTCGAATCGCGGCTCGTCGACGCCGAGATGGATGATCGGCAGTTTGGGTCGGCCGAGGCGGATGTACCAGGGTTCGTCGTCCTCGGCTGCGCGGCGGATTGCCCAATCTGCCTCGACCGCATCGCTGGGCACGACCACGTTCATGCCGGGCAGTGAGGTCATCAACGCGAGGTCTTCGATCGCCTGGGCAGAGGCGCCGTCCTCGCCGACCGAGATGCCTCCATGCGAGGCGATCAGCTTGACGTTCATGCGTTGTTGCGCGATCTGCACACGGATCTGGTCGAAGCAGTGGCCGGGCATGAAGACGGCGAACGAGGCGGCGTAGACGGTCTTGCCGGTTGAGGCGAGGCCCGCCGCGATGCTGATCATGTTCTGTTCCGCGGCGCCGACAGTGAACCAGCGCTCGGGGAAGCTGGCGGCGAGCTTGTTGCCTCCGGTCGAGGCGGACAAATCGGCGTCGAGCGCAACGATGTCGTGTCCCGCCTCTGCCAGCTTGACCAGCGCCGGGCCGTAGGCTTCGCGGGTTGCGGCCGGCGGCGGCTCAGGGATGGCGGCCCACCCGTTCGAGCTCATGTCAGCCCTCCGTCGATCTCCCGTAGCGCCTGGGCGAGCTGTTCGTCCGACGGCCCCTTGCCGTGCCAGCCGGCCGGATTCTCTGCCATAAACGAGACGCCGCGTCCCTTGACCGTTTCGCAAATCACCACCTGCGGCGCATCAGTGCAGGCGCGAGCCGTCAGCAGTGCGTCCCGGACGGCCTCCACGTCGTGACCGTCGACGTGTTGCACGCTCCAGCCGAACGCGGCCCACTTGTCGCCGACCGGATCGATCCGCATGATCTCGTCGCCTGGTCCGTCGTTCTGGAAGTGATTGCGGTCGACGATGGCGGTAATCCGATGCAGTCCGAAGTGCGAGGCGGACATGATCGCCTCCCAGTTCTGGCCTTCGTTCAGTTCACCGTCGCCGACGACGACGAAAACATGACCCTCGTCTTCAGGCAGATCGTCGAGATTGTGTCCGAGCGCGACCCCGACGGCGAAGGAGAGTCCCATGCCCAACGCGCCGCCGGACATCTCGACGCCGGCTGGCTTGTTGCGTACCACGTGTCCCTGTAGCTCGGTGCCCAGAGAGCGGAACGACGGAATCAGCTCGGTGCTGAAGTAGCCGGCCTCTGCCAGCGTGGCATAGACGACCGGCGTCGCGTGACCCTTGCTCAGGATCACCCGGTCGCGCTGTACCCATTGGGGGTTGCTTGGATCGTGTCGAACGACGCCGCCGAAATACAGGGCGGCGAAAATCTCGGTCGCGGAAAGCGAACCGCCGGGATGTCCAGACTGCGCGGCGTGGGTCATCTCCACGATGTGGCGTCGAATCCGCTTGCAGACATCGACCAGGGCGTCGGTGTCGATGGCAGGCAGAGGGGATGAGGTCATATGGCGCTGGATTTCGGTGGCAGCAGGCCGCTCAGCGAATGCACGATCATGCTAGTGGCGGATTGGGATTGCAGATAGGAACATTGGAAAACGCAGGCACAAGAGGGGGATCTGCCGATGCGGATGTTCATCGAAGTGGTCCTGGAGCCTTCAGCGCTGGATGAGGTCTGGTCCGTCGGTCATGGGCTGCAGGCAGACCCCAACGTTCCCGGGCACTCCGTGCGCTGGGTGAAGCGGGAGGCGATACACCTGACCTTGCGTTTTCTCGGTGAAGTGCGGGAGGAACAGCTGCCGGACATTGGTCGCTCACTCGACGCACTCGCTGGTAGCGGGGCGTTTGAGATATCCATGACTGAGGTGGGTTCCTTTGGCGGACGGCGCCCACGTGTTGTCTGGGTTGGAGTCGCCCGCGACCAGGGATATGACCGGCTGCAACAACTGCGACGGCATCTCGACCAGGCGATGGCCGAGGCGGGGTTCTCGAGCGAGCCCGAGGCGTTCCGCCCTCATCTGACCTTGGGCAGGGTGCGTCGACAGGCGACCAGGCTCGATCTGGCTGCGATCCGCACTGCCGTCGAAACAGCACCCGCACCGGACATTCGGTCGGTCGTGAAGCGGGTGGCATTGGTTCACTCGATCCTGTTGAAGGATGGGCCTCAATACCGTCGACTGGCGCTGGCCGAGTTGTAACATTCGGGTGTACCATTGCCCGCCCGGCGGAGCGATTTCGAGGGAGTTATGCGATGCAGAGCAGCCTCATCTCGAAGATTGAGAAGGCGCGAATCTACGCGGAGGAACTGGAGCGCTTCCAGGTGCTGTCGTTGCGTTGCGATGTACGCGGCGACTCTACGACGCACACGGCCCAGCTCGGCCCCGACGGCTGGGACTGCGACTGTCATTTTTTCCAGGACGCGAAAACCTGCTCGCATACGATGGCGCTTGAGCGCGTGCTCGACCAGATGTTGCCGGAACGCTATCGGCCCGCGCTTCCAACCGGGAAGTAGTGGACGATTACTCGTCATGCCCGCGCCCGGCGCGGGCATGACCAATCAAGCTCGGGCGCCGTCGATCCGGCGGAAGACGAGACAGGCGTTCTGGCCGCCGAAGCCGAATGAGTTCTTGAGCACGGCATCGACTTCAGCGTGGCGAGACTGGTTGGGGACGTAGTCGAGGTCACACTCGGGATCCGGCGTGGTGTAGTTGATCGTGGGGTGGATTTTGCCGTCGGTGATGGCTTTGATCGCCGCAATCGACTCCAGTCCACCTGCCCCTCCGAAGATGTGACCGATCATCGATTTGGTCGACGACACCGGGACATTGTGGGCCGCTTCGCCCAGCGCAATTTTGATGGCGCGGGTCTCGGAGGCATCGTTGAGCGGCGTTGACGTGCCGTGTGCATTGACGTAGTCGATCTCCTCCGGCTGAATATCGGCGTCCTCCATGGCCCAGTTGATCGCCCGGATCGGTCCGGCTCCATCGGCGTCGGGCATGACCAGGTGGTGGGCATCGGCTGAGGAGCCGAAACCGGCCAGTTCGACCTGATAGTTGACGCCCCGTCGCCGAGCCGACTCTTCCGACTCGAGCACGATGATGCCGGCGCCCTCGCCGGGGACGAAGCCGTCGCGGTCGGCGTCGAACGGTCGCGACGCGGCCGTCGGGTTCTCGTTCTTGGTAGAAAGCGCGCGCATGACCGCGAATCCCCCGAGTCCGAGCTGGCAGAATCCCGCCTCGGTGCCGCCGGTAATGACGATGTCGGCCTGCCCGTTTCGGATTACGTTTGTGGCATCTCCGAGCGCTTGGGTACCGGCGGCGCAGGCAGTCACGACCGTCGTGTTGTAGCCCAGCAGGCCGAATTGCATGGCGATATTGGCGGCCGCCATGTTCGGCAGCACCTTGGGCAGGAAGAGCGGGTCGAGGCGCATCCCGCCTCGATCGAAAAGCGTGCTGGCGGTGGCCTGGATCTCCGGGTATCCGCCGGCCCCGTTGCCCAGGACAACGCCGATCCGGCTCCGGTCGAGCGAGTCGAGGTCGAGTTGTGCATTCTCGATGGCTTCCCGTGCGGCGGCGACAGCGAAATGAGTGAATCGAGCCATGCGGCGGGCGGATTTTCGATCGATGAAATCTCGGGCGTCGAAATCGCGAATCTCGCCGCCAATCGTGCAGCTGAACCCGGAGATGTCGAAGTTCTCGATTGGCTTGATCGCGCTTTCTCCCGCGAGCAGTTTGTCCCACAACAGGTCTACGCCGGGGCCGTATGGAGAGACGGCCCCCATGCCAGTGACGACGACTCGGGTGCGTTCGGCTCGTTCCGGGGCAGGCTCTGACTCAGTCATACGGTCGGATCCTCAGCTCGGCGGACGATGTGCGTTTGCGCTGGAGCGCTCAGGAAGCGTCGCGCGTCCGCGGCGAGAGAGAGGGAGCCGACCACGAGGATCAGGTCGTCGGCCCGGGCGCGCTGACCGGCGGCGCTCAGCGCCGCGTGGGGATCGGCATGGACGGCGACATCGCCTTGCCAGTCGGAATCCGCGAACGCATCGGCAACCTGCTGCGGCGGCCGGGCGCGTGGGTGCTCGGATGTCGTGGCATAGATGTGGGCACTGCGGGTCTGGATGATGTTGGCCATGTCCTTCAGCGCCTTGTCGCCGAGCACGCCGAAGATGACGTGAAGCTGCTCATGAGGGAAGTACTCGCGGCAGGCATCGAGCGCGCGCTGGACCGACTCGGCGTTGTGAGCACCGTCGATCACGACGGTCGGTGGCCCCGCAGGCTCGTTGGGGCCAAATGCCTCCGGCAGCTCGAACGACTCGAGACGGCCGGGCCAGCGCACGGTGGCCAATCCCTTATGCAGAGCCTCGGATGGCACCGCGACAGTACCGGCGGCGACCAGAGCGTCGATCGTGGCAATCGCCGTGACGGCGTTGTCGATTTGGTGTCGACCCAGGAGCGGTAGCAGATGCATAGATTGCGGTGGCTCATCGGGACGTGGTTCGCGCCGGTGGAGTCGGAACCACTGACCCCAAGGCTCGACGCCCGCTGGAGCGGTGATGTAGGCGGCGTCGACATCGATCAACGGGACCGGAACATCGTCGGCTGCGTTGCGCACGACCTCGGCCGCTTCCAGATAGCGCTGCGGCGCGAGTATGACCTGGCGGCAGGCCGCGCTGATGATGCCCGCCTTCTCTGCGGCGATCTGAGTGATTTTGTGGCCGAGGATGTCGGTGTGCTCGTAAGAGAGCGAGGTGATCACGGCTGCGTCGGTGCGGGAGAAGACGTTGGTGCAGTCGAGCCGTCCCCCGAGGCCGACCTCGATGATTTGGACGTCAACGTCGTGGGCATGAAACGCGTGGAAGCAAAGCGCCGTGAGGATTTCGAAGGTGCTGATGTGCCCGGGATCCTCGGCCAGTTCGGCCTCGACCACGTGGCGGACCTGCTCACAGAGGCGGGCGAACTCTTCTTCGGGCAGAGGTGGGCCGAGAACCCGGATGCGCTCCGTGAACTCGTGTAGGTGAGGGCTGGTGAACAATCCGGTGCGGAAGCCGGCTGCACGCAAGATCGATTCGAGGATGGCTGCGGTCGAACCCTTGCCTTTGCTGCCAGCGATGTGGATCGTGGGGCGACCGTGCTGCGGATCGCCAAGGCGGCGCAAGATCGAGCGGATGCGTTCCAGCGCGAAGTCACCCTTCGCTCGCCGGGGCCCCGAGCCACGCTCGAAGTCGGCAAACGACATCAACCAGTCAACCGCCTGGGAGTAGTCGGCGATCGGCTGGCTGGCCGGTTTATCGGATTGGTTGGTGTTGTCCTGCGCCGTCGGCATTTCTGCGTCTCTCGCTCGGCGTCTCTTGGTCTCTTCGTGGACCGCTTCCTGATTCAATCATCGTACGCCACTTGATCAGGCGGTTTCAGGCTGCGACGATCCGCGCAAGAGTATCTGCGCCATGTCGCGCAGCGTTCAGGCGAATGGCGGGCGACCGGTTATGTCAGATTCCGGCGATTCGATGAAGACCCTGGCCGACGTGGTTGCGGAAACGGCGCCCGCCGATCTGGTTGCTGACGGCTTTCTGACCGTAGTCGACGCGATCGCTGATGGGGCCAGGCGGGTTGACGGGTTGACTCGCCGAGCCGCGCTGGCGGGCATATTGGGGGACACTGGCGAGACGAACGTGCAGGGCGAAATCGTGCAGGTGCTCGACGCCGCCGGCACCGACGCATTTGTCTCTTCCCTGCGCGACTGCGGAGTGGTCGCCGCGCTGGCCTGCGAGGAGCTGGAGGAGGCGGTCTTCGTTTCAGATCGTCCGGATCACCCCTATCTCGTGATGTTTGACCCGGTTGATGGTTCCTCCAATATCGACGTGGCGGTCACCATCGGCTCGATTTTCGCGGTCTATCGCCGAAGCGACGATTCGCGGGTCAGCGATGAGACCTTACTGCGCCCCGGCCGCGAGCAATGCGGAGCGGTGTACGTCGTGTACGGATCATCGACAGTGTTGGTCGTCGCAACCGAGGGTCGGGTGGATGGATTCACGCTCGATCCGGCGTCGGGCGAGTTCCTGCACTCGCACGACCAGATTCGGATCCCGGCAAAGTGCGCCGCCTACTCGGTCAACGAAGGTAATCAGGGCAACTGGCATCCGGAGATGCAAGCCGCCGTCGCAGAGCTGCGCAATGACTATGGGCTGCGTTACGTGGGCTCGCTGGTCGCCGATTTCCATCGTGACTTGCTCAAGGGCGGGATCTTCCTCTATCCGGGCGACCTGAAGTCGCCAGCTGGCAAGCTGCGTCTCGGGTATGAGGCGAATCCCCTCTGTTACGTGGCAGAGCAGGCAGGTGGCGCAGGATCGACCGGCACGGAACGGATTCTCGATGTCCTGCCCCAACAACTGCATCAGCGAACACCGCTGATCGTTGGCAATGCCGACGTGGTCGAACGAGTCGTCGCCAGACTGGCCCAGTAACCCAGAGACGCATCAACACGAAGATCGAGAGCCCGAGAGGCGGTACTAGATGAGCAACCAACTACATGAAACTGCGCGCGCTCTGGTCGCGCCGGGACGGGGCATTCTGGCCGCCGACGAGTCCGCACCGACAATCAAGAGGCGCTTTGACACGATTGGCCTCGAATCGACCGAGGCCAATCGCCGCGACTGGCGACAACTGCTATTCACCTCGGACGGGATCGGCGACTGGATCTCCGGCGTGATTCTGTTCGAGGAGACCCTGGCCCAGGATTCATCGAATGGCACGCCGTTGGTTGAGGTGTTGACTTCGAACGGCGTGATTCCGGGGGTCAAGGTAGACAAGGGCGCCAAGGACCTGGCCGGCTCGCCGAACGAAAAAGTGACCGAGGGTCTCGACGGGCTGCGCGAGCGGCTTGAGGTGTACCGCGAGCAGGGGGCTCGCTTCACCAAGTGGCGGGCGGTGATCGACATCGCCGAGGACCGTCCGACGGCATATTGCCTCGATGTCAACGCGCACGCGCTGGCCCGCTTCGCCGCGCTTTCGCAGGAGGCGGGACTCGTACCGATCGTCGAGCCCGAGGTGTTGATGGATGGCGACCACGACATCGCCTCTTGTGCGGCGGCGACCGAGGCCGCCCTGCGCGCGACGTACGCCGCATTGGCCGTCCAGGATGTCGACCTTGAGGGCACTCTGCTCAAGCCGAACATGGTGCTCTCAGGCAAGAGCGCAGCCGATCGTGCGCCGGCGGAAGTTGTTGCTTCCGAGACGCTGCGGGTGTTTGCCAACTCCGTGCCCTCAGCAGTGCCGGGCTGCGTCTTCCTCTCCGGCGGACAGTCGGACGAGGAGGCGACGGTCAATCTGAACGCGATCAACCAGGCAGCGGCTGGGTCGCCCTCTGCGCCGTGGGAACTGAGCTTCTCTTACGGTCGCGGACTGCAGGCGACGCCGCTCGCAGTCTGGGCAGGTAAGCCCGAAAACGTCGACGCCGCGCAGGCCGCATTTCAGGAGCGGGCTCGCCTCACTTCGGCCGCGCGCAAGGGCGAGTACACGGGCTAGTGACCAAGAGCTCCCTCCGAGTGGGAGGTCTGGGAACAGATCATTGCCGCATCAACTCCTGATCGCCACCGGTAATCCCGGCAAGCTGCGCGAGTTCCGCGAGCTGTTCGATGCGCACGTCGATTCGCAGTGGGATCTGGTTGCCCCCGCTGAGGTTGGTCTGAAGGACTTCACGGTCGTCGAGGACGGAGAGACCTACGCCGAGAATGCCGGGCGCAAGGCGCGTTCCTACGCGAACGCATGCGGACTTCCTGCCCTGGCCGACGATTCGGGGCTGGAGGTCGACGCGCTCGATGGCGGGCCCGGGCTGTACAGCGCTCGATATGCTGGGGAGGCAGCGGACGACGCCGCCAATCGCGCCAAGCTGCTTCAGGCATTGGCCAACGTCCCAACCGAGCGGCGAGCGGCTCGATTCCGCTGCGTGATCGCACTCGCCTTTCCCTACACAACCAACGTGCGGCTGGGCGAGGGCGTAGTAGAAGGATCGATTGCGGTGGACGAACGTGGCGACCTGGGCTTCGGTTACGATCCGCTGTTCGCACTGCCGGACGACCGTCGGATGGCGGAGCTGGATGTGTCGGAGAAGAACAGGATCTCACATCGGGCGCGGGCGCTGGCGAATGCGTCCTGGGCGCTTGATGTGATGGCCAAAACTCTGGACCAAACGTCGTGACGTCGCGTGCCGACGCGCCCATTGACCGGTTGGGTCGCCGCTTCGCTGACCTGCGTATCTCGGTCACTGACCGCTGTAACTTCCGCTGCCCCTACTGCATGCCTAAGGAGATTTTCGGCCCCGAGTACGAGTTCCTGCCGCGTTCAGCGATATTGAGCTTCGAGGAGATCGTTCGCCTGGCCGCGATCTTTGGGCGGATGGGTCTGCGCAAGCTGCGCTTGACCGGCGGCGAGCCGACCGTACGAGCGCAACTACCAACGTTGGTGGCGATGCTTCGTGACGCGTTGCCGGAGATCGACCTTGCCCTGACTACCAACGGCTCTCGGCTCGCATCGTTGGCCGATGAATTGAAGGCGGCGGGACTGGACCGCGTGACAGTCAGTCTCGACTCGATTGATGCAGAGATCTGTCGCGAGATGAACGGCGTCGACTTCCCCTACGAGCGCGTGCTTGAGGGGATCGATGCTGCGGCCAGGGCCGGATTGGGTCCGATCAAGATCAATGCGGTGGTCAAGCGCGGGGCCAACGACGATGGACTAGTCGATATGGCTCGACATTTTCGTGGCACGGGACACATTGTCCGCTTCATCGAGTACATGGACGTCGGCACGACCAACGGTTGGAAACTGGACGAGGTCGTGCCGGCCCGCGAGATCATTGAGCGGCTGGAGCAAGTCGAGGAGCTGGAACCTGTGGAAGCGGCCTACTCAGGTGAGGTCGCCAGGCGCTGGCGCTGGTCGGACGGCAGCGGCGAGATTGGCGTGATCACCTCGGTCACTGAACCGTTCTGCGGCGACTGCACGCGGGCGCGGCTGTCAGCAGAGGGCTCGCTCTACACCTGCCTGTTCGCCTCGGTCGGTCACGATCTGCGTGCGCTACTGCGCTCTGGAGCCTCGGACGAGGAGTTGTACGATCGAATCGCCGGAATCTGGACGGGTCGCGAGGACCGCTACTCCGAGTTGCGGGCGGCGATGACCGATGACCTGCCGCTGCTTGATCGGGTGGAGATGTCGCACATTGGCGGCTGAGCAGAATCCAGAGACGCCGCAGGAGTTGAGCCATATCGATGCGCAAGGCCGGGCGCGAATGGTTGACGTCGGTGACAAGGACGTGAGCGAGCGCCGCGCAGTGGCAGAAGGCCGTGTGCTGATCCAGCCGGAGACACTAGACCTGATTCGCAACTCGGAGTTGAAGAAGGGCGATGTGCTGGCCACAGCCGAGATCGCAGGTGTGATGGCGGCCAAGCGCACGCACGAACTGGTCCCACTCTGTCATCCCTTGATGCTCAACACGGTGCTGGTCGAACTAGCCTTGGTCGACGAGCCGCCGTCAGTGGCGATCAGGGCTGAAGTGCGCTGCACCGGCAAGACGGGTGTCGAGATGGAGGCGCTGACCGCTGTCTCGGTGGCGGGCCTCACTGTGTACGACATGGCCAAGGCCGTCGATCGGGGCATGAGAATCGACGCGATCCGCCTGCGAGAGAAGGACGGCGGTCGGTCAGGGTCGGTGAGGTTGGGCTGAACTCGCTCCTCACCTCCCGGCAGCCACGGGATAGCTGTCTTGACGCGGGTGGTTGCGCCTATCCGCCGGGGTTAACCAACGATTCGAAGGCTTGGTTGCCTCTCAGGCCGTCAAAGTGGTCGTCGGTCCTCGCTGCTTCGGCATAGCGCGGGTTGAGCACGGTGGCCTGGCGCAGAGCAGCGACGGCGTTATCAGCTTCGCCCAATTTGGCCGCCGCCGAGGCCAGCCCGTAGTGCGCGCCCGGCTGCTCGGGCTCAAGCCGGACGGCTTCCTGGAAGGACTGCAAAGCTTCTTGGGCGCGATCTTCGTAGAGCAGCGTGAGACCGAGATTGGTGTGGGCAGCACCGTCATCGGGGCGCAGGCGCAGCGCGTGACGAAAGTCACCTTCGGCCGTGTCGAAGTCTCGGCCGAACAGGCGCAGCAGTCCGCGGTTGACGTAGATGTCAGGGTCGTCCGGTGCCAGCTCGATGGCGCGCTCGTAGTCGCTGGTCGCCTCTTCAGTGCGGTCGAGCCGGACCAGCGCGTTGGCACGGTTGTAGTAGGCGGCGGCGGAGTTCGCGTCGAGTTCGATCGCGCGGGCGTACTGATTCACGGCGGCGTCGTAGTTGCCAGCGCCAAAATAGGCGTTGCCCTCGTCCAGATGGGAGGCGGCGCTGCGTTCGCTCGGAATAGTCGGAGCGGACTCGACCGCAGCCGGGGTCGCAGGCGGCGCCGGGGCGGGAGCCGGTGGAGCGGGCGACGGCTCAGGCGCTGCAGTTGGCCGTGGCGTTGGCGGGATGGCGGGCGGACCTGAAACCAGTTGAGCCTCAGACGGAGGCGGGGCTGCCGGGGTAGGCGCGGGTGGTGGTGGTGGAGCTGTTGCGGCTGTCGGAGAAGGTGGAGCAGGAGCCGGCTCAGGCGCGCGCGCGGCCGGAGCTGGTGGCGGTGTCGGCGGTGGGGGTGCCGCCGGAGCCATGAGGGGCGAGGGTCGGTCCATCGAACTTCCCGTGGCCTGGGCTATCTGGCGAGCCATCAGCTCGGCCTGTTCTCGTCGGGAGCGCTCGTTGGCGAGTTGGAGTTCGAGGTGATCGATCCGCTCTTCTGTCAGCTCACGTTCGAGTCGTTGCTGAGATTGAAGTGCGCGGTATATCCAGATAATCGCGGCCCAGGGCAGAAGGACGCGCATGATGATGGCGATGAAACTCAAGGGGTGCTCCTCTTCTTCGCGCGTTACAGCGCTTGCTGGGCCTACTTCGAGCTCGCCAGCTCGGCGTCCCTCAGTCGGGTTGTTCTTTCAACAGGTCGCTGATCGCATCGAGTCCGTTGAGCGCCAGGGTCAAGCGGTCCTGCGGCGATACATCCTCAAGCTCCACCAAGGTTTCGTCGCGCATCGATACAGGATCGTTGGCGCCGAGGAGAGCAGCTGGTCCCTCGTCATCGAAGGACAGCTGCAGCTCACGCAATGCGCCCTCCTCAGTCACGATCACGCAGCCGATGTCTTTGTCACGCACACCGTCTGGTTCGACCTCCACGCCCATTGTGAAGAATGCGCCGGGAAACGGAGGGAAGGGGCGTAGCTCTAGAGCTGCCTCGCGTAGCAGCGCTTCGACTTGCTCGGCTGCGCCAGAGAGCGCTTCCTCGGCCAGTCGTCGTCGGAGCTCGTTGCGTACGGCTCGCTGGGTCGTCTGCCGCCCGGTCTGCTCGGCGGACGCGGTGTCGGAATCGGACATCGGCTTCGATCGTGGGCTGCTCGCATGTCCTGGAAGCATCCAGAACCTTCAGGTGGATGAAATATGAGTATACGCAGGCTCCGGAAATTGCACCGCCGCTGAAGTAACAGGGCGCAGCCGTTGCTGAGCGAGGTCAGCGGGAGAGTAGCTACGATGGTGCTTGGGCGTGGGCGTCTGTCAGGTCGATCAGCGGGACGAGTGGATGACGCAACCAACCGAGATCTGGAGTTCGCAGCTGCGGATCCTGGCGGGGCGGGCCGTGGAAGAGGCGCCCCAGGTGGGATTTGTCGAGAAGCATGACCAGCTGGGACGTTTGGTGCGCCTCTCGATTCTGGCCGAGCCGGCCGCACCGGCCGCAGACACGTTCATGGATCAGTTTGTGCGCCGGCTCGGTGAACTCTTCGATCCCGCCGCTCGTTCTCTGACCGGAGCGATCAAGTTCGCGATTGAGACGACGCATGAGGAGCTACGCGCGTGGAACCAGCAGCACCTGCCGGACGAGCATGCAATGTATGGCGTCTCCTTCGTGATCCAGCGGGCCGAACAGCCTGCCGTGCTGGGCCAGGCAGGTCCATCGACTGGTCTCCTGGCGGGTGACGCTGGTCTGGGCGGCCTCCGCTCGACTGCGTTGTATGCGCATCCTCCGCGGCTCGACGATCCCGTCGCTTCGGCGGTCGGCGGCTCCGACCCGCTCAGTCTTGAGTTTGCTTCAGCCCCTGAGTCCTCGGAAGGCTGGGCATTGCTGCTCACCTCCAACGCAGCGCCGCTGCTGGATGCTGAAGGACGGGTGGGGCTGGGTCGGTTGGCGGCGCACGAAACCCTGCCACACCTCTATCCCTCGATGCTGAACCTGCGCGACGCAGCCGGGCTCGTCGTCAGTCTGGGCGGCGGTGGGCCGCTATCCCCTTCCCCTGATCCCGGGTCGAGCGACGGCCTCGAAGATGAGGATTCCGAAGGCCTCGATGCAGATTTCGACGACGACTCGGTAGACCCGGAGCCATTCCCGGAACATGCGTTGGAGCTCGACATCACGGGTGAGGAAGCCCGGGGAGGATTGGCCTCCCAAGAGCCGCGGCCGCAGTGGGATGTGGCTTTCGCCCCGCCTGCAACGGCTGAATTGGAAGTCGTCGGCTGGCCAGTAAATCCGTTCGCTGTGACCCAGGTTGCCGAGATCCAGCCGATGTCGCCGCCGGCGACATCGGCGGCGGCACCCCTGGCCAGGCCGCTCGTGGAGCTGGGCCGAGCGATCCCGTCACTACTCGAGAACCGTCGTGAGCCGGCTGTCGATCCACCGAAGATTCGTCCCAGCGGCCCTCGTCAGCGAGCGGCGACGGTGCGGCGGGTTGGCCTGGTGTTGGTCGGGATGCTGGTCGTGTTGGTCGGCGTGGCCGTCGTCCTGCTCGGTCCGTCGCTGCTCCAATCGGATGATGATCAGTTCCGCTCGCGCGTCGAACGGGCCCGCAATGGGCTGGCAGCGTCTCAGCTGGCGGCGACCACCGAGGCCGCGGTCTTGGCCCTCGAGGACTCGCTCCGCGATGTCGAGTCGGCGCTTGAGATCAATCCCCTGGCCGGGGACGCGCTGCAACTGCGGGAGGAGATCGAGGCCGTGCTAGCCGAACTGAACTTGGTTCAGTCGCCTGGCGAGTTGAACCCTATCGCCGACCTCTCCCGTTTCGGTCCCGCTATCGCCCTGGGCACCGTACGCTTCGGTGCGGGCCGCGCCTTCGTGCTCGACGACGCCGGCGGGCGGGTGTTCAGCGTCAGCGCGGACGGCACGGTCTCAGTGATCTTCCTCGAGGGCGAACTGCTCGGTCTGGCGGGCCAGCTGCGCACCGGCAAGCCCGTATCGCTCGCCTGGCAGTCAACGCAATCGACGCAGTCGGGCCAGAACGGACAAACCGTCAACCAGTCGGCTGCGACGGGAGCCGAAGACGCGCTCTGGATTCTTGATTCCCATGCTCGGCTCTACCGCTGGACGCAGTCCGGCGTGTTGCTGGTGCCGATTCCCGATCTGGTTCGGCTCGGCTCGGTTGACGCCGTCGCTGCTACGGCGGGCAGCGTCTACCTGCTCGATCAAGCGGGCGGCGCGGTCTGGCGCTTCGCCGTGGAGCGATCCGAACTGAGCGAGCCGGTCCGCGCGGTCGGGCGCACCGATCTCCACAACGCTACGGAACTGGTCGCTGCGGTTAACCCGTCTGGCGCAGTCGACTTCCTGATCGCCTTCAGCGACGGCCGTCTGCGCCGCTTCAGCGGCGCCGAGGAGCTGCCGCTGGCGCTGGGCCTGGAGCGCAATCTGCTGAGCCCGGCCTCCCTCTCGTTGGGAGCACAGTCTGGCCTGGTCTATGTCGTCGACCGGGGCGAAGGTCGGATGATCGTCGTTGGAGCCGACGGTGGAGTCGTGAGCCAGGTTCAGTCGCCCGAGCTCAGCGAGTTACGCGGTGCTTGGGTGGCTGAACAGAGTGGCCAGATCATCTACGCGTTGCCGTCGTCCATTCTTGTGGGCCGATTGCCGGACCCTCAGCAGTAGCGACGGGGCTCGCCTGTTTAGGCGTCCGGGGAATAGCCTGAATCGATGAAGCGCAGCAATGACGCCTGCTTGTTCCCGTGAGGTGAATGATGCCGTTTCGAGTTCTGGCCCTGGAGTCTTCCTGTGACGAGTTTGCTGGCGCAGTAATCGAGGATGGGATCGAGGTGCTCGCTTCGGTGGTCGCCTCGCAGACCGGCATTCACGCTCGCTATGGCGGTGTGGTTCCCGAGGTCGCGGGGCGTGAGCACCTGCGCAACCTGGCGCCGGTGATACAGGCGACGCTCGAGTCGGCCGGGATGGACTGGGACGATTTGGACGCGATCGCCGTGACCCAGGGTCCGGGCTTGGGAGGCTCGTTGCTGGTTGGCGTCAACGCTGCCAAGACTGCCGCCTGGGCGCGGGGGTTGCCCTTGATTCCCGTTCATCACATCGCTGGCCACCTGTATGCCAACTGGCTGCGCCCGGCGCGAGACAACTGGGATGATTCGCCCCCACCGTTCCCCTTGGTCGCGCTGGTCGTCTCGGGCGGCCACACCGAACTCTTCTGGATGCAGAACCACGAACGGGTCGAGCGGATCGGCCAAACCTTGGACGACGCTGCCGGTGAGGCCTTCGACAAAGTCGGACGGCTGCTCGGCCTGCCTTTCCCCGGCGGTCCCGAGATCGAGCGAGCGGCGAAGCTGGCGACGACCGAGCAGATCGCCGCGCTCGACCCGCTGCCGCGCGCCTGGCTTCCGGGCACGCACGATTTTTCTTTCTCTGGGCTCAAGACCGCGGTGCTCAACCGCGTGCGCAAACTCGAAGCGGCCGGCGAGCCGGTTGACGTCCCCGCGGTGGCAGCTCGCTTCCAGGAATCGGTCACCGATGTCCTGGCTCGCAAGACCGCGCGTGCGGCCGAGGAGCTGGGAGCCGCCTGCGTGATCGTTGCCGGCGGGGTAGCAGCTAACGGAGCCTTACGAGAGGCACTGACAGCGCGCTGCGCTGAGATTGGTCTGCCTGTCCGCGTGCCGCCACCGCGGCTCTGCACCGACAACGCCGCCATGATCGGCGCCGCAGCCTGTTACCGGCGCAGCGAGGGGGACCTCGACATCGACGTGTTCTCCACCTCGGGGCCCGAAGTCTTTTCGCCCGGCGTCTAGTGAGATCTACCTCGCGGGGTGCTTAGGCGTAATCGAGGGCAGCCAGTGGGCAAATGCGGCAGGCCCACTGTCGACAGCGGGTCTGTTCCAGTTCGAGCAGAGCCTGTGTTTGCGGATGCCGCCAGTTGAAGCCGGCGTCCTCATCACCGTCGAGCCGATCGCGTAGCTCATCGGTGCGTCGATAGCGCACGCCAGGTAACTGTGACCACGGTGTCCAGGATCGGGCAAGCGGATAGACGGCGTCGGCCAAAAGTTGCCTAGTCCGTGCCGGCCCCAGGCTCCCTGCGATTCGAAGTTCGGCTGTCGCCTCCGGCAACGGCCGCGAGGACAGACGCTGGAATGTTGTCCACGGGCTGGAATCCGGTGCCGTCCAGCGCTGCAACAGAGACGTCAGCACGCGTGCCAGGCCCTCGGGCTGGCCCAGGGCGCCTCTTCCATACCGCCAACCCTTCGTCTCGATCAGCAGCTCAACCGCCGACCAGTTCGCGGCCCGCTCGAGCGCCCGCCGAACGACCTGTGTGGCAATGCGGGCGTTGTACGGCTGGCCCAGCGCGCGGGCTGCGGCGATCACGGCCCTGCGGTCTTCCACCGTGCCCGGCCCGGTGGGGATATCGAGATCCTGCAATTCGCCTGCCTTACGCAGGAAACGCTGCTGCGCGATCTGCAACAAGCGAGCCTCCACGGCGGCGGCCCCTACACGCGGCACGATCCCGACGCAGGGCAGGACCTCCACAGCGGCCGTAATCGGTTGAGGCAGCGGGATGGCATCAGGGATGTGCCTGTTTCCTTGAGCCGGCCGGCGGCCTGGCCCCTCGGACCACTCGACGATGTGCAGCAGGAGATTGGCATAGGCCGGATTCCCGGCGTGTCCGTGTTGTAGCCAAGCAGCGGCTTCGATGTGCAGCTCCACGTCGCCACGCCGCGCCCGGCCCTCAGCGTCGAGAATCTGGGCGCCGTGGAAGTCGGGCCCAGGACCACGATTCCAGCGACCCGGGGAGATCACGCGAACCGAGCCGTCCATGCCCTCGTGTAGAAACGGGGTTGGCCAGCGCGATTCGGCCCAGCGGCGTTGTAACTCAAGCTCGTTCGCCGGTAGCTCAGGCATCCTCGCCCACGCCATCTGATTCCTCCGCCCGCGTGCTCGGCTCATCGCGAGGATCCGTTGCGGTCTCAAAGGGAAAACGGACATCCTCCGCTACTCGTGTGAGCAGCCGCGCGGCTGTGCCACGCGGCGCATATTCGCCTCGCTCCCACTCCGAGATCGTCTGCTGCCTCGCGTTGAGTTGTCCAGCCAATTCGCGCTGGCTCAACCCGGCGTGATGGCGCAACCGGCGGATCGCCTCTGCGTCCCACGCCTGATCTCGCTGTCGTCTGTCACCCTCGATGCTCATCTGGCCTACCCTGCTCTCGAGTGTACACGTTACCGTGTGAATGTCCGAGAGTTCTGCGCCAACGTCCTCGCCAATTGGGTGGTCATTCAAAGGTGAGGTGTCAGATCGGGGCAGTTGGCGATTGACGCAGCCGGACTGGCGGAATACATTAGAGCCTCAGCCTATGCCCCAGATCGTCACTGCACCTGCAAGTTGCACGCTGGTTGGCTACGGAGCGCCATTCGTTGGTTGCTCCTGGCCCGCGGAGCGGTGCGCTCATCCGGCGTGGATCAATTGATTTGTCGGTTGCC
The DNA here is from genome assembly GCA_028873865.1 of Chloroflexota bacterium. Lineage (GTDB taxonomy): Bacteria > Chloroflexota > Dehalococcoidia > Bin125 > Bin125 > Bin125. The sequence continues at coordinate 10,885 of JAPPNI010000030.1, read as the reverse complement.
AACGGCCTCGGCCGCACACTTGGCAGCTGCAAGGATCTTCGCCGCGCCGTCCGCGGTGCCGCTCTGATCTCTCGCCCGGTCAGTCTCGGGTGGGAGCGACCATGTCGATAGAGGAGGTTCGCTGATGGTGTTGGCGCCAATCGGAGACCAGTCGGCCGAGCAAGGACCTGCCGTGGCTCGAGAGATCGTCGACTACTCGCGTCTGCCGGACAAATATCCGTTACCGAATCTGATCAAACTGCTGCGTGATTCCTACGACTGGTTCCTCCGTGAGGGGCTCAAAGAGCTACTTGAGGAGATGTCGCCGATCGAGGACTTCACCGGCAACCGGATGCAGCTGTATTTCCAGCACGACGGAGAGGATGACGGCACCCCAGGCTACGAATACATTCCGCCCCAGGAGACTCCGCTCGAGTGTCGCCAGAAAGACAAGACCTACCAGGGCGAGCTGAGGGTCAAGGTCGGACTGACCTCAAAGAAGACCGGCGAGAGCAAGCAGCAGTGGCTCTATTTCGGCCACCTGCCGCACATGACCGAAACCGGCACGTTCATCATCAACGGTGCTGAGCGAGTTGTCGTCTCCCAGCTTGTTCGCTCGCCTGGCGTGTATTTCGGCGCCTCGGTCGACTCGGCCTCCGGCCGCACGCTCTGCGCGGCCAAGCTGATTCCCTCGCGTGGCGCTTGGCTCGAGTTTGAGTCCTCGAACCGCGATGTCCTCACCGTCAAGGTCGACCGCAAACGAAAGATCGCTGTGACCACGCTGCTGCGTGCTCTGGACGACTCGGACGATCCCGAGTTCTACGAAAACGGCGACGTCGAGCACGGCAAGAAGAAGGAGCACCTGCTCGGCACCGACGAGCGAATCCTCAAGATGCTCGAAGGGATCGATTTTAAGGACTCGCAGCACCAATTCCTTGCCACCACGCTCGAGAAGGAGGCGCCCGGCGTCCCCGCAGAACAGCGCAACAAGGAATGGGCGATGCTCGAGGTCTACAAGCGGCTGCGCCCCGGCGATCCGCCAACGCTCGAGGCGGCCCGCTCGATGCTCGAGGGACAGTTCTTCAATCCCCGCCGCTACGACCTGGGTCGCGTCGGCCGCTACAAGGTCAACACCCGGCTACATACGATGCACGACGAGATCGCCGGGCGTTGTGAACGGCTCGGCCTTGACCGCGACCGCGTGGATGCCGACGAAGCGCGTGAGCAGGCGCTCTGGATGCGCGACCTACTCGCGATCATCTTCACCCTGGTGGCGATCAACAACGGGATCCAGAGCGACGATGATATCGACCACCTCGGCAACCGCCGGATCCGTGCCGTCGGCGAGCAGCTCCAGAACCAGTTCCGGATCGGCATGGTCCGGATGGAACGCGTGATCCGTGAGCGGATGACGATTATCGATCCCGATCAGGCAGCGCCTTCGGCGCTGGTCAACATCCGTCCGGTACAGGCTGCGGTCAAAGAGTTTTTCGGCGGTCACCAGCTCTCGCAGTTCATGGACCAGACCAACCCGCTCGCCGAGCTGACCCACAAGCGACGCCTCTCGGCGCTTGGCCCCGGCGGCCTCAGCCGCGACCGCGCCGGCTTCGACGTCCGCGATGTGCACTACTCGCACTACGGTCGGATCTGCCCGATCGAAACGCCCGAAGGGCCCAACATCGGCCTGATCGGTTCGCTCGCCACTTACGGTGTACTCAACGACTACGGCTTCATCAAGACGCCCTATCGCAGGGTCGTCTCGCAGTTACCGCCAGACCATCCCGACCTGATTGGGCGGGTGCTGGCCGAGCCGATCGAGGGCGACGGTGGCGCGCTGGTCGCGGACGAGGGCGACGAGGTCACGGCCGGGTTGGCCGACCGGATCAGCGACGCCAACGATGCACCGGTGCGGATCCTGCCCTACGTCTCCGATGATGTGGTCGAACTGACCGCGGACGACGAAGCCGACGCCGTGATCGCCCAGGCCAACGCGCGCCTCGATGCGCGCGGCTACTTCCTTGACGATCGCGTCGAGGGTCGCCTGGGTCGGCGCTTCGAGGAGTTTGCTCGTGACGACATCCAGTTCATGGACGTCTCTCCGCGCCAGATCGTTTCGGTGGCCGCATCGTTGATCCCGTTCCTTGAGCACGACGACGCGAACCGTGCTCTGATGGGCGCCAACATGCAGCGCCAGGCCGTCCCTCTGGTCCGACCCGAGGCGCCGCTCGTCGGCACTGGCATGGAGCAGCCCGCCGCCCGAGACTCCGGTCAGGTGCTCTCGGCCGAAGCCGACGGTGAAGTCCGCCATGTGACCGCCGAGGCGATCGTGGTGCACTACGACGAACCCGTCGACGGGGAGCAGCTACACAGCTATTCGCTGCTCAAATTCCTGCGCTCCAACCAGGGCACCTGTATCAATCAGCGTGCGATCGTCTCGGCCGGTGACCGCGTCTTAGCCGGTCAGCCGCTAGCTGACTCCTCCTCGACCGACCAGGGCCGCCTGGCGCTGGGCCAAAACGTGCTCGCTGCCTTTATGTCATGGGAGGGTTACAACTTTGAAGACGCGGTGATTGTCTCGGAGCGCTTGGTCCAGAACCACAAGTTCACCTCGATTCATATGTCCAAGCACGAGGTCGGCGCGCGCGAGACCAAGCTCGGTAACGAGGAGATCACGCGCGACATCCCCAACGTGGCCGACGAATCGCTGGCCCATCTCGATGCCGAGGGCATTGTTCGGATCGGCGCGGAGGTTCGCCCTGGTGACATCCTGGTCGGCAAGATCACGCCCAAGGGTGAGACCGAACTGACGGCAGAGGAGAAGCTGCTGCGCGCGATCTTCGGAGAGAAGGCACGCGAGGTCAAGGACACGTCCCTCCGCGTCTCGCACGGCGTGCGCGGCGTAGTCGTCGATGTGCGCGTCTTCAACCGCGACGAAGAGGACGAACTGCCAGCTGGAATGCAGACATTGGTCCGGGTCACGATCGCCGAGCGGCGCAAGCTACAGGTCGGCGACAAGATGGCCGGACGGCACGGTAACAAGGGCGTGATCTCCACGATCCTGCCGGTCGAAGACATGCCCCACCTGGAGGACGGTACGCCGATCGATGTCGTGCTCTCCCCGATCGGCGTGCCGTCGCGCATGAACCTCGGCCAGATCCTCGAGACCCAGCTCGGCTGGGCCGCCAACCAACTCGGCTTCCGCGCAATCACACCGGTCTTCGACGGTGCCTCCGAGGAAGAACTGCAGGATGCCTTGGCACGCGCCTGGATCGTCCGCGAAGCGCAGGCCGTGCGTGAGCTGAACGGCGTCCAGGGCGACGGCGCCCAACCAGTCCACGAGCTCGAAGCTTCTGTGCTTGGCGCAGGCATCGACTCACGCACCGAGGTGTGGCTGGCTGAGCGTGGCTATGACGAGCAGACGATCCGGATTGCCTTCGACCGCACGCAGCGCGACACCACCGGTGCCGCCAGCCGAATCGCGCTCGCAGAGTGGTTGGTCGAACACGGTGAGACGCGCGCTGCCAGGAACTGGAGCGAGGCGACACTGATCGAACACGCAACTCGAATTGAGCGGGAGCAGCGCGTTGCTCGTCCTGTGTTCGGCAAACAACGCCTGGTTGACGGGCGCTCAGGCGACCTGATCGACCAGCCGGTCACGGTCGGCTACATCTACCTGCTCAAGCTCTCGCATATGGTCGAGGACAAGATCCATGCTCGCTCAACGGGTCCCTACTCACTGATCACTCAGCAGCCGCTGGGTGGCAAGGCGCAGTTTGGCGGCCAGCGCTTCGGCGAGATGGAAGTCTGGGCGCTCGAGGCCTACGGTGCGGCCAACATCCTGCAGGAACTCTTGACGGTGAAGTCGGACGACATCGTCGGCCGGGTCAAGGCCTACGAAGCGATCGTCAAGGGTGAGCCGGTGACCGACGCCGCCATGCCGGAATCGTTCCGCGTGCTGTTGCGCGAACTGCAAAGCCTCGGTCTGCATGTCGAGGTTCGAAACCAAGAAGACGAAGCGATGGTGCTCGAAGTGCCCAGCCGGGACGAAATGCCGCAACTGGGCGTGAACCTGTCCGGATTCGAAGGAGAGGATGTGACCAGTGCTTGAGGCTCGTAGCACGGAGACCATGCAGATCACTCTGGCGTCGCCGGAGAAAATCCGCGACTGGTCGTATGGCGAAGTCCTGAAGCCGGAGACGATCAATTACCGCACCCTGAAGCCGGAGAAGGACGGACTCTTCTGCGAGAAGATCTTCGGTCCGCAGAAGGACTTCGAGTGCGCCTGCGGCAAGTTCAAGCGGGTCCGCTACAAGGGTGTGATCTGCGACAAGTGCGGCGTCGAGGTGACCCGCTCCAAGGTCCGCCGAGAACGCATGGGCCATGTCGAACTGGCTGCACCGGTCTCCCACATCTGGTTCGTCAAGGGCACACCCGGCCGGATCGCCCTGCTGCTCGACCTCTCTCCGCGCAAGCTCGAGAAGGTCATCTACTTCGCCCAGTACATCATCACCCATGTCAACGAAGAAGAAAAAGGCAAGGCGATCGAGTACCTGCGCATGGATGCGGAGGACGCGATCGAGGACTTCCGCGAGAAGTCGCTGGAGACGCAGGAGAAGTTGAACCAGGCGCGCGCGCGTCTCTTCGCAGAGACCGACCTGCGCGCAGAGGCCGACACGGCCGAGGTCAGGGAACGGGTTCGCTCGATCATCAAGGGTCTGCGAGAAGATGCCGCCTCGGTACGTGAGGTGATCGCGGAATTCGACGGCAAGAAGGCACGTCGCAATCTGAAGCTGGGTGACGAGGTCTTCGCCAAGCGCGGCGACCCGATCATTTCCGAAGTCATGAACGCCGACCTCGATGTCAAGCTGGCTTCGGCGATCGCCAAGCACCAGGCGGTAGGCGACGAGGAGATCGCGCAGATCAACGCCGTCGCCGAGGCGGAGAAGGCAGAAGTCGCCGAGAACGTCGCAGAACAGGAAGAGCGCTTGCGCGAGCAGCTCGAGAACGTCGAGCAGCGCGCCCAGGAAGAGCTCGAGCAACGCATCCGCGAGGATCTCGATCCGCTCGTCGATCCAGTCACGACCGGCAACTTCGACGCGGCGATCCTGCCCGAACAGCGAGCCGAAGAGCTGATGGAGCGCTATCCCGGCGTCGTCCGCTGCGAGATGGGCGCCGAAGCGGTCCTGGCTCTGGTTTCGCGGATGGACCTCGACGCGACCGCCGAGGAACTCAAGATCGAAGTCCAGACCAAGGCGGGTCAGCGGCGCAAGAAGGCGATGAAGCGGCTCAAGGTCGTGGACGGGCTGCGCAAGTCAACCAATTCGCCGCAGTGGATGTTCTTTCGCGCGCTGCCGGTGCTGCCACCCGATTTGCGGCCGATGGTCCAGCTCGACGGCGGCCGCTTCGCCACCTCTGACCTGAACGACCTCTACCGCCGAGTGATCAACCGGAACAATCGGCTCAAGCGGCTGATTGAGCTCGGCGCGCCCGAGATCATCATTCGCAACGAGAAGCGGATGCTGCAGGAAGCGGTCGACTCACTGATTGACAACGGTCGCCGCGGCCGTCCGGTGACCGGCTCCGGTAGTCATCGGCTGAAGTCGTTGTCCGACATGCTCAAGGGCAAGCAGGGCCGTTTCCGCCAGAACCTGCTGGGCAAGCGCGTCGATTACGCAGGCCGCTCGGTGATCGTGGTCGGTCCCGAGCTGAAGCTGCACCAGTGCGGTCTGCCTCGGCGGATGGCGCTGGAGCTGTTCAAGCCGTTCCTGATGTACGCCCTGGTCAAGGAAGAGAAGGCGGCCAACATCAAGTCGGCTAAGCGAATGGTCGAGCGCGCTCATGAGGATGTCTGGGAGGTGCTTGAGAGCGTCGTCAAGCAGCGCCCGGTGCTGCTCAATCGTGCGCCGACGCTTCACCGCCTGGGCATCCAGGCCTTCGAACCGGTGCTGGTCGACGGCTCCGCAATCCAGATTCACCCGCTTGTCTGCTCGGCCTTCAACGCTGATTTCGACGGCGACCAGATGGCGGTCCACGTCCCACTCAGCCATGAGTCGGTGACCGAGGCGCGTCAGGTCATGCTCTCGACCAAGAACCTGCTGTTGCCATCCAACGGCGAGCCGGTGGTCGCGCCGACGCTTGACATGGTGATCGGCTGCTATTACCTGACCCTGGAACCGGAAGCGGCGCCCGGCACATCTCCGGTCAACGGCACCGACGGACAGTCCGACAGCTCTCGCACGTTCCCCTCGTTTGAAGACGTGCGCCTGCACTACGACCTGCACGCGATTGGCTTGCATGAGCGCATCCAAGTCCGCGATGCGGCCCGCACCGACGGCGAGTTGGTTGAGACGACCACCGGCCGCGTCATCTTCGACTCGGTGATTCCCAATGCGATCCCGTTCGAGGAGATCAATCACGAGCTGGCCAAGAAGTCCCTGAAGGAACTGATCACGATGTGTCACCGGCTGCTGGGGCCGGAAGAGACCGCGCTAATGGCCGACCGGATCAAGTCGATCGGTTTCCGCTACGCGACCCAGTCGGGCACAACGATGGCGATCGACGAGCTGCGCGCGCCCGACACCAAGCCAGGGTTGCTGCAGGATGCCGAGAAGCAGGTCGAAGCGATTCGCGATGACTACGGGCTCGGCCTGATGACCGAGGACGAGCGCTACGCGGCGACCGTCAACGTCTGGCAGAACGTAACCCAGCAGGTCAAGGACAAGGTCGACGAACAGCTCAACGAGCCGGGTTCACTGCGCCTGATGGTCACCTCGGGAGCGAAGGGGAACCTCGCCCAGGTGACGCAGATGGCCGGGTTGCGCGGCTTGATGTCCGACCCCTCCGGACGGATCATCGAGCTGCCGATTCGTTCCTCGTTCCGCGAGGGCCTCTCGGTGTTGGAGTATTTCATTTCGACTCACGGAGCGCGCAAGGGCCTGGCCGACACGGCACTGCGCACGGCCGACTCGGGATACCTGACGCGCCGCCTGATCGATGTCTCGCAGGACGTGATTATCCGCGTCGACGACTGTGTCGCGGAAGGCGAGATGATCCCCGGGATCACGATCGAAGACCGCGACGAAGACAACGAGCGTGTGATCACGAAGTTCCGCGAGAGCGTGATGGGCCGCTACACCGCGGCGCCGGTCTCCAACCCCGAGGATCCGTCCGAGGAGCTGCTGAGCGCGAACGAGCTGCTCGACGAACCAACCGTCGAGAACCTGGTCATGAACCACGACGTGAAGTCGTTCCATGTTCGTTCGCCGATGATCTGCCGCGAGCAGAGCGGTCTCTGTCAGCGCTGCTACGGGCAGTCGCTGGCGACCGGCGAGCTGGTCGAGCTGGGCGCCGCGGTGGGGATCATCGCGGCGCAGAGCATCGGCGAGCCGGGCACGCAGCTCACCATGCGTACCTTCCATACCGGTGGCATCGCCGGCGTCTCAGACATCACGTCAGGTCTGCCCAGGGTGGTCGAGCTGTTTGAGGCTCGTTCTCCCAAGGGTCAGGCGCTGATCGCCGAGATCGACGGGCGCGTCGACGTGCTCACCGACGGCGAGCTTCGCCGCCTGAGGCTGACCGCCGAGGAGGTCCACCGGGACGAGTATCAGCTGCCGCTGAAGACTCGTGTGCTGGTCAAGGACGCTGAAGAGGTCGAGGCGGGCCATCTGCTGGCTCGACTGCCCAGGTCGGGCGACGAGGATGAGGAGCCGGAGGCGCGTCAGATTCGGGCTCGCGTCGGCGGCCGAGTCACCCGCAAGCGTGGTTCGCGTCTGCTGACCATCTCTTACGAGACCAGCGATACGCGCGAGTACGAGTTGCCGGCCACAGCGCGTTTGCGCGTCGCCGAGGGCGATGAGGTCGAAGCCGGAGAGCCGCTGACCGAGGGTCCGCTCGATCCGCAGGACATGCTGCGCATCCTCGGCGAGGGCGCCGTGCACCGCTACCTCGTGACCGAGGTGCAGGACGTCTACCGCTCACAGGGCGTCGACATCCACGACAAGCACATCGAGGTGATCGTTCGCCAGATGTTGCGCAAGGTGGAGATCGACGACCCGGGCGAGTCGGACGAGTGGCTGGCCGGTGAACTGGTCGACCGTCACAAGTACGAGCAACGCAATCGCGCCCTGGCCGCCGAGGGCAAGCAGCAGGCTTCGGCCAAGCCGGTCCTGCTGGGCGTGACCAAGGCCTCGCTGTCGCAGGACAGCTGGCTCTCGGCTGCTTCCTTCCAGGAGACGACGCGAGTCCTCACCGAGGCGGCGATCACGGGTCAGATCGATGAACTCAAGGGGCTCAAGGAGAACGTGATCATCGGCAAGATGATCCCGGCACGGGCCAAGATCGAGGTGCCGCCGCTGCCCAAGCCGGAACCGCTGCCGCTTGCGGCCGGGTTGCCGGGCGCCTCGCCGGCCGGCGTCTTCCCTGGCGACGACGACGATCTCGGCGACTTCGGCTTCGGCCTCGAGGACGAAGAGGACATGGACCTGATCGGCGTCTCGGCCAGCGGCTACGACGAAGAGGGCGGCTACGTGGCCCTGCCCGAGGAGTAGCGGCTGCCCGTTTGAGGAGAGACGGAGAAGCCCCCGACGCTCAGCGTCGGGGGCTTCTGATTGCTCGTGGGAGCTGTGGGACTTAGTAGTCCATTCCCATGTCGGGCATGCCGGCGGGCATCATGGGGGCCTCGGGGATTTCGGCGACGAGGGACTCGGTGGTGAGGACCATGCCGGCAATCGAGACGGCGTTCTCGAGCGCTGAGCGCGTGACCTTGACCGGGTCGACAATGCCGTACTCGATCAGGTCGCCGTAGCGGTCCAGGCGGGCGTCGTAGCCGTGGGTGTCGTCTTCGACCTTACGGATCCTGCCGATCACGACCGAGCCTTCCTGGCCGGCGTTGTAGGCGATTTGACGGAGCGGGGACTCGAGCGCGGTGCGCAGCAGGCGGACCGCAGTGCGCTGGTCTCCGGTCGATTCGTCGTCCATCGACTCGAGCGCGCGGTCGGCGCGCAGCAGGGCGCAGCCGCCACCGACGACGATGCCCTCTTCGACGGCCGCGCGGGTTGCGGAGAGCGCGTCTTCGAGCTTCGCCTTCTTTTCCTTGAGTTCGACCTCGGTCGGGGCGCCGACCTTGATCACCGCAACGCCGCCGGCCAGCTTGGCCATGCGTTCCTGCAGCTTCTCGCGGTCGAAGTCCGACGCGGTGACGTCGATCTGGGCCTTGATTTCCTTGATCCTGTCCTGGATCGCCTCATCCGATCCGGAGCCCTCGACGATCGTGGTGTCGTCCTTGGACGAGACCATGCGCCGGGCGCGGCCGAGGTCGGCGACCTGGGTCTGCTCGAGCGTGCGGCCGAGTTCCTCGGTGATCAGGGTGCCACCGGTGAGGACGGCGATGTCTTCGAGCTGGGCCTTGCGGCGCTCGCCGAAGCCCGGCGCCTTGACGGCGAGCACGTTGATCGTGCCGCGCATCTTGTTGACCACGAGCGTGGCCAGCGCTTCACCGTCGACGTCGTCGGCGATGATCACGAAGTTCTTGGTGATCTGGAGTAGCTTCTCCATCAGCGGGACGACATCCTGGACGGCCGAGATCTTGCGGTCGGTGATCAGGATGTAGGGGTCGTCGATCGCCGCTTCCATGCGCTCGTTGTTGGAGACGAAGTACGGCGAGACGTAACCGCGGTCGAGCTGCATGCCGTCGGTGAACTCGGTCTCCATGCGGATCCCTTGTCCCTCTTCGACGGTGATCACGCCGTCCTTGCCGACCTTCTCCATGACGTCGGCGATGATCTCGCCGATTTCTTCGTTGTCACCGGAGATGGTGGCGACGGCCTCGATCTCTTCCTTCTTCTCGACCGGCTCGGCCATGTCGCGGAGTTCGTCGACGACGGCGCGGAGGCCCTGGTCGAGGCCGCGCTTGAGCGCCATCGGGTCGGCCCCGGCGGCGACGTTGCGCAGGCCCTCGGTGACGATCGCCTGGGCGAGGACGGTGGCGGTGGTGGTACCGTCGCCGGCCACGTCGTTGGTGCGGATCGAGACCTCTTTGGCGAGCTGCGCGCCCATGTTGCGGAACGGCTCGTCGAGCTCGATCTCGCGGGCGATGGTGACGCCGTCGTTGATGATCAGCGGGGCGCCGAACTTCTTGTCGAGGACCACGTTGCGACCGCGCGGGCCGAGGGTGACCTTGACGGTGTCGGCGAGGGCGTCGACGCCTTCGCGCAGCGCCTTGCGCGCATCCATGTCGAATGCGAGTTGCTTACCGGCCATGATTGCTCCTGGTTGTGCTTCGTTGTGGATGCAAGCTGAGCTAGACGATCAGCTTGGCCAGGACCTCGCGCTCCTCGAGCACGATCAGGTCCTCGTTGTCGATCTGGATTTCCTGGCCGGTGTACTTCTTGTAGAGGATCCGGTCGCCCATCTCGATGTCGAGCGGCACGCGGTTGCCGTCGTCGTCGCGCTTGCCCGGGCCAATGGCGATGACTTCACCCTGCTGCGGCTTTTCCTTGGCCGAGTCGGGGATGACGATGCCGGAGGAGAGCACCTGCTCCTGCTGGAGCGGCTTGATCACAATGCGGTCGTTGAGCGGCTTGAGCTCGGTGGCCATAGTGCTGAGTTCCAATCTCTGCTGTGATGCTGTCTTGCTGGTTGCTCGCAGGTGAACGTTGGCACTCACAGGCTGCGAGTGCTAACGAGTGCATCGTAAGCAAGGATGTCCGGTGTCGCAAGCAAGTGGGTGTAACCGAAGCGGTCATTACGTCGCGCCGACGCTGGGCCGGGGTCGTTGCGTAATCCACTGCACTAATCGGCTGCCGCTATCAGGTTGGGGAGACCCCCCTTCGACCCGGCATCGAGTGGGGCGGGCACGGCGGGGCCGGGGTGCGGGTGATCCGCGAAAAGAAAAAAACGCGCGGGACTT
>JAPPNI010000024.1 GCA_028873865.1 Chloroflexota bacterium | reverse complement strand
GAATCAGCGGCGTGCCCCAGAGCCAGTGCGAGGCCTCGGTGGCCCAGATCTGGGCCCCGGTCGCGGCGTCGAGACCGTACAGCGTCCGATCCAGCCCTCCGACGAAGACGAGCCCGTCGGACGCGCCGATCGAACCTGCGATCCCGCTCTCGATCTCGACCTGCCAGGCCGAGCGGCCGGCCAGGTCTCCGTCGACATTGATCGCGCTAATCCGTCCATCCAGCCCGGCCACGATCAACAGTCTGCCTCGTTCGCTGTCGACCAACGCTGGACCGCCCCAGATTTGCAGATCGGAATGGCCGTCCCAGGTCCAGATCGCCTCTCCGGGCTGCTCGATATCGACCGCATACACGCGGTAGCCGGTGTCGGCGAGATAGACACGTGTCCCATCGACGACCAGATTGGCGACCAGCCGATCTTCGCTGTCGAACACGAGCCGCGCCGACTCGCCGTCCCGCCGCACGGCATAGAGTGCGCCATCGGAGTAGCCGGCCAGCAGCCACTCGTCAGTCGTCTCGACCCAGACCGGATCGGCGTAGAAGGCAACCGGCTCGATCTCGCCATCAAGACCCGGGAAGTTGCCGTCGTCGTCGGGAAATTCCCAGACCTCGGATCCGAGGTTGCCGTCAAGCAGCTGCACGGCGACCACCTGATCCTCGCCGGTGGGAGCGATCAATCGCGTCTCGGGCTCTACCGGATCAAGGGTCGGCGCTGCCCAGCCGTCCGGTTGATCGGCGACATCGCAGGCGGCGATCAGAAAAAAGGCAGCCAATATGGTCAGCAGCAAAGCCACTGGTCGGCGCATGAATCCCAAGTGTTTCACGTGAAACAACGACCACGTCGCATCGACTCTTATCAGCAAGCGGCTCGTCACCCGGTCAGATGGTTTCACGTGAAACATCCTGACCGGAGTCTTGAGCCGACCGACGACGCGGCGGCGCAGGATCATAGCCGCCGCCATTGAGCGGATTGCAACGCAACACCCGCCACAGACCCAATGACACGCCGATCAGTACGCCGCGCGAATGAACGGCATCGATCATGTATTGCGAGCATGAGGGCTCGAAGCGGCACTGCGAACCTATCCCGCCAAACACGGGCGATAAGACCATCTGGTAACCGCGAAGCAACAGGAGCACGAATCGATTGACAACCCTGGCAATCGAGCAGCTCAAGACGCACCTCTGTCGGCGTTCAACTGACGCATCGATCGGCCAACCAGACCTCGCAAGGTCCCCTTCAACTGTTTGAAGTCGGCCTTGGCCGCACCGTGACGAGCGATCACGACGACGTCAAGGCCCTCACAGTCGCCCTCGGCGTTTAGCTGTCTGGCCGAATCTCGCAACCGGCGCCGAATCCGGTTCCGCTGCACCGCCCCGCCGAGCCGTGAGCTCACCGCAAAACCGAAACGGCAGGGCTGCTTCATCGTTTGACCGGTTCTCTTGCGGGCGCGCATCGCCAGCGGACCGCTTGCCACGCCCTCGCCCTCGCGAAACACGGCATCGAAATCCGACTTGCGACGCAAACGCTGGTCAGCAGGCATTGTCAGGCATCGTTCGCGAGCGCGTTGCGCAGCGCTCGGCACGCGTTCTCAAGCAGGGAGACAAGACGCGGCGGCTGTCGTTCAGACGACCGTCAGCCGTCGCCGTCCCCGGGCACGGCGGCGCTTGAGCACCGCGCGCCCACCTCGGCTGGACATTCGCTTGAGGAATCCATGCTCCCGCTTGCGCGGTATTCGCTTCGGCTGATACGTGCGTTTCGGCATCAATTCCCTCACCACATCACGGGACACGCTGACCCGTCGGACGGAGAAAGTAGGACAAGTAATCGTCAGTATACGCCAGTGCCCAACCGTCCCTGCGTTGACTGGACTGCTCAGCAGCGTCGCTCACTGAGCTGCCCCGACAACCACCAGGGCCCGATAGACGGCCAGCGATTCAATCACGTACTGAACGTACATTCTGGTTGACTGGAAATCAAGCGCGGAAAGGAATCCCTCAGGCCCGGTGATCGCAGCCTCCGATTCCCATCTCGCGGCGTTGCCGGGTCCGGCGTTGTAGGCGGCCAGGGCCATGATCGGCTCGTTCGAGAAGCCCTCAAGCTGACGGGCGAGGTACCAGGCGCCGAAGCGAATTGCCAGTTCTGGTCGGGCGAGATCGCTGTGTGAGTACTCGATCCCCAATCCGGCCGCAATGTCCGATCCGGTCAGTGGAATCACCTGTGTCAACCCGACCTCACCGGCCAGACCCTCTGCATCGGCGTCATAGAAACTCTCGCGCCGGATCAGAGACCAGAGCAGCAGCGGATCGACACCTTCCGCTTGCGCGTGGAGCGCCATGACCTCCGGCCACGGCTTCGGATATGCCAGGCGCAGCAGCTCCGGAGGCGCTTCCGTCCAGTTGAGGCCGAACAGCGTCATGACCTGGATCGCCGCGCTCGCCGATGCCCGGTACTCGCCATGTACCGCCAACGCGGCGGCGGCCTCAACCAGACCCCATGGATTTGTGCCGAGCATGTCGACCAGGGAAGACAACATCCGGTCCGCAGCGTGGTCGAATCCACCCAGGCGCAGATCCTGGGCAGCCTGCCACTCTTGCAGTTCCTCCAGGTTCGTCGCGGCTGGATTCGATTCACCCGTGAGACGCATCAACCATTCTTCGACGCTGATCTCGAGCACCGTAGGCGCATCTTGCGCCAGGAAATCGGCTGCGCGCAATCCGTAATAGCCGATGGGGTCGATCTCGACCGCGGCAACGGCCGATTCCACGGCCGCTTCCTCGTCGCCGGCCTCACGGCTCATGAGTGCCGCCCAAAGCAAGAATTCCTGGCGGATCTCAGGCGTCCAACCGTCGCTGCCAAGATCGGCCACCTCGCGGAAGCGTTGGGATGCCTCGGCCCACTGTCCGCGAGACACCGCCAGCGAAGCCCAGCGCCGCGCCGCTTCCGCTGCCCGTCCGTGCTCGGGCTGATCGTCGATCACCAGTCGCCAGTAGCCCTCAGCCGCGGACTGGTCGCCGTTCGATATCGCAACCTCGGCCAGTCGCATCGCAGATTCCGCAGCCAGCGGATCGGTGGGGTCGCGACCGATCACGGCGACATAACCAAGCGCCGCACTGGCCCAATCATCGTTCGCGTCATGAATCGCCGCAATGTAGAACTCGCCTGCCACCTGTTCGGCGAGAACACCCGAACCTCCAAGCACGTTGAGCATCGCGTGCCTGGCCTCGGCCCAGCGCTCCTCATTGAAGCGAATCAGGCCGATGGTCAATTCGTCGACATCGGCCCCGGACTCGATAAGGAATGCCAGCGCTTCGGAGCTCTCGGCGTAGTCGCGATAGTCGTCGACCAGCATGCGCCACGCCTCCTGCGCCGCGCCGATCTCGCCGGCGTCGCGTTGCAACGCTGCCATTCGACTCAGGGCAGCCGCCTGATCGTCGCGCCACGGAGATTCCCGTAACAGCTCGTCATAACGCGACAGGGCGCGCTCAGTCTCGCCGGCGATGTCCAGCTCAGTAGCGGCGAGATGCAGCGCACGCAAGCGGTCCTGAAACGGCAACATGCCACCCAACGACCGTTCGGCCCATTCGACTGCTTCCACACCGCGACCAGCCTGCTGCAGCGTTCTGGCGATCTCCAGTGACACCAACGCCCAGGCTGGGCTGTCGTTGTTCACATAATCTCTCATCGCTTCGACGGCGGCATCTGTCTCCCCCAGAGCGAGCGCGGCCTGCGCCCGGAGGAGATCGTGGCGACGAGACTGATCGGATGTAAGAAAGCCTGAAATCTTTGAGAGCTCAGTCTGAGCGTCGGACGGACGATCGAGGCGTAGTAACAGTCGAATGCGGTCGAGTTTGAGCGAGGTCAGCGCATCTGCACCCAACGAGCCGCCATCAGCGATGGCCGTATCTCGGACCGCCAGGGCCTGCTCCCAGTAGCCATTCTGCTCCAGCGCTGCGGCCTCTGCGATGAGCAGTTTTGCAGGGTCGCTGGGAGCACGAGCGGGCGATTCCGGCTGCTGAGCCTGCTGCTCGACCGCGGCGACCGGCTCAGGCCGCTCGGGCTGTGCCTGCGCCGGCTGTGCCGCCAGTTCCTGTTCGGTCGATTCCTCGTCACCGCCTGAACACCCGGCCGCGAGCAACGCCGCAACGGCGGTCAACGTGGCTAAAGCGACAAACCGGGAACCGAACAAACAGGCAGCGACAGCCGCTACGGGTAGTATCACAACGATCTCGGGATCCGCCCCGCCGACGCCTGCCAATACTGTACCCCCATGACCCACGCTTCGGACAGTTCTAGCCGTGCCACCTCGGCAACGAGCTGGGCTGAGATCGATCTCCAGGCGCTGCGTCACAACGTCGAGGTGCTTCGAGGGCAAGCGCACCCGGCAGCGGTCGCAGCTGTAGTCAAGGCCGACGCCTACGGCCACGGTGCCGTCACCGTCGCCTCCGCCGCTCTCGACGCCGGAGCAACCAGCCTCTGCGTCTTCACGGTGCCGGAGGCGATCCAGCTGCGTCAGGCCGGAATCGACGCCCCGATCCTCTGCATGGGCCCGGTCTTGGCCGACGACCCTGAATCGGTTGCCCGTTTCGACATCGCAGCCGTCGTCGAATCGGCCGCTACGGCAAACCGCCTGGCGAAAGCCGGGGAAGCGGCCGCTCGCGCCATTCGAGTCCAGATCAACGTTGACAGCGGCATGCAGCGTTATGGATTGCCGCATGAGGAAGCTCTCGACCTCGCGGCGACGATCCGCTCGCACGAGTGGCTGGAGCTTGAGGCCGTCTTCACACATTTCCCCGAGGCGGGCAACGCAGATCGGAGGCCATCGCTCCACGCATTCAGACGCTTCCAGCGCACCGCCGACCGGATCCGCGCACCGATCCGTCATGCCGCAGCGTCGGCGGCGGTCTTCAACCTGCCTGAGGCGTCACTCGGCTTCGTCCGCGCCGGCATCGCCTTGTACGGAGCGGACCCGGCGCCAGATCTGGCGAGTCCATTGGCTGCTGAGTTGCAGCCAGTGCTGTCCTGGCGAACGACGCTGCTCGCCATTCGCCAGGTCGCGCGGGGCGAATCCGTCTCGTACGGAGGACTTTGGACGGCCGACCGGGACTCGCGAATCGGCGTCACCGGAGTCGGATACGCGGATGGCCTGGCGCGGCGCCTGTCATCCCACGGCCACATGCTGGTCCGAGGGCGACGAGCGCCGATCCGGGGTGCCATCTGCATGGACAGCGCCATGATCGACCTGACCGAAATTCCCGAAGCAGTCGTCGGAGACGTGGTGACCATCCTCGGCGCCGATGGCACAGACTCGATCGGGGCCTGGGACATCGCCGGCCAGCTGGACACCATTCCGTACGAAATCTTCACGGGAATCGCCGCGCGCGTCCCCCGAGTCGCCATCGACGAATCCGACTGACTTGGCGCACACCTTGTCGCCAACCCGATCCGTTCGTAGGATCAGGGTCGGAGACATGTCATGACCATCCGCACCCGCTTCATCGGCACCATGCTGGCCTTGATTGGCGCGATCGCAGCCCTGACGGCATTGGCGATGTCAAGCCCGACCGGGGCCAGCGAGTATCTGATCCAGGAAGAGCCTGAGCGCGGCGCCACGGTCGCGGAAACGCCATACCAGCTCGTCCTCACCTTCGATCGGCCGTTGGTGCAGATCAAGGGTGCCCACCACGTTGAAGTGACCGATGGCTCCGGAGAGCGCGTTGACGACGGCTATGTCGAAATCTCCACCTACAGCCAGCGCACTCTGATCGTCCCGATCCACGCAGAGGGCGACGGCACCCTGGACGTTGACTATCGAGTGCTCCTGCTCGGCGATGGCGAGAACCTGCGAGTCAGCTCGTCCTACAACTTCACTGTCGACCACTCGCTCGTCCCGTTCGAGGGCGAAGACGTCGCAGCTGCCGCAGAGGCGAAATCCAGTCAGGCGCTCGTGCTCTGGACGATCGCGATTCTGATTGGCATCGCCTTCGCCGGCGGAATGATCTACTTCCTCCGCATGGCGACCGGCAACTCTCGCAGCTCTCTGGAACCGACCAACCGCAGCGTGTTCCGAGACTGACTCCCGACTCAGCCTTCTTCGGTGCCGTTATCTCCGTCGGCGCGCATGGTCGGAATCAGCGGCTGCGCATCCTCGTCCCGCTTGGATTTCCGCTCCGGAAGATCGGCGATCCGCCCCTTCACCGCCGCAACATCGTCCGCCGATGCATCCGGACCGAGCACAAACACCGCCACGCCAGAGTCGCGCAGGGCCTCGATATCTCCGGACGAGATGTCCACCGGACACTTCACCCCCATCGGCGCCGACGCGAACATCGCTAGGCGCCGGAGACCGAGGATGGTGCTCAGGCTGACAGGAAAGTCGACCTCGACCGCGAGCTCCGCCGGCCGCAGGCTGCCGAGCGCGCGGGCGTCCGCCTCTTCGATTCGCAGGTCCGCGAGTCTCACGACGTAGTCGATCTCATCGTCGAGCATCGAGTCCGCTCTCGCCCCGTCGAGTTCGAACGACACGAAGGCCGCGCCGCGATCTTTCGCGCTGGCCACGTTCTCAGGTGTCAGGGCGTCCACGCGCGTGCCCCAGAGATCCACGTCCCCCGACTCCGCCGCGGCGACGTCATCGTCACTCAGCGCCAGGCAGAAATCTGCACCCTCAACGACCCCGATCGTGCCGACCAGCATCGAGGGCTGGGGCTCTTCGGCCGCCGCGCCGAATCCCAGTCGCCGTTGGCGGCTCTTGCGTCGATCCCGGATTGCATCCGCAAACTTGGCCATCGCTGCGCCCCTCCATCTACCCGCTCAGCATCGAACTCAACTCAACTAGAATCCAGCTTAATTCAGGCTTGGCAGAACCGGCCGGGTGGGAGTGGATCCATGGACGTTGGCGACTGGTTGACCGCCCCCTTCGGTAGCGAGGTGTTGGAGTGGGCCCCGATTCCGCTGCGAATCGCGCTGGGCATCATCTTCATCGATGCCGGTCTGGGTAAGTTCCGCCGCGGCATCGACGGCTTTTCCGGTTGGCTCGAATCACTCGGCGTGCCGTTTCCCAGACTGGCCGGCCCCGGCGTCGCGACGATCGAACTCGGCGGGGGCATCTTGCTCCTGGCCGGACTGCTGGTGCCATGGATTGCGATCCCCCTGGCGATCAACATGATGGTCGCGACCTATGTGAACAAGTTCAAAGAGGGACTGCCCTTCCAGGGTTCGTCCGACAGGCAGGGCTACGAGTTGGATGTGCTCCTCGTCTTCGCCTGCATCGCCCTGATCCTCATGGGCGCCGGACCGGCCTCGATTGACTCGATCATTTCGTAGATACCAACGCCCCACCCTGCCGGGTTCCGATATACGCTTCTTTCGGCTAGCGAAGCGGGCAGGGTTGCGCAGCTATGGAGCGTTGGTCGGTCTTCGTCGCTGAACACCCCTGGCGGGTCATCTCCATCTGGATCGTGGCGGTGATCCTGGCCGCGCTAGCGGCCCGCTCGTGGGGCGGCTCACTGACCGACTCTTTCACCGTTCCCGGTACCGAATCCCAGGCCGCCCTCGATCTCCTGGTCGAGCGGCACCCGGTTCGCTCCGGTTCCGAGTTGCTCGCCGTCTTCCATCTGCCGCAGGGCGCCATCCGCGACACGGCGGCCCAGAGCGCCATGTCGCAGTTCGCCAGACAGGCCCGGGGCGTCGATGAGGTCGCGATCGTCAGCATGCCCGCCGAACGGCCGGGCAATATCTCGCCCGACGGCCGCACGGCGATCGTACGCGTCGTATTCGACAAACAGGCCAACGACCTCGACACCGAGAACATCGGCGAAGTAATCCGGTTCGGCGAGACCTACCGCACCGATGCCCTGCAGGTCGACTTCGGCGGCTTACCGGTGCGCGAGTACGAAACCGAACCGCCGGGCACGGCGGAACTGGTCGGCATCGGCGCCGCTCTGCTCATCCTCATCATCGGTTTCGGTTCGATCTTCGCGGCGGGCATGCCGCTCATCTCGGCGCTGGTCGGTCTCGCGCTCGGGACCGTCGGCGTCGTGCTGGCGGCGGCCGTTCTCGACATCTCCACGGTTGCGCCAACGTTCGGAGCGATGTTGGGCATCGGCGTCGGGATCGACTACGCGCTCTTCGTGATTGCGCGATTCCGCGAACAACTGGCTGCCGGGGTCGACCCGCGCGAAGCGGCGCGCGCCGCGGTCACCACCGCCGGGCGAGCGGTCGCCTTCGCCGGTTCGATCGTCGTGGTCGCCCTGCTCGGGCTCTTCGCCATCGGGATACCCCTGATCGCCAACCTCGGCCTGGCCGCGGCGCTGGTCGTACTGCTCGAAATGCTGGTCGCGATTTCCCTGCTGCCCGCGATGCTGGTCCTCATCGGCCGCCGGATCGACCGCTTCTCCATCCCCAGGCTGCGTTACACCGCGGGCGGCGAGCACGGTCGCTGGTACCGATTCTCACGCCGAATCGAACGGCGACCCTGGCTCTTCCTGGCGGTCGCGTCCGGCATCCTGATCGCCTTCATGATTCCCGCCTTCGACATTGAGATGGGCGTCTCGGACGACGGCAACCGTCCAACCGACTACACCTCCCGCCGGGCCTACGACCTGATCTCGAACGGATTCGGTCCCGGCGTCAACGGCGCATTGTTCGCCGTTGTCGACAATCCCACCGGCCGGCTTCAGCCGGCAGAACTCGAGCGAGTCAGGCGCGCGCTGATCGATGATGTCGGCGTCGCCGCGGTCTTGCCGCCCGATCTCTCGGCCAACGGCGAGACGGCGCTGATCCCGGTGATCCCGACCACCGCGCCGCAGGAGGCCGAAACCCGCGAGCTCGTCACCCGGCTGCGCGAATCCGCGGTCCCCCACGCTCTGCGAGCCGCCTCGCCCGACACGCGGATTCTGATCGCCGGCTCGACCGCCTCCTTCGAGGACGTCACGGCCAAGATGATCTCGAGGCTGCCCTACTTCTTCGTCATCGTCATCGGGGTCTCCATCCTGCTGCTGATGATGGCCTTCCGTTCGATCGTCGTCCCCCTCAAGGCAGCGCTGATGAACATGCTGGCCATCGGCGCCTCGATCGGTTTCATCGTCGCGATTTTCCAGTGGGGCTGGGGCCTGTCGCTGATCGGACTCGATCGCACCGGCCCGATCGAGTCCTTCCTGCCAATGTTCATGTTCGCCATCCTCTTCGGGCTCTCGATGGACTACGAGATCTTCCTGCTCTCCCGGATCCGCGAGCACTGGCTGGAAACCGGCGACTCCGGAGAGTCGGTGGCCTTCGGCATCGGAGCCTCGGCGCGGGTGATCACCGCCGCGGCGGCGATCCTGATCGCCGTCTTCGGCAGCTTCGCCTTCTTCGGCGACGAGCGGGCGGTCAAGGAATTCGGCATGGGCATGGCCTTCGCCATCTTCATCGATGCCACGCTCGTACGGCTGGTGCTGGTCCCCGCCTTCATGCAGATCGCCGGGCCGGCCAACTGGTACATGCCCAGGTGGCTCGACGACGCGTTGCCCGGACTGACAATCGACCCACCGATACCCGTCCGCACGCGCGTCCGGCGCATGATCGGCATCGCGCTGCACATGGTCCTGGCCCGGCCGCAGAAGTCGGCCCTGCGCTAGGCCGCAGAAACCTAGCTGCGTTAAACCGCAGAAACCTGGCTGCGCTAGGCCGCAGAAGTCGGCCCTGCGCTAACCCGGCCGACTCCGGCGTTCTTCCCTGAGCGCATCGAACGAGGTTCGCCGCGCAGCCGCCCGTTGGTCGCCTCGCTACTCGGCCGACTGGTCGTACAGGTGAACCTCGATCTGCCACTCCGTGATCCCCGAGCCCGCGCCTTCGGGTTGCAGCAGCACCCGCCATTCGCCGGCCGGGCCGGGCGAGTCCTCGGGAGTGATGAACACGGCGCTGGCCAGGCATGGATCTGCCGTCTCGCAGTTGGCGACCACCCGCCCCGACACGACCGTCTGATCGTCGGCGGTGAACACGAAGATGCGCGCGGTGCTCTGGTCTGGCCCGACGATCGAGGCCACGATCTCGAAGATCCCGTCGCCGTCGCGGACGATCAGCGAGCCATCTTCGCTGAGCTCGCTGCCGATTCCCAGCAGGGTCGGCTGCAGCCCGTCTTCCGTGATCTCGCCGCGCACGCTCACGTCGCCGCGCGGTGTCGGCAGGCGAGCCTCGGAAGACGCCATCTGCTCTTCCATCGCGGTCTCTTCGTCCGGCATCTCGCCGCTGATCTGGGTGATCGTGAGGATGTAGGCTCCGGTGCCTTCGTCGGCGTAATCCTTGACCGTCACGCTGATGATTCCATCTTCGGCGGGGGCTAGCGTCAGCGCCGAATCCCGTCCGAATGGTCCACCTCCCGTGTCGTCGTCGACGGCGTCCAAGCCGCCGCCCTGAACCAACAGGACCGTGTCGATGAGCAGGCTCTGCGCCAGGACCTCGTAGACCGCGCCGGCGCGGATCGCCACGTTGAAGCTGTCGGCGTCGCCGGGAATGTCGATGTTCCCCACGAACGGTTCGTTCACGCTGAGCACAGCCATGTCTTCGGCTTCCACCACGACCATCAGCGGCACGCTGGCGCTGACCTGGTAGGTCGGCGGTTCGGACATCGCCCCTGACGCGGCGTCTTCCTCATCGCCCTCCATCGCACTCACCGGCTCAGGCGAGATCATGATCTCGTACGGCCCAGCCGTCTCCGGCGCCAGAGCGACGATGGTTGAACCGATCACCAGGGTCGCTTCCTGCAGGAGCTCGCCAGCCACATCGAACATCTGCAAGACGGACGCCGTCTCGGTGCGGACCGTGATCAGCGCCGACTGCCCGGTTGCTTCGTCGGACAGCAGAAGGGACGCCGACCGCTGGCCCGGGCTCAACGTCAGAGTGTGCTCCGTGGCCGTCACGACGGCGGGGGCGGGAATGCTCTCAGCCATCTGATCGGCGCTCAAACTGCGCGCCAGATCGCCCGTCGAGACATACCAACCGAGGCCAACCATGCCCGCCGGAGCGATCCCGATGACCGTTCCGGCGCCATCGACGAGGATCATGCCGACCGTGCTGAACGGACTGTCAGGTCGGGCGTCGGTGCGCAGGAAGGTGCGCTGTCCCGGCTCCCATTCATCGACTCCGCTGAGGACGCCGGAGTAGATCGAAGGCAGGGAGCCTGCCTGGTCATCCGTGCTGTAGCCGATCGTGAAGACCGAGGAGCCCGGACGGATTCCCTCGCCGTCGCCCAGACGGGCGCCGGGCAGACGCCGGACCAGGTTGTTGTCCAGCGGCCCTAGGTAGGCGAGGCCGGTGTGCAGGTCCCGTCCGGCGATCGTGACGCCCTCCAGCGTCTCTCCGTTTGACAGCAGCACGTTCGCCGCGCTTGCTCCGCGTAGCGAACGCTCGTCGACCACGACATAACCGTCGCTGATCACCAGCCCGGTCGCGACAGCCTGCTCGGTCATGACCAGGGCGAGGCTGGGGAAGACGATGCTGTAAGCCCGTGCCCCCTCGCCGCCACCTTGTGCTTGCGGCGGAGGCTCGCGGGTCGGCTCCGCTGCCGGCTCCCGAGCCGCCGGTCTCGCCGCCGGGGCCGCGGCGGGCTCTTCCTGTTGCATCTCCTGCTGCGCCTGCTGCTCCTGCTGTTCATCCTGATCGTCGTCATCGCCGACCAGATCGCAGGCGCTCAAGACCAGGGTCGCCGTGATCAGCAGCGCAAACAGCCACAGGCCCCGAAGCCGCAGACGATCGGTCAGCATGGTCACGTTCATCTCGGCTCCCGTCGATATCACGGCTCGGCCAGACGGCGCGCGCGCGATGTCCGACCCCTCACAAGGCACTCGGATTGTTATCGGAGTGTATCCCACGTCCCGGCCACGACCCATTGTCTGAGGCGCGATACTGAGCTCAAACGCGAGCGGATCGTCCCCTCCGCAGGGATTGGAGAAGCGCGATGCAATACATCTTGCTGGTGCGGCTGTCGCCCGAGGGAATTGACGCGACGCTCGAGAATCCGCGCGCTCCGCTGGACGCCGAGCGCAGCGTCTCGATGCCCGATGTGAGCTCGCTGGGCATCTACGCCGTCCTCGGACCCTACGACTTCGTCGCGATCATCGACGCGCCCGACAACGATGCCGCAGCGCGATGGTCGATCGCCTTTTCGGCCAGGGTGCGGGGCGAGATCACGACCATGCCCGCCGTGCCGATCTCGCATCTCGAAGGACCGGGCGATCCGGATCGCTCAATCGAGGCGTCCGAACCGCTTCCCGGTCAGACCAGTCAGGCCGGCCTCTGATCCCGGCGACTCAGAGGTGAACTGGAGCCGGCGGGGGGATTCGAACCCTCGGCCTACGGTTTACGAAACCGTTGCTCTACCACTGAGCTACGCCGGCACGGACACGGTTCAGAGCGTATCGCACGCCTCGGTCGCGGGATGAACGCTTCGATACCCACGCCGCTGTCGCCGGGTCGCATGGATCGATTGAAGATGCCGTGACCTATAGGCGACTTCTCTAGCTTCAGTCAGGACTGTCGAGTCTGCTCTATGGTGCGGACATGTTCCGGCTGACCGTGTCGACCCTCGACGACGAGTTCATCTCCCCGATTCAACCCGCGCTCGAGCGGGCGGGCCTGCAGGTCGTCCGTTATCTCCCGGCTGAGGGCAGCGAACCCGACGCGGCCGCCGCGCCCGACGTGCTGCTGCTCGACTGGCGGCACGCCGTGCCCGTCGCTCGCACGGCCGAGGTCCAGGCCTGGCCCGACGCGATGCGGCTCGCCGTCCTGCGATCGACCGATACGCACCTGCTCGGTCCGACCCAGGAACTGGACGACTTCATCCTCGCCCCGGTGCACGACGCCGAGCTGGTCGCTCGGGTCCAGCTCGTGCTCTGGCGTCACGGCCGGGCGCTGAGCCGCAACACGCTTGAGGCCGGCGACCTGGTCGTCGACACCTCCAACTACCAGGTCTTCGAGGGCGGCCGCTCGATCTCGCTCACCTTCAAGGAATTCGAGCTGCTGCGCTTCCTGATGACGCATAACCAGCAGGTCTTCACCCGCGAAACCCTGCTCAACCGGGTCTGGGGCTACAACTACTACGGCGGCTCGCGCACCGTCGATGTACACATCCGGCGCCTCCGCTCGAAGCTCGAATCAAGCGGCCGCCGCTACGTCGAAACGGTGCGCAACGTGGGCTACCGCTTCGCACTCCCGCTGCGCTGACAACACCCGCCCCCTTCTGACTCTTTTCCCACTCCCCGCTTCCCTCCTTTGCGCTGCAACCAACCAGAGCCCCCCACCAACCGAAGTCGGCCCCGCGCAGGCGGGGCCCGGTGCCGTCCTCCCGGTCACGCTGCCCCCGCCTACGCGGAGGCGACTGCTTCACTGGATTACGCACAGGTCGCTCCTCAGAGCTACCTCCCGCACCGCCAAACGCATAACAGAACACAACAACGGAACCCACGTTCATATACCATCAACCCAAACAACCGTTCACAGAAAGGACATCCCATGTCAGCCGTCACCGCAATCCACGCCCTCCGGCCCGCCAACAAGGTCAACCCGCCGCTCGCCTACACCCGGCAGGCGATCATCGACCAGCTCTGCCACCAGGCCACCAACGGACCCGCCTACGTCCAGCACAGCGCGACCAAGGCCCTGGCCCGCACCAGCGGCCTCTACGAGGCCGGCCGACTGATCGGCCGCCAGGCCTTCGATGCCGCCGTCCGACGGGCCGAGCAGCTCACCGCCGACGTCGTCGAACAGGTCGCCGAGGCCACGGGCAAACTCAAGACCGGCTACGCCCGCGTCGTCGAACTCCAGAACGGCGCGGAAGTCACCGAGGAAGACCTCGGCAGCTTCGCCCGGCTCTTCAAGAAGACGAACGACGAAGAAGACGAGGAAGGATCCAACCATGACGAGGACGAACCGCCCTAATACCCGAAACCCGCGGCGGCGCGGTTTTTTTCTCACCGACCGCCAGCACCGGCTCTCCAACGCGCGCCTCAGCGCCCCTTGTCCCGCTCCGAACGACAATCCCGGCGCGGACCGCCTCACCCTGCCCGGCGATGGCGACCGTCGCACACGACCCAGCGGCGATCGCCGCAAAGCGAAAAGCCCGATACAGATCGCGCCCTCCACCTGCCCCATCGACGGGCGTAACTCAGGTGTAACCCAATCGCGTCGGCCTCGGCCGGGACTGCCCATAGGATGATGCCCAGCAACTATTGACGCTGCATTGACGTTGCGTGGCAGGCGGCAGCGCCCGCGCGCAAGACCAACCGGCCCCGATCTCCATGCAGCACGAGGACAGCGAGAGAGGCATCAGCCCATGGCAACCCTTGGCGATATCCAGAACCTGATCCAGGATCAGGGCATCCGCCGCGTCGATCTGTTGGTCACCGACCTGATCGGCCGCTGGCAACATTTCAGCATCCCCGCATCAAAGGTCGACGAGGACCTGGTCAACCGCGGACAGGGCTTCGACGGCTCCTCGCTGCGCGGCTTCCAGAGCATCGACGAGTCGGACATGCTGCTGCGCCCCGACCTCGACTCCGCCCGCATCGACCCGACCGAGAACGTGCCCACGCTGAAGTTCATCTGTGATGTCCACGACCCGGTCACCGGCGACCGCTACAGCCGCGACCCGCGCTACGTGGCGACCAAAGCCGAGCAGTACCTGATCGACTCCGGCATCGCCGACCAGGCCTTCTTCGGTCCCGAGCTTGAGTTCTTCATGTTCGACCACGTCCAGTTCCAGATGTCGATCAACCAGGCCTTCTACGTCGTCGAATCGGACGAGGCCGACTGGAACAGCGGCCGCGACGAGGACGAGAGCAACCTCGGCTACAAGATCCCGCCCAAGCAGGGCTACTCGCCGACCGCCCCGTTCGACACCCTCAGCGACATCCGCTGGGAAATGGCCGACGCGATGGAAGAGGTGGGGATGGAGCTCGAAGTCCATCACCACGAGGTCGCCACGGGCGGCCAGGGCGAAATCGCGACCCGCTTCAACACGCTGCGGACCAAGGCCGACGAGACCCAGTGGTACAAGCACATCGTCCGCAACGTGGCCAAGGCCCACGGTAAGTCGGCGACCTTCATGCCCAAGCCGCTCTACGGAGACAACGGCACCGGCATGCACTGCCACCAGTCGCTGTGGAAGGACGGCGCGCCGCTCTTCTACGAGGCCGGCCGCTACGCCGAGCTCTCCGACACCGCCCGCCACTACATCGGCGGACTGCTCAAGCACGGCTCGGCGCTGCTCGCCTTCTGCGCCCCGACGACCAACTCCTACAAGCGACTGGTGCCCGGCTTCGAGGCGCCGATCTACCTCGCGTTCTCGCAGCGGAACCGCTCGGCGGCGGTCCGCATCCCGACCTACGAGACCTCGCCGAACAGCAAGCGCATCGAGTTCCGCCCGCCCGACGCATCGGCCAACACCTACCTCGCCTTCTCGGCGATGCTGATGGCCGGCCTCGACGGGATCCGCAACAGGATCGAGCCGGACGACCCGGTTGACACCGACATCTACGAGCTCAGCGCCGAAGAGGCCGCCGGGATTCCGTCCGTGCCCCACTCACTCGAAGGTTCGCTCCAGGCGCTGGCCGACGATCACGACTTCCTGATGGAAGGCGGAGTCTTCACCCAGGACCTGATCGACGAGTACCAGGACTTCAAGCTGACCGAGGCACGGGACGTCTTCATGCACCCGGTCGCGGCCGAGTTCTTCCACTACTACCACATCTAGCGGCCGTCCTCCCTCCCCTGCAGCGGGGGAGGGAGGCGCCTGAGGCGCGTGCGTCATGACCAGCCTCAACGGCGACCTCAACGCTCCTCCGAGTGAGCACCAGCATGTCCTCAACGCCTGCCGCGAGCATGATGTCCGCTTCGTCCGGCTCTGGTTCACCGACCTGCTCGGTCAACTGAAGTCAGTCGCGATCACGATCGACGAGCTGCCGGCGGCGCTGGAGAAGGGCGTCGAATTCGACGGCGCCTCGATCGAGGGGTTCGCCCGGCACGACGAGTCCGACATGGTCGCGCTGCCCGATCCGGACACGTTCGTCGTCCTCCCCTGGCGACCCCAGCAACACCGCGTCGCGCGGATGATCTGCGACATCCATCGCCGCAATGGCGACCCGTTCGAAGGCGACCCTCGCCGCGTCCTGCGACGCCAGCTCGAGTCGGCCCAGCAGCGCGGCTACACCTT
Organism: Chloroflexota bacterium; assembly: GCA_028873865.1. Lineage (GTDB taxonomy): Bacteria > Chloroflexota > Dehalococcoidia > Bin125 > Bin125 > Bin125. Next base: position 25,624 of record JAPPNI010000024.1, on the reverse strand, counting down.
CTACGTCGCCCCGCAGATCGAGTACTTCTACTTCCGCGCGCCCGACGACCCCTCGCCGCTGGACTCCGGCGGCTACTTCGACCTCTCGCCGCTCGACACCGCGACCGACCTGCGTCGTGAGACGGTGCTCACCCTGGAGGAAATGGGCATCGGCGTCGAATCCTCGCACCACGAGGCCGCGCCGTCGCAGCACGAGATCGACCTGCGCTACACCGACGCCCTGACCATGGCGGACCAGGTCATGACCACGCGCCTGGTCGTCAAGGAGGTCGCGATCAAGCAGGGCGTCCACGCGACCTTCATGCCCAAGCCGCTCAACGGCGTCAACGGCTCCGGGATGCACGTCTACCTCTCGCTCTGGGACCACGAGCAGAACCTGTTCTACGCCGAAAGCGGCGGACTCTCGGAGATCGCGCGCTCATTCCTGGCCGGACTCCTCGCTTACACGCCGCAGTTCACGCTGATCACCAACCAGTGGTCGAACAGCTACAAGCGGCTCGCGCCCGGCACCGAAGCGCCCGTCTACCTGACCTGGTCGCACGCCAACCAGTCCGACCTGGTGCGCATCCCTGAATACGAGCCCGGTGACTCCGAATCGTCACGCCTCGAGTACCGGGGCGCCGACTCGGCCACCAATCCCTACCTCGCCTTCTCCGCCTTCCTCGCCGCCGGACTGCGCGGCATCGACGAAGGCCTCGCCCCGCCTCCGGCCGCCGAGGACAACGTCTTCGAACTGACGCCGACCCAGAGAGCCGCGCGCGACATCATTGAAATGCCGACCACCCAGGGCCGCGCAATCGAAGCGTTCTCAAAGTCCGACCTGATGAAGAACGTGCTGGGCGAGTACGTCTGGTCGACGGTGCTGCAGAACAAGCGCCTCGAGTGGGACGAGTACCGCTCCCAGGTGACCGACTACGAACTGAGCCGCTATCTCGCGGTGCTGTAGCCAAAGTGAGCACTGCTTACACGGGTTTACGCGCCAGGAAGCAGTAGAGCGGCGTGAAAATGCCGGTCTCACCGCCGGCGACGTAGGCCTTCGCGGTGCGATCCATCATGTTGAGCACATCCGTCGAGCCGTTCGGAAGTACCCTCAGCTGCTCGGCCAGCCAGGCCCCGGCAATGAGAGCCTGGCGCCCCAGTGGGATCCTGCTGATGGAGCTGCGCCGGGTGCCGCCGAACCTCTGCATCGGCAGATACCACGGCGTGCTGGCGTCAGGTTGCGCAACGCCCAGATCCTGGTGCTCAATGACTTCGAACCCGGCCGCCTCAAGCGCTCGGTTCACTTCCTGCGTCGTCGCAATCTCGCGCAGCGCGATTCCGCGCTTCAGTTCCTCTTTGATCGACTGGTGCCGGCCGTCTCCGGGATCGAACACGTCGGTCAGGCACATTTCCTGACCCCAGAACAGAGCGCCCGGCTTCAGCACCCGATGAATCTCGGCGAACGCTCCCACCTTGTCCGGCGCGTGGCAGGTCGATTCGATCGCGTAGCCGCGGTCGAACGTGGCGTCCTCGATGGCGCTCATGTCCATGAAGCTGGTGGCGAGATAGTCGACCATCTCGCCGATCCCCGCCTCGTCATTGAGCGACTTCGCGCGCTCCAGCTGATGTTCATTGATGTTGACGCCGAGCACGCGGACGCCGGCTTCGCGCACGACGCGGCGCATGGGGCCACCGATACCGCATCCAACATCGATGACGGCCATGCCTGCTTCCAACTGCAGGCTGTCGATGATCTGTCGCTGGTGTTGAATCTGAGATTCTTCAAGGCTCAGGCGCGGTGAGAGTGGCGCGAAGTGCAGAGACTCGCTCCAGCCGAAGACCATGAACTCCGTGCAGACCTCGTAGTACTCCTTGACCAACTCGGCGTGATCAACCTCACCGCTCACATCGGTCGAAGAGGCGCCTTCCACCCACTCCTGGTGTCGAGCGAGTTCCTTGCCGGAGAACGCAGCATTCAGTTGGCGTAGGAGCGAATAGATTCTCATACGATCATCTTCGTGGGTATGCCCGACTGCGGGAATCCAACAATGTGGAGATGTCGGGTCTACTGGCCCACCACTGCAGCCGACAGCGCTGCCGCCTGCTCGAACAGTCCCTCGGTCGAGCTGTGAATCACGTCGAACAGCGGCGTCGGGTAGAGGCCGATGAAGAGCACGCCGGCGACCAGCACGACCAGCGCTCCGGCCAGCGGACGTGAGACGTGGAACCGCTCTCGGTCGGACCCCTCGGGCTCGTACAGATACATCTGCTTGATCACCATCAGGTAGTAGTAGAGCGAGACGAACGACGCCGTCACGCCGATCGCGCCCAGCCAGAGGAAGCCGTTGTTGAAGGCCGCCTGGAAGATGATGAACTTGGTCGCGAATCCGGCGAAGAGCGGCATGCCGGCCAGCGAGAACAATGCAGCAGCTATGGCGAACGCGAGGAAGGGTTGACGTTCAGCCAGCCCGCGCAAGTCGACGATGTCGTCGCGTCCGGTGCGGTTGTAGAAGGCGATGATCGCCGCGAACACCGCGATGTTGGTTGTGACATATCCGATCAGATGCAACACCAGCGCCGAGGCGGCGTCCTGTGATTGGGTGATGTTGGCCGCGTCGAGCGCGACGATGCCGACTAACAGGTATCCGACCTGGGAGATCGACGAATAGGCCATCAGCCGCTTGAAGTTGGTCTGCTGCAGCGCCATCAGGTTGCCGACGATCATCGTGACCGCGGCGAGAATGGCGACGAACCAGACCCACTCGGCGGCGGCAGGCAGGAAGGCCTCGGAGAAGAGACGCAGGAAGAAGGCGAAGGCCGCGGCCTTGCCGCCGGCACTGAGGAACGCGGTGATCGGCAGTGGCGCGCCCTGGTAGGCGTCGGGCGTCCACTGGTGGAAGGGTACGGCCGAGACTTTGAAGCCCAGACCAGCGGTGATCAACACCAGACCAATCAACAGACCGGGCCGCGCGCCGTCGGGGTCGACGCCACCGCTGCCGCCCGCGAACGAGGCGAGTTGCGCGGCGATGTTGCGCGTGCCTTCGACCACGTCGGGGCCGATTGCCGAATAGGTGGTCGTTCCGGTGACGCCGTAAATCAGCGATATGCCGTAGAGCATGAGCGCCGAAGAGAAGGCGCCGAGCAGCATGTACTTGAGCGAGCCCTCGTTGGAGAAGGGATTGAGCTTGTTGAAGCCGACCAGGATGTAGAAGCTGAACGAGAGCAACTCAAGTGAGAGGTAGGCCGTGAGCAGCTCGCGCGAGGCAGCGAGCAGCATCATACCCAGGGTGGCGAAGACGATCAGACCGTAGAACTCGGCGTGATTCTTGAGCCGATCGCCGGCGAACTGAACCGCCGCCAACACCGTGAAGAAGGCGATGCCGAGGAAGAAGACCCGGAAGAGGACAGTGAAGTGGTCGACTGCCAGCACCGTGCCGAAATCGTCGTTCGTGTTCCAATAGGCGACGGCGGTGACAATCGCGATGATCGCCAGGCCGACGGCCGTGGCATAGCCGAACCACTTCTGATCGACGTTTCGGAAGGCCAATGCAGCGGCGATGATGACCACGGCCAGGCCGGCCATGACGAATTCGGGGATGATCAGCTGATATTCAAGATCCATCAGTGTCACCGTCCGGTCAGCGAACTGAGTGTGAACAGTCCGCCGATCTGATCAATGTTCGGCAGTTCCGCCACGGTCGGCGCGATCCGGTCAATGAACGGGTCGGGCCAGATGCCCATCGCGATGATCGGCGCGATCAGCACGATCGCTGCGGCAATCTCCCAGCGCGAGAGATCCTTGAGATTCTCCCAGCGCGGATTGAAGGGGCCCAGGGCCGCGCGACCCATCAGCCGCAACACGTAGATCGCGGTGAGGGCGGCAGAGAGGATGCCGAGCGCGGCGAACAGTGGGAAGGTGTCGATCGTGCCGACGAAGATGTGGAACTCGGCCACGAATCCCGACAATCCGGGTAAGCCGAGCGACGTCAGACCGGCGATGCCGAAGAAGATCACGAACAACGGCATCTTGCGCACCAGTCCGCCGAAGACGCGGATATCCCTGGTATGCGCCTGGTCATAGAGTCCGCCGACCATAGCGAAGAAGAGGGCGGTCATCACGCCGTGCGAGAACATCTGCAGCACCGCGCCGTTGACGCCGATGTTGTTCATCGTCCCCAGACCCATCAGAACAAAGCCCATATGGGAGACGGACGAATAACCGATCACAAACTTGAGGTCGGTCTGATGGATCGCCGAGATGGCCCCGTAGACGGCCGCGACGCCGCCCAGCACGAGCAGGACCGGCATCCAGAAGTCTGTACCGGCGGGCAGGATCTCCATGCCCAGGCGAATGATGCCGAAGGCGCCCAGCTTCATCAGGACACCCGCGTGCAGCATCGAGACCGCCGTAGGCGCAGCCACGTGACCGTCGGGCGACCAGGTATGGAACGGGAACAGACCGGCCAGCACGCCGCAGCCGATCATGAAGAAGGGGAAGAACGTGTTGGCGAAGCCACGGCCGAACTCGATATCGCGCAGGACCGCCATGTCGAACGTGCCGGCACCCGCCTCGGCAAACACGGCGAAGATCCCGACGAAGATCAGCACCGAGCCGCCGACCAGCACCATGGTCAGCTTCATCGCGCCGTACTCTTTGTTGGTCGAGCCCCAGATCACGATCAGCAAGTACATCGGCAGCACGGCGAGCTCGTAGGCGAAGAACCAGAAGAACAGGTCCTGGCCGATGTAGACGCCGTAGACGCCGGTGAACAGCGCCATGAAGAGGATGAAGAAATCCTTCACCCGGTGCGTGATCTTCCACGAGACCAGCACGCCGGCGAAGCCGACCAGCCCGTTGAGCAGGACCATGGGCGCGGCAATGCCGTCGACCGCGAGGTGCAGCGAGATGCCGTTCTCGCCGAGGAAGCCGATGTTCTCGATCCACGGGTACTGCAGATCGAACTGGTAGCCGCCCTGGGCAAAGTCGTAAACGGCGAAGATCCAGATCGAGTCGATCAGTGTGGCGGTGGTGGTAATGAGTGCGATCCAGCGCACGACATTGGCGTGCCGCGAGGGCACGAGGATCGTGAGCAGCATCGCTGCCCCGGGGATCAGCAAGAGCAGGAGGAGAGCTTCACCTGCGTCCACGCTGTCTGCCTCTCTCTATCTCGTTCGCTATCCGCGCAGCAGGAAGGCGAGGCCGCCCGCCAGGGCGACGCCGACCACCATTAGCAGCGCGTAGTCGGGAATCCGTCCGGTGACGTGATAGCGCAGCCAGTAGGCGGCATAGCGCGTCGCGTCGGCCGGGGCGTTGATCCCGGTGTCGTTGACGATCATGCGGTCGAACCAGGCCACGATCCGGGCCAGCGGCAGCATCGCGCGGTCGATGCCCCACTGGTAGGCCTCGTCGAAGTAGAACTTGTTCTCGATCACCGCAGCCAGACGCGGCTGGAACTCGCGCACGGCCTGGGCGCGATGCGAGTTTCGGCCCCAGAAGAACCAATACGCGGTCAGGAATCCGAGCAGCGAAACCGTGCCCGTCACTGCCGCGATCGAGTTGGAGAAGTGGAAGTCGTGCGGCTCGGGGAAGTAGACGTAGTTGTTGATCCCACCGGGGAAGCCCAGCGCATCGCCGACCTGGTCGAAGGCGACAAAGCCGATCAGGAAGGTGAGGATGGTGAGAAAGACGAGCGGGATCAGGATGGTCGGAGCTGCTTCGCGGGCTCGCCTGATTACTTCGATGTCCTTGGGCGGGCCGAAGAAGGTGATGATCACCAGCCGAGCCATGTACAGGGCCGAGAGGAAGGCGGCCACGCCGAGCAGAATCGCGATCGCGGTGTTCGCGCCTCCGAGGGTGGCGACGAAAATCTCGTCCTTGGAGAAGAACCCGGACAAGGGCGGGATCCCGGCCAGCGCAACGGAGGAAATGATGAAGGTTGAAGCGGTGACCGGCATCCGCCACCAGAGTCCGCCCAGCTTGCGCGCGTCCTGTTCCTCGGTCATGTGGATTACGGATCCGGAGCCGAGGAAGAGACAGGCTTTGAAGAAGGCGTGCGTGAGCAGATGGAACATGGCAATGCCAACGGCGCCGACCCCCAGGGCGACGAACATGAATCCCAGCTGAGACACAGTGGAATAGGCGAGCACTCGCTTGATGTCGTTCTGCGCCAGCGCCATCATGCCGGCCAACAACGCCGTCGTCAGTCCAACAGCAAGCACCACGTTGGACGCGCCCGGGGTGACCTCGAAGACCGGCAGCAGGCGCGCGACCAGGTAGACGCCGGCGACGACCATCGTGGCGGCGTGGATCAACGCGGAGACCGGCGTCGGGCCTTCCATCGCATCGGGCAGCCAGACGTGGAACGGGACCTGGGCCGACTTACCGGCCGCGCCGAGGAAGAGCATCAGCGTAGAGAGCGTGAGATAGCCGTCGCCCATGACCTGGGGCAAGTCGTTGACCCGGCCCGCCTCGGCGGCGGCGATGATGTCGGAAATCTGGAAGGAACCGGTCGCGCGCCAGAAGAGGATGATGCCGATGAACAGGCCCACGTCGCCGAGTCGCGTCGTGACGAACGCCTTCTTGGCTGCCTCGACAGCGGAACGGCGCTCGTAGTAGAAGCCGATCAAGAGGAAGGAGCAGAGGCCGACGCCCTCCCAAGCGACGAACATGAGCAGCAGGTTGTCGGCCAGGACCAGGGTGAGCATCATCGCCACGAAGAGCGAGAGCACCGCGAAGTACCACCAGTAGCGCGGCTCGGGGCGTCCGTGGTGACGCAGATAGTTGGTAGAATAGATGTTGACCATCAGCGCGACGGTCGCGACGACAAAGACCATCACCATCGCGATCGAATCGACGGTGAAGCCGAGCCGGACAACGAAGCTGTCGAAGTTGATCCAGTCGGTGCCGACGTTGCGGATCCCGCCGAGGCCTGCGCCGAGCCAGTCGAGGTGAGACTCGAGCACGAAGAAAAAGAGCACGAACACGGCCAGCGCCGCTCCGACCGAGATGAAGTCGCCGCCGCGCGGCAGCTTGCGGCCGAACAGGAACAGCACGACGAAGGAGATGGCCGGGATCGCCGGCAAAATCCATGCGTGGTCAGCCCAGATCATTGCAGCATGCTCCCGGTTACCACTTGAGGAGATTCACTTCGTCGACGTTCGCGGTGGCGCGGTTGCGGAAGGTTCGCACCACGATGCCCAGCGCCAGCGCGACCTCGGCGGCCGCGATCACGATGATGAAGAAGGCGAAGACGATCCCGGTGATGTTGCCGAAATCGACGTGTCCATAGACCGCGAAGGCGACCATGTTGAGCGACACCGCGTTGAGCATCAGCTCGACCGAGAGCAGGATCAGCACCGCGTTGCGGCGCGTCAGGACGCCCATCGCGCCGATCGCGAAGAGCACCGCGTTGACCACCAGGATGTGCTCGAGCGGCGGCATCAGTTGTCGTCCTCATCGGGTGAGGCGAGCATGATCGCGCCGTCCAGCGCAATCGAGAGCAGCACGCCGACGATGATGAAGGGCACGATCCAGATCGTGAAGATCGCGTCGCCGATCGCTTGCAGGCCGACCGGCTGGATCGCCGAGGAGGATTCGGGCGTGGTCCAGGTCGTAGCGACGATCCCGCCGATCAGCGCGGCCAACAGGCCCAGGGCGGCGGCGATCCCGAGCGGCCTCGAGCGTCCAAACAGAGCCTGCGGTCGCTCGCGTGCGCGAGTCAGCATCAAGGCGAAGAGAATCAGGATGACCACGGCGGAGCCGTAGATCAGCAACTGGACGAGGGCGATGAACTCAACGGTGAGAATCAGGTAGATGCCGGCGACTCCGGCGAGCGAGGCGATGAAGAACAGCGCCGCGTAGACGATGTTGCCCACCGTGACCACGCCAATCGCGGAGATCAGCATGACCACGGCCAGGATCCAGAACACCACCTGAGTCGCGGTAACGCCGTCCTCCACGCGGTTGCTCCTCTACCTCTTCGATCTGTTCTGCTAGTCGCCGCCGGCCTCAACCGGGGTGACCTCTGGCGCGGTGATCACGCGCGGCGTGGCCGGCGTGGTTTGTACGGTGCGAGTGCCTTCACCCTGCTTGCGTCGCATGATGTAGAAGACCAGTCCGCCGAGCGCGGCCAGCAATGCGAACGAGACCAGCCCCACTACCCAGTCGGCGCCGCCGTAGGCGAGGATGATCCCGTTGGCGATCACCTGGACAATGGAGAAGGGCAGGAGCACCTTCCAGGAGAAGGCCATGAGCTGGTCGATGCGCAGACGGGGGAACAGGGCCCGCGAGCCGATCACGAGCACGATCAACACGGAAGTCTTAACGAAGGTCAGTACGATCTGCAGGCCCAGCCCGACGTCGGCGCCGAAGGGCCAGTTCCAGCCGCCGAGGAAGAGCGACGAGGCGAGCACGACGAGCAGGAAGAGCGCGGTGTATTCGGCCAGGAAGAACATTCCCCAGCGCATACCGGAGTACTCGACGAAGTATCCGCCGACGACTTCCGATTCGGCGATTGGCATGTCAAACGGCGGGCGGTGCAGCTCGGCCAGCATGCCCACGATGAAGATGAAGAAGCCGAGCGGTTGCAGCAGAATGTATGGCGTCGTGGTCTGATCGCCGACGATGGCGTTGATCGAACCGGCGGCGGAGGCGTCGCCATCGACGGCGAGGCGACCGGCGGCGACCATCACCAGGGCAACGACGATCAGCAACATGGGGATTTCGTAGGAAATCGCCTGCGCCGCAGCTCTCACTCCGCCGAGCAGTGCGTACTTGTTGTCCGATCCCCAGGCGGCCATGACCACGCCGACGATGTTCAGTCCCAGCACGCCGAAGACGAAGAGCAACCCGAGATTGAGGTCACGGACGAACCAGGTCTCGGTGAAGGGCATCGGCACGAAGACCAGGAAGACCGGCACAAAGGCCATGTATGGAGCGAGTTCGAAGGCCCAGCGATCCGCCGTGATTGGCCGGACGTCTTCCTTCGTGATCAGCTTGAGGGCGTCGGCGATTGACTGCAGCGTGCCGATCGGTCCGGTGCGGGTGGGGCCGACGCGAGCCTGAAATCGGGCGAGGATTTTTCGCTCGAGGTAGATCAGCGCGAACGCCATGATCGTCATCAGCGCGACGATGAACATGATGCGCAGCAGCGCATCGATCCAATCGGGCATGCTGACGCCGGCGAACTCGCTCAAGACCATTTAGCGCATCCCCGCTGGCTGTTGGCGCTGATCACGCAGGGTACACGCGATCCGGCTTACACCCATCCAGTGGGTACGGCTGTTGAGGAGCTGCAGCGACATTAGCGGTCGACCTCGCAGAGGACGATGTCGATCGAGCCGAGCGCCACGACGGCGTCGGCAAGGTAGGCGTTTATCACCTGCGGTTTAAGCGATGAGAGGTTATGGAAGCATGGCGATCGCATCTTCACGCGCCAGGGTTTGTCGGTGCCGTCGGAGACCATGTAGATGCCGTATTCGCCGCGGGGATTCTCCTGGCGCATGTAGATTTCGCCAGGGGGCGGGCGCAGACGCGCCGGCATCCGCTCGGGCTCAATGGGTCCAGAGGTTGGCATCTGGTCCAACGCCTGACGCAGGATTGTGACCGACTGGCGCATTTCCTCAAGCCGCACGAGATAGCGGTCGTAGACGTCGCCGCGCTCACCGACCGGAATCTCCCAGTGGAAGCGGTCGTAGATCGAGTAGGGCTCGTCCACGCGCAGGTCGAATGGGACGCCAGAGGCTCGCAGCATCGGTCCGGTGACGCCGAAGGAGATCGCTTCGTCTGCGGTCATCGCGCCGACGTCGCGACAGCGGGCGACAAAGACCTCGTTGTTGGTCATCAACTCGTCGACATCCGTGATTCCGACCTCGACCTGATCCAGCACCCAGTGCGAGTCCTCGATGAAGGTCTCGTGCGGCTCCCAGGCGAGACCGCCGACGCGGAAGTAGTTGTACATGATCCGGTCGCCGCAGACGGCCTCGAACAGATCCTGGATGCGCTCGCGTTCCTTGAACGTCCAGGTGAAGGCGGTGCCGAAGTAGCCAACGTCGGTACCAAATGCGCCCATGAACATGAAGTGCGAGAGCAGCCGGTTGAACTCAGCCAGGATCAGGCGGACGTATTCGGCCCGTTCGGGGATCTCGATTCCGGCCAGGCGCTCAACGGCGTTGACGTAGACCCACTCGGAGTTAAACGCGGCCAGGTAGTCTGTGCGGTCCTGATAGCCCAACGCGCCTCGGTAATCGAGGTTCTCCGACAGCTTTTCGCCGCCGCGGTGCATGTAGCCGATGTAGGGAATGGCGTCCTTGACGATTTCGCCGTCCACCGTCAGGACCATGCGGAACACCCCGTGCGTGGCCGGGTGCTGCGGCCCGATGTTGATGTTCATGTCGACGGTCTCGAACTCGCGCTCGACGACGACGGGTTCAGTGAGCACTTCACCTTCAAAGGTTTGCTGGACCATGCGGTCTACTCCCTGCTCCTCGTCTCGTTGCGACCGTCAGCCGACTTGCCCGGCTACTCGCCGCGCAGTTGAGCCCGCCTGGCGGCCGCCAGTTCGCGGCCCAGGCGAACGCGCTCGGCCTGGGCGGCGGCGCGACCCTCGGGATCTTCTTCGGCATCCGGGATCGTCGGTAGTTCCGGCGGTGGTGGCGCCGGTGGTCGGTCGTCCTGGACAGGCGCGCTCGCTGGCGCCGCCTCGGCGGCGGGCGCTGCCGTCGGAGTCGCAGCAGGCGGCGGAGGCGGAGCGGTGCCCTCGGGCCGCGGACCACCGGCAGGCGGTGCTCCGGCCAGACGCTCGGCACGCCGCACGGCCGCCAGTTCCCGGGCGCGGGCCACGCGCTCGGCCTGTTCGGCGCGGCGCTCCTCGCGTTCCTCTTCGGTCATGTCCTCGAGCCGCTTGCGCTCAGGCGCAGCAGCAGCCGCGGCTTCCGGAGCCGCCTCTTCCTCTTCTTCGGGCTCGGGCGGCGGGTGCTGCTTGGTGAAGAACTCGACGTCGACGCCCTGCTCCATCTCGATCGGCGCGAGCGGATGGCTCTTGCGCAGCGGATGGATATCCAGGTCCTCGTCGAGCAGCAGGTTGCGCGGATCGGGATGGCCGATGAACTCGATCCCGAACATCTCGCGGCATTCCCGCTCGGCCCAGTTGGCCATTTCGTAGATGTCGGTCACCGACTCGACCACCGCGCCGTCGGACGGCAGCCAGGACTTGATCGTGACGGCCTGGCGCAAGGGAATCGAATAGAGGTGGTAGACGATCTCCAGCCCACGATCTTCCCAGTCCACGGCGGTCTGGTTGCGCAGCAGGTTCATCTGCAGCCGCTCGTCCTCGCGGCCGCGTTCCAGCACCTCGTGGATCGAATCAGAGGGAATCGTCAGCGCGACATCGTCGCCCTTGGTCAACGCCGCCTCGAAACTGACCAGCGGCATGACCTCGCGGTACACGTCCGCGATCGAGCCAGGCGGCGGCTCATTACTCGGCGGTTCCTCGGGCGCGGCCGGCGTACGACGTGACGTCATGGTGGACTAGTAACCCCGCGCGCGTTCCTCGACGATCTTCTCCTGCAGCGCGAGGAGGCCGTCGATCAGAGCTTCCGGACGGGGCGGGCAACCGGGCACGTACACGTCGACCGGGACGATGTTGTCGACGCCCTGCACCACGCGGTCGTACTGCGTGTAGGGGCCGCCGTTGGTCGCGCAGGCGCCCATCGAGATCACCCACTTGGGATGCGGCATCTGCTCGTAGAGCAGCTTGACCGCCGGCGCCATCTTCTTCGTCACCGTGCCGGCCACGATCATCACGTCGGACTGACGTGGCGAGGGCCAGGGCACGATCCCGAAGCGGTCGAGATCGTGATTGGCCATGTAGGTGGCGATCATCTCGATCGCGCAGCAGGCCAGACCAAACGTCATCGGCCAGAGCGACGATTTGCGCGCGGCGGAGATCAGCGCCTCGGCCGGCGCCTGCATTACGCCCGGCAGGACGACCTTGTAGGGAACGGTGGGCGGCTGGTCGTCGATGGCCTGCAGACGAAGCGACTCTGGCGAGATGATGACGGGCGTCGGATCGCCCATGTGTGGTGGCTGGGAGGTCGTCATGTTTCGCGCTCCGTCAGTTCCGTTGCCAGTCAAACACGCCCTTGCGCCAGGCATAGGCCAGCGCAATCAGCAGCGTGCCGATAAAGAGCACCATCTGCCAGAGAATCACTTTGCCGAATTCGGGACCGTCCATCAGTCCAAGGAACGAGACGGCCCAGGGCAGCAGGAATACAACCTCAACATCGAAGACGAGGAAGAGCAACGCGTAGGTGTAGTAGCGGACGTGGACTTGCGCCCAGTTGCGGCCGATTGGCAGCATGCCGCACTCATATACCTGGCCCTTGAGCGCGGTACGTCGCTGCGGGGCGAGCAGTTTGGTCGCCAGCAACGCGGTCAGAACCAGCATGATCCCGACCGGGATTGCGACCAGGACCGCGCCGTAGTTCTCAAACAGCTCAGACACGTCTACCTGCCGTCACCCGCTCTGAACAGAAGCACCAGATTCCCCGATGCCCAACAGATCGTACTCGCGCCGCATAATCAGGGTCAATGTCTGGTTGAGCGATGATCGTCGGGACTCGAGATGTCCCGCTCGTACTTGAACTCGACCGTGTCATTGGCGTCGTCCAGTTCTCGTGAACCCGTCTGCACGTAACCCAGCCGCTCATACAGCCGATGCGCGTCCGTGAAGTTGGTATCGGACCACAGCTCAATCCGCCAGGCGCCATGCTCGCGTGCCCACTCCTCACCCGTCTCCATGAGCCGACGCCCCAGCCCCTGCCCGCGCAGATGAGCATCCAGATACAGCCGGTGCAACTCGACCGTCGGTCCATCGACCCGCTCCGCCGCAATCGAACCGACCACGACGCCCTCCTCGTCGCGCATCACCCACATCCCGCCGATCGGCGAGCGATACGGAAACGCCCGCTCCTCGGCCAGCAGATCCCAGAACTCTTCTTCCGGCTCCCAGCTGAATTCGTATTCGTCGAAAACGCGGTGGATCAGCTCGATCACCTGCGGCGCCGCCTCGTAGCCGGCACGTTCTATCTGGAAGCTCATGGAGCGTTACCCTGCTGCTACAGACGATCACCGACGCGACACGTCGTCATCGCACGTGAGGAGCACGATATGGGACCGCTCAGCGGCATACGCATCATTGAATTCCAGGGCATCGGACCGGGCCCCTTCTGCGGCATGATCCTGTCCGACATGGGCGCCGACATCGTCCGCATCGACCGCGCCTCGAACGCGCCATCTGAGGCGCCGGCCAACCCGCCCGGCGACCTGCTCGCCCGCGGCCGCCGCTCGATCGCGCTCGACCTCAAGAACCCCGACGGTGTCGAGGTCGCGCTCAAGCTGATCGAAGGCGCCGACGCGCTGTTCGAGGGCTTCCGACCCGGCGTCATGGAGCGCCTCGGCCTCGGCCCGGACGTCTGCCTCGAGCGCAATCCCAAGATCGTCTACGGACGCATGACCGGTTGGGGCCAGGAAGGCCCCTACGCGCAGATGGCCGGACACGACATCAACTACATCTCCCTCGCTGGTGCGCTCGCCCCGATCGCCCGCAAGGGACAGGTCCCGGTGCCGCCGCTCAACCTCGTCGGCGACTTCGGCGGCGGCGGCATGTACCTCGCCGTGGGCATGCTGGGCGCCTTAATCGAAGCGCAGCGCTCGGGCAAGGGACAGGTCGTCGACGCAGCCATGGTCGACGGCGCATCCTCATTAATCACCTCCGTCCATGCCGGACTCGCCACCGGCAGCTGGCGTCGCGGCCGCGCCGCCAACGTGCTCGACACCGGCGCCCACTTCTACGACGCCTACGAGACGCTGGACGGCAAGTTCGTCTCGATTGGCTCGATCGAGCCCCAGTTCTACGCCCAGCTGCTGCACCTGCTCGGCCTCGAGAACGAGGAACTCCCCCACCAGATGGACAACACCCGCTGGCCCGAGCTCAAGGACCGCGTCACCGCCATCTTCCGCACCAAGACCCGCGCGGAATGGGAAGCCATCTTCGAGGGCTCCGACGTCTGCTTCGGCCCGGTGCTCGAACCATGGGAAGCCCCCAACCACCCGCACGCCAAGGCGCGCGGAGCGTTCGAGGAGGTCGCCGGCGTCGTCCAACCCGCCCCGGCCCCCAGGTTCAGCCGAACCGAGTCCAAGATTCAGGGCCCGCCCGCCTACCCGGGCGAGCACACCGACGAGATCCTCGCCGAAATCGGCCTCAACGGCTCACAGGGCGAACAACTGAAGACGGCTGGCGCGGTCGCCTAGATCTGCCAATCGATACCAGAAGGAACGAAGAGCTCCCCCGCTGGGGGAGCTGGCGCGGAGCGCCTGAGGGGGCCCGCAGCGTAGGAGTGCGCACGCAATGGTCTCCGTCACCGACTACCGCCTTTACCCGGCGATCCAGGCTCAACCATCAGAGTGCGCCAAGCTGCTCAGCAGCGCCCAGCCCTTCGATCGCGCAGCGAGGACGCTCTCCCAGGCGACCCGCGTCTGGACCGTCGGCATCGGAACCTCCTACAACGCCGCCAATGCCGCCAGCTGGATGCTGCGCGCCGCCGGACTCGAAGCGCGCCCGCTGACCAGCTTCGAGTTCGCCACCTGGCCGCCCGTCGCCGAGGGCGAAGCCGTGCTGCTCTTCGCTCACACCGGCCGCAAGACCTACAGCGGCAACTCCCTCGCGCTCTGTATCGAGCGCGGCATCCCGGTCGTCCTGATCACAAAGATCGAGACCGGCTTCGACCTCGCCGCCTTCCCCGACAACGTCACTGTCCTGCACACGACCACCCAGGACCCGTCCTCGATGTACACCGTCTCGCACACCACGGCGATGACCGCGGCGGCGATGCTCGCCGACCTCGTCTCCCCCGGAGCGCTCGGTGACATATCGGAGATCCCCTCGGCGCTTGCCGCCGCGCTCAAGCTGGAGGACGAAATCGCCGACCTCGCATCGGAGTGGAACGACGGCGCGCTGATCGCGCTCGGCGCCGGACCCATGCTGACCGCCGCCGAGGAGGCCCACATCAAGATCGCCGAGGCCTCGCGCCGAGCCGTGCGTCACCAGGAGCCGGAGTCGTTCCTGCACGGACCCGCAGTGCAGATCACCGACTCCGATCGCATCCTCACCTTCGCCGCCAACGACGACGCGGCGGAGCGGACCCGCGCCATCATCCGGCTGACGATGGACAACGGCTGCGCCGCCGCCTGGGTCGCGCCCGAGAGCGTGCCCGGCCCGGAGTCAGCCCGGCACCTGGCCCTGGCCGACCTGTCGCCGCAACTGCTCACGATCCCGGCCGTCGTCCCGGCGCAACTCCTCGCCGCCCACCTCGCCGCCAACGACGGAGTAAACGCCGACGACTTCCGCACCGACGTCCCACAGTTCCGCGAGGCGCTCTCGAAGCTCAGTCTCTGACGAGCCGCGCCGATAACGCCGGGTTCGGAATGGGCTTCTTCAGTTCTCGGCGCGAACGCCGACTCTGGGCGTGTGCGCTGGCTGTCGTTGCAACGATCGTTGCCTCGCTCGGATTCAGCGGAACTCTGACCGACCTGCTTGCCGATGACAACGTCGCCGCGATCGTGTTCGGGCTCGCGCTGCTGCTGGTTGTCGCGACGATCTTGACCGACGGTCTGCAATCGAAACCCACACACGCAGAGATGGCCGTCGCATTCGGGAGCGCAGCCGTCATCCTGATGGCATTGCTGCGCCTGACCCTCGCCGAGCGTTCCCACCTGATCGAGTACGGCGTGCTGGCGATCTTCATCCATGCCGCGCTGACCGAACGCGGAGAGCAGGGCCGCGCCGTCCGCTGGCCGGCACTCGTGGCCATCCTGATCACGGCTGCGATCGGGGTGATCGACGAGTTGATCCAACTCACACTGCCGCACCGGGTGTTCGATCCGGTCGACATGCTGTTCAACACGCTGGCGGCAGCGACAGCGGTAGTCTCCGGCCTCGTGTTGTCCAGAGTGCGGCGCAGCGTGCGGGTTTGAACGCTCAGCCCAGCGCGCCGATTCTCGACTCCAGATCCGCCTGCTGACGCTGAAGATCCGCAGCCAGATCCTCCGCCTGCTTCACGACCTCGGTCGGAGCCTTCGAGCGGAAGCCCTCATTCGCCAGCTTCGCCTCCGCGCCTCTGAGCCGCTTGACGATCCCCTCGAGGTCCTTGTTCAGCCGCGAGCGTTCCTGCTCAAGGTCAACCAGCCCGCCCAGCGGCAGGATGACTTCCGCCGCCGGCAACACGGCCGACGCAATCTGCTCGGTGGGAGCATCGCCCCGATCCGAAACGATCGTCAGCGGTCGAGCACGTGACAACACCTCAACAATCGGCGCCGAGGCGCTGACCGCCTCCGCAACCTCAGTCTGCGGCAGGACGTACGCCTCCGCCCACTGACCGGCCTGCACGCGGTAATCGGCGCGGACCTGGCGAACGGCCGTGACGATTTCCTGCACCGCGGCGAACGCTTCCTCTGCTTCGAGGTCTCGCTCGGAATCCCCCGGCTGCGGGTAACGAGCGCTGATCAGCGCGGTCGCCTCCTCGTCATTGGCCAGATGCGGGCGAAGCTGTTGCCAGATCGCCTCCGTGACGAACGGCATCCACGGATGCAGCAGGCGCAGACCACCGTCGAGCACCTTCGCCAACACGGGCAACGGCGATGCGTCTCTATTGCGCAGGCGAACCTTGCTCGCCTCGACGTACCAGTCGAAGAACTCGCCCCAGAGGAAGTCCTGGATCTGCCGGCCCGCCTCGCCCAGCTGGTATTGCCGCAGTAGTTCATCGACGGAATCGGTCACCGCCTGGAGTCTGGAAAGGATCCAGCGATCCTCAAGCGGAGGTTGCTCTGAGGGGCCCGCCGAGGACAGTGAAGAGGCGCCCGCGATTTCACCGAGCACAAACTTCGCCCCATTCCACAGCTTGTTCGCGAAATTCCGCGATCCCTCCAGCCGCTCATCCGTCAGACGCATGTCGTTGCCCGGTGTCGAGCCCGTGGCCAGCGTGAAGCGCAGCGCGTCCATCCCGTACTGGTCCGCTTTCTCCAGCGGGTCGATCACGTTGTCCAGCGACTTCGACATCTTGCGCCCCTGCGCGTCGCGCACGAGGCCGTGCAGGTAGACCGTGTGGAACGGCGCCGAGCCCATGTTGTAGCAGCCGAGCATGATCATCCGCGCCACCCAGAAGAAGAGGATGTCGTAGCCGGTCTCCATCACCGAGGACGGATAGAAGCGCGTGAGGTCGTCCGTCGTCTTCGGCCAGCCGAGCGTCGAGTGCGTCCACAGCCCCGACGAGAACCAGGTGTCCAGCACGTCGGGGTCCTGGACGAGGTCCGCGTCGTCGCACCGGGGGCACTCCGTCGGATCGGTCATCGCGACAATCGGGCGCGCGCCTTCGTCGATCGTGATCTCGCCGTCGTCGCCGGTGATGATCGCCTCGGCGTCGCAGGCCCTGCAATACCAGGCCGGGATCCGGTGTCCCCACCAGAGCTGACGCGAGATGCACCAGGGCCGGATGTTGTCCATCCACTGCAGGTAAACGTTCTTCGAGCGTTCGGGCACGATGCGCACTTCGTCGTCCCGGACGACCCGCGCAGCTTCGGCGGCCATCTCGTCCGTGTCGACGAACCACTGGTTCGAGACCAACGGCTCCACGACGACGCCGGAGCGCTGTGAATGACCGACATTGTGAACGTGCGACTCGGTCTTGACCAGATAGCCGTCTTCATCGAGGTGCTGCGCCACCAGCGTGCGCGCCTCGTCCCGGTCCATGCCCGCATAGAGTCCGGCCTCCGCCGTCAGCGTGCCGTCCCAGTCGACCACGCGGATCGGGTCCAGGCCATGTCGCTCGCCGATTTCAAAGTCGAGCTGGTCGTGGCCCGGAGTGATCTTCAGCGCGCCGGTGCCGAATTCGAGGTCGACCCCCGAGTCGGCGATCAGCGGGATCAGCCGGTCGAAGCCGCGCAGCGGCAGGCGCACGTGCCGGCCCAGGTGCGGCTGCCAGCGTTCGTCGTCGGGATGCACGGCGATCGCGACGTCGGCAGGAATCGTCTCCGGACGCGTCGTCGCAATGACGACACCGTCGTCAAGCTCGTTGCCGCGCTCGTCGACGAACGGGTAGCGGACATGCCAGAGGTAGCCCTCTTCCTCCTCGTACTCAACCTCGACATCCGACAGCGCCGTCAGCATCTGCGGGTCCCAGTTGATGATCCGCGCCCCGCGGTAGATCTTGCCGTCCTCGAACAGGTCGACGAACGTCTTGCGTACCGCGTCGCGCGGCGTTGGATCGAGCGTGAACGCCGTGCGTTCCCAGTCGCAGGAAGCGCCCATCCGCCGCGCCTGCGAGGTGATCCGCGGCCGGGTCACCCCGACCCAGTCCCAGACGCGCTCCTCGAACGCCTCCCGGCCCAGGTCGTGACGCGTCATACCCTCGCGCGCCAGCTGCTGCTCGACCACGCTCTGCGTGGCGATCCCGGCGTGGTCGAGGCCCGGCAGCCAGAGCGTCGGCTCGCCCAGCATCCGGTGCCAGCGGATCAACGCGTCCTCGATCGTCAGTGTGACCGCGTGACCCAGGTGCAGTACCCCGGTCACGTTGGGCGGCGGCATGATCACGGTGAACGGCTCGGCCTCGTTCTCCCCCAACTCGCCCGCGTCGGTCGGCCGGAACCAGCCGTTGTCCTCCCAGAAGGCGTAGATCGGATCCTCGACGATCGAAGCGTCGTACGCGCCGGTCAGCTCGCTCAGAATCGAGAGGTCGAACTCAGTAGTGGTCACGGCTGAACTCCGCTTGGTCAGTGATCTCAGTGATAGGGGCGGCGGCTGGTTCTGAGTGGTTGCGGGTCCGGCGCGCATGAGCCATCGGGCGCGACGAACCTAACCTACAGCGACGAGTACGCCGTCAATCACGTCCGACTCATGAGCAGGACGCTCGGATTCCGCAGCGCGGCGTCGCTGTCGGCGTTGCTTCGCCGCTTCCAGCTCGTAGAGCATCTCCATGCCCTGCCGCGTATCCGAGGCGACCCGCGCGGGATCCTGACGCTCCAGCCGACGACGGAACAGCCAGTAGGTGAACGCCTGCCACTCGGAGTGTTCGATGCGCTCCGGGTCGGCATCGTGACGATTGGCCGCGGCGCGATACTCGCGCAACAGATCCCGTTGACGAGCGCCGTAGATCCGACCAAACACGTCGCCGTCCAGTTCGTCCCGCGCGTGCGAGAAGGACAGCCCACTGCGCTCCTTCTGCAGGATGCGCTCCATCGCCAGATGCAGGGCCTGCTCCACCCGGACGCCGTAGAGGAAATTCAGGTGAGCCCAGTACTTGGCCGTGCCCAACCGCTCCTGGAACTCGACCTCGCTCAGCGGGACCGGCGGCGACTCGTCCACCAGCAGCGCCTCGACCTCGTGCAACGGCAACAGACCCGGAGGAGCCGAGTCGCAGATTCGCTCCGCCAGCAGCAGCCAGTCGAACGCTTCGTGTTCAATCAAGTAGACATACTCGCGGCCGTCGATCGTCTCCCGCGGCGACTCCCACTCGCGGATGCAGTCCAGCATCGCCTCGAACCATGGCGTGCCGGCATGCAGCTGGGCATGGAACTGGGCCAGCAGCGCCTCGGCCCCGAACTCCATCAGTTCAGCGCCGGCGACATGCTCCTCGTCGACGCCGTAGTCGGGGGCGAAGCCGGTCTCGACAGGACCCTCGCTACCCTGCCGATCGGCGAGATGCGGAAAGGGAATCTCGCCTGCCTGATCAGCCGTCGCCTCTGCCATACTCAGGCCGCCTTCCCATGACAGCGCTTGTACTTCTTCCCGCTGCCGCACGGGCACGGCGCGTTGCGACCCACCTTCTGCCCCGACGGCGCTGTCGGCCGCCCCGACGGCCTCGAAGCCACCGCCACGCCCCCGCTCGAACTGCTCGCACTATCGGAACTGCCGCCCGACTCCCGCACATTGCTGACCCGCACCGAGCCGCCGCTGGTCGCCGGAGTGACTCCGCGCGCCCGTCGTTGCGGTGCCGCCGGTGCGCCCGGTTCGTCGACCCGGATCGTCGCGTGCATCACCGACGCCGACACCTCGCGCCGCAGCGCGGCGACGAGCTGATCGAACATGTCGAACGCTTCGCGCTTGTACGTCACCAGCGGGTCCTGCTGGCCGTATGCCTGCAGACCCACGCCCTGCCGCAGACCGTCGACCTCCGTCAGATGCCGGATCCAGAGCCGATCCATCGTCCTCAGCACCAGCCCGCGCAGCAACTCCACCGACGTCCCGTCGGCGGTCTTGGCGTCGATCTTCTCCGCCAGGGTTCGCAGTTCCTCGGCGGCGTGCTCGCGTAAGGCCTCAACGCACTCGTCCAGCTCCGCGCCGTACAGCGCCTCGCGGTCCAGACCGGTCAGCGGCAGCACCTGCGCCGCCTCCTGCCAGAACTCGTCCGCCGTCGTCTCGTCCCACAGCTCGTTGGCGAACGTGCCCTCGAGGTCATCGATCGTCTGTAGCAGCATGTCCTCGACGATCTCCGCCAGCTCGCCCTGCGCGGTCAGAACCTTGTCGCGTTCCGCGTAGATCACCTCGCGCTGGCGATTGATCACGTCGTCATAGTCGACCAGGTGCTTGCGGATGTCGAAGTGGTAGGTCTCAACCTTCTGCTGAGCCTGTTCGAGCGCCTTGCCGACCATCCCCGACTCCAGCGGCGCGCCGTCCTCGAGCCCCGCCTTCTCCAGCATCCCCGGCAGCCAGTCCGGCGTGAAGCGCTTCATGATCCCGTCCTCGAACGAGACGTAGAAGCGCGACGATCCCGGGTCGCCCTGCCGCCCCGAACGCCCGCGCAGCTGGTTGTCGATCCGCCGCGACTCGTGCCGCTCGGTGCCGATCACCGCCAGCCCGCCGCGTTCGGCGACGCCCTCGCCCAGCTTGATGTCCGTGCCGCGGCCGGCCATGTTCGTCGCGATCGTCACCGCGCCCGGATCGCCGGCATTGGCGATGATGTGCGCCTCGCGCTCGTGCTGCTTGGCGTTCAGGACCTCGTGCTCGATTCGCCGACGCCGAAGCATCGACGAGAGCCGCTCCGACGTCTCCACCGACGCCGTGCCCACCAGCACCGGCCGCCCATCCTGCGTCAGGTCGTCGATCTCGTCGATCGCCGCCTCGAACTTCGCCTGCTCGGTGCGGAAGACCAGATCCGCCTGGTCGTCGCGGATCATGTCCCGGTGCGTCGGCGCCACGACCACGTCCAGCCCGTAGATCTTGTGCAACTCCTCCGCCTCGGTCGCCGCCGTGCCGGTCATCCCCGACAGCTTCGAGTACATCCGGAAGTAATTCTGGTACGTGATCGTCGCCAGCGTGACCGTCTCACGCTCGACCGACACGCCTTCCTTCGCCTCGATCGCCTGGTGCAGCCCCTCCGAGTAGCGCCGTCCGTCCATCATCCGACCGGTGAACTCGTCGACGATCACGACCTTGCCGCCGCGCACCACGTAGTCGCGGTCGCGCTGGTACATGAAGTTGGCCTTCAGCGCCGAGTCCAGGAAGCGCGTCAGCCGCGCGTTCTCGCCCTCGAACAGGTTGTCGATCCCCAGCGAATCCTCGACCTTGGCGATCCCCTCCTCCGTCAACGCAATCGTGCGCGACTTCGGATCCGGCGTGAAGTGCGCCTCGGGCTGAAGCCCGCGCACCAGGTTGGCGAACACGCGGTAGGTGTCCAACGACTCCTCCGCCTGACCCGAGATGATCAGCGGCGTCCGCGCCTCGTCGATCAAAATGTTGTCGACCTCGTCGACGATCGCATAGGCCAGCGGCCGCTGCACCTTCTCCGCCACGCTCATCACCATGTTGTCGCGCAGGTAGTCGAAGCCGAACTCGTTGTTCGTGCCGTACGTGATGTCCGCCCGGTACGCCTCCTGGCGCGGAACCGGACGCAGCATCTTCAGATCGCCCAGCTCCCGACGCCGCTGCAGCTCCTCCGCGTCCATCGACTCCGGATTCTCGATATCCACCGTCGAGTCCGCCTCCGGATCGAACATGAACGCCGCCCGGTGTTGCAGCACGCCCACCGACAGCCCCAGCGAGTGGTAAATCGGCGCCATCCACTGCGCGTCGCGCTTGGCCAGATAGTCATTGACCGTGATCAGGTGCGCCCCGTCGCCCTCCAGCGCATTCAGGTACAGCGCCAGCGTCGCCACCAGCGTCTTGCCCTCGCCCGTTCGCATCTCCGCGATCTTGCCCTGGTGCAGCACGATCCCGCCCACGACCTGCACGTCGTAGTGGCGCATCGCTACCTGTCGCTTGGCCGCCTCACGCACCACGGCGAACGCCTCGGGCAGGATATCGTCCAGCGACGCCCCGTCCTCCAGCCGCTCGATGAACTCGGTCGTCTTGGCCGCCAGCTCGTCGTCGCGCAGACGCGCAAACTCCGGCTCCCACTCCGCCACCGCCTCCACCGCCCCCGACAGCCGCTTCACCTCACGTGCATTCGCATCCCCCAAAAGAGACCCCGCCCGCTGCTTCGCCCGGTCAAACAACCCCATCCAGCAAACCCCAATCAGTCAGCCCCCGCTCGCGGGCATACACATCCAGTGTAGACCGCTTGCATCTGGGGTCGCTGTCGCCCACAGCGCTAAGCGCAGCCAAGCGCTCTTGGACCAAACAGGATGCGGGTACCGTCCGGCGACCATTGGGCGGTGCTCGTGCGCAGCCCGCACTCAAGTCCGAAGCCGCGGAAGACTTGCAGCAAGGTGCCGTCGCGGTCGAAGACGCCGACCTCGTAGATGCCCCACGCCCGTCTGCCCGTCCAGGGCAGCGCGGCCAATCCCGACTCGTCGAACTCGTTCGCCAGGCGCGAGCGAACTGCAAGTATCCAGCGCCCACCAAGAGACCAATCTCGCCCCCACCATCCGTCAGGCAACTCGGGCGGCGGCTCCGCCGCTTCCCAGCCAGGCGGATAGGCAGCATCGGTCCAGGGTCGGGCGATCTCCTCTCCGTCGGCGTTGAGGTATCGCACTGCGCCGCCCGATTCCTTGATGGACCTCAGATCGTTCCAGTGCGACGCCCATTCGTCCTCAGGCGGCACGACCTCCACTCGCTCGCCGAGCCTGGATAACGCGAAGAGCCGGGTCGCTTCATCTTCATCGCCGTAGCGAAACACAGTGCTCAGCAACCACTGCGAATCGGCCGACCAAAACTGCTGGAATCCAGGAGCGTCAGTCCCCCACGGCTTATGGACAGCCTCGAAGACCACTTCGCTGCCGTCCTCGAGCGAGACCAACGCTGTGTCGCTTGGTTCGTGCCACCACTCTTCAACGCTTGGATCCGGGTGGAACACATCCACCGCAAAGGCTCCGTTTGGAGAGACGTTGGCAAGGAGGCGTTCAGACACCTTGTGCGATTCGTTCCGCTCTACGTTCCACAGCCAGGTGCCGGCGTCTCGTTCACCCAGCAAGAGCTCGCGGTCGCTTCGCCACTCCCAGTAGCTCGGCTGCCTTGGTGCGAACATCGAGGCGACGGCGCGCCCGTCGGCGTCCAGTTCGATCAGCTCAAGACCCAGGCTGAGAAAGATCGGTAGCTCGGTTGGGTCAAAGTCGAGCTCCCTGGGGCCGATTTTGAGCCACACCACGGGCGGGTCGAGCACATCCACCCGCAGCGCCAGCCAATCGTCGTCAAGTGAGCGACCCAACACGGGATAACGGTCGCTCTGCAACCGCCAGGCAAGCGGCGGCCCGCTCGGCCAGGCGGCCACATTCGCGCCGTAGCTGTAAACCTGCACCGTAAGGTCGCCGGTCTGGTCGCCGCGCCACGGCTCCCAGCGGCCCGCTACCGATCCCGTGTACGTCGGCAGCCAGTCGAAGCGGTAGCTGTCGTCGATCAACCAGCGATCGACTCGCAGCGCCGCCTCGCTGCCGGCGAACCGCACCACGATCCCGGTGCTATCGGCCGTCTTGCCCAGCAGCGCGACACTGAACGCTTTACCGTTTGGTGCCGTAAACCGCGTTGTCGGCAGCGACGGCTCCGACATCTCGGGCAGACTCAGCGCTTCCGCCTCGCTCAGCGGCGACTGCCTCTGTCGGGCCCAGCCGTCCAAGTCGCCGTTGAGGTCGAGGTGCAGCCAGAGCACCCCGCGCTCGTCGCGCGTCCAGCCGTCGGCCAGCAGCAGCGTGCGCGATCCATACGTGTGACTGGGCAGCCAATCGCCCCCGATGAACTGGTACACGTTCAGGTCCGCTTCCAGCCGCATCAACAGGTTGGCATTGCGAACGCTCTCCGCTGCGGCCGGCTGCTCTGGCTGGGCCTGAGCCGACGGTGGCTCCGATCGCTGCGTCGACTGCGACTCAGTGGGTGCAGTCGGTTCGGCGAAGGTCGGAATCGCGTCGTCCGCGCAGGCGACCGAGCACACAACCAGCACCAGCAGACCGATGGCCAGCAATACTCTCATACAACTTGAGACGCTACGGACCTGGAATCAGTTCCCCCTACCGAAACAGCGCCCCCACCGAGTCCCCCTCGTGAATCCGCCGGATCGCCTCGCCCAGCAGCGGCGCGACCGACACCACCTCCAGACCGCAGCCCTCGCCGTCCTCGCTCGGCGGCAGCGTGTCCGTCACCACGACCTTGCCAATCGGACTCCCCGCCAACCGCTCCAGCGCCGGATCCGACAGCACCCCGTGCGTCGCCGCCCCGTAGACCCGCTGCGCGCCCTCGCGCCGCAGCAGCTCCGCCACCTGCACCACCGTCCCCGCCGTGTCGATCTCGTCGTCGATGATCAGCACGTCGCGGCCGGCAACCTCGCCGATCAGCTGCATCACCTCGGTCTCGTCCTCGTTGCCGCTACGCCGCTTCTCCGTGATCGCCAGCGGCAGGTGCAGCCGATCCGCCGCCGCCCGCGCCCGCTTGGCCGAGCCCAGGTCCGGCGCCACCACCACCCCGTTGAACTCCTGCTCGGCGAAGTGGTCGATCAGCAGCATCTGCCCGGTCAGCTCGTCCGTCGGGATGTGGAAGAAGCCCTGGATCTGCCCAGCGTGCAGGTCCATCGTCAGCATCCGGTCCGCCCCCGCCGTCTGGATCAGGTCGGCGAACAGCCGCGCCGTGATCGGCACCCGCGGCTGATCCTTCTTGTCCGATCGCCCGTAGGCGAAATACGGCACCACCGCCGTGATCCGCCCCGCCGAGGCCCGCCGCGCCGCATCGATCATGATCAGCAGCTCGACCAGGTGGTGGTTGACCGGCTTGGCCCCCGGCTGAATCAGGAAGACGTCGCGCTCGCGGATGTTCTCCAGGAATTGGACGAAGGTATTGCCGTTGGCGAAGTCGAACACGTTGGCGCAGCCCAGCTCCACATCCAGCGCCGCGCACACGTCGCGCGCCAGCTGCGGATGCGCATTGCCCGTGAACACCACCGGGTCGCCGACATATCGACTCATCGCAACACACCCCCCGGGCGCAGTCTGGCCAACGGCGCAACTCGGCTCACGCCGTCAAGTTATCTCACCCCCAGAGAACGAACAGGCCCCCACGCCGGTTGTCAAGGCTATACACCAAACTCGGTGGACACACCGCCCTCGCCTCATTCCACACCAGCCCAAACGTGCTATCATAAGAACATACGTACAGCTAACAGAACCAGGAGCGTT
>JAPPNI010000014.1:32713-44467 GCA_028873865.1 Chloroflexota bacterium | reverse complement strand
ACTGGATCCCCGCCGACCACATCATCACCTCACCCGTCCCGCCCGGCGCCTCCCGCGAACTCGCCCGCCGCAGCATCGAGCTCTTCGCCCACGAGGTAATCCCCAGGTTCCGCTAGGCGGAACGGACATCGAGATTCGGTAGTATGGCGATGCAGTCCAGAGCGAAGGAATGACGGGGAGGGCGAGATGAAGGTCAAGATCGACACCAGCCTCTGCGAGGGCCACGCCAAGTGCATGGAAGCCACCGAAGTCGTCTTCGAAGTCCGCGACGACGACCTCTCCCACGTCCTCGTCGACACCGTCCCCGAAGAAGAAGAAGCCAACGTCATCAGAGCCGTCCGGACCTGCCCCCGAGCCGCCATCTCGGTGGAGGACTAACCACGAGCCCGGGGCGTTCGGGCACTTGCTCGACGACGCCTTCGGGAACAGGTCCAACGACCAATTTCCGACCGTAGGCAGCCTGTCCGTGCAAACCTGGGACGGCTCAGCGGCCCACCAAAGGACAGACTCGTACCCAGAAGGACCGAGGTACAAATCGCGAAGGAAGGAGATGGCGCTTGGGAAGGTGGGGTTCCTCCCGCCCACCTCCTGGGGTTAGCATTTCGGAACGGCTGGCGATCGAACCGAGTGAGTTCGATCACCCTTGCTAACCGGAATCGCAGATGGCTATCAGCATCGTCGTCGCGGTGACCGATCGAGACTGGCACACTTACCTCAGCGGCCAGAATGACCTCACCGAGGTGAACTTTTGGTCCCCATCTCCGATCCCGTTTCGGTCACTGCAAGAGGGCGAGCTGTTTCTGTTCAAGGCCAAAGCACCGATCAACAAGATCGTCGGCGGCGGCATCTTCGCTCATTCCACTGTCATGCCATGTTCGTACGCATGGGAAGCGTTCGGAACCAACAATGGAGCTCGTTCACTCCTGGAAATGCGTACCCGAATCGCCCGGTTGAGAAGCACTTCCCCGAATGACCTTGAAGACTTCGACATCGGGTGCAGAATCCTCACCCAACCCTTCTTCTTCGATGAGTCGCAATGGTTCGATCCTCCGGTGAGCTGGCATCGGAGCATAGTCCGACACAAGACGTACTCCAGCGACACCGGCGAAGGCTACGAACTATGGAACGCGGTTCAGGACAGATTGAGGCTTCAGAAGGTGGAAGCCATTGCCGAAGACGCTCCGGCGTACGGCGCGCCACAGCTGGTCACCCCAAGGCTTGGCCAAGGCGCATTCCGGTTGAAGGTGGCGGACATCTACGCTCGCAAGTGCGCCGTCACTGGTGAGAGAACCTTGCCGGCCTTGGAAGCGGCACACATCAGGCCGTACTCGGATGGAGGACCGCACGATGCGAGCAACGGCTTGCTTCTCCGCCGCGACATTCACAGCTTGTTCGATACTGGTTACGTGACCGTCAATCCCTCGCTGCGCCTGGAAGTCAGCCGCTCTATCAGGGAGCAGTTCAGCAACGGACGCCACTACTACGCCATGCATGGATCAAGGATTTACGTGCCCGACCGACCCGATGAACGTCCAAATCTTCACTCTCTGGAGTGGCACAACGAAAATGTGTTTAAGGGCTAAGGCTCACGATTGGGCTGCGGCACCAGCGACCTGACCCACCGCGAAATCACCAAAGAACCGCAGATCTACGGCGGCCGCAAGTCCCGCGTCGTCTTCACCGACGACGGCGAGAAGTCGGTCAAGCGCAGTGACCGGGGCTAGACCTACTTCCAAGCTTCGATCTGCCCATATGATCCCTGCATGCCAATCAAGCTCTACAGTGACGACGAGCTAGCGGGGCTTCGCACACTGCCGAAGATGGTCACCAATCCGGGTGCGCGTTGGGTCGACAAGCCCGGTCACCGTCAGCGCAACTTCCAGGCGCTCGCCGGGGACGACGACGAGATCGCCTTCTCGATCTACCAGCGACAAAATGTGCGCGACGACAGTGACTTCTCCTGTGGGATCGCTTTCTTACCTACGGGCGACGCCCGGCTGACACTGGCGCGCTACAACGGCCCGAGCCATATTCACGGCGATATCGACTTCCACCCCCACATCCACCGCGCCACAGCGAGGGCCATCGCCGCCGGCAAGAAGCCGGAGTCCGAGGCAGATGAGACCGACAGATTCAATACCCTTGATGGCGCGTTCCGGTGCTTGCTCGAAGACTTTCAAGTCGAAGGCGTTGCGCTACCCGCCCCGGATCAGGGAAGGCTGCTATGACGCTGGATACCGATGCGCTCCGAGACCTGCTCTATTCCCGTCTCTGCGAAGACGTGGACGTGGTCGAGCGCCCCGATGGCGCGCTCATGCTGCGCACGCACTTCAGGTTCCCGGACGGCGACGGCTACCCCTTCCATCTGGCCGAAGCGCCATCGGGCGGACTTCGTCTCTCGGATCACGGTCATACTCTGATGCACATCAGCTACGAGCACGACATCGACGCCTTTCTGACCGGTACCCGAGGCATGCTGCTGGAGCGAATTGTCGGCGAGAGCAGCATGATGTACGACGAAGGAGTGTTCGCTGTCGAAACCTCGGCAGAACGACTACCTGAGGCGATCTTTGATTTCGGCCAGGCGCTCACCCGGATCTACGACCTTACGCTCCTGTCCCGCTCCAACGTCGGTTCCACGTTCTACGACGACCTGGCCGATTACCTCAACAACTTTGTGGACGAGTCCAAGCTGGAGAAGGACTATCTGGCAGAGGTACCGAACTCCGACGCCTATCCCGTCGACTACCGGATTGAAGGCAAGAGCGGCGTCCCCCTGTTTCTCTATGGCGTGCCCAATCGGGATAAAGCTCGCTTGACGACGATCATGCTGGGTCACTTCCACCGCCACGACTTGGAGTTCGAGTCGATCATCGTGTTTGAGAACCAGGCCGAAATCCCTAGGACCGACCTCGCCCGCCTCTCCGATGTCGGAGGCGACATGATCTCGTCCCTCGAATCGACCACCGACCTGAATCGCAAACTCATACGGCGAGTGGCCTGATCCGCCGCAAACTAGCCCGAGAACCCCAGATCCACGGCGGCAAGAAATCCCGCGTCGTCTTCACCGACGACGGCGAGAAATCCGTTCCCCGCGACGATCGATCCTGACCCTTCAACCTCCAGCGCGCCGCCCCTGGTTCTGTCGCCCCGGCAACCTTCGACCTCACCAGGCGAACATCAGTCCGCATACAATCGATGGCGCCTGAACGCTGAACGATCGAACCGAGGAACGCGCATGACCCGCAACACACTCCCATCCACGATCCGGACCAATCCGGATCCGCATGGAACCACCCGGAACAACACGCAACAAATCCGGACTCTTATGGACAAATCCGGACAAATCCGGACTTTTTCGGACACATTCCAGCAGAATTCCCAGCCCACACCGGCAAATCCGGCCAATCTGACCGGAATTCCCCCGCCTACCGCACCGTCACCACGATCTTCACCGGCTGACCTTCCGTCACTCGCACCCGCCAGGCCCAGACGTCCGCGTCGGCGAAGCTGATCACGTCCCGACGCGGGACGAAGCGCCGCTCCGCCTCGTTGTAGACCCGCACGATCATGTCCTCGAAGTCGTGGCGGCCCGTGTTTCTCAACCTGAAGTAGTGCGTCGAGAACCAACGCGTCTGCTCCAGCGTCGAAAGACCCGGACAGTCCTCGCGCACGAACTCCCGAGCCAGCAGCAGCTCGACCCCGTCCGGCGCCTCCAGCTCCAGCTCGACGTTCGAGACCGGAGAGAGCGGCCGCCGCGGCTCAATGCAGACCGCCTCCGGCGGTTCGTCGGCCCGGTACTCCACGATGAAAATCTTGTCGCCGAAGTCGCACGTATCGGGACGGGCGCCGTCCTCGTCATACACCCGCCAGACATCGGGATTGTCCACGTTGGACGCATACACGGCATAGTGCTGCTGATAGCGCTCCGACGGATGAACCGCGCAGATCCGCCCCGAGAACCGCGGCTGAACCGGACCGGCATAGAGCGGCTCTCCGAGAACCGCGGCCATTCCGTGAGCGGGCGGACCGTCCTGCCCAAAATACGGACGCTCGGCCTC
The DNA here is from genome assembly GCA_028873865.1 of Chloroflexota bacterium. Lineage (GTDB taxonomy): Bacteria > Chloroflexota > Dehalococcoidia > Bin125 > Bin125 > Bin125. The sequence continues at coordinate 40,406 of JAPPNI010000014.1, read as the reverse complement.
GCGACGCATCAGCGCCAGCGAATCCGCTACCGTCTCAGCCCGCAACAGGTCGTCGCCGCCGATCGATACCCCGACCAGCTCCCGCGTACACAGATCAACCAGCGGCGCGCCATGACGCTGGATGCCCGACGGCTCGACCCGCAACACGCGATCCGTAACCGTCGTCACTTCCAGCACCGACAGGTTGAATCGCTCGGCATTGCCGGTCGGGTACGAGAGCAGATACACGTTGCCGCCGACCATCTCCGCGCCGGTCGACCCAAACACCGCCGAGCGGCCCAGATCGACCTCCGACTCCGAGTCGAACAGCTCAACCAGCGCCAGGTCGTTGCGAGGATCATGCGCCACGCGGATCACGGCCTGCGAATGCTCACCCCGAGAGACCACGCCCCAGGGCGCGCCATCCGGCACGTGCGCGGCGTTGACAAGGAACTGCCGCTCACCAACATGCACCGCCGTCCCGCTGCCGGCCAGCGAGTTGAATTGCCATGCGAAGAAGTGTTCAGGATTCTTGTATGCGCAACTCAGGACCGGCTGACTCTCATGTTGAAGCAACGCGGTCAGTTCGCTCGGCACCCGCGCGCTCCACGAAATCGGCCCCGACTCGCGCCAGCCGCCGACCATCCCCGGATAGTCCACCAGGCCGCCGTCAACCGGACAATGCTCGTCCCCCGCGGTCCGCAGACAGACCCGCACCCGACCGCTCTCGCCGTCGATCCGCGCCACGATCTGCGCCCGCTGCTCGATCGTCTCAAGTTCCGATCCAACGGCCGCTGGCGCCAATCCCGGCTGCAGCGGAAGCAGCAGTCGATTCGCGCCAATCGCCAGGCGCAGCGCCACCGGCTCAAGCGCCGCCGGCGCGGTCCATTGCTGGCGGAACGTCGTCACCGGACCGCCCGCGGAGCCGGTCAGAGTCTCATACGCTCGCCCCTGCCAACGCCCGACCCTCAGCGAACCATCGCTGCCCACCAGCGCAGCGCCGAGGTCGCCGCCGACGGCCTGCGGGTCGTCGAACACGATCAACAGCGAGTAGCGCCGCATCTCGGGACACGATGGACCCAGGCCCGATGTCACGAGCCGGATCGATCCGAACGGCTGCGGATCGTCGAACAACACCGTGTCGACGAAGAACACGGCCTCGCCCGAGCACTCCGTCGACAACTCGACGGGCGACGCCAACGGTTCGAGCGCAGCGACATAGGTGAAGCCGTTGTCGAAATCCTCCGGGCCATCAGCCCCGCAGACACCGACCTGCCGCCAGCCGGTTCGCTCGAGATCCGCCCGGACCTCTGCCTCATCGGCGATCCCGGAGAGCCCAATCCACCAGTCGCCGTCCAGTTCCGAGCAATCCACATCCTGCGGCGGCTCCGCGCCGTAGTGCCAGACCAGCCGATCGGCGGCCCGCAGCGTCGCAGGCAGCGATTCGGGCAGGCGCGGGGAGGTCGGCCATTGCTCATCGATCCGCCGCAGCGACTTCAACAGGGCCTGACCTGAATACGTGTACGCCCAGGACGAACTGCCCGCCCACAGCACTCCGATCACGTCACCGCAGGCATCAAACATCGGACCGCCGCTGTTCCCACCGCGGATCGCGCTGCTGGTCTGGATGTTGTCATCCCAGACCTGGATCACCTGTCCGCCGCCCGAGAACGTCAATGCCTCCCCACCCGGATAGCCCACCACGAACACCGGCCGCCCGACGTCCTCCTGCGTCGGCGCTCGCAACCGCATGACCGGCACATCGCTAACCAGCTCCGGAGTGACCACCTCCAGCAGCGCCAGATCAAACTGAGGATCCGTGCCGAGCACAGCCGCGCCAATGGTCCGCTCGCCGTGAATCAAAGAAACGAACGGCGGCTTGCCCTCGACAACGTGGTACGCGGTGACGAAGCGGCCACCTCCGATATGGAACGCCGTGCCGAACGAGCGCGCGGTCTCGACCTTCCAGGTAGCGGCCAGCATCCGCTCGGCGTCCAGATTGCAGGAAGCATCCGAGCCCGCGCCGCTCGACGCTCTGCCGGAGTAAACGATCCCTTCCGGCTCAATCTCGCTGGACCATTCGATCTCGCTGCTGGCAATCCACCGATCCGACCGGGCCCGGTCGGGGCGGATGTATCTCGCCTCCGGACACAGCACCCGTCCGTCGTCGGTGCGCAGGCAGAGTTCGAGCCGCCCGCGCTCGTCGACCCGGCTCAGTATCTGTCCGCTGAACTCGTAGCTCGGCCGCGCCGACTCCGGTTCCTGCGCGAAGCTGGAACCCGCGATCAGGAACACGAGACCAGCGAGCAGCGCCGCAACCGCGGCCGCGATGGCAAACCTTGAAGGTTTGGGGACTCGCATCCCCAACACTGTATGCCGCTATTGGGCTCGGTAGCGGACCATCTGACGCTTGATCCCACCGACGTGCAGCGACTGCGGCACCATCTCCGGCTCGCCCGCCAACTCAAGATTCGGCAGGATCGGCAGCAGCGCGTGGAAGATCGCCCGCATTTCCCAGCGGGCCAGGTTCGCGCCCAGGCAGAAATGCTCGCCGTAGCCGCCAAAGGCGAAGTGATCGTTCGGGTCCCGGCGGATATCGAACTTGTACGGGTTCTCGAACACCTCTTCGTCGCGGTTCGCCGACGGGTACCACATCACGATCGAGTCGCCCTTGCGCAACGTCTTGCCGCGCAGCTCCAGGTCCTCCGTCACCGTGCGCTGGAACTGGATCACGATCGACGTCCAGCGCAGGATCTCCTCAACCGCCGACGGAATCAGCTCCGGGTTGGCAACCAGGTCGTCCAGCTGGTCGCGATGATCCAGCAGCGCCTTGATCCCGCCCGTGATCGAGTTTCGCGTCGTCTCGTTACCCGCTCCGATCAACAGGCGGAAGTAAGAGGAAATCTCGCGCGGCGTCAGATGCTCGCCGCCGACCTCCGCCCGCATCAGATCGCTCAGCAGATCGTCGCCCAGCCCGTTCGCCTGGCGCTCCCGCACCAGTCCCTCGTTGTAGACATTGAACTCCAGGTTGACCCGACGGATCGTTTGCTCGCGATCCTCACCGGGCAGTCGGAACTCCGGGTCCGCCGCGCCGCCGGCGGTCTCGGTCCAGTGGAAAATCTGTCCCCAGTCGTCCTCCGGAACGCCGGCCATGTCGCAGATCGCCGCCACCGGCAACAACGCCGAGACCTCGTGCACCACGTCAAGCGCGCTCGTCGCGCCGCGCTCGGCGAAGTCCGCGACGATCCGATCCGCAAACGTCGAGATGTAGTTCTCCGACATGTCGGCGAAGTGATCCTCCAGCCGCTTCATCATCCGCGGCGTGAAGTGATGCGCCACCAGCCGCCGATGCTCCCGATGCTCCGGCGGATCCATGAAGATGAAGTCCGGCGGCTCCGACGGATGACCGCCGTAGCGGTTCGCGTTGACCTCGCGCCCACGCTCAAGGATCCCGATCGACTCGTGATCGTTCATCCGCAGGATCTGCGTGTTCGAGAACAGCTCCGGATGCGACGAGATATAGCGAACATCGGCATGCTTGCTAATCGCCCAGAACGGCTCGAAATTCGGTCGCTGGTACCAGTAGACCGGCGCCTCCCGGCGCAGGATGTCCCACGCCTCCCACGGATAGCCGTGCTTCACATAGAGCGACGTGTCGGTGATGTTCAGCGTGTCAAGCGTCAGCGCGGGTCGTTCAGCGGTAACCATCAGAATCCTCCATGGCGATCTCACTCCTGGAGATCACCACGAAGATACTTGTTCGCGCCGCCGAAGTGAATCTACCTCGGCCGATGCCGAACCATCTGACGCTTGATCCCGCCCACGTGCAGGAACGCGATCACGTTCTCCGGCGGCGCCACCAGCTCCAGGTTCGGCAGCACCGGACGCAGCGCGTGGAAGATCGATCGCATCTCCCAGCGCGCCAGGTTCGCGCCCAGACAGAAGTGCTCGCCGTACCCGCCGAACGCGAAGTGATCGTTCTCCTCGCGCGTGATGTCGAACCGGTACGGATCCTCGAACACGTCCTCGTCGCGGTTCGCCGACGGATACCACAGCACCACCGACTCGCCCTTGCGAATCTGCTTGCCCCGCAGCTCAACGTCCTCGATCGCCGTCCGCTGGAACTGGATCACGATCGACGTCCAGCGCAGGATCTCCTCAACCGCCGACGGCACCAGCGACGCGTCGTCGACCAGCATCTGCATCTGATCCGGATGATCGAGCAGCGCCTTCACGCCCCCGCTGATCGAGTTCCGCGTCGTCTCATTCCCCGCCGCCAGCAGCAGCACGAAGTAGCCGTGAATCTCGGCCGGCGACAGCTTGCGCCCGTCAACCTCGGCCCGCAGCAGATCGCTCAGCAGATCGTCGCCCAGACCCTCGGACTGACGCTGCTGGATCAGTTCGTAGTTGTAGCGGAACCATTCCTCGCCGACCCGGCGGCTCGCCTGTGACGGCGACTCGCCCGGCAGCCGGAACTCGGGATCGTCCGCCCCCACGATCACCTCGGTCCACTCGAAGATCTGGTCCCAGTCCTCCTCCGGCACGCCGCCCATATCGCAGATCGCCGCCACCGGCAGCTTCGCCGACAGCTCATGCACCAGGTCGACCGCCGAGCCGGTCCCCCGCTCGGCGAAGTCGTTGACCACCTTGTCGGCGAAGTCCGAGACGTAGTTCTCCGCCATCTCGCCGAAGTGGTCCTCAAGCATCTTCATCATCCGCGGCGTGAAGTGTCGCGCCACCAGGCTCCGATGCTGCCGGTGCTCCGGCGGGTCCATGAAGATGAAATCGGGCGGGTCGGCCGGATCGCCGCCGGTGAAATTCATCTGCAGATCCCGGCTGCGCTGCGCCGTGCCCAGCTTCTTCGCCGTGTTCAGACGCAGCATCTGCTTGTTCGAGAACAGCTCCGGATGCGACGAAATGAAGCGGATGTCCGCGTGCTTGGTGATCGCCCAGAACGGCTCGTACTCAGGCCGCTGGTACCAGTAGACCGGCGCCTCCCGCCGCAGCAGATCCCATTCGGCCCACGGATAGCCCTCATCGCGATACCGATCAGAGTCCGTGATATCCACCGTGTCCAGCGTCAGTCGGGGAGCGTCGGTCGTAACCATGCGATTCCAGCCCTTCGTCGGTTCCCCGCAAGGATATCGCCACGAACCGGCTGGCCCACAACCCGACTGGCCCGCAACCCAACCGAGACGCCCAACACGCTGCCGGTAGACTGTCCGCGCCGGAGAGGAGCGACGCAATGGCTGAAGTGATGCGACCGGACGGGACCACCATTCATTACGAGGTGTTCGGGGATGAGAACGGCGGCACGCCGCTCTTGCTCTTCGCGCCGGGCGGCGTCAACTCGCAGATCGAATTCTGGCAGCGCTCGATCATCAACCCGATCGATGCGTTCTCCGACGAGTTCATGGTCATCGGCATGGACCAGCGTCACTGCGGCCAGAGCAGGACCTCGCTCCAGCCCTTCCACTACGAGGCGGCCATGCTCGACCAGATCGCAGTCCTCAACGACCTCGACGTCCCCCGCGCCCACGTCATGGGCGGCTGCATCGGCTGCGCCTACGCCCTGCGCCTCGGCGATCAAGCCCCCGCCCGCGTCGCCAGCCTGATCATGCAGGACCCCGTCGGACTGGACGAGACCAACTCGCCCGAGACCTTCTACGACATGTTCAATCCCACCATCCGCCTCTGCCGCGCCGAAGGGCTCGAGGCCGTCATCGAGGCCGCCCAGCGCGACCCGATCTTCATGCAGAACAACGAGGCCGGCCCCTTCGCTCAGCGCATCCACGACGAGCCCCTCTTCGCCGATGCCGTGCGAACCATGCGCCGCGAGGCCTACATCGCGCTCGTCGTTGAATTCCGCGACGGCATGTGGCCCACCGGCTCGCCCTTCTTCGCCGTCAACGAGGTCGCCGTCAATCGCACCTACGCGCCCATGCTGGTCATCCCCGGCGCCGACCCCTTCCACCCCACCGGCATCGGACACCGGATCTGCAACGAAGCTCCCAACGCCCGCTGCCTCGATGTCGACGCCCGCTCCCCGGAGAAGCTCCCCGACACGCTCGACGCCATCCGCCAGTTCATGCGAGATTGCGCCTGACCCCCGGTCACATCCCGCATCCACCTCCGTTGCCCCGTGCTCGCCTGCCCCTGGCTTGACTAGGGGATGCAGGGACACGGGGCCAGAGCACCGCACTCCGCTCGCGGCGCACCGTCCCCCTCACCTCTGCGCCCCATCCCCATTCCCACCTCCGCCAACCAGAACACAACAACGGAACCGGTGTTCCTATACCATCAATCCCAAACACAAGTTCACAGAAAGGTTCGGCCCATGAACGGCGCCGCCCAGTCCATCCAGCAGTTCAAGCCGCCCGTCGCCTACACACCGGAGGCGATCAAGGCCGGCATCGCCTTCGAAGCCGCCAACGGTCCCGCCTACGTGCGGATCAAGGCGCTCAACATGATGGCCAGGATCGTCGGCCTCTACGAGCAGGGCAAGGCGCTGGGCAAGCAGGCCGCCGCCCACATCGGTCAGCAGGCCCAGCCCGACCCCAACGGCGTCCTCGCGCGCTTCGCCAAGCACGTAGCCGCTGGCGTCGACTTCGCCGACCTCTCCATGTTCGACAGCTCCAACAACGAAGACGAAGCGGAAGACGAAGACGGGAGCAGCCATGACGAAGACGAACCTCCGTAATACCCCGGATCCGGAGCGGCATCAGGGACAGCAGCCGCTCCACTTCACTCGCAAGTTTTTCCCCACGGCCCGGCAGCGCCAGCTGTACGAAGCGCTCCGCAGTGCCCCCGATCCCGGCCTCGCATTGGTCGGGTATGGCGGAGCCATGGGTGGCGGCAAGACGCGCGCCCGTTCCTCCTCACATCCCGTTCCTCCTCGCATAGAGTGAAATCACAACTCAACCAGCCAAAGGATCGCGACCAATGCAGTACGAAATCCTCCACCGGCCCTCTTACGCCCTCGCCCAGATTCAACTCGCCTCCGGCGAACAACTCCAGGCCGAGGCCGGTGCGATGGTCTCGATGTCGGCCAGCGTCTCTATCGAAACCGGCATGCGCGGTGGTCTGCTCGGCGGGCTCAAGCGCTCCGTCCTCGGCGGCGAGAGCTTCTTCATCAACACCTTCACCGCCGAACAGTCCGGCGAGGTCACGATCGCGCCGGGACTCCCCGGTGACATCCAGGCGATCGAAATGACCGGCAACTCGGTCCTGGTCCAATCCGGCTCCTTCCTCGCCGCCACCACCGAGATCGAGGTCGACACCTCCTGGGGCGGAGCCAAGAGCTTCTTCTCGGGCGAGGGCCTGATCCTCCTGCGTTGCAGCGGCCACGGCCTGCTCTTCCTCTCCAGCTACGGTGCGATCCACCTCAAGGAACTCAACGTCGGAGAGCAATACACCGTCGACACCGGCCACATGGTCGCCTTCGACGAGTCGGTCAAGTACAGCGTCGGCCGCTCCGGCGGCTGGAAAACCACCCTGCTCTCCGGCGAAGGGCTCGTCTGCAAGCTCGAGGGACCGGGTCGCTTCTACATGCAGACCCGAAGCCAGGACGCCTTCCTCAGCTGGCTCCTACCCAGGATTCCCAAGCAATGACTCCCTCTGGAGTCCGGCGGGCGAACCAACCGGAGTCGGCCCCGTGCAGGCGGGGCCCCGCCGCACCCACGACGCCGCACCCGCTCAGATCCAACTCCGTCAT
>JAPPNI010000014.1:0-32613 GCA_028873865.1 Chloroflexota bacterium | reverse complement strand
ACCCGCGCTTGCCCTGCGCATCTCGCCGACCAACTCCGTCATACCCGCGCTTGCCCTGCGCATCTCGCCGACCAACTCCGTCATACCCGCGCTTGCCGCGGGTATCTCGCCGCATCCGGCACACATACCCAACGCGGATCGCGGAAACAGAGCCCGTCCTACCCTGCCCCGGATGGACTGGATCGAATTCGTCGCCCTCATCGGAGTGGGTATCGCCGTCGGCGTCTACGCCACCGCCGTCGGCGCCGGAGGAGGCTTCCTCTTCGCCCCGGTCCTCCTCACCCGCCACGCCGAGGCCAGCCCGGCCGAAGTCGCCCTCGCCTCGATGTGCCTCGTCCTCGCCACATCCGGCCTCGCGGCGGCCCGCCTCGCCCGGGACAAACGCATCGACTACCGGGTCGTCGGCATGGCCGCCGCCATCGCCGTCCCGGCCGGACTGATCGGAGCCACCGGCACCGCCCAGCTCCCGCGCGAGATCTTCGCCGCCGGCTTTGCAGCCCTGCTGGCCGCCCTCGGCGCCTACCTGATCTGGCGGCCAACCGGCAACGCGGGAACCCTCGGCCAACGCGGCTGGCGAAGGATGATCCGCGACCGCCGCGGCGAGCTCTACCTCTACTGGATCCCCGTCCGCCGCTCCCTCGTCGTGATCGGCCTGACCTCCGTCCTCACCTCGCTCGCCGGCATCGGCGGCGGCCTCTTCTTCGCCACCATCACCATCCGCGTCATGCGCATGCCCGCCTGGCTGGGCGTGCCCGCCTCGCACGCCATCGTCAGCAGCATCGCCCTCGTCGTCGTCATCTACCACACCGCAACCCAACACTTCGGCGACCCGCTCACCGACGTCCCGCCGCTGCTGATCGGGGCCATGATCGCCAACCCGATCGGCCTCGTCGTCGCCGCCCGAATCCGGGAATCGCTGCTCTCCCGGCTCCTCGCCATCGGCATGCTGGTCGTCGCCGTCCGGGTCGCCTTCGAGGCCCTCTAGCCCACCGGATCGATGTCAACCGACCAGCCGCGACCGAGCTCAAGCTGCGACAGCAACGCGACCGGATCGTCGCCCTTGAGCAAGATCTGTCGGCGCCACTGGCTGCGCCGTCTGGCCGGGTTCGCCGGAGCCGGACCAATCACATCGGCCACCGCCCCCACAGTCCGGTCGCGCAACGAGGTCAACTCCCGAACCACACGCGCCGCCTCGGCGTCCGCCTCATCGATCGTCGAACGCGCTACCGTGAGACGGGCCAGTCGGCCGAACGGTGGGTAGTCAAGCTCGGCTCGCATCCGCATCTCCGGCCCATAGAACGCGTCGTAGTCATGCGCCGCGGCGGCCGCGACCGCAAAGTGGTCGGGCGAATAGGTCTGAACGATCACGCGTCCGCCGAGCGCTCCGCGCCCGGCTCGACCGGCAACCTGTGACAGCAGCTGGAAGGTTCGCTCAGGACCGCGGTAGTCCGACTCCCGCAACGAGAGATCGGCGTTAACCACGCCAGCCACCGTCACGCGGGGAAGGTCCAGGCCCTTGGCGATCATCTGCGTCCCGACCAACACCCGCGACCGTCCGGCGGCGAACTCCCGCAGCAACGCCTCATGCGAACCGCTCGCCGAGGTAGTGTCGCGATCCCATCGCGTGATCGGCACGTCACCCCACCGTCGCCTGACCTCCGCCTCAAGCTGCGCCGTGCCAAAACTCATCGCACCTACTCGCTCATCGAAGCAGGAAGGGCAACGCGCCGGAGTCGACTGTCGCTCGCCACACTCATGGCACTGCAGGAACGGCCCGGGACGATGCAACGTCATCGCCACGGAACAGCGTCCGCACTCGACCGCCTCTCCACAGGCCCTGCAGACGAGCGCCGACATCCCCCGCCGATTGAGAAACAGCAGCACCTGCTCATCTCGCGACAGCGCATCTGAGATCGCGGTGTCCAGCTCCCTGCTGAACACGGAGCGCACGCCGGCCGCCAGCTCCTCCCGCATGTCGACCACATCAACGGTCGGCTGTGGGATCGGAATCGCCGCGAGAGCATCGGACTGCACTCGGTCGCGCAGGTGCAACAGTCGATCCTGTCCTGAACGCGCCCTCGCCATAGAGACGACATCGGGTGTCGCCGAACCGAAAAGGGTCGTCACACCCCACGAGTGGGACATCTCGTGTGCCACGGCTGCGGCGTGGTAGCGAGGCTGCGGGTCCTGCTGCTTGTAAGTCCACTCATGCTCCTCATCGACAACGACCAGTGCCAGGTCGCGGACCGGTCCGAAGAGCGCCGAGCGCGCTCCAATCAGAATCCGCTTCTCGCCCGCGTGAACCTGTCGCCACTGTTCGCGTGCCTCCGACCGAGACAGGCCCGAGTGACGGACCGCAACCTGCCCGGGAAATCGAGCCTCGAATTGCGAAATGGTCTGCGGCGCCAGCGCAATCTCCGGAACCAGCACGATCACGCCGCCACCCGCCGCTAGCGCACGTTGCGTCGCCGCCAGGTAGACCTCCGTCTTGCCGCTCCCGGTTACGCCATGCAGCAGGAACGTCTCGCCCTCGGGAGCGGCAATCGAGCGGATGACCGCGTCGGCCGCAACTTGCTGCTCATCGGTCAGCGGGAGCGCCTCGGCCGGAGCTGGCAGAGCAGCCTCCATCGACTGCCGGAAGCGTCGTAGATGCCCTGCCTTCACCAGGAACTCAATGTCCGATACCGTTGCTCCGCTCCGACGCCTCGCCTCCGCCTCATCCAGCTCCCCCGACTCCAGGAGGCGTAACACAGAGAGTTGCCGCCGCTCCGAAGCGGTTCGCCTGAGGGCATCGGCCGCCACTCTGGCCTCGTCAGGATCTACTGCGAGCCGTACCTGACCACCCTCGCGCGAGGCCATTGCCGTCGCTCCCAGCCAGGTATCGAGGGCTCTGCGGCCGCCAAGCTCTCGTGCGGCTTCGGCCTCGGACAAATGGCCATCGGCGAGCCTGGACAGGAGAGTGGCAGGCCGCGATTTCTTGCTCCGGGGCCAATCTGCGACGACCGCCCTCAGCCGGTCTCTCGTTATGTCCAATTCCAAGCGCTTCGGTGTGCGCCGAATCGAAGGGACGATCGGACGGAAGGTCGATCCCGAGGCGCGCGGCCGCGTCGGTGTGCCGGGCGGGAGGAAAAGCGTGACGCAGGCCGCAATCGGCGCGAGATAGTGAGACGCAATCCAATCGGCCAGCTCCAACTGGCGTTGAGTAAGCAAGGGCAACGGATCGAGAATTCGCTCGATCTGACGCGGCTCATCCACCTGCGAACGCGAAGCCACCTCCAGGATGATCCCGATCGCCCGCCGGGTCCGCCAGGGAACGACGACCGACATCCCGCGCCGTACCAGGAGTCCCTCGGGCACGGTGTACGTGAAGGTTCCGTGCTGTGGGCTTCCGTTGAGCACTGCGACCTGTGCGTATCGATCAGTCATCTCAATCGGATCCAGGTGGTAGCGTCCAATCGAAGCATGACACTTGAAGAGCGACGAAGGGGAGCGCCCGATGTCCACTGATGCGCCCGACCGGGTCAGCGAGCAGCCGTTCGATGGTATTCGGGTGGTCGAGTTTGGTCAGTTCGTCGCCGTCCCGTTCGCCGCGCAACTGTTGTCCGAGGGCGGGGCTGAAGTGATCAAGATTGAGGCGCTGGAAGGCGACCCGACCCGGCGGCTGGCACAGCTCGCGCCCATGGAGTCCCGCATCTATCTGTCCCGCAACCGCGGCAAGCGCTCGCTGCCGCTCCACCTCAGGCACGAGCAGGCGCCCGCGATCATCGACGCTCTACTCGGTCGCGCTGATGTCGCGCTGATGAACTTCCGCCCCGGGCTGGCGGCCCAACTCGGTCTCGACGCCGCCACCCTGCGGGAGAAGTATCCGCGCTTGATCATCGCCACCGTGACACCCTTCGGCCGCTACGGTCCCGACGCCGGGCTCGCCGGCATGGACATCGTCGTGCAGGCCCGCAGCGGGCTGATGGTCGCAAACGGCAGGCAGGGCGACGGGCGACCGCTGAGCGGCGACCCGGTCAGCGCCGACTACATGGCCGCGATGTCGCTCGCCTTTGGCATCGCATCCGCGCTCTTCCGTCGCACCACCACCGGGGTGGGCGGCGAAGTCCACGCCTCGCTGATGCAAGCGGCGATGACGCTGAACAACAACCAAATGCTGCGAGTGGAATCGGCCGACGGTCCGATCCACGACGAGTCGCTGCGGGAGCTGGCGGAGATGCGCTCGCGCGGCGCGCCGTACGCCGAACAGCGCATGGCGCAACCGTCGGCGCGCGCGCGGATCATGGCCGACATCTACTTCCGCACCTACACCACCTCGGACGGCTGGCTGGCCGTGGCTTGCGGCAGCACACGCTTGCGCGCCGCCTTCAGCCTGGCGATTGGGCTGGAAGACGAGTACACGGGCGACGATCCAAATCACCATGCCGAGCATTACGAGCGCCTGCGCGAGGCGGCGGAACAGATCATGCAAACACGACCGACTCGTGAGTGGGAGAAGTTGCTCGCCGAGGCCGGCGTCCCGGCATCGAGAGTCCTGATGCCGTTCGAGATCCTCGACGATCCGCAAGCCGCCGCCAACGACATGCTGTACGACCTCGAACATCCACAGATCGGGCCAGTGCGAATCCTCGCGCCGCCGGTCGCATTGGATCAGGACGGCTTCCAACAGCCGCCGGCGACGAAGCCGTTTGCCAGCGAGACACGTGAGATCCTGGGTGAACTGGGCTTCGTTGAAACGCAGATCGACGAGTTCGTCGATTCAGGTGTGACCCGCGACTCGATCTAGTAATGCGTGTCAGAGCTTGCGCATCAGCGGGAACAGGATCACGTCGCGGATTGACTGCGAGTTGGTCATCAGCATCGCCAACCGATCCATGCCCATGCCCAGTCCGCCGGTCGGCGGCATGCCGTGCTCGAGGGCGACAATGTAGTCCTCGTCCAGGAGTTCGGCTTCGTCGTCGCCGGTGGCCCTGAGCCGCAGCTGCTCTTCAAAGCGCTCCCGTTGGTCGACCGGATCGTTGAGTTCGGTATAGGCGTTGGCCAGTTCCCAGCCGCCGACGAACAGCTCGAACCGCTCGACCAGGGTGTCGTCGTACTCGGTCCGCTTGGCCAGCGGTGAGATCGCCAGCGGGTAGTCGAGCAGGAAGGTCGGCTGCTGCAGATGCGGCTCCACCCGTTCCGAGACGAGCTCGTCGAACAGCTTGCCCCAGCCCGCGTCGGGTGGAATTGCGACGCCGTTGTCGCGCAGAAGGTCCTCCATGGCTTCGGTGGTTGGATAGTCGCGGAAGTCCACACCGACGTGCTGCTTGACGGCGTCGACCATCGTCACCCTCGCGAAGGGCGGCGTGAAGTCGACCTCGCCGTCTTGCCAGGGCACGCGTGTCGAACCGGTGACCTCGGTGGCGATGAACGACAACGCCGCTTCAACCATCTCGGCGACGCCGTGGTAGTCGGTGTAGGCCTCGTAGCTCTCCAGCATCGTGAACTCGGGATTCCAGCGGTTGCCGGTGCCCTCGTTGCGGAAGATTCGGCCGATCTCATAGACCTTGTCGAACCCGCCGACGATCAGGCGCTTGAGGTGCAGTTCCAGCGCGATCCGCAGCTGGCGCGGCTCGTCGAGCGCATTGAGGTGTGTCAGGAATGGCCGCGCCGCCGCGCCGCCGGCTTCGGATTGCAGGACCGGCGTTTCAACCTCAAGGAAGCCGCGCTCGTCCATGAAGCGGCGCATCGCCGAGACGATTCTGGACCGGGTCCGAAGGAGGTCCTTGGCCTCATCATTGGCGATCAGGTCCAGGTAGCGCTGGCGATAGCGAGTTTCAATGTCCTGCAATCCGTGGTACTTCTCTGGCGGTGGTCGGAGCGCCTTGCTAAGCATGGCGACGGCGTTGGCCTGAACCGAGATTTCACCTCGGCGTGAGCGGATCAGCGGACCCGACGCTTCGACAAAGTCTCCGAGATCGAAGGCGTCCAGCAGATTCCAGGACTCGCCCAGCGCTCGCTTGCTCGCAAGAATCTGAATCTGACCAGTGTCGTCTTGAAGATCGACAAACGCGATCCGGCCCATGTTCCGGAGAGCGACGATTCGACCCCCCACCGTGACACTCGGGGCGTCGGTCTCGGGTGAAGCTGCTTCATGAGCTCTGAAGATCTCAAGGGCGTCGCCGATTGTGTGGGTGCGACCGGTCCGAGGCGGATACGGATTGAACCCGCCATTGCGAAGCGCGTCAGCCTTGGCCTGACGCTCGGCGATGATCTCGCGCAGGTAGCGAGTGTCGGATGCTGGTTGCTGAGACTCGGTCATGATGAACGCATTCCTCAGGCTGCGGCCTCCCGCCGCTGAGCCGGAGACCGCGTTCGATCAGGAGATTGCCTTGACTTTGAACTTGCGCACGCCGGTGGGCGTGGCGACTTCCACTGTGTCTCCAACTTTGGCGCCGAGCAAGGCCTTGCCGACCGGAGACTCATCCGAGAGGAATCCGTTCTTCGGGTCGACTTCGGCAGGACCCACGATCCGGTAGTTGACATCGGTTCGCTTGGGCACAGGCCGCACGGTCACGGTCGAGCCGAGACGAACCACGTCTGAGCCCTGGATCTCCTGCTCGTCGATGATCTCGGCTGCGGCGATGACCGCCTCAATCTCACGAATTCGACCTTCGATGAAGGCCTGCTCGTTCTTGGTTTCACTGCCTTCGCCCTCGTCACGGGCGCCGGGTGAATCCTCACGCGATTGCTGGATCAGCTCAGCCGCCTCGCGTCGGCGCTCCTTGAGCGTGAGCAGCTCGTCCCGAAGCCGCTGCAAACCATCTGCCGTGATAGGAACCGACCGTCTGAGTACCACGAGTGTCGCCTGCTCGCTCGATCCTACGTAATCTCGAACAACTTTATGGCAGGCTACGATAGCACTCAATGCTGGAGATTCCGCCTCCAGCGTGCAGATATCCATGTAACGTGCGTCACACTTTCACAATCGTCGTGGTTTCGGCTTTGTTGGGCGCGATCTGCGGTGCAGTGGTCGCTACGGTTCTGTCCGGCGGCGATGAGACTTCCCGGGAAGAACTGGACGCTGTGGTTGCGGTCGCGGTCGAGTCAGCGCTCGACGAGGCCGTCGAAGACGCGATGCAACAGTCGACGGTTCAGTTGGAGGCTCAACTCGACGATTCAGTATCGGCCCAACGGGGACGCGTCACAGAGCTGTTCGACCGGGTCTCTCAGTCGATGGTGATCATCGATGCTGAGGGTAGGGAGAGAACGAACGATGAGGGCATCGTCGTCGTCCCGGCAGCGCTGGCGACCGGTTTCGTGCTCGATGACGATGGCCACATCATTACAGCAGCACATGTGCTGGAGGACATGATCAGATATACCGTCGTTCTGCCGGGTGGGGAACGGCTGATGGCGGAGCGGCTGGGGGACGATCGCCCCTTTTCCGATGTTGCAGTCCTGCGCATCGAGGTGGATGAACTGGAAGACGCGTTGGTTGTTCCGAGCTTCAGAAGCTCTGAGACGATCCGCGCCGGTGAGACCGTGGTCGCGTTTGGCAATACGATCCTGGGAGAGGAGATCGCCATCAGCGTCGGTGTGGTCAGCGATCCTGAGACGACCTTTTTTCGCGAGCGATATGAGCAGGAGAACCTCATTCAGACCGATGCAGCGCTCAATCACGGCAACTCCGGTGGCGTGCTTGTCGATCTTGATGGCAACGTGGTGGGCATGACTGCTGTGATTGCCCGGGAGACGCGCGACGGTGAGTTCGTGGACGGCGTCGGGTTCGCCATCCAAATCGACGCCGTTCTCGAGGTGGCTCGTGGGATCGCGGCGAACGGGTTCTATCCGCGACCCACGTTCGGCGTGGTCAATGAACGTCTGTTGACCCCGACCGCTGCAGCGCAACTCGACCTTGAAATCACCGAGGGATCGTTTCTGATCGAGATCGAGCGTCTGGGAGCGTTCGCACGTGCGGGAATTCGCCCCGGGGACGTTCTTCGAGAGATCAACGGCATCCCAATCAACGCAGAGACTCCATATCTCAACGCCCTGGCGACACTTGAACCGAACGTTCCAGTGATCGTCCATATTCATCGTGGCGGCGAGGAATACCATCTCAGCATTGCACCGGATCTGCGGTCGCCGTGACCACCCCGGAGGGCGGTGACTGGCAACCGCAGCCGGTGCGGCGGATCGGCGAACCGCCGCCGGAGCCAGCAAGGCGTTCGCGACGGGCGCGCCGCCCGTCAACGACGGCGCCATTCGACCCTGCGCCGGAAACTCCTCCTGCCCCAGTGCCAGAGCCGCCGCGCCGGGTTCGTCCCCCCGAGGGCCCTGGAGGCGGGATGCCGCCAGGTGCGCCGCAACCCGGTAGTCGCGGCCTCGGAATCCTGATGGTCCTGATCATCGCGGCGCTGTTGGTCGCGGTGGTCATCGTGTTGTTTTTCGAGCCAGGGCTGATCGACACCAGTTTCAACACCGATAACGAGCGTCTCGAGAACAATGAAGCCGAGACTGATGCAGTTCTCTCGACAGTGTCGTTTGAGGCCCGGCTGATGCAACAGGCTCCGCCGATTCCGGACGTGCTGGGTGTCGCCTCTCCGATCTACGAGTTACGAGTGCCGCAAGGGCACGTCGGTCCATTCGAGTTCACCCTGCGGTTGACCACTCCGACGCAGGATGCTCGGAATCTTGGCGCGTACACGTGGAATGGCGAGGATTGGATCAGACTCGGCGATGCCGCCCTCAGCAGCGACGGGCTGTCGGCGGGGATCGTGCTCTCCGAAGCCCCCGACAACCTGGCAATCCTCAGACGGCTCCAGTTCAGGGACGTGATCGCCGGGAGGGTGCCGCGCGGTGAGGAGCCGCAATCGATCCTGGCCGGCTCGCTGACCATTCTGCATCCTGACGGCTGGCAACCGGGAGCGGATGGATCTTTGCTTGGACTGGTCGATTTGCCGGCGCCGGCGATCGCGCAGAACGTCTGGCCGACGGTCTACGCGGATCAGGACCAGGCGGAGTTGGTCAACGACATCCTGGCCTCGGACGATCTGCGCCGACAGCACATCGCCAATATCCAACACGCGATCCAGAGCGGGCAACACAACGGTGTCGATATTCACTATCTGAACGTCTCACCGGCGCTGCGTTCGCAGTTCACGTCATTCATCAGCGAACTTGCCGACCGCCTGCATCGCGATGACCGAGGCGTATCGGTGCATATTCCGATCAACGCATCGGGAGGAATCGGCGAGGGCGCATACGATCTCTCTCAGCTTGGCGCCTCCGCTGACTTCATCGTGATTGAGCCGCCACTCGATCCGACCGTGTTCCAGGCATCTATACAAGCCTCTCTGCCCACGCTGCTGCAGCGCATCGAGTCAAACAAGCTGCTGCTCTCCCTGCCATCCAACGCGGTTGTGCGTACGTCGACAGGGTTCTCGGAGATCTCTCAACGCGACGCTCTCGGTATCGCCTCGATGCTGAGCATCCGCGAGCCGGGTCCCTACCTTCCCGGATCCCGCGTGACGTTGCAGGGCAACTCAATCATGTTGGACAACCTCTCCGGGGGTATTCGCTGGGACAACGTCAATCGGGTCGTGACGTTTACCTATCCCGATCAGACCGGAGCGGCGGTCACCATCTGGATTCACAATCGGTTCAGCGCGGCGTTTCACCTGACCGTGGTCTCCGACTGGGAGTTGGGCGGAGTCTATATCGGCAACGCATCGGCCAACCCTGCCAACGCCAATCTCTGGCCGGCGATCGCCGCGTTCTTTGAATCGGGAATTCCTGACTTGCGATTGCCGAATGCGATCCTGTTCGATCCGATTTTCAGCGTCGAAGCGGGCGATCTCTCAGGCAGCAGCGGTAGCGGTTGGCAGTTCTGGGACCTGCCGGCGGAGTCGGGCGACTACCGCGCACAACTGGTTGTCTCCGACGGGGATGTTCGAGTCGGCCACGTCATCACGGTCCCTGTCCGGCCCGAGGGGAGCGAGTAATGCCTTCCGCTCATCCCCGTGTGGCTGGGGGCTCTCTGGCGGGCCGACGTCTGCGCTCCCCGGCGAACGGCACGCGTCCGGCCACCGCCATCGTCAGGTCGGCGATTTTCGATCGACCCCTGGTTCGCGACATGGTCGAGGGCGCGTGCGTGCTCGACCTCTACGCCGGCGCCGGTTATCTGGGTATCGAGGCCTTAAGCCGCGGCGCGGCGACCGTTGATTTCGTCGAGCGCAACGGCGCCGCCTGTGCGGTGATCCGACGAAATCTCGACGAGCTCGGCCTGACCGAGCAAGCACGAGTGCATCGACTACCGGTGGAGCGTTGCTTCTCCCGTATCCCACTCGATCCCGACCTGATCTTCATCGATCCTCCGTATCGCGTCGACGCGCTGCCAATGATCGAAGATCTGGTCCGGCGTGCCAGCCTGCCCGACGGCGCGCTGGCCGTCTGGCGCCGGCAGACCAGGGCGTCAGGCGGTGTAGCGCCGCCGCCCGAGCGAGTCGGTGGACTAGTGCGGATCGATCAACGGCGCTATGGTGACGGCGCTATCGACACTTATCGCGCGGAGGCCTCGACATGACGATCGCGCTCTACCCCGGCGGCTTCGACCCCATCACCAATGGACATCTGGACATCGTGCAACGGGCGGCGGGCATGTTTGACGAGGTCGTCATGGCCATCTACCCGCGATCGAGCGAAACGTTTGATGTCGACGAACGACTGGCGATGATCGAGGGGGCTACTGCGCATTGTCCCAACGTTCGGGCGGCCAAGTTCACGGGACTGGTGGTCAACTTTGCCGACGAGGTCGGGGCTAGCGTGCTCGTGCGCGGTATTCGAGCGGTGACCGGATTCGAGGCGGAATTCGATATGGCGCTGATGAACAAGAAGATGGCGCCGCACATCGAATCGGTCTTCCTGATGGCCGGCCACGAGCACCTGTTCATCTCGGCCAGCCGCATCCGGGAGCTGGCTTCGCTCAAGCAGGTTGTCGACGACCTGGTGCCGCCCAATGTCAACGAGGCCCTGATCCAGCGATACGGCCCGCCTCAGCGATAGCACGATCGGGCGGGCCGAGAGGGACTCCCTGCGCTAGAGTCGACACTAGGGTTGGTGGGGGCAGAGCTCTGGGCTGGAGATCATCATCGACCTCCTCGAATTGATCGACCAAATCGAGAATGCCGTGCTCGCCGGCCGGCGCAGCCGCTTCGGCTCGGGCTGGACCGTCGACCGCGAACAACTCCTCGACCTGATTGACCGTCTGAGGATGGCCGCTCCGGCGTCGGCCGACCAGGCGCAGCGTTTGCTCGAGGAGCGGGAGCGCCTGCTGCAGCAGACGCAGGAGGAGGCGGCAGTGCTCGCGCAGCAGGCGCGTCAGGACGCTGAGCAGCAGATATCGGTTCACGAACTCGTCCAGGCGGCCGAGACCCGGGCGGAGAGCATCGTCGACCAGGCACATCAATCGGCGACCGAGACGATCACCCGCGCCAACCAAGAAGCGGCCGCAGTGCGGGGACAGGCGACGACGGAGGCAGTCTCACAAGCGCTGGAAGCCGACCGCTACTCCCTGGAGATGCTGCGACGCTTGAACGATCAGCTGCGAACGATGCAGACGTCTGTGAGCGGCGCCGTCGACCAACTGGAGTTCAAGGTGCAGCAGGGTGAGCAGTCGCAGGCTGTTGACCAACGCGACGAGGCTGCTCGCCGGACGCTCATGAATGAACGCTAGCGCGGCGAGCAGCCTCGGACCGGGACGAAATCGACAGAGCGAGTCCTCGATCTAGTCGGCGACAGCCGCCACCTGCGGTTGCGGCGCCAGGGGATGACCGACCGCCTCGCCGACCCTCTCCAACGAGCGCATGAGCGAATCGAAGTTCTCAAGCGTCAGCGACTGTGGGCCATCCGACAGCGCGTGATCCGGGTTGGGGTGGACCTCGACCATGAGACCGTCGGCGCCGACCGCCATCGAGGCGCGAGCCATCGGATCCACCAGGTACCAGTGACCGGTCCCGTGGGCGGGGTCGCTGACGATCGGCAAATGGCTCAGCCGCTTGACGACGGGAATGGCGGAGAGATCGAGTGTGTTGCGGGTCGCGGTCTCGAAGGTGCGAATGCCCCGCTCGCAGAGGATCACGTCGCGGTTACCCTTGGCCATGATGTATTCGGCAGCCAGCAACCACTCGTCGATCGTGGCCGACAGGCCGCGCTTGAGCATGACCGGCTTGCGAGCCAGGCCGACCTCGTCGAGCAGCATGAAGTTCTGCATGTTGCGCGTGCCGATCTGCAGGATGTCGGCGTAGCGGGCGACGAGCTCAACGTCACGGGCTTCCATAACCTCGGTGATTACCGGCAGGCCAGTCTCTTCCCGAGCTGCGGCGAGGTGCTGCAGGCCCTCTTCGCCGAGTCCACGGAAAGCGTAGGGGGAGGTGCGCGGCTTGAAAGCGCCGCCGCGCAGAATCTGCGCGCCCGATGCAGCCACGGCCCTGGCGGTCGTGACCATGTGCTCTTCGTTTTCGATTGAGCACGGACCGGCCATAACGACCATCGTGCCGTCGCCAATCCTGACGCCACCGACGTCGATGACGGTGTCTTCCTTCTGGAACTCGCGTCCGGTCAGCTTGTAGGGGCGTGAAATCGCGATGACCTCGTCGACGCCGCTCATGCGACCCATCTGGGCGCGGATGTCGGGGTCGCCGATGACGCCCACGGCGCCGATCACGACGCGCTCCTTACCCGGAGACAGGTGGCCTTCGAGGTTGAACTCCTTGAGTCGCGCGAGCACGCCACGAACCTGTTCGTCGGTCGCGCCCATTCTCATGACAATCAGCATGTCGTCACCTTTTCGCTCATTCGCTGTACGGCTCGGGATCTCCCCTGAATCTTCTCAGTAAATCCCCGGCCGAACGTGATGGTTCTGTGTTAACCGTTAAGTCAGTTCGCAACACTCTTGCGCCGCGCAGATAGACATGCTGGACCTGGTTCTGCCTGAGCGTCGTGTTGACATGCAACAGAATCCGCAGACAGGAGGGCAATGAACCGGGAACCTGCATTTCGTGTCCACACATCAACGCGGCGTGGCTCCACTTGTAGGTGAGGCGCGCCGCGACTGCCGGAAACTCGGCGTTGAGATCCGGAGTCGTGGTGAACCATGCCGAGGCGACCTCGCGCGAGTCGATGTCGTTGCGGGCGATCATCTCGCCCAGCAACTCTTCGGTCGCCTCGATGATGTCGAGGCGTGTGTTGTTATCGACCGTTGTCGCGCCGCGAATGCCGCGAAGACGCCAGACTGGCTCAGAGTCGCGGTTGGCCATGGTTGGATGCTCGGTAGGTCTCTACAGGCGGAAGAGAGAGGGTTGCTGCGACCGTGCGATCAGCGCTTCGACGATTCTCGTCGGCACGCGATCTAGCGACCGGCCTCAAAGATGCCGGCCGCGGAGATATAGACGCAGTCGACGAACATTGGAACCGTCGGGGCTCGGTTGCTCATTCGCCTGTCTCTTCACTCCGGCGGCCCGTGACCACCTCGAGATATTTTTCGACGGTCGCTGCTTGGCTACCGTCGGGCGCCGCCGCTATGGTCGCGGTCAACGCTGAACCGATGATAGCAGCGGGTACGAGTTTTCCGACTTCCACTACGTGCTCGCGCCGGCTGATTCCGAATCCGACTGCCAACGGCGTGTCAGTCAGGGCTCGGACACGGGAGACGAACGCCTCAACATCACGGGCGACCTGATCGCGCGCGCCGGTCACGCCGGTGAGCGAAACGACGTAGATGAATCCCGAAGCTCGCTCAGCCACGGCGGCAATCCGCTCGTCCGTGGAGGTTGGCGCGAGCAGGTAGATCAGGGAGATCCCGTGGCGGGCAAAGACGTCCCTGGCGGTATCCGATTCGTCGACCGGTAGATCGACCACGATGACCCCATCAACGCCCGCTTCGGCGGCTCGTCGCGCGAGGGGTTCCAATGGCTCTCCAAGTGAATCACCCGGGTCTTCGGCGCTGTTGGTATTCGACGATCCGTAGGAGAGGAAGGGGTTGAGGTAACCCATCAGCGTGACTGGAACCCGGGGCTCCGTCTGCCGCGCCACGCGGCAGGCCTCAAGCGCGGTCTCGATGGTCGCTCCGGCGCCGAGCGCGACGGTGTAGGCATCCTGGTGCACCGGGCCGTCGGCAATGGGATCAGAGAACGGCACGCCGATCTCGAATCCTCCGGCCCCGCCACGGAGGGCGGCGCGGACGAGGTCGGGCGTTCCTTCGGGCGTGGGGAATCCGGCGGCCAGAAAGGGGAAGACGAGCGGACCGTCGCCCCTGGCCTCGGACGCTGCGAAGGCTTCGCGAAACCGCTTTCCGAGTTCAGGCATTCCGCTCCCTCATCCAAGCTGCTGTACCAGCGTCGCGGAGAATCCGATTACGTTGAAGCCGAAATGAGCGATTGAGGCCGCCGTGAGCGATTCCGTGCGGATGTAGACAACTCCCAGGATGACGCCGGCGATGGCGAAGGGGATCAGGCTGCCCAGGTCGGCATGCAGCGCGGAGAAGACGGCGGCCGAGACGACGAATGCGGGGATCAGTCCCCAGTGCGGTCGCAGTCCGCCGAGGACGAAGCCGCGGGCGAACGCTTCTTCGTAGATCGGCGCGCAGACGATCACGAGGATGCCCAGTGCGACCATGACCGATGTATGCACGAAGAGGCGATCGTCATCGATCGTCGATTGCGGTTCCAGCGATTCCAGTCCCGCCGCGCTGACGATGGCGGTGTAGACGTAGAGCACCGCGTAGATGGCCAACAGACCACCGAGCGCCCAGCCGAAGTCGGACCGCGTCGGTCTTCTCCAGGAGATCAGACCGGATTGCCGCCGACGGCGCATTATCAGCTTTGGCAGAATCAACCATCCGAGCAGGCCGGCAGTTCCCTGTCCGATGACGAAGACGATGAGTCCCAGCTCGCTGATCGCTTTGTCGGCGTCATCGATCAGGCGGACCAGCCCCCCCGTGACGACCAAGACGATCAGCCAGGTCAGGGTGCAGAGCAGGCCCCAGGCGACCAGTCTGAATCCGGCCAGTCCGCGATCTTCGGGTTGTCCCTGCGCCTCGTCGGGTTCAGCAGCCTGAGACTGGGTCACGATTAGCGCTCTCGCGTCGCCAGCGCGTCCCTGACGATTTCGACGTCTTTGTCACCTCGGCCTGAGAGACCGATCAGGATGGTCTCGTCGGGACTCATGGCGGGTGCGATCCTGGCCGCGTAGGCGATGGCGTGGGCGGTCTCGAGGGCCGGGATGATGCCTTCGGTCTCGGAGAGGAGCTTGAGACCGTCGAGCGCCTCGTCGTCGGTGACCGAGACGTACTCAGCCCGTTCGGTCAGCATCAGCCAGGCGTGTTCGGGTCCGACGCCGGGATAATCGAGGCCGGCGGAGATCGAATGAGCTTCCGTGATCTGGCCGTGCTCGTCCTGGAGGACGTAGGTCCGAGTTCCGTGCAGGACGCCGGGCGAGCCGGCAGACAGCGTCGCCGCGTGACGAGCCTCGAGGCCTTCTCCAGCGGCTTCGACGCCGATCAGACGCACCGGATCGTCGATGAGCGGGTGGAAGAGGCCGATCGCATTGCTGCCACCGCCGACGCAGGCGATCGCGACATCGGGGAGCTTGCCGATCTTCTCCTGCAACTGGTGCCTGGCCTCGCGGCCGATGCAGGATTGCAGCTCGCGCACAATCACCGGATACGGGTGCGGTCCGATTGCGCTGCCGATCAGGTAGTGCGTGGTGCGCACGTTGGTGACCCAGTCGCGGATTGATTCGTTGATCGCGTCCTTGAGCGTGCGCGCGCCCGAGTGGACCGGTACGACCTCGGCGCCCAACAGGTTCATGCGGAAGACATTCAGGGCCTGGCGGCGGACGTCCTCTTCACCCATGTAGACGATGCACTCGATGCCGAAGCGGGCGCAGGCGGTCGCCGTGGCGACGCCGTGCTGTCCGGCGCCGGTTTCCGCGATGATTCTGGGCTTGCCCATCCGCCGAGCCAAGAGGACCTGGCCCAGCGCGTTGTTGATCTTGTGCGCGCCCGTGTGCGCGAGGTCCTCGCGCTTCAGCCAGATCCGGGCGCCGCCGAGTAGTTCGGACAATCGGGCGGCGTAGGTCAGTGGCGTCTCGCGTCCGACGTAGTCTCGCAGCATCCCGTCGAGTTCGGATTGGAACTCAGGATCGTTCTGAGCTTCGGCCCACGCCTCTTCCAACTCGGCCAGCGCCGGCATCAGAGTTTCGGGTGCGAACTGGCCGCCGAACGGCCCAAAGGCTCCACTCTCTCGTGTCACGACGCAGCCTCGCCCTTCGCCGCGGCGATGAACGCGCGGATTTTGTCTCGGTCTTTGGTTCCGCCGGTCTCGAGGCCTGAGGAGGCATCGACGGCCCAGGGGCGCACGGCTCGCACGGCCTCGGCGACATTGTCGGGGTTGAGTCCGCCGGCCAGGACCAAGGGGCGGGACGATGCCACCTCCGCCGCGATCGACCAGTCGATGCGCTGTCCCATGCCTCCGCCCTGCCTAGATTTGGCATCGAGCATCGTGATGGTGTTCGGGGCGCGATCGACTTCTCGGAGTACCGATCGGGCGTCCATGCCGTCGGCCACGTGTACGACGCGCACGACGGCGCGGCGGATTCGTGACGCGAGAGCCGGATGCTCGGCTCCGCTGAGTTGGACCAGGTCGAGGTCGACCTGGTCCAGGACGCGGTCAATCTCGTCGACCGACTGTCCCGCGAAAACGCCGACGAGCAGCGGTTGATCGGCCGCGTGGCGCTCGCGTTCCGCAGCTTCGGTCGTGGCTTCAGCGATCTCAACGCGAGGTCCCAACTCGCGGCGGACGGCGCGGGCGACCTTCATATCTATTCGTCTCGGCGCGTCGGCGAAGATCATTCCGATCTCATCCGCGCCTGCCTCACGCGCCCAGACCGCGTGCTCGACCGCTCGTACCGAACAGACTTTGACGAAGGTCATCGTCCCAGCAACTCTCGTGCTTTGGCGTGGGGATCAGTGGCAGAGGACAACGCCTCGCCGATCAGGACTGCGTTGACGCCGCAGGCCTCCATGCGCATCATGTCCTCGCGGGTTCGCACTCCGCTGGCCGCGACGACCGGGACCGAAGTCGGAATCCTGTCTCGGAGGCGCTCCGTCGTGCCCAGATCTTCTTCGAAGGTGTGCAGGTTGCGGTTGTTGATGCCGATCGCCGCGGCGCCAGCTTCAAGCGCCATCTCGGTTTCCGCCTCGTCGGTTACTTCGACGAACGCCGTGAGCCCGTACTCGTCGCCGGCTCGCGAGAGCTCGGCAAGTTCAGCGGCGGTGAGAGTCTTCGCGATCAGCAGGTAGGCGTCAGCCCCCAGAGCTGCGGCTTCGGCGAGCTGGTACGGATCCACGTGGAACTCTTTGCGCAGGAGCGGTAGTCCGCTGCCGACCAGCACCCTTGCGGCGTCGCAGAGATCGTCGTCGGTGGCGAAGAATGCCGGAGCGGTGAGCACGGAGATGGCGACGGCGCCGATTTCGCAATATGTGCGGGCCAAGTCGGCCGGAACGAGGTCGGGGGCGAACAGCCCTTTCGACGGTGAACCGCGCTTGATCTCGGCCATCAGTCCGACACCGGGTCGGTTTAGCGCCGCCACGAAGTCGTTGCGTGTCGTTCTCAGTGCGGCGATCTGATGCAGTTCACCGAGCGGTACGTCTCGCTTGCGTTGTTGAACGGCAATGCGGGTCTCGGCGACGATTCGCTCCAGGACAGAAGACATTATGTCGCCTCTGACGCTTCGGTATCAGCGGCGAGCGCCTGCGAGCGCTCGACCCATAGCTCCAGCTTACGCAGGGCGCGCTGGTCATCGATGCACTCAGCCGCTCGACTGACGCCTTCGGCGAAGGTCGGGACCTCCTCGGCGGCCAGCAGACCGGCGGCGGCGTTGAGGGTGACGAATCCGGTCAGCGCCGAGGTCTTGCCGCCCAGCACGTCGCGCATCATCGAGGCGGATTCTTCAGCGGTCTGCCCGCCACGGACCGCTGACAGAGGAACCGGACGGATCTGGAAGTCGGCGGGCGAGACGGTGAACTCGGCCAGTTTGTCGCCGTCAATCTGCCAGCAAGTCGTCTCGCCCTCGGGCGAGACCTCATCCAGTCCTTCGTGACCGTGGACGACCAGTCCGCGTCGGACGCCGAGGCGACCGAGCGCTGCCGCCATCAGCGGTCCCAGTTCAGGGCGAGCGACGCCGATCAGCTGATGAGTCGCCCGGGCTGGGTTCGTGAGTGGTCCGAGGATGTTGAACACTGTGCGGATGCCGATCCGCCGACGAACCGGCGCGACGAAGCGCATTGCGGGATGGAAGGCCTGGGCGAAGAGGAAACCGAACCCTACCTCGCGAATCAGCGTGGCCGCCTGGTCCGGATTGACGCTGATCTGTCCGCCCAATGCCTCGAGCACGTCGGCGCTGCCGACGTTTGAGGACATGGCGCGGTTGCCGTGCTTGGCTACGGGGACGCCGCAGCCGGCCATGACGAAGGCGGCAGCGGTGGAGGAGTTGAATGCGTGCTTGCCTGAGCCGCCGGTCCCGGCGGTATCGGCGAGGCGCGGGAGGTCGGAGAGATCGACTCGCAGGGCGTGTTCGCGCATCGCGCGGGCCAGGCCGACGACCTCGTCGACCGATTCGCCCTTCATCCGCAGGCCGGCGAGCAGGGCTGAGGCCTGGATTTCGTTGGCCTCGCCCGACATCAGGGCGTCCATCGCGATTGACGCTTCATGGTCGCTCAGATTGCGACGCTCGTCGACCACGGCGACCAGCGCCGCTCCCAGATCGGCGTCAGGCACAGCTGAACGCCTCGGACTGGTCGAGGAAGTTCTGAAGGATGGCGTGTCCGGTCTTGGTCCGAATCGATTCGGGATGAAACTGGACCCCCTCGATTGGATACGCGGTGTGACGCATGCCCATCAAGATTCGGCCGCTGCCATCGACCCGCTCGCACCAGGCCGTGGGAACGATGTCCTCGGGCAGCGTGTCGGGCTCGACGATCAGCGAGTGATAGCGGGTCGCCTCGATCGGATTCGGGAGCCCGGCGAAGACGCCGGTGCCGTCGTGCTCGATTGAGGAGACCTTTCCGTGCCGGATCTCGCCCGCGGGTCCGACGGTGGCGCCGAAGGCCGCGCCGATTGCCTGGTGTCCGAGGCAGACGCCGAGCGTGGGGATGGTCGGGCCGAAGCGCTGCAAGGCCGGCACGCTAACGCCGGCTTCGACGGGCGTCTTGGGTCCGGGTGAGATCACGATCCGCCGGGGCGCCAGCGCTTCGATCTCGTCGAGGGTGATCTGGTCGTTGCGGTGGACGACGACATCGGCGCCCAGTTCGCAGAGGTACTGGTAGAGGTTGTAGGTGAACGAGTCGTAGTTGTCGATCAGTAACGTATCAACCGCCATCGTTGCCCTCTCCCGGTGTCTCCCGCTCGCGGAGTATGCGTCGCAGCGTGCGGAATCCTTCGACCGCCCGCGGGAAACCGCAGTACGGCGCAGCGGTGGCCATCACGCCTTCGAGTTCGGTCTCGGTGACGCCGTGGTTGAGGGCGCCGGGGATGTGGAACTGCAGCTCGTCGGGCTTGCTCAGCGCGACCAGGATCGAGACGACGACCAGGGAACGATCGCGGCGCGAAAGCTGCGAGCGCGACCAGAGATCGCCGAAGGCGAACTCAAAGGCGAGCTTGCCGACCGGCCCGATCCTCTCCATGCCGGCCAGCGCCTCGGCCGGATCCTGCGCTTCGTCGCGTCCGTTGAGCGTGCGCATCACGTCGACGGCGTCGCGGTGGCGCTGGTCGTCGTCCTTGTAGTCAGCCGGCGGAATCCGGTAGGGCTTGCCGTCGGCCTCGCTCCACATCTCGACGAGGGCATTGATCATCTCGTTGCCTGCGGGAAAGCCGGAGTAGCCGGCGATCTGCAGGGCGATCTCGGTCATTTCTTCTCGGGACAGGCCGTTGGCCGGGCCAAAGCTGGCGTGGAACTGGACGGCCTGGAGACGTTCGAGCGCGCCCAGCATGGCCAGGGCGACGATGTTGCGGTCACGGCGCGAGAGCTCGCTGCCCTGCCAGACCTGACCGAAGATGTAGTCGACGACGTAGCTGCCGAACGCTCCCGTTCGCTGCTCGGCGGCGGAGGCGAAGCCGACCGGCTGACCGGTCATCTCGGCCAACAACTCACTGCCCGCCTTGCGTCGTTCTGCGTGAGTCGTCATTTCAGTTCCTCATCTCTTCGTATCTCTCGTTGGCGGGCATTCTAGGCAGGCGGCCGGCCCGCGCTCGCCTGTTGACCGAGTTCAACGGTGCGTTCCAACTCTGTGGGCGACCAGCCCTGGTCGCGCGCTGCCTGCAGGTCGCGCTCGAGCGCTGCCCCTGTATCCAATGCCGCGCTGAGCGCCAAGCGGACCAGCGCCTCGACTCTTGGGGTGAGACGCAGAGGCGATGGCGCCGGGGTTTCGTTCTGGCTATTCGGATCTTCGATCTCCGCGCGGCCGAAGAGATCGTCGAGGTCCGTGTCATCCTCGAATGTCCAGCCTGACTCGAGGCGGTCGATGACTGTGGCGAGCAGTTCGGCCTGCTGCTCGGGGAGCTCGGCGACGGCGGAAGGGACGTGCCACCACTCCATTGCGTCGAAAGGATTGGACTCGTCGTCGGGAGCGCCGTCCAGGGTCTCCTCGACCCTTACGACGTAGGCGTTGTGGACCGTGTGCCGGCCGCTGGAGGGCTCGTCGCCGTAGACAGTGTGGGCATAGCCGGCTCGGACGCGCTGGCGAAGCAAGTGCTGGAAGATGCGAGGCACGGTGTCGTCGGGCTCCTCGGAGAGGGGCGTGATATCGCCGGGCAGCCACCATTGTCCGGGCCAGAGAACCTGATCTGAGCGCCGGCGCAAGAGCAGCACGCGGCCTGCGTCGTCGAAGGCGACGCCGTAGCCGATGATCAATGACTCCGACATCAGTAGCCCCGGGAACCGCTGCCGACGGAGGTGGCGCGGGAGCGCTCCTCGGCGAGGTCGAGGGCGGTGAACATACCCATCGCCTTGTTCACCGTCTCTTCGAACTCGTCGTTCAGCCTGGAGTCGAAGACGATTCCGCCGCCGGCCTGGACGGAAGCGACGCCGTCCTGCATGACGATCGTGCGGATTGTGATCGCGGTCTCCATGTTGCCACCGAAGCCGAAGTAGCCCAGCGCGCCGGCGTAGGGACCGCGTTGGTCCTCTTCCAGCTCGGAAATGATCTCCATCGCGCGGATCTTGGGCGCGCCGGAGACGGTGCCGGCGGGGAAGGTCGCACGGACGGCGTCGAAGGATGTGGCTCCTTCGGCCAACTCGCCCTCGACGTGCGAAACGAGGTGCATGACGTGGCTGTACCGCTCGATGTCGAGTTCCTGGGTGACGCGCACGGTGCCCGGCCGGGAGACGCGTCCGATGTCGTTGCGGCCCAGATCGAGCAACATCACGTGCTCGGCGACTTCCTTTTCGTCGGTGCGCAGCTCGGCTTCGAGCGCGCGATCTTCACCGTCGTCCAGGCCACGTCGGCGCGTACCGGCGATCGGGTGCGTGGAGACTTTTCCGTCCTCGACGATGACCAGCAATTCGGGTGATGTGCCGACGATCTGGTGATCGTCCATCTCGAGGTAGTAGGTGTAGGGCGAGGGATTCACCGTTCGCAGGGTGCGATAGACGTTGAAGGGGTGGACGAAGGTATCGCGCGAGAAGCGCTGGGAGTAGACGCACTGGATGATGTCGCCGGCGACGACGTAATCGATGATCTGCTTGATGTCGGAGAAGTAGGCCTCGCGCTCCATGTTGGAGCGAATCGCGCCGGAGTGTCCCGACGGTTCGGGGGCATCCACCGGTGGGATTGGCGGACCGGACTGGAGGCGCTCGACGAGCTCGTCGATGCGGAACTCGGCGGCGCGATAGGCGGACTCGATATCACCGTCGAGCCGGGCGTGGGTGACGACCTTGATGACGTGCTTGAGATGATCGAAGAGCAGCACGGTGTCGACGAACTGGAAGAGCGCCTCGGGCAGGCCGTGGGGGTCGTGGCCGGCCGGCTGGACGCGTGGTTCGAAGTGGCGGATCGCCTCGTAGCTGAGATAGCCGACCGCTCCGCCGTGGAAGGGCGGCAGATCGGGATTGGGCACGAGATCGAATCGGTCCAACTCGGCTTCTACTTCGTTCAGTGGATCGACGGAACCGCCCGAGGGCGCACGGAAGACCCGGTAGGGCTCGGTGCCGATGAAGGAGTAGCGGCTGGGGCGCTCGCCGCCTTCTACCGACTCGAGCAGGAACGAATAGGCGCCGCGCTTGACCTTGAGGAAGGCGGAGACGGGGGTTTCGAGGTCGGCGAGGACCTCGCGATAGACGGCGGCGTAGTTGCCGCTGCCCGAGGTTCTGGCATCGGCGGCCAGTTGCTTGAATTCTTCGAGGCTGGGACTGAGTTTGCCGGTCGACGGCATGGGAACAGGCTCCTTGGGATCGAGGGGCGATTGATCAGCAGATCGAGTTGCCCCGGGCGTGGCGATTTAGTCTTCGCCTCGCCAGACCCCTTGCCCGCCGGAAGTGTGGCAATGCGCAGAGGGACGGGTGTGCGATTGTTTCGCACCGTTCGTCATCGTCGCCGCCATTGCGCGCTCCCGTTCCTGTCAGAATCCTACGGCAACGCCGGGAGATGTCAAACGTTTGAGATAACAACGCTCAGCGCGGTTGGCCGCGCCGGGTTCGTTCTGCGGAGATGGCATCGACCAGTTCCCGGGCGGCGTCGTGGTGTGCGGCGTCGTCGTTGACGATCACGAGGTCGAACCAGCCTGCTTCGGCCATCTCGGCTTCGGCTTCGGCGAGGCGAGCCTTGATCTCGGGTTCGGTCTCGGCGGCTCGAGCGCGCATGCGGCGCTCGAGCGAATCGAGATCGGGGGCGGTGATGAAGATCAGCAGTGGATCCTGCAGATTTGCTTTCAGGGTTCGCGCGCCCTGGACGTCGGTGCGCAGGACCGGGGTCTGGCCCTGGCTCAGGAGCTGTTCGACCGGGGCCCTGGGGACGCCGCTGCGGTGTCCGTAGATCTCGACGTGTTCGAGGAAGGCGTCCTGGGCCAGCCAGCGGTCGAATTCCTGATCGGTGAGGAAGACGTGGTGCACGCCTTCGATCTCGCCCGGACGCGGGGCGCGGGTCTTGACCGTCGCCACCTTGGCCAGCGACGGATCGAGCGCCAGCGCGGTTTCGATGACCGTGTCCTTGCCGGCACCCGAGGGTCCGGAGACGATCACGACGAGCTGAGCGAGCTCAGACGGGGACATGCCGCAATCGATCGAGCTCGCGCCAGAAGGTCGGGTAGGAGATATCGACCGCGGAGGCGCGCTGGATGGTGGTCGGTCCGGACTCCAGATCGGACGCCAGTGCCGCGACGGCGGCGGCCATCGCCAGGCGGTGATCCCCGTGAGAGTCGACGGTTGCGCCGCGCGGCTGTCCGCCGACGATTCGCATTCCGTCGCGCCAATCCTCAACCTCGACGCCCATGGCGTTGAGCAGGGCCGACGTGGTGGCGATCCGATCGGACTCCTTGACTCTCAGTTCTTCGGCGTCGTGAATCTCAGTGACGCCTTCCGCGAACGCCGCGGCCACGGCGAGTGTGGGCAGCTCGTCCAGCGCGGTGACGATCAGATCGCCGTCGATTCGGGCGCCGTAGAGCTTCGATCCGCGGACGGTAATGTCGGCGACGGGCTCGCCCGAGATGTCGCGGGGGTTGCGCAGTTCAACGTTGGCTCCCATCGAGGTCAGCACGTCGATGACGCCGCTGCGCCGGGGATTGACGCCAACGTTAGGCAAGGTGACTTCGGAGCCGGGGATCAGGGCGGCGGCGATCATCCAATAGGCGGCGGCGCTGATGTCGGCTGGCACTTCAACGTCGCTGGTATGCAACTCGGCGCCGGGCCGAACGTGAATCGTCTCGCCCTCCACTTCGATATCGGCGCCCATGGCGATGAGCATCCGCTCGGTGTGATCTCGCGAGGGTCCGGGTTCAACGATTCGGCTCGGTTCTTCGGCTCGCAGGGCGGCGAAGACGATGCAGCTCTTGACCTGGGCGCTTGCGACCGCGATCGGTCCGTCGAACCCACGCAGCCGTCCGGCCGAACCGTCGACCCAGAACGGCGCGGTAGCGGCGTCGGCGACACTGGCGCCCATTTGCTCGAGCGGGTCGAGTACGCGGCGCATCGGCCGGCCGCGCAGTGATTCGTCACCGTCGAACTCGGTGCGGAAGGGCAGGCCCGCAGCGACGCCGCTGAGCAGGCGGATTGAGGTTCCGCTATTGCCGCAATCGAGCACGCCCGCCGACCGGTGGAACACGGCCTGACCAGGGCTTCGGACCAGTATGTTGTCGCCGCTCTGCTCGAACTCGACGCCCCACTGGCGCAGACAGGCGATCGTGGAGCGGCAGTCTGCACTTTCGAGCAGGCCGCGGATCTCGGCTTCACCCCTGGCGAGCGCATTGCAGATCAGGGCGCGATGCGAGATCGACTTGTCGCCCGGGACGCGAACCGAGCCGACCAGCGGGCCGCTCGGCTCGACGGAGATGCTGTCGTTCATCGATTCAGCTTCGCCCCCAGCGGCGGCCGCGCGACTCGCGCTCCTTCTCGCGCTCTTCGCTGCGCTTGGTCATGCTGCGGACACGGTCGTAGAGCCGCGGGCTGATCAGGAGCGCGGCCATCTGCGAGGTCGCGTCGGGGATGTCGGGTTGCGCGCCGGCATCGGGATCGAGGTCGTCGCCGCCGAGGAACTTGGCGTGATTGATCTGGGCGGCCGCGTACTCCTTGAAGACTTCTTCCTCCTCTTCGTCGAGCAGATTGCGGACGCGATTCAACTCGATGACCAGGCGGTCGATCCAGTGCTGGACCTGTTCGCGATTGGTGACCGCGATCTCGGTCGTCATGCTGGGGTCGCCGGAGTTGTAGGCGGTCATGGCGCGGAAGGTCTCACCGGCGGCGCGGCCGAAGTCGGGCCATCCGTCGGAGGAACGCAACATGGTGAAGAGAGCGGAGGAGACGATCAGCGGCAGATGCGAGACGCCGGCCATGACGTAGTCGTGTTCGGCGGAGTCGAGGAAGTGCGGGCTCGCGCCGAGTTCCCTGACCATGCCGAGGACCGACTTGACGGCGCTGTCGGAGGCGGTCGGAGACGGGCTGAGGAACCAGCGCTTGCCGCGGAAGAGGTCGGGGCTGGCGTTGTCGATGCCGAAGGCGGAGGCGTCGCCGGCCATGGGGTGTCCGCCGATGAAGGAGACGCCGTTAGGCAGGTGGTTGGCAGCCCAGCTTTCGATCTGGACCTTGGAAGCGGCGGTGTCGGTCACGGCGGCGCCGCGTCCGAGCGTCGGCGCGATCTCCTCGAGCAGGTCGGAGGTCGCAGCGGGAGGTGTTGCCAGGATGACCAGTCCAGCGCCATCGGCGGCGTCTCGCGGGCTGGAGACGACCTGGTCGACGGCGTCCTGTTTGTCGGCAGCGCGGCGGGCGGCGCGCCAGTCGTCGAAGCCGACGATTTCCGTGTCGCGCAGTTTGGCGGCTCGCAGACCCATGCCGATGGAGCCGCCGACGTAGCCCAAACCGATGATCGCAATGCGCGCCACGCGCACCTCCTGTCCACGCCCTGGATGAGGCGGTCCGAATACGGGCCGCGGCCCGCCTGACGCTCACAGTATCGCAGCGTTGGGCGGCGGTTGACGGGCGAGGCTTCGTGGTAGAGTCGGAACGCGTGGCGACGCGCGACTTCGGGCGGCCGGGCGGGGCCGACGGGTTGATGTTGAGAGTGGACGGGCCCTGGCTGAAGCTGCGCCGTCGGCGGCGCCGGTTGCTCATCTGGTTGGGCCTTGGGTTGCTGTTGCTGGGTGGAACGGTGCTGGGGCTGGTGGCGCCGCAGGCAGCGACGACGATTGAGATCTGGGGCGGCGCGGGCACCGCGTTGATCGGCCTGTCAGCGTGCGGCTGAGCGGGCGTCGGCTTCGGGGCGGATTGCTCGGGCTACTGATCGGATTGGCCTCGATCGCGGCGACGATATCGCTTTCCTCCGAGCCTGCGCAGGCTGCGCCGACCAGCTGTCGCTACAGCGGGGGCGGTCCGCCGTTCTCGTTGCAGTCGTTCGAGGCGCACGAGTCGCGCCAGACTTACCTCGAGACGCTGCGGCTCGCGGCGGCCAACCGGCTGTTCCCCGGCGACGAGGACTTCGAGCTTCCGGCGCTGAGTGCGGGCCGGCTGAGGAGCGCGGACGCTTCGGCGACGATCCCGCCGCAGATTCTGTATGCGATCGCGTGGGTCGAGAGCAAGATCGCGCAGGCGGCCTACGAGGTCGACTGGGGCACGCTGGGACCGCCGAAGCTCTCGTTCGACTGCGGCTACGGGATCATGCAGATCACGAGCACGATCGTGAACGACGGCGGTCTGCCGTCGCGGTACGAGGCGCTGGTGGGGACGCACTTCGCCTACAACATCGCTGCGGGGGCGCGGATCCTGGCGGAGAAGTGGAACGAGGACTACTTCCCGGTGGTGGGTGAGAGCGATCCTCGCTATGTGGAGTCGTGGTATTTCGCGCTGTGGGCTTACAACGGCTGGGCCTGGATTAACCATCCGGGCAACCCGGATTACGATCCGGCGCGTCGGCCGTATGACTGCAACGCGGACATGAGCGGCTACTGGGATTACCCGTACCAGGAGCGGGTGCTGGGCTGTGTGATCAACCCGCCGGTGGTTGGCGGTCAGCGGTTGTGGGAGCCTCATCCGGTGATCCTGCCGGAGGTTGGGCGGCTGACGATGCCGGGCGGGGCGCTCGATCCCGACCTGTTCTTGCAGACGGTCGACCAGATCCGGGAGCGGATGAGTCTGGACCTGCCCGCGAATGCTCTTGCGGCGGAGTTCAGCGGGGGCAACTTCAATCCGGACCGAGGGGCGCTGCTGGGGACGCCGCTGCTGGACGGTCTGCCGAGCGAGCTGGAGCTGTCGTCGAGCGAGCTGTCGCAGCGGGGGGCGGCGCTGACGGTCGCGAATGACGGGAGCGGGCTGCTGGCCTGGCGGGTGGTGAGCACGCCGAGCTGGCTGGTGGTGGGGACGCAGGCGGGGGTCGCGCTGGGCAGTGGATACGGATTCACGAACGGACCGGAGCACTCGGTGATTCCGATCTCGGCGGCAGCGGGCGGTGTGCCGGAGGGCTCGCACCGAGGGCAGATCAGGCTGGAGTTCCACTATCCGGACGGGTCGTCGGAGACGCGGTCGGTCGCCATATCATTGGACAAGCGAGGCGCGGCCTTCTACAAGGCGGGGCGCCCGCAGAGTTGACCCCCCGTAGCTCAACCGGACAGAGCGACGGACTTCTAATCCGTAGGCTGGAGGTTCGAGTCCTCCCGGGGGGACCACGCGCCGTGGCGGGCGGCGCCTCATCCAGCGTGGCTGATCCGGTTCAGTGTTTACCTCAGTGGCTACCAGGAGATACCGGTCGTGGCCGTTGAGTGAGTAGGCTGAGTGGTAGAACCGATTCAGCGTTGAGACCACGCGCAGCATTCAATCTTCAACTTTGCTTCATCCAGCCCCCTTCGCGCTCTGATTCGTACAACCGAAACCATCCTTTGAGGAGTCCTCTAGTCATGCCTCGAGCATCCGTATCCGCGCGACCACGGTCGCGCACCCGCAAACCTCGCCACCAAGTCACATGCGCCGACTGCGGCGTCTCGACATCCGTCCCGTTCCGTCCCCGCGCCGAGCGGCCGGTGTACTGCACTTCGTGCTACGCGGGTCGACGCGGCGGCGTCCAAGCCGAGCTTCCCTCCGATGTCCGGACCGCCACGCGCAGACGGAGCGAGACGAGGACGCCGGTCCAGGTCGACGACTACGTCGACGATCGGGCCGACGATCGGGACGTGGAGGGGACGGCTACGGGCTTCTCGGAGATGGCGCTGAGCCGGGCGACCCGGGCAGCGCTGGCTGGGATGGACATCTCCGAGCCCACGCCGATTCAGCAGGCGACGATTCCCCTGTTGCTGGGCGGCCGGGACGTGATCGGTCAGGCGCGGACCGGTTCGGGCAAGACCCTGGCGTTCGCGATCCCGCTGATTGAACGCTGTGACGGGTCGGCGCGCGAGGTGCAGGCGCTGGTTCTGACGCCGACTCGCGAACTGGCGATCCAGGTGGGCGAGGTGACGGAGGCAGTGGCGACTGAGCAGCGTCTGCAGACGACGTTGCTCTATGGCGGCCGCTCGGCGCGGCCCGAGCAGGCGGCGCTCAGGCGGGGACCGCAGATCGTGATCGGCACACCCGGTCGCACGCTGGATCATCTTCGCCAGGGCACGCTCGACCTGCGGTCGGTGCGGTTCCTGGTGCTGGATGAGGCGGACGAGATGCTGGACCGGGGCTTTGCTCGCGATGTCGAGGCGATCCTCGGGTACACGCCGTCCGGGCGTCAGACCGCGTTGTTCTCGGCGACGCTGCCCGACTGGGTGGCGAAGACCGCGGCCAAGCACCTGCGAGAGCCCGCCACCGTCGAGGTCGACGCCGACCTGCAGACGTTGCCCAGCGTGACGCACCTGGTCTACTCGATCCGGCGGGACCACAAGATTGGCGCGCTGCGGTCGCTGTTGGACCAGCGCAACGGCGAGGCGGTGATCGTGTTCGGCAAGACCAAGCACGGGGTCAAGAAGCTCGCCCGGCAGCTGGATGGGTTTGGCTATCCGGTGGGCGCGCTGCAGGGCAATCTGAGTCAGAACGCACGCGAGCGCGTGATGCGCGACTTTCGCTCGGGCGAGACGCCGATCCTGGTCGCCACCAATGTGGCTGCGCGCGGCCTCGATATCGACGGCGTCGGACAGGTGATCAACTACGACCTGCCCGATTCGCCGCAGCTCTTCACGCACCGGGTCGGCCGGACCGGCCGGATGGGCCGCGACGGCGAGGCGATCACCTTCGTCACGTCCGAGGAAGAGTCGAAGTGGCGAGAGATCGACCGCAGCCTGGGAGTCCGGTTCATCCGGCAACCCTGGAATGACGATCCCGAGTGGAAAGAACCCGCCCGGCGCCGGTCGAGGGTGAAGCGGGTACGTTAGCGACCGGGTCGCCGACGCGTCCCTTCAGCGGCTGTTGGTCCCAGTCTCCCCGAGGGTGGCAGCGCTTGCGTTTGCGGCCGCTTCCGCAGGGACAGGGCTGGTTTCGGCCGCTGTTTCGTCTGGCGCTGCGGGGTAGCGCAGGGTTGGGTTTCAGGTTTTCGGGAGAACTTTTTTCTGGGGTCCCATTGGCCACGATCTCCAGTGTTTTACGGGGGATCGTGACTGAAACGGTTTCAGGTTCTTTCAGGTTTTTTCGGTCGGTTTCGGGGTCGGTATCAGGGTCGGCGAGCTCTTCCTCGGGGTAGTCGGCGGAGCGGAAGCCGCGGATGATGTGCGGCCGGTCGAGCTGCTTGAGCAGCATTCGCAGCTCGCGCTCGGCTCGGGCCAGGCGGCGCTCGTGGCGATCTTCAATCTGGGTGAGCTGGTCCAAGCTGAGGTCCGCCTCGGGGCCGAGAGCGCGGCGCGCTTCCGCGACCGGGTCGAGGCGGCTGAGACGCTCGACTCGCTGGTCGAGACGGGCGACGTGGCTGAGCAGGAGATCGTTGTGGATGTCCTGGACGAGCAGGGTCCAACCCTCCTCGAGCAGCTTGAGGTCGGCGTGGACGGTGGCGATCGAGACGTTGACTTGGGTCGCGATCTGTTCGAGGGTGCGTCCTTCCTGTCGGAGCTGGTGCTCTCGGAAGATCCGTCGGCGTCGTCTGGGTGAGATGTTTGGGTTGTTCATGGTGTCCTCCTCTGCTTCGGCTTCTTCCCCTGTTGACACTTTAGTGCTATGTGGACGGATGTGCGAGCCTTTGGGTGTGTCGGTGTTTGCGGAGGAGTGAGATTCTTGACCCGCTGGTCTGGATATCCGATCCCGAAACGCGGTATCCGCTCGCGACAAATATGTGCTTGACTGCCTATGCTGTCAGACGCATACTGAGCCCATGGCGTGGACCGTCGACTTCGATCCCACATTCGAGATCGAGTTTCGCGCCATGGATCAGGACGTACAGGACACGTTGCTTGCCCACGCGCTCTTGCTGAGAGAATTCGGGCCCACTCTAGGACGACCACGAGCCGACACTCTGAATGGTTCACGTCATTCGAACATGAAGGAGCTTCGGTTTCGGGTCGCCAATGATGTCTGGAGGGTCGCGTTCGCGTTTGATCCTGTTCAGCGCGCGATCCTTTTGGCGGCAGGCAACAAACGAGGCCAGAACGAGCGGCGTTTCTATGAGCAGCTGATCGGGTTGGCCGATGATCGTTTCGAGTCGCACCTCAATCGACAACGGAGCAGACGGAGTCGACGATGACCACACTCGAAGACATTCTCAACGAACTGCCATCAGAGCGGCGCAAACGGATTGAAAGAGATGCGGACTCGCTGATAGCGGAGGAGATGTCGTTGCGAGAGCTACGAGAAGCGCTGCACGAGACTCAGGTGAGCCTCGCTGAGCAACTAGGCATCAACCAGGAAAACGTCTCGCGATTGGAAAGACGAAGCGACCTCTTGCTGTCAACGCTGAACAAATACGTTGGCGCCACGGGAGGCAAGCTCAGTCTGGTGGTCGAGTACCCGGATCGTCCTCCTGTCGTGTTGACAGGCATCGGTGACATATCCGAAACCGCTGAAGACGACAGCTAATCGATCCGACGCCTCTCGCTAGCGAGAACGGAGAGCTGTCAGCAACTTCGTCGGGCGCAACGGCAAGCGGCCCGTCCGGTGACGGACCGCTTGGGTTTGCGGGGGATTGGGTGGTTACTGGGCGTAGACGCCGGCTCCGGGGCCTTCGGCGGTGGCCCAGAACTTTTCTGAGATCTGGTCGATGAGGTCGATTAGTTCCTGGCCCTTGGCGACGTCGTTGGTCTTCTTGGCTTCGCCGGCGACCTTGGTGGCGTTCCACATGAGCTCGTGGATTGAGGCGTCGGCCTCGAGGTGGTGGGGCTTGAAGAAGTCAGTCCAGAGCACCCAGAGGTGGTGCTTGACTTCCTCGGCGCGCTGTTCCTTGACGATGGTGCAGCGGGCCTTGAAGTCGTGGTCGTCGGAGTCGTTGTACTTCTCCATCGACTTGAGGACGGACATGGCTTCGATCTTGGCCTGGGCCGGGTCGTAGACGCCGCAGGGGAGGTCGCAGTGGGCCGAGACGGTCTGGAACAAGGACATTGGGTGCTCCTCTAGGGTTGCTTCGCTGTTGAGATTCAGTTTGAGGCTATCGAGTGGGTTGGAGTCGGGCAACTCGGGATTCTGACTTGGCGTTTCCGGAGGGCCCTCACCCCAGCCCTCTCCCTCAGGGAGAGGGAGAAGGAGAGCGGAGGGAGAGCGACAGCAAGCGTGGGGAGTGGCGACTCGGATCAGTCGAGGGAGATGACGCCGCAGGCGATGCGGGCGCCGGCGCCGGGGGCTTCGCCGTAGCTGTCGGGGCCTTCGTGGACGATGATGGCCGAGCCGTCGTGGTCGAACAGCGTGGTGATGCCGGCTCCCAGCGTCGCGTCGACCGTGTACTGGTCGGCGTTGGCGACGCCGTCGGTGTGCGCGTAGATGTTTACGGTGTCGCCCGGGTGATGTCCACCCTCGTGGAGGACTCCGTGACCGATGCCGGTCGGGTCGTAGTGACCGCCGGCGGCGGAGAAGTCGGGCGCGCAGGATCCCGTCTCATGAATGTGGAATCCGTGCCAACCCTCGGGCACGCCGGTCAAGCGCGCCTGGATCAGCAAGCCTCGTGGACCCTGGATGATCGTGACTTGACCCATTGGTTCGCCGTCGGGGCCGCTCATTTCGGCGGTGGCGGTGAGGCCGATTGCGGCGGGGTCGACGCCGTCACTGGTGTGGACGTCGATTGCCGTGCTGGATCGCCAGTGGCCGGGTTCGGAGTCGGCGGCCAGGAATCGCTCGCTGGGCAGGATTCTTTCGCCCCAGGAGTGGTCGGCGTTGCGAACCTGCAGTGCAACCTCCGCGGCCCCGCTGGCGGTCTGGCGGGCCTGAATACGGACCGCCGTGGCGCCGTCGCCGGAGTCGCCAGCGGTGATCATTGCGGTGAGGGCGGCGGCGATTGACGCGGTCGCGATGATCGCGATGATCAATCTGGCCCTGGTAGTGAGTTGTGACATAGAGAACCTTCTCAGTTTGGGAACACAAACTTTGGGAATAACGATACCCGAGGAGTCGGGTTGGTCAGTCGGCGCGGGTGCGGGCTCGAAGGGCGAGTGAGGCGATGGTCAGGGTGAAGATGCTGAAACCGGCCAGCGAGACGAAGGCCCAGTGCAGGGCGGGCGGGTTCTTGACGCCGACGACCTGGCCGTCCTCGAAGATCGGCCACATGTAGCCGTCCATCACCAGGCCGCGCATGCCTTCCATGATGTAGGTGACGGGATTGACCGTGGCAATCCACTTGAGCCAAGAATCGAAGACGTCGAGGGGGGCGAAGGCGGGCGCCATGAAGAGGAGGGGGAAGAAGAGCAGGAAGCCGGCCTGGGCGGCCTGGGCATTGCCGGTGCGCATGGCGATGAAGATGCCGATGCCGCTGTAGGCGCCGCCGAAGAGTCCGGCGAT
>JAPPNI010000035.1 GCA_028873865.1 Chloroflexota bacterium | reverse complement strand
GTCCGCGACGGCATCGCCTCCGTCCAGTGCGACTGCGCCCGCCAGGACGACGAAGACGAACTCGGCGACGAGGACGACGACCCCTTGTAATCCCCCGCCTCGTCCCGCGTTTTTTTTCCTGCGCCCAACTCCCCTCGCCCCTCCGCCGACACTCGGGGTATCCTGCTCGTGTTGTGCGTTCGACGTCAGCCGATCCTTTGGGGTAACCGATGACCACCAATGCGGCGCTTCCGCCAATTCGTCCCGACGAGATGCTGGCCGAGCAACACGTCACCTGCCGCGATCTGTTCAAGATCTACAAGATCGCCGACCTCGAGGTCGTCGCCCTGCGCGGCCTCGACCTCACCGTCGGGCGCGGCGAAGTCCTCGCCATCGTCGGCGCATCCGGCTCCGGCAAGTCGACCCTGCTCAACGTGCTCGCCGGTCTCGACGTCCCCTCCGCCGGACAGGCCTACGTCAACCAGTCCGACCTGCTCGCCCTGACCGAACAGGAACTGGTCGACTACCGCCGCGAAGAGGTCGGCTTCGTCTGGCAGCAGACCGGCCGCAACTTGATCCCCTACCTCAATGCGCAGCAGAACATCGAAGTGCCGATGATCCTCGCCGGCCGCTCGCGCAAGCACGCGCGCGAACGCTCGATGCAGCTGCTCCAGGCGGTCGGTCTCATGGACAAGCGCAAGCAGCGCCCCGACCAGCTCTCGGGCGGCGAACAGCAACGCGTCTCAATCGGCGTCGCCCTGGCCAACGACCCGCCCCTGCTCCTCGCCGACGAGCCCACCGGCGAACTGGACACTCACACCTCCGAGGAGATCTTCCACCTCTTCCGCAGTCTCTCCAACCAGTTCGGTCTGACCGTCATCATCGTCACCCACGATCCCGCGATCGCCGCCCGGGTCGACCGCGTCGTCGCGATTCGCGACGGCACCATCGCAACCGAGACCGTGCGCCGGGTCGAGAACCAGGGCACCGAGATCGCCGAGGTGGTCCACGAGGAGTTCGCCGTCGTCGACGGCGCCGGACGGCTGCAGATTCCCAAGCCGCTGCTCGATCAGGTCGCGCTCGGACGCCGCGCCTATGTCGACTCGCGAGACGGCCGCATCGTGATCACGCCGGCCCATGAGGCCGATGCCGGAGACGAAGAGGCCGAGCAGCGATGACCACTCCACTGACAACAAACGGCATCGCCGCTCAGGGCCAGCAAGACCTGGTCGTCGATGTCCACAACGTCTCGCGCAAGTTCGTGGTCGGCGGCGAGGACATCTGGGCCGTCCGCGACGTCTCGTTGCAGGTCGCCCAGGGCGAGTTCGTCGCCCTGATCGGACGGTCCGGCTCGGGCAAGACCACGCTGCTCAACCTGATCGCCGGGCTCGACTCGCCCACCTCCGGGCACGTGATGATCGACGGCGAGAACATCACCGAGTACAACGAGCGCCAGCTCACCCAGCTGCGCCGGCATCGGGTCGGCTTCGTCTTCCAGTCATTCGGCCTGCTGCCCCTCTTGTCCGCCTACGAAAACGTCGAGCTCTCGCTGCGCATCGCCGGCGCCGGCATCCGCGAACGCCGCCGCCGGGCCGACGAACTGCTGGAAGCCGTCGGTCTCGCCGGACGCGCTCGCCATCGACCCTACGAACTCTCCGGCGGCGAGCAGCAGCGCGTCGCCATCGCCCGGGCCCTGGCCAACTCGCCCGCCCTGATCCTCGCCGACGAGCCAACCGGCGAGCTCGACTCCACCACCGCGGTCTCGATCTTCCGCCTCCTCCACGACCTCGTTGTCGAACAGGGCGTCACGATCATCACCACCACTCACGACCGCACCGTGATGGAGCTCGTGCCCAGGGTCGAGGAGATGCGCGACGGACGCCTGCTCGAACCAGAGGAGCAGGAACTCTTCCGCTACACCGTGCGCGACGAACGCTCCCGCTTCGCCGCCGAGCTGCCCACCGACGTCCAGGACGAAGTCGCCGCCGTTCGCACCCACGCCGCCGACTTCGCGCCCACGGTCGAAGAGCGGGTCGCCGCCGAGATTGCCGCGCACCCCGGACTCACCGAAGACCAGGCCCGCCACGTCTTCGGCGCCGATCGTGAGCCCGAACCGGCCGAGCCGTCGCCGGTCGCCGCGGCGTCAGAGTCGGAAGATGCCGAAGAGGAAGCCTGGCGGCCGCAGATTCCCGAGCCCGAACAACCCAGCGAGGAAGAGGCGACCTTCGCCCCGCCGCCCGGCGTCGACCGCCCGACCTGGGCCCGCCCGCGGGAAGAGTAGACCCTACGGCCCCTACGGCTCAGTCTCAATCTTCGTCAGCACGAACCGCCGAGGCTGCTGGTCCCAGCGAATCAGCCGATGCGGTGGCTCAATCTCATACCAGGCCCGCGAGATCTCCACGCCCGGCGTCGCCACCACCTGCCAGACCACCACATCCCCCTCCGGCCCCCGCAGCGTGTCCTGTCCCCGAACCGCCACCTGCACCAACTGGCTGCGCTGCTGGACGACGTTGACCGATCGGTAGGTCAGCTCCAGGTCCTGCCGGAACGCCAGCGACCGCCAGAGCCAGGCCGACGAGTCGTTGTCAAACGCGAACACCCCCGCCTCCACCGTCTCCTCGGTCACCTCGCCATCCTCGTCAAGAACGACGTACGCTGAGACCTCGCCGTCGCCGTCGGCGCGATACTCGGCCTCTGCAGTCACCGTCTTCTCGGACGACACCGCTCGACGCTCATAGCGAATCGGCCGCAGCGACTCGGCGTCGACCCAGACGGTCACGTCGTCCGTCACTTCTCCCTCGGTGGTATCGAGTCGGAAGCGCAGCGAGAGCTGGTAGACATCATCTTGCCGAATCGTCTCCAGGGCCAGGGTGCCGCGCTTCGTGTCGGTCTGGTCGAGGATGTCGTAATGAAGCCGCTCAAAGTCCGGCCAGGCAATCTGCGACACCGGATCCTCAGGGTCATCGAACGTGGTATCGGAACCGCAGGCCACCGCCAGCACTGCCGCCAGTCCGATGGCCGCAAGCAGGGTGAGCAGACGGATAGGCACCCACCGGTAGCCGAGGACGAGGACAGGCAGACAAGGCCGCTCTCGCATCACGAGGCGCGCGGACCGATTTCGGCTTCGGCCATGCGGCGCAGCGCCTCGGCGCAGTCGTCGCCGGTCACGTCGGCGTGGGTCACGAGCCGAATCTTGGTCCGATC
Source organism: Chloroflexota bacterium (assembly GCA_028873865.1). Taxonomy (GTDB): domain Bacteria; phylum Chloroflexota; class Dehalococcoidia; order Bin125; family Bin125; genus Bin125. The sequence goes on along the minus strand of JAPPNI010000035.1, from coordinate 42,190 downwards.
CGGAGTCGTCACGAGAACGCCGATCTGCTTGAGTTGCGCCTGCAGCTTCGGAGAAGGCGCTGGATCGTCTGAGGTATCGAGCTGGACGATAACGATGTTCGTCTGCACGCTCTCGGGGTTGATGTTGAAGCCGAGCTCCGCCAGACCGCGGGCGAGCTGCCGCGCGTTGGCGTGGTCGTCGTGCAGACGATCGACCATCTGATCAAGCGCGACCAGCCCGGCCGCCGCCAGGATCCCCGCCTGGCGCATCCCGCCACCGACCAGCTTGCGGGTGCGCCGTGCCTCGGAGATGAACGCCTCGTCGCCGCAGATCAGGGAGCCGACCGGAGCGCCCAGACCCTTGGACAGGCAAAAGGTCACGCTATCGGCGGGCCCGGCAAGTTCGGCAACACTGTGTCCCGAGGCCGCCGCCGCGTTGAAGATGCGCGCCCCGTCGAGGTGGACGCGCAGCCCAAGGTCGCGAGCCGTGCCGGCGATCTCCTGGGTCCGCTCCAGCGAGACCACCGATCCGCCGCAGAAGTTGTGCGTGTTCTCCAATGCGAGCAGCGTCGTCCGAGGCTGATGCATGTCGTCGGGCCGCACGGCGCCGGGGATCAGTTCCGGATCAAAGCCGCCGTCCGGCTGATTGGGCAAGGTCGTCGCGAGCACCCCGCCGAGCCGCGAGACGCCGCCCGCCTCTGCGCGAACGATGTGAGCGCGGTCGCCAACCAGCAGTTCATCACCCGAGCGGGTCTGCGAGAGTAGCGAGACGAGATTCGCCATCGTGCCGCTGGAGACGAACAGCGCTGCTTCCTTGCCGGTGCGCTCGGCGGCCGCCTCTTCCAGCTTCGTGATCGTCGGGTCTTCGCCGAAGACGTCGTCGCCGACCTCGGCCTCGAACATCGCCTTGCGCATCGCCGGCGTCGGCTTGGTCACGGTGTCGGAACGCAGGTCGATCAGTGGCATCTCGCTGTGCTGGTTGCTCACGCGTCGGATCCTTGTCGTTCCCAGATGGTGCGGAATCCTTCGCCGCCGGTGATCGCGGCGATTGTGACCGCCCGCTCGCCATCGAGGAGTTGCTGTCGGATGCGGTTGATATGTTCCTGCTCGGCGCCCAGGCTGACCAGGCGAGCCTCAATCTTCTCCCAGATGCCCGATTGCTCGAACGCACTGACCGCCCGCGGCCAGGGAAAGGACATGATCCGCTCCGGCAGCGGCAACTTGGGACGCAGCGACTTGAGGTGGCGGAAGCGCTCTTCGGCCGAGTTGACCCGGTCAACCAACTGGACGATCGGCGTGTCCGGAGGGTCGGCGCGGAAGTCGACCAGAAGGCGTGGTTCGAGCACGTCAAAGCGCACGATGAGGACCGCCGCGCGATCAATCACGCGCAGGATTTCCTCGAGGTCGACGCCATAGTCGTCGCTCATGGGGCGCTCATTGCTCGTCCGAGCCGTCCGCTGACCCTGAGTGTATGGACGCGGTCGGAGAGCGTCCAATGAGCCCGCTGGTTGGCGCTGCCGGCAGAGCGCCGATTCCCAGTAGCGCGTCGCGAGCGGCGTCGTAACGTTGTTTGGCGCGCGCTTCGCGGTTCAGCAGCCCTTTGAGTTGCGGTGGCTCCAGCAGCTCACCGTCGAGGAAAACGTCGTGCAGGCGCGAGAGCTGCTTCTGCCAGGCGTCATAGGCCTCGCGATACTCGGCCTGTCGGTTCGGATCGACTCGGACCATGCTCGTCCTGTTCCCAATCAGATCACATTCAGACCAGGTTCCGGTAGATGTTGATCTCGGCCGAATCGAAAACCATGGCCTCGCGGACGGCGCGCCGGAGCGTGGCGAACTCTTGATCCTGAGCGGCCAGTTCCTCAAACTGTTCGAGTTCGCGCAGGTCCTCGAATTCAGCCACGATCTCCACGGTCGAAGCCTGACCGGTGATTGCGTCCCAGACCGAGAATCGCGCCTCGATCCCGCGGGCCGACTGGTAGTCGAGCGCCGCCTCGACGGCACGCAGGAATTCGCCATGCTTGCCCGGGGCCACGCGGCCGGTCAGGACTCGTCGGAACATCGGCATCGGATCGTCCCTTCGCTGTTCGGTCTTGTTCGATTCTGTTCAGTTGCACTTGGATACGGTCAAACCAGCTCCACCGGGTTTCTCAACCTGAGGGTTTGTTCGACCGCGTTCAAGTCCTCAGGCCGGTTGACGTTGGTGAACGACTCCAAGTCCTCGTCGTGAGCGCGAAGCTCCTCGACGTCGAGGATGCGATGCTCAACGAGCGGCAGCAGCGCCCGGATCCGGCCGTCGCCCTCGTCCAGCAGGTGCGTCGCCCGGGGCACGATCGATGGCCGGTACGCGGCCAGCAGCGGCTGGGCGACGCCGTCGATCCGCGGCATGGCGATTTCCACGCCCTCGCTTGCCGCGGCAACGGCGCGGAGCAGCCCCGGCCGGAGAAAGGGCATGTCGCAGGCCACGGCGACAGCGAGGTCGTGCTCGATCATTGGCAGCGCCGCCTCAAGCCCGGCCAGCGGGCCTCGGTCGTGGCGGTGGTCGATGGCCTCGCGCCAGTCGACGCCGTCCAGCGCCGGAAACTGCTGGTCGGGGCGCCTGGCAACGACGATGTCGTCCGACACCCGGGACGCGGCAAGGGCGCTCCAGTGCAGCAAGGGACGTCCACCGGCCCCGGCGGTCGCCTTGTCGAGGCCCAGGCGGCGGCCGAACCCGCCGGCGAGGATGATGACGGAGAACGATTCACTCATGCGTTGAGTTTAGGCTGCGGGCTGGAGGCGCACAGTGGATCTTCCCTTGCACGAAGCGCTGGGGCTCACGAGGCCGGCGGTCTTCGCCACGGTCGGCGGCGGCGGCAAGACGACGGTGCTGTTCGCGCTCGCCGCCGAGTGGGAAGCGGCAGACGGCATGGATGCTGTTGGGGGTCTGACGGTGCTGACCACGACGACGAGGATGACGATCCCGCGCGAGGGCCGCACCCTGCCGCTCGCGATCGGCCGCGACGACGCCTTCCGCGCGGGCGCCCTGGACGACATCCGCTCGCGCGGCCGATCCTCAGCCGTCGTCGGCTCGGGCCGAGGCGACCGCGAGCGAGTCCTGGCCGTCGACCCGTCCTGGCCGCGTCAGGTGGTCGACGCGGGGCTGGCCAGCCTGGTCGGAGTCGAAGCCGACGGCTCGCGGGGTCGGCCGTTCAAGGCTCCGGCGCCGCACGAACCGATCATTCCTGAGGGGGTCGATGTCGTGGCCGCGGTGATCGGCGCCGGTGTGCTGGGTCGGCCCTTGGACGAGCGATCGGTGCATCGACCGGAGATCGTGGCGGAGATCGCCGGGGCGGAGATCGGGGATGAGGTCACGCCAGAGCTGGCGGCGAGAGTGATGATGTCGCCGGAGGGAGGTCGGAAGGGAGTGCCGAAGTCGGCGGAGTTCGTGGTGTTGGTGTCGGGTGCGGGGCGAGCTCTGGAGGGGTCGAGAGCGTTGGCGTCGGCGGTGGGTGGGAAGGTGGTGTTGTGGGACGCGGGGTCGGGGGTGTTGGAGCGGAGCGGACCTGGAGTGTCGTCGGAGAAGCGCCCAGGCTCTCAGCACGAGGCGCAGACGAACGGAGAGGCCGATGCCTAACACTTTTGACATCACCGGCGGCTGACGCACCGGCTGTGCTGCAGCAGAACTGGATGGTCGGGTCGGCCTACCGCGAGCGTACGCCCGATATGTAGAAGTGCCGGCCGGCGGACACTCGGTCTACTGAGAGCTGCCCGACCAGTGCAACGCCATTCTCGAAGAGCTCCTGGCCGAAGCCTACGGCTGTCCAAGCAAGAAGCGACCAGAGATGTGGCTGCCCCCTGCCGGGGGCTAGCGATCGCGGCGCCTGCGGCGTGACATCGGTTGGCGCGGGTTCTTCTGTGCCTCGACCTCGGCGATCTCTTCGCTGCTGAAGCCCAGTTCCGACATCACCTCGGTCGTGTGTTGGCCGAGTTCGGGGAACCAGGGCTTGGCGCTGGCTGGCGTCTTGTTGAACTGGGCGAAGTTGCCGGCCATGGACCGCTTGCCGACGCCAGGCACGTCCTTCTCGACGATGTAGCCGTTCTCCAGTGCCTGCGGGTCGGCGATCACGTCCTCGTAGTCGAAGACGCGCTGGTACATGATGTGCTCGCGGCGTTCGTCGAAGAACTCTTCCCACTCGTCAGTGGTCCGGTTCTTCATCGCTCGCGCCATGTGCGGGCGCAGGAGCTTGGCCTGTTCGACCCAGCGGAAGTCGCTCAAGGGCGAGCGCTTCTGGCTGGCGTCCCAGCGTGGGTCGGTACCGATCTCGGGGATACCGCCGAACTCGCAGAACTCCTGCCAGGCTTCGTCGCCCTGGACATCGACGTGGAATGCGCCGCCGTCGGCGGTCACATAGGTGCCGGCGCTGCCGGGCACGTTGGGATGATGTGGTCCCTCGCGCGAAAGCAGCGTGCCCGAGATCGAGGAATGGTTGAGTTCCCAGGCCTGCATCCAGACCATGACTCCGTAGGCGGAGGTGCGGACCTTCTGTCCGATGCCGTGGAGCTCGCGGGCGGCGAGGGCGGCCATGATCGCGAGGGTGAGGCCCATTGCGCCGGAGGTGTCGCCAATGACCGAACCGGCAATCATCGGTTGCGAGTCCGGGTCTCCGACCATGTTGGCGATCCCGCTGCGGACCTGTGCGTACTGGTCGGTCATGCGCTTGTTACGGTCAGGGCCTTCGTGACCGAATCCGTTGGCGATGCCGTAGACCAGCCGCTCGTTGCGCTGCGCCAGTTCGTCGTACCCAAGTCCCATGCGCTCGAGCGAGTCCTCGCGGAAGTTGCTAACGAAGATGTCCGCGCGGTCTACCAGCCGCATCAGCACCTCTCGACCGATGTCGGTGTGCACATCGAGTGCGATCGAACGCTTGCCGTGGGAGACCGAGAGGAACTGCGCCCCCGGCGTTCCGGGCGGCGCGGTCCAGTTGACTCCCGTGTGCCAGCGGTTGGGATCGCCGCCCGGCGGTTCAACCTTGACCACGTCTGCGCCCATGTCGGCGAGGAATCCGCCGACCAGCGGTCCCTGGATCGCGATCGCGAACTCAACAACTCGCAGGCCTTCGAGCGGTTCTGGCATGGGGCGGTTCTCTGCTTCGCCGCAATCATAGGGGCGTCAGGCCGATGCTGTCGGATGATGGCGCCGCGATAGGGACGGTCCCGGAATCGTTGGTAAGATGCTCAAGTCTGGTCTGGGCTGCCCGGAGGCCCTCTCGTTGGACCCTCGATGAGCCAAGCCCCACCGCAAACTCCGACTGCCGCGACGGTTGGGTTCGCGCTGCCTCACCGCACCAAGATGCTGATTCTCGGCAGCGCGGTGGTGGCCATGTTCCTCTCCGCCGTGCAGCATTCGATCGTCGCGACGGCGACACCTGTCCTCGCGGCCGACCTCGGCCGGATCGACCTGATCGCGTTCATGGAATCAGCCTTCATGGCGACCTCCGTGCCAGCTGTGGCGATCGCCGGACGCCTGTCCGATGTCTACGGCCGCAAGCCGTTCCTGCTGGCGGGACTGGTGATCTTCGCCGGCGGCACGGCGTTGGCCGGATTCGCCACCTCGATGGAGATGCTGATCGGTTTCCGCGCTCTGCAAGGCATCGGCGGCGGCATCCTGATGGGCAACACCTTCTCGATCTCGGGCGACCTCTTTCCGCCCTCCGAACGCGCCAAGTACATGGGCATCTTCGCGGCGGTCTTCGGGGTCGGCGGATTGGTCGGGCCGTTGCTGGGCGGACTGATCGTCGATGCGCTCAACTGGCGCTGGGTCTTCTGGTCGATCCTGCCGCTGGCGGCACTGGCGTTCGCGTCGATCGCGTTCATCATGCCCTGGCTGCGGCCGCCGCCGCGGAAGGTCATAATCGACTGGCTGGGCATCGGGGCGATGCTGTTGGCGCTGATGCCGGCGATGCTGGCGCTGGGTCTCGTGTCCACGGGGACGGCATGGCTGGATCTCAAGACGCTGGCGCTGTTCGGCGTGTCGGCGGTGGGTGTACTGGCGTTCGTGGGCGCGGAGCGCGCAGCCAGGGAACCGATCCTGCCCGGCGCGTTGTTCGCCAATCACACGTTCCGTGTCGCGGCGCTCGTCATGACCGTGATCGGCGGGGGCTTGTTCGGGGTGTCGTTCTTCCTCGCCTACTTCATGCAAGGCGTGCTCGGCTACACACCGACCGCTTCAGGGTTGTTGCTCAGCACCCAGATCGTCTCGCTCGTGATCGCGGCGACGATCGGCGGCCAAATCGTGTCGCGAACGGGCCGCTACAAGGCGATGTCCGTGGTGGCGACGGTGATCATCGTGATCAGCGGCTGGCTCATGACCCAGTTGGGAACCGGCACCGGCGCAATCGACGTGATCTGGAGGCTGGTCCTGTTCGGCGCCGGACTCGGCATCCTCTATCCCGCCCTCATGACCGCGGCGCAGAACGCGCTGCCGCAGAGCATGCTCGGGACCGTCTCCGGGGCGACGCAGTTCTTCGAGGAAATGGGAGCGATCGTCGGCGTCACCCTGGTCGGCGCCCTGGTGACGGGACGACTCACGAGCGAGTTGGCGGCCCGCCTGCCCGCCGACCTCGCTGCGCACGCCGACCCGACGCAACTCCTGAGCGAGGAGGCCAGCAGCGGCCTGTTGGCCGAGATCGGCGAAGCGGGGTTCCTGCGAATTCTCGAAACCCTACCCGAGGCGCTGGCCATCGCCATCACGAGCAACTTCTGGCTGTCGGTCGGAGTCGGGCTGGTCGCCTTCGTCGCCGTGCTGACCCTGCGCGAAAAGCGACTGCGCACGGGCGAGCTCGACCTGCCGGACGTGCCCGAAGGCGCGCTCGGACCATCCCCCGATATCGGTGCAGCGGTCGCCGTCGCCGCCACCAACGGAGCCGACGGCGGGTGGACGAACAATCCGGCGCCGGTAGCCCGGATTCGACCTCAGCGGTCGCCAGCGGGCAGAAACGGCGCTCCCTAGAGCCTGTTCGCGCTCGGAGAACCCTGCCGAGCTCGTTGTATTCCCGATTCCGCATCGTGAGAATCGGGGTGATTCGCCTGTGGTGAAACGCCCTAGAGACGTGCGTGCGACGCCGAAGGCGGGCTGGGAGTTGCCGATGCCGTTCGGACTCAAGACTCCGGGCGCCAGAAAGATGGACGCCCTCAATGCAGCTTCACAAGTGGCCGAGACCTCGCACGGAACCGTGGAGTTCGCTCTCCGCGGCGACGCGCCATACGTCTTAATCTTCCACGGCACGCCACAGGGACACCATGCCAGCTTCATGGGTGAACCCATCGAGGCAGCCGGATTCGGCACGATCACTCCGTCACGGCCGGGCTATCTGCGTACGCCGCTCAAGACCGGCCGCACCTTCGCCGAGCAGGCCGACGCGGCCGCTGCTCTGCTCGATGAGCTGGGAGTCGACCAGGTCGCCGCCTACGGAGTCTCCGGCGGCGGCCCCAGCAGCATCCAGTTTGCGGCCCGACACCCCGATCGGATCAAGTGCCTGATTCTCGAAGTGGCGATCTCGCAGCGCTACGAGCCCGAGTTGTCCGCGTTGACCGTCGCGCTGGCGATGAACCCGCTCGCCTTCTGGATTCAGGGACAGCTGCTGCGCCGCGCGCCCCGCATCGCCGTCGGTCAGATGGTGAAGATGGAGAGCACGCTGGATTCCGCCGACCGCGCCCGAATCACGGCCGACGTGATCGCCAGTCCCGAGAAGCTCGACGTGCTGCGACGCCTGGTCGATGGGCCCTCATTCGGTTCGCTGCGGGCCGGCTTCGACAACGACATGGAGCAGTTCGCGACGATCGATCGGTTGCCGCTCGAGGAAGTCCGCTGTCCGGCCCTGATCGTGCACGGGACCGATGATGGTGACGTGCCCTATCGCCACGCCGAAGACGCCGCCCAGGCGATCCCCGGCGCCGAGCTGTTCACGGTCGACAAGGGTTGGCACCTGCTCCGGTTGAGCGACGGCGACGACGCCTACCTGCAGGCGGAGATTGAGTTCCTTCAGGAGCATCTGAGCCGGTAGGAGCGCCGACCATTGCAGCGTTATTGGCTACCTTGCTGAGGTCGGACAGGCAGTTCGCGAAGTGAGAGATTGAGCCGATGACACAACGGACCGACGCGTTTCCGGAGCTGCAACGCGACCTGCGGTTCTTTCCGCTCGGAGTCGATGAGCCCTCCAACCTGACCACGGACCAGATCCGCCAATACAACGACAAGGGCTACGTCTTTCCCATCGACATCTTCACGCAGTCCGAGATCGAATCCATCCGCAGCTACTTCGACGAACTGCTGCCCAGGGCGCTGGAGGCGGGCTGGAACAGTTACCAGCTGACCAACTGGCACAAGCACTGTCAGGGCGTCTGGGACATCGTCACCGATCGTCGGATCATCGACATCATGGAGGACATGCTGGGTGAAACGGTGATCCTGCGTCACAGCCACTTCTTCGCCAAGCTCCCTGGAGACGGGATGCGCGTGAGCTGGCATCAGGACGCCTCCTACTGGCCGATCACGCCAAGCAAGGTCGTCTCCGCCTGGCTCGCCATCGACGATTCCGACCTGGGCAACGGAGCCATGCAGGTGATTCCCGGGTCCCATCTCAAGGCCCAGGTCGAGTTCCGCGACAGCGCCGAGGACGAGCACAACGTGCTCAACCAGACCGTCGAGAACCCGGAGGAACACGGCGATGCCCCGGTCGCGCTCGAACTCAAGGCCGGACAGATCTCTTTGCACAGCGACTGGGTGCTGCACGGCTCGGATCCGAACGAGTCGAATCGTCGCCGCTGTGGCCTCGCGATGCGCTATCTGTCGAAGGACGTTCGCGCCTACAACGGCTGGAACGAGAACTCGATCATCTGTCGCGGCGAGGAGCCCACCGGTCACTGGGCCCATCATCCGCGACCGAATGGCGAACTGATCCCGATCAAGGACGGCAGCGACGACCCCACGTCGGTCAGCATGGAGCAGCGCGGCGGTGACAACGGAGCGGGCCGCTAGCCGCCGGTTCGCCGCTCAGCCCAGAATTCGCTGCTTCAGCCGCGGGGCCGCGGGGCCGAGCGTCCAGCGGCGCTTGGATCGCGGCTCGGCATCCGTCGAGCCAGGCGCGCTTCCCGCCTCTGCCTGTGAGCGACTGAACGAAGAATTCATCAACGCGTGATGCGAGACATGACAGGTCTCGCACCAGAAGGACCAGCGCAACACGTCCGGGTCGCCGAAGTACGGCGTGATTCGTTCCACCGTGACCTGATGCTCGCTGTGACCCCACTCGCGCAGTTCGCGATTGGCGAGTTGTACCAGTCGTCCCAGACTGTCGCCGGGATACTCGGAGTGCAGGTCGGTTTGCTTGAGAGTGGTCCGAACCGATTCCGTCGTCAGCACCTCTTCCACCTCCGCATGAGGACGATACTGTGACTGGCTTCCATGGGCTATCGGTATGGTTCTGTCTGGCGTCCGTTGTGGATGGTGTGGATAGCGGTCATCCCTCCGCGCCGACTCCCGCTTCGGACATCGCCCCGCAGTAATCGCTAGCCTCACTGCGACGCCGATCCGGCGCTGATCAGGAGGCCAAGATGGAACTGCTATTCACCGGCGGGCGCGTGTTGACCATCGATCCTATGGATCGCATCGCTTCCGGCGTCGCTGTGCGCGACGGGAGAATCGTCGCGGTCGGCGACAGCGCCGAGGCTCGGGCGGCGGTCGGCCCCGACGCCGTCCACGTCGATCTCCGCGGTCGAGCGCTCGTGCCCGGCTTCTGTGACCCGCACAACCACTTCTCCATGACCACGTTTGAGCCGCGATCGGTCGATTGCCGCACGCCGCCGATGGCGGGTCCGAAACAGGTCATCGACGCCATCGCTGCCGCTGCCGCCGGCGCTCCCGATGGGCAGTGGATCTGGGGACTGGGCTTCGCCGCGCGTAACTTCGAACCCTCCGGCGAGGACCTGCTGCACCGCCGCGAGCTCGACGAGGCCGCGCCGAACAACCCGGTCTGCGTGATGGACTCCTCCTATCACGCCTGCTACGCCAACTCGGCGGCCATGGCGCTGGTCGGCATCGATCGCGACACTCCTAATCCGCCGGGTGGAGAGATCCGCAAGGACGATTACGGCGAGCCCAACGGCGTGCTTTGGGAACGGGCAATGGACCCCGTACATCACGCCTCGATGCGCTCCTACATCGACACGTTCGGTGAAGACGTCGTCGCCGACCTCGTCCAACAGAACGCGCTGCGACACCTGTCGCACGGAATAACCAGCGTCGGCGACGCGCTGGTCATGCCTGAGAGCGCGGAGATCTACCGTCTGACCGACGCGCGCGGCAAGCTGCCGATCGTGATTCACCAGATGCGCGGCGGTCCCGGCTTCTTCGCCGCACCGGAGGACGCGGCCGGTGGCGCCTTCATGGAGGACGACGTCTCCGACCGCCTGCGCGGCGGCATCGTCAAGATCTTCATGGACCCCGTCTGGCCCAGCCCGGCCATGACGGTCTGTCACGAAGACGGCACGACCGAGCCCGTCGGCGATCCCTATTACGGACAGGAAGAGGTCGATCACCTCGTCCTCGATGCCGCCTCACACGGCCTGCAGGTCGCGATCCACTGCATCGGCAACCGAGCCGTCGAGCAGGGCCTGAACGCCTTCGAACGCGCGCAACGGGAAATCCCACGCGATGACCCGCGCTACCGGATCGAGCACTTCAGCTTCGCCACGCCGGAACAGATCGAGCGGGCCCGCTCGCTCGGAGTGATCGTCTCGCATCAGCCGCCCTTCCTCAACGCCATCGGCGAGTTCTTCGAGACCCGGATTGCCGAGGCCGGACTCGACAGCGTGCCGATCCCATACCGCGACATGCTGGACGTCGGTGTCTTCGTCGCCTCGGGGTCCGACTTCCCCTGCGCTCCGGTGCAACCGTTGCTGGGCCTGTACGGCCTGGTCTCACGCACCGCGCGCGACGGCCGCCAGGTGGCAGCCGATCAGGCCATCTCGCCGCTCGAGGCGCTGCGCACCTACACGCTCAACTCGGCGACGGCGATGTTCCGCGAGCATGAAGTGGGCTCAATCGAAGTTGGCAAGCGGGCCGACCTGGTCGTTCTCAGCCACGATCCGACCTTGGTCGACCCCACCTACATCCAGGAGATGGCCGTCCAGCAGACCTACGTCGACGGCGACCTGCTCTACTCGGTGTAGACCGCCGGTTAAGCCGCTGGAGTGGAGCGCTCACGAGGCGAGCTTGTCTTGACCACATCGGCCGAGGTCGGCTCGTTGGGCAGGAATTGCTGATACCAACGGCGCATCTCGTAGACCGGACCGTCATCTCGGCAGAGCTTCGGTTGAGGCACGTGGACCTTGTTCTCCCAGATTTCAATGTCCTGGGGAAACTGCGACATCCAGTTGCCGATCACGTACCAGACCAACAGCCTCGGTATCGTTCGGTCGGCGAACCAACGGAAGTCCACCTGTTGCTCCAGCGGGCTGATGGGCAGAAAGGTCTGATACATCACGATCTCGCCTAGGCCCTCAAGATCGAAACGAAAGACCAACAGGCTGCCCGGTCCGTAGTAGGAAACCCGCGCCTTGGATTCTGTCCGCCCGATTCGGCGTCCGAAGGCGCGCAGGATCACGCTGTCGTCGAAGTGCATCACCCACGGATACTCGGCATCGAGCATCCACTCCGCCGTATGCACGATCTCGACTCCCGGTATGGGGATCTGCGTCCACGGCACCCGAAACCGTCCATGGAGCGGCTGAAAGTGAGCCGTGTCGACCGCGTTCTCAGCGATCTCGAAGATGTGCATCCCGACTCGACCGGCACTGCGACGTCCGCGTGGAACGAACCGTCCGCTATCCACCTCGGGAAGACGGGGCACCTCATAAGGAGGCGGGCCGTCCCGGTCGTCCTGCGATCCCTCGCTGCGATGAAACAGGAACAGGTCGCCGTGGACATCGCTCAGCGGATACGTCGACGCCAGGACTCGGGCCGGAGGACGCTCACTGTACGGAATGTGCGCAACGCTGCCATCGCCGGCGAACTGCCACTGGTGAAACGGACACTCGATGCAGTCGCCGCGGACACGCCCCCGAGCGAGATTGGCGCCCAGATGCGGGCAGAACGCGTCCATCAAGAGGACCTCGCCGCTCTCACGCTCTCGCCAGAGCACGAACTGCTTGCCCAGGCACTCTAGGTAGCGAATCTCGCCCCGGCGGAGGGAGTCGATCGACGCCAGCCGGTACCAGCCCGTGGGGTAGGGATAGGGGTAGCTCTCCGCTCGCCGCGCCTCAAGAAGCGAGGACTGCCGCTCGCGTCTTGACCTGAAGCCCATCATGACGCATCACCACCCCCAACCGGTTTGCGAGCGTGCACCAGGAAACTCGGAGTGAATATCTCCAGCTCGCCGCCCTCGACCAGCGCGTCCGCCGCGACGTTGAGGAACGAGGCGGTTTCGCTGGTTCCCGCCGGAGCGATCCGCACCAGCTCAAGGAACTTGGTCACGGTCGCTGTGAATCCGCGGCCGATCGGAGTTCGGGCCCACGATGTGAACGAGAAATCGCGTCCCTGAAGCGCCATGTACCAGGGCGTTTCCGCGTTGCCGTGCTCGGCCTGTTGATCAATCGCCTGGATGATCTCGAAGCCGGCTTCCTCAACCGTCTCCACCTGCCGTTCCGTGGTGAGCAGATCCGGCACCGCGTTGTTCGTCTCGATGTCTCTGCGAATCTGCTGATGACGGGGATTTGCGGGGTCAAACTTGTCGGTGAAGCACCAATCGACGATCGCGATCTCGCCCCCCGGCTTCACGAGCCGGTACAGCTCCTGGAACAGCAGCAGGTTGTTAGGCGCATGACAGACGGCCTCAAAGGAATAGACCGCATCGAACGTCTCATCCTCCAGCGGCACATCCATGAAGTTGGCGTAGAGGAAGCGGCAGGTATCGCTCAGACCCGCCTTCGCCACCAGCCGCTCGCCTCGCGAAATCTGTTCGGGACTGAAGTTGATCCCGGTGATGTTGGCCCCACTCGCCCTCCCGATCGTGATCATCGGACCGCCAACCCCGCATCCGAGGTCCGCCACTTCCATCCCCGGTTTGAGCTGCAGGATCTCTCCGACCTCCTCATCGTGCCGCCGCTGGGACTCGACCAGGCTCTCTCCGGGACGCCGTGGCGAAAAGTGGAAGGTCGTGCCCCAACCGAACACGTAAAAGCGGGTGACGGCGTCGTAGAACCGACTGACCAGCTTCGGTTGCTCTTCGATCCGCGCGGCGTCCTCCTGCGACTCGCTCAGTTGCTGAATCTGGTGGTAGTCGCGCAGGGCCTCGCGAGGATTGCCGCTGCGTTGTTCGTCTACATCGGTCGGCACGGCGTCACCTGGCCTCTCAGAAGGCGCCCGGAATCTGCGAACTGTGTCAGCCGTTGTAGCCGGCCGCCACCACGACCTTCGATCGCACCGCTCGCAAGCGAAGTTCCTCGAGCGCTGTGTACGCGGTCGAGCGGACAAACTCGCCGGCGCCGTCGTCGCTGTCGAACGACATGATCACGAGCCGCTGCGGCGTCCAGTCGCCCTCGATCACATCCAGATCGCTGCCACGAACGATGAACGTGCCGCCCTCCGCGATCGCAGCGTCGTAGATCTTCACCACGAACTCCGCGAATGCGTCCTCGTCAATCACCTCAGTGTCAATAACCAGATAACTGCTCATCTCGGCAAATCCTCTCTGTGGCAACGGGGCCCATTGCCCGGTGTTCAGCTGATGAGATCGCAAACGGTTCGCGTTCACTAACGCGAACCGTCGACCTCGACCGTCACGATATCAACACCGTAGTACTTCCGATGCCGCACCGACGACGCGTAGAAGCGCAGCAGGCGGAAGGAGATGTCGCCCACGTCGGGCTCCTCGGCCTGTTCACTCAGGTATGCGATTCGGTCCTCCAGGTTCTCCTCCGAGAACAGCGCCAGGAACTCCAGCTCGATCGTCCCGCCGGCCGGACGCGCGATCAGCACCAGGCGAGGCGGCTGGTCCGATTCGTAGTCGTCGCGCAGGTTCAACATGGCCGATAACGTCTCCTCGCCCGCCGCATGCAGACGGTCGATTGACTCCCGGTTCCAGCGCAAGTCGGCGCCGAGCTGGCGCAGGAACGCCTCGATCTCGGGCAAGGCCGAGATATCCAGCTCGGTTTCCATCCGCCGAGGCCGGGGACGGGAACCGGCCAGCTCGAGCACCACGGTCAACAGCACCGCAGCCGACACGCCGAAGACCACCCCATTGCCCAGCGTCGCTCCCCAGGTGCCGCCAATCACCTCCGCCAGGATGTTCTGGCTCTGCAACCCGACCGCGATCGAGAGCGACGTCCCGACAATCGCTGCGCGCTGTCGGTTAAGTCCGTCTCGCATGACCGTGCGCGTGCCTTCAACGAAGAGCAGCCCCATGATCACCAGCAACAGCGCGCCGCTGACCGGTCGCGGAATCGTGAGCAGCATGGCCACGATCTTGGGCAGCAGCGCGGCCACGATCAGCATCACGCCGATAGTGATTCCGACCCGCCGAGCGGCGACGCCGGTGAACTGGAACAGCGAAATGGTCGACGGCAGATAGGCGATTGTGGGCGGCGTGCCGGCGATCCCCGAGAGGAAGATCGCGATTCCGCCCACGTTCAGCGTCCGTTGCACGCCGCGAAAGTCGATGCTGCGCGGCTCGCGTCGCGAGGCTTGTTGAATCGCAGCTCCCTCACTGCTGGAGCGCACCGCGACCACGGCGCTGACGACCAGGAAGACCAGCAGCAGCGCCCAGAAGTCCTCTTCCAGCACCGAACCGAACCCGGGCCAGCCGGCAACCTCCGGCAGATCGAACCAGGGCGCGTCGAGTGCTCGCTGGATGTCGTACACCCCGAGCGGCACCGCGATCGCGCAGCCGCCGACCAGGGCGATGGGCAAGGCCCAGAGACGCCAGAGGCCGCTTCCGAGCAACATCAGCAGGGCAGTGATCGCCAATGTCGCCAGTCCCACCACAGGGCCGGCCCCGTCGCCCGCGCCGACGGGCACGTCGCTCAGCCTCCCGAGCGCGATTGGCATGGCCGACAGCGCGATCATCATGAACGCAACGCCGGAGACGACCGGAGTGATCAACCGCCGCAACTGGGCGAGGCGAGCAGCAACCACGAACTGAATCAGCGAGGACGCGATCACCAGGCTCGACATCAACGCCAGACCGCCCTGTTCGACGGCCAGCACGCAGGCAGCCAGAAAGGGAACACCGGAGCCCATGAGCAGAACGTGCCCCGGTCCCAGGCGACCGATCTTCGATGCGTGCAGCGCCGTGGAAACGCCGGCAATCAGCAGCGCGCCGACGATGGCCCAGGCCATGTAACTGCCGTCGTCGTTGAACGCTGCCGAAAAAATGACTACGAAGGTGACCACATTGGAGACGATCAGAACCATGCCCTGAAACGCGACGTTGAGCGTCAAGAGCGGCGGCACACGCTCGTCGGGCTCATAACGAATGTGTTCGTTGGCCACTGTCGTCGACTGTCCAGTACTTCCTCGGCCGCGGTAATCAATCCGAGCGTTGGCATCCGTTGCGAACGATTGCGGTTTGTGCGGCAGAACCGAACCGCCGCCTCAGGCTACGGCTTCGGGCCAGGAGCTACGGCGTCGCGAGACGGGTTCGTTAGCCTCTGACCGATCCAGGGTCTGTGCCACGAGGAGGCGAACATGGAACTGCTATTCACCGGCGGACGCGTCTTGACCATGGATGGGCTCGACCGGATCGCGTCGGGCGTTGCGGTGCGCGACGGCAAGATCATCGCCGTTGGCGACAGCGGCGAGGTGCGGCAAACAGTCGGCCCCGACGCCGCCCACGTCGACCTGCGCGGCCGCGCCCTGATTCCTGGCTTCTGCGATCCGCACAACCACTTCTCGATGACGACCTTCGAGCCGGTCTCGGTCGACTGCCGGATCCCGCCCCTGGCCGGCAAACCGGCCGTCCTCGACGCTATCGCCGCGGCGGCCGAGGCCACGCCCGCCGGACAGTGGGTCTGGGGACTCGGCTACAGCGCCCGACACGCCAATGGCGGCTGGCTCACCCGATCTGAGCTCGATGACGTGGCGCCCGACAATCCCGTCTGCGTGATGGACTACTCCTACCACGCCAGCTACGCCAACTCGGCCGCGATGTCGATCGCCGGGATCAACTTCGAAACCCCCGACCCGCGCGGCGGTCAGATCCTGCGCGACGAGAGCGGCGAAGCGACCGGCATGCTCTACGAGCGAGCCTCCGATCTGGTCCATCACGCCTCGATGCGCTCGCACATCGACACGCTCGGACCGGAGATCGTGGCCGACCTCGTCGAGCAGAACGCGCTGCGTCATCTCTCGCACGGCGTCACCAGCGTCGGCGACGCCGTTGTCATGCCCGAGAGCGCCGAGATGTACCGCCTCGCCGACGAGCGCGGCAAGCTGCCGATTGTCATTCACCAGATGCGCGGCGGCAACGGCTTCTTCGCCGCCCCCGAGGCCGCCGCCAACGGCGCCTTTCTCCAGGACGATGTCTCCGACCGCCTGCGCGGCGGCATCGTCAAGCTGTTCATGGACCCCGTCTATCCCTCCAACGCCCTGCGCAAGTGCCACGCCGACGGCACGTTCGAAGACGTGGGCGAGCCCTACTACAACCAGGACGAGGTCGATCAGCTCGTGCTCAACGCGGCCTCGCATGGGCTGCAGACGGCGATCCACTGCCTCGGCAACCGCGCCATCGAGCAGGCCCTCAACACCTACGAGCGCGTCCAGCGCGAAATCCCGCGCGGCGACGCCCGCTACCGGATCGAGCATTTCTTCTTCGCCGACCCCGGCCAGATGGAGCGCGCCGCCTCGCTCGGCGTGATCATCTCCCACCAGCCGGCCTTCCTCTACTCGGTCGGACAGGGCTTCGTCGACTTCATCGCCAACGCCGGCCTGACCATCCCGCCGCTGCCCTACCGCTCATTCCTCGACGCCGGCGTAACGGTCGCATCCGGCTCCGACTTCCCCTGTGCCCCGGTCGAGCCGCTGATCGGCCTCTACGGCCTCACCGCCCGTCGCTCGCGTGAGGGCGACGTGATCGCTGAGGAAGAGACCCTCTCCCCGCTCGAAGCCCTCAGAACCCAGACGATCAACTCCGCCGCCGCCATGTTCCGAGACCATGAGGTCGGCTCAATCGAGGTCGGCAAGCGAGCTGACTTGGTGGTGCTGAGCCATGATCCGACGCTGGTCGATCCGGGGTCGATTCGTGAGATCTCGGTGCAGCAGACCTACGTCGATGGAGAGTTGCTGTACTCCCTCTAGCGCGCCGAGTCGTTGGCCGCCCGACGCAGCGGCTCGATCTCAATCTTGCCCATCTTGAGCAGTTCATCCATCACTGGACCGGGCGCCGCCTCCATCAACTCCGACAGTTCCGCCGGCACAATCTGCCAGGACAGGCCGTACGGGTCCTTCAGCCAACCACATTGCTGCTCTTCTCCGCCCGCCGAGAGCCCGTACCAGTAGTGGTCGATCTCGCCCTGCGTCTCGCAGGAAACCATGAACGACAGCGCCTCCGTGAACCTGAACATCGGCCCGCCGTCGAAAGCCGTCATGCGCTGGCCGTCCAACTCGAACTCCACGATCGCTCCCTCCGCCCCGGGACCCGATGGAATCGTCTGGACGTCGAGGATGCGGGAGTTCGGAAACAGGGAAACGTACAGCCCAACCGCCTCGCGAGCGGTGTTGTCGTACCAGAGGTACGGAGTGATCTTCTGAATCTCGCTCATCCTGCTCTCTTCTTAGTCCGATCGCCGCCAGATCGTCTCCAGCCGCCGCTTCCCGCGCCACGACTCCACCGACTCCACGAAGCGCCAGGCCTCCGGCGCGGCATAGGCAACCGTCAGCTCGGCCAGACCACCCAGGCCCCGAGTCGCCGCGCGCCGCTCGATCGTCTGAAACGACTCGAAGGATCGCTTGGTCACCTTCCCGAACATCGGCATCGCGAAGCCTGAATTGATCGGACACACCGCGATCTGTTCGATGTACTCGCCGACGAAGGACCGAGTATCCAGGGTCAGGACGTCATGCGAGTGCTGGCGATACGGGACAGCGTTCAGCATCCGCTTCAGACGATCCTCGGAGAGCCACAGGAACGCCTTGCCATTCAGAAACTCGTACCACTGCTGAGGCCGAATCCCCTCCAACCCGGACGCCAGGTGCTCCGGCGGCATCGGCCACTGATCGCGGACCACGGCGCTCCCCTGGATCGGATGCCGGATCGCGACGCTCGTCGGACGCCACTCCGATTCGATCTCCCGCCGCGTCAATCCATTCACCTCGAACAGATCCAGCAACGCCGTCGTGCTCAGCAACCCGCGCTCCCAGATGCTCCGCCAACTGCCCGACTCCGCCATGTGGTACAGCCGCGGATACCGCGCCGCAAATCGCTCCACCAGCTCGCCCGCCACCATCCGCCTCTCCCATCGCGCCACGGCGCTCGAGCGCCTCTGCCTGATCGCCGACACCCTACAACGGACGACTCGAATACGGTTGAGCACATCTCACCACCCATTGGATTCGGAGCCAACGTGCCCGCAACCGACAACCATTCCTCAACCAACGCCGATTCCACCGAACGCCTTCGTGCCTTGGTCGCACGGCTCGCAGACGATGACCTGCAGCGCTCGCTCGGAGGCGGCTGGACCACCGCCTTCGCGCTCGCCCACCTCGCCTTCTGGGACGCCCGACAGGTCGCCGCACTCAAGCGCTTCGCCCGAGGCGATCAGTTCCCCGCCGAGGATCTCGCCACCAACGATGCCCTCGAACTGATCGCGGCCGCATTCGACCCGGCCACCATCGGCGAGGCTGCCGTCAACGCAGCACAGGACCTCGACCAGATCGTCACCACCCTCACCGCCGACCAGCTCAACGACCTCCGGACCTCCGGCAAGGCCTACGCCATCGACCGCGCCCCGCATCGCGACGAGCACATCAGCCAGATTGAAGAAGCCCTCCGCTGACCGTTCCCCTGCCCCGAGCCGCGACTCCCAACCGCCGAGCGGTTAGCCTCTGAAGGCCAACGCCCGCCGGAGGAGGCCGCGCCCGTGTCCGACGACCAGATCCAACCGAAACCGCTGCTCAAGGACCTCAAAGTCGTCGAGATGGCCACCTGGCTCTTCGGCCCGATGAGCGCCTGCATCCTCGGCGAGATGGGCGCCGACGTCATCAAGATCGAGCCCCACGAGGGCGACCCCATGCGCGGCCTCATCCACCGACTCCACGACGGCGTCGACTGGGTCTTCGAGATCGCCAACCGCAACAAGCGAAGCATCGCCCTCAACGTCCGCACCCCCGAGGGCAACGAGGTCCTGCACAGGCTCCTCGAGGACGCCGACGTCTTCCTCGTTAACCTCAGACGCGGCGCACTCGAGCGCCTCGGCATCGACTACGCCTCCCTCAAGCAGGACCACCCCCGGCTGATCTACGCCCACGCGACCGGCTACGGCACCGAGGGCCCCGACATCGACCGCCCCGCCTTCGACGAACTGGCCTACTGGGCTCGCGGCGGCTTCATGGAGACCCTCGGACCGCCCGACAGCGAGCCGGTCCGCCTCGTCGGCGCGATGGGCGACCTCCCCAGCGCGATGAACATCTCCACCGCCATCTTCGCCGCCCTCTACCAGCGCGGGCTGACCGGCCAGGGTCAGTTCGTCACCTGTTCGCTCTACGGCGGCGGTATCTGGGCCAATGGCTTCGCGATCCAGGGCGCGCTCGCCACCGGACAGAACTTCCCCCGTTCCGACCGCTACGCCGCCTTCAACCCGCTCTACAACTCCTACCGCGCCGCCGACGGCAAGTGGATGCAGCTCGCCATGATCCAGGAAGAGCGCTTCTGGCGCCCCTTCGCCGAGGCCATCGACCAGCCGCTCCTCACCCGGGACCCGCGGTTCGCCGAGGCCGCCGACCGCCGCCGGCACATGCGCGAAGCCGTCGAGGTGATCGAGCAACGAATCGCCGAGCATCCCCGCGACCACTGGGCCGCGATCTTCGACGCCAACGACTTCCCCTGGGCCCCGGCCGCCGACTCGGTCGAAATCGCCAACGATCCTCAGGCCGCGGCCAACGGCTACGTACGCACCATGGAGCACAAGTCCGCCGGCGACTTCAAGATTCTCGGCGTGCCCTTCCAGCTCGAACGGGCCTCCAACGACAACTACTCCAGCGCCCCCGACCTCGGCGAGCACAGCGAACTGGTGTTGGAAGAACTCGGCTACGACTGGGACAAGATCGCCGCTATGAAGCAGTCAGGCGCCATTCCCTAGCAACGATGGAGACGTGATGCCAGAGATCATCGACTTCCGGGTCACCCTGCCGCCGCGCGAGTACGCCGCTCCCTCCGGCGACGAACGCTTCAGCGACCGCAGCTACCTCTCCAACTACAACCGCATCTACACTCGCGAGCGCGGCGGCGGCGCCGACGCCCAGGCCATGGTCGCCGCCATCGCCGAAGCCGGCATCGACCGCGCCGTCCTCCAGGCCGAGTGGGGCGCCGGCGACTACCGCGCCATGAACGACGCCGTCCACCGCATCGTCGCCGGCTATCCCGACATGCTCACCGGCTACGTCACCGTCAATCCCGCCGCCGGCGACAACATGGCCGTCGTCGTCGAGCAGGAAGTCCGTGAGCGTGGCGCAAAAGGAGTAAACCTCCAGCCCTTCTCCTACCGCGTCCTCGCCAACGACAAGCGCTTCTACCCGCTCTACGCCAAGTGCCAGGAACTCGGCGTTCCCGTCACCATCCATTCCTCGATCAACTTCTCCAACGACCGCCCGATCGAATACGGCCGTCCGCTCTACCTCGACGAAATCGCCTGCGACTTCCCCGACCTCACCATCGTCGCCAACCACGGCGGCTGGCCCTGGGTCAACGAGCTCGTCGCCATCGCCTGGAAGCACGCCAACGTCTACATCGAGATCGGAGCGGTCGCGCCCCGCTACATCGGCGCCCCCGGCACCGGCTGGGAGACCCTCATGCAGTACGGCAACTCCTCCCTCCTCAGCGACCGCGTCCTCTTCGCCACCGACAACATGATCCCCTACCAGAGGGCCGTCCAGGAACTCCAGGAACTCCCCCTCAAAGACCATGTCAAGGAAGCCTGGCTAGGAGAAAACGCCGCCCGCCTCCTCGCCCAGGTCGAAGACCGCCTGCCCGCGCTCTGAGTCCCCGACCCGGCGAGCGCCATTGGATAGTGTGGTCACCAGGTGGAGGTCGCGATGGCCCGCGAACGCCAATGGATGCTGCGGTTACTCGCTCTCGCGGCGCTGTCGATCTGCGTCGCGCTCTCCTTCGCAGCCTGCGCCGGTCAGGATGAGCACGAATACGAAGCGGCACAGATGCAGGAAGCTCAGGACGCTGAACCGGCGTCGTTGACCAGGAGCGAGCATTCCGCCACCGGCCTCGCCGGTGAGAAGCTGTTCAGCGCTAACTGCTCAATGTGTCACGGAGCGAACGCCTCCGGCACCTCGCAAGGTCCTCCGCTGGTCCACCAGATCTACGAACCGGGTCATCACGGCAACGCCAGCTTCGTCATCGCCGTCGCCCGGGGCGTGCGCGCTCATCACTGGGACTTCGGCAACATGCCCGCCGTCGAAGGTCTGTCACTGGACGAGATCAATCAGGTCATCTGCTACCTGCGCGAACTCCAGCTGGCCAACGACATCATCGACGAGATACCGGCCTCAACGCCCTGCTGAGCCCCCCAATAGGGAGAAGCCGCCGAAGCCTGCCCGCGCGTGATGCGGGGGCTGAAAGGGCGCTGCCCCGGCTTCAGAGCCGCGAACCGAATTCCGCCAGTAGCCGCCCATGCCAGAGCCCTCCTGAACAATCCACCAATCCTCCCGTACCAATCCCAAAAGATACCTGGGCAACACATCCCCCTACCCAAAAGTCCCAACAGAACATATAGTTCACTAAAGCAAGAACAGCACAAAGGAGTGACTCTCATGTCCTATCCACACTTCCCGAACCCGGCTCGGCGGGCCCGCATCCTCGAGGCCCATCAGCTCCGACAACAGGGACTTACCCTACGCGAGATCGCTCGCATCATGGGCTGTGCCCACTCCACCGTCGCCGGCTACCTCCGCGACTACGAGCTCTTCCGCTATGACCTGATGCGCGAGCTCGCCGCCGACCAGATCGTCACCCACGCCATCCACCTCGCCGATGTCGAGGCCGACGACCACCCTCGCCGGATCACCTCCATGCGTGAATTCCGCCTGTTGCTGGCCGCGCTCCCGGGATTCCAGCACGACGAAGCCGTGCGCATCGGACAGCTCACCGACGGCTCCGTCCACATCGACCGCTACGGCAATCGCTATGCAGTCCCCGACCGCAGGTTCCCACCGACCGAAGCCGAACAACGCCAGAGCCAGGAACCGCCCCGGCAGCTACCCGCCGGACGCCCCAACCCGGATGTCGTTCTCTACTGCCCGCCAATACCGGTTCCCATTCCGGAACCCGAATCGGTGCTCGGTGAAGACGCCCAGCCGGCGGCCGCGGAAGCCGCCCGCCCGCAAGTCTCCGCGCCTCCCGTTCCCGTCGCTGCTGCCGCCCCGCCTGCATCGAACGAGACCCTGACTCGGACCGACGAAACCGACCGGATCCGAACAAAATCGAACAAAACCGAACAGGAATCGGCCCCGGACCCAGCTCAGGACGCTGTTTCCGCCGATTCCGGCCAAAATTCTCCGCCGCAATCCAACCAGGAGGTCCAGACCATCCAGAAGGCCATCGATAACGTCGATCGCGAGCTCCAGCAGGCGTTGAGTCACCGCGACTGGCTCAACGACTACCCCCAGCACAACCCTTGGCACCCCAGTCGCAAGCGCGCCCAGCGTCTCGTCGAGAAAAAGCAGGCCCTCCTCGCCCAGCTAGCCCAGCTCGCCTCAGCCTCGGAGGATCCAGCCGCAGCCTGACCACGCCCTAGCCAACGACGCCAGCCTCCCGCAGCCGAGCAATCGCCTCGGGAGCGCAGCCGATCTCTTCGAGCAGCGCGTCCGTGTCCTGGCCCAGCTCCGGACCCAGGCACTGCACCCGGCCCTGCACGCCGTTCGCCCGGATCGGCGAACCCACCGTGGTCAGCGTCCCGAACCGCGCGTCCTCGTACTGGACGATGTACTCGTTCGCCGCCGCCTGCTCGTCTCGGGCGATCATCGGGTAGTCCTGGATCAGCGTGCTCGGCACCTCTTCGACGTCGAACCGCGACGGCCAGTCAGCCGCCGGTCGAGTCGCAATCGTCGATGCCACCTCGCCCCGCAACTCCTCTAGGTTGGCGTTCCGGTCGGCCAGCGTACTGAACCGGGAGTCCGTCACCAGGTCCTCGCGCTCCAGCGCCCGGCACATCGGTACCCAGCGGTCGGTGATGTACCCCACGAACAGCCAGTCACCGTCCGACCCCTGTGCCTGCAGCGTGAACATGTTGGAAATCGGCATGTTCCGCGCCGAGGGCACGATGTTGCCGTTGGCGATCGCATTGATCGCCGGAGCCCGGCCCCAGATCTGGCTGCCGTACAGCGACGTCTGCACCAGCTGGCCCTCGCCCGTCCGCTCCCGAGCAACCAGCGCGCTGGCAATCGCAAAGGCGAAGATCATCCCGCCCGTCTGGTCCGGATCGGGCGCCGCCACATTCCCGTACGGCTTCACCCCGTTCTCGCCCCGCACGCCGTTGGGCCACATCCCGCCCCCGGCCGCCCCCGCCACCGACGCCCAGGACGTCGCATTCGCCCGCGGACCCTTCGGTCCAAACCCGCTCGCGCTCGCGTACACCAGCCGCGGGTTGAGCGCCCTCAGATCGTCCCAGCCAAGACCCAGCCGCCCCATCACGCCCGGCTTGAAGTTCTCGGTCACCACATCGACCCGCTTGACCAGCTCATGGATCAGCTCACGGCCCTCCACCGAACGCAGGTCGACCGCGATGCTCCGCTTGCCTCGGTGATGAGTATGGAAGTACTGCGAAAACCCGTCCTCGCGCCGACCCACGTGCCGAGAAGGATCGCCCACCTCGAGCCGCTCAATCTTGATCACCTCCGCCCCAAGGTCGGACATCAGCACCGTCGCCGACGGCCCCTGCTGAAACTGGGTGAAGTCGAGCACGCGAATGCCCTCAAGCAATGGTCTGGTCATGATCAATCCTCCGCTGATGCTGCTGAATATACGTCCGCGCAGGTCCCCGCGCACAAACCCGCGCACGAACCCACGCTGCTGCATGGCGCAAAGCTCGCCCACAGACAGCACAGGGGCGACCGCGAGGGCCGCCCCTGTGGGGCGCCGCAGGATGCAGCGCCCCCACCTGCTGATCGGCGTGAAGGCCTAGTCCGCCAGGACCGGCTCCTTGGCTTCACTCTGGACAAAGCCGGGGTAATCCGTGCTGGCGATCTCCTCGCAGCGCTCCCGGTAGGCCCCAACCCCGCCCGCGTAGGGCATGAAGACCCTCGGCTTGCCGGGGATGTTGGCGCCCAGGTACCACGAGTCGGCCAGCATGTACATCGTTTGTCCGGCAACCTCGTTGACGTGCTGGACCCACTCGACCTCGGCCTCCGGTTCCACATCCACCGTGGCGACATCGCGCTCGTTCAGGTACTCGATGAAGTCCGAGACCCACTCCACATGCTGCTCGATCGAGACCGGCATGTTGCTCAGCACCGAGGGCGAGCCCGGTCCCGTGATCATGAACATGTTGGGGAACTCCGTCGTGGCGATCCCGAGGTAGGTCTTGGGGCCTTCGCTCCATTTGTCCCTCAGCGCGACGCCGTCGCGGCCGGTGAAGTCGATGTTGAAGAACGTGCCCGTCATCGCGTCGTAGCCGGTGGCGAAGACGATGATGTCGAACTCGTACTCCTGGCCGTCGGCCGTCCGCAGACCGGTCGGAGTGATCTCCTCGATTGGGAAGTGGCGAATGTCGACCAGATCGACGTTGTCGCGGTTGTACGTGTCGAAGTAGTTCGTGTCGATCAGCGCTCGCTTCGAGCCGAACGGGTGATCGCGCGGCAGCAGCTTCTCAGCCGTCTCGGGGTCCTTGACGATCTCGCGGATCTTGCTGCGGATGAACTCCGAAGCCGTGTCGTTGGCGCGCCGGTCAACCGCGATGTCGCCGTAGGACTCGAAGAGGAAGCGGAATCCGCCGACCTCCCAGAGCTCCTCGAACTTCGCCCGTCGCTCCTCGTCGCTGACTTCAAGCGCCGACTCCTCCGTGAACTCGACGGGGAAGCCGGCAAAGGAGACCTTCGTCTTCTCCATGATCTCGGCGTAGTTGGCCTTGACTTCCTTGAGGAACGCCTGGTCAACGTTCCCGTGCCGGGCCGGAATCGTGTACTGCGGCGTGCGCTGGAAGACGGTCAGATGCTTGGACTCGCGTGCGATCACCGGGATCGACTGCACGCCGCTCGAGCCCGTCCCGATCACGGCCACCCGCTTGCCCTCGAAGTCGACACCCTCGTGCGGCCAGGCGCCCGTGTGGTGCCAGTCGCCCTCGAACGAATCGAGCCCCGGGATCTGCGGGATCTGCCCGGTCGAGATGCAGCCGATCGCGGTTACCAGGTACTTCGCGGTGACCCGGTCGCCCTGGTCGGTCTCGACCTCCCAGAGGCCGCTGTCGTCGTTGAAATGCGCGGCCGTCACGCTGGTGTTGAACTGGATCCCGCTGCGCAGGTCGAAGCGGTCGGCAACGTGATTGAGGTACTCGAGGATCTCGGGCTGCTCCGGGTACTTGCCGCTCCAGTTCCACTCCTGCAGCAGGTCGTCGTCGAAGGAGAAGCAGTAAATGTAGCTCTCCGAGTCGCAGCGCGCGCCGGGGTAGCGGTTCCAGAACCAGGTGCCGCCGACACCACTGCCGCGCTCAAAGACCTGGGTCGTCATGCCGAGGTCGTCCCGCAGCCGCTTGAGCATGTACATGCCCGCGAAACCGGCTCCAATCACGACGGCGTCAACGTGCCGGGTTGCTTCCCTGGTTGCTGTGCTCTCTGTCATCTTTGCTCTGCTCTCCGCTTCGGATCTGTGCGCAGTCCGAGTCTCTGGCATGTTTCGTCCCGACGAAATGCCCCGATCAGCGAAAGTCTACTACCTGGCCACGGCCGCCTGCTTGACCACAACGGACCGGATCGCCTTGACCACGTGCTGGAACCCGCGCTCGCTGCCGGGCAGCATCAGCAACGTGAAGAAGCCGTGCATCTGTCCCGGATGACGCTGAAAGTTGACCGGCACCCCGGCCTCCTCCAGCCGACGGGCGTATTCCTCACCTTCGTCGCGCAGCACATCATGCTCGGCCGTGAGCACGACTGCCGGCGGCAGACCCGAGAGGTCGTCGGCCCGCAGCGGCGAAGCGTCAGGCTCCGCGCGACGCTCGGCCTCGGGCACGTAGTGGTCCCAGAACCAGACCATCGCCTCCTTGGTCAGCAACAGTTCGTTCGCGGGATCAACGTAGGAAGGCCGCTCGAAGTCGGCGTCGGTGACCGGATAGATCAGCACCTGCAGCGCAATCTCCGGTCCGCCCCGGTCGCGCGATCGTCGGGCGACGACGGCCGACAAATTGCCTCCGGCCGAGTCGCCGGCGACGAACAGCGGCACCTCGCGCCCCGCGATCTCCCGGATATGCGCGGCCGTCCACTCCAGCGCCGCATAGCAGTCGTCGGCGGCCGTGGGATAGCGATGCTCGGGCGCCAGCCGATACTCCACGTTGACCACCGCGCAGGAGGTCCGCTCGGCCAGCTTCCGCGCCATCGTGTCGGTCTCGTCGATCGAGCCGATCACCCAGCCGCCGCCGTGGTAGTAGACGATTACACCCGGCGGGGTGTCGTTCGGGACCAGGACGCGCAGACTGAACGAACCGTCCCCCTGCTCGACCGTGTGCTCTTCCACGCGAGCCATCGGCGGCGCCGGGCCGGCCATCTCGGCCATCGCCCCGCCGAACCCCCGCGCCTCCTCAGGGGTCATTTCGTGCAAGGGCTTGGCGTCGGCGTCGGCCGCCTCGGCCATCGATTGAATGAACATGGTCGTCGCAGGGTCGAGTGCCATTCGCTGCTCCTGAATTCCGCTCGGCGATCGCTCTCTGTCTCGTTGAAAGCCGGTGACGCTGCAAGGGTAATAGGAGCGGCAATTTCGCGAAGGACCGGGAACAGGACCGTTCGCCTTCTGGAGACGACCAGCCCGTCTCGACTCAGCGAACCTGCCGAATCTGGGTCGAGACCAAAGTGGAACGCTGAACAGCTAGGCGTGCAACGCTTCCCCCCGATGCAGCCTCGCCGCGGTCTCGTAGGTCTGACCCATCGACCGCACCGTCGGCGCGTGCGCGGTCAGGAAGCGGCTCGCGCCAATCAGCACGTCGTCGGCTTCGGGCCGGCCGTCAAATCGTTCAACCAGGCGCAGTGCGGCGTCATAGATCTGGAACGAGTGGAACCCGGCGTCCTCACGGAGCAGGGCCGTGCCCAGGGTCCGCACGACTTCGTCCTGTTGGCCGCCCGCGAGCAGGTCGGCGACCGACTGCGCCGTTTCGTCAACCTGCTGCTGACGGTCGAAGTGATCGAGCAGATCGTCACTGGAAGTCGAGCCGCCGTTCGGCTCCGGTCGTGGCTGGCGCGGCATATTGAGGAAGCGCTCGAGGTAAACCGAGGCTGCGCCGTCGAGGATCCCGCGAGCCAGCTCCCGCGACGGCGCGCGCCGCATCGCACGGTCGACCGCGTTCGTATAAGTGAAGGTGTGGTGAACGGTGTTCCAGTCGCCGAATTCATTGGAGATGTGGAAGTGCAACGGCCGCCGCGCAGCGGCGTAGGCGACCGTCGCGCTGAGCTCCGTCAGTGGCGCTCCGGCACGGACCGCGTCGACGATCCTGCGCAGCGAACGGTCCGGCGGGTCGTCGAGAATCGATTCGGCCACCGGCCGATACTCGTCCCACGATTCGTTCCGCTCGCCACCGACCGCCAGCGCTTCATCGAGCGCCTCGCCGGCTTCATCCAGCAGTCGCGGCAGATCGACCGGATGCTGCCAGGCCGACGTCTCTTCCATCCGCTGAGCGCCGGTGATGGTCGGAATGATCGAGCTGAGCACGTCCGGCGCGGTCTCCCAGCCGACCACATCGAGCAACTCGCAGGCCTTGTTCGCAAAGTCCAGCGTGTGGCCGACATCCATGAAGGTGTGATCGGTCGAGGCGGAGAACAGCAGGTCGGCGAGCTGGGACTCATCCAGCCCGGCAACGGCCGCCGTGCGCAGGCAGCGCTCGGCGGCGTCCCTCGATCGCACCTCGGCGAAGCGGCGGAACCAGGTTCGGAACTGCTCGGGCCGGTCTTCATCGGTGTCGAGCGCGGCGATGTCGAAGTCAGGCGGCTGCCCTTCCACGCTCCGAGCGACATGCACGACGCCGTGGTAGAGCGCGCGCGGACGGTCTTCCGGCGTGAGATGCGGCAGCACGTTGGCCATCGCCGTCAGGATCGAGAGTCCGCTGGACCAGCCCGCCGCACGGTTCTTGACCCCGAAACGCGCGGCCTCAGCCAGTACCAGGTCCTCGCGCCCGGCCTCGCACAGTCCGATCACCGACTTGGCAATCACCAGCCGCAGATTCTGCTCAAGCCCCTCGGACAGTTTGCGAGTGCAGTGCGCGACGGCCTCCTCCTCGACAGGCTCAGGGTCAAGCCAGACTGCGCCGTCGCGGACTTCTGCTCGGAAGGAGGCGACATCGTCGGCGAACAGATCGAAGGCGCAGCCGCCCGAGAGGTCGAACTTGGCGTGGTGCCAGTGACAGGTGAGGATCCCGTCGGCCACGGTCCCCTGGCTCAGCGGGAAGCCCATGTGCGGGCAACGATTATCGACCGCGAAAACCTGCTCGCGGTGCCAGAACACGGCCGCCGTGCGCTGACCGGTCGAGACAACACGCACCCCGTCGCGCTGCAGTTCCTCAAGCGAGCACACTCGTACAGTGGCGTTCATGGCGGTCCTCCAGTCCTGACTTGAAGGCTATCGATGAGAACGTGATGATGTGGGGCAGACCAGCGCGGCCAGACCCGCAGCGCAATGACGGAAGACTCTGGAAATGGTGAATCCAACTGCATCCGGCCGACCTCGAGGCGTACATCTGGTTGGCAGCGTCCCGCTGGCCGACAGCGAGGCGGTCTTTCGAGAGGTCTCCGCGAGGGTGGGAGACCGACTGCGGCGCCTACCCGACGGTGAGACCGGGATCCGGACCAACTGGATACAGTGGCAGTTTCCGCTCCTGTTGGAAGTTCCCGAGTTCGAAATGGCGGATGAACCGGCCGGCCCGTTCGGGGCGAGGCTGCAACTGCGCCGCGGCGTAACCGACGAAGACATCGCCTTTTCCGAACTTGGCTATCAGGCGGCGGCGGTCGAGTCGTACGGAGTGTTCTCCCGGTTGAAGCGAGACGGAGTAATCGGAGAGCACGTCAGATTCCAGGTCTGCCTGCCGACCCCACTCGCGGTGATCCATGTTCGCTTCATCCCTCGTGACCAGGAAGCCGTCGAACTGGCCTACGAACGCCGGCTGCTCGAGGAGTTGGACGGCATGCTCGATGTGATTCCCCGCGAGGAGTTGGCCATCCAATGGGACACCGCCGTCGAGTTCGCGATCCTGGAAGGCCTGGTGCGCTCGTTCATCGGCGATCCTGAGACTGAGATTGTGGAGCGCCTGGTGCGGCTGGCCGATCACGTGCCGCCTGGTGTCGAGACCGGCTTCCACCTCTGCTATGGAGATGTCGAGCATCAGCATTTCATCGAACCGGTCGATACCTCCAGGCTCGTCGCGATCGCCAACGGTGTTTGCACTGATGCTGGGCGTTCAGTCGACTGGATGCACATGCCCGTCCCGCGCGACCGCAGCGACGACTCGTACTACGCCCCATTGACCGACCTCCGGCTGCAGGACCAGACCGAGCTCTACCTCGGACTCGTGCATCTGACCGACGGCGTCGACGGGACCAACGAGCGTATCGCGGCTGCTCAGAGAGTCGTCCCTGAGTTCGGAGTCGCAACCGAGTGCGGCTTCGGCAGACGTCCGGCAGAGTCGATTCCTGCGCTGCTGGACGTTCACGCGAGCGTCGCTGATCCTGCCTGAATGAACGGAGCGTCGAGCATGGCTGAGCCGGAATCCCGTCTGTCGCGCCCGATCCAACCGATGCCTCCCGCCGTCGAGCAGGCATTGGAAGAACAAGGCCTGATTGCGGCCTACCGTGCTCGACCGCCGTACCAGCGCAACGACTATCTCGGCTGGATCAATCGGGCCAGGCGGCCGGAGACGAAGGAACGCCGACTCCAACAGATGCTTTCCGAGCTGGAGCGGGGAGACGTCTACATGAAGATGGACTGGCGGCCGGGCCGAGCAGACGTCGACGGCGATTGATGGCCCAGAGATGGCCCAGATCGGTAGATTTGAGAGCAGAGCAAGACACTCCCGTCGGCAATAGGGGGAAACCATGCCATTGCAGCTCGATCACACCATCGTGCCGGCCTACGACAAGGAGCGCTCGGCCAGGTTCATCGCCCGTATCTTCGGCCTCAGCTACGAGGGCACTTGGGGCCACTTCGCGCCGGTCAAGATCAACGACACGCTGACCCTGGACTTCGACCACTCGGACGATCCCGGCTCGAATCACTACGCGTTCCTCGCCTCGGACCAGGAGTTCGATGACATCCTGCAGCGCGTCAAGGATGAAGGCATCACCTTCGGCAGCGGACCGGGTTCACGCACCGACGGCCGGATCAATCACCGGCACCAGGGCCGCGGCTTCTACTTCGACTGCGAGAACGGCCACGTCTGGGAGGTGATCACCCACACCTACATCACCGACTAGAGGCATCCTCAGGGGAGCCCGCTGCTTCCGCATAGCCTTGGTCACGCTCGCGCTTGAACGCAGCCCAACCCTGTTCTTCGCGAACTCGCTGCCGACCGCTTCCGACCGCATCCTCGGCTTCAAGCAGATCCCGCAGTGACTCGTTGTCCCGATAGCGAACGGCGTCGATCAGGCCCATCTGCTCGTAGACCATGTTGACGAGGCGCTTGTTCAGTCGGACCACCGACGGCGGCAGCGACGCGAGCTTGCCTGCCATCTCAGTAGCTGCTTCGTCGAGTTGATCGTCGGGCACAACTCGGTTGACGAGGCCCATGCGCAACGCATCTTCGGCCGAGATCACTTCGCCCAGCAACAGCACTTCCTTGGCCTGCTTCTGACTCGCGAGGAACGGAGTGATCAGCACGGGAATCCCGAACCCGTGCCGAATCTGGATCTCGCCGAGCCGCGCATTCTCTGACGCGATCGTCAGGTCGCAGACGCCGGCCAGCTCGCAACCCTGTCCCACCGCGTGTCCCCGCACCGCCGCGATCACCGGCTTGGCGAACGACCAGATCCGCATCAGCACGTCGAGCGAGTCCGGCGCCGGTTCCTCGTCCGGATACAGCGAAGCCCACAAGTCGCCACCGGCAGAGAACGCTCGCCCCGCGCCGGTCAGAATCACCGCGCGGACATCGTCGTCCGCCTCGGCGCGATCCAGGGCGGCGTCGAGCAGACGCATCAGATTACGGTTGATCGCGTTGAGCACGAGGGGACGATTGAGCACAATCTTGGCGATGCCATCGGCGGCCTCATAGAGCACGTCCTCAGGCGACGGCGGCGGGATCGGGATGCCGTCGGGCGTCTGCTTCCAGGTTGAGGTGTCCGGTTCGTTCGTCATCGTGCCGCCTCCATCGTCGGGCGGAACAGTATCACGCCGCTCTCCTAGACTCCGACTCGACAACCAGCCATGAAGAACGGGCAGGACGCCAATGCCGACAGATACGCCGACGATCGACTGCCAGGTACACGCCTACGACCGCAACAACGAAGACAACTATCGCTCCGTGCTGGCCGGCCCGGCGACGGTGACCGGCGACGAGATGGTCGCGGCGATGGACGCCGTCGGCGTCGACGGCGCACTGTTGATCTCGCCGTACACGATCTACGGCTACGACTCGAGCTATTGCGAGGGCGTCCGTGATCGGCATCCGGACCGGTTTGGACTGATCAGGCCATTCGACCTCAACGCTGCGAATCTCGGGGCGGAGGTCGATGCCTGGGCGGGGCGACCGGGCGTGGTCGGGGCACGGATCGTGCTCAGCTTCGAGGGGGTTACGGTGGATCATCCGGGCCTCGACCAAGTGTTGGCAGCGGGAGCGCGGACCGGTCTGCCGATCAATGTGCTCTGCTGGGACCAGCTGTCGGTCCTGGCCGCGCTGGCGCGGCGGCATCCCCAGACCCAGCTCGTGATCGACCACCTCGGTTTGCAGCAGCCGTTCGCTCCGCCAGCGCCGGACGAGCCGTGGGCGGAACTCGACGGGGTGTTGTCACTGGCCCAGTTCGACAACGTGGCGATCAAGATTTCGGGTGCCTGCACGCTCTCGCACGAGCCCTTTCCGTATCTCGACATCTGGCAACCGCTCAGCCGCATCTTCGAGACCTACGGTCTCGACCGATGCATGTGGGGCACCGACTGGACCCGAGCCACCAACTTGCTCACGTTCGAGCAGGGCGTCGAGGCGTTCAGAGTCACCGACGCGCTCTCCGACGACGAGCGCACAACGCTCATGGGCGGGTCGCTGCAGCAGATCTACGGCTGGACGCCCGGCGACTAGCGAAGGAGCGATCGATGGCCACCCTGGCAGAGGTCCTGACCGAGCTGGAAGCGGCCGGCACTGCCCAGAACCGCAAGGTCTATCCCCGCCACGGCGCCGCCGAGCCCATCCTCGGCGTCAGCTACAAGGAACTGACCCGGATCGGCAAGCCGCTGCGCGGCGAGCACCAACTGGCCATCGAACTCTGGGAGAGCGGTTACCACGACGCTCGCGTGCTCGCCCTGCGCATCGCCGACCCCGGAGAACTGTCCGTTGAGCTGGCTCAGCGCTGGCTGCAGGATGTCGACAACTACATCCTGGCCGAGGAACTGGGCCGGCTGGTCTCGCGGTCTCCGATCGTGCGACAGCTCAGCGATGAGCTGAGGGATTCAGGCGAAGAGTGGCCGGCATCGGTGGGATGGTTCATCATCGCCTGCACTGCCGAGCAACCGGAGCTGTGGTCGCCGCAAGAGTTGAGCGCGTTCGTTGAACAGATCGGCTCGCAGATCTCGGAGCGCCCGAATCGGGTACGTCACGAGATGAATGGAGCGCTGATCACGATCGGTCTGCGCGACGACAGCCTGCGCCAGTCGGTGCTGGACACCGCTCGAACAGTCTGCCCGGTGGAGGTCGACCACGGAGAAACCGGCTGCAAGACGCCGGACGTTGAGCCGTACATCGAACGCACCCTGGCTCGCCGGGCCGAACTGGCCGCGAGACGCGCGGAGAAGGCCAGAGCCAGAGCGGCCGCCGGAGAAGCTGAACGCGACCCGACGCGAGCTGTTGCGGCCGCTCATCATCGGCGCACTCGTTGAACATCGATTCCTGCATGGTGTGAAGCAGGCCAACCGAGTGGCAAGCCCTACACACTCGGGGATCGGCGTTCATAATTGAGCCTTTTGCGATAGAAGACTCCAATGGCGCAGGCAAGACGTACTCAATAGCAATGAGTACAGTGTGGTGGATGAGCGACCAACAGAACGGAGGCCCGCTCACGCAACTGGCTTTGCGCGAGCGGCACGTGGCCCGCGGAGCGCGCTTCGCTCCTTTTGCCGGCTGGGAGATGCCGCTCCAGTACGAGGGCATCGTGGCCGAGCACCTCGCCGTGCGCGAACGCGTCGGCGTCTTCGACGTCTCTCATTTGGCGCGGGCATGGGTCGAGGGTCCCGAGGCGGGAGAGATGCTGCGCTCGGTGACGACGTTCGACGTCACTTCCTTGCCTGAGGGACAGGCCCACTACTCGCTCTACTGCAACGAAGCCGGCGGCATCGAAGACGACGTGTTCATCTATCACCTGCCTGACGATCGCTGGCTGGTCATCCACAACGCCTCCAACGCCGACAGCGACTTCGAGCGGCTGCAAGCCGTCGCCGGAAGCGCAGCTTCGGAGGTCACACCCCAGACCGTGATGCTGGCAATCCAGGGACCGGAGGCCATCGCTTTGCTGGGCAGCGTCCTGAGCGAGGACATCCCTTCGATGCAGCCAAGGGAGTGCGCCGAGCTCGACTGGCAGGGCACGTCGGTCCTGTTCGCCCGGACGGGCTACACAGGTGAAGACGGCGGCGAGTGCATCATCGACACCGAACATGCCGGCGCATTGTGGGACGCGCTCACGGAAGCTGGCGCGACGCCGGCCGGACTCGGCGCACGCGACACCCTGCGGTTGGAAGCGGCCCTGCCGCTGCACGGCAACGACATCGACGCCACCACGCATCCCTATGAAGCGGGATTGGGTTTCGCCGTCAGCCTCGACGACGTCGCGCCGTTCACGGGCCGCGAAGCGCTCGCAGAACTCAAGGCGCAGCCGCGAACTCGTCGCCTGGCGCACCTGGCGGCTCGGGCTCGCGGAGTGATCAGGGCGGGATTCGAAGTTCGGGAGCCCGGCGGGACCGAAACAATCTGCTGTTTGACCAGCGGCGCATACAGCCCGAGCTTGCGCCTCGGAATCGGTATGGCTTATCTGCCCGCAGAGCAGGCCAAACGCGGGACAATGCTCGAGGTTGACGTCAGGGGTCGGGCGCTGCCGGTCGAAGTCGTTCGCCGCCCGTTTTATCGAAAGCCGAAGGACGAATGAACATGGAATACGAAGCACCGGATGACCTGCTCTACACCTCCGATCACGAGTGGCTGCGCCGCGATGCCGACAGCCAGGACGAAGTCACGATCGGCATTACCGAGTTCGCCCAGGAGCAACTGGGCGACGTGGTCTATCTCGAACTGCCGGCCGAAGGGACAGAGCTGACGGCCGGCGCACCCTTCGGCGAGATCGAATCCGCCAAGACGGTGGCCGAACTGTTCGCCCCGGTCAGCGGTGAGCTGATCGGTGTGAACGGAGAGTTGGAAGACCGCCCCGAACTCGTCAACGAATCACCCTTCGACGAGGGCTGGATCGTCCGCGTGCGAGTCTCCGACGCCGCAGAACTGGACAACCTGCTGGACGCCGACGCCTACCGGGCGTTGATTCCGGAGGACTAGCGGTGGCCTCGCCGCACCCGTACATTCCCGCCACCGAGGCCGATCGGGCGCGAATGCTCGAGCGCATCGGCGTCGACGATCTGGACGCCCTGTTCGCCGACCTACCCGCAGCCTTCCGCGATCCGGCAATCGACCTGCCGCCCGCGCTGACCGAACCCGAGCTGATCGCGCTGCTCGCCGATCGCGCAGCCGAGAACGCAGCTCCGTCTCGCCCCAACTTCCTCGGCGCCGGCGCCTACCGACGTTCGGTCCCCTCCATCGTCTCTCACCTGGTCAGTCGATCCGAGTTCGCCACGGCATACACGCCGTATCAGCCGGAGATCAGTCAGGGCACGCTGCAATCGGGCTTCGAGTTCCAGTCGGTCGTCTGCGAGCTGACCGGCATGGACGTCGCCAATGTGGGCCTGTATGACGTCGCCAGCGCTACGGCCGAGGCTTGTCTGATGGCCTCGCGCACGACGAAGCGGCAAGCCGCCGCCCTACTCGAACTGATTCATCCCGGCACCGCTGGCGTGGTTAACACCTACGCCCGCGGAGCCGGCCTGCGCGTCGACGTCGTCGCCAGTCCCGACGAGCTGAGCGACGAACATGCCTGCTTGGTCGTGCAACAGCCCGATTTCCTCGGAACCATCGTCGATCTCGAACCGCTCGCGAACGCGGCGCACGACGTCGGCGCGCTCCTCGTCGCCGTCGCCGATCCCTTCGCATTGGGAATCTTGAAAGCCCCGGGCGACGCGGGCGCCGACATCGTCACGGGGGAAGGTCGCGATCTGGCCGGCGCACCCGCATTCGGCGGACCGTCGCTCGGCCTGTTCGCTGCGGGTTTGCCCTACCTGCGACAGATACCGGGCCGCATTGTCGGCCGTACCAAAGAACTACACGCTCCGGACGACGGCGAGCCGCGCACCGGCTACGTGCTGACTCTTCAGGCGCGCGAGCAGTTCATCCGGCGTGAACGGGCGACGTCCAACGTCTCAACGGCGCAGGCGCTGATCGCGCTCGGATTCACGATCGCCGTTCAGGCCTTGGGCCCGCAGGGACTACGTCAGTCCGCGGAACTCTGCTACCAACGAGCGCACGACGCTGCGCGGCGCATCTCCGCGCTGCCTGCCTATGACGTTCCCGAACGAGGGCCATGGTTCCAGGAGTTCCTCGTGCGCGGTCCGATGTCGGCGCCTGAGCTGAGCGCCGCCTTGTCCGAGCGCGAAATCACAGGCGGGCTTGACGTGTCCAATCGGCTCGAGCCTGAAGCGCGAGATGCCCTGCTCTTCTGCGTTACCGAGGCCACCCCGGATGCCCATATCGAGGCCCTGATCGAAGCGCTGGCGGAAATCGGAGACGAGGTATGACGGCGCCCGGGCCTCGACGCGAGGACTTTGGCGCGCGCCTGAGCATCGATCGCAGCGTGCCCGGCAGACGCGCGGTCGATGTTCCGGCATGGCATGGCTCGAAGACATCGCTTCCCGATTCATCGCTGTTGCGCGACTCCCTGCGTCTACCGGAGATGAGCCAGGGCGAGCTGGTTCGCTACTACACCGCGCTCTCGGAGCGCAACTACGGCATCGACTCGGGCACCTATCCCCTCGGCTCCTGCACGATGAAGTACAACCCCAAGATCAACGATCTGATCGCCTCGCAGCCAGGATTCGCTGACGCACATCCGCAAGCCCGAGCCGAAGACGCGCAGGGAACGCTGCGCACCCTGCTCGAACTTCGACGCGGCCTGGCGGAAGTGACGGGACTCCCCCACGTCAGCCTCGCCCCGGCGGCCGGAGCGCAGGGCGAGCTGGCCGGCGTGCTGATGATCACTGCTGCGCTGGAGGAGCGTGGGGAGCTCGCTACCAGGCGACGCATCCTCGTCCCCGACTCGGCCCACGGCACCAATCCGGCCACCGCGGCGATGGCCGGTTACACCGTGACCCATCTGCCGACCGCCGAAAACGGCTCGCTCGACCGCGCCACCATCGAACAGGAACTAGACGAGACCGTCGCGGCCGTCATGGTCACGGTGCCGAACACGTTGGGACTCTGGGAACAGGGGATTGAGGAGGTCGCCGGACTGATCCACGACGCCGGGGCCTATCTCTACGCGGACGGAGCGAATCTGAACGCAATCATGGGACGCGTGCGCTACGGCGATCTGGGCTTTGACGTGGCGCATCTCAATCTGCACAAGAGCTTCAGCACGCCGCATGGCGGCGGCGGACCCGGCGCCGGACCGGTCTGCTGCACCGAAGAATTGGCCCCCTATCTACCGACGCCGGTCGTCGAAGAGTGCGCCGACGGCATCGTCCGGTTGCTCGCGCCCGAGCGCAGCATCGGACAACTGCAGCAGTTCCACGGCAACGTCGGTGTGCTGCTGCGCGCCTACGCCTACCTGCGAGCCCTGGGACTGGATGGTCTGCGCGCCGTCTCCGGCCAGGCGGTGCTGAACGCCAACTATCTGCGGACTCTGCTGCATGGTCACTACGACCTTCCCTACGACCGACCGGTCCTGCACGAAGTGGTCTTCTCCGGCTCACGCCAACGACGCCAGCACGACGTACGCACCTACGACATCGCCAAGCGCCTCATCGATCATGGATTCCACCCGCCGACGGTCTACTTCCCACTGATTGTTCCCGAAGCGTTGATGATCGAGCCGACGGAGACAGAACCGCCGGAGGCGATTGAGGCGCTCGCCGATGCCTTGATTGCGATCGCCGACGAGGCGGCCGAGGATCCGGACACGCTGCACGGCGCCCCATGGAGCGCGCCGATCGGCCGGCTCGACGAAACCACCGCCGCGCGGCGTCCCGTGTTGCGCTGGCAGGACGTCAAGGTGTCGGAGACGGTGTCCCGGTTGTCTCGGTAAGGCGAGTACGCTCACTTCTGGATGAAGTGGTAGCCGATTCACCATGGCCAACCGTCCGCTTGCTCAACTCAGAGAGCGCCGCCCCGACCTGGCCGGCGCGGCCGAGTCGACGTTGCCTCGTCTGCTGGAGCCAGTTGCCTGGGGGATCCTGACTGCCGGCCTGATCGCGCTGGTGCTGGTCAATCTGGCCCTGGGCGCGTTCGATGTTGAGTTGCCGCGGATCATCGGCGTGTTGTTCGGCAAGGTCGGGATCGATCTCGGCATCGACTACACGACCCGCGAGGAGGCCGTTGTTTGGGTGATCCGGGTGCCGCGCATGCTGATGGCTGCCGCAGTCGGGGCCGGTCTGGGCATCTCCGGAGCCGCGCTGCAGGGACTGTTTCGCAATCCGCTGGCCGATCCCGGACTGATTGGCGTCTCAAGCGGCGCTGCCTTCGCGATTGCGGTGTCGGTGGTCGTCGGCATCTCTGCCTGGGGACTGTTTGCGCTGCCGCTCGCCGCGTTCATCGGCGGACTGACCCTGACGTTTCTGATCTACGGATTCGCGCGACGCGGCGGCCGGGCTCAGATGGCCACGATGTTGCTGGTCGGGATCGCGGTCAACGCGCTGCTCGGCGCGGCGATCAGCTTCATCATCTCCTTCTCGGACGACGAAGAACTGCGCGACATCGTCTTCTGGCTGCTGGGCAGCCTCGCCGGTTCGCTCTGGGAGTACGTCTATTCGGCCGGACCATTGATCCTCTTCGCGATCCTGGTGTTGGTTCGCCAGGCCGGCGCGCTCAATCTGCTCTCGCTGGGCGACGCCGAGGCCAGACACCTGGGCGTCCCCGTGCAGCGCACCCAGCTCCTGATCGTCGCGGCCGCCGCGATGGCCACCGGCGCCGGAGTCGCGGTCGCCGGCGTCGTCGGCTTCATCGGTCTGATCGCGCCGCATATCGTCCGCCTCGCGGTCGGTCCCGACCATCGCCGGCTGATGCCCGCCAGCGCCATGGCGGGAGCGATCCTGGTCTTGGGCGCCGACCTCGCTGCAAGGACAATCGCCGAACCGGCAGAGCTGCCGCTCGGAGTCCTCACGGCGATGATCGGCACGCCGGTCTTCCTCTTCCTGATCGACCGCTCGCGCCGCAGCCTGGCCTCTGGATTCTGACCAATGCGTCGACCGCACCTTCCGCGTAGCGGCCGCGTGCCTCACCTAGTGGTTCGATAGGCTGTCCGGCGGAACTCGTTCCGCCCCCAGGACCTGAGAAACACGGTGCAGTGTGAAGTCACGACAGATTCGCTCGACAGTGACCAGCGACGGGCAACTCATCCTCTCGCTCGAAGACGTCGAAGTCCCATCGCCTGGCCCCGACGAGGTCGTCGTCCGCGTCGAGGCCTCACCGATCAATCCATCCGACCTCGGCTTGTTGATCGGTCCGGCCGACATGGCTCAGGCTCAAGTGTCCGGTACGCCCGATAATCCCGTCGTCAGCGCGCCGATCCCGCCCGCATTGTTGCCGTCGCAGTCCGACCGCTTCGACATGTCGCTGCCGGCCGGCAACGAGGGCGCGGGCGTCGTCGTGGAAGCCGGCTCAGGCGCAGCCGCCCAGGCGTTGCTGGGCAAGACCGTGGCCGCGATCGCGCGTGAGATGTATGCGCAATACCGATTGGTCAAGGTCGGCCAATGCCTGGTGCTGCACGAAGGCACCACATCCAGAGAGGGCGCCTCGTGCTTCGTCAATCCGCTGACCGTGCTGGGCATGGTCGAGACGATGCGAATGGAAGGTCACACGGCGCTCGTCCACACCGCCGCCGCTTCAAACCTGGGACAGATGCTGCAGAAGGTTTGCAACGACGAGGCCATCGATCTGGTCAACGTCGTCCGCCGCCCGGAACACGTCGCTCTGCTGCGCGGCATCGGCGCCCGCTACGTCTGCGACACCAGCACAGACACCTTCGAGGACGATCTGGTCGAGGCGCTGATCGAGACCGGCGCGACGCTCGCATTCGACGCAACGGGGGGCGGGCCGCTGGCCAATCAACTCCTCAACTGCATGGAGATCGCCGCCAAGACCAAGGATCCGGGCTTCAATCGCTATGGATCCAACGTCCACAAGCAGGTCTACATCTATGGAGGCCTCGACACCTCACCAACCGTGCTGCACCGCAGCTACGGCTTGGCCTGGGGTCTGGGCGGCTGGTTGCTGACGCCGTTTCTGGAGCGAGTCGGCCCGGAAGCAGCCGAGCACTTGCGCCAACGAGTCGCCGACGAGGTCACGACCACTTTCGCGAGCGATTACGCCAGGGAAATCTCACTGGCCGAAGCGCTCGACCTCGACAACATCGCCGTCTACAACCGGCGAGCGACGGGCGAGAAATACTTGATCAACCCGAACAAGGACTTGGCCTAACCCCGACCGTACAGAGGCATCTTCGTGGCCATGACCGTGATGAACGGCACGTTGGCATCGAGCGGCAGATTGGCCATGTAGACGATCGCATCGGCGACGTGCTCCACGTCAAACGTCGGCTCGGCCATCCGCTCGCCGCTGGGTTGCGGAACGCCGCGGCCCATGCCTCCGGTCATCTCGGTCAACGCATTGCCGATGTCGATCTGTCCGCCGGCGATGTCGTATTTGCGACCGTCCAACGCGATCGACTTGGTCAGACCCGTCAGCGCGTGCTTCGTCGCGGTGTACGGAGACGAGTTCGGTCGCGGCCTGTCAGCTGAAATCGAGCCGTTGTTGATGATCCGCCCGCCGCGGGGATCCTGATCCTTCATGATCCGGAACGCCTCCTGGGTGCAGAGGAACGTGCCGGTCAGATTCAGATCGACGACCCGTTGCCATTGCTCGAGCGACAGGTCCTCCAGCAGCACCGGCGGCGACCCGCCGCCAGCGTTGTTGAACAGCATGTCCAGGCGTCCGTAGGTCTCACGCACCCGAGCGAAGAGAGAAGCCACCCCATCCGCATTGCTCACGTCCGCGGCAACCGCCAGGGTCCGAGCCGCATCTTCGCCCGCCATCGCCTGGGTCTCCTCGAGTCGTTCCATCCGCCTGCCGTTGAGCACTACCGTCCAGCCATGCCGGAGCAAACCCAGCGCCGACGCCCGCCCGACGCCTGACCCCGCTCCGGTAATCACTGCGATGCGTCCAGTTGCCGAGTTAGTCATCGCCCAGTCCCTTCAATCCTTCGTCATGCCTCATTTGTGATGCCGTAGGACCGCGCCCATCTCAACCCCTCAAGTGTTCCGGCGCGCGGTCGGTATTCGCAGCCGACCCAGCCGTCGTAGCCTATGTCGTCGATCAACGACAACAGGTAGGGATAGTTGATTTCCTGCTGATCGTCAGGTTCATGCCGTCCGGGAACGCCGCTGATCTGGATGTGTCCGATCACATCGAAGTGCGCGGCGATGCTCTCCGCCAGGCGGCCCTCCATGATTTGCATGTGATAGATGTCGTACTGCATCCGCACATTCCCGCGTCCGACCCACTCAATGATTCGCCGAGCCTGCGCGCTGCCGGTCAGGAAGTAACCCGGGTTGTCGACCGTGTTCAGCGGCTCAAGCATGATGCTTACGCCCTGAGTCGCCGCTTCGTCGGCGGCCCAGCGCACGTTATCGATGAACGTCGATTCGGCCGCGGGATCGTCAGTGCGGCCCGCCAGGCAGTGAATCCGACGGCAATCAAGCGCCTCCGCGTACGCCAACGCTTTCGCGAGTCCTTCGCGGAAGACTTGCTCCTGCCCCGGAATGGCGGCGACGGCGACAGGCATATTGATCAGCGCCACCTGTACGCCGGCCGCATCGACTCGCTCCGCCAGCAGGTCCGCCGGCTCCGAGTACGGCGTCTGGATTTCAACCGCGCGGAATCCAGCCGCCGCTGCGAGGGCAAAGCGCTCGGTCAACGCGACTTCGTTGAACATCCAGGACACGCTCGCGGCAAGGTCGGGCATGGCGGCATACTAAGGGCTGTCGGGGACACCAACGGAGCCCGTTCATGGACCAGACCTACTTCTCGGCAAAGGTTGAGAAGCGCGTCAGTGCGATTCACGGTCGAGGCCTGTTCGCCCGCGAGCCGATCACCCGGGGAGAGGTCGTCGTGGTCAAGGGCGGTTACGTCATGACCAGGGCTCAACGAGACGAAGTCGCCCTCGAGCTGGGACCGGCCGAGATCCAGATCACCGAGGACCTGCACATCGGCCCCATCACGTCCGAGCAGCGCGAGCGCGGCATGATGCATCTCAATCACTCCTGCGAAC
>JAPPNI010000010.1 GCA_028873865.1 Chloroflexota bacterium | reverse complement strand
TCGCCTTCACCAACCAGCTCCGCCTCTACGCCCACACCAACCGAAACTTCTTCAAGGGAACCATCGTCGAAGACGCCGCCACCGAGGCCCTGGCGCAAGAATCGGCAAATGGCGCCAGCTAGCCCAGGGAGCGCCTCTGCGACCACACACGAGGTCTGGCGTCGAGGCTGTACCCCATGCCCGCAGATTCCTCGCTATGATGAACCAAGAACAAGAGATCGACAAACCGTAGGAGGCCCGCCGTTTTTTCCCCGGCGCCCCGGAGGAAAATTCTCCTCTGACCGCCAACCGCCGATCACGAAACCCGGCAAAACACAGGGAATTCGCAATTCCACACGACATAACCCACTTACCAAACCTAACCAGACCTAACCACCCAACAGGCGGCCGGCCGATCAAGCAGATGGCGCGCCCGTTGGCTTCGACCCAAGTGAGAGGAGTGTCCGCATGGCTACCTTCATACTGATCCACGGTGCATATCAGGGCGGCTGGATCTGGTCGCCGGTCGCGGCCCAACTCCGGGCCGCCGGACACGTCGTCTACGCGCCCTCACTCGACGGCTGCGCCGAGCGTTCCGCCCAGGTCCGGCCCGGCATCACCACCGAGACCCAGGCCGAGGAACTCGTCGAGTTGCTGCGCTACGAAGACCTCGACGACGTGATCCTGGTCGGCACATCGTCCGGAGGCATGGTCCTGACCCGCCTCGCCGAGCGCGCCCGCGATCGGATCCAGCGCATCGTCTTCGTCGACGCACTCGCCCTGTTCAGCGGCGAAACGATCCGTGACATCGTCTCCGGCGCGGCCATCGACGCCTCCGACGTCGCAACCGGGCCGAGGCCCGCAGCGATGCTCGAAGCGCTCAGCGTCAGCATGGAACCCGAACTGGCCCGCTGGGCCGCCGACCGCTTCGGCCAACAT
The DNA here is from genome assembly GCA_028873865.1 of Chloroflexota bacterium. Classification (GTDB taxonomy): domain Bacteria; phylum Chloroflexota; class Dehalococcoidia; order Bin125; family Bin125; genus Bin125. The sequence continues at coordinate 45,577 of JAPPNI010000010.1, read as the reverse complement.
CCCGCCGCCGTGTTCAACCGACCGGTAGAGCTGGACTCATTCTGGGATCAGTCCTGGGACGCGACCGTCGTCTGGTGCCGCCAGGCCCCGAATCCGGGAGAAGCCCACCAGCGCCGCTGCGCCGAGCATCTCGGTGCCAGCTGGCACGAGATCGACACCGGCCACTACCCCATGCTCAGCACCCCCGACGAAGTGACCCGCCTCATCCTCGAAGGCGAGCCCACTTCGTAATCCCGCTACGACCACGCCGACCACTCAGTGCATGATCAGCCCGCCGTCGACGTTGAAGGCCTGCCCGGTGATGTTGCGCGCGCCGGGGCCGGCGAGGAAGCGTGCCATGTCGGCGATGTCCTCGGGCTCGTTGGCGCGGCCGATCGGGATGCGCGAGTCGCGGGCCGCTCGCATCTCGTCGATCGTGACACCCGTGCGCTCGGCGCGTTGACGCATATTGGTGACTGACAGGTCGGTCATCGTGACGCCCGGACAGATGGCGTTGACGTTGATGCTGTGGCGCCCGAGCTGATGCGCGGCGATCATCGTCATCGAGATCACCGCCCCCTTGCTGGCTGCGTAGGCCGCGTTGGAAGTCCCCGCGTAGCCCTTCCCCGCGATCGAGGCGATGTTGATGATCCGCCCGCCGTCGCCTTGGTCGATCATCTCGCGGGCGGCGCGCTGCATGCAGAAGAAGACGCCCTTGGCGTTGACTCGGTGGATCCGGTCCCAGTCCGCCTCCTCGACGTCCATCACGTCGAGGAAGCGGGTGACGCCGGCGTTGTTGACGATGACGTCGATGCGGCCGAAAGCGTCGCGCGCCTCGACGATCATCCGGTCGATCGCGGCCAGGTCGCCGACATCGGCGCGGATCGACACGCTCTCGCCGCCCGACTCCTGAATGGCGGCACTGGTGTCGTCGGCGTTGTCGGCGTCGATGTCGGCGGCGGCCACGCGCGCTCCAGCGTCGGCCAGCTGCAGCGCAATCGCTCGGCCAATGCCCCGTCCGGCGCCCGTGACGACCGCATTCTTGCCCTGAAGTTCCATGGGGCCGCTCCTCCTCGAGATCTCTTCGTCTCACCGTGCCGAGAGCGTAGGTTTGGCGTTTACGCAATTCAACTGGTCGTCGCGACACGCAACGCGGAAGGTGAGCGGTTCACAGCTCTCACAGTCGTCAGCAAAGCTCGATACAGCGCGCGGCAGCGTTCATATGCTGTTCATTGAAGGCAACCTGCCTGCAATCGGCTGCTCATACGGTGGCTGAGACAGGAGCGGGGCCGTGGTCGTCAACAAGATCGAAGTGCTGAAGTCGGCCAGGGACGGCCTCGATGTCCTGCCTGACCTGCATCGCTACGCGGCGCTGGCGGCGGCGGGCGAGGATCCGCAGATTCCTCCCGAGGACTTCGAGCGGCTCAAGTGGTACGGCCTCTTCCATCGCAAGCGCACGCCGGGCCACTTCATGCTGCGGATGCGGATTCCCGGGGGCGTGCTCAACTCCGAGCAAATCACCGCCGTCGGTGAAATCTCCAACGCGGTCGGACGCGGCCAGGCCGACATCACCTCGCGGATGAACATCCAGCTGCGCTGGATCACGATCACCGACGCGCCCTGGGTGTTGCAGCGCCTCTCGGCGGCCGGACTGACGACGCAGCAATCGGGCATGGACAACGTGCGCAACGTGGTCAGTTGCCCGCTCTCGGGTCTGACCGAGGACGAAGTAATCGACACTCGCGTCCTGGCGACGCGGATGCAACAGGCGATCGTCGGAAGCAAGCGATTCTCGAATCTGCCGCGCAAGTTCAACCTCTCCGTCACCGGCTGCCGCGAGGATTGCGGCCACGCCCAGGTTCACGATCTGTCGTTCGTCCCCGCCCAGTGCGACGGTGCAATCGGCTTCAACGTGCTCGTCGGCGGCGCGCTCGGCGGAATGACGCCCGAGTACGCGCGGCCGCTGGACGCCTTCGTCGGCGTCGACGACGCCGTCGACCTGGCGGTCAGCGTGCTCGAGGTCTTCCGCGACCATGGACTGCGAGAGAAGCGCAAACAGTCGCGTCTCAAGTGGCTCCTGCGCGAATGGGGGATGGAGCGATTCCGGGACACCGTCGAGGCGCAATATGGACGCCCGCTGGCTCGCGCGGGTCGGCCGCTGACGACCCGGCATGGTGGAGATCACATCGGTCTCACAAACCAGCGAGACCCCGACCGACACACCGTCGGATGCGTGGTGCCCGTCGGCCGAATCACGGGCGACGCGCTGCTCGACTTCGGTCGGCTGGCCCGCGAGTACGGAACCGCGGAGCTGCGACTGACGGTCCAGCAGAACATCCTGATTCCCAATGTGCCCGGCGAGCGGATCGACTCGCTGTTGCAGGAGCCGTTGTTGCAGACTTATTCGCCGACGCCGTCGGCGTTCATTCGGGCCATGGTCAGTTGCACCGGCAACGACTTTTGCGCGTTTGCCCTGATCGATAGCAAGGGCGAAGCGACCAAACTCGCGGCGACGTTGGAGGAACGATACGAAATCGCGCCCGACGCCGAGCCCGTGCGCATCCAGATGTCGGCCTGTCCCCACGCCTGTGGTCAGCATCGGGCGGGCGAGGTCGGGCTGTTGGGCGGTCGCAAGCGAGTCGATGGCGAGATCATCGACGTCGCCGACATCTTCACAGGCGGCCGGCTTGGTGACGGTCCGCTGCTCGGCGAAGTGACCGCAGCGGCAGTGCCAACCGTTGATTTGCCGGATGCCGTCGCCGAACAGATTCGCGCCGTCCGCGGCCGCGGCGCGCTGATTGACCGACCCGAGTCTGTGCTCGCGGATTGAACACCGAATGGCTCGACCATCCCTGCTTCGTCGTGATGGATGGAAGCGCTCCATCTGCTGTTACTGCGGCGTCGGCTGCGGGGTGAAGGTGCAGACGCGCAACGGCGTGGTGTCGGCTGTGCGCGGCGATGAAGATCACCCGGTGAATCGAGGCAAGCTCTGCGCCAAAGGGGCGTTGCTGCCGGACATCTTCGTCGAGGAAGCCCGGCTGCTCTATCCGCACGTGGGCGACGTCAAGGGGAGCGAGCCGCGCCGAACATCGTGGGACGAGGCTATCGAACGGGCCGCCGGCGCGATTCGCCGCGCCGTCGATGAGTTCGGACCTGACAGCGTGATGATGTACGGCTCGGGGCAGTTGGTGACCGAGGACTACTACCTGTTCGGCAAGTTGGCCAAGGGCTACATCGGAACCAACAATCAGGACACCAACTCACGGCTCTGCATGGCCTCGGCCGTAACTGCCTACAACATGACATTCGGATCCGACGCGCCCCCGGCCGGCTATGCCGACATCGAACAGGCGAACACGTTCCTGATCGTCGGCGCCAACATGGAGGCCTGCCACCCAATCCTGTTCGAGCGGATCAAGGCGAGGAAACGTGCGGCCAAAGACCGCGTCAAGGTGATCGTGGTCGATCCGAGAGCGACCAGAACGACGGAGATCGCCGATATTCATCTGGCCCTGAGGCCAGGCACTGATGTTGCGTTGCTGCAGTCGCTCCTGTTCGAGGTCCGGCTGGCGGGTGGGCTAGACGAGAGTTATCTGCAAGATCACACCACGGGCTGGGAGCAGGTGGCGGAATCGCTCGACGGTTGGTCGGCTGAGCGAGCGGTTGAGGTCACCGGACTGAACGCCGTCGATATCCTGAACACGGCGCGGATCATCGCCGACAACGGGCCGATACTCACCTTCTGGACAATGGGCGCGAATCAGTCGACGTCGGGTGTTGACAAGAATCTCGCGCTGATCAATCTCTCGCTGGCGACCGGCAACATCGGCAAGCCGGGCGCCGGTCCGATGTCGCTGACCGGTCAGCCCAACGCGATGGGCGGACGCGAACAGGGTGGTCTCGCGACGACGCTGCCCGGTCACCGTCTGGTAGCCAATCCGGCGCACCGCGCCGAAGTCGAGCAGGCCTGGGGCATCCCGCCGGGAAGCATCTCTGACCGACCGGGTGTTACGGCGATTGAGATGGTCGAGCGGCTGGAGCGCGGGCAGATCAAAGTGGTCTGGGTCGCGGCGACCAATCCCGTCGCCTCATTGCCGAACAGTGACCGGGTCCGGGCCGCGTTCGCGCAGGCGGAGACCGTCATCGTGCAGGACGCCTATCAACCGACTGAGACCACACAGGTCGCCGACATCCTCCTGCCGGCCGCTCAATGGTCGGAGCGGGGCGGGACGATGACCAACTCCGAGCGGCGCATCTGTCTGCTTGAGCAGGTCTCGCCGCCTCCGGGTGAGGCACTTCCGGACTGGCAGATCATCTGCAGAATGGCTGAGGCCCTGGGCTTCGGCGACGCATTCCGTTACGACGGCCTGGAGGAGATCTTCCACGAGTACCGGGAACTCTCACGCGGGCGCGACATGGATATCACCGGTATCTCCTATCCGTTGCTGGCCCAGCATCGCGCCGGTATCCAGTGGCCGTATCCCTCCACCGCACGTTCGGGGCCGCCGCCCGACGGCCGTCGCCTGTTCGAGGACGGCCGCTTTCACACTGCCGACAGCCGGGCGCGGATGCACGTGCCGCGATGGACGCCGCCCGCCGACGCCGTCAACGACGAATATCCCTTCGCCCTGATTACTGGCCGCATCAAGGATCAATGGCACACGATGACGCGCACGGGGCGCTCGGCCAAGCTGCTCAAGTCGGAGAAGCAGCCATTCCTGGAGATCAGTTCTTCCGACGCGATCGGCCTGGGCATCGGCGATCGTGATCGGGTGCGGATCGTATCTCGGCGAGGGGCGTTCGAGTCGACCGCGAGGGTCAATGAGACGATCAGGGCTGGGTCCGTCTTCGCCCCATTCCACTGGGGTTCGTTGTGGTCGGACGATGGCCCCTCCAACGCTTCTGCCAGCGAAGCCTTCGATCCCCGCTCGAAGCAGCCCGAGCTCAAGTTTGCGGCGGTGCGAGTCGAGCCGGTTGGCGCCGACTGAGCAGACTCCGCATTCATTTCGCGTCGCCCAGTTGACACCACTGCCGCTCCGACATGCAGCGGCAACGTCCGTGTCATTCCGCCGAAACATGCCGCAATCAATGTGTAACTGGCCCTCCGTAGCGTCGTCGGTGTTGGCATGAACGAGCGACGATGGAGGTGCGCCATGAATCAGAACGAGTTGGGGGGCAAGGCGACCTCGATCAAACTCAGGAGCCTTGCCTCGGCGCACATGCGCACCTTTCACCTCACCTGGCTGGCATTTTTCCTCTGTTTCTTTGGCTGGTTCGGGATCGCTCCGCTGCTCGGTGAGGTTCGTGAAGATCTCGATCTGACCAAGTCCCAGGTATTCACCTCGCTGATCGCCTCAGTGTTCATCACGATCTTCGCCCGCGTGGCCGTCGGCTGGATCCTGGACCGAGTTGGTCCCCGGCGTACCTACACCGGTCTGCTGATCCTCGGCTCGATTCCGGTCATGCTGATTGGCCTCTCCCAGAACTTCGAGACCTTCGTCATCTTCCGCCTGCTGATCGGTGTGATCGGCGCCTCGTTTGTGATCACGCAGTACCACACGTCGGTGATGTTCGCGCCGAACGTGGTTGGCACGGCCAACGCGACGACGGCCGGCTGGGGAAACCTCGGCGGCGGTGTGACCCAACTCGTGATGCCGCTGGTAATGACCGGCGTGCTGTTCTTTGTCGCCAACGACGCCCTGGGCTGGCGAGTCGCGATGGTGATTCCCGGCGTCGCGCTGTTCCTGATGGGCATCGTCTATCACCGGTTCACCCAGGACGCGCCGGACGGTGACTTCCAGGACCTGCGCGCCGAGGGCAAGGTGACCAGGCAGACCGAGCCGGGCGCGTTCGCCAGCGCGGCCCGCGATCCGCGGGTCTGGTTGCTCTTCGTGATCTACGGCGGCTGCTTCGGGATCGAGCTCACGATCAACGGCATGGCCGCGCTCTACTTCCAGGACAACTTCGGCCTCGACATCGTCCTCGCCGGCGTGATCGCCTCGCTGTTCGGGTTGATGAACATCTTCGCCCGCACCACGGGCGGCATGCTCTCCGACAGATTCGGCATCCGCGCGGGGCTGCGGGGACGCACCCTGTTCATGGGCGGCGTGCTGCTGCTCGAAGGCATCGCGCTGATTGCCTTCTCGCGGATGGAGGTGTTGATCCTCGCCATTCCGATGCTGATCGTGTTCAGCATCTGCGTGCAGATGACCGAGGGCGCGACCTTCGGCGTGGTCCCGTTCATCAACAAGAAGGCGCTGGGCGCGGTGGCCGGCATCGTCGGAGCCGGCGGTAACGCCGGAGCGGTGGCAGCAGGCTTCCTGCTTCGCGCCGAGGGCGTCGCGGTTGAGGACGCATTGCTCTACCTCGGCATGACCGTCGTTTGTATGGCCCCGCTGGCCCTCTTTGTCCGCTTCCCCAGGCGCGTGGAAGCGATCGAGCGCCGGCGAATGCGGGAAGCGCTCGAAGGCCGTGCCGCAACAGTCGCCGTGCTTGACTAGCAGGACGTTCACGGACGCTTCCGCATTCCTCCTCAGTGGGGCGCTAATCTCGTCGCGAGTCCAACAGCGCCGCGTGTTCAACGGAGGCTCCGATGCAGCAACTCGAGCTCGTCCCATATTTGCTCTACGAGAAGGAAGACAACGGGATCCTCTGGATCAAGTTCAATCGGCCCGAGAAGCTCAACGCCGCTGTTGGCGGCGCAGAGCGCACCGGCACGCTGGCCAAAGTCGGCGAGTACATGCGCGCCGCAGACGACGATCCTGACGTCAAGGTGATCGTCCTGACCGGCGTGGGACGAGGGTTTTGCGCCGGCGCCGACGTACGCGGCTCGGACCTTGGCGACTTCGAGCCGAACGACAACTATCTCGGCAACGCGCCCTACGAGGCAGGCGGCCTCGACGCGACCCGGCAGCGCTTCTACTACGGCCTGACCAAGCTGATGCGCGATATCTCCTACGTGCGCAAACCGACGGTCGCGATGGTCAACGGCGTCGCCGCCGGTTTCGGCATGGACATGGCCCTGCAATGCGACATCCGATACGGCAGCGAGAGGACTCGCTTCATTGCGTATCAACAGGTCGGCCAGATCATCGAGAACGGTGGCGCGTACCACCTGACTCGTCTGGCCGGGCTTGGCCGCGCGCTGGAGTTTTCATTCACCGGCCACCTCGACGGCCCGACGGCGGCAGAGTGGGGCGTGCTGAACCGACTCGTGCCGTCGGAAGAGTTGGAGGACGAGGTTCGCGCCCTGTGCGCTCGGATCATGCGCAATCCGCCGTTGGTCACCTGGATCAACAAGCGCGTGATCCGAGCCGCCATGGACAGCACCCTGGAAACCACAGCGGTGCTGACCTCCAACGCGTCGCCGATACTGGCCACGTCGGAAGACGCCGACGAGGCGCGCGCCGCACTGCGCGAGCGCCGCGATCCGGATTTCGCTGGCCGCTAGCGCTCAACGTCACTCGATTGATGTCCACTGGAGGATGCCATGCCTGACCAATCATTCGCTCGCTTCCGCGGCAAGGTTGCGCTGATCTCGGGCGCTGCCGACGGCATCTGCCGCGCCAGCGCCGAGATCATCGCAGCCGAGGCCGGCGGCGGCGAGCACCTCGCCTACTGCGCCAACTCGCTGAAGCAGGAAGACGTCGACGCGGTCGTCGCCGACGTCGTCGACCGCTACGGCCGAATCGACATTCTGATCAACGGCGTCGGCGGCTCCACGATCATTGCCAACGCAGGTGCCACCGTCGACGAGCTGACCATGGAGGAATGGCAGCAAGTCCTGGACTTCAACCTCAGCGGCACGTTCCTCTTCTGCCACGCGGTGGTGCCGCACATGATCCGTCAGGGCAGCGGCAAGATCGTCAACTTCGCCTCGATCGCCGGCCGAGGTAAGAGCGCCACCAGTTCCAGCGCCTACTCCGCGGCCAAGGGCGGGATCATCGCCATGACGACCAAGCTCGCCCTGGAGCTTGGTCCGGCTGGGATCAACGTCAACGCGATCGCGCCGTCGGCCACCTTGACCAATCGGATCCGCCGCCATTGGGAAGGCCGCCCGGCCGAACTGCGAGAACGTGCGGTTGCCAGCACGCCGTTGCGCCGCCTCGCCGAACCCATCGACCAGGCCAACGTCGTCTGCTTCCTCGCCTCCTCGCACGCCGACTTCGTCACCGGCGTCACGATTGACGTGACCGGAGGCGCCTAGACCTCCCCCGACTTCATCAGCGGCAAGATCTCCTCTGCGAACAGATTCATCGATTTCAGGATCTGCTTCTGTGAGAGGTCGCCGAACCAGAAGTTGGCGTTGAAGTGATCGATGCCCATCACTTCGCGTAACTGCTTGATCTTCTCGATGCACGTATCGGGCGTGCCGACCACGAAGTAGCGGTCGAGCAAATCCTCGACGCTCGGTTCTTCGTCGAACGGAATCGCCACGGCCCGGCCGTGATCGACCCTCGCCAGACCCTGGCGCAGACTCAGGGTCACCCGCATGTTCCAGCGGGCCTGCTCGACGATCTCTGACAGTTCGGACTCATCGTGGGTCACGTAGACGGGACGCTGCGTGCTGACCCGGATCGAATCTCGTTGCGCCTGGTCCGGGATCGCCCGATCGAACGTCTGGCGGAACTCCGCCAACCGCTCAATCGGGATGCCGAATCCGCCCGAGATCAGGTTGAAGCCCCGCTTCGCTGTCGCCTCGATCGATTCCGGGCTCTGGCCCACCATCCAGAACGGCGGATGCGGCCGCTGAACCGGCATCGGGAAAATGCTGGTCTCGTCGAAGCAGTAGTGCTTGCCCTCGTGCGAGAACGGTTCGCCCTCGAACGCCTTGAGCAGGATGTCGACCGACTCGTCGAAGCGTTCCCGGCTCTCGTCCAGCGTGTGGCCGAGGCGTTCGAACTCGTACTTCTGGTACCCGCGACCCAATCCGACATCGAGTCGCCCGCCGCTAAGCAGGTCGGCGGTGGCGATCTCCTCGGCCACGACCAGCGGATGGTGCAGCGGCAGCACGACGACGGCCGAACCGACGCGGATCCGCTCGGTCTGGGCGGCCAGGTGCATTGCGAACATCAGCGGTCGCGACAGGTAGCCATAGGTCGAGAAGTGATGCTCCGCGCACCAGACGCTGTCGAACCCGAGCCGGTCGGCCGCCTGGGTCATCTCCGTCGCCCGAGCGAAGACCTCGGCATGATCTTGCCCGCCCGGCGATTGAAGCAGCAGGAACGTTCCGCAGTCCATGGGTGCTGTCTCCGTTGGTGTTAGTCGGCAGCGCGACTTGGGGTGCCGGTCAGCGTGGTCCGTTGAGCGCGCGGTCGAGCGCCGAGAGTTCGTCACTGTTCCAGCGCCGGGAGATCTCGGCGTCCGGCGCCATGCTCGGCGAACCATGGAAGGCGCCCGGGTACACGCGGAGCTCAGTCGGCACGTTGGCGGCCAGGAGCGCCTGCGCGTAGGCGATGTCCTCGTCGAGGAACAGATCGAGGGTGCCAACATTGATGTAGGCGGGAGGAAGACCGCTCAGATCGGTCGCCCGCGCCGGCGCGGCGTACGGCGAGATGTCGTCGCCGCCGGCGTTGCCCGAGAGGTAGGCGTTCCAACCGGCGAGATTCGCGGGCCGGTTCCAGACCCGCGAGTCGGTGATCGTATGACTGCTTCGAGTTGTGTTGCGATCGTCGAGCATCGGGTAGACCAGCATCTGGAAGCAGACCTCGACCTCGCCTCGATCGCGGGCGACCAGGGCCAGTCCCGCCGCCAGACCGCCGCCGGCACTGCCGCCGCCGATCGCGATCCGGCTGCGGTCAACGCCCAGCTCATCGGCGGAGGACGCGAACCAGCGCAGGCCGGCGTAGCAGTCCTCGATCGGCGCAGGGAACGGATGCTCGGGCGCCAAGCGGTACTCGACCGAGGCGACCAACACATTTAATTCGTCGGCGATGCCGGCGCAGTACGGATCGTTCATCTCGACGCTGCCAAGGACCATGCCGCCGCCGTGAATCCAGTACAGCGCCGGTGCATTGGTCGGCAGCGAGGCGGGACGATAGGTACGGACCATCACGTCGGGCGCGCCCTCGGGACCCGGCGCTATGTGATCCTCGACTGTGACGCCGTCGGGCAGGGGCACGGCAGGCAACAGGGCGCGCAGATCCGCCATGCCGGCCCGAGTCGCCGGGATATCGGACAGGTCGAGTCGCACCGGCATGGCCTCGAGCACGGCGAGGTGCTCAGCGTCCAGGTATGACTCAATATCGAGCGCGGGAATAGCCATCAGACTGTCTCCTCGTGGTATCGCGTTGATTCAACCGCAGACTACCGTTGGTGTCCAGCGTGACTGCATGGCGAATCAGCCTGGGATCAGTTGAGCCTTTCCGCCCCGGGCAGGACTGATTCAGGGTCCAGCCCAAGCATCCGAACGGCGGACGGGGCTGTTGCATGGGCATGTGGAAGATACTCGTCTCGTCGAAGCGTTCCCGGCTTTCATCCAGCGTGTGTCCGAGTCGTTCAAACTCCTACTTCTGATATCTGCCTACCCGCACGACTGCCGCCGAGCCGACACGAATTCGCTCCGTCTGTGCCGCCAGGTGCACCGCCAACATACGCCGATGTGATCGAACCCGTGCCGGTCGCCGGACTCGGACCATCTCGGTCGCGCGGTGCGGAAGTGCATCGTCTGCCGTTGGCCGCTGTGAGTTCCAGGGTTGAGAACGCGAATCGAGAAGACTAGCCTCTCCGCGTCCGAGTTCGAGCAGCCTGGTGACTCAATCCTGTCCCCGATCGCCCGAAACGGACGGAAGGAGACTACGCCCGATGCCAAGACCACGAACTTCCCACCTCGTCTATCTGCTCGCTTCCCTGTTCATCGTCGTCGGAGGGTTACTTGCCGCCTGCGGCGGTGACGATGAGCCCGAGGGCCCGGCAGATGACGTCAAGATCGTCTTGCAATGGGTCGTCCAGGCCCAGTTCGCGGGCTACTACGCAGCGCTTGAGAACGGCTTCTATGAGGACGAGAACCTCAATGTCGAGATTCAGCCCGGCGGCCCCGACATTCTGCCAGTGCAGCTGGTCGCGGCGGGCGCCGCCGAACTGGCGGTTCAGCCCTTCGCGGTGGTGTTGTCGGCACGTGACCAGGGCATCGACGTGGTTGCCGTGGCGCAGGTGTTCGAGCGCTCCGGCTACCGGCTCGTCTCCTGGGCCGACGACGGGATCACCTCGCCCGAACAGTGGGGAGGCAAGAAGCTCGGCGTCTGGGCTGGACACGAGATGGTCTCGGCCACGATCAACAAGTACGGCCTGACCGAGGGTTCGGGCGACGACCAGGTCGAACTGGTCGGCCAGGGCTTCGACATGCAGCTCTTGCTGGAGCGCCAGGTCGATCTCGCCTCGGCGATGATCTACAACGAGTTCGCACAGTTGATTGCGGCCGGCAACCCGGTCAGCGACTTCCGTGTGGTCGACTTCGGCGACCATGACACCAACACCCTTGAAGACGCGCTGCTGGCGCGCGGCGAATGGCTCGAAGACGAGGACAACCAGGACATCGTGACTCGCTTCCTGCGCGCTTCAGCCAGGGGCTGGGCGGTCTGCGCCGACGATCCCGAGGAGTGCGTTGAGATCGTGCTCAAGTACGGTCCAGCGCTGCCGCGGGCGCACCAGACCTGGATGATGAACGAAATCAACAAGCTGATGTGGCCGTCATCCAAGGGCTGGGGCGTGATCGACCAGGAGTCGGCGTCGCGCACCGCAGGGATCATGCTGGAGTACAACGTGATTTCGGAGGCTGCCGATCTGGATGAGGCGTACACCAACGAATATGTCGAAGCAGCGTTGGAGGATTTCTCTGACGACGACCGATTCCGTAACGACTACGAGCCGCTGGATCTCGACGTTGAGGATCTCCTGCCCGACGACAGCTAGATCGAACCGGCGGCGGCCGACCAGGTCTCGGCCGCCGTCTCACTTTGACAGAGGCGGTGAACCATGTCCCGAATTGTCCGAGCCGCGCTGATCCAGACCGAGGGTTTGACGCCTGTCGACAAGATGGTCGAACGTCAGATTGCGCTGATCCATCAGGCCGCCGAACAGGGCGCGCAGATCACATGTCTGCAGGAATTGGCAACCGGCCCCTACTTCTGCCAGGAGGAGGACAAACGCTGGTACGGCCTGGCCGAGCCGGTGCCGGACGGCCCGACCGTGCAGCGGATGCAGGAGGTCGCCGCCGAGACTGGCATGGTGCTGATCGTGCCGGTTTACGAGATTGAATCGCCGGGCTTCCTCTACAACTGCGCGGCGGTGATCGACTCCGACGGAAGCTACCTGGGCAAGTACCGCAAGACGCATATCCCACACTCGGACAACTTCCTCGAGAAGTACTATTTCCGGCCGGGCAACCTGGGCTATCCCACGTTCGATACGAGCGTGGGGCGGATTGGCGTCTATATCTGCTACGACCGCCATTTCCCCGAGGGCGCGCGGGCGCTGGGCCTGAATGGCGCGGAGATTGTGTTCATCCCATCGGCCACGGCGGGTCATTCACGCGTGTTGTGGGACGTGGAGCAACGCTTCCACGCGATCGCCAACGGCTACTTCGTCGGCACGATCAACCGCGTCGGCACAGCGCTGAAGCCCGACGTCCACTTCTACGGTCATAGCTATTTCTGCAATCCGAGCGGCGAAGTGCTCGCGCAGGCCGACGACCAGGAGGCCGTTATTGTGGCGGACCTGGACCTGGACCAGCTATCGGAGGCGCGCGCCGAGTGGCCCTTCTACCGCGATCGGCGTCCCGACATGTACGAGCCGCTGGTCAAGCCCTAGACACGCAGGAGGGCAACGGGATGCGCGAAGGAGGTACGAGATGGCCTCAGTTCTGATCACCGGCGGCACCATCACAACCGCAAGCGAGCAATACGTCGCCGATGTGTTCCTCGACGATGGCGTGATCGTGCAGATCGGCGCCAATCTCCAGGTTGCCGCCGACACAGTTGTGCAAGCGGAGGGTCAGTACGTCATCCCGGGCGGGATCGACGTGCATACGCACCTGGGCGAGACCGTGTTCCGGACGATCACGGCCGACAGTTGGGAATCGGGCACCGTGGCCGCCGCCTTCGGTGGCACCACGACGGTGGTCGATTTCGCGCGGCAAGAGCGCGAGGGCATGTCGCCGATCGAGGCGATCGAGCACCGACGCCGCCAGGCCGAGTCGCAGGCGGTGATTGACTACGGCTTCCACCTGATGGCAACCAATCTGGATTCGCAGGAGTACCTGGAAGAGTTGGCGGCGCTGCCGGGCGAGGGCGTGACCAGTTTCAAGCTGCTGATGGCCTATCCCGGGACGATGATGGTCGACGACCTGACCATCTTCCGCGCGATGCAGGTCGCAGCGGACACCAATGCGATCGTCACGCTGCACGCCGAGAACGGTCACGTGATTCAGCAGATCACCGATCAGTTCGCCGAGCAGGGCCGGGTGCAGGAACACATGCACATGCACGCCCATCCCCACCTGGTCGAGGGCGAGGCGACCCACCGCGGGATTGCGATGGCCGAGATGGCCGGCTCGGCGGTCTACATCGTGCATCTCTCCAGCCGCACGGCGCTGACCGAGGTCGAGGCGGCCAAGGCACGGGGACAGGCGGTCTACGCGGAGACCTGTCCGCAGTACCTGTTCGCGGCATACGAGGACTACGAGAACGCCGGCTTCGAAGCGGCCAAGTACATCTGCTCGCCGCCGATTCGCGAGCGGGCCAACCAGGACGAGCTCTGGCGCGGTATCGAGACCGGCGCGCTCTCGGTGATCGCGACCGACCACTGCACCTTCCGGATGCAGGACGACCTGGCCGAACTGCCGCCGCAAAAGCCAATGGGCAAGGGCGACTTCCGGTACATCCCCAACGGCGTGCCCGGCGTCGAGAACCGCATGCACCTGATGTACCAGGGCGGAGTCGTCGAAGGACGCTACGACATGATGCGCTTCGTCGACCTCAACTGCACGATGCCGGCCAAGCTGTTCGGCCTGTACCCGAGAAAAGGGATCATCGCCATCGGCGCCGACGCCGACGTCGTGGTCTGGGACCCCAACGCGGATTACACGATCGAAGCTGCGACGCACCATATGCGCGTCGACTACAACCTGTATGAGGGAATGAAAGTCAGCGGGCGTCCGAGCACGGTGATCTCGCGCGGCGAGATCATCGTCAGCGGCGAGGAGTTCCTGGGAGCACTCGGTCGGGGTCAGTACATCCGACGGTCCGCGCCGTATGTACTGGACCATCCCCAGAGCGTCACGGCCTGACATGACCAGCGAACGCGCGGTCTCCGGCGCCAGCGCCGAGGAGATCCTCGACCTCTGCCGCGAATACACGCTGTATGAGTGGGGCACGCAGGAGCAGATCAATCCGATCCCGTTTGTGCGCGCCAAAGGCATCTACCTCTGGGACGCGGACGGCAAGCGTTACCTCGACTTCAACTCGCAGGCGATGTGCGTCAACATCGGGCATGCCGATGATCGGGTGGTACAGGCGATCGCTGAGCAGGTCGCGGAGCTGCCCTATGTCGTTCCGGCGCACGCCACCGAGGCGCGGGGCAGGCTGGGCCAGGAACTGGCGCGGATCTCGCCCGAGGGACTGAACAAGTCGTACATCACCCTGGCCGGCGCCGATGCCAACGAGGCGGCGGTGCGGATCGCGCGGCTCTATACGGGCAGACACAAGATCCTGACTCGCTACCGCTCGTATCACGGCAGCAGCCAGGGAGTGATGTACGCCTCGGGCGACTTCCGCCGGATGCCCTCGGAGGAAGGGATGACCGGCGTCGTCCGGATCCTCGATCCCTACCTGTATCGCAGTCCGTTGGCTGTGAACGAGGAGGATTTCGTCCCGGCCTACATGCAATATCTGGAGGATGTGATCCAGCGCGAGGGTCCGGAGACGATCGCGGCGATCCTGTTGGAGCCGATCACCGGCACCAACGGGATCATCGTCCCGCCCGAGGGTTGGTACCGCGGCATCCGTGAGCTCTGCGACCGCTACGGCATCCTGCTGATCGACGATGAGGTGATGGCCGGGTTCGGTCGGACCGGCAAGTGGTTCGCGATCGAGCACGAGGACGTCGTCCCCGACATGATGACGATGGCCAAGGGATTGACGAGCGCGATCGTGCCGCTAGGCGCCGTGATGGTCAACGACCGGATCGCGGAACACTTCGAGCACAACCCGCTCGGTCACGGGATCACCTATGGCAGCCACACCGTCGGTTGCGCGGCCGCAATTGCCACGCTCAAGGTCTACGAAGAGGACAATCTGATTGAGAACGCACTCCGCATGGGCGAGATCATGCAGAACGAATACGCCTCGATGAAGGAGCGGCATCCGTCGATCGGCGAGGCCCGCGGCCGCGGTTTGTTCACCGTCCTGGAGCTGACGGCCGACCGCGCCACGAAGGCGCCGTTGATGTCGGTCGACCCGGAGCTGACAAGTCGCGTCGATCAGTTCTTCCGCGACGAGGGCATGTTCGTCAACGTGCGCGGGGACTTCATCTTCGGCAACCCGCCGCTGTCGATCTCGGAAGACGAGCTGCGCTGGGCGCTGTCCGTCGTGGATCGAGCGCTCGACATTACCGACGCTGCCGTCCGTTCTTAAGGCGGCGGAAACATCGCGAATCAAACCGGCTGTAGAAGGAAGAGATGCTCATCATGACGGACTACCACGACAGTGACCGCTACCAACAGGGCGTCGAGCTGATGGAGAGCATCAGCATGAATCCGGCGGGCATGGACGCGATTGCCGCCGCGAACGGCGAGGTGGGCGAGAACGTCGCGCGGATGCTGGGCGAGTTCTGCTTCGGCGACGTCTGGACGCACGGCCCGCTCGATCTGCGCACCAAGCGGGTGATCACACTGGCGACGATCTCTGCGCTGGGCCGCGAGCGTCAGCTGCGCGGGCACATCGCCGGCGCGCTGGCCCAGGGGTTCACGCGCGAGGAAATCCAGAGCATTTTCGTGCACCAGTTCGCCTACGGCGGCTTCCCGATGGGTTTGTCGGGACTGCAGGTCGCGCAGGAAGTCTTCGCCGAGCTCGACGCACAGGACGACGACTAGAAACTCGCCACTGCATTGCATCTGTGTCAGGGGATGGAGAAGGGACCATGAAACTCGGATTGATGTCGGGCATTGATCATCCGCGAGACATCATTGAACAGGCTCAATGGGCTGAGGACCAGGGATTCGAAACGGTCTGGGTCGGTGAAGGCCGGCTGACGCGTAACGCGGTCGTTCATATGACGCTTGCCGCGGCAAACACCGATCGGATCACGATCGGCAGCGGGATCTTCCCGTTCCGCACGCGGAGCGTTGGACTGTTGGGCATGACCGCTCGAACCCTCGATGACATGGCGCCTGGCCGAATCAAGCTCGGCCTCGGCGCGTGGTGGGAGCCGCTGGCGACTCGCAACGGTCTGCACACGGCCAAACCGCGCACGGCGATGAAAGAGATCATCCTCGCGCTCAAGGACCTGCTGGACGGCAAGTCGGTGACATACCAGGGCGAATACGTCGATGTCGACCAGATCAAGTTCGACACGCCCGAGGATGACGACAATCCGTCATATCCCGTCCCGATTTACATCGGCGCGGTCAGATTACGGATGATGGAGCTGGTCGGCGAGGTCGCCGACGGCGCGCTGATGGATTTCCTCGTGCCGCCCGAGTACACGGCGCTCTCGGTCGATCACATCAAGATCGGCGCTGACCGCACGGGACGCTCGATGGATGAGATCGACTGTCCCCAGTTGCTCGGCGTGGCAGTCGACGACGACAACCCGCAGGCCGCGGTCGACGCCTGCAAGAAGTTCCTCACCCAGTACATCGGTCAGCAGCCGCACATCACCGAGACCTGCGGCGCGACGGAGGAGCAGATTGCCGGCGTCAAGAGCGTCATGGGCTGGCCGGCCACGCAGGAACAGATCGAAGCCGCGATGCAGTTCATCCCCGATGAACTCGTACGCGACGTCTGTTGCTGCGGCACGACCTCGGAGACGATCGAACGAATTGAGGCCTTCGTCGCTGCCGGCTGCACGGAGCCGGTGCTCACTCCGCTGGGCAACTACCAGGACACCGTCGAGAAGATTGCCGGCGCGGTTCGGCAACGCGGATGAGCGGTTGGGCGACTGAGCGCAATCCACGCCGAAAGTGAGTTCGTCGACCGATGAGCGCCAGCGCCGGACCGGAGGTTGCAGCCCAATTCTCTGCACGTGAACGCTGGCTGACAGAGGAGCGCGCGGAACGGCTGCGTTCGACATCGGCCAGGATCACACTGATCGTGATTCTCGTCGCACTCTTCCTGGGCGGCTGGGAGTTCCTCAAGTGGGCGACCGATGCCCCGCGTACGACCCTGCCTCATTTCCATGAGGTCGTCGATTACCTGTTCAGCATCAACTCGCAGGGCGACGTGGTCTGGCTGGCGATCGGGCGCAACCTGCGGCTCACGTTCATCGAGGCGCTGAGCGGCCTGTCGGTCGCGATCGTGGCCGGATTCGCCGCGGGCACGTTGATGGCGCTCAGCCGCTGGACGGGCCGCGGAATCATGCCGTTCGTTATTGGCGCGCAAACCGTGCCGATCGTCGCGATTGCGCCTGCGCTTGTGATCTGGCTGGGCACCGGCTGGGAAACCAAGGCGCTGATCGCCGGGTTCCTCGCCTTCTTCCCGATCGCGGTCACCAGTGCGCGGGGCATCGGCGATGTCTCGCAGGACAGTCTCGACCTGATGGCCTCGTACGGCGCGTCGCGCACCGAGGTCTTCTTCAAGCTGCGTTTGCCCAGCGCTCTGCCCTACATCTTCACCGGACTGGAAGTCGCCGCGGCGTTCAGTGTGATCGGCGCGATCGTGGCCGAGTTGCCGGTTGGGTCGCAAGAAGGCATCGGCGTGGTGATTCTCACTTCGCAGCAATACTTCAGCCTGCAACCCGAGTCGTTGTTCGCCGCGATCGGCGGCGCCTGCCTGCTCGGCGGCGCCATGGTCGGGATGGTCCGCATCATTCAGATCGTTGTCCTGCGCGGCCACCGCGCGCAGGAGTTGAGTTAGGAAGGCGGGCCATGACCACACCCGACACGTCGCGCGAGGCAGCCGCAAGCGGAGCGCAGACGGCGATTGCATTTCAGGGCGTGCGCAAGGAGTTCGGCAACGGAGCGAACGCGACGCTCGCCATCGAGTCTGTGGATCTTGACATCGCCGAGCGTGAGTTCGTCTCGTTGATCGGTCCCTCGGGCTGCGGCAAATCGACGCTGCTTCGCCTCGCTGCTGATCTGATTGAACCCAGCGGCGGATCGGTCCTGGTCAACAGCAAGACGCCCCGGCAGGCTCGGCTCGACCGCGACTACGGGTTCATCTTCCAGGCGCCGACGCTGTTTGACTGGCGAACGGTCTGGAAAAACGTCGCGTTGCCGCTCGAGATCATGAAGATCTCCGGCATGTCCAGAGAGAAGAAGGAGGAAGAGATTGAGCGGTTGCTCAGCATGGTCGGTCTGGACGGATTCGAGAGCCACCATCCCTACCAGCTTTCCGGCGGGATGCAGCAGCGCGTCTCGCTGGCGCGAGCGCTCGTGTTCCGGCCCTCGATCCTGCTGATGGACGAGCCCTTCGGCGCGCTCGACGAGATCACGCGCGACCGGATGAACCTCGAGCTGCACCGGATCTGGGAAGAGACCAACACGACGATCTTGTTCGTCACCCACAGCATTCCCGAGGCTGTGTTGTTGTCCGGCAGGGTCGTGGTGATGACGGCCCGACCAGGGCGCGTGCAGGAGATCATCCCGATCGACCTGCCCTATCCGAGGACGACCGAGGTGGAGGAGTCGACTCGCTATTACGAACTGGTCACCCAGGTCCGGGAATCGCTGGGCACGGCGATGGCAGGCGGCCTGTGACAACGACGGACCAGGCCCTCGAAACCAGCGCTGAACAGCCGCGCCTGTGGGGCCGCCATGCCGGTGTGGTCGTACCACCATTCCTGGTCTTCGTCGCCGCGATCGGTCTGTGGGAGTTGATCGTCGAGGCATTCGATATCCAGCGGTTCCTGCTGCCTCGGCCCAGCGAGATCGCCAGCCTGTTCGTCGAGGACTTCGGCCGATTGATCCAGCAGGGCCGCAACACGCTGGGCGTCGCCGGACGCGGCCTGCTGCTCGGCGGCGGCATCGGCATCGGCTTGGCCGCGATCACGTTCCGCACTCGCTGGATGGCCGAAGGGATCGGCATCTACGCCGCTGTGCTCAAGGCGGTGCCGGTGATCTCGCTCGCTCCGCTCACCGTCGTCTGGTTCGGGATTGAGGCCGGCTCGAAGATCGCCACGGTGAGCATCGCGACCGCGCCGATCCTGTTTACCTACACGCTGGTCGGGCTGCGCAGCGCCGACGCCAACGCGCAGGAACTGATGCGCTCATACGCCGCCGGACACTTCCGCACCTTCTGGAACCTGCACGTCCCCTACGCGCTGCCTTTCTTCTTCTCGGGGTTGAAGATCGCGGTGACGATCGCAATGATCGTCGCGATCATCTCCGAGTATTTCGGCGGCAGCTTCGAGAACCTGGGCGGATATATCCGCAACGAGGCGAACAACGTCCACACGGTCGAGGTCTGGACGGCGATCGTGATGGCCTGTCTGCTGGGCATCAGCCAGTACATGATCGTGGCCGGGATCGACCGCTACGTCCTGCGCTGGCATCCATCCAAGCGAGGCGGCTGACGGAGCGCGGGTCGTTGGTTGCGCGCGTAGGGACCGATCGCCTCGAGGATCGCCCCGACGAGAGAGTTCAGCGCGAGGGCCTCGGCACCTGAATGGCTGGCGGCGGCCTGACCGTTTCGCCGGATTTTCGTCCCGAGGCGAGGGAATTCGGGCGGGGGCGGTCGGATTTGCCGCTGTGGGCTGGGAATTCTCGCGTTTGCAGTCCAGATTTGTCCGGATTTGTCCAGATCCGTCCAGTTTTCGAGGGTGTTTGTCCGCCCGATTCCAGATGATTCCGGGGTTGTCCAGATGGCCTCGGCGGTCATGTTGGTCACTTTCAGGTTGCCGGGCGATTGAGCCCGTTTGATTGTATATGGACTAATGTGCTGTTGGAGCGCGCGGTCGAACCGAGGTGTCGAAGGCGACAGAGGACCACGACGCCATACGACGCATGAGGTCTGCGCCGACCGATTCAATGGTTCCTGATTCCAGGGACCAGTCGGCACGGCTGTTGAGTCAGAGCTGACGCTCTAGCCTAGCTTCGCGGAGGAGGGAGCTTCATGCAGGAGGCCTGCGATGTTGTCGTGATCGGCGGCGGACCGGGCGGCTCAACCTGCGCCACGCTGCTCGCCGACCAGGGCTATCGCGTCACGCTGTTGGAACGGTCCAAGTTTCCCCGGGAGCATGTCGGCGAGTCGCTGCTGCCGGCCAGCATCCCGGTGCTTGAGCAGATTGGGGCAATGCCGGCGATCGAGGCCGCCGGGTTCGTGGTGAAGCGCGGGGCGACGCTGGTCTGGGGCAAGGACCCCGAACCGTGGAGCTGGTACTTCGCCGACGATCCGGGCCAGCGGCCGACTTCGTTCCAGGTGGTGCGCTCGGAGTTCGATCACATCCTGCTCAAGAATGCCGCCGAGCACGGCGTGGATGTGCGGGAAGAGCACCAGGTGCTGGATGTGGACTTTGACGGTGTCCGCGCGAGCGGGGTGTCCTACCTGAGTGACGGCGCTGAGGGCAGAATCGACAGCCGATGCATCGTCGACGCCAGCGGTCAGGCCGCGTTGCTCAGCCGCAAGCTGGACCTGCACCAGTGGGACGAGTACTTCAACAACCTGGCCGTCTATGGCTATTACCGTGACGCCGACCATCTCGACCCGCCCAACCATGGCAACATCTTCATCGAGTCCTACGAACACGGCTGGCTCTGGAAGATTCCGCTGCACACCGGCGTCACCAGTGTGGGCGCGGTGGTCGACAAGGAGATTGGCCAGCAAGGGCTGAGGAATCTCGGCCCGAGGGGCTTTCTTGAGGCACAGGTCGCTCTGGCGCCGCATACGAGGGAGCTGCTCGCCGGCGCGACGCTGGTGGAGGATCCGGGCATCGAGCGTGACTGGTCGTACAGCTCGAGGCAGTTCGCCGGCGACGGTTACGTCCTGGTTGGCGATGCCGCCTGTTTCGTCGATCCGCTCTTCTCGTCCGGTGTGCATCTGGCGCTGGGCAGCGCGACGCTCGCCGCCAACTATGTGAAGACGGCGCTTGAGGAACCCGAGATCAGGGACCAGGCGGCACAACTCTATGAATCGCTGTACCGCAAGCAGTACGACTATTTCCACGTCACGGCGCAGCTCTTTTATGGGACCAATCGCAGCGCCGACTCCTATTTCTGGGAGGCGCGCCGCATCCTTGGCGACGGCGGCGCTACTCCGCGAGAGGCGTTCGTGCGGGTCGTGAGTGGACAGCCTCCGCAGGGCTACGAGCGGGCCGTGATTGAGCACGGTGAGCTGCCTCCGGCGATCGAGGCTGAAGTACGTCGGCGTGACGACCGCGCCGAGCGCCGTCGGCGCGCCACCGATGCCATCACTGCCGAACCGGGAGCCCTGTTCCGGGCGGTGCCCTCGCTGCCGGAACATGTGACACTCGAACAACGCCGCGCGTTGGCAGGAGCCAACTTCCAGCAGGCATTTCAGCTCGTGGTCCGCTCCGGCGACCGAAGGTCGGAGCCCTATCCGGTGACAGCCGTGATGGCTGCCTGTATCGGGCAGATGGACGGGCGCACCTCGCTGGGCGAGATCGTCGCGATCGTCAACCGCCAGCACAATCTTCGAGGCGAGCAAGGACTACGGAAGATCATGGAGCGCGATCTGCCGCCGCTGATCAATGCCGGCCTGATCAATTTGGCGACACGCGCCGTGGGCCGAAACGATCCGTGTCCTTGCGGCTCCGGCAAGAAGTACAAACGCTGTCATGGACGGTGAACAATCCCTGTTATTGTGGTCAGGTATCTCAAGATTGGCAGGCCGGCCCTGTCCGATCAGACAGGAAAGTGAGCGAGATGGAACGGAACTATTGGTCACGAATGCGGCGGCAGCGAATGAGCCGTCGTTCACTCCTGCGGGCGAGCGCCCGCGCCGGCGTCGGCGCAGCCGGACTGGCGCTGGTGGGCTGCGGCGACGACGATGACGACGACGATCAGCAGGGCGTCGCACAGACCCAGCAACAGCAGCAGGCAATGGAGCAGCAGGCCGAACAACAGGCCATGCAGCAGGAGCAGCAGGAAGAGCCCGCCGCTCAGCAGCAACAGCAACAGCAGGCAGCTGTAGCTCAGGCTCAGCAGGAAGACCGGACCGACAGCCAGGGCAACGTGATCCAGACCGGGGGCGTCTTCAAGCGTGCGGCTGCGTCGCAGCTGACGCTGATCCGCTTCCCCTGGAACTCGGCCGGCAACAACGGCACGATCGACCCGACCGGCTACATGTACAACTGCCTGACGCAGTACGGCGGGGTGCAGCTCGACGAGACCGCCAACCGCTTCTGGGAGTACGCCAGCCCCGACTGGGAAATCAAGCCAGACGTTGCCGCCGGCTGGGAAACTCCCGACAACCTGACCTGGATCTTCGACATCAAGCCGAACGTCGTCTTCCACGACGGACGCGCCTTCACCGCTGCCGACGCGGCGCACAGCTACGAGGCGATCCGTGACCAGGGCGTCTCCGGCGGCGGCTCGCCGGCATTCAACCTGGGCAAGGTGATCGCCGGCACCGAGGCGGTCGACGACCTCACCATGCGTCTCAACCTGGGTGAGCCGCGCGGCTTCACCGGCGCGCTGACCGCCTACGTGCGCATGGGCCACCCCGAGACCGCCGGTTCGGAGACCGCCCCGGCGGTCGACATGGCCCGCAATGAAGAGGCCGTGCTGATCGGCACCGGCCCCTGGCGCTTCGACACCGACAGCTACGACCCCAACACCGGCTGGCGCCTGGTCCCCTTCACCGAGGGTCACATGGGCGCGCCGCACATGGACGAGATCACCTACACGATCTTCTCCGACGCGGACGCCATCGGTATCGCCCTGGAGGCGGGCGACATCGACTCTCACAACGGCATCCCGTTCAACAACCCCGAGACGATCGACCGGCTGATCGCCAGCGACGATCACTGGGGTTGGGCCGGGACCAGCCTCGGCGGCCAGATCTTCCGCTTCGCGATCGACGTCGAGCCGACGACCGACCCGCGCGCCCGCCACGGCGTCTGGCGGATGGTCGACCAGGAGCGCGTGGTGCGCGACTACTTCGGTCCCTACGACGACGCTGGACGACTCTTCTTCCAGCGCGGTTCGCAGGGCTACATCGAAGACCAGGACCGCCCCAACTACGACCCGGCCGAGGGCGCCAAGCTGCTCGATGCCGCCGGCGTCGGCGAGGGCAGCGTGCTGACCGCCAGCACCCTGCCGATCCGCCCCTACGCGCCGGCCCTGGCGCAGCTGCTGCAGGCCGAACTCTCGACCCTCGACATCGAACTCGAGCTCGACCCGACCGAGTACAACGTCATGATCGAGAAGCAGCAGGCCGGCGACTTCGGCAACTTCCTGATTGGCTTCGGCAACTGGATCCGGCCCGAGTCTGCGGCGCTGGCCATGGTCATGCAGGACGCCCTGCACGGCGAGGGCAACGCCAAGCGCGGCGGCGACGCCAGCAACCCGATCCCGGTCCGCGAACGTCCCTACATGGACAACTACTTCCACTGGCTCGACATGATCATCGATGTCCAGACCGGTAACCATGAGGACACCGAGGAGTACTGGCGCTCGTTCAACGAGACGTTCCACGAGGTGATGTTCGCCCAGGCCATTGCGCGTCAGCGCGGGGCCGAGTTCTATACGAACCGGGTGCATGTGCCGGATCCGGGACCGACCACTCCGAATCCGCAAACGATCTGGCTGGACCAGACGTAGCGACCCAACAGCCGGGCGCGGACGCTTCAACGGTGAGGCGTTCGCGCCGGCTTTGCCAACGGAATTGCATGTCGCCGTAGGGGACCATGACCTACGTACTTCGTCGGCTCATCACGCAGATGATCCCGGTTCTCTTCCTGGCGTCGATCCTGATCTTCGCCTCTGTGCGTCTGATCCCGGGCGACCCGGTCGCCGGCGCGATCGGCGACGCGATGGGCAACACGGACCCTGAGGTTTACGAACAGCTCAAGGAAGAACTCGGCCTCAACAAGCCGATGTACGAGCAGTACTGGATCTGGTTGGGCCGCATTTTCACCGGCGATCTGGGCATGTCGCTGACCGGATTGCCGGTCACCGAGATCCTCTGGAACGCGATTCCCGCTTCGGTCGAATTGGCCGGTCTGGCGATCATCATCGGCTTCACCCTGGGTCTCCTGCTGGGAGTGCTCGCCGCCATCAACCGCGGCGGGTTCTTCGACTGGTTCGCCGCGCTCTGGACGGGCTGGAACATCGGCGTGCCATCGTTTGTCGCCGGACTTGTGTATCTAATCGTGTTCTCCGTCTGGTTCGACCTGACGCCGGTCTCGGGACGCGTGCCGCTGACCGAAGATCCACTCAAAGCGCTCGAGCATCTCGCCCTGCCGTCGCTGGCCCTGGGCGGCATCGTCGCCGCCAACATCAGCCGCTTCACGCGGCAGTCGTTACTCGACACGTTGACTGAGGATTACATCCGCACCGCCCGATCCAAGGGCCTCACGAACCGCGTCGTCATCATCCGCCATGCCCTGCGTCCCAGCCTGATTCCCGTGGTCACGATCATGGGTTTGGAGCTGGCTTCGATCCTCAGCGGCACGCTGGTGATCGAGACGGTCTTCACCTGGCCCGGACTCGGCCGCGCGCTGATCAACGCGGTCAACAACCGCGACTACACGGTGATCCAGGCGACGACCATCCTGCTCGTCTTTGTCTTCGTGGTGGTCAATCTGATCGTTGACCTGGTCTATGTCGGGCTTGATCCTCGTATCCGCATTGGTCAGGGCGCGGAGGCGTAGCGGTGTCGAGTCGAGTCGCGGACGTTCCTTTTGAGGAAGAGAGCGATCGCTTCCATTTCCTCCGCAGCGTGGGTACGGAGCTACGCGCGGTCATGCGAGAGCCGCGCGGGGCGCTAGCGATCACTGTCCTCGTGGTATTGCTGTTCTTTGCCTTCATCTTCCCGGTGCTCGATCCCACCGACCCGAACAAACCCGGCGACACTCCCAAAAACGGCGGTATCACCTGGGACGCGCCGATGGGGACTGACCACATCTCACGCGACCTGCTTGCCCGTAACTCGATCGGCCTCGGCCGGACGATCAAGCACGGCTTCATCGCCGTCTTCGTCGGCTGGCTGGTCGGCATCACCATCGGTTACACCGCCGGTTGGCGCGGAGGACGCACCGACACCCTGATCATGCGAGGAGTGGACGTCCTCCTGGCCTTCCCCGGGATCGTCTTCGCGATCCTGCTGATCACGATCATCGGCTCGGGCATCTTCAGCGTTGCTGTGGCGATCGCCTTTTTCAACATCCCCGGCTCGGCTCGTCTGGCTCGCGCCGGAGTGCTGCGTGAGCGCGAGCGCGACTATGTCCTCGCCGGACGCTGCCTTGGCCTCTCCGGCCGGCGCATCCTCTTCCGGCATGTCGCGCCCAACACGTTTGGCGCGTTCACCGTCCAGGTGCCGCTCGCGATCGTCGCATCCGTCCTGATCATGGCCGCCCTCAACTTCCTCGGCCTGGGCGCGGAGCTCCCCGACCCGACCCTCGGCGCGATCATGCAGGAAGGCCGACCCTTCATGCGCGACGCTCCGCATTTCGTCCTCGGACCCGTCCTCATCCTCGCGCTGATGCTGACCGCCCTGAACTTCCTCAGCGACGTGCTCACCGAACGCCTTGATCCTGTCCGGCGGCGGCGAGTCTGACGGCTGTGGCACACAGGATTAACTGTTGCCTGGCGAGCGCGGGTGCTAGGCTCCGTCGCAGCAGTATTCGTCCAGGTGCCCGTCCCGGGAGAATAGGGAAGTCGGTGAGAATCCGACGCGGTAGCGCCACTGTAAGCGGGGCTCGCAAGAGCAGAACGGAGAGCTGACGCCCACTGTCGGATGTTCCGATGGGAAGGGCCCGGCGCCGACCTCCACCCGCAAGCCAGGAGACCTACCTGGACGAGAGGTGACAACTCTCCGCTTCAGAGAGGTCCCTCGATCTCCGGGCGGATTTGTCCGGTCAGGTCGATCACCAACCCTCCGGCGGAGCTGTTGGAGGGTTTTTCATTGCTCACGGTCCTCCAACCGCATCGCCGTGTTCGCCGACCAGCTCGGGCTGAGCCTGTCCGCGTTCGCGCTCGGAACCACGTCACTCCTCGCGTGCTGCTGCTGGATCAGCGCAGACGACTGACCTGCCCGGCGTGAGCGGGCAGCCGTCGAAAGGAGTTGCCATGTTGGGTTCGAACGTGCTTCGGTTGGGATGGCTGGCGGCATTGGCCGCATTGGTCTCTGGCCTGCTAGTGGTTGCCTGCTCGTCGGACGAACCTCCCCCGGCGGAGCAACAGGCCGACGCTCAGGCGTCGGATCAAGTCGCGCCTGAGCAAGAGCAGGAGACCGAGGCTCAAACACAGGCCGAGCAGCCAGCGGCGGCGCAGCAGACGCAATCTTCACCGGCGAGCGCACGGACGCTCGAGGGTGTGCGGGGCATCGTCGATCCCAGCAATCGCGGCTGGCCGCGGGAGGTTGAGGGGCTTAACGGCGTCGTCAGTATTCCGGCCAAGCCGATGCGAATCATCACCGCCTCCATTGGCCACGATGAGGTGACGCTCGCGCTGGTGCCCAATGAGCGACTGGTTGCGGTCGGCGCGGTGACCAAGAACACGACGTACTCGAATGTTGCCGCGCTGGTTCAGGACAAGCCGGAGATCTCGCGGGATCCGGAAGTGATCGTCGCGCAGTCGCCGGATGTGGTCGTGACCAGCCCGTTCTTCCCGGTCGAGGCCATTGACGCGCTGGAGCGAGTCGGCATCGCCGTGATCCAGACCGAGCTGATCCAGGGTCCTGAAGCGCGAATCAACAGCATCCTTCTGATGGGCTACATCTTTGGCGAAGAGGAACGCGCCTTTGAGTTCGTGGACGAAGTCCAGGCGCGTTACGAAGCGCTGATCTCGATCACGAGCATCAAGTCGCCTCAGCCGAGCGTGCTTGCACTGACGCAGTACTCGGACACCCTCTGGGTTGCCGGGGGCAACTCGACCGAGGGCGGCGTGATCCTGGCGGCGGGAGGCGTCAACGCGGCCGAGATTGCGGGCATTCAAGGCAACCAGACGACCAGCCTGGAAGGCGTGATTGCCATGGCTCCGGAGATCATCATCATTGCCCAACCGCTCGAGTTCGGCGCTGAGGAGTTTCGCCAGAGCCTGCTCGACAACGAGGCGCTGGCCGAGGTTCCCGCGATCAAGAACGGCGCGGTGCACCTGGTCGAGAGCAAACACTTCACGACGCTGTCCTACTGGAACATTCGCGGCGCCGAGGACCTGGCCCGGTTGCTCTGGCCGGAGGACTTCCCTGACCCGCCAGCCGAGTCGTTCAGTGTCGCGGAGTAGGATTCGCGCGCAGGAGGTAGCGAGGTGGCGGCAACCGGTTAGGCGAGAGGCGCCTGCGAGCGGCCGATTTGGCCGCAGCCGATTTGGCCGCAATCGGGCGTGACGAAGGAATCGAGCGACAGTCCCGGGCCTTGAACCGTGCGATCTGTCCGGCGCGGTGGTAGGCCAGAGTTGGCGAAATAGAGAACGGACGTTTCTTCTTTCGTCGCGCCGTCCGACGGCATGGGAATCGTGTAGGTCAGCGTGGCCTGGTCGCCGACCACCTCGATCTCTTGGACGAAGTTGCGAATCAACGCTTTCCGCTCGGGGAACGTGCCCTGCTGAAGGAACTCCCGGAAGTCCTTTACGTACTCCCTGATCTCCTCGGTGCTTGGCAGATCGACGCGGCGCTTCTCAAGCTGGCGGCTCAGATCTTCCTGTGCGGCCATGAGCTGCTCCTCGCGGTGGCGCATCGAGTAGATGCGCGGCGACAGGACTTCCATCGTCAGGTCGCTGGTCTCTAGGGCCTCGTAGAGTCGCGACAGCCGCTTGCGCACGTCCGCAAGTTCGCCCTCGACCGCCTCCAGCTTGCCGCCCAACTCACCGGCCACCTGATCGACCTCCTCAGCGACGAGAGTCACAAGTTCTGTGATCGTCTCGTCGGTAAGGATGCGCTCCTTGATCTTGTCGACCACAATCCCTTCGACCTTCGGGGCGTTGAGGTAACGCGACTCGCACGCGCCGGCGCCCTCGCGCATCAGCTTGCTGCAGACGTAGTAGGCGAACTTGCCGCTCCTCGCACTCTGAATACTGAAAGGACTGCCGCAGACTCCGCAGCGCAGCAATCCGCTCAGGATGAACTTGCTGCCCACGCGCGCCGGAGGTCGCATGGCGGGAGCGCGCTCACGCATCGCCTGGCCGACGGCGTCGAACAGTTCGCGCGAGACGATGCCGGGCCACGCTCCCTCGACACGGACGGGGTCGGATGCCTTCTTTCCCCTATTGGTCTTTCCCCAGACTGCCGTTCCGGTGTACGCCTCGTTGACCAGGAGCTTGTGAAGGCTCGCCCGCTGCCAGCGCTTGCCCCTGTTGGTGATCCCGCGCTCGTTCAGATCGCGGCAGATGTCCTTGAGGCCGTGTCCGCGGAGCGCCTTATCGAAGATCTCCTTCACGACCGGAGCGGCGGCTTCGTCGATTTCCAGTTTGGGTCTCTCCTTGGCGCCGTCCTGGACCTTCACGCGCCGGAATCCGAACGGCGCGACCGGCGCCATAAAGAACCCCCGGGAAGCGGCCTCGCGCATCCCGCGCCGGACCTCTTGGGCGAGGTTCTCCGAGTAGAACTCATCGACGCTCTCGATGATCGCCTCCATCAACCGCCCCGTGGGAGAGTCGTCCGCGTGCTCGGTGATGGAAGTGACTCGGATGCCTCGCCGCCTCAGCATCGACTTGAAGGCGACCGCGTGCTCGCGCTTGCGGGTGAAGCGGGAGAACTTCCAGACCAGGATTTCCTGGAAGGGCGCGTTGGATTCCGAGGCCTCGTCCAGCATCTTTCGGAACTGCGGCCGATCCGCAACACGGCCGCTCTCGGCTTCGTCGATGTACTCGCGGGCGACGACGTAGCCGTGCCGGTCGGCGAAGTCGCGCAGGGCGCGAAGCTGTGCGGCGACGGAAAGATCGACATCCTGGCGCTCGCTGGAGACTCGCGCGTAGAGCGCGACGGGTGTTCGTTTGGTGTTGGTTTCCATCATGTGCTCCTCTCTCCGCCGCGTTTGAGGTGGACTCGGAACCGAAGCTCTAGCGGGTCGTACAGTCAATGGCGGTACGTCTGTGTCTATGTTCGAAACATCTTATCCGAAATCGTCCGCTGCTCCCACTTCGCCCTTATCCTTCTACCGGGTATCCAGCGACGACAGTCCGGCCACGACTGGTGTTGCAGAGAACGCCGACGAGCGGCGTGCCGACGGAAAACATGTATCGTTGTTCAAGTCGGAGGACTGAGTCATGGTCACAGAGGCGGAACAGACGACTAAGGCCAGCGAGTACCAGCTGGGGCAGATGTCGGATCGGATCGTGGAACAGTTCCGACCCGAGCAGGTCTTCCTGATTGGCGGTCGCGTCACGGGACAAGGCGAGTGGGTCGAAGTGGAGCTGTTGGTGATCCTGCCTGGTCAGTGGGATTATCGGGAAAAGTCGAGTGAGATCCAGGAGGCGCTTGTCGGCTCCGGGATTGGGAAGTTCATCCATCTGAGCACGCCGGCGCTGCTCAAGGAGCGAAGCGAACTCGGCGGGTCGATGGAGCACAGCGCGCTCTGCGAAGGCCGAGTCCTGTATGAGCGCCGGTGACGAAGCTCAAATCGCGAGTCGCTGGCTGAGCTACGCACAAGAGGATTTGCAGGTAGCCGACCGGCTCCTGGCCCAAGACGATCTGGCGCCGCGTTACGCCTGTTGGCTCTCGCAACAGGCGGCTGAGAAGGCGCTGAAGGCGCTTCTCCTACTGGAAACCGGCACCTACAAGCAGACTCACGACTTGCACGACTTGGCAGATCTACTTCCGGAGGCGTTGGATGGCCGGATTCCTCGGTCTGGTCTGTCGCTGTTGACGCAGCTCTACATCGAGTCCCGCTATCCGGGGAGATATGCCGAGGCAACGGCAGAAGCGGCAGCGACGGCAAGGGCAGCTGCTCGTGCTGTCTACGACGCCGTCAGCGGAGAGTTTCGGCACCGCGGAATCGCGGCTGAAACTTAGGGCGAATAGCGCTCCAACGCTTGGAGAGCTTCCGTCAATCTCAGCGCCTCAGAGCGTGTCCTTGGAATCGAGCGACTCTGACGTACCCTGCTCCAAGACAGGAGCCGAAATCGCATGAACGTCCGGACGCACGGCGAACTGGCCAACTTCATCTGGGGCATCTGCAACCTGCTGCGGGGGCCGTACAAGCGGAATGAGTATCGCAAGGTCATCCTGCCTCTGACCGTGCTGCGTCGGTTCGACTGCGTGCTGGCGGACACGAAAGAGGATGTGCTCGCGGCGGGGGAACGGACCAAAACCCAGAGCCAGACGATGCGGCACATGGCGCTGAGAACCGCGTCGAGTCACGGGTTCTACAACACGTCGAGGCTCGATTTTCAGAGGCTCCTCGACGATCCGAACCAGATCGCGCAGAACCTGAACGCCTACATTGCCGAGTTCTCGGAAGACGTGCGAACGGTCATAGAACGCTTCGGCTTTGGCGAGCAGATCGCCAAGATGGACGAGAAGAACCTGCTTTTCCAGGTCGTCCAGGCTTTCGCCAACGTCGACCTCTCTCCAGAGCGCGTCGACAGCGTGCAGATGGGGTACGTCTTCGAGGAGCTGATCCGGGTCGGTGCCGAGCAGGCGAACGAAGAGGCAGGGGAGCACTTCACTCCACGCGAAGTGATCCGCCTCATGGTCAGCCTCCTTCTATCGGACGAACCCGACCTGGGCCGCAGCCACGTGGTCAAGCGCATCTACGATCCGGCCTGCGGCACCGGAGGGATGTTGTCGGTGGCGGAGGACTTCTTGCGCGAGTACAACCTGGAGTCGCTGCCGGTGCTCTTTGGACAGGACCACAACGACGAGGCGTGGGCGGTCTGCAAATCCGACATGCTGATCAAGGGTGAGAACGCAGAGAACATCATTCTTGGCGACACCTTCAGAGCCGACCACTACCAGTTCCAGCCTGACGGAACCAAATGGACCTTCGACTACATGCTCGCTAACCCGCCATTCGGCGTGGAGTGGAAGCAGCAGGAGCAGGATATCAGGCAGGAGGCCGACACGCTCGGTTTCGACGGCCGCTTCGGCGCCGGACTGCCGCGCATCAGTGACGGCTCGCTGCTGTTCCTGCAGCACATGCTCTCGAAGATGCAGCCTGTCGATGACGACGGCGCGGGCGGCAGCCGGATCGCGATTGTGTTCAACGGCTCGCCTCTGTTCACCGGTGACGCAGGTAGCGGCGAGAGCAACATCAGGCGGTGGATCATCGAGAACGACTGGCTCGAAACGATCGTCGCCCTGCCCGACCAGCTCTTCTACAACACCGGCATCTCAACCTACATCTGGATTCTGACCAACCGCAAAGAGGAGCGCCGGCGCGGCAAGGTGCAACTGATCGACGGTCGCCAGTTCTTCGTCAAGATGCGCAAGAGCCTGGGCAACAAGCGCAACGAGCTGTCGCAGGAGCAGATTTCGGACCTGACGCGCATTCACGGTGGCTTCGAGGATGGCGAGACCCGCGACTTGTCCTACGAGGATCCGGTCACGCACGAAACGCGCCTACGGCCGCGAGTAGTGAGCAAGGTCTTCGCCAACGAGGACTTCGGGTACCTGAAGGTGACGGTCGAGCGGCCGCTGCGGTTGAACTTCGCCGCGACACCAGAGCGCATCGCCCGGCTGGAGGACGTGAAGGCGTTCCAGAATCTTGCCAAGAGTCGCAAGCGGGCGGGTCCCGCGCACGACGACGAAGTGGCGGCTGGAGAAAAGCGGCAGCAGGAGATTCGCGAATTGCTCAACGCCCTGCATGAGGAGACCGGCGGCGTTACCTACGACGACCGCGAGACGTTTGTCTCGACGCTGGATGACGTACTCAAGGCGGCCAAGTCCAAACTCTCGGCGGCGGAGCGCAAGGCAGTGCTCGCGGCGTTGGGTGAGCGCGACCCCGACGCTGAGGTCTGTCTCGACCGTCGTGGCAATCTCGAGCCGGATACCGATCTGCGCGACACCGAGAATGTGCCGCTCTACGAAGAGATCAACGACTACATGAAGCGGGAGGTCCTGCCGCACGTGCCTGACGCCTGGGTCGACGCGAGCAAGACGAAGATCGGCTACGAGATTCCGCTCAACCGCCACTTCTACGTCTACGAGCCGCCGCGTCCGCTGGAGGAGATCGAGGCGGACATTCAGTCGTTGGAGCGGGAGATCGTCGGATTGCTTTCGGATGTAGTGAAAAGCTGACCCGCCGTGCCGACCGTGAGGGCCGCAATCCGCCTGGTCGAGCGTGACGGTTGGTACTATGTCCACACACGGGGCAGCCACCGCCAGTTTCGCCACCCAGTGAAGCCGGGCAAGGTCACGATTCCCGGCAAGCTGGGAGACGATCTGCCGAAGGGCACTGGATCAACATTCAGTGACAGGCAGGATTCCGCCGGAGCGAGCGATGAAGCTGACCTATGCAGTCGTCATTGAGCGGATGCCCAACAACTATGCGGCCTACGCGCCGGATGTGCCCGGCTGCGTGAGCACGGCCCAGACCTGGGATGAGATATTGGCGATGATCCATGAAGCGTTGATCGCTCACATCGAATTCCTGATCGAGGACGGCGACCCAGTACCCGAGCCGACGATGTCGATCGACGATGCGATCTCGCACCACAGCAAGGCGCTGGCTGAGTTCGACGCGGAGGTGCCGGCCGAGTTTGCCGAGGCGCCGACGACGATCTCGACGACGTTCAGCTCGGTCGAGATCGAAATCCCCGCGCTGCAAACGGTCAGCGCGGGCTGAGTGCGCTGATGGTCGCTGAACCTGTCCGCAGTCCTCGGTTGCCTGGCGAGACTAAGCTGACCTGATATGCGAACCTGACCAGTTGCCGACACGAGCAATCCGCGGAGGTCGCGGACATTTCTGGAGCAGCAGACGAATGGCGGGCGGGAGACATGGCTGCTAAATCGACATACGACAAAATCGACGTTGTGCTTGAGATGCTCGAGACCACGGCGGTGTATCTGCGTGACGAACTCCAAAGAAAGGAGTGGGAGCGGGAAGTCTCTCGGCTCAAGTGGTCCCTGTACGAAAACACGGGGCGGGAAGGCAGTATGTCAGGGAACACCGGTGACGAGAAAGGTGGCTATCTCAGTAAGAGGATGATCCCTGTCTATTTCGCCCACGGAACTCTTCTCACATGGGCGGTTTGCGTTGCCCTTATAGCCTGGGGGGTCTGGAGCCTACTGAGTGGGCGAGTTCCTGAGGAGGACACTGAGATACGGGCTGCCATCCTCACCGGAGTCGTAGCTGGCGGTTTCTTTATGGCAAAGCGCAGCATCGAGGCAATTCGAGGACTTGCAACTCAGATTGTTGTTAGTTTAGTCATTCGCCCAATCATGGGCAGGTTGCCCGGCATCGGGTTCGCGGCGTGGGTTCAAATGACTAACTCTCTGGGCGTTTCCTCATACACGTTCAATACTAGTAAATCGGGTGAAGAGGAGCAGCTGAAGCGACTCGCCGATGCTGTAGATCAGATACGCCAGCGCTCCAATGACCAACTGATGACTCACAGTCTCCTATATGACGATCCGTCGTACTGGACCAAAGTGGCACACAATGGCCAATCCATCTGGGTTCACGTTCCCGGTACTCCAGCCGGTGTCCATATTCCGTACGTCCGGTATTTTCCAATGGACCGCAGCACTGGGGAGTCCTGGAGGTGCTCATGCGGATTTGCTGGAGACTATCCCTCCACATTTGAGGACCTTCGAGAACACTTGGAGGAGAATGGCATCCAGCACGACATCCACCGAGAACAAGGCTTGACGTGGACTGAAACCGCGACGGACCAATCCTCCGCCTCCCAGGCCCTCGACTAGGCGGGCCATTGTGGAGGAGCGTGACATCCGTCCCCGCTTTCGCGATTCAGGGGTCGAGTGGCTTGGCGAGGTGCCAGCGCACTGGGGCGTGAGTAGGCTGAAGTTCGTCGCATCTACTAATGACGATGCTCTTTCCGAGCGAGAAGACCCGCTTCGACCTGTGTCTTACGTCGATATCAGTTCGGTCGATTTGACTCGCGGCATTACCCACATCGAGGAGATGGTCTTTGAGGACGCTCCATCGCGAGCACGGAGGCTTGTCCGCGACGGTGACACCATTGTCTCTACGGTCAGGACCTACCTGCGAGCCATTGCGCCGATTACCGACCCTTCGCCCACAATGGTCGTGTCTACTGGCTTCGCGGTCATTCGGCCTCGCGATTTCGATCCCGGATTCTCGGGATGGGCGCTCAGAGCGCAAGGTTTTGTCGAAGAAGTAGTCGCTCGCTCCGTTGGCGTCAGCTACCCAGCGATCAACGCGCCAGAGATCGGCAACATCCCCGTCGCTGCCCCGCCCCTCGACGAGCAGCGGGGGATTGCCGCCTTCCTCGACCGGGAGACTGAGCGGATTGACTCGCTGATTGCGAAGAAGCGGTTGCTGATTGAGCGGCTGCAGGAGTATCGGACGGCGCTGATCACGCGCACGGTGACGCGTGGTCTTCCGCCCGAGGCCGCCCGCGCCGCCGGCCTCGACCCATCGCCCCGCCTCAAACCCTCGGGCGTGGAGTGGTTGGGGGATGTCCCGGAGCATTGGGACGTGATGCCATTACGGCGATTGCTGTCCGAGCCATTGAAGTACGGCGCAAATGAGGCAGGAGAGCATGACGACCCGGCCCATCCTCGGTATGTCAGAATCACGGACATCACTGACTCGGACTCGCTCCGGGACGAGACGTTTCGGTCGCTTCCGCCGGACGTTGCCGCGCCATATCT
Organism: Chloroflexota bacterium; assembly: GCA_028873865.1. Taxonomy (GTDB): domain Bacteria; phylum Chloroflexota; class Dehalococcoidia; order Bin125; family Bin125; genus Bin125. The sequence goes on along the minus strand of JAPPNI010000010.1, from coordinate 10,532 downwards.
GCTTGAGGAAGGCGACCTCCTGCTTGCCCGAAGCGGCGCAACGGTAGGGAAGTCGTTTCTGTATCGCAGAGCCTGGGGTGAGTGCGCCTACGCCGGGTATCTGATCCGAGCTCGTTGCCAGACGCAAGCGGTTGAGTCAAGATTCGTACGGTACTTCACGGCCTCTGATCCCTATTGGCAGTGGCTGAACTCGGCGTTCATCCAAGCCACTATCCAGAATGTGAGCGCGGAGCGGTACTCCGGTCTTCTCTTGCCTGTGCCACCGAGAGACGAGCAGGACGCAATCGTTTTCTACTTGGACTCGCAAACACGGCAGATCGACTTCCTCGAGACTCAAGTCGATTTTGCGATCGAGCGCCTCCAAGAGTACCGCACCGCCCTCATCACTGCCGCGGTGACCGGCAAGATCGACGTTCGAGACGAGGTTTCGGTCACCCCATATCGCGTCGAATAGCCGCTTTGACGGCTTCAGGAGCGTCGGAGGTCAAGGCGCCGAGTTGGATTCGCTCCAACAGTTCCGGCGAGACCGGATCGTGCGCTTCATAGCGTCCACTGGCGACGCGCTCGCGGATCAGGCCGATATCCATCATCTGGGCACCTCGGAAGTAGATGCAGGACTCGTGGGACGGATAGGAGTGCTCGCCCGGAGCGACAACGAGACAGTGGTTGCTGCAGTGCGAACGCTCGCCTGGACCATGCGTGGTGAAGTTGACGACCGCTACGTTGCCGTCGTCGATTTCTTGGGACGCAATGATCCAAAGGTGGCCCCGTTCATCGAGGCCGAAGAAGGTGCCGCCGATGTTCACCGGACACGCACCAGCTGACTGTGCATCTGGTAGACGGCCTCGTTGTTATCCGCCACCAACTCAATCGCATAGTCGCTGTAGCCGGCGTAGCGGAGGATGTCGGTCGGGTCGATCGGGATGGGGGATTCCTCTGGGTCCCGCCATTCGGGCAGGGCCTGCGTCTGGCTGACCACCTGCGAGGCGCGCAGCTTGCCATACGTCTCGTAAATGTCGTTGAGCCGGTCCACATCGTACTCGGAGAGTTGCTCCCATTCGACCGGCCCGCAGAGGTGGGCAACAAAATGCTGTCGCTTGACGTAGCGGTGCCAGATCGAATCCTCGCGCGGCTGCTCTTGCAGCATCAGCTCGAGCGTCCGGCAGGGCGTGGGGCCGTGCTTCATCGAGGCATAGTGGTCGAGCGTAATCGTCGTCTCGGTCTCGATCAGGGCTACCCGGTCGGCTAGGTATAGCAGCTTGACCAGCTTGAGGTAGTCCATCGAGCCGCCGGCTCGGTCGAGCAGAATCGAAGCAGCCTGCGCTGCGCGGCGTTCGTTGAAAGCGAATCTCATCATGGCGGTCACTCTATCCCTTAGCCGCAAGTGTCGCGCGGGCGATCCAGGTCGTCAAGACAACGAGCTGCTCGGCGGTATCGTGTTCTCAGTTCCACTGTGCCGACTGAGACGGTAGCCATGAGCACCCAGACCAAGGAAAAGGCGTTCGAGGACACCGTTGAGGCGACGCTGCTCGACGTCGGCTGGATCAAGGGCCTGCGCGAGGACTGGGATGTGGACCGGGCGCTGTTCGCGGAACCCGCAGTCGCCTTCATGCGCGACACGCAGCCCGAGCAGTGGAACAAGGTCGCGCAACTGCTCGGCGATGACCTCGAGCCGCGGATTGTCGAAGTCCTGCTCAAGGAGCTCGACACCAAGGGTTCGCTGCACGTCTTGCGCCACGGGTTCCGGTTCCACGGCCAGACATTCCGGCTCGCATACTTCAAGCCTGCTCACGGACTCAACGAGGAGGCGTTGAACCGATTCGAGCGCAATGAACTCTCGGTCACTCGACAGGCGCTCTGCCATCCGAACCAGGCCCACACCATCGACCTGCTGTTCGCGCTCAACGGCATCCCGGTCGCGACCTGTGAGCTCAAGAATCCAATGACCAATCAGACGTGGAAGAGCGCCATCCGCCAGTACCAGCAGGACCGCGACCCCAACGCTCCGCTGTTCCGATTCCAGAAGCGCGCCCTGGTTCACTTCGCCGCCGACACCCACGAGATCCATATGACCACCCGGCTGCAAGGCGAGAAGACCCGCTTCCTCCCATTCAATCGGGGCGGTAACCCGGGCGGGATCGAATGCGGCGCCGGCAATCCTCCGCATCCATCGGGATACCTCACCAGCTACTTCTGGCAAGAGGTGGTCGAGCGAGAGCGTTTTCTCGACATCATTGGCTCCTACATCTTCACCGAGACTCGCGAGGAGAAGGTCGAGGACGAGCAGGGCGCGCGAACGGTCAAGTCTGAGTCGGTCATCTTCCCGCGCTACCACCAACTCGATTCCGTCAACCGGCTCGTCGCCACGGCGAGAGTCGAAGGCGCGGGCCGCAACTACCTGATCCAGCACTCGGCCGGCAGCGGCAAGACGAACAGCATCTCCTGGCTCTCGCACCGCCTGGCGAGTCTGCACACCGAGGCGGACGAAAAGGCCTTCGATTGCGTGATCGTGATCACCGACCGCCGCGTGCTGGACCGGCAGCTCCAGGACGCGATCTACCAGATCGAACACGCGCAAGGGGTGGTCAAGCCGATCGACCAGGACTCACGCCAGCTTGCGGAGGCGCTGGTCGACGGCACCAAGATTGTGATCACGACGTTGCAGAAGTTCCCCTTCGTCATGAGGGGCCTTCTGGCGGTGGCGGGCGCCGAATCCCCGGATGCTCCGTCCGAGTCCGATCTTGAACGACAGAGTGAGTGGCGGAAAGAGATTGCGCAGCGCCGGTACGCAGTGATTGTCGACGAAGCGCATTCCAGTCAGTCGGGCGAGTCCGCCCGCGAGATGAAAGGCGTCCTCGGCTCTCGCGCGCAAGAGGCGTTGGAGGCCAGCGAGGACGACGAGGATGTGCTCAACGCGGTTGTCGAGTCACGCGGGCCACAGCCCAATCTCTCGTTCTTCGCCTTCACAGCGACGCCCAAGGGCAAGACGCTGGAGCTGTTCGGTCGCAGGCCCGCGCCGGAACTGAATCCGGTCCCGTTCCACCTTTACAGCATGCGTCAAGCGATCGAGGAGGGCTTCATCCTCGATGTGCTTCAGCACTACATCGACTACGACGCCTACTTCAAGTTGGTCAAGGACGCTGAGGACGACCCAGAGCTTCCGAAACGTCGCACGGCAACGGCGATTGCCAAGTTTGCACACTTACACGAGCACAACATCGCCCAGAAGACCGAGGTGATTGTTGAGCACTTCCGCAACCACGTGCGGTTCCTCATGGGCGGCCGGGCCAAGGCCATAGTGGTTACGTCGTCGCGTCTGCACGCCGTGCGCTACATGAGGGCCTTCAAGAAGTACATCGCAGAGCGGGGCTACGACGACGTGCGCCCGCTGGTGGCGTTCAGCGGGACGGTTCACGATCCGGACAGTGGGGAGGACTTCACTGAGCCGGGGATGAACGTTGATGTCGTAACCGGCAAGCCGATCAGCGAGTCCGCGCTGCCCGCGCGCTTCGATTCGTCCGACTACAACGTCCTGCTCGTGGCGGAGAAGTACCAGACCGGATTCGACCAGCCCCTGCTCCAGGCGATGTACGTCGACAAGCGGCTCGACGGGGTTCAGGCCGTGCAGACGCTGTCCCGTCTCAACCGCACCGCAGCCGGGAAGCAGCCGCCGTTCGTTCTCGATTTCGTCAACGATCCCGAAGACATCCGCAGGGCGTTCAAGCCCTACTACGACCAGACTCAGCTGCTGGAGGAGTCCGATCCGTACCGCCTGGAGGAACTGAAACACGAACTCGACCAGATGCAGGTCTACCACTGGAGCGAGGTCGAGGCGTTCGCCCAGGCATTCTTCGGCGCCGGCCCTGGAGGTGTGAAGAGCGTGCATGCCCAACTGGCGAGCCTGCTGCAGCCGACGGTCGAACGATTCCGCGAGCTGGACGATGAGGGTCAACAGGAGTTTCGCGACCGTTTGCAGGCGTTCATGAACCTCTACGCCTTCCTCAGCCAGATCATTCCCTACGGCGACCACGACCACGAACGACTCTCCGCATTCGGACGCGCCCTCCTCCCGCTCGTGCGCCCAAACCGCGAGGACATCATCGACATCGGAGACGATGTTGAGCTTGAGTTCTACCGGCTCACGCGTCAGTCGTCCGGATCTATCTCCATTGCCGAGGGAGCGCCCGAGTACGTCAGCAGCCCCACCGAAGTCGGTACCGCAAATCCGGAAGAAGAGCGGGCGCCGCTCTCGGAGATCATTGAGAACCTCAACGACCGATTTGGGACGGAGTTCGCGGAGGCGGACCGGCTCTTCTTTGAGCAGATCAAGGAGAGCGCCGTTGACAATGACCAGATTCGCCAGACGGCTCTGGCGAATTCGCTGGACAACTTCAAGCTCGTCATCAGTCCCCGGATTCAGCACCTCATGTACGAGCGCATGAGCGAAAACGACGCGCTGGTGTCAAGATTCATGAACGAGCAGGACTTCCAGGAGATCGTGCTCGCAGGCCTGGTCCGCGAGATCCATGAGGCGGCCGGCGCTCGGAGTCAAGGGGAACCGGCCCAACCGGTCGCCGCGCCGGATACATAGCTAGATCAGGCTGCGGCAAACCATGCTGACAACGGCGAATCGGGCTGTGCCGTGGGAGACAGCGAGGAGACCCTGATCGGCACCAACGGGCTTGGACCCTGTGCATTTTCCATCAACCTGTACGGCGTTCTAGCAGACTCGAACTCCAAACGTCACTCTGCCATGTTGGCTGCACAGCTCGCACCATCCTCTACCACGGACAAGCCGAAGCAGTCGGCTTGTCCGCGTACCCGGGCATCCTCTGACAATCCCATCCGAGTCTCTCGCCCCAGATTGCTCAGTTGTGCTCGCTGTCCCGATCGTTGAACTGTCCTATCTCAGGCGCTTCCAGACGACCTCATACTCGTCCGCGTTATAGAACTCCTGGTCGGCGACCCAGACTTGATCGATCCCGTCAGGTAGGGTCGCAGCTTGGACGCTCCCGACAAAATCGTCATCGCAAAGGGGAGTGTCTGGCTCTGCGACAAACTGAAGCATGAGCATCCGTAGGCGTCCGGGATACAGCCGTAGCTGTTGGCTCGCCTTTTCGATTCGCTTGGCAAGCTCTTGCGAGACCCCGTCGACGGCCCTACGTCTCTCCTTCGCGTAATCGTACCCGGGGCGCGGGAGCAAGGGTCCCTCCACATAGATTCCCAGCCCTCTCTTGGGCGTGGTCTCCTCGCGGTCCCAATCAGGCACGGGGCCAAACCACCAGGGGATCGGCAGATGATCGCTGAGTCCTTTTCGCCTCCTGGCCGCAGACTCGCGCGCCACAACCGTCCCAGCTATGCCCTCGGCGATCCTTTCGATCTCCGTTTGCTTCTTCTTATCCAAGGAACTCGAATGCACACGCAGCTGATAGATGTCTTCCGACAGCAGACCGGGCAAGTGAGCAATTCTGCTTTCCACCATCGCCCTCAAGTCGTGCATGTTGCGGTGATCGGATAGGTAGTCGGGCGGCCAAACAACTGACTTCCGCTCAATCACGATGTCAGCATCCTCAGGCGAAACCAAGAGAACATCCGCTGCGGACTGGCCTCCAGCGTCCACGTCTAGACATGCAGCTCGACGATATCCGGTTCCATGTTCCCTGTTGTAATCGACGACAAATCGCCGTAAATCGAACCACTCGCAACCGGCATTGGGAAAGCAATCGAAAAGCACTCCATACCTCCATCTCCATTTTGCTGGCTTTGCCCCAGCTATTGCCAAAGCTGGCTAAGACGGCCCATTATGCCAAACCTGCAGCTCGATCGCTCCTCTGTCCGAAAGCACGTGCAAAGGAGGTGACATGCGGACCGTTTCTCAATGGGCGGTTCGAGCCAGAGACTCGGCCGATGGTCATTCACGTCCTAACCAACGTACGGTCTGTAGTCTCGGATCTCGAACCCACCGCCTGATTTTGCTCAGTAGCGATGCGTGTCCTGCGCATCTATCGCGACTCGCCCCTGTGTCCGGGGTATTCGCCATGGCGATGCGTTCTGGCGTCAGTGGGGGTTGCCTGACTCAAATCGGGACTCTGCCCACCTCAGCCCCTTCAGCACGCACTGTTCCCCGTAGTCTGTGCCGATTGCTTGTGCCGCTACGGGTGCAGCAGATGCTCTGTGTAGGCAAACAATCTGCCTGTGCGCTCAGTCGAGAGGCAGGCCAGGGCCTGGGTGATCCGTGCTTCGCCATGCATCGCCAAGCGGACCGTGCTCGGCCACGGTGTTGCGGTCGCTGATGCAGATCGGCACCAGGAGTCCGGTGCGTTGTCGCTCTTCGCGCACGACGCGCCGGAAGTGGTCGGCCGCGAGTCCTCTCTCGAATACGACGAGCACGATTGGGATCCCGCCGTGATCTTCGACCGGCCGCCTGGAGGCGTAGTAGCGCAGGTAGGGCGCCAGCCGCAGGGCCATCGTCGAAGGCCGGATCGCGCGGCGCTCCCATTCGAGGAAGAACGGCTGGTCACGCCCCTCGCGGCGCAGCACGCCGAAGGCGTCGGGCTGGATCGAGCGCAGACGGTCTTGGTAGCGGAAGTAGCGCGAGGCGCGCTGGGGCGGGTCGAGTTGGATCAGCTTCAAACTGTTCTTGCGGCTCTGTTCGGCCAGCGCCGTGAGGAACCCGTGCACGGCTTCGGTGTGGTCGAGATGGCGCAACAGCTGGCGGCTCCTGGTCCCCTTGATGTTGCGCCAGTCGAACGCGGCATCGTGGGCGATCGACTCAGCGCTCCAGCGCTTGCGCAGCTCGCCGACCGAGGCGCGGTCGCGCCGGGCCAACACGGCCAATCCGCGGTCGGAGAGCGCGAGCCGGGGCCGGCCCGCGAGTTCGGCTCGAACGATCAGGCCCCTTTCGCCCGCGCGCCGCAGCAGGCCGCGCAGACGGACGCGGCTCACGCCGAGCAGTGCGGTGAGGTGGTCGAGCCGAAGCCAGGGCCAGTCGCCGATCAGGTCGAGACAGCGCTTCTCGGACGGCCCCAGCCGAGCCGCCAACATCCAGTCGGTCGGCTCGCATCCGGAGCTCTTCACGGCGGGCGCCGACACATGGGCCGGCGGGCGCTCGGTCGGCCATAACCTGTGAGGCCCGGCAAGGTCCAGCGCCTCGCGCAGGCTGAGCGCGACTTCCGCCGAGGGCGCGCGCCAGATGAGCGACTCCGGCCCCGTCTTTGCTGCGTCTCGCTCGAGCGCGAGGAAGCAGGGTTGTGGAAAGCTCCGCAGCCGCCGGGCCGTCTCACGCAGCCGGGTCTCGTCTGGCGCGACCAGCAGCACCGCAGCGAACGCCGCACCGTCGCGCAGGCGGCCGAGCCGCCTGGCGAGGGAGCGGCGTTCGTTGATCCTGCCCAGGCGCACGAGCGCGATCGTGCGGCCGTCCGCTAGCCGCAGACAGAGATCGACCGGCATTGCGCGGTAGCAGCGGATTTGGATCGGAAAGGCGATATCGGCCAGAGTGCAGCAGAGTCGGTAGAGCACGGCGAGCGCGTCGATCCGACCGAGGAACCGCCGCCGCGCCTGCTCCGAGACTGGACGCTCGTGCAGCAGTCGCTCGGCGCTGATGCCTTCCGACTCGGCCAGACGACGCAGCCCTGCGGCCGTGAGCGTGAAGCGGCGGGTCGGCGCGATCAGATCCGAGGCGTGCGCGAGCGGCTCGACCAGGCGCTCGCGCTCCAGCGACTCGACCGCGCGGTAGACGGCGCTGCGCGACCAGCCCGAGAGCGCGGCCAGTTCGAGCCGGTCGAGCAGCGGTAACTGACTCAACCAGCTCAGAATGCTGACGACCGGATCGCCCGTTCTCATTCGTCAGCGTCCTCGCCACGCCTGGCCTGACGGTCCTCCCGCTTCGGCTTGGGCGAGTGGTCCGGTTTCGGCAGCTTCGGTTTCTTGCCGTCGCGGAGCGCGTCTGCACCGTCCTGGTACTGGTCCAGCTGGCGCTTCAGCTCCATCTCCTGCGTCTCCAAGCGGTGCGCCGGCGTGAGATAGGCCGACGCGGCCCTGCGGATTTCGGCAGCCCGCTCAGGCGCGCCCAGCTCGGGCTTGCGCACGCGCATCGAGAACACGGGCGTGCGCTCGGTCCCAACCGTGGCCCGCACGTAGCAGTGATGCACGGGCTGCGAGACGATGTCCTCCTCCGAGACCCGCTCGCGGTTCAGCTCCCAGATCAGCTCGCGCGCATCGTCGCCGGCGACCTGGAAGACGGCCACACAGCCGACGTTGGCCAAGAGCGTGTGGCGCATCGAGGGCGAGATCTGGTCCAGCTTGGCCAGGCTCTGGGTGGCGAGCACGAACGAAGCGCCGTACTTACCCAGCTCGGAGAGCATCGACTCGAACTCGACCCCGGGGATGGTCTGCATCTCGTCGACCACGACCAAGGCGCCGCGGCGCTCTCGCTGAGGCAAGCGCTCCTGCTCGCGGATCACCGAATCGACGAGGTTGAGCAGCGAGGCGCCGACCAAGGCGGCCACATCGCGGCCGACCGAGCCCTGAGCGGTCGAGACCAGCAGGACGCCGCCTTCGAGAATGGTCCGCCTGAGATCGACGGTCGAACGCGATTGACCCAGGATCGCCCGGGCGTGGGTCGAAGACGCGTAGTAGTTGAGCCGAGTTTGCACCGGAGCGAGGGCGTCAGACCGGTACTCGCGCCGCCACTTGCCGAAGTCGTTCGCCCACCACTGGAGCAGGTAGGGGTCGCGCAGCCTGGTCAGCACGTCGAGACGGAACGACTCGTCGGTCAGCAGCTTGAGTCCGTCCAGGATCGTGTACTGCTCCTCGGGTTTGGTCCCGGGATGGCTGTTGGCCTCGTGCAGCGTCTTGACCGTCTGCTCGAGGATCGACTGCATCCGCGGCCCCCACTGTTCCCACAGCCCGCGGGCGACTCTCACGACCGCATCGGCGGTCCGGTCGCGGTCGGTGAACACGCTTGCGTCGAGCAGGTTGATCCCGACCGCGCCGCGCTCGTCGGCCAGGTCGATCAAGCGCACCTCGGAGACCAGCTGTTCCGGCACCTGTTCGAGAATCGCCGCGACCAGGTCGGCGTGAGGGTCGATCACGACGATGGCGTCGCGGTCGCGGCCTTCAGCCTTCTCCTGGAGCTTGTGCTCGACCAGGTGGCGCATGAGGGTCGACTTGCCCATTCGGGTGCGGGCGACGTAGAGGTGGTGGCGGCGCATTAGGTCGGGCGGAAAGTGGATCGGCCGCGCCAGTCCACTGACCGCTTCTCCCACGTGCGCGCCCTCGCGCAGCTGCTCGTGCGGCGGCGGCAGCGCCTTGGCCCCCGAGCGGCCGACCTCGTAGGTCTCGTCGCCCGCGCCGGGCGGATGCCAGAGCGCGGCCAGTTCGCGCACGCCCAGCACCGCGGGCGAGCGGAACCAGCCCGGCTGCGCGGGCGCCAGCGCGGGAGTCTGCGGCAGCCAGCGCTGCAGCTTGCCGGCCTCGAAGCGGGCCCCGGCCGGATGGTCGTAGCGGCGGTAGGCGTCGGCGACCGGCTCCAGCAATTGCTTCGCCCGTCCGCGGTCGGCGCCCGCGGGCAGGATCGCGACGACCTCGACCTCGGCCTGGAAGGCGGCCTGGCTGATCTTCTCGCGCACCAGCACGGGGTCGAGGACCCGGTTGCGGCCGCGGTTCCAGCGCACCTTGAGCCAGGTGAACCCGGCGAGGGCGGCGACGACGCCGAGACCGAGTCCGACGACGTTCACAATCTCGCCTGCCTCAATCCACTTGAGGCCCAGGGCCCCACCACCGAAGACGAGGGCGATCACGGTCAGCGCCAGGGGATCGAGGCCTCCCCGCTGGGTTCCAGCCGGAGCCTCGCGACGGACTTGGGTACGCTCCTCGCGCTCGAACGCCTGGGCCAGGTAGCGCTGCGACCAGTCCGGTCTCAGCGCGCGCAGCCGCAACCGAGCGACGAGGCGTTCGCCCGCCCCGGCCCGGCCCAGGGCGCCGACCAGGGCCAGCAGCGGGTCGGAACCGGGGTCGAGCAGGTCGCGGTCGCGGAAGGCTCGCAGCGGCGCGTAGGGAGGGCCGGAGGGCCGGAGCGTGATCGACCAGGCCTGTTCGTCCTCGCCCAGCAGCAATGGGTCCTCGGCCGGGTCCAGCTCCCGCACCCGCGCCTGGGGGTAGTGGGCCGCGATCTGGGCGCGGACCACGTCGTCGCCCGAGCAGCGGGCGAGCAGGCTGACGCCCGAGGCCTGGCCGGCGAGTTCGAGCGCGAACGGCTCGGGCGCGGCGATCGACTGGAGCAGGTTCTCGACCCCGAGCAGGGTGCGTTGGCCGGTGCGCGGCGGGGTCACTTCGAGCAGCGCCGGCCCCTTCGGCCGGCGCCGTCGAATCAGTTTGAGTGGGTTGAATCTCATCTTCGTGTCCGTTCAAGGTGGTCGCGGAGACCGCGACGATGCGTGGTTGCTCGTCTTCATCCGGTCATCTTTCGGCCCCCGCTTTCCGTCGGCTATCCTCTCTATGTAGTGCACTAGTTCGGAGTTCGGTAGGGCGCG
>JAPPNI010000017.1 GCA_028873865.1 Chloroflexota bacterium | reverse complement strand
CGATCTGTCGCTGGGAGAGGCCGCGCTGGGCGAGGTAGTGGGCGCGCATGGCGCGTCGTCGGCGCCTGGGGGTGATGTGCATGGTTCGTCCTTTCGTGCGATACGCATGTTCTGTCACTATAGGGAATGAGTGTTCGGTGTTGTGCGTTGTGGTTGTCGGAGAGGGGTGGGTGTTGGTGGATGGGGGGACCCCCCTTCAGCCTTCGGCAGATTCCCCCCAGAGGGGGGAATCGGGGAAGCGGGAATGGCGGGTGTCGGGAGAGGGGGCATGCCCCCGCCTACGCGGGGGCGACTTTGATCGGCGCGGGTCTCCAGAGGGGGGGTTATTCGGCGTTGGGGAGGAGGGCGAGGTTGTTGCGGTGGACGACGGCGGAGCCGTAGCTGTAGCCGAGTTGTTCGGCGATTTCGGAGGACTTCTTGCCCTGGATTCTGGAGGTTTCGGATGACGAGTAGTTGCTGATGCCGACGGCGACCGGGATGTCGTTGGCGTCGTAGAGCTGGATGATGTCTCCGCGCTCGAACTGTCCGCGGACGTTGGTGATGCCGGCGGGGAGCAGGCTGCGGCCGTGCCGGGTGAGGGCGGTGACGGCTCCCTGGTCGAGGTCGACGCCTTCTCCGTTGTGGAGTCCGGCCAGCAGCCAGCGCTCGCGGCTGTCGCGGATGGTGGTGTCGGCGGGGATCAGGGTGCCGAGGCGTTCGCCGCCGGCGATCCGGCTGATCACGTTGGGTTCGCGACCGGAGGCGATGACGACTTCGGTTCCACCGGCGGAGGCGCGGCGGGCGGCCTCGAGCTTGGCCCGCATCCCGCCACGGCTGCGCTCGTCGACATCGCCGGCGGCCTGCATCATCGAGGCGGGGTTGGGCAGCACGGCGATGAGCGTTGCGCCCTCGTTGGAGCGCGGATCCTCGTCGTAGACGCCGTCGACATCGCTGAGGAGGATGAGCAGGTCGGCGTCGATCAGGTTGGCGATCAGGGCGGAGAGAGCGTCGTTCTCGCCGAAGGCGCCGCCGCGCAGTTCCTCGTCGGCGACGACGTCGTTCTCGTTGATGATCGGGACGACGCCGTACTGGAGGAGTCGGAGCAGGGTGTTGCGGACGTTGAGGTAGCCGCGGCGCTCGGTCACATCGCCGCGGGTGATCAGGGCCTGCGCGGCGGTCAGGTTGTAGCGCTGGAGCAGGGAGTCGTAGCGCTGGACGAGCTGGGCCTGTCCGATGGCGGCGAGGGCCTGTCGGGCGCCGACGGAGGAACGGGTCTTGGTGACGCCGACGCGGGCGCGTCCGGCGGTGACGGCGCCCGAGGTGACGACGGCGACCTGGGCACCGTCGAGGCGCAGTTCGGCGACCTGGCGCACGACTTCCTCAAGGACGCCGGGATCGAGGCGGTCGGTGCCGGAGGTGAGCAGGTTGGTGCCCAGCTTGCAGATAATGCGTCGGGGTTGGGGGTTGGTCATGGAGTTGCGGCCTGTCCCGCCCGAGTACGTCGCCGTCGGCGGATAATGGCGATATGAGATGGGCCTCGCCGATTGATCCTGATTCGCTGCGCCGGCGCTGGTCGGGCTGGCGTCGCTGGTTGGTACTGCACCTGGGCTGGTGGCGGACCGATCTGCAGCTGCTGGCCAAACGGTCGGTCTCCGAATTCCTCGACGACCATTGCGCGCAGCTTGCGGCTTCGATGTCGTACTACGTGTTCTTCTCGCTGTTTCCGCTGGCGATCCTGGTGGTCTCGATCGCGGGGGTGTTGCTGACCGATGATGGTCTGCGCGAGGAGGTCGTGGACGGGCTGTTCGAGCTGCTGCCGCTGCAGTCGGGGGCGGGCAAGGAGGACCTGGAGGAGCTGATTGAGCCGATCGCCGACGGCCGGTCGGCGGTGGGCGTGATCTCGATCCTGGGTCTGATCTGGGCGGCGACGGGGATGATGTCGGCGCTGCGCTTCAGTCTGGATACCGCCTGGGACCTCGAGTTTCGGCGGCCGTTCGTGCGGGGCAAGCTGGTCGACCTGGGTCTGGTGCTGGGCGTGGGCGGGTTGCTGACGATCTCGATCGGGGCGACGGCGGTGTTGCAGGTCGGGCGCGACGTGTCGGATTCGGTGGCGGATTCGCTGGGTCCGTTCGGGTCCGAGGCGAGCGGGCTCTTCCGTCTGTTCGCGGTGTTGTTGCCGTTCCTGTTGACCTGGACGACGTTCACGATCATCTACAAGGTCGTGCCGAGCGTGACGACGCGGATTCGCGATGTGGTCGCCGGGGCGCTGGTCGGCGCGCTGCTGTTCGAGGCGCTGAAGCACGGATTCGCCTTCTACCTGCGCAACTTCTCCAACTATGACGCGGTCTACGGATCGCTGGGCGCGGCGATTGCCCTGCTCTTCTTCGTCTACCTCGCTGCCTGCGTGCTGCTGTTCGGCGCGGAGATCGCGGCGGAGTGGCCGCGAGTGATGTACGGCCACTACGACGATGAGGACGACGAAGCAGAGGAAGAAACCGGGCCGACGACGCTGCGCGAACGGGTGCGTCAGGCGGCGGCGCGGCAGTTGATCCACGATCAGCCGATTCCGACGAACGCCCCGGACGAAGGCGCGCGAACCGCGCGCCAGGAGCGGCGATCGGCAGAGCGCAGCCAGCGGCTCGGCGACGAGTGACGGTCGGTCAGGCGCGGTCGAGCGCGAGGGTGATAGCTGCCCCATCGATGTCCGCTTCGGTGTGGTGTTCCCCGAGTTGCATGTCTGCGCCGTCGACGGAGATGCTGGTGGCGAGCGTCTCGGCGGCGATGAGTGATTCAAACTCTGACACAGCCGAGGCGAGCTGGTGATCGTCGGAGGACAATTGCAGGGAGATTCGGTCGTCGGGGTCGAGTCCCGAGTCGCGGCGCAGGCCCTGGATCCGGTTGATCACCTCGCGCGCCATGCCCTCGGCGATCAGTTCGGCGGTCAGTTCGGTCGTGAGCTGCACGGCGCAGCGCTCATCTTCGGCCGCCGCGGCGCTCGCCGCGGCGTCGGTGTCGACCTCGATCAGCAGGTCGCCGGCCTGCAGTTCGATGCCTTCGATCTCGATCGCCTGTCCCGATTCAGCGGCCTGCGCGATATGCGAGGCGAGTTCGGGCGACAGGTCGCCCAACGCGGAGCGCAGGGCCGGCAGTTTCGGTCCGAGACGCGGTCCGAGGACTCGGAGGTTGGGCTTGATCGTGTAGCGGCGCGAGTCAGCTGCGGCGTCCGCAAGGCTGACCGACTTGACGTTGAGTTCCTCGGCAATCGTGGCGCGATGCCGCTCAACTGCTTCGGCGTCCTGCCACGAACGGACTGCGACGCTGACGGCGGGCAACGGCTGGCGCACCTTGATCCCGGCTCCGCTGCGGGCAGAGCGTCCCAACGATGCGACGCGCTGGACGAGTTGCATCTCGTGGTTGAGGGTCTCGTCGATCAGCGACGCATCGGCGACTGGCCAATCGGCGAGATGGACCGACTCTGCGGCGTCCGTATCGGTCTCGGCGGCCAGGTTGCGCCAGATGTCTTCGGCCAGGTATGGGGTCATCGGGGCGAGCAATCGGGCCAGCGTGATGAGCACGGTGTGCAGTGTCTGGTAGGCGCTGCGCTTGGCGTCGAGGTCGGCGGCGGCTCCGCCTCGGGCGGAGGACCAGAAGCGGCGTCGGCTGCGGCGGACGTACCAGTTGGAGAGGGAGTCGACGAAGCCGTCGATCTCGCGGGCGGCGGTGGTGGGGTCGTAGTCGTCCAGCGCTTCGGTCACGCGGGCGATCAGGGCGTGCAGCTCGCTGATGATCCAGCGGTCCAGCTCGACCGTCGGCAGGGCCGGATCGGGATCGGGACGCCAGCCGTCGATGTTGGCGTAGGTGACGAAGAAGGAGTAGGTGTTCCAGAGGGTATGCAGGAATCGGCGCTGGGCCTCGCTGACCAGTCGTGGCGAGAATCGGCGGGGATTGCCGGCCGGCGAGGCGACGTAGCAATACCAGCGCAGGGCGTCGGCGCCGCTCTGGTCGAGCACGGTCCAGGGATCGACGACATTGCCTTTGGACTTGGACATCTTCTCGCCGGCTTCGTCCAGGATGTGGCCCAGCGAAATCACGTGGCGGAATGAGATCGGTTCGGGCACGGCCTCGGCCCGGTGGAGCATGGCCGCCTCGGCGTGGAGGGAGTAGAACCAGCCGCGCGTCTGGTCGACGGCTTCGCAGATGAAGTCGGCGGGGAAGCGCTCGTCGAAGCGGTCCCGGTTCTCGAAGGGGTAGTGCCACTGGGCGTAGGGCATGGCTCCGGAGTCGAACCAGGCGTCGGCGACTTCGGGACAGCGCCGGGCTGCCGCACCGCACTTGTCGCAGCCGATCTCGATGTCGTCGACGAAGGGTCGGTGCGGGTCGGAGAGGTCGGGTTCGACGCCGCTGAACGCTTTGGCGCGCTCACGGAGTTCGTCGAAGGAGCCGAGGCAGGAAACGTCGCCGCAGTCGGTGCAGCGCCAGAAGGGGAGGGGCGTGCCCCAGTAGCGCTCGCGGCTGACGGCCCAGTCGACGTTGTTGGCCAGCCAGTCGCCGTAGCGTCCGGTGCCGGTGTGCTCGGGATGCCAGTGGATTAACTCGGCGTTGGAGCTGGTGAGTGAATCCTTGGCTTGCGATGTGGCGATGTACCAGCTGGGCTTGGCGTAGTAGAGCAGCGGCGTGTCGCAGCGCCAGCAGTAGGGGTAGGTGTGCTCGTAGATGTCCTTGCGCAGCAAGAGGCCGCGCGACTCGAGGTCGTTCATGATCATCGGGTCGGCGTCCTTGACCCACTCGCCGACGAAGGACGGGGCGTCCGCTGCGTCGGGATTGCCGACGATGCGGCCGCTGAGGTCGACCGGTTGGCGGAAGAGCAGCCCGACCTCGCGTCCGAGCAGGTAGTCGTCCTCGCCAAAGGCAGGGGCGATGTGGACAATGCCGGTGCCGCTCTCCATCTCAACGAAGTCGGCCGCCGCCACCTTGCGCAGCGGCAGCGGTCCCTCGTCCTCGTGGCATTCAATGAGGCGCGCGCCGTCGAAGCGGTAGGTCGGCACGCCCCAGCGGTCGGGGTTGTAGAGGCCGTCGTAGGTGACGTCGACCAACTCAGAACCTGGCACCGTGGCGATGATTGTCTGGTTCTCGATCACACCGTCGAGAGACACGCCGACGAGTTGTTGCGCGAGGATGAGGCGCTCGTTGGGTGAAATCTCGACGACGGCGTAGGTCTCGTCGGCGTTGAGGGCGAGGCCTGAGTTGGCAGGGAGCGTCCACGGGGTGGTGGTCCAGGCGAGGAAGTCGGTGGCGCCGTCCCAGCGGAGTTGCTCGGGCAGCGAGTCGTTGTGGGCGCGGAAGCGGACGGTGACGGCCTGGTCGCGGACGCCGTCCTGCATGCCCTGTGAGAGCTCGTGGCTGGAGAGGGAGGACTCGCAGCGCGGACAGTGCGGCGTGGTGCGGCGCGCCTCGTAGATCAGGCCGGCGTCCCAGAGGGTCTTGAAGATCCACCAGCACGACTCGACATACTCCGGCGTGTAAGTGCGGTAGGCGTCGGACATGTCGATCCAGAACGCAACCCGCTCGGTCATGTCCTCCCACTGCTGGACGTACTCCATCACCGACTCGCGGCAGTGGCGATTGAACTCGGCTATGCCGTACTCCTCGATCGCCGGTTTGCTGTCCAGGCCGAGCATTTTCTCGACCTCGATCTCGACCGGCAGGCCGTGGGTGTCCCAGCCGCCCTTGCGGGGGACGCGCTTGCCGCGCATGGTCTGGTAGCGGGGGAAGAGGTCCTTGAAGACGCGGGAGAGCACGTGGTGGACGCCGGGTGTGCCGTTGGCGGTTGGCGGGCCTTCGTAGAAGGAGTAGACGTCGTCCTCGGGCCGTTCTTCGACCGAGCGGCGGAAGATGTCGCGCTCACGCCAGAACCGGCGAATCTCGTCCTCGAGCTCGCGGTGGGGCATGAGCGAACCGACGGGTCGGAAGGTCTGGTCGCTTGCGGAAGGAGTAGACGAATCGGGTTCGGTAGCGGTCTGTTTAGCTGTTTGGGCCATCGTCGGATGAGTCCTCGAGGAATCGGTTTGCGATCTGCGCGTCGGCGAGTTTGGCGATGCGGTCGCGGGTTGGTTGGTCGAGCAGTTCGGCAGCTTCATCGAGCTGCCCGCTAATCCAGCCGCGGGCCTGTCGGGCGGAAGACGCCTGTCCCCGGCGGCGAGATTGGTCGACCAGCGCCTGTGCGGCGCGCTCGGGATAGCGGGCGACGTTGTCGGCGACATCAGCGTCGCTGGGTGGACGGGCAGTGGGCCGGCCCTGACCGCCCATCAGGCGCATCCAGCGTTGCGCCAGCGAGTCTGCCATGTCGTCCTTCTTGGTGAACGGAGGATGTCTAGGAGCGTGTGCGTTCGAAGTCCGGGATCTCGACGCCGGGCTTGGGCGGGATCAGACCGCGGCGCAGGTCCTGGTTGATGCCCTCGACCTGGCACGGGTGAATCCCCCAGCGCTGTTGAATCTCATCCATCTGGTAACCGAGCGTCATGATCCGCTTGACCGTCGTGCAAAAGACCGGGCGATCGCCGCGCGGCAGGAAGGGCACTTCGATCATGTCGCCGCACATGGCGCAGGCGGCCGGGTGCATCTGGCGCGGGGTGCGGCCGCCGAAGGATGCGGCGCCGCCGTAGCGGACGTAGCCGGCCTCGGCCTCGGGCGAGGTGCGGATCGACTTGCGCACAGAGCGGCATTCGGGGCAGCGGACCGGGTCGTTCTGCAGTCCCTTGGACTGATAGAACTCCTGCTCGCCGGAGGTGAAGACGAAATCGCGTCCGCAGTCGCGGCAAACGATCGTGCGATCCTGCAAGGCCATGGTTTCTCGCCAATGTTGTCGGTGACTGGATGTATGTGAGCCCGTCGGCGCCGAAGCAGCAGCGCCGGAACAAGGTCAACTCTATCAGAGGCCGCGCCACGCCCCCGCCTTCTTAGCGTCGGAATGCACGGGAGAGCACAGACTCGACTCGGAGGATCAGCAGTTCGGCTTCCTCCTGCCTCATGATCAGGCTGAGGAGGAAGTAGACCACTGCGCCGCCGCTGACGCAGAGCAGCAGGGTGATCCACGAGTCGCTGGCGATGTCGAGACCAACCAGCAACTCGATCAGCAGCCAGACCAGTTGGCCCATGATCGCGGTTGCGACGATCGTCCTGGCCGCTGACCACCAGATCGCTGGAGATAGCAACTGCCGACTCAGCCTGCTGTTGAGCAGCAGCGTGAGCAGCACAAACTCGGCGATCGCCGAGATGGACAGGGCCAGCGCCAGGCCCTTCAGCTCCATCGGACCGACCAGCGCCGCGCAGAGGATGATGTTGAGCAGCATCGATGCGATCGCGAGCGCGACCGGGGTTCGGGTGTCGCCGAGCACGTAGAAGCCGCGCGAGACGATCTCGATGGCGGCGTGCGCGAATACGCCGATGGCGTAGAACAACAACGCGTCGCTGACGAGATCGGTCGCGGCGGCGTCGAAGGCGCCGTGCTCGAGCAGCGTGGCGACGATCGAGTCGCGTAGCAGCAACATCCCGATCGAGGCCGGGATGGCCAGGAAGAGGGTGAAGCGGAGGGTCTGCGAGACCATCGCATTGACGGCGCTGGGCCCGGCTGCTGCGGCGCGCTCGGCGAGGCTGGGGAAGACGGCAGTGGCCAGGGACATCCCAAACAGGCCGACCGGGAACATCAGGAGCAGCCAGGCGAAGTTGAGGGCCGAGATCGACGAGTCGCCGACGAGCGAACCGAAGAACGTGAGCACGATCAGATTGATCTGGGCGGCGGCGAGGCCCAGCGTGCGCGGGGCCATCAGGCGCAACACCTCTCGGGCTTCGGGGTCGCCGAGGTTGAAGTGGAAACCGAGCCCTCCGCCGGATCGGACCAGAGCTGTGGAGAGCGCCGGCAGCTGGATCATCAGATGCAGACCAGAGCCGGCGACGACGCCGATGACGAGCGCCTCGACGCCGAGCTGTTCCGGTAGGAGCAAGGCGCCGAGGATGATCGCGAGGTTGTAGAGCATGGGCGATATGGCCGGCAGGAGGAAGTGCCGCCGGGCGTGGAGGATGCCGGTCAGCATGCCGCTGATCGAGAAGAGGATCGGCGACAGGAGCAGCACTCGCGTGAGGAAGATGGCGTCTTCGGTGATCGCGTCCTGGACGCCGGAGTCTTCACCCAGTCCCGGCGCGAGGGCGGGGACGATCCACTCGGCGGCGAAGAACACGGCAACGGACAGGGCGATGGTGCCAAGGAGCACCCAGTTGAGCACGATGCTGGCCAGTCGCCAGGCGGAGCGCTCGCCGCGGTTCTGGAGGACACGGGCGTAGACGGGGATGAAGGCGGAGGCCAGGGTGGCGCCGGCGAGGAGTTGAAAGACCAGATCGGGCAGCCGCATGGCAACCCAGAAGGCGTCGAGTTCCACGGACGTGCCGTACTGTTCGGCGATGACCGAGGTCCTCGCCAGGCCCAGCAGACGAGATCCAAGGAACGAGACGCCGATCAGGAACACCGCGCCGATGATGCCGCTGCGGCTGCCGAAGAGTCGTCCACCGAGGGATGTGGGGGCGTTGAGGCTCACTTGCTCACTGTCGCAAACTGCGGCGGAAGATGCACGCAGCCCGAGTTGATGTCTCAAGGTTTGCCCGCCAGCGCCCGGAATGCGGTAGACACTCGCGGATCGGCTGATACGATGAGGCGGATTCAGAAAGCGGGGGTGTCGTGGCCAACAAGGCTGCTGCGGTCAAGTATCTACGTCAGAGCCAGAAGCGGCGGATGCGCAACAAGCCGGTGCGGACGTTTGCCCGCAGCTCGGTCCGCGACGCCCTGGACGCCATTGACGACGCGATCGACACGCAGGAATGGTCGGACGCTGACAACGCCATCCAACGCGCGGTGAGCGCTCTTGACCGGGCGGCGCAACGAGGCGTGATTCACGCGAATACCGCTGCCCGGCGCAAGTCGCGCTTGCTGCGTCAGTATCACGCTTCCCGGACCCCCGAGGCAGAGTTGAGACCGCGTACCCGTCCACCCGAGCCGGCGCGCACGCCATAGCTCAGCCCGCTCGGTGTCGCCGACACCGCCATCTGGGCGATAGGCCCACCCATGCGAGCACTGATCTTCGACCGCCCCGGTGAGATTCGGGTCGGTGATCTGCCGTCTCCGAATCCGGGACCGGGTGAAGTGGTGATTGAAGTTGGGGCAGCGAGCGTCTGCGCGTCCGATCTGCGTGTTTACCGAGGTGAAAAGTACGCCAAGCCCGGGGTTGTGCCCGGGCATGAGTTCGCCGGTCAAGTCATCTCGCTCGGCGAGGGTGTCGACGATCTGAGCCTGGGCGACGGAGTCGCCGTGTACCCGATCATCTGCTGCGGCGGCTGTGAGTTCTGCCGCCGCGGTCTGCGCAACCGCTGTACCTCGCGCCAAACGCTTGGCTATGACGCCAACGGCGGCCTGGCCGAGCAGGTCCTGCTGCCGGCGTCGCTGGTCGCGCAGGGACACGCAGTCAAACTCGCCGACGGCGCTGACTGGGGTCGGGCCGCTTTGACGGAGCCTACCGCCTGTGTGCTCAATTCGCTGGAATCATGCCGCTTCCGGGCTGGCGCCAGCATCGCGATCCTTGGCGCGGGGCCAATGGGTTTACTCCACGTGCTGCTCGCGAGAGCGCTGGGAGCCGGAGAGATCATCGTCTCGGAGCCGGTCGACGCGCGGCGTGAAGCTGCGGTCGCCGTTGGCGCATCCCGAGTCTGCAGGGGCGATCCCGACGAGTTGCGAGCCACGGTTGATGAGGCGACGGGCGGCAATGGCTGCGACGTCGTGATCGTCTCCGTCGGCCTCAACGGTCTGACGGAAGCAGCCCTGCAGGTCGCCGGACGGCAGAGCAGCGTCAACCTGTTCGCCGGTTTTCCGCCGGAGTCGTCGGCGATCGTCGATGTCAACGACCTGCATTACCGAGAGGTCTCGCTGACCGGCACGCAGAACGCCACGCCTGACCAGTTCCGCCGCACCGCGGCGCTCTTACCGACGCTCGATGCCGTGGATCGCATCGTGTCGCATCGATTTGCCCTGTCCGAGGCCGATCAGTCCTACACCTCGCGTGAGGATCCGTCGGTGCTCAAGACCGCAGTCTTCCCGGACAACTGATCATGGTGAGCCGAGGCGACGGCTACCTGACCGGCATCGGCGAAGAACTGCGCCAGGCCAGGATTCGGCGCGGCCGCTCGATCGCGCAGGCGCACCAGGCGACCAGGATTGCGCGCCACTACCTGGAAGCGCTCGAGGCTGAAGACTGGCGGCGGATGCCCGCCGCGCCGTTCGCGCGGGGTTTTCTCAGTTCCTATGCGCAATATCTCGGCCTCGACGAGGCTCCGTTGTTCGAGCGATTCCCCTTTGAGCCGAACGTTCCCGGTGAGGGCCTGCAACTCACGGACGAGACCATTGAGTCCTATCAGTCCGTCGAACGCAGCGGCGGGCCGCGTGAGGAGCTACGGCCGTCCAGGGTGCATCTGGGGCCCTGGCTGGTCGCTGCGGTCGTGGTCCTGGTGATCATCGGGGCGGTCGTGGCGGTGGTCAGTCTGCGTGATGAGGTCGAGCCGGTTGAAGAGACCCGTGACGTGCCGGGTATCGACAGCGTTGCCGACACCCTTGAACAAACCAATGCAGCTGCGGCCAGCACGAACGTCGACTTCCAGCCGCTGCCCGACCTGCGGCGGTTCACTTCCCGAGAAGCGGTGAACTACGTCAAACTCCTGAACGCGCCCTACGTGGTGGTCTCGGTCTACGACGACTCACCGGTCGGCACGGTGCTGGAGCAGTCGCCAGCCCCGGGCGCAGAACCGCCCGAGGACGCCGTGATCACGCTGGTGGTCAGCCGTGGGCCTCGGCCCGGCGCGTCGACCGATGCCGCGACGGGCGGCGGCTGATGCGCTACCAGATCGTCACGCTGGGCTGTCCCAAGAACACGACCGACTCCGATCGGATCGCACGCACGCTGGAGCAGGCCGGCCACAGTGCGACTGCGGATCGGCATGCGGCGGATCTGGTGGTTCTCAATACCTGCGGGTTCATCGACGACGCCCGTGCGGAGTCGCGGCAGGCTGCGGAGTTGCTGGCGGCCGAGCGATCGCCGGGTCAGCAGGTGGTGGTGACCGGATGTTGGTCGCAGATCGAACGCGAGCAGGTCGTCTCGATCGACGGGATCGACGCGACGTTCGGGATTGAGGCGTGGCAGGAGATCGCCGAGCACGCAGGAACGGTGGAGGCCGAACGGGACATCCCTGAAACGTCGATCGGTATCGGGCCATCGGCGTATCTGAAGATCTCCGACGGCTGCGCCCGGCCCTGCACCTTCTGCAATATTCCGGCGATCAAGGGCCGGCAGTTTCGGAGCGTGGAGCCCGACGCGCTGGTTCAGGAGGCTCGCGACCTCGTGGCGCGTGGGGCGAGAGAGATCGTGCTGGTCGCCCAGGACAGCACGGCGTACGGCGCGGAATGGGGCGACGCGAATGGCCTCGCCCGCCTGATCGAACGGCTGGCGGCAGAATCGGGCGCGGACTGGCTGCGCCTGATGTACGCCTACCCCGGATTCGTCACTCCGAGCCTGGTCGAGGTCATGGCGAACACGCCTCAGGTCTGTCACTACCTGGACATCCCGCTGCAGCATGGATCGACATCCGTGTTGCGCCGGATGAAGCGCCCGCACAACATGAGCATGGTTCGCGGCACGCTGGATCGCTTGCGCGAGGCCATGCCCGACATTGCGATTCGGACGACGTTCATCGTCGGCTTCCCCGGTGAAAGCGATTCGGAGTTCGGCGAGTTGCTCGGCTTCGCCGAGGAAGCGGAGTTCGATCGCGCCGGCGCGTTTCTCTACTCGCCGCAGGACGGCACTCCGGCGGCTGTGATGTCCGATCAGATTCCGGAGGATGTCAAGCAACGCCGCCACGAAGAACTGATGCTGCTGCTCGGCGATGTGTCGGCACGAAAGAATGAGCGCCAGGTCGGTCGGCGCCTGTCGATGCTGGTCGAGTCGGAGCCCGGCCAGACCACGGAAGATGGCGATCCGATCATTGCCGGCCGGACGTATCGGGAGGCGGCGGAAGTGGACGGGCTCGTCTTCGCCCTGGGTGCAGCGGAACCGGGGGATTTCAGGCCTGTCGAGATCGTCGAGGCGATGGGACACGATCTCTGGGCCGAGCTGGTCGGCTAGAGGGCGATCGTCTCTGTCGACACCGTTCCGATCTGGCAGTCCAGCCGCAGATCCTCGATGAATGCCAGCACGCGTTGCGCCGTGGCGTGCGAGATTTGGGTGTCGGATGAGATCGTCGCAAATGCGAGAGTGGCGCGGGACGCATTGTTCTGACTCTCGACTTCGGCGGCCGCCACGGGGAACTTGTTGCGCGTCCGTTGCATCACCTGGCGAATGACGGCGCGTTTCTCCTTGAGCGAGGCCGACTCGAAGATCAGCAGTTCTACTGTCAACACCGTGACGAACGTCATGCCTCTTCGCCCGGTTCAAGCGGCAACACGGCCTGTTGGGCAGGTGGCTCCAGCTGTTCGAGCGGTGGCAGTTGATCCAGCGCGCTCAGCCCGAAATGGTCGAGGAAGCGCGGGGTCACACTCCAAAGGAGCGGTTGGCCGGGCGTGTCCAGGCGGCCGCTGGGCGCGATCAGGTCGCGGGCCCGCAGCGAGCGAATCACGCCCGACGCGCCTACGCCGCGTACGCGCTCGATTTGGTCCCTGGTAACGGGCTGGTGGTAGGCGACGATCGCCAGGGTCTCCAGCGACGCTTTGGACAGTCGCGGCGGCGTGTCCAGCCCGAGCAGCCGCTCGACGTACGGGGCCGCCTCGGGCGCCGAGACGAGGGCGAGGGTCCCCTCGTGGCGGCGCAGTCGGATGCCGCTGGACTGATCTGATTCCAGCTCCGAGATGACGGACTCGACCGCAGCATCGGGAACACCCGTGACTCGCGCCAGCATGCGGATGGTCGGCGGCGATTCGGCGACCAGCAGCAACGCTTCGAGTGTGAGCCGCAGGTTGTCCGGCGGTGGCAGTGACTCAGGTTCCTCGGTCGTCATCCCGGTAGCTCGCCGACTAGCCCAGTGTTGTCGGCCGACAGGATTCTCACCCCGCGGATCTGATTGGTCAGGTCGGCAGCGCTGTCGACCCGAACCGGCAGGTAGGTGTCGGTGAGACCGGATTCGGCCGTCTCAAACAGCACCGACTCGACTGATCCGACAGCGGACTCGAGCGCGGCGGTGCGGTGGATCGCGCCCAGCTCGCGCAGCTCCGCGGCGCGGTGTCGCTTAAGCTCTGGGGCGACATCGTCGGCGAGTAGCGCCGCCGAGGTGCCGGGTCGGGACGAGTAGGGGAAGATGTGAACGTCGGTGAACCGAAGATCTTCCATGATTCGGAGCGTTTGCTGGTGGTCCTCGTCATTCTCGCCCGGGAACCCGGCGATGATGTCGGTCGTGATCGATGCGCCCGGAACCACAGCTCGGATCGTCTCGACCGCGTTTCGGAACTCGCTGGAGGTGTAGCGCCGACGCATGCGGGCCAGCACGTCGTCCGACCCGCTCTGCAGGGCGAGATGGAAGTGCCGGCACATCCGCGAGTCCTCCCAGCAGGCGAGCAGCTGTGGCGTCATGTCCTGCGGCTGGATCGAGGAATAGCGAATGCGCGGCGCGTCGGTGCGTGCCAGGAGCGCTTCGATCAGCGTCGTCGCCGAGGACCCGTCCGCGCGGTCACGTCCGTAGGCGCCCGGCTGCGTGCCGGTCAGGACGATTTCCTGGACTCCCTCCTCGACCCGTTCCTGGGCCAGCGCCACGATGTGGTCAATCGGGACGGCTTGTTCACGGCCGCGCACGTAGGGCACGATGCAGAATGCGCAGACATCGTCGCAACCCTCCTGGATCTTGATGAACGAGCGAGTACGTCCGCTCGAGCGAGCGGCGGTGCTCGACACAGGCGAGACTCCTTCGAGCGAGTCCAGCAAGACGGTCGCCGCCTCGTGTTTGCGAGTGTTGCCGACCACCTGCACTTGCGGGAACTCGGCGAGCGCCTTGGCGTCTCGCTCGGCGTAACAGCCGGTCACGACTACGGGGGCGTCCGGAGAGAGCCGATGCGCCAGCCGGATCAGCCGACGCGCTTTGCGGTCGGCGATGTGGGTGATGGTGCAGGTGTTGATCAGGTACGCGTCCGCCCGAACCGGTCGGTCGGTCGTGACGCATCCATGACGCTGCAGGTGTTGAGCCGCCTGCTGTGTTTCAGCCTGGTTGAGCTTGCAGCCCAACGTCAGCGTCGCAACGACGGAGGCGTTGACGGGTGACTTCGATGATGCACTCGGACTCATGCCAAACTACGATACTGATAGACAAGGGCGACGGAGGAGCGACATGGTGGAGATCGGTCTGGCAATCCTGTTCGTCAGCATCCTCGTCGCCGCCGACCGCGGGCGCTACGACACGCTGAACGAGAAGATGCGCGACTTCGTCGACTGGCTGGATCGGCCCGAAGACCAGCAGTAGGGCGAGCGCCGCCGCCTCCGTTCTGGTGTTACCCAGACAACTGACATAATTGACAACGCTGTACACGCGTACTACCTTTGTTTCTAGCAGAACGTACGTACAGGGCGCAACCATGTCGACCAAGGTCACCAGTTCAGCTCCCGGTCCGATCGCCCGCGGCGCTCAGCTGCCGCTGATGCTGGAGCCACTGGCCGTTTCGCAACTCTCGTCGCCGCGACCGCGCCGAGGCAGTTCGGTCTGTCCGCGCTGCGCAGGTCCGACAGCCAGCCACCGCCGCCGCATCGTCTGCGTGATCTGTGGGTTTGGATCTCGGCAGCGGAACGCTCGGCGGCGCGTACGATAAAGCGGTGAGCATCCTCCTTGCCATCGTGGTTCTGGCCGCGCTGATCGCCCTGTTGTACATGCGCGGGCTATTGAGCTTCGACAATCTGCTCTCCGTCTATCGACGTATCCGGCTAGCGATCCTGCTGGCGGTCGTGGCCATTCTGATCATCGGCATCCTTCGCATTCTGGGCATTGGCACGGGCGACTGAACGATGCGCGTTCTGATCGCGCCGCAGGAGTTCAAGGGCAGTCTGACCGCTGTCGAAGCCGCCGCCGCGATCCAACAGGGCGTGCGAGCCGTCTTCCCGAGCGCCGTCATCGACAGTGCGCCTGTCGCCGACGGCGGCCCGGGCACGGTCGAAGCGCTCGTCCACGCGACCGGCGGTCGAACCTCGATCGCGCGGGTCGACGGCCCACTCGGCACTCCGGTCGACGCTCAGTGGGGCCGCATCGACAACGGGCGTACTGCCGTGATCGAGATGGCTGCCGCCTCGGGTTTGACGCTGCTGAACCGGGATGAGTTGGATCCGCGCCGGGCTTCAACGTTCGGCACCGGCCAGCTGATCACCCATGCGCTGGACGCTGGGGTTGAACGGATGTTGATCGGCGTCGGCGGCAGCGCCACCAATGACGGCGGCGCTGGCATGGCCGAGGCCCTGGGCGTGGTCCTCCTGGACGAGGACGGAGAGCGGCTGTCTCCCGGCGGCGCGGCGCTGGCCAATCTCGCGCAGATCCGGATGGACGGTTTCGATCGGCGACCAACACAGATCGAGATAACCGTGCTCTGCGACGTGCAAAACCCGCTGCTTGGCCCGGAAGGGGCGAGTGCCGTTTACGGGCCGCAGAAAGGCGCCGACGCTGCCTGCGTCGCGCAGCTCGACCGAGCGTTGGCCAACTTTGCAGGCATCCTTGAGCGTGATCTCGACGCATCGGTCGCGGAAGCACCGGGCGCTGGAGCCGCCGGGGGACTGGCGGCTGGACTGATGGCCTTCTGCCGCGCCAGGCTGCAGTCGGGCTTCGCGGCGGTGTCGCAGGCCGTCAATCTGCCGAGCCGCATCGCGCAGGCCGACCTCGTGATAACCGGGGAAGGCCGCCTCGACACGCAGTCTGCCTACGGCAAGACAGTCGCCGGTGTCGCTTCGTTGGCGCAGGCGGCCGATGTGCCCTGTCTCGTCGTCGCGGGATTGATTGAGGGATCGACGGAACTGCCTGGCCTTGTGGACGGCGAGGCATCAACGCCGATCGGGATGTCGGTGGACGAAGCTATGGCTCGCACGGACGAACTGGTGCCCGAGGCCGTCGAGCGCCTGTTGCGGCGTTACTCGAGATAGGGCGTACGCCGCTCCGTGACATTGATCGCTCCACGCACGTGATTCTTCGGCGGTGGTGCGATGCCAATCTCGTCCAGCCGATCGTCATCGATACCGAAGTGGTGCGCGACCTCGTGCAGGACGGTCTCACGGACCTGCTCGACGACCTCGTCCTCGCTGCGGCATATGCTCTCGATCGGCTGTTGATAGATCATGATCCGGTCCGGCAAGGTTTCGCCGTACCATCCGCGATTGGTCAGCGGTTGACCGACGTACAGACCCAGCAAGGTTTGACGAGGGCCGAGACCCACCGACTCAAGCTCTTCGGCGGTCGGCTGATTGCGCAGCAGAATGACCACGTTGTCCATACGCGCAGCCAGCTCGTCCGGGATCTCGTCCAGAGCACGCTCAACCAGGCGGCGAAAACGCGAACGTCGCATGGCGTCAGGGTACCCAGTTGTTGAGAATCGCACCCTCGAGGATCCGTTGAACGATTGGTCCGGCATCATCGGAGCCGGACTTGCCGTCGTCCAGCACCACCGTGACGACCAGTCGCGGGTCCTCGAAGTTCGCCCAGGCTGAGAACCAGGCGTGGGTGAAGTAACGCTCGGGCGCGTTGTCTGCCTCCGCTTCCGCCTGTTGCTCGTCCGACTGATCTTCCTGTTCGCTGTTCAGCTCGACATCGATCTCTTCGTCTCCGGCCAGTTCGGCGTCCCCTTCCTCGTCAATGTCGGCCAGCGCTTCCGGTTCGACGACCTGATCCTCAGCGGTGCCGGACTTCCCGGCGATCCGCAGCACGCTGCCGCGGAATACATAGAAGCCCGTGCCATACGGCTGAGAGACCGTCGTACGTAGGGCGGCCTGCAATTGCTCCAGGGTGTCGGCGGAGAGGGGCAACACGCTGATCGAGCGCTGGTCGATCACTTCCGGTGGTCGACCGTGGGGCTCGATTGACTGCGCAACGATCGGCGTGGTGACCACACCGTTCGTCGCCAGGGCGGCGTAGGCGTTGGCCATTTGCAGGACGGTGACGGCGACGAAGCCCTGCCCGATAGACATGTTGAGCGTGTCGCCGGTGAACCAGGCTTCGTTGAGCTGTCCATCCTTCCATTCCGGTCCCGGGATGACGCCGTCTTCTTCATTGAGTCCGACAATGCCCGTGGACTGACCAAAGCCGAAACCGGAGGCGACAGAGGGCAGCAACCGCTCGTCGATCCGGTCGAGGTTGAGGCCGATGTCGTAAAACACGGTGTTGCATGACTCGGCCAGCGCCTGGGACAGCGTGATCCGTCCCTGGTCCTCATCCTTCCAGTTGCGCAGGGGTTGGTCGCCGACTTCCATCCACAGGGCCGGGCAGGAGATTCGGTCGGTGATCTCGTAGCCGCCGCCTTCAAGAGCGGCCGCCAGGGTCACCACCTTGAACGTCGAGCCAGGCGCATAGACCTGCTCGACGGCCCGGTTGATGAATGGCTGGCGTTCGTCGAAGAAGTAGGTTTCGTACTCCTCCTGAGTGACGCCGTCGACGATCGTGTTGGGATCAATTCGCGGATAGGAGGCCATCGCCAGGATGTGACCGCTACGCGGATCGATCGCGACGACGGCGCCCGGCTGTTCGCCGAGCGCGGTCTCGGCCAACTCCTGCACCCGGACATCGAGTGTCAGCCTGATGTCGGCGCCCGGGATTGCGTCTCGGCTTGTGATCTCGCGCACCGGGCGGCCGATCGGGTCGACGATCAGCAGGCTGCCGCCGCGGCGTCCGGCCAGGGTCCGCTCGAAGCTCTGTTCAATCCCGTCGCGGCCGACCATGTCTCCGGCGCGATAGCCCTCCACGAACCATTCAGCCAGCTCGGTCGGGTTGATCTCCTGGAGGTAGCCGATCACGTGCGAAGCGACGTCTCCGAACGGATAAAACCGCCTGGTCTGACGTGTCAGCAGGACTCCGTCTGAGGCCAACTGCTCGAACTCCGCGACGACGTTCGGTGGAGTATCGATCGGCAGTACGGCGACCGGGATGAACTGATACGAAGGCAGATCCTGGTAGATCAGCGCGCGAACATCCTCTTCTTCCATGTCGAGTCGTTCGGTGAAGAAATCGAGCACGAATTCTTCATCGCTGATCGAATCCCAGTGGACCCCGACGATTGCGATCTCGGTCTCTCCCGCGAGGACGACGCCATTGCGATCGAGGATCTTGCCGCGGGCCGGGGTTTCGATGAGCGCATTGATCAGATAACCGGGCGCTCCGAGCCCGCTGAACATCAGGTCGGGCGTCCAGTCCACGACCCAATGAGGCTGACGCAGTGTGCGGGCCTGGACGAATTCCTCAATCTCGCCGAAGAAGGTGGTCTGGTAGCGGACGATCACCTCATGCGATGACGCGTTCTCGTCATCCTGAGGAACAACTTCCCAGGTGAACCCGCGGATTGTCGCTTCGGCCCAGACATCGCGGTAGCGCTGCTCGAATGCCTCGACCGTGATTCGTTCCCGGGTTTCGGTCGAGGTTCGCTGATAGGCGCTGCGCAGGTCGCCGGTGGCGATCAGGTGGAAGAAGCTCTGGACGGCGAAGCGGGCGCTCGGAGGGGCGACTTCGAGGTTTTCCAGCTCCTCGGCTGGGGGTGTGTATGCGCCCGTAGCGTCCGTTGCTCCGGCGGTATCGGAAGCGGTCGTCGTTTGTTCTTGCGCCTGCTCAGCGCCTTCTTGAGGCGGCGGAGGGAAATACTGTGAGAGGTCACGGTCGGATTCGCCACCGAACAGGCAGCCGCTGAGGATCAGCGCCGCTGCGAGCAGCACCGCCAGATACCACGCACGGAGGGACAGGTTACGCAGTCGAGGCACGTCGCCCATGCCAGGCTTGTCCGCTCACCCCGCTCATCGTCACCTTACCAGCCGATCGCCCCGGCGGAGCGTCCGAGGATCCTGAGACAGGCGCTAGACTTGAATGGTTCCAAGGTCGCGTATCTGACGCAGAGGGGATCCACCAGATGGACTATCGCGAAGATCAAACCATCGTCGACTTCCGCAACGAGGTTCAGACGTTCATTTCCGACAATCTGCCCGACGACTGGGGCTCGAAGCCGCAGGGCGAAGGCTACGACGCCGACGTCATGCAGATCACCCGCTCGTTCCAGACGGAAATGGCCAAGCGTCGCTGGCTGACCATGGCCTGGCCCGAGGAACACGGCGGCCTCGACGCGCCGCACTCGCAGCAGATGATCATGTCCGAAGAGATGGCCTATCACCGCGCTCCCGGCGCCGGCGGCAACATGGGCGTCCAATGGGTCGGCCCGTCGTTGATGCTCTACGGCACCGATGAGCAGAAGGCCGAGCACCTGGCCGGTATCGCCGACGCCGAGACCTGGTGGTGCACGCTGTACTCCGAGCCCGGCTCCGGTTCCGACCTCGCCTCGCTGCAGACCCGCGCCGTCAAGGACGGCGACGACTACGTGATCAATGGTCAGAAGATCTGGACCTCGGGCGCGCATGTCTCCGACTGGGGCTGGCTCGCCGCCCGCACCGACCCTGACGCTCCCAAGCACAAGGGCATCACGATGTTCATGATGCGCATGGACACGCCCGGCATCACGGTTCGCCCGCTGATCAACATGGCCGACGGTCACGGCTTTAACGAGGTCTTCTTCGAAGATGTCCGCATCCCGCAGACCAACGTGGTGGGCGAGGTCAACCGCGGCTGGTACCACCTCGCCGTCGCCCTCGACTTCGAGCGCAGCGGCATCGGCGCCTTTGCCGGTGGCCGGCGCACGGTTGAGGAAATCACCGAGTTCGCGCAGGACAACAGCCATCTGGTCGATGAGCGTCCCAACGCACGCTACGAACTCGCCGAGCGGCACATCGAGGTCGAAATCGGCACGATGATGGCCTACCGGATCGCCTACATGCAGGAACACGGCGTGGTCGCCAACCACGAGGCGTCGATGTCGAAGCTGTTCGGCTCCGAGCTCGGTCAGCGGATCGCCAAGACCGGCATGGAACTGCTCGGGCTGCGCGGCAACGTCTGGTCCGACGGTCCCTACGCCGCACTACAGGGACGACTCAGTCGCAGCTACGTCAGCAGCGTCAGCGGCACGATCGCCGCCGGCACCAGCGAGATTCAGCGCAACATCATCGCGACCCGCGGTCTCGGATTGCCCCGCGGCTAGACCGGGACGGGTTAGCCAGGGCGCAGTGGTCGGGCACGTGGCCACGTTGCGCCTTTTTCTGGCGACTCTCGTGGGCGCAGTGTTCCTCGTGTCGGCGTGTTCCGGATCCGATCTACATGTGCCAAACACCTCCCCGGCTGAACCTACCCTGATCGGCCCGCCCGCGTTTGGTGAAGTGTCGATCTGGGCGTGGGTGGACAACGAACGGCACTACACCAATGTTTCCACACCCGCGAGAGCCAGCGGCGCTCGTTACGGACTGACTCTGCTGAACGTACAGTGCGCCAATGGCGAACGTGACATCTCGCTTGAGATGCTTCCTAGCACTTCGAGAGACTCGCTCCCTGTTCGTTGGCAGATCGACGGAAGCTCGGTTGAGCAACAGACGTGGGACGTGGATCAGGTTTACGCCGCTTCAACTGGCTACATAGTTCACGCCAGAGAGCCCTCGGATGTCTTCGACGTGTGGCGCTATGCGGATTACCTCGTAATCGAAGTCCCAGAGCTAGATGTTGGTCCTGCGGAGTTCGACCTGCTCCGTCTGTTCTCCACTGAGGTTCAAGAGAATCTCGATCGTTGTGGTGAAGAGACCTTCGCGCCGATTTCCTACGACGTCGTTGATCGTCGTCCCCAAATGGACGTTAAGGGTCGATACGACGAGCGGACACAGTACGAGGTCGAGGTCTTGAGCGGCAATCGAGTATTGACAACGATCATGCAAGCAGCTTCATACGATGATCGAGACGGGCCGCCTATCGCCCTGCAGATCGGTTGCAATCCATCCGGCGACGTGAAAGTTTCGTTGGTCAATCTGTCGCGCCAAGGCTTGACGTCCGGTGCCGCAGGCATTCAGCCGCGCCATGTCACCCTCCGCATCGGGGACTCAGCTGTCGAGAGCGAGCAGTGGATCCTGTACCCCTTGGCTGACAGGGTCGAACTGCGGGCACAGGAGAGCGCGTTCATGCTTGTACAGGCCATGGCGCGAAGTCAGTCACTCGTGATCTCGGTGCCCGAGTTCGAAATCTGGAGTGCGCGCTTCGACCTGCCGCCAATGTTCTCAACTCCCGTGCAGGAGAATCTGAACTACTGTGGGCACTAGCACATACGAGTTGATGCGTGTTCTCGAACAGGTGCCTTCCTTCAACTTGGCCGTCTCAATCTTGTGCGAAGGGATCGCGAAGGAACACTGAGCGCGGCTTGGGCGTCATACAGGCAAGGACGCATGACTACCTCACCTGTAGATAGGAGCCTCCCATGACTCGATCCCGGCTCTGGCTGCTTGCCATCGCTCCGTTGCTCGCCGTCGCCGTTGTGGCGACACAGCACTTCGCGCTGGCGCAGTCTTCTGACTCTCCGACGTTGCGAGGTTTCAACACCTGCAGCGACCTGCATGAGCACTACCTGCAGCTATCTATCGCGTCGGCCAAGGAAGAGCGATACATCCAGGACGAATTCGAGGCCGAAGAGGAGGCGATGGCTGACGACGCGGATGCCTCGGCAGAGGCGGAGTTCCCGGCCACAGGCGGCGGCCCTGATGACGAAGGAGAGGTATCTGACACCGGGACCAACATCCAGGAACGCGGCGTGGACGAGTCGGACATCATCAAGACCGACGGTACGCACTTCTACGTCCTGCGGCCGCAGTCGCTGATGGTCGCCGAGATTTCCGGGAACGGGCCACCGGTCGAGGTTGGCCGGATCGCGTTCCGCGATCGCGGGCACCGACAGGAGTTACTGATCGGCGCGGGGAAGGCGATCGTGGTTCGCCAACTCGACGGCATTGAGAACACGCTAACTGTCGATAATCGCGGCGGCGCTGTTCCCGAGCATCGGTTTGTCTACCACCGCGAGCAGAGCGAAGTGCTTGAGATTGACCTCAGCACGCCGGAATCGCCCGCCTTGCTTCGAGAGCTCCGCTTGCACGGCAGGTTTCTCAGCGCGCGACTGGTCGGCGACAACCTGCGGGTGGCGATGCAACACAGTTCCTCGATTCCCTACGTCTCGCCCTGGGCGTTCGGCGGGCAGAATGCCGAGACCTACAACGAGGCGCTACGGGCGGCGTTCGAGCTCAGCGAATGGTTCCCCCGATTTGGCCTGCGCGACTACTCACCGAACGGTTTCGCGGTTGGCTACGCGGTCGAGTGCGGCCAGACCTTTGCGCCGGAGGATCGTCTGGCCACCCGTTGGGGCGAGGCGCCCAGCACGGCGTTCATGCTCTCGTTTGACCTGAACGAGGGAATCAGCAAATGGGGCAGCGTCGCCGTGCTCGGCATGGCCGCGAATCCGACCGTCTACGCATCGCGCGACTCGCTCTACCTGGCGGCTCCGCACAACTGGTGGCGGGACACGGCTGTCCACCGTTTCGACATCTCCGAATCGTTGGAGCCGACCTATTCCGGCGGAGCGATCGTGAGCGGGCAGCTCCTGTCGCAGTGGTCCCTGTCCGAGCACCAGGGATACCTGCGGGTCGCCACGACGGACTGGCATCAGTGGCCAACGGTCAGCAGCGTGACCGTGCTCGAAGCGGTTGCGGACGAATCGGACGAGGACGCCGGTGAGAGCAAGACCACGGGCTCGCTGCGCGAAGTCGGAAAGGTCACGGGTCTAGGCGCAACCGAGAGCATCTTCGCGGTGCGCTTCGCGGGTGACGTCGGCTATGTCGTCACGTTCCGCCAGGTCGATCCGCTGTACGTGCTCGACCTCTCCGACCCGACCGATCCGAAGCAGGTCGGCGAGCTGAAGATCCCCGGCTTCTCGCGCTACCTGCATCCGCTCAGCGGCGGACTGCTGCTTGGGGTGGGCCGCGACGCCGACCCGCATACCGGCTGGGAGCGGGGGCTGCAGGCCACGCTGTTCGACGTCTCCGACCCGGCCAACCCGACCCAGCTTGCCGTTCTGCCCCTGGGCGAGGACGCCTACAGCCCCGTTGAGCACGACCACCGCGCCTTCCGCTATCAGAACGGCGTTGCCTGGATTCCGGTCGGTCCGAACGACCACTGGCTGCGTCAGAACCACGACGGCGCGTTCTTCGGAGTCCGCGTGACCAGCGAAGGCCTGACCCACGAATCGACGCTGCGGGTCCACGGAGAGGCACGGCGGACAATCCCGGTCGGTGATCGGATCCACCTGCTCGGCGGCGAAGAGATCCGTACCTACGACCTCCAAACCTACGAGGACCTCGGAGCGTTGAGTTTCACGCCGGAGTGGGACGACCGCTGGTTGCCGATTCGGCCGGAGTAGGGCTGACACTGTTCCCCCGCTCGCGAGTCCCGCTCAGGCGGGAAGCGGGGTCCGGAAACAAGGCGACACGGCGTAGTGCTTTGCCGTCGCTTGCGTCGCGAAGGAGAAACGGGAGAGGCGGGAATATACTCGGCTTCGTATCTGCTGGGCTAGGGGATTGATCCATGGCTGCTCCATTGACCGGGACTCGTGTGCTCGACCTCTCCACGGGGGCAGTCGGCGGGATTGCCACGATGGTGCTGGCGGACTTTGGCGCTGAGGTAGTGAAGGTTGAGCCGGTCGGTGGGGACCCGTGGCGGTCGCTGGCCGCGGCCCCAATGTGGCTTCGGGGTAAGCGCTCGTTGGAGCTGGATGTCGTTGAGGAGCGGGCGCGGCTGGACAAACTGATCCGGGAAGCGGATGTGGTGGTCTCGACCGATTCTCCGGCCACGGCCAGGGCGCGCCGGCTGGAGTATGCCGACGTCAGGGCGTTGAATGAAGCGGCAGTGTTCTGCTCCATCACCGGCTTCGGTCCGACCGGTCCGTACGCTGAGTATCCGGCCTATGAGGCGCTGGTCTCGGCCAAGTCGGGTCGGATGCTGTCGTTCGCAGGTCAGCGCCTGCGAGAGGGTCCGGCCTTCGCGGCGGTGCCGGTCGGCGCGCACGGAGCGTCGCAAGGCGCGGTACAGGGCATCCTGGCGGCGTTGATCGAGCGTCAGCGTTGCGGTCTGGGACAGATCGTCGAGACCTCGCTGCTGCAGGGTCTGATGCCGTTCGACCTGTTGCTGCTGCTGCTGACCCAGCTTTCAGAGCGCGAGCCTGAGGTCTATCCGCAGGTGTTCAACATCGGCGGCGGCATGCCGACGCTGAACTATCACCCGGTGATGACCCGTGACGGCCGCTGGATCCAGCTCGGCAACCTGCTTGAGCACCTCTTCTACGCGTTCATGGACGCCGCCGATCTGACGCTGCTGTTCGCCGAAGAGCAGTGGCAGGGCGGTCAGGCGGAATGGACGCCCGAGGCGACCGAGGAAATGCGCGACCGCATCCTCGAGCGGATGCAGGAGAAGACCTGCGACGAGTGGATGGAGATCTTCCGCGCGCAGGGCAACGTCGCGGCCGAGCCATTCACGCCGACCCACGACGCAGTCGACAACCTCGACATGGCGGCCAACAGCGACATCATCACGCTTGAGGATCCCGAGTTGGGATCGGTCAAGCAGGTCGGCCCGATCGCTCACCTGCGCGAGACGCCGGCCGAGATTTCGCGTCCGGCGCCGGCAGTCGGCGAGGCGAACGGATTCACCTGGCCGTCTCGCAACGGCGCCGTGCCGATGATGACCTCGCCCAATGGAGCAAATCCGTCCGGGAAGCCGCTGGACGGTTTCACGATCCTGGAGTTCGCGACCATTATTGCGACGCCAATCGGCGTGTCGATGCTCGCCGATCTGGGCGCTCGGGTGATCAAGGTCGAACCGATTGGCGGAGATCCCTTCCGTGGTATGGGCGGCGGTCCGCTGCGCGGCCTGCTGGCCGCGAAGACGAACGCCGCCAAGGAGTCGATCTGCATCGACCTGAAGTCGGAGGAAGGTCAGGCGATCGTCGCCGACCTGATCACTCAGGCGGATGCCATTGTGCACAATTACCGACCTGGTGTTCCTGACCGACTGGGCATCGGCTACGAGACCGCCAAGGCCATCAACCCCGAGATCGTCTGGGTCTCGGCCAACGGATACGGTCCGGATGCGCCCGGCGCGCGCCGACCGTCGGCGCACCCGATACCCGGCGCGGTGATCGGCGGAGCGCTGTTCCAGGCTGGCTCGGCCATGCCACCGGTGGGCTGCGAGACGATCGAGGAAATCCGCGAGGCCTCGCGCCAGTTGATGCGCGCGAACGAGGCCAATCCCGATCCGAACACGGGTCTGTTGGTCGCTTCGGCGACGCTGCTGGGTCTGTACGCGCAGCGTCGCTACAGTGTCGGCCAGGAAATCTACGTCAATATGCTCACCGCCAACGCCTATGCCAACAGCGACGACTTCCTCCAGTACAAGGGCAAAGTGCCGCGTCGGCAAGTGGACGGTGAGCTTTACGGAACGGCGCCGTGGCACCGACTGTACGAGGCGTCCGAGGGCTGGGTTTTCCTGGCGGCCGTGACGGACGACGAGTGGTCGGCGTTCAGTCATGAAGCAGCGCCGGAGCTGGCGGACAGGGACCGCATCAGTGAGGACGCTCTCATTGCGGCGCTCGGAGACGTGTTTGCGCAGGCGCCAGCGTCGGAGTGGGAACGTCGCTTGACCGCTATTGGGGTTGGTTGCGTGCGGGCAGACACCGGGTCGGTCGGAGAGTTTCTGTCCGCGGACGAGCATATGCTGGCCAATGGCTTCAGTCCGGTAGCGGAGCATCGGCGCCTCGGCGACGTGCGCCGCTGGGGCCCGCTGACAACCATGGCTGGAGGCCGGGACGACTACGGCCCCGGCGTGCTGGCGGGTCAGGAAACGGACGAGATCCTGGACGAGGTTGGCCGGGGTGGGGACATCGAGCGGCTGCGGTCGACGGGTGTGGTCTGGTCGGAGCCGGTCGAGCTTGATTAGATCCGGACTTCCTGTTCACGGCACGGCCGTAGACTGCTCCTGACGCTGGAACGGAGCAGATCATGGGACTCAGAGGTGAAGCGGCGATCGTTGGCATTGCCGAGTGGAAGCCGGAGCGCCGGCCGACCGCCCCTCCGATATTCACCTTGGAGCAGTGGGCCCAACTGACACGTGAGGCCCTGGACGACGCGGGCATCGACCCCGCAGAGGTCGACGGCATCTGCGCCACCAACATCCGCGAGTCGGACTCGTTCGTTCCCTCCACGATCACCGAGTACCTCGGGATGCAGGTCAACTTCGCCGAGGTCGTCGACCTGGGCGGTGCGTCCTGCGCGGCCATGGTCTGGCGGGCGGCGGCCGCCATCGAGCTGGGCCTCTGCAACGTCGTCGTGATCGCCGCGCCCTCCTGGCCCTCCCCGCGACCCCCGAATCCGCCCAACGGACCCAGCAGTTGGCGCTACGGAGCCTCGTCGGCCAACTACGGTTCGCCCCAGGCCGAGTTCGACATCCCATACGGCAACGTCGCCCAGAACTGCGGCTATGCGCAGATCGCGATGAAGTACGGCGCCGAGTACAGCTACGACGCCGAAGCGCTCGCCAAGATTGCCGTCGACCAGCGCGTCTCCGCCAATCACAATCCGTCCGCCGTCTTCCACAACGTGCCGATCACAATCGAAGACGTGCTCAACTCGCCGATGATCTCGGACCCGATTCACATGCTGGAGATTGTGATGCCCTGCGTCGGCGGCGCGGCGATCGTGGTGGCGGGCAAGGATGTTGCGCGACGGTCGAAGCATCGCCCGGCCTGGATTTCCGGCTTCGGCGAGCGGGTGCTGCACAAGACCCCGACGTATGCCGAGGACATGCTCTCGACCGCACTGATTCCGGCAGCCGACCAGGCATTCGACATGGCCGGCAGGAGTCGCGAAGAAGTCGACCTGATTTCGGTCTACGACTGCTACACCATCACGGTGCTGATGACGATCGAGGACGCCGGATTCTGTCCCCGCAGCGAAGGGCAACCGTTCGTGCGCGAGCATGACCTCTCGTTCCAGGGTGATTTCCCCTGCAACACGCACGGTGGACAGCTGGGGTTCGGTCAAGCCGGACTGGCCGGTGGGATGTCGCACATCACCGAGGGCGCCCGACAGGTGATGCGCCGCGGCGAGGATCACCAGGTCCCCGACGCCGACGTGGCCTTCATCACCGGCAACGGCGGCCTGATGTCGGAGCAGGTCGCGCTGATCCTGGAGGGCGACTAATGACCGCCGACACGCCGCAACGCCCCCCTCAACGCCCATTGCCGACGCCGATCGACCGCACGCAGCCATTCTGGGATGGCCTGCGAGAGCGTCAGGTGCGGATCCAGTACTCGCCCTCGAGCGACAGGTGGGTCTTCTATCCGCGCTCGCACGCGCCGCTGACCCTGGCCGACGACCTGGAGTGGCGGGACATTTCCGGCGAAGGCACGCTCTACACCTATACGATCGCCCGCCGACCAACGGCGCCGGATTTCACCGGCGATGAGCCGCAGATCATCGCCGTCGTCGAACTGGACGAGGGACCGCGTCTGACCTCGACGCTGGTCAACGTCGAAGAGTCGGCGATCAGCGTGGGCATGAGAGTCCGGCCGGTGTTCGAGGATGTCCCGGGTACGGAGACGACGCTGTTGCGCTATGAGCCGGCTTCCTAGGTTCAGCATTCCGTTCCTGCTGATGGCGCTTCTGCTCGGAGCAGTAGCGGCGATAGCGTGTGCCAGCGAGCAGGAGCGGGACACGACCGAGCCAGGTTCGGCGACCACCACGCAACAGGCGGGACAGCAGTCAGAGCGTCAGGCAACGGGAACCGAAGACCGAACTGCCGAAGACGCCGAGTCCGCGACGAGTCGGACCCAGACTAAGGATGACGAGCAACAGGGACGCTCGGGGGTTCGCGACACCGGAGACGAACAGGAAGTCAGTCGCTCTACCGAGGCAGACTCGGATCTCCAGGAGTCGCAGGGATCATCGCCCGGCTTCTCGCTCGTGCTCCGCCCGATTCTCGGTGGCCGTCAGTTCCACCAGCCGGTCGAGATGATCGAGCTGCCCGACGGCTCCCTACTCGTCGCCGAGCAGCGCGGCTACATCACCCGTTTCGTCGACAACGGCGGCGAAATCGAGCAGTTCGGCATCCTCGACCTGACCGAGTCGATCACATTCGGCGGCGAGCAGGGTCTGCTCAGCATGGCGCTCGATCCCCGCTTCGCAGACGATCCCTACATCTACGTCTACTACTCGCCTCGCGGAGCGAACATCACCCGCCTGTCGCGATTCCGGATCGTTCAGGGCGAGGCGTTCGTTCCGTCCGAGCTGGTCGTCATTGAAGTGGCTCAGCCCTACTCGAACCACAACGGCGGCGCGGTGCGGTTTGGGCCGGACGGCATGCTCTACCTCGGACTCGGCGACGGCGGAGCCGCCAACGATCCGCAGGGCCACGGACAGAATCGCGAGACCTTGCTGGGCACGGTCATCCGGATTGACGTCAATGATATCGACACCTCGTCGCCGTACCGGATCCCCACCGACAACCCGTTCCTCGGCATCGCTGGCGTGCGTCCCGAGATCTGGGCATACGGATTGCGCAACCCGTGGCGGATGGCGTTCGATCCAGAGACCGGAGATCTCTGGGTCGGCGATGTCGGCCAGAACCGGGTCGAGGAGATCGCCATCGTCCGGGGTGGGGAGAACCACGGCTGGAACGTCTTCGAAGGCGACGAGTGTTTCCGCAACGAGGACGATTGTGCCGCGCTGGCTGACGCGGTCGCGCCGGTCAGCACCTACGGCCACGACGAAGGTTGTTCAGTCACCGGCGGCATGGTCTATCGCGGAGAGGCGCTGCCGCATCTCTACGGGGCCTATATCTTCGGCGACTACTGTTCGGGCGCCATCTGGGGTCTGTGGCCCGACGACAACTCGGAAACTGGTTGGATTCGCAGCCCGATCATCGAAAGCGGTGGGCTGATCGCCTCGTTCGCGGTGGACAGCGATGGCGAGGTGTACGTGCTCGTCTTCGGCGGGCCGATCCTCAAGCTGGCCGGGGAAGCGCGTTAGGCTGAGGCGACACGACCTGACGGTCGGAGGGAGCCTCCGATGACGACTTCACGTGCCTTCGGCAAGACGCCCGCGCCCGACGTTCCCGCCGGGATGACCTGGCTCAACTCGGGACGCGAGTTGTCCTTGGACGACTTCAAGGGTCGCCTGCTGATTCTGCATTTCTGGACCTACGCTTGAATCAACTGCCTGCATGTCCTTCCGCAGTTGCGGAAGCTTGAACGCCGCTACGCCGACACCCTCCAGATCGTCTCGGTCCACTCGCCCAAGTTCCCCACCGAGCGCGAGACCGAGAATCTGCGTCAGGCCATCCTCCGCCTGCGGATCGAGCACCCGGTACTCAACGACGCCGACTTCAAGTACTGGCAGACCTTCGGTGCACGGGCCTGGCCGACGCTCTACTTCATCGACCCTCGAGGCAACGTGATCGGGATCCACGAGGGCGAGCTGACCGAGGACATGGCCTCGCCGCTGATCGACGGCTGGCTGGCCGAGTATGAGGCCGAACAACTGCTGGCGCGCAAAGATCTGGGTCTCGTCCGCGAAACCGGCCGCGACAGCGCCCTCTCCTTCCCCGGCAAGGTCGCCTGGGACGACGCCTCAGGCCGGCTGGTGGTCTCGGACAGCAACAACGACCGGATCATCGTGGCCGACATCGACGGTAACGTCTCGCAGGTGATTGGCGGGTCGGAATCGGGCTTCACAGATGGCTCGGCAGCTGAGGCGCGATTCAATCAACCTCAGGGCGTTGAGATCCACGGCGACTACGTCTTCGTCGCCGACAACGAGAATCATGCCGTACGCCGGATCGATCTGCGCGCCGGAAGCGTCGCCACGATCGCCGGTACGGGCGAACAGGCTCGCATGATGCCTTCGGGCGAACCGGCCACGCGCACGGCGCTCAGTTCCCCCTGGGACGTAGCCGTGCATGATGGCGACCTCTACATCGCGATGGCCGGCATCCACCAGATTTGGCGGATGCCGCTCGGCGATCAAGCCGGCGACGCTTCATACGTCGGTCCCTGGGGAGGCTCCGGCCGCGAGGGGATCGTCGATGGACCGCGGATGCAATCCGAACTGGCTCAGGTCTCCGGTCTGGCCCCCGGTCCGAGTGGCCTCGCCTTCGCCGACTCCGAATCGAGCGGCGTGCGCGAGATCAGCTGGGATCCCGACGGTCGCACGACGACGTTCATCGGCAAGACCGGGGAGGGCGGACTCTTCCACTTCGGTGACGCTGACGGAGGCCGCTCGGTCGCGAAACTCCAGCACCCGCTCGATGTCGCCCGCGTCGGCGACGACCTCTACGTCGCTGACACCTTCAACCACAAGATCAAGCAGGTCTACCCGTTGACGGAGAACGTCAACACGCTGATCGGCGGCCACGGTGACGCGCTGGGCAGCTTCAGCGAGCTCCAGCTCGACGAACCGGGCGGCCTGACTAGCGGCCCGGATCGCTCCCTCCTCGTGGCCGACACGAACAACCACCGGATCGTGCATCTGGACCTCGAGTCACGGCAGGGCCGGGAGATCGTGTTGAAGTTCCCCTAACTCGGGGACACGATGACCTCACCGCGCTTCATGACGAACACCGGACGATCGAGGTCGCGGATGTCGCCGGCAGGATCCCCGGGGAACGCGGCCAGGTCGGCGTCGTAGCCCCTGACCAGTTTGCCAACCTGCTCGCCGACCCCGATCGCGCCTGCGGTGTCGCAGGTCATGATTCTGATCGCGTGCCACTCGCTCAGGCCGACATCCTGGACGAAGGCCCAGGCCTCGGCCGGGGCTCGATTGAAATCGGCGTAGGCCATCCCCATGTCGAGTCCGGAGGTGAAGCGGACGCCGCGATCGCGCATATCGCGCAGGATTTCCAGGCCCTGCTCGCGCGGAGACGATCCTCGGAGATTGGGATTACGGCGCGGTGCGGCGTCCCCGCGTTCGCGAGCCTCCGATGCGAGCAGGCCCAGACCGATGGTCGGATTCACCCAGATGCCTTCATCGGCGATCCGCTGCGCCAGCTCAGCGTCGTATCTGAACCCTTCCTCTGGATTGGCTGACAGCCAGCGGCAGTGAATCAGGTGCCGGACGCCGCCCTCGACCGCCGCTCGGATTCCCTCCGCCGCGTGCGTGTGCGCCGCGACCTCGATGCCGCCGGACTTGCCCGCCTCGACGATCTCGCGGATCGTCTCCGGCGGATACTGCCGGTCGCGCGGATTCGAGGTCGGCGTGAAATTGCCGCCCGAGGCCATCACTTTCAGGACGTCGGCGCCCTGATCGACATGGGCCTGCGCCATCGCTCGGACTGCTTCCGGCGAATCGGCCTCGCCGCCCCAGAACCAGCAATGGTCCATGGTCCGGGTGATCGGAGCTCCGGCGGCCAGCAGTCGCGGCCCGGGAATCACGCCCGATGAGATCGCTTCGCGCACGGCAAAGACAACCTCGTTCTTCGAGCCCAGGTCGCGCATCGTCGTGATCCCGCTGCGCAACGCCAGGCCGACCGCGTGCGCCGCGCGCATCAGCGCCGGTTCATTCGGTTCCTCGGAGATGATGTCGAAGGCATCGACACGTGGCGGACAGGGAATGTGTGTGTGACCCTCGACCAGTCCGGGCAGCAGGGAGACATCGCCCAGGTCGACGGTCTCGTCTGCGGGTGCGTCGGCTGCGGGCAGGACATCGATGATCTTGCCGTTGGCCACACCGACCGCGTGGTCGGGTAGCCATCCGTCCAGCGCCTCGTTGGCGATCCGCGCTGCTCGATAGAAGCGACGCTCCGGGTCCGTCATCAGTGCGCGCCCCAGCTCGGCGAGCGCTTCTCCCGGAATGCCTGCGGTCCTTCCTTGGCGTCGGCGGTTTCCCTGGCGACCCGGCGCATCGTTTCGCCAAATCGGATCGCCTGGACGAACGGCAACTCCTGCCCCCGGTGCGCGACCTCCTTGGTCGCGCGAACGGCGAGCGGAGCTCCCTTGCACAGCCGCTGGGCGAGGTTCTGAGCGGCTTCCATCAGGTCGTCATGCGGCACGATCTCCCAGACCAGCCCCATCTCCTTGGCCCGCCAGGCGTCGACCCGATCGCCGATCAGCAGCAACTCCATCGCGTAATGCCAGGCGATGCGCTTGGGCATCCGGATCGAGCCCTGAATCGTCGGCACGCCGATCTGGACCTCGGGGAATCCGAACTGAGCCCGGTCGGAGGCGATCACGAAGTCACAGGCGGCAACCAGCGTGAGCCCGAAGCCGAGAGCGTAGCCGTTGACGGCGGCGATCGTCGGTTTCCAGACCTCCATGCCCGACTCCAGCGAGGTCAACGACGGCACTTCCCAGAACGTGTGCTCCTCGGGCGGCGCCGGCGAGCGTAGGTCCGCACCGGCGGAAAAGGCGCGTCCCGCCCCGGTCACGATCCCCACCCAGGCCTCGTCATCGTTGCGGAATTCCTCCCAGGCCGCATTGAGATCAGAGCGCAACTCATGGTTGATCGCGTTCAGCGCCTCGGGCCGGTTGTAGGTGATCGTGGCAATGCGTCCGGAGCGCTCATAGGTCACGGTGTCGCCCATCGGGGCCTCCTCATCTCGTCGACGTCCAAGTGCAATCCAGCCTATCCGCCGCATCCATTAGGTCGGATTCGACCGAGCAACCGCGGCACGAACGACTCGACCGATTCGTCACTCCGCGTCGGGAAGCGATATCGAGTAGCCGCCGACCTCTCAGCCGCTCTGCAGACTCTGCAGATGCCGACCGGCGAACTCGGCGAGCACGGCCTCAGCGTCCGCCCCCGGATGCAGATTCGCGATCGCCTGATCGAATCCCCTGGACTTCATCTCGTTCAGCGTCTCCGCCGCCTCGTCAATCGTGTCTTCGGCCAGCACCGTGATCCGGTTGATCATCAGCTGCATCGCCGACGAGTCGCGGCCGTGCGATTCGGCCTCCGACCTGACCAGCGCCCAGTCCTCATCCAGCGTGTCGAGCATCGCCGGATTCGCCAGGTAGCCGTCGGCGAAGCGCCCGGCCCGGCGCAGTTGCCGCGGGTTGTTGCCGCCCAGCAGGATTGGTACCCGACGCGGCGGCTGCGGCCGGCAATACCAGCCCTTGGTGTTGTAGAACTCGCCTTCGAACGAGCCGATCTCGTTCTCCCAGAGGTCGCGCAGCACCTGTAGGTACTCGTCCATCCGCGCCCCGCGCCGGTCGAAGGGCATCGACAGCGCCTCAAACTCCTCCTTCCACCAGCC
The DNA here is from genome assembly GCA_028873865.1 of Chloroflexota bacterium. Taxonomy (GTDB): domain Bacteria; phylum Chloroflexota; class Dehalococcoidia; order Bin125; family Bin125; genus Bin125. Next base: position 16,966 of record JAPPNI010000017.1, on the reverse strand, counting down.
CACGCCGGCGCCGAGAATCAGCCGTCCGCCAGCCAGGTGATCCAGCGTGGCCATCAGCTTCGCGTGCAGCACGGGCGCGCGCATCGGCGCAACGAGCACAGCCGTGCCTAGCTCGACCCGTTCGGTCACGGCCGCGGCGAACGTCATCAGCGTCAGCGGCTCGAGGAACGGCGCTTCTGCCGGGACGAGGAAGCGTCCGTCCTCCGAATAGGGATAATCCGAGCCCTGGTCCGGCCGCAGGACGACGTGATCGAACGTCCACAGCGAGTCGTAGCCGTTGGCTTCAACCGCCACGGCCACGCGCTTGATGTTCTCCGGGCTGGCGACGCCGCCGACCTGCGGCAGGTAGATCCCGACCTTCATGTCTCATTCCTCCAGATCCACCGCGAGCGATACCCTCGGCAGACATGCCCCAACCGATTTCGCGTTCGCCGAATAGTATGCCCGACGCATCGACGAAGCGGCGGCGCTGCCCGTGAGCCAACGACCCACCTTCGCCCGGCCGCCGCTGCGCAGCCTGTTCGCCATCCGCGATTACCGGGTGCTCTGGGTCGCCGCGCTCTGCATGATCATCTCCCAGATGATCCGCTTCGTCGCGATTCCCCAGTGGTTCGTCGACCAGACCGGCGGCGAGTCGTTCACCGAGGTGGCGATCATCGGCGCGGTACAGCTCCCGATCCAGGCATTCGGCGTGCTCTACGGCGGCGTCCTCGCTGACCGCTTTGATCGACGTTGGCTGATGGCTCTGGCTAACACGGCTGTCCTCGCGATTCTCGTGACCGTAGCGACGGCCGCGACCCTCGACCTGCTCGAATTCTGGATGGCCTGGGTCGCGCTTGGGGCGCTCGGCGGGCTGGCCACGTTCGTCGCGCCAGCCCGCGCGACGATCACGCCGCGCGTCGTCCCCCCGCGCTATCTCAGCGCCGCCGTCACGCTCGACACCAGCACCCAGATGACCGGCTGGATCCTCGGCGGATTGATCGTGACGGCGCTGGCCGTTGGACTCGACGCGATCGGCATGCTCTGGGTGGCGGCAGGATTCGCCCTGATCTCCGCGATCATGCCCGCTCTGATCAAGACCTCCGCTCGGGCGGTCTCAGAGCGCCAGTCGACAGTTCGGATGGTTTGGGAAGGGCTCAAATTTATCTTGCGCCACCCCATTCTGCCCGGCCTCTTCCTGCTTGACCTGGGGATCACGGTGATCTCCTACTACCGGGAAATCTTGCCGCTGCTGGCAACGGGCCTCTTCATGGCCGGAATCGGAGCAGCTGGCGCGCTCGGCACCGTCAATGCCGTCGGCTCGGCCTGCGGCATGCTGCTGGCGCTCTTCCTCGTCAACTACCGGGCCAAGGGGATCATGGTCCTGGCCGCTTCGGCCTTCTATGCGGCGCTGCTGTTCGCGCTCGGCGCCGCGCCCTGGCTCTGGGTGGGAATGATCGTCATCGCCATGCTCGGCGCGGCCGACGCGGTCACAGTCGCGGTCAGACAGGTCACGGTCCACCTCACGACGCCCGACGAGATGCGCGGCCGAGCCTTCTCGGTGATGGTGCTGGCCGCCCAGACCGCCAACAACCTGGGCATCATCTGGGTCGGATCCTGGGGCGACGAGATCGGGATCGACAACACCTACTTCCTCGGCGGCGCGATCGGTCTGGGCGCGACTCTGTTGATCGGACTGCTCTGGCGATCGATCAGCCGCTACCGCGCCCCCGACCACGCGCCCGATACCCTCGTCAGTTGAGAAGCTGAACCGGTTAGGGGACGGACATGGTCTTCAGTGAGCAGTTGTTTGACTTCCTGGTCGAACTGGCCATACACAACGATCGCGAGTGGTTCAATGCGCGCAAAGACCTCTACGAATCCGTCCTGCGCGAACCGGCATTGGAGTACATCCGCCAGATCGCCGACCCGTTGGCCGATATCTCCCCGCACATGAATGCCTCCGACCGCAAGCAGGGCGGCTCGCTCATGCGGATCTACCGCGATGTCCGCTTCTCGCGCGACAAATCTCCGTACAAGACAAACGTCGGCATCCAGTTCCGGCACGAATCCGGCAAGGACGTCCACGCCCCGGGCTACTACCTGCACATCGCGGCCGACGACTGCTTCATCGGCGTCGGCAGCTACATGCCCGACCGCGACGCCCTGGCCGCCTATCGCCGAGCCATCGACGAGCATCCCAGGGACTGGTTGGAGATCAAGAAGCTGACCGAGTCGGAGGACTGGGAACTGGGCGGTCACGGAGACAGCCTCAAGCGTCCGCCGCGCGGCTACACCGCCGACCACCCGCTGATCGAGGACATCAAGCGCAAGCACTTCATCATCACGCACTACCTCGACATCGAGGACGTCACCGCCCCCGACTTCGTCGACTACTCAATCGAGAAGTTCAAAGAGTCGAGGGAATGGATGGCATTCCTGACCAAAGCAATCGGCCTGCCGTTCTGAAGAGACTTCCCGAGTCGGAAACTCCTGAGCCCTGCCTATCCTGCGACTCGTATCACCTCACGAGGAGGACGCGATGACCCAAGAGACCCCCGAACGCAACATGCCGCCCGTAGCCCCCGCCCTCGAAGGCGACCCGGTGTCGCCTCCCGACGATGCGCGTTTTGTGATCAAGCCGAGCGCGGATGTGCCGGTCAGCGTGGGCCGCAACATTCATGCGCGGCGGATGTTCACGGTGGCCGAAGGTCGCTTCGAGAGCTCCTTCCAGTTCGTGCTCTACAACGTCCTGCCTGTCGGCGAGACCAACGTGCGCCACATCCACGAGGACATCGAGAAGGTCTACTACTTCCTCAAGGGCAACGCCGAAATCGATTGCGGGCCCTGGCGCACGACCGCGACCGCAGGCGACTTCCTTTTTTTCCCCGCCGACATCGCCCATCAGATCTACAGCCAGGGCCCCGAGGACCTGGAGTTCATCGTCTGCGCGGCCCAAACGCAAGGCGAGGCGCGAGGCATGTCCGACGGCGGCCTGCTGGATTCCAGCGACGGGGGCGACGACTGATGGCCGACCAGGACGCGACCGAGATCGTCCCACTCGATCCGCTGCGCGAGTTCGGCGCGAAGGTCTATGAGGCCTGTGGAGTACCGGCGGAGGACGCGGCGTTCACAGTCGAGATTCAGCTGACCGCTGACCTGCGCGGTGTCGACACGCACGGTTTCCAGCGCCTCGGCTGGTACGCCGGACATCTCCAGGCCGGCCGCTACAACCCGACGCCGAGCCTCGAGGTGCTGAAGGAGACGCCGGTCTCCCATGTTGTGGATGGCGACGGAGGCATCGGCCAGTTGATCGTCGCCCGCACGATGGAGCGGACGATCGCCAAGGCCAAGGAAACCGGCCTCGCTCTGGGAACGCTGCGCAACAGCAACGACTGGGGCATGGGCGCCTTCTACCCGATGATGGCCGCCGCGGAGGGACTGGTCTCGTTCTGCACTACGACCAGCGTGCCCAACATCGCGCCCTTCGGCTCGCGCACCCGGATCAGCGGCAACAATCCCATGGCCTTCGCCGTCCCGCGAGCGTCGGGGCCGCCGGTCGTGCTCGACATGGCGCTCACCCCGGTCGCCCTGGGCAAGGTCATGCGCGCCCGAGCGGAAGGCCGAGAAATTCCCGAGGAATGGGGCTTCCTCGACATCGAGGGATTGCCCACGACCGATCCGGAAACGGCACTGTCCGGCATCATCCCCGCCCTGGGCGCGGTCGCGGCCTACAAGGGCTCGGGCCTCAGCATGTTCATGAACCTGCTCGCCGGAGCCCTCCCCGGCGGCTACCACTCGAAGGACGTGAACATCGGCAAACGCGGCCAGTTCCTCCTGGTCATCGACCCAGAGATCTTCGGAGACGCCGGAGAGTTCGCCGAAAAGGTCGACTCAATGGTCGAACAGATCAAGTCGGCCGATCCCCTCCCGGACGTCGACGAAGTCTTCGCGCCCGGAGAGATCGAACAGCGAGCCTACGAAGAGCGAATCGCCGCCGGCCACGTGATCTACCCAACCACAACCCTCCAGGACCTCCGCGAACTGTCCTCGCAGATGGGAATCCCGCTGGATCTCTAGCGCTCACAGACGACGTCGTCGCCATCACCATCACGCGCCGAAGGCACGAGCTCGGCGGAGAAGCCTCGCCCATCGCCGTTGGATCCACGCTGACGCTCTTCGCCAGCAGCCTCGGCGTCGTCGCATGATGCGTAGACGCCGACGGGCGTCTCCGGATCGCTTGAATCCCCTCCGTCAGTCTGTGGCTGAGCCTCGATCTGAACCACCGTCGGCCGTCGCTCCGGATACTCGGCCCGACGCTGGTAGTTGGTGGGACACGTGTCAAGCATCTCTCGCAAGGCGTCGATCTCTCGCCCGTCAGCGGTCAGCGACCACTTGACTTTGACCGCGATCCAGTCGTGCGCATACTGACACCACGCGCTTCTCAGCGGTGGCTTCCAGTCAGCCGGGTCGTCGGCGCTCTTGGTTCGGTTGCTCGAGGCGGAAACGGCGGTCAGCGCGGCAGGCAGATCGAGATCATTGGCAAAGGCCGACTTGCGCTCGGCCGGCCAGACGGAGGCCCCCGAGTCGTGTGCTTCAGCCAGCGGAACCATATGATCAATGTCCAGACTTGACGGGTCATCGAATGGTCTGTCGTCGTACCAGGAATGCCACAAGCCATCCAGCGGCCGACAATCCTGGCTGACCTCCGAGATCGTGACCGCTTCGGCAATCAGCACGAGTTCCCGAACATCACAGCCTGGCCGGCTGGTCTCTGTCCAGCCGCGAGGCATATAGAGATCGCGGTCGTAATCGACGCCCTCGTCAGACTCCGGAGCAACGCTGAGCTGGCCCAGCAGTTCCCCAAATCGATCTTCGCGATCCTCCTCTGCCTCAGACTGGGGCCGCTCGGCAGTCTCCTCCGGCACGGTTGCCGAGGCCTGTTGCCGTGCCTCTTCTTCCTCGGGCAAATCTCGCGAGACTGGCGGAGCGCCGGCTTGCTGCGGTTGGCTCTGCCTCTCGATCGCACACGCCGACATGATCAGGCCGGCGAGCAGCAGCCACACACCGACGAATCGAACCAGTCCGAGCCTCATGGCGCCCATCGACAGAACTCTCAGAGTTCGAGGGAACGAACGATACCAGCGAGCCACCGCCGCATCCCTCTATCCTGATTCCGAACCCGAGAGGAAGCTCATCATGGTCAGCGAGATTGTCTATTCCTGCGACTCCCACGTGGTGGAGGGGCCGGAGGTCTTCGACGGATTGGTCGAGAGATACGGCGACCGCGCCCCGCGCGTCGTCGACGGCTGGAAAGGCCGAGAGGGCGTCTACCTCGCCTGGCCCCAGATCGACTTCGCCATGCTCGTCGGACGCCTCGGCATCGCCGGCGCAAACCTCAACCTGCCCGAGACCAAGGAGAAGATGCAGCGCGGCTGGGATCTGATCAATCCCGGCGTCAAGGACCCCGTCGCCCGACTCACCGAACAGGACACCGACGGCGTCGTCGGCGAGGTCATGTACCCGTCGATCAACATGCTCACCTACATGGTCGACGACGTTGAGGTCGTCAACGCCGTCTTCCAGCGCCACAACGACTGGATCCGCGACTACTGCTCGCACAGCCCCGAGCGCCTGATCGGCGTCGGCTGCCTCACGCTGCGCGACGTCGAGGTCGGAATCGCCGAGCTCGAGCGCTGCGCCAACATGGGCATCAAGGGCGTTGCCATCCCCTGTACGGCGCCCAAGGACAAGCCGTACTCCGACCCCTACTACGAGCCCTTCTGGACTGCCGCCGAGGAAATGGGCCTGCCGCTCACCATGCACATCTTCTGCGGCGCCGAGCCCGGCATGGGCCTGCCCAAGGAGTGGGACGAGGTCGTCAGCTACACCCTCGCCCACTCGGCCGCCTGGAACACGATCTCCAACCTCGTGACCTCCGGCGTCTGCGAACGTCATCCGGGTCTCAAGTTCGTCATGGCCGAGTGGGAGACCGGCTGGATCGCCCACACCCTCGAGCGCTGGGACCACGCCTACTACCGTGCCCGCGCCGTCGACCGCACGCCCGAACTGGAGATGCTCCCCTCCGAGTACTTCCACCGTAACTTCATGGTCACCTTCGAGGACGACGCCATCGGCGTCCAGACCCGCGAGGGCATCGGCGTCGAAAACCTGCTCTGGGGCAACGACTACCCCCACCACGACGCCATCTGGCCCAACTCCCGCCGGATCCTCGACGAGATCATGGAAGACGTCCCCCAAGAAGACATCGACAAGATGGTCTGGGGAAACGTCCAGAAGCTCTACAACATCGACGTCAACGCCCTCCCCGTCTAGCCCACAATTCCCAGGGTCCAATCCAAAGCGCCCGCACAACTTGTGCGGGCGCTTTGTGTTGCGGACGCCCAGCCGAAGCTCTTGTGGGTTCGGGTGTGGGTTGGGTCTAGTCTGCGGGATGAAGGAGTGATCGATGGCGTCGCGACGCGAGCAAGCAGGTTTACCCAAAGGGGCCGAGATGCGCGTGTTGGTGCTCAATCTCCTGCGGGAAATTGCGACACCCGTGAATCGAAAGCTGATCGGCGATGCGGTTGCGACTCGACTGGGACTGACCGAAGAACAGCTGGCGATCAGGGAGCCAGGACCCAGGCGGGGAGGGCCGGACAATCCGCGTTCCTACGTCTCCTGGATTAGTGAGTACACCTGCAACGATTTGAAACACATCGGCGTTTGCGAACAACCCGCCCCCAGCTTCTATCAGTTGACCGAAGAAGGTTGGGCGATCTCCACGGAGGAAGTCGAAAGCAGAAATAGAGAGCGCAATCGGCGCTACCGCCTCCAACGCCAACGGGCAGATGGCTCAACCTTGTCCGACAGGCAGAGCGGCGGCGGAGATAGTGATGAAGAACCGGTGCCCGGCTGGCGCCAGGAGTTGCTGGAGCAACTCAAGTCCATGACCCCTTCAGCGTTCGAGAGATTGTCGAAGAGCCTGTTGCTCGCTGCCGGGTTTCACGACGTGCAGGTAACCGGTGGCAGCGGAGATGGCGGCATCGACGGCATAGGAATCTACCGACCAGAAGGTCTGATCTCATTCCGAACGGCGTTTCAATGCAAGCGCTACCAAGGATCGGTTGGACCGAGTGTCATTCGCGACTTTCGCGGTTCCTTCATTGGACGCGCCGATAGGGGACTTATTGTCACAACCGGCTACTTCACTCAGGCATCTGCAGAGGAGGCGGTCCGACCAGGGGCGCAGCACATTGACCTCATCGACGGGGATGATCTCTGTCAGCATCTCAAGCAACACAAACTTGGCGTGAGTATCGAGACTCGAACCGAAGAGTACGTCAGCCTCAACCACAAGTTCTTTGACCAACTTGAGGCCTCCCAATGAGCAATATGCGATCCGTCCTCGTCGATGTCCTCGTCGCCCTGCTCATCCTGATCTTCGGCGGGATCATCTTCGCCCGCATCGCCGGCGTCCAGGAGGGTGAGACCGCTCCCGACTGGGCCCAGTTCGCTCCGCTCGTCCTGGCCATGATCTACCTCGGCTGGCGCACCCTGCGCCGCGGCCGGCAGCGCCGCGAGGCCGAGGCCGAAATGGCCGAGGCCGGACCCGAGGGCGGGGCATGGCGCGACGGGCCCGACGGCGACCGCGCCGCCGATCCGCCCATGGACGATTACGAGTGGCGTTCGCGCCTGGAATCCTCGATTCGCAACCTCGGGCGCGACGCCTTCGAGCAGTTCTCGATCCGCATCCTCGGAGCCCTGGCCGTCGTCGACGTCAGGGTCGAGCGGATCGCCTTCGACGGCGCCGTCGAGTGTCTGGGCGTCCACGACGATGAGGAGCGCGGCAGCGTCTACGCCATCTTTCGCCGCTCGTTCGGCTCGTTGGGCGCGAACCAGATCCGCGACCTGCGGGCGTCGATGGAAGGCAAGGCCGCCGAAGGCCTGTTCATTTCCAACGGCGAATTCTCCTCTTCAGCCATCGACGAAGCCGACGGCGGGGAGCCGCCCATCGAGCTGGTCGACGGCGACGAATTGCTCGACCTGATGCACACCAATCGGTTCGGTCTGATCTTCGATGAGCTGGGCCGGGTCACGGGCGTCGACGACGACTGGTTCCGCGGCCTGGCCCGCGACGAACGAGTCCGGGACGGAGACTGAGCATGAGCCCTCAACCTGATGCGCAGGCGACCGTCGGCGTGCTGCCCGGCGACGACGCCGCTCCCGAGGCGGTGCACGCCTCGATGGCCGTCCTCCAGGCGATGGAGCTGCCGATCGGCTTCGAGATCCTGCCCGACGGCGCGGAGCTAGCCCGCGAGATGTCGCGCGAGGAAGGCGAGCGGCTGGTCATCGACACCGCCGAGCGTTGCGACACGGTGCTCTTCGGATCGACCAACGGTCAGACCCCCGGCGTCGGCTACTTCCGCTGGGGCAAGCAGACCTTTGCCAACGTCCGCCCGATCAAGTGGCGCCCCGGCTTTCGCTCGCCGATGGCCCAGCCCGAGGGCATCGACTACATCATCGTCCGCGAAAACCTCGAGGACCTCTACGCCGGGATCGAAGGCGACCTCTCCGAGGTGGCCGCATCGGGTCTGGCCGACCGTCCCCGCTTCGGCGGCGTCTCGCGTACCCAGGTGCCCGGCGGTTTCGGCCACTTCGCCGAGGCCGAGGGCCGCTATGCGATCAAGTACTTCACCCGCGCCAACGTCGAGCGCGTCGCCCACTTTGCCTGCCGCCTGACCCAGCAGCGCAAGGCCGAAGGCTTCGAGGGCAAGCTGACCTGCTCGGCCAAGACCAATGTGCTCTCGCGCACCGACGGCTGGTTCGTCGAGATCGCCGCCGAGGTCGCCTCCGGCTACCCCGACATCGCCTTCGAGTCGTTCATCGCCGACGACTTCGCTCGCCGCATCGTCGCCTCGCCGCACGACCTCGATGTCGTTCTCCTGCCCAACCTCTACGGCGACATCTTCTCCGACGAAGGCGCCGGCACGATCGGCGGCCTCGGTCTCGCCCCCTCCGGCTGTTTCGGCGACGACTGGGCCTACTTCGAGTCCGTCCACGGCACCGCCCCCGACATCGCGGGCATGCACCGGATCAACCCGACGGCGACGATGCTCTCGGCGGTGATGATGCTGCATCATCTCGGTCAGCACGAGCAGGCGTCGGCGCTGGAGTCGGCGATTGACGCGGTCTATGAGGCGGGGGAGCGGCTGACGCCGGATCAGGGCGGCTCGGCGAGCACCGAGGAGTTCGCGCAGGCGGTGATCGACGCGCTCTAGGCGCTTCCAGTCGGCGTGCCAATCGGATCCTTGAGCACTCTGTTGATCTCTTGCGAGAGGGCGGTACGCCGTTTCTCTAGAAACTCGGGGAAGCTTTTCAATTCCCAGAGGTCTGGATCGGTCGGCACGCACTGCTGTGCGAGTTTCTCCTCATCGATCTTGGGAAGGTACTTGGCGGGTAGTGACTTCCTTATCTGCCTGTTCGCTCTCTGAGATAAGAATGCGATGTTCGCTAGCTCGTCCACCTGTTCGGATTCGTGGTCGTCCTTAACCAAATCGCGAGGGAAAATGTGGTGTTCTTCCAAGCGGTTTTGGCTGCCTAGATTGGTCGAAGAGAGGGTGGTCTCCGAAAACCAATCGGTTGCTTTCCGACCTCGACAGGCCAGGTAAGCCATAAGCAAGAAGCGGCCTCGGCCAGTCTTCTCGAGGTCACTTCCTTTGAGGTCAAGCCGTCCCCCCGCGACTTGGCGCAGGCGCTTCTCTAGTGGCTTGAACGGATCAGGCTCATCTAACGCTTGCAGATCCTGGTTGAGGCGACCCTCGACCCCAGCGCTGTACCTCTGCCAAACAAGACTGAGCAGGAACCAGCGGAGAAGTCCGCTCTTGTCAAAGCTGCCGCTCTCCTGCCCAGCGAGATAGGACACAGGAACAACGAGGGCGTTACTTGAGCTTATCCAAGACCAGGATTCGATGCCAAGGTCATTTTCCAGGCAGTTGAGGAACGTCTCAATGGCCGGCTTGGCGAGATTCCAGGCTTCAGTGATCTTCCCGCTGGAAAGTGAGTCGATTCCCTTTAGTTCACTCCGCCCGGTTGCGATCGCGGCAATGCACCGCATAATGAGTGGCATCGGAATGTCCCAGCCGACTGAGTCCAGTGTCTCTCGAAACTCTGACAGATCGTCGGAGACTAGACCTGGTACACCAAGGGCGATTCGGGCAATTGCTATGTCTGCACTGCCGAGGGGCCGACCGGTGGTGTTGGCTCGGATGAAGATCTCTGCGACCTCTTCATAATCGAAGTCTCTCACCGTGTGGACGGTTACCTTAACGTCTTTGATCTTCTGGACCCTTTCGAGCCGCTCAAGCACGACTTCGTCGTCGTCCCGTTTCAGGAAACCATGCTTCTTGGCTGTGCTGATCACCCCGGACTCCAGAATCTCGGACACCGACACCCAGAGCGGATCGTCCTTCGTGCTTTTCGTTGCGACCGCGAAGTCATCGCTTTCCACATTGAACCGAATGTCTGGGGCGTTTTCGAATCTAAGCCCACTCAACGCAGTCAACCGCTGCTGGCCGTCGAGGATGAACACGGACGTCTGGGACGCGTCGATGGAGTGTTCCCGGGTAGCGACTGTGTCGTCGGTGTTCCAGAACAGCATCGTTCCAACCGGGTAGCCGCGGTAAAGCGAGTCGATCAACTCTTGCACCTGCCGCGGAGTCCAGACCTGGTCACGCTGAATCTCTGGCATGGCCAGCTTCCCCTCGTGAAACCGTGTCGCGAGATTCTCAATCGTCGGGAATGACTCTTCAATCTGTCCCATGTTCGCCTCTCTCGGGTCCCATTTGGGGACCGCTCGTTGGCGGGAGCGCATGGGAGTCGAACCCACCCGAGACGGTGCGGACCGCCCCGCATCAGTTTTGAAGACTGTGGAGGACACCGGTCCCCTTCCGCTCCCGTGCAGGTGAGGTTAACCGACGTACAGGTCGACCGAGGAGGGGGCGACGGTGGATTCGAGGTCGGTACGGAACTCGCCCCAGCGGTCGTCGTAGCGCGAGCGCCGGAAGTTGACGTGCAGGCTGGCGCTGCCGGCGCTCTGGGTCGTCGATGCGATCCTGAACCCGCGCAGGTTCGATCGCAGGAACTCCAGCATCGCCGCCTCATGCTGGGTGTAGTCGGCGGCTGGCATCGTGATGATCAGGTCTCGGCTGCCCGCCGTCAGACCGCGCAGCCCGGTCGAGCCGAAGATCCGCTGGCCGACCAGCACCAGCGCCACCGCAGCGAAGAGGATGCCGATCAGCTCATAGTTGTACGTCGCCGCCCCGATCGACGAAGCGATCACGACCAGCAGGTAGCCAATCTCGGCCGGATCCTTGATCGGCGTGCGGAAGCGAACGAACGAGAGCGCGCCGAGCAGGCCCAGCGAGAGCGGCAGCGACCACTGGATCGCAATGAACAGCAGCGTGATCGCCGGCCCGGCCAGCAGGAACACCCGATGGATGCCCGCCCCGCGCTGCCAGTCGCGGTAGAAGAGCAGGTAGAGCGCGTAGGTCGCGATCGATGCCGCCAGCGAGACCACCATCGCCAGCAGGTACTCCTCCAGCGCGATCTCGGAGGTCGGGCCGAGGATGTCGGGCCACTCGATCAGGACGATGGGCATCGGATCCTCCAGGTGTGTCCACGTGGGGCCAGGCGTGCGGCGCCGATCAGCCCGCCCGGGCCGACTCGCCGCCGTAGAGCAGTTCCACGGCAAGCGCGTACTTCGAGTGAGCAGTACGGCGAAGCCCCAGCCGCGCCAGCTGAGCCAGCTGCGGTGGCAGGTCGCCCCGGGACTTCAGCTCAAACACCGAGCCGTCGGGTACGGGCAGCCAGATCGGCGCGCCTCTCGGGTTCGACGCCTGAACCTCGGTGTCCAGCGACGCCCGCACCGAGCCGTCGGCGGCCTGCCAGCGGATCCGCCGGTAGCGAATCAGCGCCGTTGGCTGCAAGGTTGGCTGCAGGGTCGGCTCCAGCGGCCTGCCGGTGAAGTCAGCCAGGTCGCGCAGCCGCCGCGCCAACTCCTCCCGCTCGGGGATGATCAGACCGAGTTGGTTGGGCGCGCCGCTCGAGGGATAGCGAACGCGCTGCTTGACCGAGCGCGCCCCGTCTCGCGACTTCAACTCCAGCCAGACACCGGCGTACGGGTCGACCGGATCGCCGTACCAGCGCAGGCGCAGCTTCTGTTTGGCGAACTCGCCGTCGGCCGATTCCTGGTAGGCATCGAGGTTGGCCGTGTCGTAGTAGCAACTGGTCACGACACCCTCGGCGTACTGAGGATCTCGAGGGAGTCGAGCGTCGAGCCAGGCGGTCAACAGTCCCGCCCGGGCAGCAGGCAAGGGGTACTTGCGCTCCTCGCGCCAGTCGGAGCTGCGAGTCTCTCCCGCTGATTGAGATCGGCGCAGGGTCAGGGGCATGGCGCTAGCCTAACCGCTCGTAACGTGGCTCCCGGGGGCAGGACCAGAGATGAACTGGCGAGTGACCGGCAGTCTGATCGTCGCGATCGCGGTGATCGTCGCGGCAGTCATTGTGGCGACCACGGGAGACTCCGCGCCACCGCGCCTCCCACTCCGCGCCACCGCGGCCACGATCGGCGTCGATCAGCAGCGCAGCGATCCGTTCGACATCGTCTTCGACCTGAGCACGGTTCGGGTCTACGACATTCAGCTCGGCGAAGCGGAGCAGGCGAAGCTCGACGCCAACCCAACTGCGGAGCAGTACGTCGAGGGTGCGGTCATCATCGACGGCCGCTGGTTCGGACCGATCGGCGTCCGTTACAAGGGATTCTTCGGAGTGCTGCGGCAGTGCTTCTTCACCGGCGTGAACACCTGCGACAAGCTGGCCTGGAAGTTGAAGTTCAACCACTATGAGCCATCGTTGCGCTATCACGGTCTGAAGCGGCTCAACTTCCATCAGATGAACAGCGACGAGGCGCAGATGCGCGAGATGTTGACCTATCAGGTGTTCCGTGACGCCGGCGTACCCGCGCCGCGCTCGGTCTTCGCGCTGCTGCGCCTCAACGGCGAGCCGCTGGGTCTGTACACGCTGACAGAGGACATTGACGATCGCTTCATCGCCGATCGCTTCCGCGACGGCGGGCGCGGCGTGCTCTACAAGGAAATCTGGCCGGGCAACATCGAGCGACTGCCGGCCTTCAGCGAGACCATCGAGGGGGCGATCGCGCGCGGCCCCGAGGATCCATCGGGCCTGCGCGAGTTCTCGGCAGCGCTGACCGAAGCGGAGCGGTCGGATGATCCGGCCGCGGCGGTGTTCGCCGTGCTGGAGGAGTACATCCAGGATCTGGATGCGCTCTATGGCTACCTGGCAGCGGATCGACTGACCGACAACTGGGACGGGATCGTTGCCTGGTACTGCGTGCCGGTCTGCGGCAATCACAACTACTTCTGGTACGAGGATGCGCTTTCGGGCGAGTTCAGCCTCGTCCCATGGGACGTCGAGAACAGCTGGCGCTCGCCCAGCCCGATCCGGACGTACTACGAGATGCCCGATTGGGATGAGCCGGAGCGCAGTTGCCGGTTGCGCAAGGTGTTCTGGGACATCGACGCCCGCGCGCCGCACTGCAATGCAGTCATTCACGCGCTGGCGACGCAGGGCTGGGAACGCTACATCGAGGCGTCGCGCGAGCTGATGGAACAGGTCGTCACGCTGGACGAGATGCACGCGCGGGTCGATGCGATCACCGAACTGATCGAGCCGCACGTGCTGGCCGACGACAAGGGCCCTGGGGAGATCAAGTGGCGCGCAGCAGTGAAGCTGCTGCATGACGAGATTGATGACCGTTGGCAGTACATTGCCGACAAGATTGCGGCCTGGGACGCGACGGGAGAGGTGCCCGGAGATGGCTGATCTGATCCTGCGGGGAGGAAGCGTCGTCGATGGTACCGACAGAGCGGCGTTCGACGCCGATGTGGCGGTCGACGGGGATCGAATCTTAGCCGTCGGCGATCTGTCCGGCATGTCGGCGCAGCGGGAGATTGACGCCACGGGCCTGACGGTTTCACCGGGCTTTATCGACACCCACGCTCATTCGGACGGCGTGTTGCTGCGCGATTCGGTCCACGCGCACGGGTTGGTGCAAGGCGTGACAACTGAGTTCATCACGCAGGACGGTCTGTCGTACGCGCTGTTGTCGGAGGAGAATCTGGATTCGTACGGACGCTACATCGCTGGCTTGTACGGTCCACCACCGGTCGGTCTGGACATGTCGACGATGGCCGCGTTTCGCTCGCACTACGAGGGCAAGGGTTGCAATGTCGCCGTGCAGGCTCCGCACGGACCGGTGCGCCTTGAGAGCGTCGGTTTTGAGGATGTGCCGCTTGAGGGCGAGGGGCTCGCCAGGGCGGAGCGGATGGTCGCTGAGGCGATGGAGCAGGGCGCGACCGGATTCTCGACCGGGCTGTCTTACTACCCGAACTCATACTCAAACACCGATGAGCTGGTGGCGCTGAACCGGGTGGTCGCTCGCTATGACGGCGTCTATGTGACGCACATCCGCAACCACAACGACGACCGCGCGCCCGATGGCACCGGCATCGTCGAGGCGATGAACATCGGTCGGCGCAGCGGCGTGAAGGTGCACATCTCGCACTACCGCACCTTCCCGAGCAACGCCGGTGATATCGCCTCGATCATGTCGGAGGTCGACCGGGCCAAGACCGACGGCGTCGATGTGACGCTCGAGTGTTACCCGTATGCGGCGGCGGCGACGGTACCGGGCTACTTTCTGCGCGGCGAGTGCCACGTGGGTGGGATCGATCGGTTGCTGGAGCGTCTCGGCGACCCGGCCTGGCATGACCGGCTGGTCGACTCACTCGAGAACCTCTTCCCCGGACGCAACGATGCGGCGACGTTTACCTGGATCGGGGCGGAGCATCTCAAGCATCTGGAGGGACTCTCCTTCGCCGACGCCGCGGCGCGGATGGGGCTGTCGGTCTCGGACCTGACACTGATGGTGATGCGCGAGTCCGGTCTGCAGTGCGGCTTCCGCGACGGCATGCCGACCAGTCCGTCGGTGGCGCGACAGGTGGAGGCGGACGTAATCGCCCTGCTCTCGCGCGACGACTATATGGTCGGCTCCGACGGGATTCCATTCGACGAGGGCATCCCGCATCCTCGCGCGTACGGGACCTTTCCCCGGATCGTTGGTCGACTACGTCGGCGGACGGGCGTTTCGCTGGAGCACCTGGTTCGTGGTATGACGTCACTGCCGGCAGGGCGGTTCGGGCTGACCGATCGCGGAAACGTCGCTGAAGGGAAGTACGCGGATCTCGTCGTGTTCGATACTGAGACGGTGATCGACACTGCGGACTTTAACGATCCGCGAACGCCGCCGGCGGGGATTCCCTACGTGATCGTGAACGGGCAGCTTGCAGTCGACGAAGGTCGGCCGACGGGCGCGCTCGCGGGTCGGTCAGTTCCGTAACTTCAGATCACGTCATTCCCGCGCAGGCGGGAATCCATTCACCTAGAAGATCGTGTCCACCACGGAATCTTGTGACTCCTCTCGTCCGACGGCTGAGAAGTCGCGAAGTCCAGAACGGCGCGCGCCGGTCGTTCTGGATGGATTCCCGCCTGCGCGGGAATGACGTAGCACTGAGTGTGGCGGAGGATTCTGAAGAGGAAGTAAGGCGTACGTGCGTTACTCAACTACGCCCTCAACGATGAGCTGCTGGAAGTCCTCCTCTGAGTAGCCGCACAACTCTCGATAGACGTACTCGGAATCCTCGCCGATGAGCGGAGACGGCGCTGGAGTCGGAGGCGGCGTTTCGCTCAGTCGCCAGGCGGGGCTCTCGTATGACATTTCGCCGATCACGGGGTGGTCGCTGGTCCACCAGTGGTTGCGATGCGCGAGTTGGGGATCTTCGTGGGCGTCGCGGACGTTCGAAGCTCGGTGCGCCGGGATTCCGACTGCCTGCAGGATCTGTTCAACCTCGGCGACGGTCTGGGTTGAAGTCCAACGGGTGATCCCGTCGTCGAGCGCGTCCTGGTCGGCGAGTCGCCCAGCGGCATGACAGAGGTCCTCCGATTCAAGCCAATCCTGGCGATCCATGAGCAGCGCCAGGCGGCGCCACTGATCGTCGTTGGTAATGGCGAGGGCGACCCAGCGGTCGCCGCCGGTGTGGTCGTCGGCGCAGGGGTAAACGCCGTGGGGGGCGTGGCGGAGGTCGCGGTTACCGAGCGCTTTGGCCACCTGTCCGGTGTTGGCCGCATCGATTATGCCCGCGTCGAGCACCAGGGTTGAGGCTTCGAGCTGGGAGAGGTCTATGTATTGGCCTTCGCCGGTACGGCGGCGGTGATCAAGGGCAGCGAGGATACCGATGATGCCGACATGAGTGGCGACCCAGTCGGTGTATGCAACTCCCGTGCCGACCGGTGGCCGGTCGGGCCAGCCCGTGACGCCGGTCACGCCGGCCGTGGCCTGCAAGGTGAGCCCGAAGCCGCGGAACTTCGCATGGGGTCCCGTCTGGCCTTCCATCGACATGGAGCACATGATCACGTCCGGCTTGATCTTGCGGACCTCGTCGTAGCTCAGCCCGATGCGCTCCATGAACCCAGGCGCAAAGGACTCGGTGACGATGTCGGCGGTGGCGATCAGCCGCTTCGCAACTTCTGCCCCTCTTGGATGCCCGAGATTGATCGCGACCGACCGCTTGCCCCGGTTGAACTTGGCGAAGTATGCCGACGCATCGAGCGACCCGTCGCCCGCAGGTCGCGGTCCGCCGGAGCGGAACGTATCGGGCCGGTGTGAAGACTCGACCCGGATCACCTCTGCGCCATGGAACGCCATCTGCATGGTGGCGTTAGGCCCGACACCGACCCAGGCGAAGTCGGCGATCCGGATGCCGTCGAAGACGTGTGCGCCGGGAACGTCGCTGCTGGTCATCAGGTTGTCGAACCTAGCGCCGCTGGAACTGAGGGTCGCGCTTCTCGA
>JAPPNI010000033.1 GCA_028873865.1 Chloroflexota bacterium | reverse complement strand
CGATCAACATGTTCACATCATCCCATAGGGGTGTGACATCTATCCCCCATTTTCACGCATTTCTCAATATTTTTCTATGAAATTCTCGCGAACTTGCGCCATTCTCGGCCAGCCAGTGCCGGTCGTTGGGGCGGCGGCCCATTGGGCCTCAGCTATTCGATGGAGTCGAGCAACTCGAGCGTTGCACGCTCTACGAGGCGGGCTCGAAGATCAGTTCGGGCAACACCACCTCCCAGCGGTCGCACTTGAGGCCCGCCTGGTATTCGGGTGCCGACTGCTCGCGGCGGCGGGTCAGGACGGCATACACGGTCGCCTTGGCACAGCGCATGCCCTCCGGGGGTGTGAATCCGCTTGCGAGGCGCCCAACTTCGACGCCCTTCTGGTCGAGTAGGCGCCACGGCTCCTCGCTGTCGTCCAGATCCAATTCGTCGCCCGGTGCAAGGCCGGCGATAGCTCCGTGGACTCGACCAGCCCGAGACCTGTAGCCAGCGAAGCTGATGAAGACGTCGCCGAGGCCGAGCTTGCGGTAGGTCTGGCGCGCCGCCACTGGCGGCTCGGGGAGCGCGACCGGTTCGCGCCGCAGCACCGACCGATGGCCGCGTAATGGCTCGATGTAGGGGTTGGTCGCTCCCATGCTGATCAAGGTCAGCGTCAGGCGTGCTCGGGTCATGGCGACGTAGTAGAGGCGCCTTGACGCATCGGGATCCTCGTCCGTTCCGGTGCGTTCCCAACCTCCGTCGAGGACAACCGCGTGGTCGAACTCGAGGCCCTTGGCCTTGTGCGCGCTGGTGAGCAGCAGGCCGTGTTGGCGCCGGCGAGCGTCGCGGGTCCATTCGGCGAGCCATTCGACGAACGAGTCGACGGGTGTCTCGGCGTTGCCGGCCTCCTGCTCATGTTCCTGCACGGCTTGCTTGAGAAGCTCGATCCAAGGCCCATCTGCCTGCCGGTGCAGCCAATCGTGTAGGTCCGAGTTTCGCATGAGGGCTGACCGACTCTCTCGCAGCCAGGTCACCAAGGACTGAGTCTCGCGCAGTTGCCAGACACTCAGAGCGTCTTCCGTGGCCGTCTGTGAGCGGATGCCTTCAAGTTCAGACAGGCTGCGAAGCGGCTCCAGGTACTTCCAGCGGTAGGCGATCACCGCGCACCTTGACCAGTCCCACCGGGCATAGAGGCCCGACAGACGCTTCAGCTCGGCCAGGGCAGCCTGCGCCTGATGGATCGGCCCGCCGCCGGCTTGAAGGATCTGCACCCGGCCGCGACCGACCGGATCCAGGTCGGCCCACTCCCCGCCGGCAGGCGCCTGGGCGCGGGCCCGGTCGACACGGATGGGGTGGTTCGCCTTCATGCGGTCGCGTGCCTCGGCGATCACGGCGCTCGCGGCGTCGACGATGTGACCGGTGGACCGGTAGTTGTCCAGCAGGTACGCGGGCTTGGCCTTGTAGTCGGCCTCGAAGCGCCGGATGTACTCCACCGATGCGCCAGTGAACGAGTAGATGTTCTGGTCGTCGTCGCCGACCGCGAACAGCGACAGGCGCGCATCGGGCTCCGACAGCGTCCGGCCTGCCAACGCCGAGATCAACTCGTACTGCTTGCCGTTGATGTCCTGGTACTCGTCCACCAGAATCCAGCGGTACCCCGACAGCAGACGCTCACGGGCCTCCTCGGCCTCGGTTGGTTCAAGTCCTTCGCCTCGCAGCAGTTCGGCGGCCTCGGTAAGCACTCGGTCGAGCTGGTCCTCGAAGTCCTCCTTGTGGAGCCGCTCCGACGTGCCCGAGAAGCTCGCCCCGACTAGGCGCATCGCCAGCGCGTGGCAGGTGAGCACCGTCACCTGACGCGAGTCGTCGCCGATCAGATCGGCGAGCCGCCGCCGGATCTCGACTGCGGCGTGGCGGTTGTAGGCGAGTGCGATGATACCGCGCGGGTCCTCGCGCCGGACCCGGACCAGGTAGGCGATGCGATGCACGAGCACCCGCGTCTTGCCGGAGCCCGGACCGGCGAGTACCAGCACGTTGGTCCGCTTCCGATTATCGGTGACCAACTGGCGCTGAATCGGGTTCTTGAGGCTCTCAACGATCGTCGACCAGGACTCCGGGGTCGTCTGGCGTTTGATCTCGTCGCTCCTGCTCGGCAGCCAGCGGCGAAGGAACTCCTCCTCGCCCAAGGCGAAGTAGTCGAGGGACAGCCGAATGGCGTCAGCCATGGACGACAGCCCCTTCTCGGCGTACTCGGCCATCACATGGACCTGCCGTGTCGATTCCTCATAATGGAGTTGCAGCGGCTGGAAGTCCGCTGTGGTGAAGCCGCGCTTTTCTGCTCCAAGGCGGATGGTCATAGCGGAGCGGAACACGGTCAGGCCCTTGTCAAGCCTGATGATCTCTTGATCGTGCAGCCAGAGCAGGGCGTGTTCCATGAGCTTGCCGGCGTCGGTGGTTCGAGCCGCGAGATCCAGGTCGTCGGAGATCGCGCGCGTCAGCTCGCCCAACGAGGTCTCGACTCGCAGGTCTTTGCCGTGCTGACCCTGCCTCAGCTTCGACAACAGCAGGTCCAGCAGTCTCAACGCGCCGCTCCTGCGCTCGTCGGCCAGGCTGCACAGGGCGCTCCACTCCCGGTTGAGCGTCACCGAGATTCTCTCAGCGTGAAGCGTCCGCACCCTCAGGCTGCCGGAGTCTCCGCCCTCGACGGGCCCGTCGCGAGCGATTCCCTGCAGGATCCGGCTGACGTGTTCGGGCCGCACGTCCTTGTGCCCCTCATCGCGGAGCCGCTGAGAGGTCACCCGCAGATCCAGGGGTGCTCTCTCGCCGATCTCCAAGTCGGGGACCAGTTCTCGCATCCAGTCGAGCAGGCCGCGCTCGACGGCCGAGGCGCGGTCGAGCCGCTTTCGCGAGGAGTTCGATACGCCGTGGTGCACCAGCGCGGTGATCGCAGTGTCGTCGGTGGCGATGCCGTGCTGCTCAAGCCGGCCGAGCGCCCGTCGCACTTGGCCGGATTCCAACCCCGTAACGCTCATCAGATGGTCGGTGGAGATGCCCGCGTCGGGGGGCGCCTCGATGAGCGTCTCAACGATCTTGAGGAGCGTTGAGCGCTCGGGGTCGGCCATCAGCCTATTGCGGGCCTCGTCGACGGACTGCACCCGAAGCGACGACGGGAAGATCCGGACCTCGTTCTCGTCGCGAAGCAGGAGTTCGGCCTCCTCTAGCCACATCACAGCGGTTCGGCCGCGCGTGTCGTTGGTGGCGGTGTCCCGACGGAACTCATGTTCCTCGTCCTCGGCGAGGATCTCTCCGACGCTGGCGACCACCTCTGCGCCCTTGTTGCGCTTCCGCAGACGGCGCAGTGCCCGTAGAACGCTGTGAATTTCCCGGCGGGTGAGCCGTGACCGTGCCGACATGCCGAACTGGCGTTCGATGTCATCTCTGGCATAGAGCAGGACACAGTGCGCGTTCTTCGTGTCCCGACCGGCGCGGCCGGCCTCCTGTAGGTAGTTCTCCAGCGACGACGGAATGTCTGCGTGGACCACAAGCCGCACATCGGGCTTGTCGATGCCCATACCGAAGGCGTTGGTGGCCGCAATCACCTGCAACTCGCGGCCAATGAAGCGTCGCTGGACGCTCGCCTTCTCGTCGGGCTGGAGGCCTGCGTGGAAGCGGTCGACTCTCAGGCCCTTCTGGGAGAGGAACTCTGCCACTTCCTCCGTGCGGCGTCTTGTCGCGCAGTAGACGATCGCTCCCCCATCCGTCCCGGAGGGAAGGTGCTGCTCCACGACGAGGTGGATGTCGTGGAGTTTGGTTGCCTCGGTCGTCGGGATCACCTCGAACGCGAGGTTCGTCCGTTTGCTGCCGCCGTCGAACTCCCGCATTTCGATGCCGAGTCGCTCCCGGAAGTAGTCGACGATCTCGGACTTGACATCGGGTTTGGCGGTGGCGGTCAGGCACAGGACCGGCGGGATCGCACCCTCTCCAGCTTGCTTGCGGATGAAGCGGCCCACATACCGGTAGTCGGGCCGGAAGTCATGGCCCCACTTCGAGAGGCAGTGGGCCTCGTCAAGCACCCAGGCACCGATCTCGCGCTGGTCGAGCGCACGGCGCAGCGACACGCTGCGGAGCTGCTCGGGCGAGCACAGAACAATGGCGGCGTCGCCGAGCCGGAGCCGTTTGATGGCCTCGGCGCGCTTGGGCATCGAGAGCATCCCGTTGATCGCGATGCAAGACGTGATCCCCTTGGCCTCGAGCCCGGCGACCTGATCGGCCATGAGCGCGACCAGCGGCGAGATCACCATAGTGAGTGCGCCGGTCTTGTCGTATCGGGACAAGGCGGGCACCTGGTAGCAGATCGACTTGCCTGTCCCGGTGGGAAGGATGCCGAGAACGTGTTCGCCTGCCATCGCAGCCTCGACGATGGCCTGTTGTAGCGGGCGCCCGTGCTCGTCGGAGGGTTCGGACCGGTAGCCGCCGAAGTCGAAGAAGCGCTTGAGTTCGCCGCGGGCGTCGTGGCGGCTCCTACACCAACTGCAGTCTGGATCGGCGCAGGCGGTGTCACGCAGGCGCCGGACCAGCCTCCCTGCCTCCGGGAACTGGTGGCGGACCCACGGCGGCATCACCGAGTTGCCACCACACACCGACAGCCACGCAAGCGCGTACGCCAGCGACCAGCCGTGCCCAGTGTCCGGCGCGATGATGCGGCGTGCCTGCGTGGCGCAGGCGACGCCGTCGAGGCGCTCCCTGACGGCCTTGCGCCCCTCCGCCTCAGAGGGCCGCGGCGAGCGGCGCAGCGCCTCGAAGAACAGGTCGAAACCCGGGTGATCCGGACCGGTGCACAGCCGGTGCCATGCGGCTAGCAGACTCGGCTCAGCGTCGAGCAGTGCCTCCTGCTGGTTCTGAAACGCCTCGAGGGCGAGGCGGGCGTCCAGTTCGGGGTCGTTGCGAGTGTGGCGCCTGAGATGCCCCTCCCGGTAGTGCTTCACCAAATGGTGATAGGGGAATCGGGGGAACGCGAGGGGGTTCAGCCACAACGTGTCGATGACCGGCAGCTTGAGCAGACGCAGGCCGGGCTGGGCGGCGCGCAGGTACGGCAGATCGAACTTGATGACATTGTGCCCGATCAGGAAGTCGGCGCCCTCTGCCAGGGCGTCGAGGGCCCGCAGGTGTGTTCGCAGGCTCGGTCCCGCGTGTGACGAGTGGTAGGTCGCGTCCGTGTCGTAGCGCACGCCCGCGAGCGCGTGGATCTCATCCGTGGACGGGGAGACCTCAAGGTCGATCGAGCAGCACCTTGAGAGCCTCATGTCGAGCCGCTGGGCGGTTACCTTGCGGTCTATGCCGTCGGCGGCGGCACCAGTGAGCGGAGGGTCCCCGATGGCGCCGGGTGCCTCCGAGGGATCGGTGATGGCGTCGGTTGGCGGCGGTGTGGACATCAGAGCGCCTCTACGGGATCGTCGGCTGTGAGCAGATCAGCTGCGCCCACCGCGGTGATCCGGTCTGCGAGGGCGAAGCGATGCGCGCCGGCGTGGACGACGACGAGATGGTCGAGATCGAGGTCGGCCAGGGCGCTGTGCATCGACTTGGTGGTCGAGGGCCGGTCGGTGC
>JAPPNI010000006.1 GCA_028873865.1 Chloroflexota bacterium | reverse complement strand
CCGCATCGTCAGCGGCGAGTGTGTGCACAAGTGGTGATGGTGGTGTCTGGTTCCAACCTATTGCTCGACGTTATCCGGACTGCATTCCGGCCCAGGCGCGGGCGACGCGCTCGGCGGCGACATTCATGCTGCAGTCGTTGGAGATCATCACGTCAGCGTGCTTGAGGCGCTCGTCGTTGGTGATCTGAGAGTCGATTCGTTTGTCCGCTTCCTCGGCGGAGAAGTTGTTGCGCGCCATCAGGCGCTCGCGAGCCGTGTCGCGGCTGACCGCGACGACCCAGACCTCGTCGACAAGATCCTGCCAACCGGCCTCGATCATGACGGCGGCTTCGAGGACCGCGACATCGGTTCCGCTTGCTTCCAGCCGGGCCAGTTCGGCCTCGGCCAACGCACGAATTCCGGGCCAAACGATGTCCGTCAACCGCTTCATTCCGTCCGGGTGGCCGAAGACCTTGGGCCCGAGCTTGCTGCGGTCGATCGTGCCGTCCTCGGCAACGAGATCCTCGCCGAAGGCGGCGACAACCTTGCGGAAGGTGTCTGTGCCGGGTTCGTAGGTCTGGTGGCCGAGGAGGTCGGCGTCGATGGTGGCCGCTCCGAGTTCACGGAGTTGGCTGACGACGGTCGATTTGCCAGAGGCAATCCCGCCGGTGAGTCCAATCGAGCGCATCTTGGAGTTGTGTCCCCGCATTGTGGCGTCGTCCAACGTCCTCTAACCAACTGCCATCTCGCAACGGACGGGCAGCCAGCCACGCGGACGCACGCTGAGGGATCAGGCTATTGGTGGCGCTGGAAGTGGTCAACCGAAGCAGAAATCTGGCGATGTGGTTACCCGAGCCGCGCCGAGTGAGAACTGTGTCACAGTCAGCAGGACGCTTCTGACCAGATTGCTAGGGTTAACAACCAATTGACGATTCTGTGGGCGTCGGCCGGATCTTCGGCGGGCGCCCGTATCGACGGTTCGCGGGACAGCGGAGCATCGGCTGACGGCTTCTCTCGCAACCACAGCGCACTCCGAACGACACAGTTCACCGCGCCTTCAGAGAGCATGTGGGGAGCCGCCGATGGTTGCTGAAGCCAAGTCCGACACGACCGACTGCACCGATGGTCGGACGTGCCTGCTCGAAGCGGTTCACGGACTGAAGGCGGAAGCGTTTGATATTCCCAATGTCGTGGGAAGCTGGAGCGTTCGAGATTGCCTGGCGCACCTCGTTGGTTGGGACGCCTGGGCGGTCAACGCGCTGGAGCGCTCCGCTGCCGGTATGCCGGTCGGGCCGTTCCCGACCGAGCGCGAGATCAACGACGCTGCGCCCAGGGACTGGATCGACCGACCGATCGACGACTTGCTCGACATGCTGCGTGCGATTCGTGACACCATGGCCGATCGAGTCAGCCAGCTGACCGACGACGAGCGGGATGTGAAGTCGATGGCCATCGACGAAACACAGATTTCGGTCAATGAGCTGGTCGACGGACTGATTGAGCACGACATGGAACACGCTGGCCAGATCCGCACCTGGCGAAAGACCCAGGGCGTCTAGACGCGGCGAACTCGCCGCGGAGTCGATCAACCTCTGAGCCTGGGTCGACGAGATACCCGCAGCAAGTGGGTATGGCAGAATCCGACAGAACCCGGTGAATCAGTCGAGCGCGGCGGTGAAGGCAGCTTCGAGCGCGGGCAGGACCTTCTTGTAATCGTCGACGATTCCGAAGCGGGAGAAGCTGAAGATCGGTGCGTCAGGATCCTTGTTGATCGCCACGATGTTCTTCGATCCGCCACAGCCGGCCATGTGCTGACTGGCGCCTGAGATCGCGATCGCGACGTAGAGCGTGGGCGAGACGACCGTACCGGTCAGCCCGACCTGCTGAGAGGGCGGATACCAGCCCAGGTCGCATGCTGCGCGAGAGGAGCCGACGGCGGCGGTGAGTACGCCGGCGAGGCGCTCGAGGTCGGCAAAGGCCTCGGGTCCACCCAGGCCCCGACCGCCAGAGACGACGATCTCGGCGTCCTCGAGACGGATGCCCTCGGATTCCGCCTGCTCCTTACCGGTAGTGCGCGCGCGGAGCGTCGGCTCGGCAACGTCGACCGTGACGACCTCGGCAGAACGCGAATCGTCCGCCTCGAGCGGGTCTTGCGACTTGGGTCGGACGGTGATCACCTGTGGGTCGGTCTGGACGGTGACCACCTGTCGGGCATTGCCGCCGTAGCAGCTGCGGGTGGCCTTGACACGGTCACCATCGACCTCGAGTCCCAGCGAATCCATAATCGCAGCGGAGCCGAGTCGAGTGGCCAGTCTCGGCGCCAGATCGCGACCCATGCTGGACTGCGACATGAGAACGACGGAGGGCGAATCCTGCTGGACGATTCTCTGCGCGACCGGCAAGTAGCTATCGGTCTGGTAGGCGGCGAGGGAGTCGGAGTCGGCCGAGTAAACGATGTCGGCACCGACCGGACCGGCAGCGCCTGCCGCGTCGGTGAGGCCGGAGCCGAGCAGGGCAAGTGCGACTCCGCCGCCGAGATCGGCGCTGAGGCGCGAGGCTGCGCCGAGCAGCTCAAGAGTGGGAGCGGTGAGGCCGGCGTCGTCGGTTTCGCCAAAGACGAGGATGGAGGCCATGGTGGGTTCCTTCGTTGCTTCCGGGGGCGGGGCCCTCGGTCCCTTCGGGGTGGCTCCTCAGAGGGGAACCATTGCGATCGTTAGAGGATTTTGGCTTCGCGGAGGGCGTTGACCAGGCCGGCGGCTTTTTCTTCGGGCGTGTCACCCTCGATGATCTCAACCTCAACGTCGCTGGTCGGCTGGAAGAGGGCGTGCATCTGGACACGCGAGCCCGCGGCGCCGACTTCGGACGCGTCGAGGCCGAGGTCAGCAGCGGTCAGTTCAGTGACCTGTTTCCGCGCCGCCTGCATAATCTGCCGGAGCTGCGGGTAGCGAGGGTCGCCGAACTCGTTCGAGATCGTCAGCACGCAGGGGGTCGGCAGGTCGATGTTCTCGAAGCCGTCGGCAACGACGCGGGAAACAGTAATGCTGTCGCCGTTGAGTTCGACGGCCCGGAGGACCGTGGCGGAAGGCAAGTCAAGCAGCTCAGCGACGATGCTTCCTACGGTGCCCTGGTCCCAGTCGGCGGCCTGGCGGCCGAAGATCAGGACGTCGGGAACGCCGAGGTGCTGAATCGCCTTCGACAGCGCCAGCGCGGTGGTCCAAGCATCGCCGCCCCCGAAGGCGTCGTCCTTGAGGTGGTAGCCTTCGTCGGCGCCCATCGCCAGCGAGTGTTTGATGGCGTCGCGGGCTGAGTCGGGGCCGAGCGAGATGATGTTGACCGTACCGTCGCCGGAGGCGTCTTTGATTCGCAGCGCGGCCTCGACGGCCTGGGCGTCGAAGGGGGAGATGACAGGCGAGATGCCCTGCGCGGGCAACACCTGCATGGCCGTCTCATCGACCTTGAATGCGGCGGCTGGGGTCTCGGGATCGGGAATCTGCTTCACGCAGACGATGACATCCATCGGTTCCTCACTGACTGGAAAAAAGAGCTCGAGCCGGAGCCGAGCGGACGGGAATCAGGTCACGCATCCAATTGCGCATTGTGTCGCGCCCAAGGTAGTCGGGCAGTCAGATGGGATACAGATTGTGACGGGTAGCGAAAGCTCCCCGAATTGGGGGAACTTTCCCATAGGGACTGAGGGGGATGCCGGCGACCTCACTCAGAGTCTGAAACCGCCGCAGCCTGGAGGAGTTCGGCCACGTCGAGGACTTTGAGCTTGTCTTCGTCCTCGACATCCAGTTGTACGGTGCCGATGCCGGAGTCGAACATCTGGATGCAGAAGGGGCAGGCGGTGCAGGCGGCTTCGGCGCCGGTAGCGACAGCTTCTTCGACCCGGACCTCGTTGACGCGGCTCTTGCCTTGCTCTTCCATCCACATATTGCCGCCGCCAGCGCCGCAGCAGAGACCCTGCTCACGGTTTCGGGGCATCTCGATCAGGGTGACGTTGGGCACCTGCTCGAGGATGCGCCGGGGGGCTTCAAAGATGTCGTTGTGGCGACCGAGGTAGCAGCTGTCGTGGTAGGTGATGGTCTGCTCGGGGACGTCGCTACTCGGGACGAGGCGGCCATCGTCGACGAGCTGTTCCAGGAGTTGGGTGTGATGGATGACCTGGAACTTGGCTCCCATGTCGGGGTACTCATTGAGGAAGGTGTTGAAGCAATGCGGGCAATGGGTGATGACCGTTTTCTGTTCGTCGTTGACGCCGGTCTCGTTGAACAGCTCGATCAGTCCTTCGGCGAGGATCTGGTAGAGGTACTCGTGGCCCAGCCGACGTGCTGGGTCGCCGTTGCAGGATTCCATCCCCTTGATCACCCCGAAGGAGACATCCGCTTCACGCAGCAGGGAGACGACTGAACGGGTGATCTCCTGGGCGCGATCAACGAAGGCTCCGGTGCAGCCGACGAAGTAGAGGTAGTCCTGTTCGCCGGTCCACTCGGGGATCTGATCTTCGATGCCTTCCATCCAGGAATCGCGGGTGTAGGGCGTCCCGCGCCATGGGTGCCCCTGACGTTCGAGCGTCTCCAGTGTGCCCTGGACGGTGTCGGGCATGCGTGCCTCTTCCATGACCAGCGAGCGGCGCATGTCAACGATGGTGGGCACGTGCTCGATGAAGACGGGACACGCCTCGACGCAAGCGCCACAGGTGCGGCAGGCCCAGAGCGATTCGTCGCGGACGACGCCGCCGACCATCGGCGTCTCATCGTCGAGGCCGAAGTTGAGGTCGTTGCCCTGGACGAGATTGGCGACCTTCTGCTCGCCGACGGCGGTGGCGTAGGACTTGAGATCCTGGATGATGTGCATCGGCGAGAGCGGCTGGCCAGCGATGTCAGCGGGGCAGTTGTCGGTGCAGCGGCCGCAGCGCACGCAGACATCGAGCTCGAAGATCTGCTTCATCGTGAAGTGTTCGAGCTGGGAGACGCCGAAGTGCTCTTGCTCCTCGATGTTCTCGATCATCTCGAGCTTGCCCGGGGCGGAGGTGCTCTTGAGGAAGGCGTTGGCGGGCGCCAGGACCAGGTGATTGAGCTTGGAGTAGCCGAGCAGGGTGATCCAGGAGAGCGCGCCGACCATATGGATCCACCAGAAGGTGGTGTGGATGTCGAGCGCGGCCGAGATCTTCACGCCCGAGAACATCAGCGCCACGACGTAGCCGACCGGCGACCAGTAGGACCATTCGGGGTGCACGTCGATTTCGGAAGTGTGGATGCGCAGACCCTCGACGATGAAGCCGGTGATCAGGAGCATGCCGAGGCCGCCGAGGATCAGCCAGTCTTCCCAGGTCGGCAGCCAGGCAGTACGCGGGCGGACCCAGCGGTGGGCGACTGCCATCGCCACGCCGATGATGCCGACGAGGCCGAAGATGTCGGCGACCAGGGAATAGCCGAGGTAACGCGGTCCGACCAGAATGTCGACGGGGATGTAGTCGTCGATCGCGAGCAGGGCCGTCACGAGGAAGAGCACGATCATCGAGGTCATGATGCAGAGGTGCATGACACCCGAGTACGGGTCGCGAAGCACGCGCTCGGTGCCGCCGCCCCCTTTGACCAGCCGTCCCAAACGGACGGGCAGGTTGTCGAAGTTGCCCTTGAGAAGTGATGTCGGCTTGCCCAGTCGCCAGACGCGAGAGCGTCGGACCAGGCCGTAGATGATGATCCCGATCACGAACGGGAGCAGCATGTAGAGCACCCAGAAGTGATCGATGTTGAAGAAGAGTTCGCGGTGCGCGCCGGTGACGCGGACGGTCTCGGCGCCGGAAACGAGCAGGATGCCGCCCAGCGGCAGCCAGGCGGGAATGGCGAGCGCCGAGACGCGCTTGCCGGTCGATGTTGCTCCTGCTTGGCGCCTGGCAGAATCCGATTTGACAGCCGATTTGGTCACCGCAGCACCCCCAACCGACAAGCCGATCCTCAATCTTGCGTCAGGGCATTATCGCACGTGGCAGGCTTCGGCCAGCCGAGGGACGAGAGCCAGGTCGGCGTCCGAGGGACGCGCCTAGCCGTTCTTGGCTTCTCCGTGCGTCTTCCTCAAGTCGTTCTTGAGGACCTTGCCCATGTGGTTGCGAGGGAGCGTGTCGACGACGGCAAGGTAAGTGGGCGCCTTGTAGCTGGCCAGTTGGCTCTTGGTGTGGGTCACAGCTTCGTCGAGCGAGAGGGTGGCTCCCTCGTGAAGGATGACTACGGCTTTGACGACTTCGCCCCACTCGAGGTCGGGCGCGCCGATCACGGCTGCCTCGGCGACGGCCGGGTGACCTTCCAGCACCTGCTCGATCTCGCCAGGAGCGATGTTCTCGCCGCCACGAATGATCAGATCCTTGGTCCGACCGGTGATGAAGAGGTAGCCCTCGTCGTCGAGGTAGCCGACATCGCCGGTGTGGAGGATGCCGTCACGGATTGCTGACGCGGTTTCCTCTTCCTGCTTGTAGTAGCCGGCCATGATTCGGTCGCCGCGGACACAGATTTCGCCCTCTTCACCAGTGCCGACGACGTTGTCGGATGGGTCCATGATCAGGACTTCGATGTCGGGCATGACCTTGCCGACGGAGCGCAGCCGGTGCTCCTTGATCGCGACTTCTTCAGCCGAGCCGTCGAGGCGGTGATCGTCGGGTCCGAGGAATGAAATCGAGCTGGTCGATTCGGTCTGGCCGTATGCGTTCATGAAGCCGACATTGCTGGGAAACACATCAACGGCGGCGCGGATCACGTCGTACGGCATGGGTGCGGCGCCGTAGGTGAGGAGTTCGAGCGTGTCGCCCTTGAAAGCGCTGAAGTTCTCGTCCTCCATGGTGCGCTTGAGCATGGTCGGCACGACCATCGAGTGGGTGATGCCATGGCCGTCGACGGCGTCGATCCAGGCAGCCGGCGAGAACTGGGGGAGGATGACGAGGGTGCGACCGCCCCAGACGGAGGAGACCATGGTGGTCGCGCCCGCAATGTGGAAGAGCGGGACGGAGAGCAGGGTCTTTTCATGCGGCATGTCGGGGTCGGCGGGAGACATCGTATTGGTCACGTAGACGGTGAGGTCCTGGTAGGTGACCTGGACGCCCTTGGGCATCGCCGTGGTTCCCGAGGTGTAGATGATGACGGTCGGATCCTTGTCGTCGACTTCCGCCCAGAGGAAGTCGTCGGAGCCGGAGGCCATCAGGTCGCGGTAGTGCTGCTGACCCAGCGGGACGTCGTGCTCGAGCGCGATGTAGTTCCGGACCGTGGGGCAGTCGTCCCTGATTGCGCGGACGAGGTCCTGGTAGCGATCGGAGACGAAGATTGCCTTGGCCTCGACGGTGTTGATCATGTAGGTCAGCTCTTCGCGCTTGGCTCGGTAGTTGAGCGGCACGAAGGTGACGCCGATCTTGGCGCAGGCGTAGTAAATGATCACGTACTCGGCAGAGTTGACCGACATAACGCCGACGTGGTCGCCGCGCGTCAAGCCCAGGCCCTGCAGGGCGTTGCCGAGGCGGGTCACCTCGGCCTGCAGATCGGCGTAGGTCTTAACCGTGTCTTCACAGATCAGGGCGGCGCGGTCGGGGACGACGGCAGCGGACAGTTCGAGGAAATCAGCAGTATTCACGACTCAGTCTCCCTGGCCCGACCTGGTGCACGATTCGGGCCGAATGCGGATATGAACGGGTTAACGATGAGACAGTCTATTGGTCAATCGGCGTGCGGTCTGCGCGTCCTGCCGGATCGCAGCAGACATAGGCAGATCGAGTCCGCGCCTGATGCTGCGCTTGAGCGCGGCTACGACGCCTGGATCGGCTGCGGCCAGCCGCTCGGCGACGGCGAAGACCGTTTCATCCAATTGCTCTGCTTCGACCACACGGTGGATGATTCCCCATCGCTGGGCCTGGCGCGCGTCGATCGGATCACCGGTCAGAATCAAGCCACTGGCGACGCCCGGTGGTGCAATTCGCGGCATCATCTGGGTTCCGCCAGCGGAGGGGATGTAACCCAGGGTGACCTCAGGCAGGCCGATCCGGGTGTTCTCGGCGGCGATGCGCAGGTCGCAGTAGAGCGGCAGTTCGATACCCGCGCCGAAGCAGAAGCCGTGCAGCGCTGCGATTGTTGGAATGGGCAGCTCTTCCAGCAGGGCCCAGAGGTCGCGCTGGCGCCGCGCCTCTCGAGATTCGTGCAGCGAGGGAGCAGTGCCGAATTCCGCGATGTCGGCGCCGGCGGAGAAGGCACGGGCACCCTGACCGCGGAAGACGAGCACGCGGACATCGGGATCGATCAGGGCGGCATGGGCAAACGCCCAGAGATCGTCGCGCATGGCCATGTTGATGGCGTTGAGCGCCTCGGGGCGATTGAGGGTGATGCTGGCGACGCCATCGAGCGGTTTGTCGTAGTCGACGAACGATTGGATCATCAGCGCCAGTCGGGTTTACGGATCTCGCTCTTGCGGCGGACTTCCCAAAGACGCTCGATGTCGTCGTTCATTTTCTCGTGGAGGGCGTCCATCTCTTCGCGGCCCGGGCGCATCTCGCTGGACTTCCAGCGGCGGATGGCGGCGCGATCAGCCTTGTCGATGTCGACTTCCTCGAGCATGTGATTGACCACCTGGCTGAAGACCGCCCAGGCCTCTTCGATGTCGAGTTCTACTTTGACCATGTTCGTCTTCCCTTATGTTCTCGTTGCAGCCGGCCAGTTAGCGGACCGTGCGGTAGTAGTCGCGGCGGCGAATCTGGCGGGTCAGTTCTTCGTCGATCGTGTTGCCCAGGGCCTCGTTGACGCCGTTGGCTACGGCCTCCATCTCCGCATTGCCTTCGACCACCCCGCCGCGCCAGTCGCGGATGGCCTTGACGGCCTCATCGGAGAGATCTACTTGGTCGAGCACCTGGGCCGTGATCAAGGTCATCAACGACCAGGTTTCCTCTTCATCGAGAATCAGTCTCATGTGTCGGGCCTCCTCTGCGGAGCATGACTCCGCGGCTATCGGTTGGTTCAAGTTCCGCTGAACTGTGCGGTTCGTTTACCGACGAAGGCGTCAACGCCTTCGGCTCGGTCGTTGGTGTCCTGGAGCAGGATCGTCAGCTCGGTCTCGTAGTGCAACGCCTGGGCCAGAGGCATCTCCAGGCCGTGATGGATTGCTTCCTTGGCGTAGCGAGTTGCGATCGGTCCTCTGGATGCGATCGACCTGGCCAGGTCCGTCGCTGTCTCAAGTGGGTTGTCGGAGACGGCATTGACCAAACCCCAGTCAAGGGCGGTGGCGGCGTCGATGTCCTGCTCCAGGAACAGCAGTTGCGTCGCCCGAGAGCGACCGATCGCGCGAGTGAGTCGCTGTAAGCCGCCGGCGCGCGGGAATCCGTTTGACAGCGCTTCCAAGCCAATTTGGCAGTCTGCAGCAGCGACGCGAATGTCGGCCGCCAGCGCCAGTTCCAGGCCACCACCCATGACTGGACCGTGGAGGACGGCGATCGTTGGCTGCGCGATCTCTGCAAAATGTGCGAACAGATCGCCAATGTCCGTGGCCCCGTCGAAACCCGACCAAACGCCGATCTGGGGATGGAGAATGACCACTCGCACGTCGTCTTCGACAGAGGAGCACAGATCGGCGAGCCGTTCCGTGAAATCTGCATCCAACGCGCCGCCGCCGCTGATCACGGCAATCTCGTCGTGGCGCTCGAGGCTGAGCTGGGACAAGGCGGACATCCAGTCGATCTTCTCTGTGCGTCTAAGTCAGTCAGTGTACCGAAGCCCTGGGAACGAGCTGCAAACGCTGTGCTCTTCCGGCTGTGGCACCCTTGGAAGCCGCTTCGATTTCCTCGCGTTCGCGGAGCAAAGGCAGGTGGCGATCCTTGAGCCAGGCGTCGGTGAGCGGTCCGTTGGCGTGCAGCGGATCGTGGATTTGTTCCCCGGCCAGGGCGAACTGCGCCTCCGGCGGATCGCTCATTTTGACGATCAACCGCAGTGCGGGAATCGCGGTTGAAGAATCGAAGTGGCGCAGGCCCAGCACGCCGGACTGGGAGACCGTATCGGCCTCCCCCCCGTAGGCGAATGGTCCCGGAGAGAGTAGTGGGCCAATGATCGGGGCATCGGCGAGGCTGTGCTTCAAGATCAACTGGCGACAGCGCCCCCAGGTCCAGGTGGAGCGGTCCGGTCCAAATCGGCGTCGCAAGGCGTGGATGGCACGTGTATGAGCCTCGGCCATCCTACGTTCGGCCACGTCGGGATTCGAAGCGATCCGCTCGAGCGCCCATGAAGTGGCGTGGGCGGCGAAGATGTCGAGCGTGGGAATCGCCAGCAGTGGCGACAGTAGATCTGTGCCTTGAGGTCCGAGCAGCTCTGTCAGTTCGAGTCGGCGAAATTCAATCAGCGTCGCGGCGGCGATGGCGGCGGACACGGAGTCGGGCGTCATCGCACCATCCCAACCGGACAGCGCTTCATCAGGGA
This sequence comes from Chloroflexota bacterium, assembly GCA_028873865.1. GTDB lineage: Bacteria > Chloroflexota > Dehalococcoidia > Bin125 > Bin125 > Bin125. Next base: position 45,579 of record JAPPNI010000006.1, on the reverse strand, counting down.
TGTGGCGCGAAAACTCGCGCAGCGGCAATGAGATGCGATCTGCCTGGATGGCGGCGAACGTCGCCGGTGAATGCGGGGCTTTTGCGACGAGCAGCTCGTGGATCCGAGCCACCCGGGCAGGATCGAGATACTCCGCGCCGAAGCAGCTCTCTGCGAATGGGGCCAACGGTGCGTTGGCGCTGACCACGACACCACCAGGGGGATCGACGACATGCGGTAACTCGTCGGCGCCTAGCGCCTGGGTCGGGGCTCCGCCGCGATCGAGCGGAGCCCAGCCGGCTGCCGGGAATCGCAACGTCGACATGTCCCCGGCCGGCACGTCGGCGCTGACTCGCAGCCCGACCCGGTGATGATCGGCGTAGGCGTAACAGAGGTTGAAATCGGCCATGTCGCCGGTCGCGGCGCTGAACTCCTCCCAGTTGCGGGCCGACAACATATCGGCAATTCCGCCTCCGCCGTGTCGGGGGGCGAGAATTCGCGAGTGCAGGGAGATGGCGCGGGCGCGAGTCGGGCCGTGGATGATGTCGGAGGGTAAGACTTCACTGACGACCGGGCCGTTGACCGTCTCCCGGAGTGTGATCCGCTCGCTGGGATACCCACGCACATCGATCGTTTCTTCGCGTTCAGAAATGTCGACCCATCCGTCAGGGGTGAGCGACCTGGCGCCGTCGTCGGAGAGTTGTTCCACGACCGCGACGTTCATCGACATCAATGCGGCGGTCGGGCCCCAGGCGATGTGATCGTTGAAGCCCCAGACGATGCCGGGCAAACCTGGGACGCTGGCACCGGCAGCGTTGAACTGGGGACAGTGCAGGTGAACGAAATACGCGTGCGGCGGCGTGACCGGGTTGAGGTGAGGATCGCAGGCGAACAGCGGAACCCCATCCTCGGTGTGGCGACCGTCGACGGCCCAGTTGTTTGAGGCGCCCTGTTGCAGTCCCAATAGATCAGAAGCTGTTCGCGCTGCGGCGTGAAGCGGTCCAGCCAGTTCCTCATACGGCGCTTTGGGAGGGACGGCGGCCGTCGTTTCCGGTGCGAGCGGAGGATCAATCTCCAGAAGCGTTTCAAGTCCCGCCGCTTGGACAATCCGGGCGCGGATCAGTTGTTGCTCCCAGGCGGGAGAGAGCAGGATGGACAGCAGCTTGCCCCAGGCAATGCTGTCGGAAGGCGACCAGGGTCCGATCCGGTCGCCAAGCATCTGGGCTTCGAACGGCCGAGGGGCTCGGGCGATTGCGGCGTTGATTCCGGCAATGAAAGGGAACAGTTGGTCGCGCTGATCGGGGGGAGTCTCTTCCCAGGCCTGCTCGGAGACGCGGCCGATTCCGAGAGTCCGGCAGAGGCGATCGACCGGCAGTGCTTCTGGCCCCGCGATCTCCGCCAACCGTCCCGTGGCGGCGCGGCGGTTCCATTGCATCTGCCAGAGCCGATCCTGAGCTTGCACATAGCCGAGCGCAAACATCGCATCGGCAGCAGATTCCGCGAAGCAGTGAGGAATATCGAATCGATCGCGGATAATCTCGACCGGCGCCTCGAGGCCGGCGACCGTGGTCTTGCCGCGCCGCCTGTGGGTCTGTGGCATTTGCAGGGCGTTCGCCAGTGTGGTTCCGGCCAGCGCACGCAGGAGCGATCCGCCCTGCCGTAGGGAGAGCGACACGGCCCGAAGGTCGAAACCGAGAATGTTGTCCGGGGGCGATTCATTCATGCTCTGAGCGTACGCGCTCATAGAATGTTTGCCGACGATGACGTGATGACGTCCCGATACCAGGGTCGGAGGTAAGCATGGATCTCGGTCTCACAGGCAAGCGGGCGCTGATCACCGGGGCTTCCGAAGGAATCGGCCTGTATTGCGCACTCGCACTCGCCGCTGAAGGCGCCGACGTCTCGATCTGCTCCCGCCGGCCCGAAGCTCTGGAACAGGCCGCGGCGAAGATTGAGGCCGCAGGAGATGGCCGAGCACACTGGACCGCGGCAGACCTTGGCGAAACCGACGCGGGCGAGCGCGCCGTGGCCGGCGCTGTGAAGACGTTGGGGGGGCTCGACATCCTGATCAACAACATGGGGGTCTCGCTGCGCGGCGAGGGCGATGAGGTCTGGCAGGACATGTTCGACCTGAACCTGATGGCTGCTGTGCGGACCACTCGTGCAGCGTTGCCGCACATGGCTGAAGCGGCGGCGGGCTCTGGGGCCGACAGCTCGTCGATCATTCACATCGGCTCGATTTTCGGTCGTGAAGCCGGCGGCTCGGCGCAGTACAACGCGATGAAGGCGGCGATGCACAGCCACGCGAAGTCGCTGGCGCTCGAGCTCGCGCCTCGGAACATCCGCGCCAATGCCGTCGCGCCCGGCTCCATTGCCTGGCCGAACTCCCGCTGGCAGACCCGGTACGAATCGGACCCGGAGGGCATCCAGCGCAGCGTGCTCGACACCATTGCGTTCAACCGTTTTGGACGACCGGAGGAAGTCGCTGACGTGGTTGCCTTCCTGGCATCGCCGCGGGCGAGCTGGGTGACCGGCGCCTGTCTCAACGTCGACGGCGGTCAGACCCGGTCCAACATTTAGACTGGTCAACAAGCCGGGAGGGCGCCATGGACGAGCACCGCTACGAACACAGCCGTACTCGCCTCGGGTCGCTGCCCTCGCGTGCCTGGGACGTGATGGGTCCGCGGATGTTGCGCCCGCTGATCGGTGGAGCGGTCGGCGCGGCGATCGTGGTGCTCTTCCTCGCGATCCGGGGCGGAACCGCCGTTGAACTGAATGAACTCACCGGTACCGCCTGGGGCGGCTGGAGCCGGCACGCCGACGTGCATCTGTTGATCGTCGTGAACGCAGCGGTCGTCGTTGCGATTGCGGTCAACTTTGCAGCGGAGTGGATCCACAACTGGATCTACATCGCACTGGCCGTGGTCAGTGCCGGAGTGCTGATCGCGCTACGCCAGCTCGCCGAGATCGAAGGCGCAGGCGGCAACATCATGCTCGGCCTGATTGCATTCTTCCTGCTGGCCGGCGTAGCCATTGCCGCGTGGGACGTACGCTCAATCGGCCGCCGCAGCGGGTACTGACCTCTTGAATTGCCGCTGGCCTTGGAGCCAGCCGATCAGTCTTCTGTGACCTCAGTGACCGAGTCGCGGCGCGTAATGGCGAGGTGCGACATCGGCGAGCCGGTGTCGGCGGCGCCGTGGTAGTGCTCCTCGCCAGGCGGGATGATGGCGAAGTCGCCGACCGAGATGGTGTGTTCCTCGTCGGCCGTGCCGACCTTGCCGATCCCCGAGACGACGTAGAGCATCTGCTCGGAGCTGTGCGTGTGCATCTTGGTCCGCGCTCCCGCGCCGAACTGGACGACCGCGAGGTTGAAGTCGGCGTCGTCGGCAGCGTTCTGGCCGCCGATTGACCCGGCCAGGGCTCTGACCCAGACATTGCCTCCGGTGAAGATCGGGGCGTTGGCGGCGTTGGTGTCGCCGTCGGATGATTTCGTGACTCGCATTCGATTCCGCCTTTCTCGTCCTCTTCTGTTTGTCGGTTGCTAGCTGTTGGCGGCGATGAAGTTCTGGATTCGCTGCCAGGCGTCGTTGCAGGCGTCGACGTGTTCGTCGTAGGTGCGGTCGAAGAAGCTGTGCGGGGCGCCTTCGTACGTGATGATCTCTCGCGTTATGCCGCCCGCCTGGAGCGCGGCGTCCCACTCGGCGACGGCTTCGGCCGGGATGCTCTCGTCCGCTCCGCCCATCAGGCCGAGGATGGGGCACTCGATCTCGGAGACAGTGGCCGAGGGCGCAGGCGCGCCATTGAGGCCCTCGGCCGTCGGGCGGCCGTAGAAGCCGATCGCTCCGGCGAGTCCGTGACCGGATGAAGCCTGCAGCCAGCTGTTGCTGCCGCCGAAGCAGAAGCCGACGGTGAAGACGGCCCGGTCGGGGTCGTTGGCGCGCAGCACGGCGACGGCGGCCGCAGTGTCGGCGACGATGCCCTCGGCGGTCGTGCTGCGCACGTGCGGCCAGAAGTCGAACTCGGCGTCGCGCTTGGCGTTGCCGGCGGTGCGGCCGAAGTAGTCGATCGCGACGGAGTCGACGCCGATCTCGGCGAAGCGGATGGCGAGTTCCTCGTAGAAGCGGAACAGGCCGCGCACGTCGGGCAGGATGACCATTCCCGGTCCGGTCGGTGATTCCGCGCGAGCGTGGAAGGCGGCGAACTCGGTTCCGTCGGCGGCGGTCAGGGTCAGGTCTTCAACGTCGACGGCTGCTCCGGCGATCGGCGTGATGGCGGGCAGCGCTTCGTATCGGTGGCACATCTTGGGTGTCCTCTCTGGCTGTCTGGTCCAGCGCTGCGAGGATAACTCCCCGCAGGAGCCAGCAAGTCAACGAATGTGATCAGATCACCCCGGACTCACGGAGTTCGGTCCTGGCCGCCTGATCGAGGCCGAGCAAGGCGCCGTAAATCTCGTCGTCGTGTTCCCCGCGGTTGGGAATCGGCGCGGTGAGCGCGGCCGGGGTGCGAGCCATCTTCCAGGGTATGCCGGTGTAGAGCGATCCGCCGCGCAGTGGCTCAGCGACCTCCGCGCTGAGGTCGATGTTTGCGTTCGAGAGCGTAGCGTAGTCCTCGTCGACCAGCAGCGCTGTCGGATCCATCATTGGGAAGGCAGGCACGCCGGCGGCCTGGAGCTGGATGCTCAACTCCATGGCTTCGTAGTTGCGAGTCCAGTTCGAGACGGCGGCGTCGAGCGCGTCCTGGTCGCTGAGGCGGCCTCGCATGGTCGACCATTGCGGCTGGTCCAGGTGCGGCGCGAGCCTGCAGAGCGCCGACCACTCGTCGTCGGAGCGGACCACGATGGCCAGCCACGAGTCCTCGTCCATTGCGGGATAGACGCCGTGCGGGGCCATCGCCGAGGCTCGGTTGCCCTGTGGGCCGGCGTCGCGTTGGTTGAGCAGCCAGTCCATCAATGGCTGCGCGGCGCGCTGCAGCGTGGCTTCTCCCTGGGCGAGGTCGATGAACTGACCTCGACCGGTGCGCTCGCGGTACTCGAGCGCTGCGAGCACGGCGATGAATGCATGACCGGCGGCAGTCGGATCGAGGTCGGCGGTGTCTTCGCGCGGTTGCGGGTCGTCGGGATAGCCGAGCAACGACTTGAGCCCGTACAGCGCGGCCAACGACGGTCCATAGGTGACTAGATTGCGCCAGGGACCCTCGGTGGCTCCGGAGGCGGAGAGAGCAACCATGATGATCCGCGGATTGACTTCAGCGAGCACGTCATAGGAGAGGCCCAACGAGGGCATCACGCGCGGAGAGAAATTCTCGAGGATGATGTCCGACTGCTCGACCAGCCTGAGGTAGAGGTCGCGGCCGCGGGTATCGCCGAGGTGGATGGCGATCGACTTCTTGCCCCGGTCGAGGCCGTGAAACGCCCGCGGATCGTCGGCGGATGTTTCGCCGCGGTCGCCGCCGATCGAGCCTACCGGAGCCCGCTGCCCGCCAATGGAGACCCCGGACAGCCGGTGAGGCGCGCCGACCTTGATCACTTCGGCCCCAAGGTCGGCGAGGAACATACCCAGCAGCGGCCCGGCCCAGACATGGCCATGGTCGAGGACGCGGAGTCCGGTGAGGGGCGGCATGGTTTGGGAGTCTAGGTTGTGTTCGCCTTTCGCGTTGGTTGACCGGTTTCAGGTGTTCAGCCAGAAACTTTTTTCGGGGCGAGAAATGCACGATCTCCTGTAAAACGCTGGAGATCGTGCGTTCCGGCTTTCAGGTTTTTTCAGGTTCTTTCAGCTTGTCCTGTTCGGATTTGTTCGGATTTGTTCGGATTCGTACGGGTTTTGTACGACTGTGAGCGGATTTGCGCGGGTTTGGGCGGAGAGTGTTCGGTTATGACCGGGACGGATGGATGGGTCATGGTCGAGCTCCTTTCCTCACGTCGTTGCGCGCTTCTGGATGACGATATACGGACGGGTGTTCGACAGGCTCGGTGGGATGTGAAGCTGTTGACGGATCGGGAACAGGTTGTGGAGGTTTCCGACTTAGCGAGATCGGCGGAGCCGGGGGCGGGAGTCTGTCGAGCGTCCCACGCGCGCAGGCCGTAGTCTGCGGCGAGGAGTTTGAGCCATGCGCATTACGTTTTGTGGGTCGGGGGCGGGGGGATCGGTGAACCCTCGGCGGGGGGCGGCTTCGATCCATCTGGCTCATGGTGATGCGCGGATCCTGGTGGATGCCGGGCCGGGGTTCATGGAGCGGATGGTGGACTCGGATTTGGATGCGGATGCGGTGTCGGCTGTGGTGTTGTCTCATCTTCACTTTGACCATGCGATGGGCGTGGTGGAGCTGTTCACCCGGCTGATCGTTCGCCGGGGGGCGCCGGTGACGGTGTTTGGGCCGCGGGATACGGATACGTACATGGAGGCGGCGCTGGCGTTTGCTCGGGTCAATGCGACGAACGACTTCATCCGGCGATGGCTGGACGGGGTGACGGTGGAGCTGACACGGCCGGGGGATGAGCGCGAGATCGCGGGGATGCAGGTGCGTTCGGTCGAAGTGCCGCATGCGCCCTACCTGGAGTGTCTGGCGCGGCGGTTCGAGGCGGGAGGACGGACGCTGGTCTACACGGGCGACACCACGTATGCGCCGGAGGCGCTGGTCCCGCTTGCCGACGGGGCCGATGTCCTGGTGCACGAGGCATACACGGAGTCGTGCCTGGCGCGGATGGCGGAGGGCCTGTCGGAGTCGGCGCGCGCGGGGCTGTATCGCGGCGTACAGGGCACGCACTCGACGGCGGAATCGGCGGGCCGGATCGCCCGCGAGGCCGGCGTGGGGACGCTGGTCCTGACCCACATCATGTCGCTGGAGCGCGACTGGGAGCTGGTGGAAGAAGCGCGGCGGGCGTTCGACGGGACGATCGTCCTCGCTTCGGACGGGCTCTCGCTGGAAATCTGAGACGGCTCGATGGAAGTGCGCGAACTGACGATCATGGTCGGAACGGACCAGATCGAGGCGATGACCCGCTTCTATGGACCGACGCTGGGGCTTGAGCGAGTAGCGAAGTTCCGCGATCCGGTGTTCGAGGCTGCGGGCGGATTTATCCGGCTGCTGGATCACTCGGAGGTCAGCGGTCCCACGCTGGAACCCGCCCGAATGCAGATCAACCTGTTTGTCGACGATGTTTCGGTCGAATTTGACCGCGTGGTGTCGGCGGACCCGTCGATTCGCGTACACCGGCAGCCCGAGCGGGAGTCGTGGGGCGGTGAAGTGGCCACCCTGCTCGATCCGGATGGGAACTTCGTCCAGCTGTTGGAGCTAGTTGGCGACTGACGGTAAGGGCGACGCGGGATTGGGACGGTAATGACGCGAACGATCTCCACTTCCGAGACGATCAACCGCCCACCGGAGGAGGTGTGGGACGTGCTCACGGACTGGCCGGGCGCGGTTCGTTGGATGAACGGCATTGAGTCGATGTCGATCGACGGCGAGACGGCCGAGGGAGCCCGTGTCCGTTTCTTCACTCGAGGGCAGGACCGGGAGTCGATGATCACACAGTGTGAGTCGGGGCGGTCGGTGACGCTTCGATCGGAGCAGGGCAGTGTGACCGCCGACTACCGGTATTCGATTGAGGCAGTGGGGGAGTCCAGCAGCCGGGTGAGTCTGGAGGCCGATTGCCAGTTCAGCGGGTTGACGTTCCGGCTGCTGGGGCCGCTGATCCGCATCGCGATCCGGCGGACCGACGGCGGCCAGATTGCCGCACTGAAGCGGGTGATCGAAGGAGAGTGATCTCTTCTATCGGATGTAGGCCGGGGCGTCGTCGTTGTCGGCGGCGATCAGGGCCATGTCGTCGGCGTCGAGGTCGTCGAGTTCGCCCTTGCGATAGGCGTCGTAGAGGTTGAAGAGTTCGGTCTTGTGGGGTCGCTTGCGGCCGATGGGGCATTCTTCCCAGGCCTCGTAGTCCTCGTCGCAGTAGCCGAGCCGCCGCTCGCCGCACTTGGGTTGGAGCTGTCGGCCCAACTCGGGCGCGACCTTGACCACTTCGGCCCGCATGAGCGAGACGACCTTGCGGAACTCCCACTGGGCGCGGGTGCAGAGACGCAGGTCGGAGATGTGCAGCAGCGAGGCGAAGTTGACGGTGATCTTGAAGTTGGTGTTGGTCGCGTTGGGCAGCAGGAAGCGGGCATCCTCGGCCGGGACGCCGGCCTCGACCATCTTTTCGTAGAGCGCCCCGGCCTGCGCGAATAGGGCGGTCATATCGTCGCCGAGACCAGCACGCTCGACCGTCTTGGGCACCGTATAGGGGAAGGCGCCACCCTTGTAGGTGACGTAGCGCTGGCTCTGCTGCTCGAAGCTGATCCCGATGCGATGGCGCACGAACTGGTGCGAGAAGGCGCGCGAGACCCCCGAGATGCCGAACTCGAAGTGGACCTGCTCCAGCGGCGACATGTGGCCGGTCATCAGGCGTGCTTCGACGAATTCGAGCATTTTTTCCTGGGAGATGCGCTCGTCATCAATGCGATCGAGGACCTGTTGCGGCGTCAGGGCCGAGTAGCAAACGCGGTACGCCATGTAGAGGGCGCGGATCGGGTCCTTGGTGTGGTCGATCAGCTTGACGGAGATAGCCATTGGCAGAACTCGGTGATCGGTTTGTTATGTAGCACGGAGGTTAGCCGACTGGAGCCGTTCGGCGCATTTGAAGTGTCGGCGGGGGAAGGGGACGCGGCGCTGTCCCGGCGGGACATCTGCCCCCGCGATGCGGGAGGTGAGATGGAACGTCAGGCGAAGGTGGTTTCGACCGATGAGGACGCGTCGAAGAAGTCCTGCAGGGTCTGGTTGAAGCGGTAGAAGAGGTCGCGGCGGTTGTAATCCTCGCCTTTGGCCAACTCCTCAGGACTCTCGAGGTCGATCGTGTTGAGGGTGTGGTGCAGGTCGGCGTGGCCGTTGCTCTGGATGTTCTTGATCATTTCCTGCCAGCGCTCGGGCGACATGACCAGGGTGAAATCCAGATCCGCGTCATCGGCAGAATCGGAGATATCGGCGATCTCGGGGATCTCGAAGCCGTCGAAGACCAGCTTGATCGTGGTCTCACCGACGTTGACGCCCATGGCGCAGTCCATCATTCCGAAGTCGCGCCAATGGGGATCATCCTGGACGGTCTCGCGAAGCGCTTCAAACCACTCGACGGACGGAAACTGCGGCATGATGTTCTCCGGTAGGTGTTGTTTGCTCGTACGTCGCTGATCTTAGCAACCGCCTGCGTTGCGTCCGTAGCCGGCTACTCCGCCCATTCGTCGTCCGACGAGCGAGGCGGCCGGATGAGGTCACCGAGTGCGACCACGCCTGCGGCGGTCACAGCCAACAGACCCAGGGCTTTGAGATGGAGCCGACGGGCGCGGCTGAGGTCGTTGATGTCGGGCGGGGGACGCTGCCAGCCGACCGAGCGGCCGTTCCACGAGGTGCGGCGGTCGAGCGCTACCGACATCGCGGTGACGGGGATCGGCGTTTCGGAGCCGAGGGCCAATTCCTCCAGCTCGGGCGGTTGCAGGTCGGAGCGGCCGCGGGCGGCGAGCGTCGCCGCCGCAGTCACGGCGTCGCGCACCCGCCGGACGGAGATGAGCCGTCGTCCGGGATCGAGCATGGCGGTGAGCGGCCCCTCGGTACCGGGACCGGCCATCGGCCCGCCGAGCGACTCGACCGCTGCATAGGCCACGGCGCCGGAGAGATCGAACGCTGCATAGGCGGCCCAAGGGCCGACGACGCTTTCGCTGGGGGCGTTGGCGAGCCGACCGATCTCGGCTTCGATTCTCTCGCCGTCGAGCGCCGCGACCGGCCGGCCTTCGGCGTCGACGGGGGCGTCGGCGAGCTGGCGTTGGACGGCGTCGGAGGCGCGCAGGCCACGCCAGGCGTCGAAGGTGACGGCCAGCAGGAGAGCCTGGATGGCGATCGACAGTACTCGTCCGCTGCCACCGGGACGGCCGCGTTCTATCAGCGCCGCACCGCGGATGACGGCCAGGGAAGCAGCAAACGGCGCGAAGACTCGCAGGCGCGGCGGCAGGGAAGCGAACTGCCGGCTCTGGGCCAGGGCCCAGGCTAGCCAGGTTGGGCGACCGTCGGGCGGGGGTCCCAGCAGGTAGTTGACCGCGGCCTGAACGATCAGGGCCAGTCCAAACACTGAGAGTCGGTCGGCGGCGCGGCGCATTGGACTTTGAGCATATCCGCCGACCTGGATTCCGCTTCAACTGTGTCGTGGTTCACACCAGGAGCAGGCGGGCACCCGGGTTTTGCCGGGTTACCCACGGGGGAGCGAAGAAATATTTCGTGAGTTCGTGAAAAAGTTGACAAGCGAGGTTTCAGCGACCCATAATGTGCATCGTTTCACAAACTCCCAGTTGTGCGGACATTCACAAAGTCCCGCCGCAGGACTGGTTGAGTAGGAAAGCGAGTCGGCCAGATGCCTGTTACTCCTCCTTCCAAGTGCCCGCGCTGCTCCGGCATGATGCTCGTCGAGTCGGACGCGCACAGCGTCTATTCGAGCTGCCTGTCGTGCGGGTACGTGTACGAGAACAACATCATTTCGGTCTTCGAGCTTGAGCGTGAGCAGGCCGTCGAAGAGGGCCGCCAGCGGCGACGCCAGCCGTCGCACGGCAAGCTCCGCCTGTAATCCACACATCCGACCTCACCAGTCTTCTCGCTGTGCTCACCGCGGGGACTGTGATCCACACTCCGCGCTAGCCTGACTCTGGTGCGCCCTGGTCCTCGCGACGGCGCCACCACGGTTCGTCCGAGGCTGAACGCGTGGAGATCCGCGAATACCGCAGAGCCACTCACTGCGACCATCGCCGTCGTCTGCGACGCTGTCGTGAGCCCTTAGTCGGCCAGTGCCAATACTGCGCGCGGGGCTTCTGCGCCCGCCATGGGCGAGTCCAGGACGATGGTCAGGAGATCTGCGTCGAGGATCGTTGTGAGCGTTTGCAGGCTGACGTCGAGCAGCACCTCGTCTTCAAGGCAGCGGCCAGGGCGCTGAACCAGGAGCAACGATGCGGGGAGCCGGAGTGCCGGGAAGGCCACGCGCTGATCTGCGAACGCTGCAGCTGCCGTTACTGCGCGGAACATGTCCGACAGGTGATCATGACCGTTCCCCGAGGCGGCGAATTGCAGACCGAGGCGGTCGCCATGTGCGACCACTGCCGCGCTCGTCTGCCGCTATGGGCCGAGGAATGAGCTGAGGATCTCCGCGTCGTGGGGAAACACGGGAGTTGGACGCCGATGAGCCGGCTGCACTGAGATCCAGGCGGCGGCCAGGGCCTCAGGCCCCGGGCGCAGGGAGCCGCCGACGGGTCGGGCAGCGTAGGCAATCACGACGACTTGCTCGCCGGTTTGCGACCAGACTCCCAGCAGATCGCCGATCTCAGCCTCGACCCCAGTTTCCTCGCGTACCTCCCGAGCTGCTGCGTCCTCGACCCGCTCACCAGCGTCGACGAAGCCTGAGGGCCAACTCCAGCGGTACATGGCCGGCTCATGGTTGCGACGGATGTAGAGCAACCTGCCTTGCTCATCCTGTACGAGGACGACCACGGCGACTTTGGGATCGAGATAGTTGATCCAGCCACAGGTGACGCAACCGTCCACCGATGTCAGCGGATCGGCGCATTGCGGACAGTATCTCGGTGGGGGCGGCATCTCGTCGCGCCGACGTCCTCAGCCGCTAGAACACGGGCAGTGAGACGCGCTCAAAGTGCTCGTAGAAGCGACCGTCGGCCGAACTCCAGCGCTTTTCGACATTGGCGATGAAGTCCTCGCCGCGGTCGCCGAACTGGGACACGTGCCGGGTCAGCGCGCGGATCTTGGTCTGGATCACGTCGGTGATGTCGATGTCGTAGTTGGCCAACATGCTGCCCCAGATGAACAGCTCGGCGACCTTGTGACATTCGAGCCCTTCCTCGAGGTGTTCAGGAAAGTTGAGCCGGTCGCGAGCGGTCGGGTAGACGGCATCGATGGTCATCTCGCCGGTGCAGCGATGGTCTCGGTGGTTGATGAAGCCGCGCCACTCGGAGAGTGGGTCGGCCGGGTCGGCCTCGAGCGCACGGCGGTGGATGATGTCGGTGGAATGAGTGAAGACCACGTGCGGCTGGATCCGACGGATCGCCTTGACGATACCGCCGAGGTACTCCCGTGTGTATTCCAGTTCACCATCCTCGCCGCCGAGGAACGTGCAACTCATGACCCCAAGTTCCTCGGCTGCGTTGCGTTGTTCCACTTCGCGCATCGGGACCAAACGCTCGGAGGTCATTTCCGGGTCGGCCGAGCCCTTGGCTCCGTTGGTCACGACCAGATAGTGCATCTGCCACCCGAGCGTGGTCCAGAGCGCCGCGGTGCCGCCTGCGCCGAAGTCGGGATCATCGGGATGTGCGGCGACAACCAGGCCGACCTTGTTGTCGGTTTCAGGAGGCATGTTCATGAAGCTGGTCTTTCCGGGCGTGACTTCGGGATTGGGGGTTGACAAGAGCAGCGTATACGCGCACAATGAACGAGACAGCGCAGAACTGAAGTTCCGCACACCTGCGCGTAGGAGTGCTATACTTCTCTTATGTCGTTAAGCGCACGCGGATCGGATTAGCTCGCGACTTCCAACGGTCGCGTGACCAAATGAACGGAGGACCTGCAACATGTCAGAGCAGACCCATTCGAACAACCCGGATACGAGCCAGGCACGGCGCCGCGGAAAGCGGGGGCCTCGTTCCGACAAGCCGGAACGTATCCTCGCTTTTCTTCAGGACTACTTCACTCGCTACCACTATCCGCCCTCGGTGCGGGACATCGTCGAAGGCTGCAACCTGTCGTCGACGTCGGTGGCTGACTACAACCTGAAGATCCTCGAGCGTGAAGGGCACATCCGCCGTGACCGTGAGCGGGCGCGCACGATTTCCCTGACCCAGCCGGTTGAGTCGACCCGGATCGAGTCGAGCGCTGCCTCGCTGAGCATCCCACTGCTGGGCTCGATCGCCGCGGGCACCCGATCGCTGGTGCCTGAAGGCGTGGACGTCGAGCATGCGGAGGCCAAGCTCAGCGTCACCTCGGACATGCTCGCCGGCCGTGAGCCGGAGCGGGTGTTCGCGCTGACCGTGCGCGGCAACTCGATGATCGACGCGTTGATCGCGGACAACGACACCGTGATCCTCGAAGACGCACAGGACATCTCGGACGGACAGATGGCCGCCGTCTGGCTGCGGGATGAGAACGTGTGCACGCTCAAGCGTCTGTACTACGAACAGGATCGGGTGCGACTGCAGCCCGAGAACCCGACCATGGACCCGATCTTCAGCGACGAATCGAACATGGTGATCCAGGGACGGGTCGTCTCCGTTATCCGCCGCCCGCGCTAGTCGCGGATCGGCGGCGGCAGGCCCTCAGTCTGTGCGTAGACTGAGGGCGTGCCGCCTGTTCTGAGCATCGACGACGTCAGCATCGAGTACAAGACTCGGGAGGGTCCGGTGCGCGCTGTGCGCGCCGCCTCGCTGACGCTGCAGCGCGGCGAGATTGTCGCGCTGGTCGGCGAGAGCGGTTCCGGAAAGACCACGCTCGGCCTGGCCGTTTTGCGAATCCTGCCCCGCAACGCCGACCAGACCAGTGGCACGATCCGGTATGAACACCGCGACCTTGGCGCCATGGACCGCAGCGAATTGCAACGTATTCGCGGCGATCAGATCTCGATGATCTTCCAGGACCCGATCGCGGGGCTGAATCCGATCATCACCGTCGGCCAGCAGGTCGAAGAGGTCATCACTTCGCACCGGGCGGTGAGCAAGAGCGAAGCCCGGGAACGCGCGCTGGAGGCGCTCAACTCGATGCGGTTGCCTGATCCGGTCAGGATCGCCAAGTCCTTCCCCGGAGAGCTGTCGGGCGGGATGTGCCAGCGGATCATGATCGCGATCGCTACCGCGCTGGATCCACAGGTGCTGATCGCGGACGAGCCGACCGCGTCGCTGGATGTGACCGTGCAGGCGCAGATTCTCTATGAACTCGAGCGGCTGCGCGACGAGCGGGGCACGGCGATTCTGCTGATCACCCACGACATGGGCGTCGTCGCCCAGATTGCTGAGCGGGTCGCGATCATCTACGCCGGCAAGGTGATGGAGGTCGACGACGTCGTACCGCTCTATCAGCAGCCGCGACACCCGTACACCTGGGCGCTGCTCGATACGTTGCCTCGGCTCGATCGACGGCGCCGGTCGAAGCTGCGCCAGATTCCCGGAGGTCTGCCGGACCTGACGAGCGAAGAGATTGGCGAGCACTGCGCCTACCTCGATCGCTGCCCCAAAGCGCTGACGAAGTGCCGGACCGACGGAGAGCCGGATCTGACCGAAGTCGTCGGTGGACGAATCGGACAACGCGTCGCCTGCTACAACCCGGTCCTCGAGGTGTAGGGTCAGCGAGCGCCAGCGAGTTCGGCGACCAGGAGCTCTACAGCCACATCTTCGGGCAGACCGCCATCGTTGCGCCGGTAGCTGATCATCGACACTTCGGCCTCGAGGATGCGGGCCAGTGCTGCATCGGCCGACGCCTGGGTGTAGGCCTGGGCCTGCCGTCGCAGCCGGCGAGCCAGCCAGGCGAAGTTGGCGTTCGCGGCCTGCTGGATGTCCTCATTGGAGCCGCCGCGGTCGATCACCTCCCTGGCGACCACGATCTGCCGATAGGTCCGGGCCAGCATCTGAATGATCCGGGCTTCCGGCTCGCCCTCAGCCCGCACGCCATCCAACGCCCGCATGGCATCGGCGAGGCGACGCTCGGCGACTGCGTCAACGAGATTGAAGATCGAGACCGAGCGCATGGCCGGCACCATCGCTTCGACGATCGTCTCGTCCACGTTGGCGTCGCCGGCGTAGAGCGAGAGCTTGTCGACCGCGTGGGTCAGGGCGCCACGATCGCCGCCCGCGCGATCGACCAGCGTCTGCGCCGCATTACGGGTGAGGTGGAGTCCGCGCCGACGCACCTCGCCGCGCAGCCAGTCGAGCGCCTGCTCCGGTTTGAGCCGTGCAAACTCCCTTGTGTCCGCGAGCGGCTCGATCAGCCGCAACATCGGATTGTTGCGACGCAGCTCGTCCTCGACAAAGACCAGCACGGTGGTCGGCGGGATCTGCGGAAGCAGGTCGGGCAACCCGTCCCATTCGCCCATTTGGCGGGCGCCGCGGCGGGGTACGCCAAAGCGGGCGCAGAGACCGTCCACCCGAACCCAGCGGACGCCGCCCAGAAACGGCGCCGCCGAGGCCGCGGCCCCCAGCTCTCCCAGAGACACACGGGCTCCGTCGAAACTGACCGAGTTGTTGGTCAGCGCGCCATCGGTGTCATGCTCGCGCCGCAGTACGGCGACTGCCTCAAGCCGGGCGAACCGGTCCTGGCCGTGGAACAGATAGACCGCCATGGCCTGAGCCTAGCGAGGGCCAGCCACCCCGGCTCGCGTCAGGTCAGAGATTCGCGCCGCTCAGGATGGATCGCACATCGGATATCGCCTGAGGCAGCTCAGCGATCTCCTGTTCCTGGTTGGGTTCGAGGAGCAGGAGGACGCATCGTTCGACGGTCCGGCCGAGGGACTCTTCCAGGATCAGCGCATAGGAAGCTGCCTGCAAGCGGTAACGCTCGACCGCGGCGGCGACAGATTCACCGGACTGCAAGGCGTCGGTCTTGTAGTCGGCGACAACCAGGTTGCCGTTGGGCAGCTCGTAGAGCAGATCGATGAAGCCGTCGAGCAGGACACCGTCGATCTCGACTGCAGCGTAGAGTTCTCGCCAGTACCGGCCGGCCGCCACTGCCTCGGCGACGATGACGCTTCTGGTTGCTCTCGCGGCGAGTTGCGCAACTCGCCGCGCTGCGGGGCCGCTCAGGGATTCGGCGGTGGCCTGGGCGTTGGCCACGCTCTCGATTTGACCCGGATCCGCGTCGCTGAGATCGATCACCTGCAACACCGCGTGGGTCGCGCGACCGATTGCGGTGCCCGCCCGGCCGCGACGCCAAGGCGGCAGCTCATTGTCCGGTTCGTGGTTGGGCCGACGATCGAGTCGGGTCGGTTCGCTGTCCGCGAGTCTGGCGACACCCGTCGCGGATTCACGCGGCAGCGCAGTGAGCCGACGGATCGCCTCCTCACGCTGAGCGATCCACCGATCGCGGTTAGCAGGCGTGTCGGTCTCGATCGAGACATCTACCGATGGTTCAATCCTGGGTGGATCTGGGATCTGATCGTGTCCCAACCGACGGCAAGACGCGTCGGAGCGTTGCAACGCTTCGGCGATCAATCTGGCGTCGCACTTCTGTCCCGCCTTGCGATAGAGACTGACAATCAAGTGGTCTCTCGCGCGCGTCGCGGCGACGTAGTTGCGGCGGACGTATTCATCCTCTTGCAGCTTCTCCTCGCGCGCCCGTAACCGGGCGAATCCCGACGTTTCCAGATTGCCACCGAGGCGGACTTCGGGACGGCCGGTTTCACTCCAGAGGAGCGAGGGCGGGTCGCTCCGAGGCTGGGTGTTGAGACCGGCAAACACGACGATCGGGAACTCGAGGCCCTTGGCCGCGTGGATCGTCATGATCCGCACCGCGTCGTGGTCCTCTTCCGGCACCACCGATTCGATCACCCGCGTATCTGCGGCGGCCTGATGTTCGGCCCAGGCGAGAAACTCGCTCAGGGTCGATCCGCCGTCGTCGCAGAAGGCACGAGCCTGATCGAGCAGGAAGCGATAGCGGGCCCAGCGCTCGCGCGGCTGACGTTCGACGACGGCCAACTCCATTAGCCGGCGCTCGCGAATGGCGCAGCCGACCAGCTCGCTGACCGACATCTCCCAGCGACGAGTGGCCGTTCGGTTCAGCCAACGCATCGAGTCGGCGACAGGATCGTCCTCGGGAATCCCCTGCGGGACCGGACGGCGATAGTCCCAGCAGCCACGGGCGCGTCGCCAGCGGTAGAGGTCATCATCGGCGCAGGCGAAGGCTGCGGAGCGCAGTGCTGCGACGAGTGCTATCTGATCAGTTGGATCGTCGAGGGCGTGCAGCAGATTGAGCAGATCGCGGACCTCCCTGGTGTCATAGACCATCGAGCGGCTCTCGAGCCGATAGGGAATATCGCGCTCTTCTAGCGCGGGCAGGACATGCTTCAGGCCCGTTCTGGTGGGCACGAGGACGGCAGTGTCGGCGAAGCGGGCGTCCCGGTAGCAGTCCTCCGCCTTGTCGTAGATCTGCCAACGCGAGGCCGTCATGTCCGCAATCATCCGGACCAGAGCGTCAGCCTCCAGAACGCGAACGTCGTCGACCTGGGCCTCGTACTCGTCCCCGACAACGGTTACTGCGTGCCCGCCGTCCTCCAATGGGGGGCGGTCCGGGTTCAAGTCCTCCCAGGCGGCCTGATCGGCGCCACCGTCGAGCATCAGCGGCTTGAACACGGCGTTGACGAAATCGGTTACGCCGGGCGCAGAGCGGAAATTCTGTGTCAGCCGTGTGAGGCCATCCTGTTGCTCGCGCTTGACCTGGTTGAACTGCTGGATATCGGCCCGGCGGAATCGGTAGATCGACTGCTTCGGGTCGCCAACGAAGAAGGCGCGGCCCTGCTCTCCCTGGGTGATCGCGTCCACGATGCGAGTCTGGAGCGGATCGTTGTCCTGGAACTCATCGATCAACAGGCGCTTGAAACGCCGCCGGATGTCCGAGGCGACGGCCTGGTTCGACTCGAGCAGCCTGCTGGCGCGAACCAACAGATCCTGGAACTCAAGCTCGCCTGCACGACGGCGTTCGTCGGCGTAGGCGACGACAACGTCTCGGAGCGCGTTGTGGATTGGCGCCAACACCGACTCGAATGCTGCGACGACGACCAGGTCGGGAATGCCTGCCAACTCTTTGAGCAGGTCCTTGATCTCCTTGACCCGTTCGGCTCCTCCCCATGGTTCTGCCCGTCCGCCCCGGCCAGGTCCCACCTTGAAGTCGGCATCGGCGAGAAAGCTCCGCAGTTCGGCTCCTGACGGGTCGCTGTCTGCCAGCTCTTGCACGTGCTGCAGGACCCGGTCAATGCGCTCGAGATTCTGATAGAGCTTGTCTTCGTGATCCGCGCATTCGAAGCGCAGCGAAACGACTTCGCGGATCGGCGCCACGACTTCTGCGATCGCCACGGACAGGTCGGGGGCCTGCAGCGAGGCCGCGTCGGATTCGGCTCGGTCCCAGTCTGCGTGCAGCGCCCGGGTTAGCTCTTTCAGCCGATCCAGTTCCAGTCCCCGATCGAATGCCGCGAGTAGCGGTTCGGCCAGAGATTCGTTTTCGAGGATGTCATCCAGGGCGTCTTCCCAGCGACGGTCGAACTTCAGCGACGCCTCCGATTCATCGACGATCCGGAACCCGGGCGGCAATCCGGCCTCAATCGGATGAAGCCTGAGGATGCGTCCAGCGAAGGCGTGGAGTGTCTCGATCGCTGCGTGATCGAGTTGCTCGGTGGCGGCAGCGAAGAGCTCCCGCCGAGCAGGATCGGTGGCATCCTCGCGCTGTTGATCGAGCTCCTCGAGAATGCGGTCGTAGAGTTCGGCAGCGGCCTTCTCGGTGAACGTGATCGCAGCGATCTCGTTCGCCTGAACCTCGCCACCGGAGATCAGGTTGACGATTCTCCGGACCAGTTGGTACGTCTTGCCGGTGCCGGCACCGGCTTCGACGAACAAGGTCTCGCCGAGGCCTCGCTCGATCCGATCCCTGTCCCGCTGGTCGGCGAGGGTCATTCGTCCAGCGCTTCCTCGCTCGGACCCTCAGTCAGTTCTCGGTAGGCCATGAGTCGGGGATCAAGCCTGATCTGCTTCCAGTTGGCGGAGCGATCGGCCGGACAGATCGCGTCGAAGCTGCAGAACCTGCAGTTTGAATTGCGATCACGGTGATCGTCGGCGCCGGGATTGGCCGGGAATCGGCCAGCGCGAACGTTGTCGACAATCAGATTGACCGCCCGAGCGAACCTGTCCGTGTTTGCCTCGTTCCACTGCACCGGGTTGTACTTGAACCTGCCACGCTCGCTGATAAACCAGTAGGCCGAGTCGACCGCTTCTTCAGGGTTAAGATCGAAAATCTGTCGGGCTGCATGGGCGTAGATCGGCAACTGCAGATATCGGCCGCCGACCAGCGGGTCCTTCCGCAGCTCGAACGCGGAGGGCCGTTCGCCTCCGGTCTTGTAGTCGATCACGATCAACCGATCGTCGGGTTCAGAGCGGTCGATCCGGTCGATCATGCCCCGCAGCGGAAGAGTGCTTCCGTCGTCGAGTGTGAACACGACGTCGGCCTGGCTGTCGGGCAGCGCGCCGAAGACGACTTCGCTGCCGATCTGACGGGTCAGAAGTCGGGTGCGGTGTTCATCATCGCAGTCGAGCAGCGTCTGCAGGTCGGCCAAGATTCGGGTCCGATCCCGACGCCAGAGCAGTTCGCGTCCGGTCAGCCCCTGCTGGTGCGCGCCTTCGAGCACTTCGTTGGCGATGGTCTCGAGTCGTTGACGTTCATTCGTTGGCCAAGGTTGTCCCGGGTTGGGTCTGGAATCGGCCTGAGTGTAGAAGCGGTCGAGAATTTCGTGGATGAGCGATCCCTTGTCGAGCGGGGTGATCTGCAGTTCGTCGGGCGGCTCATCTCGTTCCTCGATGCGCAGGATGCGGCCGAGGAAATAGCGGTAGGGGCATGTGGCCCAATCCTGTAATGCGCCGGCGGAGTGAGGTTCAGTGACTGCCTCCGCCGCGCCCTGGGCGATCAGTCCGTCCCAGCGCGTCAGTCGTGGCCGCCAGCGCTCTCCACGCTGTACGAGTCCTCGCGCCAGAGCAGGGACCAGTCCCGGCAGGTAATGCAGTCGCGGCCGGCCACTGTCACGGATGCTCTTGAGGTCGAACTCGTGGATGTCGGACGGCATGTCGGCGGTCAGCACCGACCGTTCGAATGAGGGCGTGGCCCTGACGAGATGGCCGGGCGCCTGATCGATTTTGGAGGCGTAGATTCGTTTCCCCCCGTTTAGTTCGGTCGCCGACTCCAACAACCATCTGCCCGGGAGCTTGGCCCGCTGCGCTCGCATGTCGGCGCGCGGATAGCTGAGTACACGACGCTGCGCCGAATGCAGTGCAACCAGGTAGTCGGCCCGCTCGCGGCGCAAGTCGTCCGCAGCGACCGGCAGGGAGGCCCGGGCGCGGAGCTGATCGGAGAGCAACGGATCTTCGGAGCGGATCTGCGGTAAGGAACGCTCGGCCGCGCCGACGATGTAGACGACATCCCACTGCATCCCCACGGCGGAGCCCAAGGGTCCGACGTAGACTCCGTCGCCGAGCCGACCGTGGTGGCCGATCGACCGCTGCAGAGCACGGCGAGCTGCAGAGGCGAACCGCTCGGGCGATGCATCTTCGAGGTCGTCCAGCCAGGAGAGCTCGGTCAAGAGCTGTTGGACATCATCCCAGCGCGCGAGCTCGGCATCATCGTCGCCCGACAGGTGCATGGCGAAGGAGCTCCGGTCTCCGAGCAGGAGCTCCAGTTGGTGGCGCGTTCGCCGGGCGTATTCGGACCAACTGGAGCGCTCTGGCGCCTCCAGCGCAAACCGGGCCAGTTGCTCGGCGAACTGAGAGAGCCTGTCGATTTCGCTTATCTCGGCCTCGACCCAAGGCAGCCGACCGGGCTTGCTTTCGTCGGCGACACGCTTGAGACGATCAAGGTCGGCGGTGCATGTTGCTCGGTAGCGGGCGAGCCGAAGCGCCCACTCTCGGGGATCGCGATGCAGATTGGCGCGCCGGGCGAGC
Organism: Chloroflexota bacterium; assembly: GCA_028873865.1. GTDB lineage: Bacteria > Chloroflexota > Dehalococcoidia > Bin125 > Bin125 > Bin125. Next base: position 24,856 of record JAPPNI010000006.1, on the reverse strand, counting down.
TGGTTCCATCGGGCGACCGGGGCCAGTTCTCCATTCGCATCACGAATCGGGGCCGCTGCCAACCAGGTCGCCACATGATTCGTCCAACTGATGGCCGACTCCGAGATCAGGCCGAGCAATCCGCCCAGCGTCCGGCCGGCGATCGACTGGCCCAGCGTCTGGGCGTTGCGGCCGTTCCAGGCGATGCCCGCCGCGTCGAGCTGCTCGGCGCAGATGCGCTGGTAGGGCTCTGCCTGGCGGTAAAGGATGGCCGTCCGATGCAGCGGCGTCGGGTCGGCAGCGAGCAGTGACGCGGCGATGTCGCGGATCGCCGAGCGCACTTCTTCTTCCGCGTCCGGGGACTGCGCCACTCGTTGAGCTGTCGGTATTCGCGCGGCAGCAGCGGGAGGATCCTGTCCCCACTGATCCAGGACTCGCCGATCCACCGTGTCGAGATCACCGGTCATCCCCAGCAGAACCTCGACTTCGGCCTGCTCGGAGAGCGCTTGCAGAAATCGCCGCTGTGGCGAGCTCAGATCTCCCGCCAGATAGACGATGACCGAGCCGATGTCCCGCAACACGACCGGCTGAGTCGGCAAGGCCTCGGAAGCGGATTCGGCCAGATCTCGCGTGGTGTAGAAGCCTCTGGTCTGCTGGACATAGTCGTCGTACAGGCCGACGAGATAAGCGGGGAGACCGAGTTGAGCAGCAATCGTTTGCAGCTGCTCTCGGTCGCAGTCGTCGAACTCCGAGAAGCGCTCCATCAACTGTTGTAACACCGGACCGTCGATCGGCACATCACCGAATACAGGGGCTCCGCGTTGGGCGACTTGGCGAACCGTCTCAACCCGCAACGACTCCGGCATCGGTCGGCGGCCTGTGTTTGCCAGAGAGGTCGAGCCGATTAGCTCGAGCAAGGCCTGCAATGGTTTGATCTGGACGTTGACGATGCCGCCGGGCCGCCGTCCCAGCGAACGTCGGATGTGGTAGCCCGCCAAGGACGTCGGGACCACCACCGTGACGGGGGCCAGCGGGTCGCGATGGCCATCGCGTGTCTTGACGCGCTCAATGGCGCCGACCAGAGCACGCTCCGCCTCCGGTCCGTGGGTGTGCGCGGAGACCGCGAGAGCCATAGCGCCCCGGCTCTCCTCTAGCAGCGCGGCAGCTGCGCCAACAGATCATCGCCGGCGTCGGGGTGCGTGCGGACGATCTTCCCCTGCGCCTCAACCGAGACGACCACCTCGACCCGTCGTCCTTGCGGGCCGCTGACGAAGTAGCTGTGACGTTTGCCCTCGATGTCGTCGATCAGATCGAGGATCCAGACTCTCCAGTCGAACGGTTCGTCGCCGCAGAATGTCAGCGAGTTGCCGACGCGATCGCGCCCGACCGCCTTGATCTCCCACTCAGCCACGATGCACCATGGAGCAACCGGCCGGTCTAGGCATCTTCCCACTGGACAAACATCGGCATGAGCACGTGGACGTAGTTGTCGCGTCCGACCACGCGAAACACGCCGGGATTGCTGGGACCGCTGGTCTCCATCGCGATCTCGGCCGACGAGGGACCACTGGCGATCTGCAACACGTCCTGTAGATACCGCACGTTGTAGGCGATCCGCGAGTTCTCTCCCTCGATCACTGCGTCGACGCGCCCGCGGTGGTTGCCCAACTCCTCGGCTCGCGCGGTCAGGGTGATGCTCTGGTCGGAGGCTTCGCCGCTGAAGATCAGCCGAATGATCCCGCTCGACTCGCGCGCAAAGACCGCCGCCGACCTGACCCCGCCCTGCAACACAGAGCCAGGCAGGATCGCCCGAGTCTGGTATTCCGATGGAATCAGCTGGTCGTAGCTCGGGTAGTTGCCCTGGATCAGTTGCGCCGTCATCTGTACGGACCGCACATGGAAGCGGACGTAGGTGCGGTCGGCGTGGATGTACATCTCGACTGCCGAGTCGTCGTCGGTCAGCAACCGTTCCAGTTCAGTCAGGGCGCGGCCCGGCACCGTGATCTCCAAGCGGTCGGTGAGCTCCGAGGCGACGTTCATCTCGTAGACCGCGAGGCGGAAGCCGTCGGCCGCGGCTAACGTCATCTTGTCGCCCTCGAAGCGAAAGTGGACGCCGGTCAATACCGGCCGGCCGTCGTCGGTCGCCGCGGCGAAGACGACGTGGCGAAGCGCATCGCGCAGGTCACGGGCGACGATCTTGATCCAATCGCCGTCGCCGATTCCCGGAATGTTCGGGTAGGTCGTGGGAGCCATCCCATGGATCGACGACTCATTTGCGTCCGACGCACGAATCTGGGCGACGAGCGAGTTCTCGGCCACGTCGATCGTGATCTCGGCGGAGGAGAGGGCCGAGACGAGGTCATTGATGAAGCGATGCGGGATCGTGATCGCACCGGGCTCGGAGACGACGGCGTCGATGCTGCAGATCATGGCGATCTCGGTATCGGTCGCGGTCAGGCGAACGCCATCGTCGTCGGCCTCGAGGTGGACGTGACGCAGCTGGTCGAGTGAATGTCGAGCTGCTACCGCCCGAGAGACGACACTGAGCCCGTGCTGCAGCGCCGCCTGGGATGTCTGGATACGCATCACGCCGCTCCCAATTCGAGTCTCTGACCAAACCCAAGTATTGATCACTTAGGTTATCGATATAAGCGTATTGTATCTGATCCGGAGACTGCGTCCGTGGGCGGCTGAGGTGTGGTTGACGAGTGGTTGACTGTCGGTGGACAGCGTGTGGACAACTGGTTAGTCGGGCGCTCGGTGCGGGAGCGCGTCGAGAATGCCCGTCAGATCCTTACCCGACCATGTGGGCCGGGAGCGCATCAGCTTCTCACGTTCCGGGTCGGGGTAGCGCGAGACCCAGTAGACGGGCAGGCCGGCATGATTGGCCCCGGCCACGTCGGCCCAGGGGCTATCGCCCACATAGAGCACCTCGCAGGGCTCCAGATCGAGTCGCTCGCAGAGCTGCCTGAAGAATGGTCTCCGCGGCTTGTACGACTGCGCCTCCTCGGAGGAGAGCACCATCTCGACCTCGATCCCTGCCTTCTCCAGCGCGTGGTCAAGGTGATCGTCATCGGCGTTGCTGCCGATCGCGATCCGGAAGCCGCGATTCTGCAGTTCTGCGAAGACCTGCGCGACCTCGGGATATGCCGGAGCTACTGAGAGTTCGTCCCAGAGGTGCTGGAAAGCCGCCGCCGGTGGGATCGTCTCAACTGAGTGGCGTCTGAAGGCCTCGGAGAAAAAAAAGGGCCAGGTCTCGGAGAAGGGGCGGAAGGGCGGCTCCGGGCCTTCGAGCGGACGCTCTGGATTTCGTCCCTCGCGCTTGGCCATCTCGCGCGACGCTTCCAGCCAGGCATCCCAGACATCCTCGCCGGTCGCATGGTCGACGCCGTGCTGATGCAGCATCTCCTGGATCAACGAGGCAAACTGTCGCTCTTCAAGCTGTAGCAGCGTCCCGTAGCAGTCGAACGCCACCGCCCGCACAGTGTTCACAGCCTGATCCGACCCGACCGTCGGCGGCGCGGGTTCGGCGGGCTTTTCGGTCGTCGTTTCGCTCATGCGATTCCCTCGGTTGCCGGAAATACCCGACATTGGTCGTGGTGTATGTTCTTCGGCCTGCCGCTCATCGGCTCAGGCACCCGTTCGGGCCAGCCAACGTGAGGCCTCTTTGGCGTGGTAGGTGAGGATCATGTCTGCACCGGCCCGGCGAATGCCGGTCAGCGTCTCCAACACGACCCGTTCCTCGTCGATCCAGCCGTTCGCGGCGGCCGCCTTGACCATCGCGTACTCACCGCTGACGTTATACGCGGCCAGCGGAACGTCGAATCGCTGCCGCGCCTCGCGCACGAGGTCCAGATATGCCAGCGCCGGTTTGACCATGACCATGTCGGCGCCCTCGGCGAGATCGCGCTCGATCGCCCGCATCGCCTCTCGTCCGTTCGGAGGATCCATCTGGTAGGCGCGACGATCTCCGAACTGCGGCGCCGAGTCGGCGGCGTCGCGGAAGGGACCGTAGAAGGCTGAGGCGAACTTGGCCGAGTACGCGAGCAGTGTGCGATCCTCGAAGCCGCCCTGATCGAGCATTTCGCGGATGGCTCCGATGCGTCCGTCCATCATGTCCGAGGGCGCGATCACATCGGCGCCTGCCTCGGCCTGGCTGAGCGCCGTTCGGGCCAGAGCGTCAACCGAGGCATCGTTGAGGACCGATCCATCATCGGCGAGGATGCCGCAATGTCCGTGATCGGTGTATTCGCAGAGGCAAACGTCGGTCACGACGACCAAGTCAGGTTGGGCATCCTTCAGGGCGCGGGTCGCCTGTTGGATGATCCCGTCGGAGATCCAGGCGCCGCTGCCTTCGGCGTCCTTGAAATCGGGAATCCCAAACAGCAGGATCGCCGGGATGTCCAGCGAGCGCAGCTCGGCCGCTTCCTGCGCGAGCTGGTCGACTGACAGCCGCGACTGACCGGGCATGGACGGGATCGGCTCGCGGACGCCGTGCCCAGCCGCGACGAAGACGGGATAGATGAAGTCCGCCGGTGAGAGCCGCGTTTCGCGGACCATGCGCCGCAGACCCTCGGTTCGGCGTAGCCGCCGCATCCGATGTTCGGTCGCGACCTCTCCGGTCTCGATCCCCGCCGTCGAGCGGCGTGCACTGGTCATGCTGATTCTCGTTCCTTTTCGGCGAGTGGTCCCAGGCCGGCGATGTATCGCGCCACTGCCTGGGCCAGTCCGTCGATCGTGTACCTATCGGCGGTCGCAACTACACGGAAGCCCAGTCTGGATGCCTCCTCGGCCGTGACCGGTCCGATGCACACGGTATGCAATGAGTCTAAGTCGACTGAGTCGCCGGCCAACTCGACCAGACCGCGAGCGGTCGAAGGCGATGTCAAGGTCACGACATCAACGCCCCGGTTGAGTTCCGCCAACGCATCTTCGTCCGCACTCGGCGTGACGATGTCGTAGAGGGCCACGTCGTCAATCTCGGCTCCTGCGGCGCGCAATTGATCCCTGAGTAATCGACTCGCTGTCGACGCGCGAGCGAGCAACACCCGCTTGCCTCGCAAATCTTCCTGCGTCAGTTCGGCTGCGAGCGCCGCTGATGTAAACGCGGCCGGGACGATATCGGCTTCAATGCCTCGCTCCTCCAGGGCGCGTGCCGTCTCGCTGCCGATGGCCGCGACCCTGGCGCTCGCCAGCGCTCGGGAATCTAGGCCGTGGCGCCGCATCGCGTCCCACAGCTGAATCACGCCATTCACGCTGGTCAGCGCGACGAAGTCGTAATCGCCGCGGGCGAGACGTCGAACGGCCTCGTCTACGGGCACGGGGTCGGCAGGCCGAATCTCGATCGTGGGCAGTACGATCACTTCAGCGTTGAGCGCTCGCAGACGCTCTACCAGCGTCTTTGCCTGCGCCGCCGCTCGCGTGACCAGTACGCGACGACCCATGACGCTCCAGGAAACTTCGGGCGTCGCGAGCGACGTCACGGCCCCGATGGCGACGGTGACCGGAGGCTGCATATCGGATGCGCGGGCTCGGAGCTTCCCCAGAGGAGCAAAGATCGCTCGTTGTGACGAGGTCCAGGCCTGTTCGATCGCTGCGGCAGGCGTGTCTGCGGACAGGCCTGCCGCCACCAGCCGCTCGACGATCTGGTCAAAGTTTCTCCAGCCCATCATCAGCACGAGCGTCCCGCCGACCTGTGCGACCGCCTGCCAATCGATCGGCGGCGCTTCACCGTCGCCTTCCGAACCGGTCACGACAGTGACAGCGGAAGCGGCCCGGCGGTCGGTGACGGCGATGCCGAAGGCAGCGGCCGCGGCGTGCGCACTGGACACCCCGGGGACCAGTTGCATCGGAATTCCTGCCGCGGCGAGGGCGGACGCTTCCTCGCCGCCGCGACCGAACACGAACGGATCGCCGCCTTTGAGCCGCACGACCCGCCGACCCTGTCGCGCGAGGTCGATCATCAGCCGGTTGATCTGATCCTGCGGAGTCGATGGTCCACCAGGCATCTTGCCCACATCGATGAGCTCAGCGTCCCTGGCGAGCTTGAGCAACGCCGGTGACACCAGCCGGTCGTGGACGACAACGTCGGCTTCCTGGAGCGCTTCGGCGCCGGCGATCGTGATCAGTCTGGGATCGCCGGGACCGGCGCCGACCAGGAACACCGTGCGGGCCTGAGGTTGCGCGCTGGTCACAGTCCCGTGTCTTCTTCCATCAGCCGTCGCCCGCCGCGTTCGAGCAGTGCCTCGGCGACCTCCGCGCCGACCACTTCAGGGTCGCTGGCGGAGCGCTGAACCTCAATCCGCTCCGACCCATCGGCGCTGAGCAGCCGGCCGGCAAGCAGGACCTCGCCGCCTCGCATCCCGCCGAGCGCAGCCAGTGGGAGAGAACAGCCCGCGCCGAGCGCTCGCAGCATTGCTCTCTCCGCACTGACTGCCTGCGCGCTGGCCTGGTGGTTGGCTGCCGCGACCCGGTCTGCATCTTCGCTCCGGCATTGGATGACCAGCGCGCCCTGGCCCGGCGAGGGCATGATCAGGTCGATCGGCAGCAGCTCCGATGGCGCTCGTCCGAGGCGCTGCAACCCTGCTGCTGCAACCACGACCGCGTGATACTCCCCGCGTTCAACCTTGCGAAGGCGTGTGTCGACGTTGCCGCGGATATCGATGACCTGCAGATCGGAACGCAGGCGCAGCAGCTGCGCTGCCCTGCGACGCGATCCTGTGCCAACTTTCGCGCCATGCGGAAGGTCGAGCAGGCCGACCTGATCGCGGCTGACCAGCGCGTCACGGACATCGCCACGCGGCAAGTAGGCCGCCAAAACCGTCCCTTCAGCGATTGTGGGGGGCACATCCTTGGCCGAATGCACGGCTACATCAATCTCACCGTCGAGCAACGCGGACTCGACCGCGCGCACGAACACGCCCTGGCCACCGATGGTCCGCAGGCTGGATGTCTGGTCCCGATCCCCCTGGGTCGAGACCGGGACGAACTCCGTCTCGATGCCAACCGCGCGAAGCGCCTCGGCGGCCAACTCAGCCTGGACCAGTGAGAGTTTGCTGGCACGACCTCCGAGCCGCGCAGCTCGGGCCATCGTCACTGGTCCGACTCAGCCATCGCGGCCCGAAGGCGAGTCATCAATAGTGCCTTCGCCTCATCGCGGCGACGCTGAGCGAGCAGAATGCGGAGCTGACCATCCATCGCCGATTGCCAGGATTCGGCAGGGATCGAGCGAAACAGACCACGACCTCTGAGTTCGGCGCGAACCTCCGCGACCAACTCGGCCAAGCTTGATGTTTCCGCGTCGAGGTAGTCGGTCAGCTCTTCTCTGATCCGTCGCGCCATGGCCGGGCTGCCACCGCCCGTGGAGATGGCCAGTGTGAGCGGCGGCTTGCGCACGACCGCCGGCAGGATGAAATCGCAGTTGGCCGGATCGTCGGCCGCGTTCAGCGGAACACCGATGTCGCGGGCATCGGCATGCAGCGACTGATTGGCCGATCGATCGTCGCCGGCGGCCATGACCAACGCCCGCCCATGCATGTCGCCCTGCTGGTACTCGCGAGCCAGGTGTTGAATCTGTCCCTCATTCCGTAGAGAAGCCAGTTCTTCATTCAGTGCCGGTGCGACCACCGTGACCGCAGCCTGGGCAGCGAGCAGTCCCTGGACCTTTTCCAGGGCGAGTTGTCCGCCGCCGACGACCAGCACCGAACGCCCCTGCAGGTCGAAGAAGACGGGATAGTACTCACGCGCCACGTCGAGCCTGCGGCTCAGCTAACCGGCATCGAGCTGGGCGATGCCGATCCCGCGTTCACCCTGGACCGTGTAGAGCAAGTAGGCATTGCCATTGTCCTCGAAGATCGCCGGGTCACGCAGCTCGTGTACGGGCTCGGGGGCAAAGCCACGGATGCTTGGCGCGATCGGCAGCAACGCCCCCTCCCAGTCGTAGACCGGACGCAGCACCTCGCGATGCTCCCCTGCCGTCCACGAACGCCAGTCTCCCGACAGCCCGATCGGCGAGACGTAGATCCGCTCAGGAGCGTCACCCACGTTGGTCCAGAACACCGACAGGATGTCGCCTCGACGCATGAGCGCGCAGTGCCGCATGGTGTTCTCGAAGAGCTGTGGGCCCTGCTCGAACCCGCAGAGGCCGTCTTCGGAGCGATAGATGATGCCCGGCATGGACATCCCGTACCAGCCCGGTGCTTCGACGTCATCGAGATGGATCATCCGCAGATAGCTGGTCGAGAGGATCTCTTCTGTCGCCTCGAAGTTGATGCCGTCGCTTGAGGTCGCCACTCGTGAGACCTGACGTCCGTCGTGGAGCTGACCGTGAAAGTACAGCCTGACCTGTTGCGTGTCATCGTCGACGATGGCATCGGGCGAGGCGATGTGCGGATAGACGTATCCCTGCTTCTGCGCGGAGCCCAGATTGGGGTCGAACTCGTCTCCGGTCTTTGGAAACTCGGTCTGCGAGAGCTGCAGGGCACCGGCTTCGTGCATTCGCCACGGTCCGAGCAGATCGTCTGCGGCGGCCAGGCGGATGTATGTGCCCTTGTGGTCGGCGAAATAGAGATAGAACTCGCCCAGCGGGTTGGCTAGCCACTCCGGCGCTCGGATCAGGGACGGCCCGTTGATGTTGTCTCCCATTCTCACGTCCATGTCGGGCCGGATGATCGGGCCGTCGCTCGACAACCGCACTGCTCTCATCTCAGACACTCCGTAAACACTCGCCGGCGGCCTGCTCTGCCTCATGGTAGGGGCGGATAAGCTCGGCCGTATGAGGCTGCAGTACGGGCCGTTGCGGGAGATCATCGAAACCGCGATCCTCGGCCTGATCGTCTTCTTGCTGGCCCGAGAGGCCGTCCAGAACTTCCAGGTCGAGGGCCGCTCAATGCAGCCAACACTGGCCAGCTCGGAGCTCGTACTGGTCAACAAGATTGGCTACTGGGAGGTCGATCTGGGACCATTCGACGCCCTGGTGCCGGGCCGAAGCAACGGCGACTTCCTGCTCTCCGGTCCACATCGCGGCTCAGTGATCATTTTCCGTCCGCCCTATCAGAGCGCACACGATTTCGTGAAGCGGGTCATCGGTTTGCCGGGCGACACGGTGGAAGTCATCCGAGGGCGAGTTTTCGTCAACGGGGTCGAACTCGACGAGCACGACTACATCTTCGAACCGCCCAGCTACCAGTGGGGCCCGGCGGTGATCCCTCCCGAGCATTACTTCGTGCTCGGCGACAATCGCAACAGCAGTCAGGACTCGCACGCTTTTGGCCCGATCCACGAGGACCAGATCGTCGGCGAGGTGATGTTCCGCTGGTTCCCGTTTGACCGGATCAGCAGCGACATCTCCAAAGAAGCTACCGACTACGAAGGGAACGTCCTGCCATGACCGAGGCTCCCAGCGATGCGATGTCCCTGCTGGAAGAAGCCGGGGCCGTGCTCAGGGGACACTTCCAATATGCGTCGGGCCGGCATGGCGACACCTACATCGAGAAGTTTCGCTTGCTGGAGAAGCCGCATGTTACCGAGGCGCTCTGCCGCCAACTCGCCGAACACTTTCGACCGCTGCAACCTGACCTCGTCGTCGGACCGACGACGGGAGGAATCCTGCTGGCGCATGAGACCGCCAAACACCTGGGTGATTCGATCAAGGCCTACTTCGCCGAGCGCAGCGAAACCGGCGGCCGGTACCTCGGTCGGGGGTTCACGATCGAGGACGGTCAGGCGGTGCTGGTCGTCGATGACGTGCTGACCACCGGCGGATCGGTGAACGACACGCTCGATGCGGTCGTGAACGCGGGAGGCACGCCAATCGGAGTAGGCCTGGTCGTCGATCGCACCAACGGCGCAACCAGCTTCGGTGAGCTTGACACGTTCGCCTGCCTGGCCATCGATGTGGCCAGCTACGCGCCGGACGACTGTGAGCTGTGCGAGGCCGGGCTCGAGCTGACGGTCACCTAGCCGATTGCGTGGACGAAGAGACCAGCGCCGACGCCGGTCAGAGCGGCGAGCAGGGAGAGCGCCAGCGCGTACGCGCCGAAGCCAACGCCGACGCTGATGATGGCCGCCCGATCGTCCACCTCCGGCGCGGCCGCCCGAACGGCGAGGACGGTGAGCAAGAGACCGGCGACAGAGACAATCAATCCGACCGCGAAACTTGCCGGGCCGGCCAGCATGAAGAACTGCCAGACCGCGAAGCCGCCGACCAGTGCCATCGGGCGCATCAGACTTCGCCACTCGACCTCGACCAGGAAGATCGATTTCAGGGCGTGCCAGGTCAGGCCGAACCAGAGGGCCCAGGCGCCCAGCGAGGCGATCGAGCCCAGCAGCAGCACGTTCAACGCGGGATCGGCGACGGCTGCGCCGCGCGTGTCGATCACGACCCAGAGCCAGGCGCCCAGACTCGCCGTCAGGACGCCGAGGACCAAGATCGCCAGGGTTGGCCTGGTGTCGGACTCAGTCCTCGAGACTTCGCCGATCACACCGAGTTCACCCGACAACAACCGTCGCTGCAACGCCAGCGCGCGTCGCCAGTCGAAGGCCGCCTCCAGAGCGCTCAGATGACGGGATGCCGGGAACCACGCCCCGCGACCGGCAGTCTTGGACAACACACCGACGGAATGAGATCGAATCTGGATCATCGCGCTGAGTCTGGACATCGCACCGCTATGGCCCCACTATGGGCCAGTGACTCAACCGCGCGATCCGCAAATCGGTAAATTCGACATCGCGGAGCTCAACCACGCCGTGTCAGCCTGCCGACTTTGCCCGCGACTGGTTGCATGGCGCGAACAGACCGCCCGCGACAAGCGAGCCGCCTACCGCGACGACACCTATTGGGGCAGGGCCGTTCCCTCGTTCGGTCCCGCCGACGCGAAGATTCTGGTGGTCGGTTTGGCCCCCGCCGCGCACGGAGCCAACCGCACCGGGCGGATGTTCACCGGCGACCGCTCAGGCGACTGGCTCTACCGTGCCATCTGGCAGGCCGGCCTCGCCAACCAGCCGACCTCCACCGCTGCCCACGACGACCTGACCCTCATCGATACCCGGATTACATCGATCGTCCGCTGCGCTCCGCCGCAGAACAAGCCGACCGTCGAGGAGCGCAATCGCTGTCTGCCCTACTTCCGCCGCGAATTGGAGTTGCTGTCGCAGCTGCGCGTGATCGTCTGCCTCGGCTCATTCGCCTGGGAAAACTGCGCTCGCGAACTCGGCGTCAGGCCCAGACCCAAATTCTCACACGGCCTGGAGCACTCGGTCGGAGCACTGACCGTGATCTGTTCGTATCACCCCAGCCAGCGCAACACGTTCACCGGTCTCCTCACTGAGGAGATGCTGAGCGCGATCTTCCTGCGGGCGGCGGAACTGACACGGGGCGAATCCGGCGCTCAGGGAGAGTCGCCGGACTCGTAGACCGTGTCCCTTGCGCCGGGCAGCGCCAGATTCTGAATCCGTCGATCCTCGGCCGGTGGCGTTTCCGCGATGTCAAACGGCGTTTCGCTGAAATAGTGAGCCAGGTATTCGGCGAGTGCGTCCTGCTCCGTACCCGGCGCGGCGAAGTCGAACAGGCCGCGAGCCAGCCCGACAGGTCCATCGATCACTCCGTTGCCGTTGGTGTCGGGGAACTCGGGCGAGGGCGGGTTGTACTGTCCCTCCTCCCCGGCGAGGTCGATCCGCCCGAAGGCGGGCTGAGGGAACGGGTAGCCGTCGCCTCCGTTCGCGGTGAAGTTGAGCACCGCCATACGGATCAGCCGATTCGGATCGCCGGCCAATACGCCATCGGCGACCACGGCGTCGGCGACCTGGCCATCGTCATCGACGATGGCGAGCGACTCGATCCGTTCACCGGAGGGCCTGGTTGGATCGAAACTGAATCGCATTCCTGCGATCTGCGGGAACCGCCCGTCCGGGACCGCTCCCACCCCGTCGAAGCCGATCGCGTGCTCCATCAGATCGACCAGCTGCTGCGCGCTGATCGGAACGATCACCAGCGGGTTGTTGAATCGCAACACGCTCTCGATGTCGAACCGAGTGATCTCGCCGTCGCGTTTCCCGCTGGCTGGATTGGCCGCGGGCGGCGAGTAGACAACCTGATCGGAGCGGGTCGTGCCCGGCGGCTGCGAGATCCGGCCGATGTGATCGCGAACTCCGCCGGAGTTTTTCAGTGCAACCGCAACCCGAGGATCGAACTGACGCGCCGTCCACAGAAACGCGTCGGCAACCAGGTTGCCGAGATTGGTCTCCTGGATGCGTACGTCTCCTCGCCGGCCGGCCAGATACACCCCGGAGCGGGCGACGACCTCACCATCGCGATCTCGAATCACCGAACGCAGCGCTTCGGCGATCCGGCTGACCGCCTCGATCGGAGCGGCGGTCGCCGCCGCTCGTCCCTCGTCGTCCGTCGCGTAGACGCCGCTCACCTCGGGATCGACGCTCTCCCAATCGAGCAGACCGCGACCGTCGAATCGCACAATCAGCCGGCCGAGGTAGCGGTAGTCGGCATCGGTGTTGACCAGCAACATCGGATCGCCGTTGGCCGAACTCACCCGTAGCGGGTACGTACCCACCGCGCGATCGCCTGGTCGGAGTCGATCGGTGTCGTCGGCCAGGATCGTGTTCGATCCGCCCGCCACGATGATGTCCACGTGTCGCAGGCGACCCGCGAGCTGCAACTCGATCTCAATCTGCTGCATATGCGCGAGCAGGATGATCTTGTCGACTCCCTGCGCCGCCAGCTCATCGACCGCGCCCTGGATGATTGCCGCCAGTGCATCGAGATCGAACCCATCGGCCGGCTCCACCGTGACATCGCCGACGCCGGCGATCCAGGCCAGATGCGGCGTCGTCGCCCCCACGATCCCGAACTGCTCGCCGTCCACCTCGAGGATCACACTGCGCGCCAGGCTGCCAGCGGCCAGTGGGACGCCCTCGCTATTGGCGGCTAGGGGCGCCCGCTGGGCATCGGCGGTCACCAGCGGCAGCAGATCCTGGTCATCGGCCAGCCGCAGATTCGCCGACAGATAGGGAAACACGGCGCCCGCGTAGGACCCGTCTTCACCCTGCTCCGGCGCGATGATCGAAGCGAGCGCCCCCGGTCCCAGATCGAACTCGTGATTACCCAGAGCGGAAGCCTGAAACCCCATCGCGTTGAGGAGCGCAATGTCGCCGCGTCCGATCCCCGGCACCCCGAGCACGCTGAGTGCGTCAGCGTCGGCCGCGGCGTAGAACCTGGGGCCGGGAATGAAGTTGTCGCCCGAGCTCAGCACCAGGGTCCGCCGCGGCATCTGAGCGCGAAAGCCGTCGAGCAGGGCGGAGAAGGTCTCTACGTTGTCGAGCGCGCCGACCGCGCCGTCCATGTCCGAGGCATGCAGCAACTGGAGGACGAACCCGCCTCCCGCCGGAGGTGTTGCATCAGGTTGGCTGGGAGCGGACTGGTCAGCCGCATCCTCGCCTTGCCGCTGAGCTTGCCCCTGAGCTTGCGCCTGAGGGCGAGCCCGAGCCACTCCGATGGTGCCGGCGGGGCTCGTCTGGGACTCCGCTCGATCAGCCGCCTGTGAGGCTTGAGCCGATTGAACTGACGCAGTCTGATCCTCTGGCGACGGCTCTGGGTCGCCGCCGGAATTGCAGGCAGTACCCGAGAAAGTGGCTACGCAGAGCGCGGCCGCCAGCGCAAAACCCGGCAGCGTTGCCGATCGGCGTCGGCGAAGTCTCATCCAGGGAGCTAGCCGACGCAGAGGCCGCCGTCGGCGCAGCAATCCTCGATCGCCGACGCCCCGGCCGTGACCTCGGTCAGGGGAATCAGGTTCGCGGCGCGAGATGCGTATGAGGATTCCGGCAGGTCATCCGTGATCGTGTAGACCTCCCAGCGCGTGCCAGAGGGGTCGGCGACCCAGACCTTGTCCTGCTCGGCGTGGCAGCAAACGACGCCGTCCTCGATATCCATGTCCAGCCCCAGCTCGCCGAAGCGCTGGGTCTCGGCATGGACTTCGGTGGTCGTCCCGACCTCGACGCCCAGATGGTTCAGTGGCGCGGCCGCTGCCGGATTCTCGATCAGCACCAGCTTCAGCGGCGGGTCTTCGACCTCGAAGTTCGCGTAACCGGGACGCACCTTGTGCGGCTCCGTCCGGAACATCTGCGTGTAGAAATCGATCGCCGAGTCAAGCTCGGCCACGTTCAACGCCAGTTGCACTCGCGACATCCTGGTTCCTCCTCAGTCGACGACAGCCAGAGCCGGCTCATCGCTCGTCAATGACACCCTGTTTCGTTCCTGAACGATCGGCATAACCCACTCGCCGAATCGCGTCGCCTCATCGTCGTGCGGATAGCCCGACAGACAGAACTCGCTGCAGCCGATCTCGACGAACTCCTGCAGCGTGTCGGCGACCTGCTGCGGATTACCGACCACGGCCAGACCGGCCCCGCCGCGGACCGTGCTCAACCCGCTCCACAGGTGCGGTGCGATCCGGTGGTCGTTGTCCTTGGACTCGTCCGCCAGCTGCCACATGCGGCTGTCCGCCTCCGACTCGCCGCGCCAGTTCTTGCGCGCCTCGCGTTGACGATCGGTCGTGCCTTCGATCAGCCGATGGGCCGCTTCCCAGGCCTCCTCCTCGGTCTCGCGCACGCAGACCTGCAATCTCATCCCGAAGCTGATGTCGGGGCGGCCGAATCCCTCCGCCCGTCGCTTGACGTCGACGACCTTCGCGGCGGTCGCCTCCGGCGTGTCGCCCCAGAAGAAGTAGCAGTCGGCGTGCTTGGCGCCCACATCCCGCGCCGCATCCGACTCGCCCCCGATGTAGAAGCGCGGCCAGGGGTCCTGATACGGCTTCGGATAGGCGTGCGCGCCCTCGAGTTGGTAGTGCGTGCCCTCCCAGTCGATCCGCTCGTGCGAGGTCCACAGCGCCTTCATCACTTGCACCGACTCGTCCATCACCTCGTAACGCTCGTCGTGGCTGTAGGTGATCCCGTCGCCGGCCAGCTCGCGCGGATTCCCGCCGGCAATCAGGTTGATGTAAACCCGCCCCTCCGAGAGCTGATCGAATGCCGCGATCATCCGCGCCATCTGCGTCGGCAGGATGTAGCCCGGCCGAGCCGCCACCAGCATCTTCAGCTTCGTCGTCTTGGCCGACATCATCGCCGTCGAAATCCAGGCCTCCCAGCACGTCGGCGTGACCGGCACCAGCGCGTACTCAAACCCGGCCGACTCTGCGGCCAGCGCCACGCGCTCGAACATCTCCATCGAAGCCGGAATGAACTGATCCGGGTCGGCGAAGTTGGTCAGATCCCCGTGCGTCGGGATGTACCAGCCAAAGCGAATCGGGGAGTGATGTGAATCAGGCATACGAGCATCCAAACCCTTGCAACACCACAAATCCTACGCCAGACGAAACTTCGATTGCCAAGGACGTGTGCCATCGCACATATGTCCATATACAATCGCTGTACGAGACCAGCCGAACGGAACTGCCGAGGCCGCCATGACCACCGCACTGATCCGGACGGGCCCGGACTCACCGCGCCTGGCCTGGACCAATCCTGACGAAATCCGGACAGATCTGGACAAAACCGGACAAATCTGGACTTTCCTGGACAGCTCAAGCCCGAATTCCCAGCCCACAGCAGCACTTGCGACCCACCCACCCGAAAAACGCCGCCAAACACACCGCAGCCGCGAAGGCCATATCGTGTAGCTCTGAACCCGGCCACCCGAGCCTGAGGAGATCAGCATGACCCTGAACACCTACCTGACCTTCGACGACAACTGCCGCGACGCCTTCGAGTTCTACCGCTCCGTCTTCGGCGGCGACTTCTCCGAGCTGCAGACCTTCGGCGACGGCCCGCCCGACATGGGTGTGCCCGAGGAAGCCAAGCAGCGCATCATGCACGTCTCGCTGCCGATCGGTGAGAGCATCCTGATGGGCAGCGACTCCAACCCCGCGTTTGGTCCCGGCCCCGTGGTCGGCACGAACTTCTCGCTCAGCTACGCGGCCTCCAGTCGCGCTGACGCCGACGCGAAGTTCGCCGCGCTTTCGGCCGACGGCCAGGTGGACATGCCGCTGGCGGACATGTTCTGGGGCGACTACTTCGGCTCTTGCAGCGATCAGTTCGGCATCGCCTGGCAGATCATCTGGCAACCGCCTCAGACCGACTGAGTGCGGAGTGACGCGCAGGGAACCTGAATCAGGAGGTCGGCATGGGCAAGCTCGACGGCAAGGTAGCGGTGATCACCGGTGGCAACAGCGGAATCGGCGCAGAGACAGGCCGACTCTTCGCGGCCGAGGGCGCCAAGGTCATCCTGATGGCGCGGCGTGTCGCCGAAGGCGAGGCGATCGTCGCCGAGATCAGGGAATCGGGCGGCGAGGCAACGTTCGTCGCCTGTGACGTGGGCGACAACGACTCCGTCGTCGCCGCGGTCGACCAGGCCGCCGAGGTCTATGGACAGATAGACCTGCTGTTCAACAACGCGGGCGGAGGAGGGCCCGGGACGTTCCCCAATGAGCCCAACGAGGACTGGCTCAGGATCATCAATGTCAATCTGACCGGCACATTCTATGTCAGCCAGGCAGTCTGGCCCCACATCAGAGCACAGGGCGGCGGAGCGATCGTGAACATGTCCTCGCTGGCCGCTCAACGAGGTTTTTCTTCCCGCATGCAGGACGAGTTTGGTACTGCCTCGGCCTCGTACTACGCCGCCAAGGCCGGGGTCGACGCGCTCACCCGATACATGGCGGGCGCTGGCGGGCGCGACAACATCCGCGTCAACTGCGTCCGGCCGGGCCAGATCATCACCCCCGGTGCAACCCGCGGAACCTACAACGATCCAGACGGCGGGCACCACGTCTTCGAGAAGATGTTCGACTTCGCCCAGATCGTGCAGGGACCGGGCTACTCGATCGACGTGGCCAATCTCGTCCTCTTCCTGTCCTGCGACGACTCGCGCTTCATCACGGGGGAGATCATCAACATCGACGGCGGCGTCGCCGCAAAGATCTAGGCAGCAGCCTCGCCGGCGTTGGCTCGGCAGTGGTCCGTTCCGGCTCTGTTCGGAGTTTCAGCCCTGATACTCCGGCTCGCGACGTTCGGCGAACGCCTGCGTCCCCTCGCGAGCGTCGTCCGAGCTGAAGGCCAGTCGTGAGTATTCCTGGTACAGCCGGAGACCGTCGGCCAGCGACATATCCCGGCCGCGTCGAGCCAGTTCCTTCGTCAAGCGGATCGCAAGTGGACTATTGACGGCGATCTTGGCCGCCATATCCATGGCGGTCGAGATCAGCTCCTCCGACTCCACGACCTGGCTGACCAGTCCAATGCGCAGCGCCTCGGCCGCGTCAATGAACTCGCCAGTCAGCAAGAGCCGCATCGCGTCGGAAGTGCCCACCAGGCCGGGCGTGCGCAGCGCGCCATAGCCATGCAGGATGCCCCAACGCGGCTCGGGGCAACCGAACTGAGCCGTCGTATCGCAAATGCGAATGTCGCAGTAGAGCGCCAGCTCCAGTCCGCCGGCGAGGCAGTAGCCGTTGATCGCCGCGATCACCGGCTTGGCAGTCTCAAGACCGTTGTCGAAGCGCTCCCCCGACCATGGTTTCCAGGCTTGGCGCTCGCCGAATTCGAGCAGATCGTGCCCCGATGTAAACGCTCGCCCTGATCCGGAGATCACCACGCATCGCACCTGCGGGTCGGAGTCCGCCTCCTGGAATGCATCGCCGATCGCGCGGTACATCTCGTCCGTCATCGCGTTCAGTTTCTCCGGACGCAGTAGCTGAATCGATGCAATGTGCCCCTCGACCGAGTAGCCAATCTCGTCCATCTCAATCGCCTCCCGATGCGTTCCCTCGTCTCACGTGGTTATCCATCAAGATACGAAGTCACACACCGCAACCGGGGGACATAGAATGAACCGCAGACAGAGACCGCGGTCGTGCGGCATTGGCAATGAAGGAGAGACCGATGAAGGTCAAGGAACTCGGTCACGCAGTCATCAAGGTCCGCAACCGCGAACGCTCAGAGCACTTCTACGGCGAGGTGCTGGGTATGAAGCTCGCCGCGCGGCACGAGCAGATGCCAATGACCTTCTACACACTCGGCAACCATCACGACCTCGCTCTGCTCGAGGTCGGCGAAGACGGCCCGGAGACCGCCGATCCCAAGGCGCCCGGCCTCTATCACCTGGCTTTCTGCATCGGGGACTCACTGGACGAACTGCGCGAGGCGCGCGACGAGCTCGAAGCTGCCGGCGTCAAGGTCTTCGCGACCATCGACCATGTGGTCTCGAAATCGCTCTACCTGAATGACCCCGACGGCAACGGCGTCGAACTCTACGTGGACGGATCGGACGTCTGGAAGACCGACCCCCAGCAGGTCGCCCAGGGTGCGCCGATGGAGCTGTAGATCCCGCGCCTCGGACGGACGCCCAGCCTTCCCGACGTGGCGTCCATGAATTCATGAGTACCTCGTTCGGCGCCACCCTGGAGGAGCGCGAGGCTCTGCTCGAAGCGGCCCGCTCGATCGCTCCGCAGATCCGAGAAGCGTCCGACGAGATCGAAGCGGCGCGCCAGCTGCCGGGACACGTTGTCGACCTGCTCAGGAGCATCGGCGCCTTCCGACTGCTCCAGCCGCGCTGGCTGGGCGGACACGACGCAGACCCGGTGACGCAGATCCTGTTCATCGCTGAATTGGCCAGAGCCGACGCCTCGACCGCCTGGTGCGTGATGATCGGCTGCGACGGCGGCCTGTTGAGCCGCGAGCTTGAACCGGATGTCGCCCGCGAGATGTATGCGGACGTCGATGTCGCCACATGTGGCGCAGGCTTCCCGCCTGGAACAGCTCGACGGGTCGAAGGCGGATATCTGGCCACAGGTCGATGGCCCTACATGAGCGGGATCACCCACGCTGACTGGGTGCAGATGAACTGCCGACTGTTCGGCGACGATGCGCCCTCGGATGGTCCGCCGTTCATCAGACTGGTCGCGCACCGCAGCGAGGTGAACATCCTCGATACCTGGAAGACGGGCGGCATGTGCGGCACCGGCAGTCACGACGTTGAAGTCAACGACCTGTTCATTCCCGACGAGCGAAGTGTGCCTCCAAGGCCGGCGAATCGCACCGTGCCGGGCGATCCGCTGCGTCATCCAGCCTGGTTGCTGCCCAAGCACCTCGGCGTAGCTCTCGGCCTGGTCCAGGCGGCGCACGACGAGGTGATGGAACTCGCCCGTGAACGCGTCGCCTTTCGTGGATCGCTGCGCGACGACCCGCTGACCCAGGCGACGCTGGGCGAGACGGCAGCACAGATTGCCGCTTGTCGCGCATATGCGTTATCTGCGTCTGACACCGCCTGGCAGGAGGTCTGCCAGACCGGTGAGATGTCCGACGCGAACCGGGTCAACCTGCGCCTCGCGATCACACACGTTCATCAGGAGTGCCAAAGAGTCGTCGAGCGGCTCTACGCCGTCGCAGGCTCCACGGCGCTGTACTCAGAACGCTCGACGCTCGATCGGCGTCTACGCGACATCCACGCGATGAATCAGCACGTGGTGCTGGGCGCATCCAACTATGCGGCCGCAGCGCGCGTACTGTTGGGCGACGAGCCGCGCGCGCCCTTCTGGTAGCGGCGCAGCTCCGGCGCGGCTCAGTTGCGGTGCATCGGCGCCATGAAGAACCAGACCGGCTGCGGCGCGCCCTGACCGGCGAGCGCCTTCCTGACGTCGAGGATGAGTTTGCCGGCCTCGGTGCGCTCGAAGAACCATGCCTCCACCTGCCGGCCACCGACATCCGGGGCGCCAGCCAATTCGAGAGCCGCCTCCTCGTAGTAGGCGCGAATGTCATTTGCAACCGCGGTCGTGTGGCCACCCGGAATACCGGCCTCCTTCCAGGGAGTGCCATTCACGATGTTCTGCAGCACATCCAGGGCATGCGGCACGCCGTCGGCGTCGACGGCCTTCCCGACATCGCTGACGCCTCGCTTGGCGAGCGCCCGATCGTAGGCCTTGCGCAGACCGCGCGCTTCGTCGACGGCCAGCGCCAGCTCAGGATCGAAGCGCGGCGGCAGCGTGCAGCTCAACGGCTCCTCGTCGCCGATAACGACCTCCGGATGATCCTCAAGCACCGGCCCGCTCTCTCGCTCCAGCAATGCGAACGCGCGTCGCAGCACATCGTGCTGGAACTCGGGGTCATTGGGCTTGCCCAGGGGGCGGCCGAGAGGAAACTCCCCGTGCAGCACGCGCGGGGGCCGCACTCGCTCAGCGACCGCACGGATCGCAGAGATCGTCACCGTGGCGAGCCCGGCGGCCTCGAAGACGTGGGCGAGCGTACACACGGTACGCGTGCAGAGCGGTCAAACCGGAGTCAGGAAGACCACATCCACCCCGGCGGCCTTCAGCTCGGCTGCGCAAGCCGGTCCCGAATCGTGCCGAATCGTGGCCACGTCGTCGGGCTGGTTGCCGGCGAACGAGTAGTGCGTCGACGCCACCGAACCGATCACTCCCTGTTCCGCCAGCTCGTCCAACCGGGCCAACGGATAGACGACGTTGTAATCCATGCCGAAGGCCGAGCGGTCGAAGTTCGGGCTCCAGTGTCCAAGCACCAGTTGGCGTTGGCCGTGGTCAAGGGCGCGGTAGCTTGCGTCGCTGACCGTGAATCCCTCGCCGTCGCGGGGATGCAGCGCCGCCGATGTCACGACCGCCACCTTCGCCTCGGCCAGGAGCGGCGGCGGAGTCCAAGCAGTCTCCGAGAACTCGGGGACGGGCAGTCCGCCGATCTGACGTCGAATTATGGCGTCACCCAACTCTTGCTCGGCCATCGTTCACATCCTCACGCTGAAACTGCATCAAACATGTTGCTGAGTCTACGGTCACTCGGAAATCACTACGTGGCGACGTGGGGACGCCGACCGCGACGAATCGGGTCTCGGTTCTCAGTTGCCGTAGACCCCGCACAATCAAGCGGCGGGACTGGGCCGGATCTTCTCCTGAGGCTAGAAGGAGAACGCTTCAACCCTCTCGCAAGCATCCGCGATGTACTCCTCGAGCCCCTTGCGGCGCCCCAGTTCGGGGCGATCCCACTGCCAGCTGATCAGTACCAGCCGCCGGATCAGAAGGAACAGCGGCAAGAGCGACAGCGCCTCTTCGCTGAACGGCCGAACCGAGCGATAACCGTCCACGAGCGCATCGGTGACTGCCTCGAAGTACGGCAGGTCCTCCAGGCCGAAGAGAACGACGGCCAGGTCGTACTGGTGCCAGCCGAAGCCCGCGTCGTCGAAGTCGAATGCCTGGAGATTGCGGGATGGATCGATCAGGATGTTGTGCGCATGGAGATCGGCGTGGATCATCGAGTATGTGCCTCGATGCTTGCCGTAATCGTTGAGCGTTTCACGAATCTCCGCGCGGGCCCGGGAGAGCACGTCGCGCTGGCCCCTCGTCAGTGGGGGAGTGTCCCAGAATCGTCCCCAGAACGGATCTTCGCCAACGTAACCCGGGACATCGAAGGCATGCCTCGTGAACGCGGACGGGGGCGTCCAGGCGCTCGCCTGATTGTTCATGGCAGCCAGGACCCGACCGATCTGATGAAAGTGATCGACAACCTTCGTCTCATCAGTTTCGTCTTCGATGACAGAACTCAGGAGCTCGCCTTCGAGCCAGTTCACCAGTCCAACGGCCCGACTCGACTCCCCATCAGGCGTCGGGATCGTGGCATAACCGGGGCCGTCCAGTGTTCGCACCCCGACCGGCACGCGAATTCCCGCCTCGTTGAGCGCCTGCGTCCAGAGCAGCTCCGATTCGAGCTCGGGCAGCGTGTGGTAGCCGGGCCGGTGAATCCGCAGCGCATAGCGCTGTCGATCCGGCATGTCGAGCCGGAAGACGGTGTTCTCGCTGCGCGAGACCAGCTCCATCGCGTCCGGTTTCAATCCCCAGGCAGCGAGAGACTGTTCCGCGATCGCGTACAGATCGGCGTCGCTCAGATTCGTCGGCTCGGGCATCGGTTCAAGTGGGATCGGCGATCGCGGCTTCGAATGCCTCGAGGAACAGGTCGGCCTGCTCGCGCTTGAGCACCAACGGTGGCCGCACCTTGAGCACGTTGCCGTGTTCGCCCGCCTGGCCCATCAGGAAACCGGCCTGGCGCAGGCGATTGACAATCACCGCGGCTCCGGCCTGGTCGGGTTCCTTGCTCTCGCGATCCTTGACCCATTCCATGCCGATGAACAGGCCGTGCCCGCGTACGTCGGCCATTGGCTCGCAGCCTTCCTGTAGCGAGCGCAGGTTGTCCATCAGGTAGCCGCCAACGTCGGCCACGCTCTCGACCAGCCCTTCGCCTTCGATCACTTCCAGCACGGCCTTACCCACGGCCGCCTGCAGGGGACTCGAAGCAAACGTGTTGAAGTAGCGAGTCTTGTCACGGAACCCCTCGACCAGTTCCTGCGACGCGACCACGCCGGAGAGCGGCAGTCCGTTGCCCATCGGCTTGCCCATGCTGACAATGTCGGGCGAGACCTGGGTGGTCTCGTATCCCCACCAGTTGCCCGAGCGGGCGAACCCGGCCTGGACCTCGTCGCAGATGAAGAGGCCGCCAGCGTCGCGAACCAGGTCGGCCGCGCGAGGCATGAAGCCGGGCGGAATGTCGGGCAGGCCCTCGTTGGCCAGGATCGAGCAGACCATCATGCCGGCAAACGGAATGCCATCATTGGCGAAGCCGTCGATTTCCGTCTGGAGCCTGTCGAGGTAGGCCTGCGTGAGCGCCTCATCGTCCAGGCCATCTTCGATCGGCCGGTAGCGCTGCGGCACCGGGATCGAGCGGAACTCAGGCTCGTTGTCCCCCCGCAGACGCGAGAGCTTGCGCACCTCGGTCGAGTTGCCGTGATAGGCCGCCTGCGTGTAGATCAGCCCCTGACCACCGGTCGCGGCCCGCGCCATCAGCACGGCGATCTCGTTCGCTTCCGTGCCGCTACAGGCGAAGACGGCGGTCGTGAGGTGCTCGGCGTGGACCGAGGTGAGGTGCTCGGCGTAGTCGAGGATGCCTTCGTGGAGGTAGCGCGAGTGGACGTTGAGCGTCTCGGACTGGCGTTGCATCGCTTCAACCACGTGCGGATGCGCATGGCCAACGCAGGGCACGTTGTTGTAGAGGTCGAGATAGCGCCGACCGTCGGCGTCATAGAGCCAGACGCCCTCACCGCGAACGATGTGGACGGGGTCCTCGTAGAAGGTGGCGATGCCCGCTCCCAGCAGCCGTTCCCGGCGCGCGAGCAGGTCTTCAGTGGTTGGTGTCGTCATGGGCCGATTGTCAGCGCTGCGCCCAACAGTTGCAAGCTCCGGCGCGTAGACTCGGCCAAGAGCTCAACGGCGTTCGCCTCTGCGGAAGGAGCCAGCAATGAGCGATTCCATCGCCACGACGCCCGGCGCGAAGATGATGTTCATGATCCGCCGGCGCAAAGACGCGTCGCGCGACGAGATGATCGCGCACTGGTACAAGAACCACATGCCCGGCGTGCTCGAAGCGCAAGAGGCGGCCAAGGCCGCCGGCCGACGGCCGGCGCGCAAGTACCTGGTCACCCTGTTCAACGGCGAGCAGGGCGAACACAAGCCTCGGCCGACATACGACGGCATGGCCCAGCTCTGGTTCGACAAGCCATTGCGCAAGCCCGACGGCCCGATGTTTAGCGAGCCGCGTGACACCTTTGATCAGAAGGTCGAGCCGTTCGTTCCGTGGGCGACCACCGAGCATGTTGTGATCGACGGCGCCGACGACCTGCCGGTCGTGCCCTTGACGCTGAACGAGCCCTTCCCGACTACCCGCAGCAACCTGTTCAAGGTCTCGTTTCTGGTCAAGGCCAAAGACAGGGTCGACTGGGCCGAGTTCTTCCGCGTGTGGCTGGAAGACCACGCGCCCAATGTCGAGGAGACCATGCACAAAGTCGGTGGGCTGCGCTACGTGGTCAGCCACAGCATCGATCCCGACGACGAGCCCTACGCGGGCATGGCCGAGCTCTACTTCCGCGACCCGTCCGGCTGGGCGCGCTACGGCGAGACGATCACACCGGACGACTTCGGGCCCATGGTCGACAGAGATGAGACCATCTGGTTCGGCGCGGACACGGAGTTGATCGGGATTCCCTGAGCGCCGGGACCGGAAATCAACAGACACGGACGGAGCCTCCCGATGACCACCGACCTCGCCTACGCCACGATCGAAGAACTCGCGCCGCGAATCGCCTCCGGGGATCTGTCGCCCGTTGAGTTGACCCAGGCGCAGCTGGACCGCATCGAATCCCACGACGGCCGGCTCAAGAGCTACGCCACGGTGATGGCCGAGTCGGCGCTGGCTGAGGCGCAGCAGGCGGCGGATGAAATCGCAGCGGGTAACTATCGAGGGCCGCTGCACGGGATTCCGATCGCAGTCAAGGACCTCTGCTACACGACTGGCGTGCCCACCATGGGCGGGACGAAGGTGCTGGAAGACTTCGTGCCCGATTTCGACTCAACCGTTGTCGCCAGATTCAAGGACGCCGGCGCGGTCATGCTGGGCAAGCTCAATCTGACCGAGGGCGCGATGGCCGGCTATAACCGTGCTCGACAGGTGCCGGTCAATCCCTGGGACGCAGGCCGCTGGACCGGCGTCTCATCCAGTGGTTCCGGCGTGGCCACGGCGGCCGGTCTTTGCTATGCCTCATTAGGCAGCGACACCGGTGGCTCGATCCGCGGGCCGTCGGCGTCGTGCGGGATCGTCGGGCTCAAGCCGACCTGGGGTCGCGTCAGCCGCTACGGCGTGCTCGACCTGGCGCAGTCGCTTGATCACGTCGGCCCGATGTGCCGTTCGACCTGGGACTGCGCCGTCACGCTCGAGGTGATCGCCGGCGACGATCCGAACGATCCGACCACGCTCCCCGAACCGGCTCCCT
>JAPPNI010000019.1:3944-60797 GCA_028873865.1 Chloroflexota bacterium | reverse complement strand
CCGGGGGCCGTCCCCGATGCAAGAAACCTATGGAGACGACGTAAGCGCCATCCGACGGGCAGGTATGCGGAGTGTCAACGCTCGGTGAAGTCTGGTGACGCCTAGGGAATCTCGGGGTCGTAGTCCATCCCGATGTGCCCGCGCTCCTTGAAGCCCTCGTACTCCGACTCCGAGTAACCCAGCACCTCGCGGTAGACGTAGTCGTTGTCTTCGCCCAGCGCGACCGCCGGCTTACGGATCCCCAGCGGCGTCTCCGAGAACCTCATGAACGGCGTGTTGTAGCGGAACGTCCCCACGTCGTCGTACAGATCCTGCGTCTCGTTCAGGCCCCGGTGCTGCACATGCGCGTCGTCGTAGATCCGCGATGAATCCAGCACCGGCGCCGCAGGCACCCCGTGCGACTGCAGCAGGTGCATCAGCTCGTAGTCCTCCAGCGTCGACGTCCACTCCCCGATCCGGGCATCGAGCTCATCATGCCGCTCAAGCCGTCCCGCCTCGCGGCGCAGTACCGGGTCGCGCGCCCACTCCGGATCGCCCATCGCCTCGCGCAGTCCGATCCACTGGTCGTCGTCCATCACCGAGATCGAGATCCAGCGGTCGCCGGCGTCCGCGCCGTCGCCGTGTGATCTGGCCGGGTAGAGGTTGTACGGCGCATGACCGTTGACCGAGCGATTGCCGACTCGCTCCTGCACCACCCCGTTGAAGGAGTAGTCCATGAATGCCTGGGCCAGCATTCCGCCCGCGCACTCGGCCTGCGCCAGCTCGATGAACTGACCCTCGCCCGTCCGCCGCCGATGCCGCAGCGCCGACATGATCGCGAACGCCGCATGAGCGCCCGCGACATAGTCGCCCGAGAAGATCGACGTGATGTACGACGGATCCAGGTCCGGATACCCGCGCAGCAGCGTGTGGCCCATCACCGACTCGAGGTGTACGCCCAGCGCCCGTGCGAACCGGTACGGCCCGTCCGAGCCGTAGGCCGGCATGCGCAAGGCGATGATGTCCTCACGCGCCTGGCGCAGGAAGTCGGGGCCGATGCCCAGCTTCTCCAGCGTGCCCGAGGCGTTGTTCTCGACCAGCGCGTCCGATTTCGAGACCAGGTTGGCGAAGATCGCCCGACCCTCGTCGGAGAGCAGGTCGACCGTCATCGAGTGCTTGTTGCGGAACTGCTGCACGAAGGTCGGCGAGTAGTTCCACGGTCGAGGCCCCGGCTCCGCGTTCGGATAGCCCACTGCCCAGCCGGCGCCTGCCTTGACCATCGCCGCCGACGGCCGCGCCTGCCCGCCGCGAGTCATCGGCTGCCAGACATGCACGTTCTCGACCTTGATCACCTCAGCCCCAAGGTCGGCCAACAGGGTCGTCCCAAACGTCCCCGCCCAGACCACGGTCAGGTCAATCACGCGAATCCCGGAGAGCGGCAGAGTCATGGCTGGAATGCTACCCGCTACTCCACCGGCCGCCTCTGATGGCCTCGCCGATAGAGCAGGACACCGCCGATGATGATGTGTGACGGCCAGCCTGCGACAACGTGACCGAACCCACAGACCATATAGTGAATCCGCGCAACTTCGATCGATGGATCATCTGCCCGCACCGCTCGCACGTGAATGGACTCGCCGTTCCAACTGCACCATCGCTTCGCCTGCGCAATCGGCTCACGCCTGACTTCGATGAGCGATCCTTCCCGGATGCGCTCGAATATCCGCTCCTCGCCGAACAGATCCTCAAGTTCATACTCCTGAATCTGTACACTCACACGACCGGGCAAGGACCACCTCATGACCTTGAACAACGAGGTTCGATCTGAGTTGCAGACGCTCGCCAGAGCATATCTGGCAGACCGAGCCGCTCTGAGCGACCTCCTGACCTTTGAGGTGGAGCACTGCGACCCTGACCTCGAACTCGACGACACCTTGCGGCGCCAACTTACCTGGCTGTCCCTGTTCGGCAACGAGTACTGCTTCGACGCCCGACCGCTCGATGACTTCGAGCAAGTGATCTACGAGATAGTCGGCATCGAACCTCCGACACCCGTCCTGACTATCGAGCGCGAGGCGCGAGTATTGGCGAAGGCCTGCCTCGACAACATCACCACGCCCGATATGCTCGTCAAGTTTGAGCGTCGCTGCCGCCTTCAGGGGATATCTATCGGCCCGATCCAAGAGCAGATCGCTGTGGTCGCCGCACGCGCTCAGGAAGTCGAGGACCAGCAGCTTCCTCGAAGCGATCTGGATCGCGAGCTGCTGCGTCTGCTGGCCGAGCCGACAACCGCCAGTGCGCACGCGGCCGCCGGCAGCTAACCGACCACGCCCGTCGCTCGCAGAGCCTCGATCTCCGATAACCCAAACCCGCACTCCGACAGCACTTCGTTCGTATGCGCCCCCAGCTTCGGCGCCGGACGCCTCAAGGACCAGGGCGAGGCCGACATCATGAACGGCCGGCCGGGAATCTGGACCTCGCCCAGCTCGTCGTGCCTGGCGGTTGTCCAGAAGCCCCGGTCACTGAAATGTGTGTCCTCGAATAGCTCGTCGACCGAGAACAGCGGTCCGCAGAGCACCTTCGCCTCGCGCGCCTCCGCCCAGATCTCGCGCTTGCTCCGCTCCAGCGCCCAGGGCAGGAAGTGGGCGTTGAACTCCTCGACCAGCTCCGGGTTGAGGCTTGCGCCGGGTCGCCACCACTTCTCCTCCTGCAGCCACTCGGGACTGCCCAGCATCTCGTCCAGGCGCGGGATCCGGATCGCGGCGCCCGAGAACTCGACGTAGCCGTCGGCGCAGGGGTAGACGCCCGAGAGCATGCCCGCCGCCGGACCGGGCGCGCGCAGCGACTTACGGCCGGCGAACTCCCAGCCCATCGTCGCCGCGTGACGGCGGTCGACACCGTTGAACTGCGCGTCGGCCATGGCGAAGTCGACGTGCTGGGCGACGCCCTGCAGCTCGGCCGAGGTCAGCGCGCCCATCGCCGCCGTCGCCGCGGCCGAGCCGCACTCGACCAGCGAGGCCGTGCCGTACATCTTGACCGGCTCGCGGTCCTGCACGCCGATCGAGTACATCTCGCCGGCGAACCCGTACAGCACCAGGTCCGAGACCCGGTAGTCGCGGTAGGGCGAGTCGTGGCCGAACGGCGTGATCGATACCATCGGCAGGTCGCCGCGCGACGCCCTCACCTGCTCCCAGCCGTAACCCAGCGAGTCCAGCCGGCCGGCCGGCTGCGACTCGATCACGATGTCCGCCCGCTCGATCAACCGCTCCATCACGGCGCCGGCCTCGGCTCGCTCGATGTCGAGCACCAGCGAGCGCTTGTTGGTGTTGAAGTAGAAGAACGTGCCCGAGCGCTCGGGTCCGCTCACTCCGCGATACCAGGGACCGACCAAGCGCGACGGATCGCCGCCCGGCGGCTCCACCTTGATTACGTCAGCGCCGAAGTCGGCGAACAGCTTGGTGCAGTACGGCCCGGCAATGTGCTGGGTCAGGTCGAGGACGGTGACGCCATCGAGAGGGCCAGTCGGGTCAGCCATGCGTCGGAGTGTAGGGGTAGGGCCCGGATACGGGCTCGGACATTGCGCGTCCCAACTGCGAACTGCGGCCGTTCCGAACATAGAACAGATAGCCCATGTATCCGCTATATTGATGGCATGGCATCGATGAACCCGATCCTGCGCATTCGCCGGGCATTCCGAGACTTCGGCGCGAACGCTCAACAGGCCGACGAGGTGGTCAGCGCCGTGGACGAGTACTACCTGAGCCGCAAGGAGTTTGACGACCGGATCAGGGCGATCATGGCCGAACAGACCAACCGAATCCTCCTCGGCATGTTCGTCCTGCTCAGCATTGCCGTGGGCGTGATTCTCGCCTTCGTTGCGTGAGCTGAGTTGAACATGGCCACGATGAATCCGATCCTCAGACTGCGACAGGCCTTCCGCTCGATGGGCGTCGAGGACGAGCAGGCGGACGCCGCCGCGGATGCCATCGACTACCACACCTACGGCCGTCGAGAGTCGGATCTGTTTCATGCCCAGATGATGATGGAGTTTCGCCGTGACATGGCGGAGATGCGCACGCAGATGCTGCTCGCCATCTTCATCGCCGCGGGCTTGATCATTGCCGCTGTGGGAGTTCTCATCGCCGTGTTCGATTGAGCCGGGGGTCAGCGGGCGGGCCATCGGGTGAGCCGGGGTTGACCCGGCGGGAGATCGAACACGATCCGGCGCGGGCCGGTCGACCGCTTCCGCTCCGCCAGCTCGTGCATGTAGCGGTCGGCGTCGAGCAAATCGTCGTCCTGCTTCCTTGGTTTCGGTCCTGGCCCTCCCGATTTGCCCGACGTGCGCGCCCACTGGTATTCGCGCATCCGCTCGGGGAACCTGCCCATCGACGGCGTGTAGTAGGAGCTGGGCGGGTCGGCGCTGAGCCGCTGCTGGACCAGGCTGATCCCCCAGTTGACCGAGCCGGAGCCGCCCTTGCTCGGCACGACGCGCAGGCCCTGGCGCTTCTGGTGGTCGATCCAGGCCAACTGCGAGCGGTCGGCGCACCAGCGGATCCGGCCCAGCTTGCGCTTCCAGTGACGCTGCCAGATCTCGAGTCGCTCGGTCACCCCGGGGCCGCGATCCTCGAACTCGCCGAGGCGGATCAGGACGTTGGCGCCGCAGGGCGCGCTGCGATCGGTGATCCCCGCGACGACGCCGGCCGTGTAGTGGTCGCGCGGGGACTGGCCGCCGAAGTCGAGTCCGCCGACGTAGCGGGCGAACGAGGGCAGCGGCGCGTCCCAGAGGTGGCGCTGTGGATCGAAGTCGCTGTAGATCTGGCCGTCGAAGGCGTCGAAGCGGCCTTCGATGAAGCGGTTGACCCACTCGCCCGGCTGCAGGGCGCGCTGCTGCTCGGCGTAGCGCTCAGGCAGGTGCGGGTTGTCGGGGATGCGCGCGGGGATGTAGACGAGCCGGCCGTCGGCCTCGCGGAAGGCGTCCTCGTCCAGCTCGCGCCGGGCGAACCAGCGCTCGAACCAGCCCGGCCAGGGGTTCGAGGCGGCGACGAACCAGCGCTGCGGCTGGGCCGGATGGCGCAGCCGCGTGAGCAGCATCTGGGCCGCTTCCTCGTCGACCTCGCCCGCCTCGTCGATCAGCACCGCCCCGTACTCCTGCGAGCCCAGCCCGGACCAGTCGGTCAGATGCCGGAAGTTGATGGTGGAGATCTTGTCCCAGGACGCCTCTACCTCCGCGACCTCGACCAGCGGCGTGGGAGTCAACTGGCGCCGGCGGATGTACCGCTCGGGGCAGACCCGGAAGAACTCCTTCATCGTCGTCGTTGACAGGTCGGTGTAGTGCTGCCGGGCCACGAGCACGTTGTTGCCCGGATGCATCAGCGCCGCGTCGATCGCCAGCTCGACGATCGCCCGCGTCTTCCCGCCGCCCATTGCCCCGCCGTAACCGACCAGCGTCAGACTCGGGCCCGACTCATCCATCAGCAGATCATGGATCTCCCGTTGCCGATCGGTAGGCCGGTACTTCCGCTCCCGGTGCAGCGGCACCCGGACCGGATTAGGGTGGTTCGTCCTCGTCCACTCCGCCGGATTCGTCGTCTCCGTCATCCTCGTCCTCCTCCTCAGACCTCTCAGCCGCCTCGGCCGCCTCAATCTGCGCAGCCGCCATTCCGTCGCGGACCCCTTGCATGTACGCCCGCGACTTCACCCCGGCGTCGACAAACGCTTCCGCCGGCGCTTCCTCGATCCCCAGCTCCCGCTTCACCTCCGTGTGACGCTGGTTCAGCGGCGACAACTCCTGCACCAGCGTGCGCAGCAAACGCTCCCGCACATAGGCCGCCGTGTTGCCGTCCATCGCCAGCTCGGCCACCTTCGTCATCGCTTTCCGGTAGTTCAGTGGAAATGACATCTCAACCTCCTCCGCTTCCACATCCTCCTCGTCGACGCCACTCTAACAAACAAACGTTCGCTACACTAGTTCCTATGGATGCAACTGACAACCGCACCACATCCAACGGGTCTGGCACGGAGGCCCCGCGACGCCACACCAGCGCGCAACGCCGGTTTTTTTCCGCGCCCTTTTTTTCCAGCCACCCTCTCCGAACAGCGAATCAAAGAGGCAGTGGATAATGCACAGGATTGGAGCTCAACCATGACCACTCCCGACCTCTCGACTGTCTCCGCCATCTCGGACTGGTATGTGGATGCTCTGGCGGCGGCTAGTCCGAATATGGCGACGGGGCTGGGGATTCCGGGGCGGGAGACGGAGCTGACGGACTACTCGCCGGATGGTCATGCGGAGCGGTCGGCGATTCGCCGGCAGGCGGAGGCGGCGCTGCGGCTGCTGAACGTGGAGTCGGAGCGGGACCGGGTGGCCCGCGACGTGATGCTGGAGCGGTTCGCGTATGAGGCGGAGCTGGAGGCGCAGCAGGAGCATTTGCGGTCGCTGAACATCCTGGCGTCGCCGCTGCAGAACACTCGGCAGGTGTTCGACCTGATGCCTCGGGAGACGGAAGAGGACCAGGCGAACATCGTGGCGCGGATGGGGGCGGTGCCGGAGGCGCTGGAGCGCTACCGGGCGTCGCTGGCGTCGGGGATGGAGCAGGGGATCGTGGTGGCGCAGCGCCAGGTTAGGGGTGGGATCGAGCAGTGCCGGGTTTGGTCAGGCGCGGGCGAGGGGGCGTCGTTCTTCCGCGGTCTGTGTGACTCGCTCGGGATCGAGGGCGGCGAGAACGTGACGGCGGCGGAGCGGGGCTATGCGGCGATGGGCGACTGGCTGGAGCGGGAGTATCTGCCGCAGGCGAATCCTCGGGATCCGGTGGGTCGGGAGCGGTACCAGGCGGCGTCGCGGGGGTTCAACGGGATCGAGCTGGACCTGGATGAGACGTATCAATGGGGTTGGGAAGAAGTCTGGCGGATCCAGTCGGAGATGGCGGCGACGGCCGAGCGGATCTCGCCCGGAGCGTCGGCGGCGGAGGCGATCGCGATCCTGGAGTCGGACGACTCGCGGGCGATTCGCGGGGAAGACGCCTTCCGCGAGTGGATGCAGCAGACGCAGGACGAGACGATGCAGGCGCTGCTGGGCACGCACTTCGACATCGCCGAGCCGGTGCAGCGGATCGAAGCGATGATCGCGCCGCCGGGCGGGGCGCTAGCGATGTACTACACGGGGCCGTCGGAGGACTTCTCTCGTCCGGGCCGGACCTGGTATCCGACGGGCGGGGAGACGCGCTTCCCGCTCTGGCGCGAGCTGTCGGTCTGCTACCACGAGGGCGTGCCGGGGCATCATCTGCAGATTGGCACGACTCGGTACCTGGGCGAGGAACTGACGCGCTATCAGCGTTTGCTGGCTGGGACATCGGGCTATGTCGAGGGCTGGGCGCTGTACGCGGAGCGTCTGATGGCGGAGCTGGGCTACCTGGAGGATCCGGCCTACTACATGGGTCTGCTGAGCAGTCAGGCGCTGCGGGCGGTGCGAGTGGTGATCGATATCGGGATGCACCTGGAGTTGCCGATCCCGGAGCGGGAGGAATACCACGGCGGCGAGACCTGGACGCCGGAGCTGGCGCTGCCGTTCCTGATCGAGCGGTCGTTCTTCCCCGAGCAGATGCTGGCCAGCGAGGTCGATCGGTACCTGGGCTGGCCGGGTCAGGCGATCTCGTACAAGGTCGGCGAGCGGGAGTGGCTGGCGGCGCGTGAGGCGGCGCGCGAGTCGATGGGCGACGCGTTCAATCTGAAGGCGTTTCATCGGGCGGCGCTGGAGCTGGGTCCGATGGGTCTACAGCAGTTGCGCGACGAGATGTCGAGGTTGCGGGGATAGTTGTATCGGTATGCTGAACGCAATGTGGCGGAAGGAGTTGGAAATGGGCGAGATCGTCGTTGAGGTTGAGTTGGAGAACCAGGAAGATCGGGTTCTCGTGCAACGCGGCTATCTGGATGAATCCGAGATACGCCACACTCGGATTCCAGCGATCGCGGACACCGGCGCGATGATGCTGGCGCTGCCCGAGGATGTCGTGCGTCAGTTGGGGCTACAGCAAGTTGACAGCATCACTGCGAGATACGCAGACGGACGGCGTGATTCATTGCCAGTGGCAGGGCCGCTCAACATCCAGATCGGCGAGCGTTCGATGCCGACCGATTGCATCGTCGTCCCCGCTGGCGCCGACGCGCTCATCGGACAACTAGTGATGGAACGACTCGATCTGGTCGCTGACTGCACCCATCAAACACTGACCCCGCGACCTGAATCGCCGAATCGTCCGCTTGTTCGTCTGTAAGCCAGCCGAGCGGCGGCGCGGAGGCCGGCGTTATGACACGTCTGCTCGTCGCATTGGTGGTGGCTGGGCTGTCATTGGCGGCTTGCGGATCCGGTGAGCAACCGCAGCCGACGGGGACGGCGATGTCGGAGCGGGTTGAGCGGCAGGCGACGGTTACTCAACAGGAACGGCAGGCGGCTTCTGCTGAGGCGGTTGCGGAGGAGGTCGAGGCGGAGGAACAGGAGGAGGCGGCTGAACCGGAGCAGGAAGCTGAGCAGGTCCCCGCTCAGAGCGGGGATGGTGAAGACGAGCAGGTCGTTGCGCTGCCGACGGAGATTGTCGGGGTGCACAAGGGGGTGCGCTCGGAGCGGCATGTGCTGGGCGAGCCCGACGCTCCGGTGGAGATTCGCTACTACGGCGACTTCACTTGAGGCGGCTGCCAGTGGTTTGCGGCTCAGGTTGAGCCGCTGATCCTCGAGCATCTGGTCGCTCCGGGCACGGCGCGGTTCATCTTCCGCCACTTCCCGATTCGCGGCGAGGAAGCGGTCTTCGCCGCGGTGGTGGTCGAGTGCGCGGCGGAGCAGGGCGGGTTCTGGCCGCTGCACGACCGCTTCATGGCCGGCGACGAGACGCTGTTCACGGAGGCGGGCCTGCGGCGACAGGTGACGTTCGAGGGTCTGGAGTTCGCAGAGTTGTGGCAGTGCGTGAGCGAGGGTCAGACGCTGCCGCTGGTCAGCGCGTCCTACGACGAAGGGACGGCGCGGAACGTGGCCGGAACGCCGACGGTGTTCGTCAACGGCGAGCGAGTCGATCCGACATTCGAGGCGATCGAAGCGGCTGTCAAGCAGGCGGCGGAAGCGGCCGAGTAAGCGGTCCGCCGCCGCGAACGGACACCGGCGGCAGGCATCGGCGTCGGATACAGTCGGCATATGAGGCGCGCGCTCTGGCCGGTGTTGCTGATTGCCGGGTTGGGACTGTTGCTGTCCGCCTGTGGATCGGGCGGCGCGCCCGACGACGGGGACGACGACGCGTCGACCGGCACGGTGCGCAGCGAGCGGGCCGAGCGCGAGGCCTCGATCATGCAGCAGCAGGGTCAGGTGGAAGTCTCGGACGCCGCGGAAGGCGACGGGGTGATCGACTTCGGCCACCGCGAGGGACTGCCCTACACGCGCAACGTGGTCGGCGATCCGGACGCGCCGGTGCTGATTGTCGAGTACTCCGACTTCCAGTGACCGAGCTGCCGCAATTTTGCGGCTCGGTTCGAGCCGCAAGTGATCGAGGAAGTCGTCCGCACCGGGCTGGCGCGCTATGAGTACCGGCATTTCATCATCTTCGGCGCGGTCTCGCAGTTCGCGGCGATGGCGACGGAGTGCGCCGGGGACCAGGGGGCCTGGTGGGAGTTCCACGACGCCTACCTGCTCGATGCGCAGGCGCGCAGCTTCACCCGCGCGGGGGCGATCGAGCTGGCGCGGGACGAAGGTCTCGACCTGGCCCGCTTCACCCAGTGCATCGACGACGAGGAGCACCGCGAGCGGCTCCTGCAGATGCAGATACAGGCGCGGGCCGACGGAGTCAGCGGCACGCCGACGTTCCGGATCAACGGAGCGCCGGCGGCGCGGTCGCTGAGCGGGATCATCGACCAGGTCCAGGCCGCCGCCGAAGCGGCCGAGACCGCCGAGAATAGCGAGGGCGGCTGATGATGCTCAAGCTGGGACTGATCGTTGCGGCGGCGGGTCTGCTGCTGGCCGCCTGTTCGTCGGGTGGTGATGATCCGCAGCCGGCGCCGGAAGCGGCGACCTCCAGCGCGCAGTCCGACGCGCAGGAGGAACAGGCGGCGACCTCGTACCGGGCCGGTCAGAGCGAATCGACGGCGGGGACGGAGACGGAGCGGGAAAACGAGGAGGCCGCTCAGCCTTCGGCGGCTCCGGCTGACCGGGGGAGCGAAGACACGGAGCAATCCGCCGAGCAGTCCGCGCAGCCGTCCAGCGAGCAGGCCACCGCGCAGTCGGAGGCGGAACCGGCGGCGGATGCCGAACCGGAGCAGCAGGCGATGGTCGGGCAGATCATCGAGACGGGCCACCGAGCCGGGTTGTTCGCCAACCGCAACAGCGTTGGCGATCCGGACGCGGCGATCGTGATCACGGAGTACTCCGATTTCCTTTGAGGGAATTGCCGCAGGTTCGCGGCTCAGGTTGAGCCGCGCGTGGTTGACGAGTTGGTTCGCACCGGCCTGGCGCGCTTCGAGTACCAGCACATCCTGAATCATGGCCCGCCCTCGGTGCTGGCCGCGCTGGCGGTGGAGTGCGGCGGCGATCAGGGCCGCTGGTGGGATTTCCACGACCACTACATGACGACCCAGGACTTCAGCCGTGACGGCGCCGTCGCTCTGGCCGCGTCGTTCTCGCTGGACACCGACGAGTTCGCGCAGTGCCTGGACAGCCAGAAGCATCTGGACCTGGTCGAAGGGCAGCATCGCCGAGCGGCAGAGGCGGGAATCAACAGCACGCCGACGGTGCGAATCAACGGCGAGGGCGGGGCGGTCAGCGATGCGCTGATCGATCAGGTGCTGGACCTGGCGTCGGAGCTGGAGGCGGAAGAGGGCTGAATCGGCGGCACCGCCAGGGACTACTGTCCGGTCGCATCGAAGATTGAAGTGGTGGTCCGGTGTCTCCGCCGCCCAGGTCAGGCCCGGGAGCGGGGCCAGCCTGGGTGTCGAGGGCGACGTTGGCGGTTGTGGATAACTTTCGGTTCGCTTGACTTTAGCGAACAATCATTCTCACAATGGGGACATTCGTTTCGTACTCGCATTCTGCGTTTGAAGGGACTGTTCCATGCCAGTACTTGCCCACGAGCTGCCGGTTGTGCCGGAGGAAGCGGCGGCGATTTCAGCGACGGAGCTGTCGGAAAGCGACCTCAATCAGATCCTCGATCAGTTGAGCGGCGGCAGGTCGTCGCCGGGGGCGCTGGGACATTTCCCGGCGCTGTATCAGCGGATCGGACATCGGGAGGCGCACCTGTACAACGCGCCTGAGGTCAATCCCCGATTCCCGGAACCTCACCAGAACGCTGAGCCGTGGCAGACCGATCTCCTGCGGCGGACGTGGTCGCAGCTGCGGCAGCGGCTGACCGAGCATCCGTTGCGGGTGCATGTCGAACCGCCCGACGATTCGCCGGCGGCGCGGCAGGCGGCGGACAACCTGGAGCACGTGCTCGAGCAGGGGCTGCGCCAGGTCGAGGAGCGGTCGCACCTGTCGTTGCAGGCCGACCTGGGCTACGGGCAGGTTTGCCTGTGCTTCGGCGTCCTGCACTGGCAGCGCGCGGCGGAGCGGATTCCGGCGTTGCCGGCGCGGGAGCAGCGCGGGTCGCGGCCGGAGGATCCGCAGGAGCGGCGTCGGTTTCGCCAGGCGCGTTCCGAGGACGGGACCTCGCTGCCGTGGATCGAGACGGAGGCGAGCCGGACTGATCGTGATCGGCGGCGTCAGGCGGCGGCCGGGTTCCCCTGGGAGATCGAGGTGATCCGTCCCGACCAGTTCGCGTTCGTGCAGGATCATGGCTCGGGCAACGGGCTGGGGCTGGCGATCGTCCTGCGCGAGATCGGGCTGCAGGAGTACCGCGACCGATTGCGCGAGCAGGACGGGATCGAGCTGTACACGACCGTGGTGGCCGGCGGGCGGGGGCTGGCGGTCTCCCAGTCGGCGGACACGCTGCGGTCGGAAGACTCTCGAGGCGTCGCCTGGGGCGAGCGGGTGCGGGTCGCGTCGGTCTGGACGCGGAGCGAGTATTACGAGCTGGCGGCGCTGGACGAGGCGGCGGTCGAGCGGCCGATTCGCGCCGAGGGACATTTGCGTGGCGAGTGGACGTTGATCAAGTCGCACGCGCACCCCTACGAGATGCCGCCGTTTGCGATCGCCGAGGCGGACACCAATGATCATCCCGACGCCCTGCGTCGCTGGGAGCCGACGCTGGAGGGCATCTACCGGACCAAGCAGGGCTACGACTACGAGCGTTCTCTGGGCCGGTTCCTGGCCCAGCAGACGGCGATCCCGCTCTACTGGATCCGGCTGGAGGACGGCTCGTGGCACGACGACGAAGACGGCAACCGGGTCGTGCTCACGCCGGACGTGGCCACCGCGACGGTTCTGCCCGACGGCGCGTCGCTGCATCGGGTCGAGCTTGGGGTCGATCCGGCCTTCGTCGAGTTCCTGCGCATGTCCCAGGATGAGCTGATCGCGGCCGCGCCCGACTCGGGATCGGTGGATCGGGGTGAGATCGGTCCGAACACGCAGCCGCACACGCTGA
Organism: Chloroflexota bacterium; assembly: GCA_028873865.1. Classification (GTDB taxonomy): domain Bacteria; phylum Chloroflexota; class Dehalococcoidia; order Bin125; family Bin125; genus Bin125. The sequence continues at coordinate 48,270 of JAPPNI010000019.1, read as the reverse complement.
ACCTGTTGCTCGGTTCGCGCAATCTGCAGGTCCAGCAACTGAAGCGGGCGCAGACCCGGGCGGTCCGCGTGATGCTGCGCAACATGGCGCTGGTGATGTCGAAGCCGCTCTCGGCGGGCGGGTTCGGCGCGCCGATCTGGGTTTTCGCGAAGGGCAAGAACGGCGGCCTGCAGCGCCGCGAGACGGTCTGCGTGGAGCCGTCGGTGATTCCTGCGCTGGACATCGACGTGTGGATCGATCCGTACTCGTCGGCGCAGCGGATCGCGGTACAGGAGCACGGACGGGCGCGGCTGAACGACCCGCTCGATCCGCTGGACCAGCGCGCCTACCTGGAGCAGTACATCGGCGAGGAACACGCGGAGCAGGTACTGTCGCGGCATCGTCAGTGGCGGCTGGAGCAGGCGCGGTTCGAGCGGGATCTGCAGACCGTGCGGGGCGAAGCCTCCCCGGAAACTCCCACGAACGGCGCTGCGGACGTGCCGGCTTCGAATCGGCTTGCGGGTCACCTGACGCCGCTGGGCCGGCTTGCGCCGGCGGACGACGACCGCACCGTCAATCCTTGAAAAGCCAAGACCGAAAGGGACCGTGATGTCTCCTGTTCATGAAGTTCGTTGCATCAACCAGGACTGTCCGAGCCGCCAGCATCGGGAGCGCGGGGCGCTCGCCTGCCGCGTGGAGGAGCACGCGGACCACGTCACGATCGTGTGGAAATGCCGTCGCTGCAAACGTGGTCAGCGCACGCCGCTGCCGAAGTGGTGAGCGACGGGCGCACAGACGGTCACTGAGACGGGCGGGGGCGTCGGCCTACGTCAATGCGCCGTCGACGATCGTGTAGGCGGCAGTCAGTCCGGACCGGGTGAAGGGCACGGAGGCGGGATCGGCGGAGGTGAGGATGACCTGCTCGACCGCCGAGACCGCCTCGGCGGTTCGCTCGCGGCGGGGCGGATCGAGTTCGCTGAAGGCGTCGTCGAGCAGGAGGATCGGCGAGTCGGCGGACTGGGCGGCGAGATAATCGGCCTCGGCCAGACGCATGCTGAGCGCGGCGGCTCGCTGCTGAGCTCGTGAGGCGAAGCTCGCGGCCGGGCGTCCGTCGAGATCGATCAGCAGCTCGTCGCGGTGCGGGCCGACGGAAGTCGTCCCGCGGGCGAGGTCCCGACGGCGCGAGTCGCGCAGCGACTCGGCGTCGGCCGGCGAGTAGGTGAGGCTGAGGATCTCGGCAGGATCGTCGGGCGAGCGCAGGGCGAGATGCCGCTCGGCGGCCAAGGCGGAGAGCGAGGCGGCCGCCTCGGCCCTGGCTTCCCAGATCGGTTTCGCCGATGTCTCGAGCAGTTCGTCCCACTGCTGCAACTCTGACTCGGCGGCGCTGCCCTCGGCGATGCGCTTGAGCAACGCGTTGCGCTGGGCCAGGGCGCGCTGATAGCGGCTCAGGTCAGCGGCGTGCGAGCGCTGGAGCTGGCCGACGGCGACGTCGAGGTAGCGCCGACGAACGGCGGACGATCCGGTCAGCAGGTCGAGGTCGAGCGTGGTGAACTGGACGGCGCGGATCGCGCCGAGCGCGTCGGCGGCGCGTCGGGCGACGCCGTTGACGCGGATCCGCTTGCTGGTCAGCGGCGCGCCGGAACGTTGTCTGGTGGCGCCGGCGTTGCCGCCGGGCTTATGGCCGGTGCGGGCCGCGAGCGCGACTTCGACCGAGACCGGCTCGGAATTGGCGACGGCGGTCCCGGCGACGCGCATGACCTGCGGTTCGTCGGCGTCCCAATGGATCAGTTCGCCCTCGGTCTGGGCGCGGGTGGAGCGGAGCGCGGCGAGCAGATAGATCGCCTCGACCAGGTTGGACTTGCCGGCGGCGTTGGGGCCGCTGATCAGGGTGATGCCGGGATCGAGATCAAGTTCCAGCTCGGCCCAGGATCGGAAGTTGGAGAGTTCGAGTCGGGTCAGGTGCACACGTGGGAGTGTAGGAGTCGGTCAGCCCCAGACGGCGATCGCGGTCATGATGGCGCCAGCGGCGGCCAGGATCAGGGCTGCAATTCCACCGAACATTCGCCACATGTCTATACGCAGTTGGTGGATATCGTCGCGCAGAGCGGCGAACTGATCATCAACCCCTGCTCTGCTGGCCATGCCGTCACGGGCGGCTTCCGCTGTCGCCGCGCTTGCTTCATCGAGCGCGTCGGCCTGATCCTCGGTGAACCCGGAACCACGCAGGCGACGGCGGATGGTGACGGGTAGAAGAGCCATGGTTGGATAGTACCAGTACACATCTCGGCTGCACGGCACAGCCCTGTCATGTACCATGCGCGAAACGCGCATGCGGTCCTCCCCGCCAGTATCTGGAGTGTTTTGATGGCCACGATTCAGCACGATGTCCCGGGAATCAACCTTGACTGGCTCAACGTTGACACCGATCAGGGCATGGAGATCGAGACCGGACGCAAGGGACTGACACTGGAGACCATCAACCAGATGTCGTACGGCGTCGACGATCGCGACGAGGCGCGGCAGCGCCAGTGGGCGCCGCGCGGCGCCACGGCCGACCCGCGGTCGCCATCGAACAGCGTTCAGCACCTGAACAAGGCGGACGTCTGGACCGAGTCGGCGATGCTGCTCTACGAGGAAGCGCTGCAGCGGCAGTGGTCCTCGGCTCGCGACATCCCGTGGGACACGATCGACGAGCTGTCGCCGGATCTCGAGCGGGCGATGTGCACGCTGTGCACCTTCCTGACCCAGGTCGAGTTCATCGCGGGCGACGTGCCGGGCCGCTTCCTGGAGCAGATTCACCCCGAGTTCTTCGAGTCGCAGCTCTTCCTCGGCACGCAGCTGATGGACGAAGCGCGGCACCTGGACGTGTTCCGCAAGCGCACGCTGATCAACGGCGGCGGCATGTCGGGCGCCGGGATTGGCGCGGTGCAGCTGCTGAGCTCGGACGACTTCACTGAGATGACGGCGCTGCTCCACCTGGTCGGCGAGGGTTTCGTGCAGACGCTCTTCCGGATGGGCGAGCTGATCGCGCAGAACGAGGCCGAGAAGCGGATCTTCCGACTGTCGGCGCAGGACGAGTCGCGTCACCTCGCCTTTGGTGTGACGCACCTGAAGTACACGGTCGAGACCGAGCCGTGGCGCAAGGAAGAACTGCACCACATCCTGGACATGCAGGAAGCGCTGCTGACGCAGTCGCAGCAGACGTCGCTGACGACCAACCCGCTGACCGGCGAGGCGCTGGCGATTCTCTCGGGCGGAGGCATTGAGCACCTCGACGAGGGCTACAACATGGTCATGCTGATGCGCAAGAAGCAGTTCGTCGAGTACGCCCACCGCCTGGAAGTGATCGGGCTGGACCGAACGGACCGCTTCGCGCCGGAGGTGCTGGAGCTGGTCAGCGAGAACAACTAGGCAGGATTGGCGGCGAGCGCCCTCGTCTGTCATTCCGTGACATCTCCCCTCGCTTTGCGAGGGGAGAGTTGTTTAGAGAGAACACCGGGAGATCACGATGGAACTATCGACGACGACCAAGGTGCGCGCGAGGAAGGCGGGCTGGTCGGACGAACTGATCGAGCGAATCGAAGAATCCGCGGCGACGGACACACAGGTCGAGAACCTGGCTCGGGGCGAACTGAGCGAGGAGAAGATCAACGGTTGGCTCGACTTCCTGGAGACCCATCCCGACAACCCGTTCGGCAAGGCGCCGTTCAACATCTTCAACTCTCCGGCCGAGGTCGGACTGAAGGCGACGCCGGGGCCGGACGGCTTGCGGCTGCGCGACATCAACATCGGCAGCTACGGGATCGTGCCGGACACCTGGGATCTGCCCAATGACGCGCCTCGGGGGACCGAGTCGACCGGTCAGATCATGGCGGCCGGCTACTCGATCTTCGACAAGGCGGAGGTCTGGTCGGAGAACGCGGTCGACCTCTACGAGGACGCGATCAAGGATCGCTGGACTCCGGCGACGGAGCTCGACTGGGAGAACGGCCTCGCGGATCTGCCGGAAGAGCTGGAACGGGCGATCGGGCAGATCTGCACGATCTACTCGAGCAACGGGCTGGTCGAGCAGAAGATCATCGGGCGCTGGCTGGAGGAGATCTCGTACGGCTTCCACGAGGTCAAGCTGTTCCTGGCGACGCAGGCGTTTGACGCCGGCCGCAAGGTCGAGGTGCTGCGCAAGCGGGCGCTGATCAATGGCGGCGGGCTGGGTCAGGCGCCGCTGGGACAGATCTACCGCGGCTGGTACCAGGGGCTGACGTTCACCGACATGATCATCGCGCTGGACGTGGTCTACAAGAGCTACGAGGTGACGCTGTTCGAGTCGGCGTCGGAGTGGGCGCAAACCGAGGTCGAGCGGGACATCTTCGCGAAGATCGCGACGGATTCACGCCGGCACCTCGATTACGGTCTGGGCCACCTCGAGTGGTACGCGCGGTTCAAGCCAGAGGCAGACAAGCGGCTGCCGATCCAGTTCCTGCGGGCCGAGGCGGCGATCGTCCAGGAGATGCGACTGTCGACGACCGAGCGCGAAGCGCTGATCGTGCTGCTGGCGGGCGGCGTCGAGAATCTGCAGGCCGGGGTCGACAAGTTGAAGACGCTGCGTGAGCGGCAGTACGACGCCTACCTGGAGAATCTGGCCTCGATCAACTTCGATCGTCCGACGGCGCACCCGGGGTTGGCTGGACAGGTCAACGACCCGCTCGAAGGCGGCATCGTCGCGGTCCGGGCAGTGTCGCAGAACTAGGGCTAGCCGCCGAGGACTTCAGAGGTCGGGACGGGGCAGAGCACCTTGAGCGCCTGCGCTTCGATGTCGATGGCGTAGGCGGTGGATGGGCCAATCTCGCCGTCGATCTGCATCGGCGGCGCTTCGCCGATGGGGCTCATCTCGAGGCGGCGGAAGCGGTGGTTGGACACGCCGGGTCCATGCGGGAGCCAGCCGTGACGGGCGAACGGTGAGAGGGCCAGGGCCCGCCAGGGCGCGCCCCGGAACATGAGCAGGTCCAGTTCGCCGTCGACGACGGTGGCGTTGGGGTTGACCTCGAGCCAGGTGCCGAGCATGCGCGTGTTGCCGATGGTCATCAGGCCGACGTCGACAGTTTGCGGCTCTGCGCCGTCGAGGCTGTAGGCGATCGACCAGGCCTTCTGGCCGACGGCCTCCTGGACGGCGGAGAGGAAGTAGGCGGGCTCGCCGAGCATTCGCTTGATCCGGCTGCGCCGGTTGCTGGCGGCGATGCCGTTGACGGCGGCGGCGTCGAGTCCCCAGCTGGCCATGAGCAGGAATCGCTGCGAGGCGATGGAACCGTCGGGGCGGGTCGACCAGACCTTGCCGGTGTCGATCCAGAGGGGGCTGCCCCGGTCGCCGTCGAGGGCGGCCAACTGCGAGGCGATGGCGGCCATCGGGGTCATGGGCAGGTTGGTCTCGTAGGCCCAGACGTTTGCGGTGCCCAGCGGGACGGCCCCGAGGGCGGTGGGCGAGCCGACAGGCAGGCCCTGGAGGATCGAGGAGAGGGTGCCGTCGCCGCCGCAGCCGAAGATCGCGGCTGCGCCGGAATCGTGGGCACGGCGGGCGGTCTCGGTGGCGTCTTGCGGCGTGCGGGTGGTGACGACATGCGCGGTGCGTCCGGCCTGGTCGCAGGCGGCATGGCAAAGGGCGTTGAGCGCGCGTGGATTGAGGGCGTGTCCGGAGTTGGGATTGATGACGAAGACGATGTCGTCCGGTTGCACCTGAGTGGTCATTTGCATCTGTGCAACATACGCCCAATCCGGGTTTGGCGGGCCGACACAGGGCCAGCGTCGAATCACAGGTGACGGCGGCGCCGAACACCGCGAGATACCCGCGGTCGGCGTGGGTGATGACCAAAGAGGTGGGATAAGATTGTCTCGATTGGAGCTGCGATACATGGCGGAGCAGAAGGGGCTGGGCTGGGTGCGGCTCGATCACCTCGCGATTGCGGCGGAAGACCCGAAGGCGGCGTCGCAGTTCTGGGGCACGCTGTTCGGGCTGGAACTGGACCACTGGACCGTCTCGAACGAGGGCGGTTTCCGGGTGTCGCAATTTCACTTCCCCAAGCGCCAGGTGGGGCTGGAGATCATCGGTCCGTTCGATGAGTCGTCGTTCGTGCAGAAGTTCATCGACGATCGCGGGCCGGGGATGCATCACATCACGGTCGAGGTTGAGGATGCTGACGCGGCTTGCGAGTTCGTGCGCGAGGAGATGGGGATCGAGCCGCTGAGCGAGCCGTACACCGACTTCGAGTGGAACCAGTTCTTCATCCACCCGCGCGACACGGGCGGCGTGCTGGTGCAGATTTACTCGTGGCTGCCGGGCCGACGCCCGGCCGACTGGCCTGACTGAGTCCGATGTCAGCCCGGACCGCTTCATCCGTGCCCGAACCGACGTATCGCGACGGCGATTTCGTGCCCACGCGCGAGGTGCCGTTCTCATCCGAGCTGGACGAGATGATCGCGGAGATTCGCGCGGGCAACGCGCCGAACATCGGCCGGTTCTGCGGGTACTGCTCGGCTCCGCTGGGTGAGGCCGAAAGCTGCGGCGTGTGCGGCGAGACGACCGCGCGTACGCCGGCGGTCGACAAGATCGACCGCGATCTGGCGCAGATTTACCAGGCGAAGCGGAAGCGCGAGGGTCTGTTTGTGCACCTCGCGGCGTGGACGGGGATCCTGCTGGCGACGGCGCTGTCGATCCTGATGATCCTCTTCCTGCCGGGCTGGACCAAGGTGTTCGCGGTGATCTTCCTGGTGTTGGGCGGATACTTCGCGGGCGTGTTCTTCGGCAACGTGTTGATCCAGGGGGTCGCCTATCGGGCCGGACTGAAGATGTTCGCCAAGCGCTGGACCCAGTGGCGGGCGTCGGGCGGAGCGGCCGGGAGCCCCAGCTAAGCAGCGCCCCTCTGCGTCACAGGGCCCTGGCTCAAGGCGCCGTTTGGCGCTTGCCCTGTTCCCGACCGCTACCTATCGTGCAGTCGCACTGGCAGGCGCATCGACCCCGTGCAGCCACGCTCAAGAGGTGCCGAGCGCGTGCAGCGACGCGCAAGGAGTATGAATTGCTGCGTTTCGCGCTGGCAATGGCGAAGCGGGTCCTGGGCGCCGTTCGAGATTTGTTCCCGATCTTCGCCGTGATCGTCCTGTTCCAGGCGGTCGTGATCCGCGAGCCGTTTCCCGATGTGGCCAGTGTGGCGGTGGGGCTGGTGTGCGTGGTCGTAGGGCTGGCGTTGTTCGTCCAGGGCCTGGAGAGCGGACTATTCCCGCTGGGCGAGGCGCTGGCGCAGGGGATGGCCCAGAAAGGGAGCACGTTCTGGCTGCTGGCGCTCGCCTTTTCGCTCGGCTTCGGCACGACAGTCGCGGAGCCGGCGCTGATCGCCGTGGCGTCCGAGGCGGCCGAAGTGGCAGCGGAGGCGAGGTTCATCGGTCGCAGTGAGGCTTCCCAGGATCGGTACGCGCTGGAGTTGCGCGTGGTGGTAGCGGTCGCCGTCGGTCTCGCGATCGTCCTGGGCGTGCTGCGCATTCTGAAGGGCTGGCCGATCCACCGGTTCATCATCGGCGGTTACATCCTGGTCATGGTGATGACCGTGTTCGCGCCGGAGGAGATCGTGGGGGTGGCGTACGACTCGGGCGGGGTGACGACCAGCACGATCACGGTGCCGCTGATCACGGCGCTGGGCGTGGGTCTGGCTTCCGCGATCCGCGGGCGTAATCCGATGCTCGACGGATTCGGCCTGATCGCGTTCGCCAGTCTCACCCCGATGATCTGCGTGCTGGGCTACGGGATGGTGTCGTGATGCTGGAGTCACTGGCGCTGTTCGGTGAGACGCTGATGTACACGCTTCGAGACGTGTCGCCGATCATCGTGATCCTTGTGGTGTTCCAGGTGGCGGTGCTGCGGCGCAAGCCGCTCAATATCGGCGGCATCATCACCGGGTCGGTGATGGTGTTGCTGGGACTGGCGCTGTTCCTGATCGGACTGGACCAGGCGCTGTTCCCGATCGGCGAGACGATGGCGCGGCAGCTGACGGAGGAGGCGCGGACGCTGGGCGGCGTGGTGCGCTGGGAGGACTACTGGCTGGTGTACATCTTCGCGGCGGCGATTGGCTTTGCCACGACCGTGGCCGAACCGTCGCTAATCGCGGTGGGTCTGAAGGCCGAGGAGGTGTCCGGCGGCGCGGTGAAGGCCTGGGGTCTACGGATCGCCGTGGCGCTGGGGGTGTCGGTGGGCGTGGCGCTGGGCTGCTTCCGGATCGTGACGGGTACGCATCTGCCGTGGTACATCGTGGGGGCTTACGTGATCGTCATCGTGCAGACGTACCTGGCCACCCGCACGATCGTCCCGCTGGCCTATGACAGCGGTGGGGTCACGACCTCGACGGTGACGGTGCCAGTCGTAGCTGCCCTGGGGCTGGGACTGGCCGCCAACATTCCGGGGCGCAGCCCGCTGATCGACGGCTTTGGACTGATCGCGTTCGCCAGTGTCTTCCCGATCATGTCGGTACTAGGCTATGCCATCAGTGCGGACTGGGTGGACCGCTGGCGCAGACGCAAGGAGCATCAGGAGCAGCAGGAGATGGAACCATGAAGATGTCGTTGGTCGTCGCGTTGGTGAGCGACGAGAAGACAACCGAGGTCATCGATGCGGCACGGGCGGGCGGCGCAACGGGCGACACGATCATCAGCGGTGTGCGCGGCGAGGGACTGCGGCCGGAGAAGACCTTCCTGGGCCTGGACCTGACGGCGCAGCGGAACATGGTGCTGTTCCTGGTGGCAGAGTCGCGGGCGCGGGACATCCTGGAGCGGATCGCGGCGGCCGGCGGGATGGATCGCGAGCATGGCGACGGCGTCGCCTTTCAGATCACGATCGAGGACGCGGTCGGCCTCTCGACCCAGCTGCCCACGCTGATGGAAGAGTTGAAGGAAGCCCAATGACCACCCGGAGTGACCACTCTGCGCTGCGCGTGTCCGACGTGATGGGGACGGACCTGCACACGATCGACGGGCTGGCGACGGCTGCGGAGGCAATGGCGTCCATGAAACGGCTGCAGATCAGCTCACTGGTCGTCAACCGGCGCCACGACGACGACGAGCTGGGGCTGATCACGGTGAGCGACCTGGCGCGGGAGGTGATCACGCACAATCGCGCGCCCGAACGGGTCAACGTCTACGAGATCATGTCGAAGCCGGCGCTGACGGTGCGCTCGGGGATGCTGGCGCGCTACGCCGTGCGGCTGCTGGTGCGGTTTGGCGTGTCGCGCGCGCTGGTGATCGACGACGAGGGCAGTCCGCTGGGTCTGGTCACGCTGCGCGACCTGGTGCTGGGGCTTTCCGCGGCGTAGGCGTCGCGCGAACGTGATCGCGGCGCAGTCGGGCGACTACGAGCGTGACAGCGTCTTGCGGCGATGGGTGACGAAGTCGTGGAGGACGTACTCGCCCAGCTCGTCGGGCTGGCTGTAGAAGACGCGGCCGCCGTTGATGCGGGCGACGCGGTCGACGAATTCCTTGAGGTAGTAGCTGCGGTCGAGCATGAAGACATTGATGACAATGTCCTTCTTGGTGCAGTGGCGGACTTCCTTGAGCGTCTCGCGGATGGTGATCGGCGAGGGCGGGTAGGCGAAGTAGGAGCGGCCCTGCTCGAGGTGGGCGGTCGGCTCGCCGTCGGTGATCATGATGATCTGGCGGGTACCGACTTTGTGCTTGGCGAGCAGCTGCTGCGCGATCAGCAGAGCGTGATGCATGTTGGTGCCGAGCACGGTCTCGTCCCAGCGGACGTAGGGGAGCTGGTCGGCCTTGAGTTCGCGAGCGTAGGCGCTGAAGCCGATCAGGTAGAGCGAGTCGCGCGGGTACTGCATACGGATCAGGTTGTTGAGGGCCATGGCGACCTTCTTGGCCGCCTGGAACGATCCGCGCAGGGCCATAGACCATGAGAGGTCGAGCATGACGACGGTGGCGGTCTGGGTGAGGGTTTCCGAGCGGAAGACCTCGAAGTCGTCGGGCGTGAGGTTGACGGGCACCTGCGGCCCGCCCTCGGGAGCAGTGCGCAGGATCGCGTTGGAGATGGTCTCCTTGAGGTTGAGGTGGAAGGGGTCGCCGAATTCGTAGAGCTTGGTGTCGTCGGCGCGGTCGCCGTAGCGTCCGGTCTCGGGGACGTTGTGCTTGCCGAAGTTCTGTCGTTTGAGGTTGGCGTAGATCTCGGCCAGCGCCTTCTCGCCGATTCGGCGGTTGCCGCGCGGGGTGAGCTCCCAGGCGTTGCCCTTCTTCTCGAGGTAGCCGGCTTCTTCCAGTAGCTCGAGCAGTTGCTTGAGTTGTTCGAGGATTTCGCGCGCCTCTTCGCCCATCAGCTCTTCGAGCTGGTCGGGATCAATGTCGTCGATGTTGCCGCCGTACTGGACTCGCTCGAGGGCGCGCTCGAGCTCGTCGAGTTGCTGCATGTCACCCATCAGCGACATGGCTGCCTGGAGGTCGATTTCCTCCTGGCCGCGGAATGGGTACTGGTTGAGCATGTCGCGCATCGGGTAGAGCGCTTCGAGGTTCTGGGCGAGCTGGGCCAGTTCCTGGTCCATGCCCATGTCGCCCATGAGCTGCTGCATCATGTCGCCGAGCTGCTGGCGCATGTCGCCGGGCAGCGAGGACATCAGGTTCTGCATCTGGGCGGCCTGGCGCTGCATCTGCTCGACCAGCTCGTCGAGCGACTGGGGCGGGTCGTCGCCGAACATGTCGCCCCATTTGTCCATGAACTCGTCGAAGCGCGGGTCCTCGCCGCGACGCTGACGTTCCAGCATCTCGTTGAGGTCGCGCATCATCTCGCGCATCTGCTCCATGTCTTCGGGCGACATGTCGGACATCATCTGGCTCATGTCCTGGAAGAAGCGATTCATCATCGACTGCTTGAGCTGTTCGAGCAGTTCTTCGTACTTCTGGCGGGCCTCGTCGTCCTCGAACTCGTACTCCTGCAGCTCTTTGACCTGGCCGGCCGCGTCCTCGGGGAGGCGGTCGATCTGCTCCTGCTTGCGCTCGAGTCGCTGGCGGAGGGCTTCCTTGAGGCGCTCCATTTCGTCTTCGGTCAGGGGCGAGGCCTGCTGTTGTTGTCCGCCCTGTTGGCCGGACTGCTGGCCTTCCTGTTGCTCGCCAGCCTGGCCCTGCTGCTGACCCTGCTGATTGGGGTCGCCGGACATCTGCTCGCCCGTTGGCTGCGGGGGTTCAGGCCTTGGCCCAACTTCGTCCAGCCGGTCGTCCAGCGTGTCGCGCTCCATGTCGAGGATCTCGTCGAGTTGGCGCTGGATGTCGTCGAAGACGGAGGAGAGGTCGAAGCGTTCGAGTTGCTGGCGGCGTTGCTGGCGGAGGCGTTGGAGCAGGTCGCGCATGCCGTCGGTGCGGTCGCCGTCGGGCGTGCGGATGCCGCGCTGCATCATGTTGCGCAGCGCCTGCTGGAGGTCGCCGAAGGAGAGCAGGTCGTCGGAGAGGGACTGGAGGACGTCGTCGGCGTCGAGGGCGGGAATGTCCTGCGTGCCATCCCACTGCGAGTAACGGAATCGGGTGGGCATGGGCACTTCCCTCGTTGAATCGCCCCCGTCTGCCTTCGGCATTCCCCCCAGAGGGGGGAGAAGAGAGGGGAGTGGGCATCTCCCGTCTTCAGGGGATTGCTGGCAGTCTAGGCGCGGTAGAAGATGCTGCCTCCGACGACGTCTTTGTTGAGGCGCTTGTTGAGGTGCAGGCCTTCGAGGAGGAACTCGACGGCGGCGGCGAGGGAGGCTGCGTCCTCACCGACGTTGAGCGGCTGGAGGGCCTCGTCGAGACCTTCGACGCGGCCGACGATGGCCGCATAGTCGCCAGCCCTGAGCGCCTCGCCGACCTCGACCGCCAGGCCGGCCTTGAACTGGGCGATCACGGGCTCGAGCGCGCCGAGCTCGAAGTAGCGTCCGAAGACGACGGCGATCGCGCCGGCGATCAGTTTCTCGATCACCTTCTCGTCGGCGCCCTCGTCGACGGTTTCCAGTTCCATCTTGCCCTGCAAGGCGGGGGCGAGATGCCAGAGGTCGCAGATACGGGGAGCGATCTGGTCCTCGCCAGCGAGGATGCCGCGGCGCATCGCGTTGGCGGTGAGGGTTTCGTAGCCGGAGATGGAGGCTCGGACCGAGACACCGGAGCGCTGGGAGACATCGGGGCTGCGGCGTGCGAGGCGGACGATCTCGGCGACGATCTCGGCCATGTAGTCGGGCGTGTTGATGTTGCGTCCAGGGGCAGCCATCGGCGCCGACTCCTGCGCGACGATTTCCAGCTCGGTCTCCAGTTCGGAGGGGTAGTGGGTGCGGATCTGCGCGCCGTAACGGTCCTTGAGGGGAGTGATGATGCGGCCGCGATTGGTGTAGTCCTCGGGGTTGGCCGAGGCGACGATCAGCACGTCGAGGGGGAGGCGGACGCGGAAGCCGCGGATCTGGACATCGCGCTCTTCCATGATGTTGAGCAGGCCGACCTGGATGCGTTCGGCGAGGTCGGGCAGCTCGTTGATGCAGAAGATGCCGCGATTGGTGCGGGGAATGAGGCCGAAGTGGATGGTGAGCTCGTCCGAGAGGTAGCGGCCCTCGGCGACCTTGATCGGGTCGACCTCGCCGATCAGGTCGGCGATCGTGATGTCGGGAGTGGCCAACTTCTCACCGTAGCGGTCGCCTCGGGAGACCCAGCGGATCGGGGCGTCGTCGCCGAGTTCATCGGCCTTCTGCCGGCCCTCTAGCGAGATCGGGGCGAGCGGTTCCTCGTAGATTTCGACGCCCTCGAGGACGGGGACCTCGTCGTCGAGCAGGCCGGTGAGGGCGCGGATCATGCGGCTCTTTGCCTGTCCGCGTTCGCCGAGGAAGATGACGTCCTGCTCGGCGAGCAGGGCATTTTCGAGCGCCGGGACGACCGTGTCTTCATAGCCGTGAATCTCGGGGAAGAGGGGGCCGCCTGCTTCGAGGCGGGTGATCAGGTTGTCGCGGATCTCTTCTCTGACGGTTCGGGGCTGGTAGCCGGATTCCTTTAGCTGTCCCACGGTGGCGGGTGTTGCGCTCACTTCGACTCCTGTCCGCCGCCGACCGGCTCGCTCGCGATCGGCGCCACGTCACTGTGTTGAGCGCCGGACATCATCGAATGCCCGCAACGCCTCATCGCGCACGAAGCGCGGAAGCGGCCCTGTCTGGCCGCCGAATCTGAGTGTAGCGGGTGACCTGGCGGCGACCTGACCGATCGCTGATGCTTGCACAGCGGCTCTGGACAACTCCGAGAGGGCTCGATCGACCGCATCGGGCGATACGGCGGCCAGTAAGGTGCCGGAGCCGAGCAGTCCGAGCGGGTCCAGATCGTGCTCTTCGCAAACAGCCAGGGTCTCGGGTAGCCAGACGATGTCGTCGAAGACCAGCGCCGGCGAGAGTCCGGCCGCTTCAGCCAACTCCAGGGCTGCCGTGGCGATGCCGCCCTCGGTCACGTCGTGCATTGCGTGGACACCGTCGACCTCGCGCAGGGCCCGGGCAGCGGCGGCGATGCTGATGCCCGGTTCTTCCAGCAGCCGGGGGTAGCCGAGGATGGCCGTCCCTTCGACTGCTGCCGCTCCGGCCTGGACGACGGCATCTCCGTGCCGGGCTCCGTCGGATGGGATGATCCGTCCGGTGGGCGCGCTGCCGATCATGGTGCAGGAGACGACGGTACGGGTTACGGCGTCCGTGATTTCAGTGTGTCCGCCTATGAGGCCGATGCCGGCGTCCTCGCAGGCTGATGCCAAGTCGGTGAGCAGGGCCTCGATTTCTGTCGGTTCGACACCGGTTGGGGTCAGCACTGTCGCCAGCATCCACTCCGGCTCGGCGCCGACGGCGTAGATGTCGTTGGCATTGACGGCGACAGCCAGCCGTCCGGCGTTTCCTTCGACGAAGGTGATCGGATCCGAGGTAGCGACGAGGGCGCGATCGCCCCACTCGACGGCTGCGGCGTCGAGCCCGATTCCCGGACCCTGGAGCACCCGCGGATCCCGGCTCGCTTCGAACACTGCGGCCAGCAGGTCAAGCGGTGCTTTGCCGGACGATAGGCCCTGCGAATCCTCGGGCAATTCGCTATCGGACATATTTTCCCACCCCGCAACGATCCAAGCACTGCGGCCACTCGTGTTGCATATGCTGAGCGTATGAACGCGACGTTAACAGAGCATGTCGGCGGTCTGGCGTGGTCCGAGGATCCGCTGGGGATCGAGCTGGCGGCGCTGCGCATCGACTTCGAAGGCGCTGCCCCGCGCTCCGTCTCGCTGCCGCGTCGGGGTCCGATCAGCATCTCCGATTACGGCGACGCCGAGACCTTGGGCGCCGTTCGCGATGAACTGCTCGATGCCGAGCGAGAGTTGGGCGGACCGGCGGTCCTGCGCTGGCGCGCGTACGGCTCGGGCAACATCGACGCGAGCGATGCCCGGCTGATCGACGAGCCGCTGCCGTGGGGCGGCGGACCGGGTCGGGGGATGCCACACCATCCTGCGGAGTTCGACCGCTGGTCGCGGGCCAACGCCGGCGAGGTGATTCCCAATGTGATGACTCCGCTGAGCTGGTCGGTGATCGCCGATGCGCTGGATCGGGGGTTCCACGCGCCCTGGGGCGAGTGGTCGGAGGGCCGGCGGTTCGTTGCGCTGTACGACGGCTACGCCTACTTCAACATCGGCCTGATGATGGAGATCATCCAGCAGCGCCTCGGGCTGACGGGCGCGCACTTCCTTGAGGCGGTGGGTGGTCCTGAGGCGGCCGAAGTGGTGCGGCCGGGCGGCAACGGTGAGCGATCGACCAAGATCCAATGGCTCACGATGTCGCGACAGATTCCCTACATGCTTCGCTGGCTGCGCGATCAGGAGCAGCTTCCCAAGCTCTGGCTGACGGAGCGGCAGTCGTGTGAGGACGAGCGCGACCGGCTCAAGGCGCTGGATCTGTCGGAGCTGTCGGACCGTGACATCTTTCGTGAGCTGTCGCGCTCCAGCGCCGAGAGCGAGCGGCAGACCATTTTCCTGATGCGCGCGCAGGCGTCGGTGTTCAGCGCGGCGCAGGGGCTGCTCTGGGCGACCGACCGCTGGCTGGGTTCGAACCTGCGCAATCTCGTGCTGGGCGTGATGCAGGGCCTGCCCGGCATTCGCACGCAAGAAGGCAATCTGGCCCTGCGGCGGATTGCTCAGCGGGCGACGAACGACGCGGAGGCGACGGAGTTTGTCCGCGGCGAGGATGCCAGCAGCCTCTGGCCGGCCGTCCACAGTGAGCGCTTGCCGGATTCAATCGCCTGGTTGCGGGACGAGCTCGACGAATTCATGGCCGAGTATGGTCACCGCGCCGCGGGCGAGCTCGAAGCGGCCGAGCCGCGCTGGGTCGAGCGACCGGAGCTGATCCTCGACACCTTCCGCGATTATGTCCTGCACCCGGAACGCAACGATCCGGACGAGATACTGGAACGACAGCGCTCGACGCGGATTGAGGCGGAGACGGAAATCCGCGAACGTCTCTATCAGCATCCGCTGGGGCGTCTGCGTTGGCCGCTGTTTCGCGCGCAGATCAAGCAGGCTCGCCGATTGCAGCCATTGCGAGAGAATCCCAAGTTCTCGCTGCTCGAACTGTCCCTGCAACAGCGACGTCTGTGGAAAGAGCTGGCTGAACGCTGGATCGAACGGGGCGTGATCAACGATCCCGACGACATCTACTACCTGCTTTTCGACGAGCTGGCGACGCTCACGCGGCGCTCGGGCGACACGGTGATCGCGTCGCGAATGCGCAGCCGGATTCGACGTCGCAAATTGCAGTTCGAGGAATGGAAGACGTCCCAGGCTCCGCCGCTGCGAGACCGTTTCGGCGACCCGACACTCAGCGCCGGCGGCGAGGCGCCCGAGGCATCTGTCGCCAAAACGGAGCCGGCGGCCGACCTGCCACTGATGCTGCGTGGGATCGCCGCGTCGACCGGAGAGGCGGAGGGCCGGGCGCACGTGGCGGATTCCGCGGCGACGGGCCGCGAGCTGACGCCGGGCCAGATCCTGGTCGCCCGATTCACCGACCCGGGCTGGACGCCGATCTTCCCGCTCGCGGCGGCCGTGGTGACCGAGATCGGCGGCGTGCTGAGCCACGGAGCGATCGTGGCGCGGGAGTTTGGGATTCCGGCGGTGGTCAACGTGCAGAAGGCGACGCAGCAGATTCGATCGGGCGACTTGCTCAGGGTGGACGGGTCGAGCGGCCAGGTCACGATCGTCGAGCGGGCCTAGCTCAACGGGGGCGAGGGCTCCAGCAGGTTCCTGGTCTGTCCATCGACCAGCAGCGGCATGTAGTCCCAGCCGGCGAGCAGGAGCGGATCGATTCCGCGCAGGGCGGTGGTGACCAACTCGCGGTCGAGGCTGTTGGCCAGGGTGATCATTGAGGCGATGCGGAAGCCGGTCGCGCTGGTGAGCGCTTGTTCGGCCTCGCGCAGGGAGCGGCGCATCAGACGTCTGACCGTGCGTCCGTCGGCGACGGAGGCAGGCGGGGCGCAGATCACGATTGGTTCCTCGAGGCCTTCAAGGCGCTGGACTCGCCAGGTGTCCTCGCTCTTCACCGTCGTCGCCACGCCATCCTTGCGAATGCCGTTGGCGACGAGCACGAGGAAGTCGACCATCTGGGTGATCTTCTGCTCGTCCTCGGGCAGGCGATGGATGCTGGACGAGTCGAGCTGGTACTCGCCCATGACCTGATTGGTGAATCGCGCCCACTGCTGCGAGAGTCCACCGAGGACGCTCATGTACGAGCCCTCGCTGCCGGTCTTGCGGACGGCGACATCAACCTTGAAGGTCACCTCGCCCTTGCCGCCGACCTCCAGCTCGCGCGAGGCGTCGGCGATGAGTCCGGCGGCGTGGTCGGCGTCGTCGGGGAGCGATGCGCCCGGTGGGACCCAGAGGGCGATGTCGCGCGCGCCGTAGGCGTGGAGGCGTTCTTCCAGCTCGACCTTGCGGGCCAGCGTGACGCCGTCGGCCTGCAGGGCCGAGAGATCGAACAGGGGACAGGCCGAGAGTGCGCCTTCGCTGTCGTCCGCGCGGAATGTGGTGGTCAGCGAACCGGGGACGGGGAGATCGAACGAGAGATCAGACGCGCCACCGGCGAGGAGCGCGTCGCGAGTCATTGCGGCTGCGAGGAGCGTCAACTGCTGCCGTGGATCCATGGCCCGCAGCGTATCGCAGGGCCAGAGCTGCGCCGCTTGTCTACCAGAAGAGCAGACCGGCGATCGCGCCGGTCATGCAAGTCGCCATGGTGCCGGCGACGATCGACTTGAGACCGAGCTGGGCCAGGTCGCCGCGGCGCTCGGGCACGATTGCGGCGAGTCCGCCGATCATGATTCCGGCGCTGCCGAAGTTGGCGAAGCCGCAGATGGCGTAGGTCATGATCAGGGCGCTCTTCTCGCTCAGCGCGCCTTCGGGCAGGTTGGACATGTCGATATAGGCGACCAGCTCGTTCAGGACCACCTTGGTGCCCAGCAGCTGTCCGGCATCGACGGCGTCGGACCAGGGGATGCCGAGCACCCAGACGACCGGCGCCAGCACCCAGCCGAAGATTCGCTGGAGGGTGAGGTCGGCGCCATCGACGTCGGGAAATGCTCCGAGGATGATATTGGCCAGCTCGACCAGAGCGACGAAGACGATCAACATGCCGACGATGTAGGCAAACAGCCTCAGTCCGTCGATCGTGCCGCGAGTCAGCGCGTCGATTCCGTTGTCGTAGATTTTCGCGAACTCGACCCTGGTCTCATCGACCGCGTCGTCGCCGCGCGGAATCAGAATCAGTGCGAGCACGACGGCGGCCGGCGCGCTGATGATCGATGCGGTGAGCAGGTGTCCGGCGGGGTCGGGGATGATGCCGTCGAGGATCACGGAAAACAGGACGAAGACCGTGCCGGCGATGGTCGCCATGCCGCCGGTCATGACGATGAAGAGGTCAGAGCGGCTCATGTTCTGCAAGTAGGGGCGGACCAGCAAGGGTGCCTCGACCATCCCAATGAAGACGTTGGCGGCGGTCGAGAAACTCGCTGCGCCGCTGATGTTCAGAGTCTTGCTGAGGACGAAGGCGAATCCCCGGACGATCAGCGGCAGCACCCTGTAGTGGTAGAGGACGGCCGACAGCGCGCCGATGAAGATGACCAGCGGCAGGGACTGGAAGGCGAAGACGAAGGCAGCGCCGGGGTATGACTCCTCGAACGGCAGCGAGCCGCCACCGAGGTAACCGAAGACCAGGGTTGTGCCTGCCGAGGTGGAGCGAACCAAGGCGTCGACGCCGTCGCCGATCCATTCGAAGACCGTCTGGGAGCCGGGCACCTTGATCAGCAGCGCGGCCAGGGCGAACTGGACGATCAAGCCGGCAGCCGCCGTGCGCCAGGGAAACGCGCGCCGGTTCTCGCTGAGCGCCCAGGCGACGCCGATGATCAGGATGATCCCGAGTACAGCCTGGAAGTAAAGCATGGGAATCGCTTAGGCAACTGACTCGAATCTTGAGGCATCTCTTGAACAACGCAACGATGCGTAATCTAGCGCAGCCGCTCCACACCAACGTCGTCGCGGTTGCGCTCGCCGCGGTATGGCGGGATCGATCAGGCGGGCAGCCAGACAGTGATCGTTGTGCCTGTGTTCAACCGACTGTCAGCAGTGATTCGTCCGCCGTGGGCTCTGACGATCTCACGCGAGATTGCCAGGCCCAGGCCGGCGCCGGGACCGGTCCTCGACTCCGGCTGCCAGAAGCGATCGAAGAGATGCTCGAGGTCCTCAGGGGCGATGCCCTCGCCGGTGTCGCTTACGCGGAGTTCGAGTCCGTCGTCTGCCGCTCGCGCAGCGAGTTCGACAACACCTTCGGATGTGTGCCTCAGCGCGTTGTCCAGCAGGTTGTTGAGCACCTGGACCAACCGGTCATAGTCGGCCTCGATCGTCGGGGCGCCGGGCACGATTTCCAGACGGAGTTCGATGCCCTGCTCGGTGGCTCGTGCGCCGAACATCGACTCGATGTAGCCAAACAGCTCATCGAGGTCGATCCGGGAGCGCTGCAGCCGAGATTGCCCCGCCTCCAGACGCGAGAGATCCAGCAACTGTTCGAGCATGCGCAACATTCGCCGGGTTTCTTCGTGGACGACTTCGAGGGACGATGCCTGACGCTCGGGGTCGGTCACCGTGCCGTCGCGCAGGGCCTCGACAAAGCCGCGAATCGAGGTCAGCGGGGTTCTCAGTTCGTGCGAGACATCGGCGATGAATCCGCGCATGGCGCGCTCGTTGTCCGATACACGGTCGGCCATGGCGTTGAAGGCGGCGGCCAGCTCTCGCACCTGGGTCGGGCCGCTCTCGGCGGCGCGCATGTCGTAGCGGTCGGGGCCGAAGCGTCGCACGACATCGGTCAGCGCCTCGAGGGGCCGCATCAGTTGGCGCGACAGGACCATGGCGATGATCACGGCGGCGACGAGGCCGGCGAGTCCCGAGACGATCAGGCGGCCGACCAGTTCGTCGAGCGAGCCGAATCTCCGCTCGTCGCCAAAAGTGACGGCCATCAACACGCCGCTATCGCGTCGACTTACGGCATTCGGTGGGATCAGCACTCGAACCAGCGACGGCCGCCATTTGTCGCCGATATGCAGTTTGGCGTCGTACCAGCCGGCGGTGTCGCTCTTGGCGGCGAGGTCGGTGTAGTTGAGGCCGACATGACCGTCCTTCAGCCCTCTTGCGGGTTCGAAGCCCTGGATCACGCGACCGTCGCCGTCGGTCAGGATTACGAGCAATCCGGCGTGCTCGGCCTGCTCGCGGATCAGCGTGATCAGTTCCTCGCGGTCGTACGCCGCCGCTCGCCGCAGGATGCGGACGATCTCAACGCTGAGCGCGTTGCCAGCGGTACGCAGCTCTGAGCGGTCGATGTCGTCGCGGTAGCCCCCGAAGAGGGAAAAAAAGACTACGGCGGAGACGATCAACATGACCAGCACGATGCCGGCGAAGCCGGCGAAGAGCCTGAGTCCGTAACCGCCGGTCATGGGATTACCGCGCGATGGATGGATTGGTCTCGACCAGCTTGTAGCCGACGCCCCGGACCGTCTCGATTGCGACGCCGGGGTCGGC
Source organism: Chloroflexota bacterium (assembly GCA_028873865.1). Taxonomy (GTDB): domain Bacteria; phylum Chloroflexota; class Dehalococcoidia; order Bin125; family Bin125; genus Bin125. The sequence goes on along the minus strand of JAPPNI010000019.1, from coordinate 28,199 downwards.
GCCGTCGGGCGAGAGTTTGCGCCGCAACTGGTTGACGTGCACATCGACCGTTCGGGTCTCGCCGAAATACTCGTAGCCCCAGACCTGTTCGAGGATCTGTTCGCGGGTCAGCACGATGCCGCAGTATTCGGCCAACTGCCTCAGTAGCTCGAACTCCTTGTTGCGAAGTTGGAGCGGTTGGCCGGAGAGCGTCGCCTCCCGTCGATCCCAGTCGACGCGGAGCGGTCCGACTTCGACCCGTCCGCGCGAGACGCGTTCTGCGCTTGAGGTTCCGGCCATTGACGCCCGACGCAGGATCGCTTTGACTCTGGCGGTCAGCTCGCGCGGGTGAAACGGCTTGCCGAGGTAGTCGTCGGCGCCGAGTTCCAGACCGACGATCCGGTCGACGTCCTCCGAGCGCGCGGTCAACATCAGGATCGGGACATGGCGAATCGCTCCAGAGTCAGCGCGCAATTCGCGAGTCACTTCGAAGCCGGACTTCTTCGGCAACATCAGATCGAGCACGATCAGATCGGGCGTTTGCTCTCGTGCGACGGCGAGCGCGGAATCACCATCGTCGGCGGTGATCACGGCGAAGCCCTCGCGTTCGAGATAGAGCGAACAGAGCTCACGGATGTTCGCTTCATCGTCGACGACGAGGACGGTCCGTTCGCCCGAGTCAGGCGGTGTCATCGGCGCGCCCCTTCGCTGCGTCCCTCATTCTCAAGTCCGAGGGTACGCAGCGACATCAGGGCCAAGTCAGGCCCTGGTCAGCGTTGAGTAAACGGGGATGAATTGAGCTGGTCGAGCGACCGGGTGAGCTATCGGGCCATGCGCGGGCGGCGAGTCTTGACCATCGCCCGGCGCCGACGTCGAGCGGCGCGGCGTTCGGCCTGGCGCTGCTTCTCGCGATTGCTGATGAACCGGCGCCGACGCCGCGATTCCTGCAACACACCATCGCGCTGCACCATCTTGTTGAAGCGGCGGATCAGAGCCTCCGGGCTCTCCTGATCCTTGCGGGTCACCAGTAGCATGGGCGCTCAGTTCCTCAAATCGTGTTCGTTGCCGTTTGGCGCGCTCGGCTCCAAGGTTAGCAGGACTACCCGCTTCACGCCTGCTCTAGGTCCGGCCATCCGTCCGCCGGCTGACCAGAAGAGCAACCAACGCGACGAGCAGGGTCAGGGTGGCGGTGATCGCCGCTGCGCGAGGCCAGTTGCCGGTCCCGCCCTCGTCGACGAAGCCACCGGTTCCGGTCCTGGGGGTTTTGGGCCGTTGTGGTTCCGTGACGGACTGATCCTCGGCTGCTTCGGCCTGATCGGAGTCTTCAGGTTCGCTTTGCATGACGTCGGCGGACTCTTCTTGCGCCACGCTTTCCGGCTCCGCCTGATCGACGGCGTCCTCAGAGCCCGAGTCGAGCGTCGAGATCGCGAGCCGTACCTGAATGTCGCCACAACCCTTGGGGTAGGTGAACTCGTCGGTCACGATGGGCTGGTCGTGACGCCGGCTCTCGATCAGGAAGACGACCTTACATTCGCCGATCTGCGGCCTGGTGACATCGTGCTTGAAGCTGACGAAGAAGCCGTTGGCGGGGATCAGCGCGGACTTGATCGGTTCGCCATTCAGAATCGGCGTGATCGAATCGCCCTCCTGCAACGGTTCGCCGTCGATAGTGATGTCCCGTGCGTAACCGAAGAACTGGTAGTAGTAATGGTCGGGGCCCTGGGTCGCTTCAGAGTCGTCGCTCTGGGCCTGGACGCCCGCGACCAGAAGCCAGAGCGCGGTCATCGCAATGGATGCCGCGATCGCACAGCGCAGCAGCATACGGATCTTGAGCCGAGCGGCAGGTGCCGGCATCTCTGTGTCCCTTCCGACTCGCTCGCGGCGCACTCTGCGAGCGGCGGTTCTGCGATGCAACGCTTCGTTGTTCCCGGACCAGCCCCTGCTGGAGCCGAGCTGCTCGGCGATGCGTCAGGTTGTGCTGTCGGTACCGCGTCCAATCAGGAGTGCCATGATCGCGATGCCGAAGATCAGCAGGGCGGTGATCGCCGCTGCACGCGGCCAGTTGGTCGAGTCCTCGGTTGCAAACAAACCACCGGTGCCGGTTCGCGGGGCGGCCGGCCTGACGATCTCTCGTTCTTGCTCCTCGGAGTCGGCTGCTTCGTCGTCCGCCATCTGGTCGCCTGATGGTTCTTCGCCTTCGGCAGCGGCCTGGTCCGCTTGAATTGCGGATTCGTTCGACGCCGGATCGTCTTGTTCACCGCTGTCCGCGACCGCATCCGGTGAACCGCTCGATTCGCGTTCCTGGCCGTCGCTGTACAGGGCCAGCCGGACTCGGAGCGGGCACGTGTCCCATTCCTGGTCGGAGCGCAGACCGTCGACGACGAAGGTCAGACTGCAGGAGCCAGCTTCGAAGTGCGACGGGTCAACGTCGAGAATCCAGGCACCGGCCTGATTGACTGTGGCTCTGCCGATCTCTTCCTCGCCGATCGTGGCCACAATCAGCGCGCCTGGTTCGAGCGGATTGTCATCGATCGTTACGTCGCCATAAAACCCAAAGAATCGGTGCGTGGGATCGGATTGCGCCTGGGCGATCGCGCCGCCCAACAGGGCAACGGACAGAGCCGCCAATACCACGATCCAGCGCCGCCAGCCGATTGCGACCCGCATCAATATGTCCCCTCGCGAAGCGCTGATCGCACTTTGCGTCCTCGGGACAAGGGCAGGCAACCGGTACGTTACTCGCGCCGCAACCGCTTTACGCAGCATCAACAATCAGCGGAGAGCTTCGCTCCCATGGTTCGGAGGTCTGAGCAGCAATAGGCAAGGTTCCCGCGGCAAGCGCGGCAACGAGTATCCCGGGATACGGGAATGCGGAACTAACCGGCCTGGGCGCCTCGCCCGACCGTGGCCATTGCCGCCGGTGAGATGCCGACCGGCTCTGCCTCTTCGGGCAGGTCGAAGGGGCCGGGCAGGTCGAGCTCCGTGGCCATTTCTCTGACCGCCGGCAAGACCTCTTCACCCATGAGCCGGAGCGACCGCATCGAGTCTTCGTGCGACATCGAGCCGTCGCCGTCCCAGAAGCAGATGCTGCCGGGGCGGATGAACTCGAGCACGTGGCGAATCTTGGGAATGACCGTTTTCGGCGTGCCGGAAATGATGCTGTAGGACTCTTCCAGCCCGCGGTAGGTGTCGTCGGTATCGGCGAAGCCTTCGGCGGCGTCGAGAGTGAGCCGCTTGTACTCGTCCGGGTTGACGGCGCCGGCCCCGCGGGACGCTTCCACGTGTCTGACTCCGGCAGTCGGCAGCAACCTCCGGCGGTCAATCATGCCGGGGAGATTCTGGATGTGACGCCTGACATCGCCGCGCGAACCCTCGAGGAAGATGTTGCCGGGACCGGTGAGGTACTTCCGCCCGACTTCCTCGGCCAGCTCCTCGGTCTCGTCGACGTGGACTTTCCACAGGTAGCCGCGATGCTGCGGTCCGGCCTCGTAACCGAACTCGGCCGCGATCTTGTCGTAGTAGGCGAAGGAGTCGCGAGTTGGCGTCAGCCGGGTCGCGAGCATCACGTAGGGATAGCGCCGTTCGGCTGCCCAGGCGACCGTACGCTGCGAGACGGCGCCGGGAATCCAGATCGGCGGATGCGGTTTCTGCAGCGGCTTCGACCAGGGATTCACGTAGCGGTAGTCGTAGTGCTCGCCCTCCCAGCGGAAGGGTCCGGCGTCGGTCCAGGCCTTGACCACGAGGTCGTGGGCCTCCTGGTAGCGCTCCCAGTTGTAAGGGGACTGCGAGTTGTGCGCGAGCGACTCGCGCCCCGTTCCACGCACCCAGCCGGTGATCAATCTGCCGCCAGAGATCATGTCGATCTCGGCCAGGGTCTCCGCCAGCCAGAGCGGGTCTTCCCAGATCGGGAGGATGTTGCCGAGCAGGCAGATCTTCGCTCGTTGCGTGATCCTGGCGAGGATGGCCGCCTCGACGTTGATCACTGAACCCATGCAGAAGGGTGTCGAGTGATGCTCGTTAAGCACGATGCCATCGAACCCGGCCTCCTCCGCCGCCACGGCTTCGTCGAGGTAGCGGTGATAGAGGTTGGCTCCGAGCACCGGGTCGTATTCGTCGTTGGAGGAGTCGAGGTCAGTGAGGCGCCGGCCGGTGCGTCCCCACCACGAGGCCTCGGGGTCCTGGTACGGACGCTCGGTGAACCAGCCAATAAACATCATCCGCTCCCTACGCCGGTCTGCGACTCAGACTGACTGCAAGGTACCGCACGATCCGGGCCGGCTTCCCGCCGGGCAGGCTGCGGGATCACGAGACACGACGGCAGTCGGCAACACCACGGTCGGTGGTGCGCGACTGTAGTCTGGGCGGAGCGCGAGCTTGGTTGCCTGGCACGCCCGGAGGGAATCGAACCCCCGACCCCCAGGTCCGAAGCCTGGTGCTCTATCCGCTGAGCTACGGGCGCACGGTCTCAGCTTACTCGGCAGGGTTCGGCCCGCCCGCATTTGGCGGATTCGCATATGGCCCAACGAACGCCCAGTCAACACGCTCGATCCACTCGCGGCGCCGGCCTGGGAACAGAACCGTCATCGGCCGTCTGGGATGTCGTCGCCCGGGTCGACACCGGAGAACTGGCCACCGCCGCCGCGTTGTTGCACAACCTGCACCCCGCCGACCAGGCAGACGCGCTGGCCGCGCTCGACGGCCGGGAGCGGCGGCGCCTGCTCGACCGGATCGACTCACACACGCTGGCCGAACTGCTCCCGTTTCTCACGCCCGAAGAGCTTGAGCATGTCGCGCCGGACGTTGCGCTCCCACAGCTGACTGCGGCGCTCGACGAGACCCCGGCCCAACTGGGCGCCGATGTCCTCCACGCCATCCCCCTGACCGACGCTGAGCTGGTGCTGGACCGCTTGCCCAAGGCGGGTCTGGTAGAGCCGCTGCTTCAACATGATGACGACTCGGCCGGCGGGATCATGGCGCCGGAGCTGATGGTGCTCGGACCGCACCTCGCCGCCGAGCAGGCGCTGACGGTGTTGCGAGCCGCTGCGCCCGCGCCGACCGTCCGCGACACCGTCTACATCGTCGACACGGAGGGTGTGTTGCTCGGCTCGATCGGGCTGCACTCGCTGGTCTTCGCGCCTCCAATGACCGCGCTGCGCGACTTGATGGAGCCGATTGGCCCCACGGTGACCACCGACATGGACCAGGAGGATGCGCTCAAGATCCTGCAGCGGTTCGGCCTCCACGCGCTGCCGGTTCTCGACAACGACGGCCGTCTTGTCGGCGTCACGACATCGGACGACCTGCTTGATATCGCCCAGCAGGAAGCCACCGAGGATATGTACCGTCTCGTTGGGCTCGTGGACGACCAAGCGCTGACCACGCCCGTGACGACGGCGCTTCGGCGCCGTCTGCCTTGGCTGCTCCTGAACCTCGCGACGGCCTTCGCCGCGGCAGCCGTCGTCGCCGCGTTCGAGAGCACCCTCGCGCGCGTCGCCGCACTCGCGATCTTCTTGCCGATCATTGCCGGACAGGGCGGCAATGCCGGTATGCAGGTCACGACGCTCGCGGTCCGGGCGATGGCGCTGGGTGAGTTTGATCGACACTTCACGCGGCTGGTGCTGCCCCGCGAGACGATCATCGGCATCGTCTCCGGTATTGCATTCGGGTTACTCGTTGGAGTTGTTGGATGGGTCTGGCAGGACAATCCCTGGCTGGGGGTTGCCGTCGGGGCGGCGATGCTGGGCACAATGGTCGTGGCCGGTCTGTTTGGCCTGCTGATCCCGATCATCCTGCGCGGACTCGGCGCCGATCCGGCGCTCGCGGCCAGCATCTTCGTCACCACAGCCACCGACATGCTGGGTTTTCTCTTTTTTCTCGGGCTCGCGGCGCTGCTCATTCAACGCATCGCTTGACCCGATTGACATTCGCGCGCGGAGGTCGGTGATACTCTGATTTGACGCGGCAGCGGAAGACATCTGTGTCGAGCTGGCGCAAACTCCGCGCGTGGTGGGCGTCGCCTAGAGGCCTAAGGCGCCAGGTTGTGGCCCTGGTATTCGTGGGTTCGAATCCCACCGTCCACCCCACACAACACAAGCCGCCAACTGTGATGTATCAGCACTGCCCATCCAGACCAATTCTCGCGCTCGTTGCGCTGTTGTCCGTGCTAGGCCTGATGCTGGTGACGGTCGCCTGCGATAACAGCGATGACGAAGAACGTCTTGCGGCTCAACGCCTGTTTCGCAACTACCTGCTGATTTCTGATCGCACGGCGATCGCCGACGTCCGCGTGCAGGGGTTGGTGGACGAGCTCCCGCCGAGTTTCCCCGAGCACGAAGAGCTCGACTTGCTCGGTTCGGCCTTCACGGACACGCAAACGCGCCGTGAACTGATCGTCGGCTGGCAAACCAGCGATCAGGATGCCGATGATCTGTTTAGCTGGTTCCGTTCCCGTCTCGATACCGATCCCTGGCGCGTCACCGCCGATCCACAACGATCCGGAGTCGATTTCATCACGTTCCGAGACGCCGACAATCCCGGGTTCAAGGGCGAACTGCGAATCGCGCAGGAGGGTGATCGGGCAATCGTGGTTCTGATCGCCGTGGAGACGCTCGGCGCTGATGACGGCGCGTAGGGACGAGATTGGTTCGGAGCCGAAGGCTTCGAATCTCAGGGTAGGCAGAAGCAGGCTTACGGCAGTGACAGTTCCCCGTCTCTGACGGCCCGAATCCAGAGCACCGGGAACATCCACGGTCCAGGATCCCACGCGCCTCGCAAATGCGGCCAGATCAGCTCCCACGAGTCGCCGTCCCACTGCCAGACGGTGCCAATCAGGTCAGGCTGTGCGGCATCGAGCGCTGACAGGGTTTCGAGAGCATCGACGTTCCCTCCCAGCCAGGTGACGCTGTTGTATCCCTGCTTCAGCTGAATCACATTCAGGCGCTCAAGCGCTCCTCCGGCCGGCACGAAGAAGTCACCTGATGCCTGCGGCGACAGCTGCAACCTGACAACGTCGCCGGTCTCGAGGGTTTGCAGGCTGCCTTGGTTGCCAGCGGCCAGGGGCGGAGCCCAGGGTGACCATCCCTGCCATCGGCTGTCCGACGACCTCCAGACCCAGGCGGCCTCGATCCAAGGCAGTAGCGGAGACATCGCCTCTTCAGTGCTCATCGGCGGACCGGTCCAGGCGATCCAATTGGCGCCGGGCCTCAACCTGAGTCGCTGTGAGGGCAGGAACGATGGCGAGAACTCGGATGTCGCACCCACGGATGTCTTGGCGAGCGCCCTCACGGTGCCGGTCGGGATCCCCGGTATGGTGATGGTCCACTTGCCACTGCTCCTGGTCGGCTGGCTCCTGGTCAAGCGTCGCTCGGACGAGCCAGAACGTTCGAAGATGTAGACCCGGCTTCCAGGGGTCGCCGTTCCGCTGTACGTCGAGTGGAAGATGCGATCACTGATCTTCCTGATCGTGTGATCGAGAATGACCGGGTGATTGAGCAGGTCGTTGGGACCGCGATCCCGGTCACGGGCATCGTTGGCCGTGCGGCCGTCTCCACCCAGGTCGATATCGAGGCCATTACCGCTGAACTGATTCTGTCCCAGTGAACTGTCCGATGAAACGTCGCCAACCAGGGAGTTGTCCCGAGAAGCGGACCCAACAACCGATATGCCCGCGCGCTCAGCGTCGCCGATCCGGTTGTTGCGAACGCGAGCACGCACTACGCCGTCGTCAAGCCGAATCGCCCAGAGTAGCCGGGCATCGCTGTCGAACCTGACTCGAGTTGCCGCGCTGACGCCGATCGCATTCGAGTCGACCGTGGCTTCTTCCGTGTCGGCCAGCCGAATGCCGAATTCGGCACCGCAGACGTGATTGCCGAACCCTTCCTCACCGCCGATGGTGAGTTCGGTCCCCGATCGCACGTCGATTGCCGCTTCGGTGGGTCCGTCGCGAGCACCGGCGACGACGTTCCGGGTCAAGCTGACGCGGGTCGTGATCGGATCGGCGACGACGATGCCGAACTCGCCCGCGGCGACGTAGTTGTTGCGCAACCTGATCTCGGCCGCACCGGCGATGACGGAAATGCCTCGATCTCGATTGGGCCGCACGATCGCATTGGGGAGCTTCGCATCCGATATGGCTAGCGCTCCATCGCGAGGCACCAAGCCGATCCAGTTGTCCTCGATCAGCGCTTCACGGGCGCCCTGTTCGACGGCTATGCCCACCCGATTCCCCGCGATCAGATTCGCCTCGGAAGCGCCGATTTCGGCGTTCGCCGATCTGGGGCCGAGGAATATGCCAACGTCATTCGGCGCCAACGCGCCGTTGCTCCTGATGCCGATCCGGTTCGCGTCGACCGTGACCAGGAGACGCGTCTCTCGCAGCTCAATTCCCGCGACGGCGCTGTTGCCGATCGTGTTCTGACGGATCCTCGCCTGGGCCGAATCGACGACGAGGATGCCATCATCGTTGGGCAGCGGCGAGCCGTCTGCACCTATGCCCAGCACGTTGCCCGACAGGATTGCGTCGACGCTGCCGCCACCGCCAACCACGATGCCATGGCCAGTGCGCTGTGGCACGCTGTTGCCGCCGATCCGGTTGTTGATCACGCGCGCTCCCTGCGCGCCTCCAATGACGGCGACGCCGCTCAAACGATTGGCCGAAGCGCGGCCGTCGGCGTGCAGACCAATCCAGTTGCCTTCGATCGTGGCGTCCCTTGCATCCGCGCCGATCACGCCGATCCCGTAGCGATGAAAGCCGCCGATTCCCAAGCCGCGTATGGTTGCCCCCGGCTCAACCAGCTCCAACCCTGCCGCGTCCCCCGCTGAAGAGCCGTCCAGCCATACTCCGGGCCGCACCTGCGGTGAGGCGTCCCCATTGGAGCCGTCGATCGTGATGCCAGCGTCGGCCAGTTCAGGAAGGGGCGAGCGTAGTCGGATGGTCATCGCCGAGGCAAAGCGGATGCGGTCATCACCGGGGGAGTCGTTGGCGCGCTCGATCGCCCAGCGCAGGCTGCCGTCCCCCCGGTCGGCGTCCGATTCGACGAGCCACTGGTTGGTCGACTGGCCCAGCGCCGACATCCCGAAGATCGCGCAGGCGACGGCGACGACAGCAACGGTCAGGCAGAGCTTCACCACGTCACTTTAGGCCGGATATCGATGTTCGCAGCGGCTAGCGGCGCTCAACATGCTCGAGCAGTGCAGCCGAGCGCAGAACGAGATAGAAGTTGTCGCCGGGACTCAGAGCGAAGTCAACTGCGCCTGGTACATCGGCAGTGAACCAGGCCTGCCAGCCTCCACTTTCCGTGCGCCGCCAGGCCGCCGAGACGACATCGGCAATATCGGCGACGGCCTCGCTGATGGTGGTCTCCGGTCCCAGCCAGTTGAGATCGTTCCAGCGCGCACGCAGCGGCTCGCCCTCACCGAGCAGGTTGGCGATCAGCCCGTTGTTGTTGATCTGGGCTTTGGCGATCAGCCAGGCCTGAACCGATGTGGATTCCGGGTGCGGCCGTCCGTCGATGTGCTGGAGGTCGAAGAATGCGGTCGCTACCCCGCTCTGAGTCTCACTGACCTGCGGATATGCCTGAGCGCCGGCTCGGGAGACGACCGGCCACCATCGAACCCGGTATGCGCCAGCCACGCGTTGGCCGAGCCGATCGAGTACTTCGGCGTGTAGACGATATGTCGTAGACGATGCGAACTCTTCGATCAGCACTTCGTCGACCGCGGCGCGAGTGACTTCGGCCCAGAGGTAGAGCGACGCGGGCGGACCGGTCACGCGGATCGTCAGGCTGTCAGCGAGGTTGGCTCCTCCGCCGAACCATGTCGCCGTCACCTTGGCCAGCCCGAGGCGCGCGCTTTCGCTATCCAGATGCACCCGCGCTGTTCCGGAATCGTCGGTGATCTGTGATTCGGCGTCGCCATCCCAGCGAACCACCAGTCCGCCCTCGGCGCTGAACACGATTCGCTCGTTGGGCACGCCCTGGCCTCGCTCATCCTGAAGCAGCACCTGGATTGAGCCAGGCGCCCCGACGCTGCCAACCTCGATCGCTGTCTCTGAGACCGGCACCAGCCGCAGGAGCTCGGGTGCGCCGTAGATCTGGAACCTCATCGTCAGCGAGGCGCTGCCGCTGGTCGCGGTGATCGTCACATTGCCCGGGTCGGACGAGAGGAAGACGGTTGCCTCCCCGTTTTGATTCGCGGTCACCGACAGTGACGTCGTCGTTGACACGGCGCCGCTGCGCAACGTGGCCGCCTCTGGGGCATCGACTAATTGCAACGAGATCCGCGCTGAGGGCGCCGGAAGCCCGGTGCTGTCGGTAGCAACCAAGCGAACCCTATGCGACTCCGAGGCGTCAAGCCGCGATCGGTGGGCTGGCTGGTCGAGCCGGATCGTTGTTGTTGGGCCAACAAATCGAATGGTGACGGTATCAACCAGCGAACCGACTTGCGCCCGCACTACGGTTGTTCCAGGCCGCCCGTCGCCGACAAGAATCACTGAGGCGCCCAGCATGTCGTTGCCGACGTCATCCAGCCGATCGACAATCGCGGGGGGGCCGCTGGCTGATCCGAAGGCGCCGAGTTCGGTCGAGAGTGAGACTCGGGCCTGGTCTCCAGCGGCTTCGGCAGTGATACGGACCGTGATCCGAGACTCGCCACCGCGTGCCTCGACCGTCCTTGGAGATGCTGTCACGGACAGTACACGTTGAGAGGACGCGTCCGCCTCTCCAGGCCACGCTGACGATGCCAATGTCGTCAGCAACAACACAGCACACAGGGCGGTTAACCGCATCCGGCGACGGCTCCGAGGGCCGATCATTACAAAATCAGTGTACGCATCGGCCCTATCACCGCCGTTGCCCGGCGAGTACGCGGTGATCAAATCTATACGGTTTTACGGTCGCTTCACGCGCCGCTCTAGACTTGCCATCGACTGGAATCCGATTCAACTTCGCGCCACCACGGAAAGGCCGACCGATGTCGAACCACGACGCCTGGCCGGAAGCACCGACACCGCTCACCGACGGCGAATGGCAGGTCACGATCTGGGAGATTACGGACGGTGGCGTGCTCTCGATCATCATGAACCGTCCCGAGCGATTGAATGCGCTCTCCTACCGACTACTTCGGGAGATGCAGGCATTGGTCGACTTCGCGGCAGCGAGACCGGACATCCGGGTCGTCTCGCTGCGCGGTACGGGTCAGCAGGCGTTCTGCTCCGGCGACGACCTCTACGGCATGGAACCCACGCCGGGAATCGACTCCTCGATCACGGTTCATCATCCGTTCCTGATCTCGCTCCGTGAGTTGAAGAAACCGGTGGTGGCGCTGATCAACGGCTGGGCGCTAGGTCACGGGTGGGAGATCGCCTGCGCCTGCGACATTCGTCTTTGCGCGGACAATATTGAGGTCGGAGATCATCGGGCGCAGCGGGCGATCGGGATGAATGGCGGCACGACCTGGTTTGCGCCCCGGATCATGGGTCGTGGACGAGCGCTTGAACTGCTCATGACCGGCCGGCACATGTTCGCCGAGGAGGCCCTGCAATGCGGTTGGGCAAACCGCGTCTGGCCGCTCGAGGATTTTGATCGCGAGGCAGCTACCTATATTGACAACCTGACCAAGCTACCGACGCTCAACGTCTCCGCCTTCAAGGAGATGATCGACTACTCCTCCGAACACTCGCTCAAGGACAGCCTCGCGCATGAGGTGCAGGTTTCGGACCGCTATCGCTTCACCGACGACGCAGATGAGGGACGTCGAAGCTGGCGGGAGAAGCGCCCGTCCGTGTTTCGGGGGTACTAGGTGCTGCCCTGATATCCTGCCTCGAAGACACCGGCCATCTGGAGTGACCCAGGAGCAACGATGCCCAAGACCTACATTCTCGGCGGATACCAGTCCGACTTTGCCCGCAACTGGCGCAAGGAAGAACACAACCTGCGCGACGTGATGTCCGAGGCGGTCTTCGGCGCGCTCGACGCCGTTTCGATGGAGCCCGGCGACATCGACACCGCGCACGTCGGCAACTTCGCCGGCGAGCTCTATTCGAAGCAGGGACAGATGGGCGGCTTCTTCGCCGAGATCAGTCCTGACTTCGGCGGCCTGCCCACGTCCCGCCACGAGGCCGCCTGCGCATCCGGCAGCATCTCGATTCTGATGGCCTCGGCCGAACTCGAGGCCGAGCGCTACGGCACTGCCCTGGTGCTCGGCGTCGAGCAGATGAAGACCGTCAGCCCCGTTGAAGGCGGCGATTTCCTCGGTACTGCCGGCTGGTACGAACTCGAGGCCGAGGGCGTCGAACTGCCCTTCCCCAAGCTGTTCGGCCGTCTTGGCGACGTCTACGACGAGCGCTATGGCCTCGAAGCGGCGCATCTCCAGCGTCTGGCTGAGCTCAACTACGAAAACGCCCAGCGCAACCCGGTCGCGCAGACTCGCAAGTGGCTCGGCGATGTGCCGTCCGACCTCGATGAAGGCAAGTACGTCGCGCCGATCACTGGTCGTCTGCTGCTGCGCGACTGCTCGCAAATCACCGACGGCGCCGCCGCGCTGGTCCTGGCCAACGAAGAACGAGCTGCCGAGTGGGCCGAGGCGCGAGGCATCGACCTCGCCGACGTGCCGACCCTTCAGGGCTGGGGACACCACACGGCCGCACTAACCTTCGACGAGAAGATCGCCCAGGCGCAGGGCGACGAGTACGTGCTCCCGCACACGCGCCGCGCGATCACCGACGCCTATGACCGCGCCGGCATCGACGGCCACGAGGACCTCGACACGATCGAGACTCACGACTGCTTCACGACCAGCCACTACATGGCGATCGATCACTTCGGCATCACCGAGCCGGGCAAGTGCTACGAGGCAATCGAAGACGGTCGCATCGACTTCAACGGCGAGATTCCAATGAATCCGTCTGGCGGTCTGATCGGCGGCGGTCACCCGGTCGGCGCGACCGGCGTCCGCCAGGCCCTTGACGCCTGGAAACAGGTCACCGGCAACGCCGGCGACTACCAGGTCGAAGGCGCCAGTCGAGCCGCGACCCTCAACATCGGCGGCTCTGGCACGACCTCGGTCTCACTGATCATCGGCCGCTAGCTCTCCGAAGAGGGCGGCTGCAAGATCCATCTTCTGTAGGGGCGCCCCTCGTGGGTGCCCGTGTTCGCTGCCTTGCAGCGGTCAATGACAAAGGCGAACTGCCGGCAGCGCACGGAACGGGCGGCCACAAGGGCCGCCCCTACGCCTGCCACTGGCTGCTGCGACTAGCCAATCACACCCTCAGCCGACAACGACGCCAGCTCCTCCTCCGACAACCCCAGCCGCTCCTGTAGCACCTCACCTGAATGCTCCCCCAACTCAGGCGCATCTCGACGCAGCGTCGCCGGCTGACCGTGGAGCAGGACAGGATGCGTCAGGGTCTGAGTCGGACCGAAATGTCGATGGTCGTGGCTCACCAGGTAATCGTTGGCGAGCACAGCCGGATCACTGATCAGATCGCCGATCCGCTGCACTCGGGTGAAAATCAGGTTCGATTCCTTGAGCAGCCGCTGTTCCCACTCATCTCGAGGGGCAGAGGCAAATCGGTCCTCCAACAGCGCGATCAGCTCCTGGCAATGGCGACCCATTGCCGACAACGTCTTGAAGCGCTCATCGTCGATGATCTCGTCCAGTCCCATCGCTCGGCAGAACGAGGCCCAATCGCGCTCAGCCTCGAGGATGCCCAGCATCAACCACTTGTCGTCGCCGCAGCGGTAGAGATTCCAGAGGGGGTTCGCCGCTTTCGATCGATCGAATCGGGGCCAGAGGTCAAGGCCCTGCATCATACCCACGCTGATTCCCCAGAACTGCAACCACATCGTCGCCATGATGTGGGAGACCTCAATCCGCTGACCCTTGCCCCCATTGAGCTCGCGTCCGGCGATCGCCGCCAGGCAGCCGTAGGCGAGGCAGGTGGCGCCCATCACGTCGGCGATGCCCAGCGTGTTCCAGTTGGGCGGGTCGTCGGGACCGCCGCCTGAGTACATGAAGCCACCGCGCGCCTGTCCGACGGCATCGAGCGCGGGCAGATGCGCCTCATCACCCTTGAATCCATAGCCGGCCGTCGCCGCGTGGATGAGTCCGGGATTGATCTCCGTGAGCGCGTCTGTTGAGAGGCCCAGCTTCTCGAAGGTGCCTGGACGATAGTTTTCGATGAATACGTCGGTATCGACGATCAGTTCGCGGAAGATCTCTTGTCCGCGCTCGGATTTTAGATCGAGCGCCAGCGATCGCTTGTTGCGATTGACGGCTTCGAACAGCGCCGAGTGTCCGTCCGGCATCATGTTTGGGATGCCGGCCACCGACTCGACGAAGCGCGCCGCATCGGGCCGGGAGGGCGACTCAATCTTGATCACGTCGGCGCCGAGGTCGCCGAGCATCATTCCGCCGATCGGCCCAAATCCCCAGGTCGAGCACTCCAGCACCTTGATCCCGTCGAGTGGGCCGGCCATGGTGTGCTCCTCTCGTGCGGTTGCTGTTCGCCCGTGGCGCTCAGAGCACCACGTGTTCCTGGTGCTCGCCGAAGACGTCTCGCATCGTGTTCATTATCTCGCCCAGCGTGCAGTAGCTGCGCACTGCGTCGAGCATCTGCGGCATCGAGTTCGCACGAGGATCTCGGCAGACATTGGCGAGCGCAGTCAACGCCGATTCGGCCTGGTCCTGGTCGCGCTCGGCGCGGGTTCGGCGCAGACGCTCCAGATGGCGGGCCTCGCCCTGGGGGTCCATCTTGAGGATTGGAATCTCCAGCGGCTCCTCGAGCTCAAAGTCATTGACACCGACGATGGTCCGCTCTCCGCGTTCGATTTCTCGCTGGAACCTCGCTGAGGCGTCGGCGATCTCTTTCTGGAAGTAGCCGGTCTCAATCGAAGCGATCACACCGCCCAGCGCATCGATCTGTTCGAAGTACTGGTAGACCTCACGCTCCAGGTCGTTCGTCAACTGTTCAACGAAGTATGAGCCTCCCAGCGGGTCGACCGTGTTGATCGCTCCCGATTCGTGCATGATCACCTGTTGGGTACGGACCGCGAGCCGGGCCGCCTTCTCCGACGGCAGCGCCAGGGCCTCGTCCATGGCGTCGGTGTGCAGCGATTGCGTTCCGCCCAACACGGCGGCCAGCGCCTGGATTGTGACTCGAAGCAGATTCACTTCCGGTTGTACATCGGTCAGCGAGACGCCGGCGGTCTGGGTGTGGAACCGCATCCACCACGAGCGCGGATTCTCGGCGCCGAAGGTCTCGCGCATTTCCCGCGCCCAGATCCGGCGCGCCGCTCGGAACTTGGCGATCTCTTCGAAAAAATCGTTGTGTGAGTTGAAAAAAAACGAGAGCCGCGGCGCGAACTCGTCCACATGCAGGCCGCGATCCTGAGCCCAGCGGACGTACTCCAGCCCGTCGGCGAGGGTGAATGCCAGCTCTTGCGCCGCTGTCGAGCCGGCCTCGCGGATGTGATAGCCGGAGACCGAAATCGAATTCCAGCGCGGCATGTACTCCGACGCGAACTCGACCGTATCGGTCACCAGCCTCATCGATGGTCGCGGCGGGAACACGAACTCGTTCTGTGCGATGTACTCCTTGAGGATGTCGTTCTGCAGGGTGCCGCCGAGTTTTGAGCGGTCGATACCTCGTTGCTCGGCGGCGGCGATGTACATCGCCCAGATCGGCGCGGCCGGCGAGTTGATCGTCATCGACGTCGTGATCTGATCGAGCGGCAGCTCGTCCAGGAGGAGTTCCATGTCGGCCAGCGAGGACACCGCCACACCGCATTTGCCGAACTCACCCGCCGCCAGGTCGTCGTCGTGGTCGTAGCCCATCAAGGTGGGCATGTCGAAGGCGATCGACAGGCCGGTCTGCCCGTCATCCAACAGACGCTTGAAGCGAGAATTGGTTTCCTCGGCCGAACCGAAGCCAGCGAACATGCGGATCGTCCAGGGTCGTCCGCGATAACCGGTTGGATGCACGCCGCGTGTGAACGGATATTCGCCCGGAAGTCCCAGGTCGTTCTCAACGTCCCAACCCGACTCGTCCAGGGTGGTGGCGTCGTAGAGCCGCTCAATCGGGCGCGATGACACAGTCATGAATGGTCCCGGCCGCTCACGGCCCTCGGCATCTACTCGAGCGTCCCACTCCGAACGGGACTTCCGCAGAGCATCAATAGTCGCCGAATCAAGCATCGCCAACTCCCACCTGGAACCGCTCGCTATCCGTCGAGTATACGAAGGGCCCTGGCGTCTATCTCGCAGAGCGAGTCAACTGCTCGACCAGCATCGTGTACGCAGACTCATCCATCGGTGGCCCGACGAACCCCGGACAGGCCAGATCGCGCACAATCCTGGGCGTCTCTTCGTCTTCGACTTCCAGGCGGAAGGGATAGTTCCGGCAACCGATCGGTCTGACCTGGTACGCGTTGCAGCGCAGATCGTGGCCGAGCAGCACGCAAGCGTCGTCAACCTGGCGCATCAGCACGATCGATGTCCGCTCGTCCAGCACCTCGGCGACATCAACCTCACCGGCCAGTCGATTGACCTCGTCCTCGCCAAGATCCACGCGATATGGATTGCGGCAGCACATGGCTCCGCACTCTTCTGCCAGACATTGAAATGACGGCGTCCCCGGACGCACGACAGGATCGTCGTCCCGTCGCACGGTCTCGGTCATGCGACGTGGTCTACAGGCCTGCAGCAGCGGTGTCGAGGAGTTGGATTCTCGTCTCTTCGCGAGACCAAGGGGAGCCTTCCTCAGCCAGCAGCTCTCGCAGACGCTCTTCGTAGAAGAACTCGTCGCCTTCAGCCGGCTCGAGCTCATCCAGCCAACTGGCGGTGTCGGAGTATTTGGCGAAGAACGGCTTACCGACCCACTCGGGGTCACGCCCCTGGAGGAATCGCAGCACGATCAGCTTCTCGCCACGGAACTCCGAAACGCCGAGAATCTGGACTTTGCCCGGCCCGGCCGACATCGATGGTCCGCGCACGGTCCGCGCGACGCCGGATACGCGTTGATAGGCGCCACGGAAGATCTCCTGGCAGTCGACCAGCGGCAATTCGAAGTAACGCTTGGCGCCGGTGTCGCGGGCGACGAACAGGTAGTACGGCACGCAGCCGGCCTGGGTCTGCTCGGCCCACATGTCGGCCAGCAACTGCGAGTCGGCATTGATGTGATTGAGCAGCGGGGTCTGAGTTCGAATCTGCGCACCGGTCTCACGGATCCGGCGCACCGCCTCCAGGGCGACCGACGTACGCAACTCGGCCGGATGGTTGAAGTGGGCCATGAGCGCGAGTTGCATCCCGGCGCCGGTGACCTCGCGGAAGAGGTCGAGCAGGTCTTCCGCGTCGTCGTCGTAAATGAAACGGTGCGGCCAGTAGGCAATCGCTTTCGAGCCGATCCGCACCGTGCGAAGATTGTGACCGGCGTCCTGTTTGGTCAGCGGTTCGATGTACTCGCGCAACGTCTTGGTCTTCATGATCAGCGGGTCGCCGCCGGTGAAGAGGATGTCGGAGATCTCGTGGTGCTCGGAGAGGTAGCCGCGCAGTAGCTCTCCCTCGCGCATCGCGAACTTCTTGCCTTCGAGCCCGACAAACTGCGGCCAGCGGAAGCAGAACGTGCAATATGCGTGGCAGGTCTGACCCTGCGAGGGGAAGAACAGCGCCGTCTCGCGGTACTTGTGTTGCATGCCGGGCAGCGGCTGCCCCTGATAGCTCGGCATGTTGTGTTCCATTTGACCCGCCGGGTGCGGATTCAGGGTCATCCGGATTTCGTCCGCCACGACTTTGAGTTCGCGCGAGTTCTTGCCCGAGTCGATTGCCGCCGCCATCTTGTCGAAGTCGGCCGGCGCCAGCATGTCTTTCTGCGGGAAGGTCAACCGGAACATGCCATCGTTGAGCGCGTCGTCCCAGTCGATCAGATGGTCAACGACGTAGCGGTTTGACTTGAAGGGCAGGACCCGACCGACGACGTTGATGTTGTAGATGACTTCATCCGGTAACGCCTGAATCTGCTCGAGCTGCTCAAAGTTATGGAGGTTGATCGCCTGGTAGTGCTCGGA
Organism: Chloroflexota bacterium; assembly: GCA_028873865.1. Classification (GTDB taxonomy): domain Bacteria; phylum Chloroflexota; class Dehalococcoidia; order Bin125; family Bin125; genus Bin125. The sequence goes on along the minus strand of JAPPNI010000019.1, from coordinate 10,161 downwards.
TCCGAAGTCCTGTGCTTCCAGATTCATGACGTCATACGTTCTGGCAACCATCGCCTATGCTCCTCGCTTCACCGCCACGCCGAGGCGACCGACACCGACGCCAGCAGCGAACTACTTGTCATATTCGCTCACTTTGCATTCTAGCGAGAGGGAGTTGAAGTCGAGTCAGTGCGATCGCTTTACAGAAATGTAGGAGCGTTAATCCGACTGGCGGATCAGGGTTATCAGGCCAACTTCAGGTCGGCAGGCGAATCGTAGTGGAACGTGAGCGGTGCCGAAGCCTCGGCTCACAACCACCGTGGTCTCGCCTCTGTCGAACACGCCATCCGGCTTCTGTCGAGAGACGAGCTGAGAATGACGAAGAGGGGCGCCCCAACGAGGGATGCGAATCTGTCCGCCGTGGGTGTGCCCGGAGAACACCAGCGATGGTCCGCCGTCGGCGATGGGCGGCAGGCGCAGGGCAGCGTCGGGTGCGTGCGTGAGCAGGATCGAGAATCCCCCGGGCGGGGGAAGGGCAGCGTCAAGTCGCGCCATCCCCGCGGAGTCATCGCCGGCGCCGCCAATCCGCACGAGCTCGCCGCCGATCTCTACCGAGCGCCACTCATTGCGCAACACGACCATCCCTGATGCTTCGAGGCGCTCGATAAACGGTTGGGGATTGACAAACCTTCGGGGCGAGCCCATGATTCGGTCGGCGTTGAACGAGACCCATTGGTCCCAGGTGCGAACCGGCGGGCAATAGTCGTGCGCACCGAGGATCGCGAAGACGCCGAACGGCGCGGCCAACTGCGTCAGGGCGTCCGCCGCCGAGTCCCAGCCCGCTGACGTTTCGACGTAGTCACCCGTACAGCAGAGCAGGTCGTACTCAAGGGGCCTGATGTGCTCAAGGAACCGAGCTGTTGAGCTGCCGTCGGCGGGGAAGTGAGTGTCCGAGACGTGCAAGATGCGCAGACCATCGAGTCCGGGCGGCAAGTCTCTGATGGGAAGCGAGAACCTGCGAACCTCAACTGCCGTGGACTCCCACCATGCGTACAGCGCCGTCCCGACGCCGAGCGCGCCGGCCCAGGCTGCCAGCTTGGCGAGGCCCAAGGGAACTAGCCGAGGATCTCGTTGACCGCGGCGAAGTCTGCCGGTGACAGCTCCCAACTGAGCGTTGAGGCCACGTTCGCCTCGATCTGCTCCGGCTTGGTTGCGCCGGCGATCACCGAGGAGACGGCAGGATCGGAGGCCAGCCAACTCAAGGCCAGATCGAGAATGGTGTGTCCGTTCTGCTGAGCGAACGAAGTCAGCGCGTCCAACTTGTCCCAGTTGACATCCGAGGTCAGGGCGTCGATCCGGGCCGGCATCGCTTTGGACCAGGCTGCCAGCCTCGTGCCATCCGGCAGATCGGCGCCTCGTGTGTATTTCCCGGTCAAGAATCCTGATGCCAGAGGAAAGAACGGCAACTGGCCGAGACCGAACTGTCGACAGGCCGGCATGATCTCCGGTTCGATCTTGCGCTCCAACAGACTCCACTCATTCTGCGCCGAGACGAACCGGACATAGCCCTTCGATCGGGCGGTCCAGTCGGCGTCGGCGATTTGCCAGCCAGTGAAGTTCGAATGACCGATGTAGCGGACGACGCCACGGTGGACGAGGTCCGAGAGCGCGTCGAGAGTTTCCTCGATCGGCGTGTCCGGATCCGGTTGGTGCATCTGGTAGACATCGATGTAGTCGGTGCCCAGGCGCTTGAGGGAGCGCTCGACCGCCTTCTCGATGTAATGCCGCGAGCCGCCGCGTGTGAACGGCCCTTCACCGACGGGCATGGCAAACTTTGTGGCAATCAGGACGTCCTCACGCCGCGATCCCAGCGCTCGACCGAGGAACTCTTCCGACAACCCGCCGCCGTAGATATCGGCCGTGTCGAAGAAGTTGATCCCGGCGTCGATGGCCGCATCGACCACGGACTTCGACCCCTCGTAGTCCAGCCGCATGCCGAAGTTGTTGGTCCCCAGACCAGCCAGCGAGATCTGCAGGCCAGAGTCGCCGAGGCGGCGGTACTTCATGCTTCGTCCTTTCGCCGATACACGGTCGGCCATTGAATGCTGTTCAATCCAATATCTGATGTTACGCCCTGTTGCGAAGTCAGAGGATCGGGGCAGGCAGGCATCGCGCGGCCGCGCCCGGCCCGGATCGCAAATTCTCTGTAGAGTCTGAGGCAGGGTGAAGGCCGAGGATCCACTGGACTTATGAGCGCGAAGGCGCATCCCGCTTATCGGGCGGTACTCGTCGTGGCCGCCGTGTTGGTCGCCGTGGCAGCGGCGATCGGCCTGGGCAGCGGAGTCCGCGCAGAAGGGGGCGTACCGATCCCTGCGCCTGCCGGTACGACCTGGAGCATCATCGCCGGTTACAACACCGCGACGCACTCTGAGGCCGACCAACAAGATCCGCACGCGATCGACATCGTCCGCACCGACGCGTCGACGGACTGGACGCCGGTGCTTTCACCGGTGGATGGCGAGGTCAGCTGGTCTGACGACAATGGGCTGACCATTGAGGACGCGAATGGGTATGCGCATCTGCTCGTGCACCTGGACCCTGACGACCACATCAGGCGCGGGGTGCGGGTGAGTGTCGGCGACCGGGTTGGTCTGGTGTTCCCAGCCGGCTACGACGTGAACGGGGGCGTGGCGCACATCCATTACGCGATCCACGCGACCTACGGGGGCGGCTACCTCGGGCGGAGCAGGCCGTTCATCGGGCGGTATGCGATCGAAGGGCGGGAGCTTCACTGGTCGGACGAGTCCAACCTGCATGCCGGGGTCGAGTTCACTTCGACCAATGTCCAGAATTGGACGGCTCCGGCTGTCACGAATCCCGTGCAGGATCCGCCGGAGGCCGACGAGGCACCGGTTGCGGTTGCGGATCCTGAACCGGTGCCGGTCTGGACGATTCCCGACGATGCTCCGGTTGGCGGCTGGCGGACGGTTGGGGTGCAACGGCAGAGCTCGGTTGCGGGACTGTTTGCGGATCTCGACGCGCCACTGTCGGAGCTCGTGGTGCACAATCCGTATCAGGACACGTACCACCGGTTCGACCCGCTGGACGGGGGATCAGCGGCGATCGCGGTGCAGTCGCTGATGCCCGGACAGGCGGTATGGGCGCTGGTCAACGCCGATGTCGCTTGGCTGCCGGCGCCTCCGCCTGCGCCTCGGCAGGTGACGATTCGGCTGTCGGACGGGGCCAACCTGATCTCGTGGCAAGGACCGGACCGCCACGTAGCCGACGCGCTGCGCAACGTCGCTCACTTCAGTCGTGCTTATCGCTACGATCCGTACAGCGGGACCTGGCAGTTCTGGTTGCCCGACGGACCGGATTTCCTCAACACGCTCGACGAACTGAAGAGCGGTGACGCTCTCTACGTCGTCGTTCGCGTTGCATCCATCTGGACACAGCTGCCCTGAGGGCTAGCGCTGGAGCCAGCGGAACTGCTGCTGGCGGCGCTGGGCACCCGGTGCGATCTCAACGTTGATTAACGTTGAGCCTTCCTGCTGGAAGGAGTCGTCGAGGGCGGCCTCGAGCTCTTCCGGCGAACGGCAGTAGTAGCCCTTGCCGCCGAAGGCTTCCATGATCTTCTCATAGTGCGCCATCGGAGTGAGCTGGCCGGGGTTGATTGCGCCGGTCTCGTAGTCGTCGGGCAGTTCCGGGGCGCCTCCGCCGATGCCGTTGTTGTTGAAGATGATCCAGGTGATGGGCAGTTTCTGGCGGACGGCGGTCTCGACCTCGCCGGGACCGAAACCAAAGGCGGCGTCACCCTCGAGGGCGATGACGCGCTTGCCGGGGTTGACAACCTGGGCGGCGAGGGCGAAACCGGGGCCGACGCCCATGGTGCCCCAGGTGCCGGCGTCGAGGCGCTTGCGCGGCTCGTACGACTGGATGACCTGGCGGGCGATGGCCATGGTGTTTTCGCCCTCGGTGACGAAGACGGCGTCGCGCGGCATGCGGTCCTGGATCTCCTTGAGCGGCCGGTAGTAGTTCATCGGCGACTCGCTGGAGGAGGCCCACTCTGCCTGCTCGGCGGCTTTGCGCTCGACCTCGGCGTTGATCGAGGCGATCCACTCGGTTGAGTCCTCGAACGACCACGGGTTCTCGTCGAGGTAGGAGTTGATCTGGCCCATGACGGCCTTGCCGTCGCCGACGAGGGCGACCTCGGTCGGGACGTTGGTGCCGATCTCGGCCGGCTCGATGTCGAGCTGGATGATTCGCACGTCTTCCTTGAAGCGGGGGGGCTTGCCGAAGTGGAGGATCCAGTTCAGGCGGGCGCCGAGGAGGACGACGAGGTCGGCGTTCTTGAGGACGTGGGTGCGGGCGGCGGCGGCGTTGTTTGGCGCGTCTGCGGGGACGACGCCGGCGCCCATGGGGGTGGCGAGCCAGGGGATGCCGGTCTTGTCGACGAACTCCTGGACCTCCTGCTCGGCCTTGGACCAGGCCATGCCCTTGCCGACGATGACGAGGGGGTTTGAGGCGGTCTTGAGGGCCTCGATGGCCGACTCGACGGATTCCTGGGAGACCATGGGGCGCTGGGGCTCTTCGACGCGCGGGGCCCACTGGACCTCGGACTCGTCGACGACGGCGTCGATGATGTCACCGGGGAGGTCGAGGTAGACGGGTCCGGGGCGGCCGTTGATGGCGGCGCGGGTGGCCTGGGCGATGAGTCGCGGGATGAGGCGGACGTCGCGGGCCTGGTCGGACCACTTGACGAAGGGCCGGGCGGCCTCGACCTGTGGGGCGTCCTGGAAGTCGCCCATCTGGGAGAGGGTGATGTTGGCGGCTCCGCCGAGCAGGATCATGGGCCAGCAGTTGGCCTGCGCGTTGCCGAGGGCGGAGATGACGTTGGTCATGCCGGGGCCGGAGACGACGAGGGCGGCGGAGAGGTGGGTGCGCATGTAGGAGGCTGCCTGGGCCGCGTAGCCGGCGGCCTGTTCGTGGCGGACTCCGATGAACGGTTTGCCTTCCTGTTGCCAGGCGATGGAGATGGGGACGACGGGGACGCCGACGAGCCCGAACATTTCTTCAACACCCTGGGTCGCCAGGGACTTGGCGACGATCTGCGCGCCACTCAGTTCAGCCACGTGAATACTCCTCTAGTGAATTGACTCACACTCTGGGCAGACTACACCACAGACGAGCGCGGCCCCCTGGCGGAGCAGGGGGCCGCGGTTGGGCGCTGTTCGAGCGCGGCTGGGTGGTGGGGTGGTTAGGCCCGGTTGGTTCGGAAGCGGTAGATTCCGAGGGTGGCGAGGAGGGTGGCGAGGAGGGCGAGGGTTCCGATGAGGGCTCCGGTGGAGGGGGAGTCGTCGGCGAGGCCGCCGGTTCCGGAACCTGGGTAGGTGGACTCGAGCATCTTGTCGTCACCGTCGTCCATCATGTCGTCTTCCATGGTGTCGTCGGACATCTCGTCGTCGGACATCTCGTCGTCGGACATTTTGTCGTCGGACATGGCGTCTTCTTCCATGAGCTCGCCGTCATCGGTCATGTCGTCGTCGGCCATGTGGTCGGCGTCGTCTGGCATGGCGGAGTCGTCGGAGAGGGTGAGGGTGACTTCGGCGAGAGTGGAGCCGTGGACGGTGAAGTCGGCGTCGGCGGGGTGGCCGTTGATGGTGAAGCTGAGGAGGTGGAGGGTGTCAGCGCTGCATTGGATCTGGACGAACCAGTCGCCGTTGTCGTCGGTGGTTGCGGCGCCCTTGGCATTGCCGTCGGCGTCGTGGATGGCGATGATGTCGCCGGGCTCGGCGGTTCCGTAGACCTGGAAGGGCTCGGCGGGCTGGGCGCTGGACTGGGAGGTCCAGAGGGCGAGGGCGAGGATGGCGAGGGCGGCGAGGATGGCGACTCGCAGGGTTCGGCTGCTGGTGTTTGGCTTCATGGATCGATCCTTCCCCGATTGAGGTTGGATCGAGTTTGGCGGAGCGGGGGTTGGGCTTCCAGTTGATAACGGGTTAGGTGTGAACGCTGGTTACGTTGGGGCAATGTTTGGGCCCCGCCTGCGCGGGGCCGACTTCAAGTGCGCGGGGCCGACTTCAAGTGCGCGGGGCCCCGCCTGCGCGGGGCTGACTTGAGGTGTGCGGGGCCCCCCCAGCGCGGGGCTGACTTGAGGTGTGCGGGGCCCCCCCAGCGCGGGGGCGCCGTAAAGGTTAACGGGGGGGGGGGGGGGGTTTTGGCCCCCCCCCCCCGGTTTACC
>JAPPNI010000019.1:0-3934 GCA_028873865.1 Chloroflexota bacterium | reverse complement strand
AATGGGCGGGGGGGGGGTTTCCCGGGGGGGGGGCCCCGGGGGGGGGGGGTTTTTTTGTGGGGGGGGGGGCCCGGCGGGGGGGGGGCCTACTTGTGGTGGGGGGGGCCCCGCCGGGGGGGGGCCGACTTAACGGTAACGGGGAGGGGCGGGGGGTTTTGGCCCCCCGCCCCTGGTTTCCCGATGTCGCTCGGGAGGGGCGACTTTAGGCTCGGTTGCGGACTCGGCGGAGGCCGAGGCCGGTGATGGCGACTGCGCCGAGGGCGATCAGCAGGCCGATGAGGCCGGCGGAGACGCCACCGTTGTCAGCCAGGCCACCGGTACCGGTGTTGGACAGGTCGGTGGCGAGCATCTCGTCATCGCCGTCGTCCATCATGGAATCGTCTTCCATGGAGTCGTCCATCATGGAATCGTCGCCGTCCTCCATCATGGAGTCTTCGCCGTCGTCCATCATGGAGTCGTCGCCTTCGTCCATCATCGCGGCGGAGACCGCGACGTGGGTGAGGCTCTCGCCCATCGAGGTCAGGACGGCGGCTGCCGCCTCACCGTTGAGGGTGAACGAGCTCTCGTCCGCGGCGTCGGCGACGGCGCTGGTTGACTGGATGCTCCAGTCGCCGTTGGCGTCGGCGGTGCCTGTGGCGTCGCCGATTCCGACCACGTCGCCGGCCGTCAGACCGCCACCGTAGAAGAGGTGGGGGGTCGCGGGCTGGGCGAGGGCGGACGCGCCGAGGGCGATGATCCCGATCAGGGCGATCGCGGCAGCGATTGCCATGCGGGGCATCGTGCTCATCTTGGTCATGTCAGCGTCCTTTCAGGGTCGCGTGGCATCAGCGGATGGCCCGGACCCCGCCCCCGGTTGCGTGCGGCCCGGGGACGGGGCGGGGCCTAGCCGAAGCTAGTCGCTGATGTAGATCACGTCACCGAAGTTGACGTCGAAGTCGACCGAGTTGGGCACACCCGGGACGCTCGTGTAGAGGACCCAGGAGCCGTTCTGCGAGAGCCAGATGGCGTTGGCGCCACCGCCGACGCCAGCCAGCAGCTCGCTCGCGGAGATCGAGTGCTCGCTGAGCCAGGAGGCGAAGCCGGTCTGGCCGGCCAGGCGCTGGACTTCAGCGGCGACCTCAGCAGCAGCAGCCTCAGCGGCGGCAGCGGCTTCAGCCTCGGCCTCAGCAGCCGCAGCAGCGGCTTCCTCAGCGGCGATGCGGTCAGCCTCGGCCTGGGCCTCGGCTTCCTCGGCGGCGATGCGGTCGGCCTCAGCCTGGTCCATCGCGGCCTGCTCGGCGACAGAGGTGACTTCGACGGTCACGCTGGCGCGATGGGCGCCCGAAACGGCGAGGACGGTCAAGTCGTCGTTGGCGTTGTACTCAGCGGTGGCGGTGCCGCCACTGGTCACGACATCCTTCGGGCCGAAGAGGCTCGCGTCGCCAGAGTGGTAGAAGCTGACCATGCCCTCGACCGGGTCACCATCGGCGTCGGCCAAGTGGGCCAGGACGGTGATCTTGCCAGCGCTGTGGTCTTCGCCCACAACCTCAACGGAGATGCTTGCCAGGGCCGGGTCGGGCGCCGGAGCGGCTTCGCCAGCCGCGCCTGCGGCGATGACGGCTACGCCGGACACGCCGTTGGCAGTCGCGATGACGGTAATGACGCCGGAGCCGGTGACGACTGCGTTGCGCGAGGCAACACCGTCCTTGGTCTTCGTGTCAATGCCGACGAAGGTCGCCGGAGAGCCCTGAGTCACGGTGAACGCGACATCAACCGGCGCCACGAGGTTGTCGTTGGTGTCGGTAACGGTCGCGGTAGCAGTGATCTGCGCGCCGAGGCCGGTGCCACCGTCAGCGGCAATCACGACGTCAACGTTCGTGGGCGGACCCGTCACGGTGAACGTCGCCGGCTCAGATGCCGTTGCGCCGATATTCGCAGTCACGGTGTACTCGCCCGGAGCGGCGTCAGCCGCCAGCGTCACAATGATGCGGGACTGATTGCCGGCCGTGTCGGCGTCGGCGTCCAGCACAAACCGACCAACAGCCACGTCCGCGATTCCGTTGTCGGTCACGGCCTTGTCATCGGGACCCTTGACCATGATGGCTGTAATGGTGGCGTCTACAAGCGTGGCGTCAACCCCGTTGGCATCCGTAGCGGAGACCACGAGAGCCGTCCTGGTGCCAGCGACTGCAGGCTCGATTGCGGTGCCGGCGTCATTTTCATCGATCGATGCGCCGCCTTGCGCAACTGCTCCGCCGTCCGCAACGCTCGGGTTCGCAGGGGCTCCAGCGACTGCTGTGAACGTCAGGTTCAGATCACCTGACTCCATCGTCTCGTCGCCGACTTCGGCCACGGCGAAGACCCTGACCTCCCCTGGACCTGCAGCGGTGAGGCGAGTGACCGCGAGCTGAATCACGTTCTGCTGTGCCGCAGTTGAGGCCACCGTGGCAGATGTCGCTCCACTAGCTGCATCGTCACCGGAAGCGACTAGGCCACCGACGGCAAAGATCGTCACCGAGAGGCCACCAATAGCACCGGTGTTCGACTTCTCACCATTGCTGTTCAGCGCCTCAACCTCGATGAGGATGTTGGTGTTGACGGCAGAACTGGCTTCCTCAGCCAATGGGGTTTCCGCCGGATCCGCAGTGGGGTTGTAGCGCGTGTTGTCCGCGGCATTGAGAGTTCCGAGCTTCACGTTGACTGTCGCGAGGTTCGTACCTGCGTCGCCAACGGTCAGGGTCTTACTCAGCGCGGGCAAAGCTGGCGTGGCGCTATTCGTCGCCCGGATCGTGAAGTCACCAGCCGGGGCGCCGGCCTGGTGTGTGTACCTCGCAGCAGCACCGCCGGCGTAGGCGTCAGTGGCACTTCCGGTTGCGGTCAACACGAAACCGAAGATCGGCTGGAATGTCCAATCCGTGCTGGTGACACCATCACCGGTCACCGCGACATCGATGAAGCCACCTTCAGCGATGAGGAAGTCGGAGTCACTGCCGCTGGTGATCGAGCGGGCCGTCTGACCCGAAACGGTCGCGGCGAACAGGGCGACGGCCAGTGCGGCGAGCACTGCCAGAGCCGCCAAGTTCGTGCGCTTTCGCGCAAGAGTTTGAATCATTGTCTGCCCTTTCATGGGGCGTTCCCCGCCTGCGCGGGGCTGAGGGCTGAGAGCGCCTGTCGCTCCTCGCCCACTGCGTGTACCCGGAGTGTGTCCGGGTGAGCGCTGTCTCTCTTGCCGATAGCGACCTCGCTTTCCATGCGGTGGAGCTTGCCCCCGCGCTTCCCCGGTTGCGACCGGGGTCTGGTTGGGGACCTGCGCAAGCCCCGCCCGCGCATGGTTCGCCCCAGGTGTGGAGTTCTCACGTGGTGATCATCGCGGATTGTGGAGGGGCTACGCAACCGATTATGGGTCGCTGGGTGGTCGATATTACGTTGGGGTAACAGAGGGGTGGAGAGGAGAGATCGGAGCGGGCGAGGGGGGGACGTGTACGAGCGGAATGGTGAGGGTGTTGGGGTTGCGATGGGGATGGCTGGATGGATTCCCGCCCCCGCATCGAGTGCGGGGCAGGCTGCGCGGGAATGACGGAGGGGGAGCGGGGGCGACCCCCGCCTGCGCGGGGGCGACTTTGTTTGTTTGCGCGGGGGCAAGCTTTGGTTTGGTGGTTGGTTGGAAATTTTTTGTTGGCGGGGGATCTGGGAAAAAACGGGGGCGGGTTGGCAGGAAGTGGCGTCTTTTGCTGGGTTTTGTGTGGCATTGGGGTGGTTGGCGGTGGTTGGCACTGGTTGGGTTTTGGTTAGGTTTGGAAGGTTTTGGTTGGCGGTCTGGTTGGAGGGTCTAGGCGGCGACTTCGTTGAGGCGCTGGTCAAGGGCGACCATTGGGGCTCTTCTTTCGTGTGATGGTAGCTGGGTTCGAACTTGGGCAGGGGTCGGCAGCGTCGGGGTCGGCGGCGCGGGTGGGGT